>NZ_JBVKAH010000010.1:0-234268 GCF_055598725.1 Streptomyces sp. NPDC039423
GGCGTTGATTTTTGGCACGCTGTTGAGTTCTCAAGGAACGGACGCTTCCTTCGTACTCACCCTCTCGGGCTTTCCTCCGGGCGCTTCCCTTCGGTCTTTCGTGTTTCCAGTCTAGCAGATCCGTTTTCCGTTTCCGCCACCCGCTGGAGCGGGCTGCCGGGCCGTTCTTCGCTTTCGCGTTTCCCTTTCCGGCGGTTCCGACTCTATCAGATCCTTTCGGGCCTGATTCCCAGTCAGCGGGGTTTGTCTTTCCGGCTGTTGGGCCGTTCCGACGTTTCAAACCCTAGCGGATTTCCCGGGCGACTCATAATCGAGTCTTCGAAATGTATTTCGGCACGCCGAAATACGTCCCGGTCGGGAGTCCGTGCTGAGTTTGGTTGCCGCTGCTGCGGCGGGATCGGCTGCCGCAGAACCGTTACGGCTCCGTGGCAACCCGAAGAACTTTACGGATCCGGGAGGGGTGTGTCAACCCCGCCCCGAGGGCGGCTAGTCCAGGTCCGTGAGCCGGCCGCCCGCGTCCGGCTGGGCGTGCTCCACGCGGCGCAGCAGGCGGATCAGCATGTCGCCCAGGGCGCCCCGCTCGTCGGGTGAGAGGTCCTGGAGCAGGTCCTCCTCGAAGGCGGTGGCCATGCGCATGGCCTCCAGCCACTTGGTGCGGCCCTCGTCGGTCAGTTCCACGATCACGCGTACCCGGTTGTTCTCGTCCCGGTCGCGGGTGACGAGGCCCTCGGCGGCCATGCGGTCGATGCGGTGGGTCATGGCGGCGGGGGTGAGGCCGAGGCGCTTGGCGAGCTCGCCGGGGCCGAGCCGGTAGGGCGCGCCGGAGAGGACGAGGTGCTTGAGGACCTCCCACTCGGCGTTGCTGATGCCGAGCTCGGCGACCTGGCGGCCGTACGCGACGTTCATCCGGCGGTTCAGCCGGCCGAGGGCCGAGACCACCTTCTCGACCTGGGGGTCGAGGTCGCGGAATTCGCGCTGGTAGGCGGCGATCTGCTCGTCGAGGCTCGGTTCCTGCGTGTCGGACATGCGGGGAGTATCCCATGGCACTCGTTGGCGTTGAAGTCCTTCGATGTGTACAGTTAAGCATCGAACTTTAGTGTTGAAGTCTTCAGGACTGAGTCCTCCGGTTTCGAAGTAGGTGAGTGTGACCAAGGCGATGGGCGCTGCGATGCGCCGGATCCAGGCGGGGAACGTGCTGAGCGCGTTCGGGCTCGGGTTCACCGTTCCGTATCTCTATGTGTATGTGGCTCAGGTGCGGGACCTGGGCGCCGGTACGGCGGGGGCCGTGCTGGCGGTCTTCGCCATGGCCGCTCTGGTGGTCCTCCCCTTCACCGGGCGGGCCATCGACCGCCGGGGCCCGCTGCCCGTCCTGGTGGGGGCCGCGCTGCTGGCCGCCGTCGGGGCCCTGGGCATGGGGCTGGCGGGCAGCGTCCCGTCCGTCGTCGGCGCGGCGGCACTGCTGGGGGCCGGTACGGCCGTGATGCAGCCGGCGCTCGCGACGATGATCGTCTGGTGCTCGTCCACCGCGACCCGGACCCGCGCGTTCGCCATGCAGTTCTTCCTCCAGAACCTCGGCCTCGGCATCGGCGGCCTGATCGGCGGCCAGCTCGTGGACGAGAGCCGGCCCGGCAGCTTCCTGCTGCTCTTCTCGATCGAGGCCGCGATGTTCCTGGTCCTCGCCGGGATCGCCGCCACCGTGTCCATGCCGCGTACGCCGTCGATCGGTCAGGCACCTACGGCGGGCAGGGCCGCCGGCGGGCTGCGGGCCCTGCTCGGGCACCGGGCCATGGTGCAGCTGTGCGTCCTGGGCTTCGTGTTGTTCTTCGCCTGCTACGGACAGTTCGAGTCGGGTCTGGCCGCGTACGGGACCGAGGCCGCCGGTATCGAGCCGTCGGCGCTCGGCATGGCCCTGGCGGCGAACACGGCCGTCATCGTGGCCGCGCAGTTCCTGGTGCTGCGGTTCGTGGAGCGGCGCCGGCGGACGCGGGTGATCGCCTGGGTCGGGCTGATCTGGACCGTGGCGTGGCTGTGCGCGGGGTACGCGGGGCTGGGGCACGGCAGCCGGACGATGGCGACGGCCGCGTTCATCGTGACGTACGGCCTGTTCGGGCTGGGCGAGGCGATGCTGTCGCCGACCGTGGCGCCGCTGGTCGCCGACCTGGCGCCGGAGTCGATGGTCGGGCAGTACAACTCGGCCTTCGCGCTGGTCAAGCAGCTCGCGCTGGCGGTGGGGCCGGCCGTGGGCGGGCCCATGGGGGCCGCGCTGCACGGGCCGTACATCGTGACGTTCGTCCTCTTCTCGCTGGGCATCACCCTGCTGGCGGTGCGGCTCGGCAGGCGGCTCACCCCGGCGCAGGACCACCCGTACCTGGTGGCCGGGTCGCGGGTCGTGGCGCAGCGCACGCCGGAGAGGGCCGTGGAGGCTGCCGCCTGACCTAGCCCGGCAGGGCGAACTCGCACCAGACCGCCTTGCCGCCGCCCGGGGTCCGGCGGCTTCCCCAGGACGAGGCGATCGTGGCGATGATCGAGATGCCACGGCCCGCCTCGTCCTCCGTTTCGGCGCGGCGGCGGCGCGGCAGGTGGTCGTCGCCGTCCGTCACCTCGATGATCAGGCGGCGGTCGGTGCGGCGGAGTCTGAGGCGCATCGGCGGGGTGCCGTGCTGGAGGGAGTTCGCCACCAGCTCGCTGGTGGCGAGCACGCCCAGGTCGCGCAGCTCGACGGGGAAGCGCCAGCTGGAGAGGACCCCGGACGCGAAGGCACGCGCGCGTGGCGCCGCTTCGATGCCGCCGAGCAGGTCGAGGGCGGCGTTGTGGAACAGCTCGGCGTCCGGGCCCGACCGGGACGGGTGCTGGCAGACCAGGACGGCGACGTCGTCGTCGTGCTCGGCGGTGACGCCGAGGGCCCGCAGCAGCCGGTCGCAGACGACCTGGGGGGTGCCGTCGGCACCGGACAGGGCGCGCTCAAGGGATGCGACGCCCTCGTCGATGTCCTCGCGGCGCCGCTCGACCAGGCCGTCCGTGTAGAGGACGGCGGTGGAGCCGGGCGGGAGGGCGATGGTGCCGGAGGTGTGGAGCCAGCCGCCGGTGCCGAGCGGGGGGCCGGTCGGTTCCTCGGCGCGGCGGACGGTGCCGTCCTCGTCCCGGACGAGGATCGGGAGGTGCCCGGCGGAGGCGTAGACGAGGCGGCCCTCGTTGGGGTCGTGGACGGCGTAGACGCAGGTGGCGATCTGGCTGGCGTCGATCTCGGCGGCGAGGCCGTCCAGGAGCTGGAGCACCTCGTGGGGAGGCAGGTCCAGGCGGGCGTAGGCCCTGACCGCGGTGCGCAGTTGGCCCATGACGGCGGCCGCGCGGACGCCGCGGCCCATCACGTCGCCGATGACGAGCGCGGTGCGGCCGGCGCCCAGGGTGATCACGTCGTACCAGTCGCCGCCGACGGCCGCGTCCGTACCGCCCGGCTGGTAGGTGGCGGCGACGCGGAGGTCGTCGGGCTGTTCCAATTCCTGGGGCAGCAGTGACCTTTGCAGGGTGACGGCGGTCTCGCGGTGGCGGCGCTCGCTGGCCCGCAGCCGCTCGGCCGCCTCGGCGTGGTCGGTGACGTCCGCGGCGTGGACGAGGACGCCGGAGCCGGTCGTCCCCCGCAGGCCGACGGGCAGGCAGGTCACCGTGTACGAGCCGCCCGCGCGGGTGCGGCGGGACTTGACCGTGCGGGGCCTGCCGCTGCGCAGCACCTGGTCCATCAGCGGCGGCAGGCCCAGCTCGGCGAGCTCCGGGCAGGTGGTGGCGACCGTCGTGCCGGCCGGGCGGGGGCCGAAGGCGGCGGCGTAGGCGTCGTTGACGTACGCGACGCGGTGGTCGGCGCCGTAGGTGAGGGCGACGAGCCCGGGGAGGCGGCCGAGGAGCTCTCGTACGGAGAAGTCCTCCAGGGCGGGGACGTCGTCGGGCACGGGCTCCAGCCGCTGGTCGGACTCACCTCGCGCCGCGGGTACGGAGTCGCCCCGCTGCGCCGGCGGGACCCCGGGGTCGGTGCCGCGCGCGGCGGCACGGCGCTGCGTGCCGGGGAGCCGGGCGCTCCAACGCGTGAAGTTCACGGATCTGTATGCCTCATGGTGTCGTTGCCGTGCTGAGTCACTCTGTGCAGGTGTGAGCCCACCTATGGTCACACGTCCAGTGTGACCGACCGCACTGACAGCGGGCGTCTGTCGTCACTCCGCCTCGTCGGTGGCGCCCTGTCGTCAGGAGCGGCCCGTTGCCGCTCCCCTCAGTCGGACTTGGCTCCGCCGTCGGCGGTTCCGCCCTTCGACGCCTCGTCGTCGGGTTCGGGTGGCGGCGGCCCCGCGGCGAGTTCGAACTCGGCCCGCGGATGCTCCAGGGATCCGAGGGAGACGATCTCCCTCTTGAACAGGCCGGCGAGGGTCCACTCGGCCAGCACGCGCGCCTTGCGGTTGAAGGTGGGGACGCGGCTGAGATGGTACGCCCGGTGCATGAACCAGGCGGGGTAACCCTTGAGTTTGCGTCCGTAGACGTGGGCGACGCCCTTGTGGAGGCCGAGGGAGGCGACGGACCCGGCGTACTTGTGGCCGTAGTCCTTGAGGGGCCGCCCCTGGAGTGTGGCGACGAGGTTCTCGGCGAGGACCTTGGTCTGGCGCACGGCGTGCTGGGCGTTGGGCGCGCACTCCCTCCCCGGTTCGTCGGCGGTGATGTCGGGGACGGCGGCGGAGTCGCCGGCCGACCAGGCGTGCTCGACCCCCTCGACGGCGAGGCGGGCGGTGCACTTGAGGCGGCCGCGTTCGTTCAGGGGCAGGTCGGTGTGGGCGAGGACGGGTGCGGGTTTGACCCCGGCGGTCCACACGACGGTACGGGTCGGGAAGCGGCTGCCGTCGCTGAGGACGGCGACCCGGTCCTCGCACGACTCCAGGCGGGTTTCGAGGCGGACGTCGATGTTGCGGGCGCGCAATTCGCGCACGGTGTACTTGCCCATGTCCTCGCCGACCTCGGGCAGGATGCGGCCGGTCGCCTCGACGAGGACCCATTTCAGGTCCTGTGGCTTGATGTTGTGGTAGTACCGCGCGGTGTAGCGGGCCATGTCCTCCAGCTCGCCGAGCGCCTCGACCCCGGCGTAGCCGCCGCCGACGAAAACGAAGGTGAGGGCGGCGTCGCGGATGGCGGGGTCGCGGGTGGAGGAGGCGATGTCCATCTGCTCGATGACGTGGTTGCGCAGTCCGATGGCCTCCTCGACGGTCTTGAAGCCGATGGCGTACTCGGCCAGGCCGGGGACCGGGAGGGTGCGGGAGACGGATCCGGGCGCGAGGACCAGTTCGTCGTAGGTGAGCTGGACCGGCCCGGCGCCCTCCTCGTCGGTGGCGAGGGTGGTGACGGTCGCCGTGCGCTTGGCGTGGTCGACGGACCTGGCCTCGCCGATGACGATCCTGCACTTGTCGAGGACCCGGCGCAGCGGGACGACGACGTGCCGTGGCGAGATGTTGCCGGCGGCCGCCTCGGGGAGGAAGGGCTGGTACGTCATGTACGGGTCCGGTGTGACCACCGTGATCTGGGCCGTGCCGCTTCTCAGCTCGGCCTTGAGCAGCCGTTGGAGGTGCAGCGCGGTGTACATCCCGACGTAGCCACCGCCGACAACGAGAATGCGCACAGGTTCGGTCACCCTCCCATGACGCAACGGGCTTCGGGGTTTGTCCACAGGCCCGGCACATCATGTGACCGGAGGCAGGGCGGGGCGCGGGGTGGCGCGGAGGGTGGGCACGGCGAAAGGCCCGCAGGTCAGGGGGCGGGAGAGGGGTGGCGGGAGGGGGCAGAATCGGGAGTCTTCCGGTCCTTGCTCCGATCGGGGGGCGCACCGGTCGGAACTGCCCCTTCTGAATTGACCTCGACTCAACTATGTTCGTATGTCGTCGGGGAGTCGGGTCACTGCGCATGACCTGAGCGTGTGGACCGGTCCCCGGTTGTCAGGGTGGGGGAGTCTCCGGGGGGAGACACATCATTACCGGGGGAACATTCATGCATATTCAGGATTCGCGTTGGTCGACCGCCGTCGCATCGGCGTCCACGTCCCCGTCCGCGGACGGGCTGGGCGGCGGGATGAGCGGCCGGGTCGGAGCGGGCGGGCCGTCGAGTCGTACGGCGCCGCTGCGGGTGGACGCGCAGCGGAACCTCGAGCACGTGCTGCGGGCGGCTCGGGAGGTGTTCGGCGAGCTCGGGTACGGGGCGCCGATGGAGGACGTGGCGCGCAGGGCGCGGGTCGGGGTCGGGACGGTCTACCGGCGGTTCCCGAGCAAGGACGTGCTGGTGCGCCGGATAGCCGAGGAGGAGACCGCCCGGCTCACCGAGCAGGCGCGTACGGCCCTGGGGCAGGAGGAGGAGCCGTGGTCGGCGCTCTCCCGGTTCCTGCGGACGTCCGTCGCCTCGGGCGCGGGGCGTCTGCTGCCGCCGCACGTGCTGCGCGTGGGCGTGGACGAGCCGGGCGAGGCGCCGGTGGCCGTCGGCGTGGCCGAGGAGACGACGCGGGTGCCGCAGCAGCGTGCGGGGTCCGCCGTCCCGGCGGTCGGTGGGCAGCCGGAGCTGCGGGTGGTCCCGCCGCGTGCGGTGCCGGTGGCCGAGCTGGACGACGCGGGTGCGTCGGAGCTGCTGGAGGTCGTCGGCCAGCTGGTCGACCGGGCCCGGGAGGCGGGCGAGCTGCGCGGTGACGTGACGGTGGCGGACGTGCTGCTGGTCATCGCCACGGCGGCGCCCTCGCTGCCGGACGCGGCACAGCAGAGCGCCGCGTCGGCACGGCTCCTGGAGATCCTGCTGGAAGGGCTCCGCTCCCGGCCGGCGTGAGCGCGGGGCGTGGGGTGGCCCGGGGAGCCGGGTCACCCGAACGGGGCAGCTCCGGTTCCGGCGTTCGGGTCGTTTCCACGGACGGGTGGTTGACGGGCGCTTGCCCCCGGCGAGGCCGGTTCCCTGTGGCACTCTGACCCCTGTCCGGGTCTGAGGCAGTGGTACGGGGGCTTCCGCGATGAGCGGTGACGGTCGCGACGAGCCGTTCGGCGGCGGGGCCACGGAGGCGGACGGGTTGTTGCCGTCGGCGTCCGGGCCGTCCACGCCCGCGGTGGGGGCCTCGCCCAAGGTGCCGAGTCAGGGCGGGCCCGGCGGTGCCCCGGCGCCGCCCGCGCGGGACGACGTCGAGGCGCCCGTGCCCGCGCAGCGCGAGCACCGGTCGGCCGGGAGCGCCGGTTCGGTGCTGCCGCCGCCCGTCGAGCGGCCCCCGTCGGACGCCGAGCTGGTCCGCCGGACGCGCGGCGGTGACGACTCCGCGTACGAGGAGTTGTTCCGCCGGCACGCGGAGGCGGTGCGGCGCTACGCCCGGACGTGCTGCCGTGACGCGCACACCGCGGACGACCTGACGGCGGAGGTGTTCGCCCGGACCCTCCAGGCGGTGCGCGGCGGAGCGGGGCCCCGGCAGGCGGTGCGGGCGTACCTGCTGACGACGGTGCGGCGGGTGGCCGCCTCGTGGACGAGCACGTCCCGGCGGGAGCAGTTGGTCGAGGACTTCGCGGTGTTCGCGGCGGACGCGGTGCGCGCGTCGGCCGTGTCGGACGCCGCCACGCTGGAGCTGGGCGCCGACGTCCGGGCCATGCACGAGGCCGAGCAGTCGCTCGCCATGCGGGCGTTCCGTTCGCTGCCCGAGCGGTGGCAGGCGGTGCTGTGGCACACCACGGTGGAGGAGGAGTCGCCGAGCGAGGTGGCGCCGCTGTTCGGGCTGACCGCCAACGCCACGGCGGTGCTGGCCAGCCGGGCCCGTGAAGGGCTGAAGCAGGCGTACTTGCAAGCGCACGTGAGCCGGTCGCTGACCGCGGGCGGGGACTGCGCGCGGTACGCGGACCGGCTCGGGGCGTACGCCCGGGGCGGGTTGCGGATGCGGGCGGAGCGGGGCTTGCGCCGGCACTTGGAGGAGTGCGCCCGGTGCAGGCTGGCGGCGGGTGAGCTGGAGCAGGTCAACGCCGGGATCCCGGCGCTGCTGCCGGCCGCCGTCGTCGGCTGGTTCGCGGCCGGGTACTCCGTCAAGGCCGCCGGGCTGGTGGCCGGTGGGGCGGCGGGCGCGGCGGGTGCGGTGGGCGCCGGTGCGGGAGCGGCGGCCGTGACGGGTGGCGCTGGTGGTGCGGGTGGTGCGGGTGGTGCGGCGGCGGGGGCCGGTGGAGTGGCCGGTGGCGCCGCCGCCGAGGGGCTCGGTGCCCCGGCGAAGGCGGGTATCGCGGTGACGGTGGCCGTCACCGCCGTGGCGGGCGTGGTGTGGGCCCTGTCCGGCAGCCCCGGACCCCCGGCGGGCCCGGAGGCGCGGCCACCGGCCGTCGGACCCGCCCCGCCGCGGCCGGTGGCCGAGCCGGGCACCCCGGCCCCGCCCCCGGACCCCGCGCCCGCGCCGGAACCAGTGGCCCGGCCCGGCGCCCGCCCGGCGGAACCGGCACCGGCCGGCCCGTCCGCCCCGGCGCCCGTACCCGCGTCGCCGGCCCCCGCCGCACCCGAGCCCGCGCCCACGCCGCCGCCCGCGCCACGCCCCGCGCCACCCGCCCCGCCGGCCCCGGTGCCCGCCCCTCCGACGGCGCCCGTGCCGCCCTCCCCGCCGCCCGCCGTGTACCGGGTCGACCGGCTCGGCTACGACCTCCAGGGCGACCACACCGGGCCGGAGGTCCGGCTCGGGGCGTCGAGCTGGATGTGGCAACGCTGGGGGATGTCGATCGGCGGCCGGCGGTACGGGCACGGCGTGACCGTGCGCGCCCGCTCGTCGCTGACCATCGACCTGCACCGCCCCTGCTCGTCCTTCCGGGCGTTCGCCGGTGTGGACGACATGGCGCTGGGGCTCGGCGCGGTGCGGTTCTCCGTGTACGGGGACGGGGCGCGGCTGTGGCGCTCCCCGGTGCTGCGTGGCGGCGACGCGGCCGTACCGGTGCGCGTCCCCGTCACCGGGATCGGCACCGTCCGCCTGGTCGTCGAACCCGCTCCCGGCGCCCCCCTCGGCGCGGTGGCGCCCGTCGGCTGGGCGGAGTCGCGGATCATCTGCGGCTAGGTCGTGTCCGCAAGGTCTCGCCTGGCCCTTCGCCGTACGTCAACGCCCCGGTGCCGCACCGGGGCGTGCGCCCGGCGGTCAGGAGCGGAGGGTGGGGCGCGGGGGGACCCCGCCGGCCACGGCGCGCTGCCGGGGGGCCGCCGAGCCGGTCCAGCAGGTGCCCCGGCGGGCCAGCAGGCGGCGCAGCCACAGTTCCGTGGAGACCAGGTCGGCGAGCCCGTCCAGGGGGACCGGCTCGCCCTCGGTGGCGGCGCGGAGGGCCTTGCGGACGACCCGCGCCTCGATGAGGCCCGCGTCCGCGAGGAGCGGGGCCTCGAAGAGGGCCAGCAGCCCAGGCAGCGCGGCCCGCAGCCCGGCCCGGTTGGCGGCGGCCGTCGGGGCGTGGGAGGTGGCGCCCCAGCCGGGCGGCAGGTCGTGGATGCCGGCGCCCGCGAGGACGGCGCGGAGGATCGCCGCGCGGGCGCCGGGCCGGACCCGCAGCGATTCGGGCAGGTCGCGACAGGCCCGTACGACCTGGTTGTCGAGGAACGGCGAGTGCAGGCGCTGGCTGCGGACCTCGGCGGCCTGCTCCAGGATGCGGTGGTCCGCCGCGTACCGGGCCAGGGCCGCCCGGGCGCGTGCCTCGCCGGGGCGCTGGACGGACGTGGGTCTGGTCGCGGCCTGGTTGAGGCGAACCGATACTTCCGCGAGGGCCTCACCGGTGAGCCAGCGGGCGGCGGGCCCGGGCCGCGCCCAGGTGAGGGCGGCGAGCGAGGCGCCGAGCGGCCCGCCGGGGGCGCCGGGGCTGCGGTTGGCCTCCAGGAGCCGGCCGGCGGCCGATTCCAGACCGGCGCGGTAGGGCGTACGGGCGAGTCTGCGGGCCGCCCGGTAGACGGTCAGCGGAACGAGCAGGGAGCCGGCGGAGGGCCCGGTGGCCTTGGCGAGGGCGGTGACGGGCCGCAGCAGGTGGCGCCGTCTGCGGTCCATCAGCAGGTCGGCCAGGCGCGCGGGGTGGGCGTCGAGCACCTGCCGTGCGCCGTGTCCGGTGAAGTGGTCGGCGCTGCCCGCCGCGAGGCGCCGCCGGTGCCGTTCGGCGGTCACCAGGGAGGGCCCGGGCTCGTCGGTGAGGGGGCCTTCCAGCTCGGCGTACGGCAGGGCCTCCTCGGACGCGGCGACGACGACGTGGTGCAGGCGCGGGTTCTCGGCGATGGCGCGGGCGCGGGTCCGCTCCGCCTCGGCGTCCCGCCCGCCGGTGGCCAGATCGTTGAAGGTGACGGCGAGCAGCCGCTCGCCCGCGCCGGTGCCCTGCCCCAGGATCGTGCCCGGTACGCCGGGCAGGCCGGCCGCCAGCAGCGCGAGCGTCCCGGACGCGCTGCCGCCGGACAGGTCGGCGCCGATGCCCGGGACGGGGGCCCCGCGGGCGGCGCGCCGCTCGGCGGGGCCCATGCCGGGGACGGGGCCGGGGTCGGGCGGCAGGGTCTCGGGGGCGTGCCGGGGGGCGGTGAGGCGCGCCCGTACCGCCTCGACCAGCGCGTCCCGTACGCCGTCCACCGCCCGGTCGGGGTCGACCTGGGGCGCGGCGACGGCGAGGGAGGCGACCGGTTCGTACCCGGTGATCTCGCGGGAGCCCTCGCGCAGCACCAGGGCGTGGCCGGGCGGGACGCGCCTGACACCCACGTACGGGGTCGAGTCGCTGAGCGCCTCCGGGGTTTCGGGGCAGGCGAGCAGGGCGGCGAGGTGCCCGATGTCGAGCTGGGCCTCGATGAGGTCGGCGAGAGGCAGGGCGGCGGTGGCGTACGCGGTGCCGCCCGCCCAGGGAGTGTGGAAGACGGGCCGCGCGCCGGCCAGGTCGCCGGTGACGATGATGCGGCGGCCGACCTGGACGACGGCGGTGTAGCTGCCCGGCCAGGCGGTGAGGTGGCGCATGGCGCCGCCGCGCGCGGCGAGCAGCCCGAGCCTGAGCTGGTCGTCGTCGGCGGCGCAGCAGCCCAGGACGGCGAGGCGGGCGACGGGGGCCCCGCCGTGGGAGCCGCCGTTCGCACCGCCGTGGTGGTTGCCGCCGTTCGCACCGCCGTAGTGGTTGCCCGGGGTGCTCCCGGGGAGGCGGGAGCCGGGGTCGAGGCTGACGAGGCGGATCTCGTCGGGACGCCAGTCGCCGACCGCCCACAGCGGATCGGGGTCGCCCCACAGCAGTTGGGCGCCGACGGGGTGCACGGTGCGGTTCTCGTCATCGCCGCCGACGGCCCCGGCGGCGGCGAAGCCCGCACCGAAACTCGCGGCGATACTGCTCCACCCCACCAGCCACCGCATCGCCGCCTCCACAGCCTGTGGACAACTCAGCACTCTTGATGGAGACATGCTGCCACGACAACGGCGTGCGGGAGGGACTACGGGGCGCGCCCCGTCAAATGGGAACGCGCCCCTGGCATTGGCCACTTGGCGCCGGAACGGGCGAGGGTTCGACGAGCTGAACGAGGGGCATCATTCAGCCAACTTTCGTGACCGCCCGAACCGTACAAATGTTGACAGAGTTACCCACAAGCTCAGTCCGGGAGGCGCTGTCCGCCTCCCGGACCGGTCCGCCACCCGCGGGGATTGAGGCGGCGGTGTCCCCCAGCCCACCGCTTCCAGTACGGCGGGCCGACCCACGCAGACCCATGGAAGCGCTCCCCCACGCCACGAGCCAGAGCGCACGGACAGGCGCACGGCCACACACCCGGAGCACGGCGGGGGCGCGCCCCCGCCGGCCCGGGGCGCGCGCCGTCCGCCGGCCGCCACCGGCGGGCCGTGCGACCCGGCCGCGCAGCGCCCGCGCACCCTTCGGGCGCCGCCGGGCGGTGTGCCCCGTTCGCGCACAACAATCTCGCCATACGGAACACCGCCCCTTAACGGTGGGGATGCGGCGAACTACGCTGGGTTTACGAATGCCGCGCGCCTATGCATGGCGTCTCGGCGGCCGTCTGTGGGTCGAGGGGTGGCGCATGTCCAGGGAGCAACGCGGGCCGAACGAGAAGCTCGGCACCGTTCTCGCCCTCGCGGGAATCAGCAACGCCGGCCTGGCCCGGCGGGTCAACGACCTCGGGGCGCAGCGCGGTCTGACCCTGCGGTACGACAAGACGTCGGTCGCCCGGTGGGTGTCCAAGGGGATGGTCCCCCAGGGCGCCGCGCCGCACCTGATCGCGGCCGCGATCGGGCAGAAGCTGGGCCGCCCGGTGCCGCTGCACGAGATCGGCCTCGCCGACGCCGACCCCGCTCCCGAGGTGGGGCTGGCCTTCCCGCGCGACGTGGGCGAGGCGGTGAGGTCCGCCACCGAGCTGTACCGGCTGGATCTGGCCGGACGGCGGGCCGGTGGTGGCGGGATCTGGCAGTCGCTGGCCGGATCCTTCGCGGTCAGCGCCTATGCGACGCCCGCCTCGCGCTGGCTGATAACCCCCGCCGACTCCTCGGTGGAACGGTCCGTGCACCCGGCACCGGACGGCGCCGCCGACGAGGCCGGTGCGGTGCGGGTGGGGCACAGCGACGTGGCGAAGCTGCGGGAGGCGGCGGAGGACGCCCGGCGCTGGGACTCCAAGTACGGGGGCGGTGACTGGCGCTCCTCGATGGTGCCCGAGTGCCTGCGGGTGGACGCGGCGCCGCTGCTGCTCGGCTCGTACTCGGACGAGGTGGGCCGGGCGCTGTTCGGGGCGACCGCGGAGCTGACCCGGCTGGCGGGCTGGATGGCCTTCGACACCGGTCAGCAGGAGGCCGCCCAGCGCTACTACATCCAGGCGCTGCGGCTCGCGCGGGCGGCCGCCGACGTGCCGCTCGGCGGGTACGTGCTGGCGTCCATGTCGCTCCAGGCGACCTACCGGGGCTTCGCCGACGAGGGCGTCGACCTGGCGCAGGCGGCGCTGGAGCGCAACCGGGGCCTGGCCACCGCCCGGACCATGTCCTTCTTCCGGCTGGTGGAGGCGCGGGCGCACGCCAAGGCCGGGGACGCGGCGGCGGCGGGGGCGGCGCTGCGGGCCGCGGAGGGGTGGCTGGAGCGGTCCCGGGAGGGCGACCCGGACCCGTCCTGGCTGGGCTTCTACTCCTACGACCGGTTCTGCGCGGACGCCGCGGAGTGCTACCGGGACCTCAAGGCACCGCGCCAGGTGCGCCGCTTCACGGAACAGGCCCTGTCGCGGCCGACGGAGGAGTACGTCCGCTCGCACGGTTTACGCCTGGTGGTGAGCGCCGTGGCCGAGCTGGAGTCGGGCAACCTGGACGCGGCCTGCGCGGCCGGCACGCGCGCGGTGGAGGTGGCCGGGCGGATCTCCTCGGCGCGGACGACCGAGTACGTGAGGGACCTGCTGCACCGCCTGGAGCCGTACGGGGACGAGCCCCGGGTCGCGGAGCTGCGGGAGCGGGCCCGCCCGCTGCTGATGGCTCCGGCGTGAGCCGTGTCCCACCTGGTTTAAGGCCATTGTCAGTGGGCCAGTGCACTATCTGGGGTGGGAGGTGGCACAGGTGTCCGCGTTCGGCGATGGCAGATTCGACTGCGACGTGCTCGTGATCGGCGGCGGGATCGTCGGTCTGTCGACGGCGTACGCGATCACGCGCGCCGCCCCGGGGACGCGCGTGGTGGTGCTGGAGAAGGAGCGGGGCCCCGCGCTCCACCAGACCGGGCGCAACAGCGGCGTGATCCACAGCGGCATCTACTACCGGCCCGGCTCCCTCAAGGCGCGGTACGCGGTGCGGGGCGCCGCGGAGATGGTGAAGTTCTGCGCCGAGTACGGCCTGCCCCACGAGGTCACCGGCAAGCTGATCGTGGCGACCGAGCGGGCCGAGCTGCCCCGGCTGCACGCGCTGGTCCAGCGGGGCCGGGAGAACGGCATCCCGGTGCGCGAGCTGGGCCCGGCCCAGATCACCGAGTACGAGCCGCGGGTGCGGGGCCTGGCGGCGATCCACGTCGGTACGACCGGGGTGTGCGACTACGGGGCGGTGGCCGCCCAGCTCGCGGAGTCCTCCGGTGCCGAGGTCCGGTACGGGGCGGAGGTCACCGCCGTGGACCGGCGCCCCTGGGGCGTCGCCGTGCGGACGGCCGGCGGGGCGATCGTGCGCAGCCGGGTCCTGGTGAACTGCGCGGGCCTGCACTGCGACCGGGTGGCCCGGCTGGCGGGTGACGACCCGGGCATGCGGATCGTCCCCTTCCGGGGCGAGTACTACGAGCTGGCCCGGCCGGAGCTGGTCCGGGGCCTGGTGTACCCGGTGCCGGACCCGGCGTTCCCGTTCCTGGGCGTGCACCTGACGCGCGGGATCGACGGGGGCGTCCACGTCGGGCCGAACGCGGTGCCCGCGTCGGCCCGCGAGGGGTACCGCTGGTCCGTCGTCCGGCCGGGCGAGCTGGCCGGGACCCTGGCGTGGCCGGGCTCCTGGCGGATCGCCCGCCGCCACTGGCGGTACGGGGCGGGGGAGGTGCACCGGTCGGTGTCCAAGCGGGCGTTCACGACGGCGGTGCGGCGGCTGCTCCCGGCGGTCGAGCCCGGGGACCTCCACCGCGCCCCGGCGGGCGTCCGCGCCCAGGCGGTGCTGCGGGACGGGACCCTGGTCGACGACTTCCTGATCCGCGAGGCCCCGCGGACGGTCCACGTGCTGAACGCCCCGTCCCCCGCGGCGACGGCGTCCCTGCCGATCGGCCGCGAGGTCGCCCGGCGGGCCCTGACGCACCTGGGGTGACCCCGGCGGCCGCCGGTGGGCCGCCGGCCGGGGCGGCGCGCCCCGGGGGCGCCGTAGAATCGGGGCATTGTGTCTGAGTCCCGTGAAACCGCCGTCCCCCGCCGACCCAAGGGCGAGCCCCGCTTCCCCGAGGGCCCCGCGCCCGACCCCGCCGGGTCGCACTTCGAGCGGCGGATCCGCAGCTTCCAGCCCCGGCGCAGCCGCGTCACGCCCGGGCAGGGCGACGCGCTGCGGCGGCTGTGGGGCGCCTGGGGGCTGGACATCGACGGGCAGCGCACGCTCGACCTGGACGAGATGTTCGGCGGGCTCCCGGTCGTGCTGGAGATCGGCTTCGGCATGGGTGAGGCCACCGCGCAGATGGCCGCCGACGATCCGTCGACCGGCATCCTCGCGGTGGACGTGCACACGCCCGGCCAGGGCAACCTGCTGTCCCTCGCCGAGAAGGCGGGCCTGACGAACGTACGGGTGGCCAACGGCGACGCGATCATCCTGCTGCGCGAGATGCTGGTTCCGGACGCCCTCGACGGCGTACGCGTCTACTTCCCCGACCCCTGGCCCAAGAAGCGGCACCACAAGCGCCGGCTGATCCAGCCCGAGTTCCTCGGCCTGGTCGCCACCCGGATGAAGCCCGGTGCCGTACTGCACTGCGCCACCGACTGGGAGCCGTACGCCGAGCAGATGCTGGACGTGCTGACGGCCCACCCCGACTTCGAGAACACCATGCCCGACGGGGGGTACGCGCCGCGCCCCGCCTTCCGGCCGCTGACCCGTTTCGAGGGCCAGGGCCTGGACAAGGGGCACGTGGTGCACGACCTGCTGTTCGCCCGGGCGCAAACCTGACCGCGCGCCGCGCCGCACCGGACGGCGCGAGCACCCGGGCCTGACGCCCGGACGGTGTGGCGTCCAGGCCGTGGCCGATGTCGTCGCGGACTGTCGGTGGCGGTCGTTAGGGTCGATCACGTGTCCCCTTCGCCTGCGCAAGCCCACTCGCCGTATCCGGCCGTCCCGGCGTACGAACCACGACCGTCGTTCGACGCCGTGCCGGAGCGTGCCCGCTGGCGCTACAAGCCCCGCCGCGCGTTCTGGCGCAGCAAGGTGGTGCGGGCTTCCGCGGTGGTCATCGTGCTCGCCCTGTGCGGGCTGGTGATCCTCGCGCTGGTCCGGGAGCAGACCGGCACGGAGGGCTTCCTGGTCGGGCTCGGCCTCGCCCTGCTGCCCGTTCCGCTCCTCATGGCCGCGTTCCGCTGGCTCGACCGGGTCGAGCCGGGTCCGTGGAAGAACCTGCTGTTCTCCTTCGCGTGGGGGGCGTGCGCCGCGGCACTCGTCGCCATCGTCGCCAACACCTTCGCGACCCGCTGGATAGCCACCGCCACCGCCGACCCCGCCTCCGCCGACACGCTCGGCGCGACCGTCATAGCGCCGGTCGTGGAGGAGAGCGCGAAGGCCGCCGCCGTGCTGCTGGTCTTCGTCTTCCGCAGACGGGACTTCACCGGGATCGTCGACGGCGTGGTCATCGCCGGGTTCACCGCCACCGGCTTCGCCTTCACCGAGAACATCCTGTACCTCGGCAACGCCTTCGGCGAGGACCAGGAGTTCGGGACGTCCGGCTTCGCGTCGGTCACGGCCGCGACCTTCTTCGTGCGGATCGTGATGTCCCCGTTCGCCCACCCGCTGTTCACCGTGCTCACCGGCATCGGTTTCGGCATCGCCGCGCTCACCGCGCGCCGCCGGAGGATCCGCCGCGTGGCGCTGCCGCTGCTGGGGCTGGCCCTGGCGATGGGCATGCACGCGCTGTGGAACGGGTCGGCGGCGTACGGGCCGTGGGGGTTCTACGCGGTGTACGGGGCGTTCATGCTGCCCGCGTTCGGACTGCTGACGTGGCTGGCGATCTGGTCGCGCCAGCGCGAGCTGCGCACGGTGTCCGGCGAGCTCCCGGCGTACGCGGCGGCGGGCTGGCTCTCCCCCGCCGAACCGCTCGCGCTCTCCTCAATGCGGGCGCGCGGGCTGGCGCGCGGGTACGCGGCGCGCTGCTTCGGCCCGGCGGCGGCCCGCGCGGTCGGCGAGTACGAGGCGTTCGCCACGTCCCTGGCGTTCCTCCGCCACCGGGCCCGCCGGGGCGCGGTGGGCGCGGACTTCGCGGCCCGGGAGCAGGAGCTGCTGCACCACCTGTGGCAGCGCAAGGAGGTCGCCGGACCGGCGCTCACGTACGCCGCGCAGGCCACCGGCCGGGTGTGGACGCCACCCCCGCACCTCGACTACGGCGGCTACAACCCGTACCGCTTCTGACCCCGCCCGCCGGCCGTCAGGCCGAGGCAGCGGTCAGGCCGAGGCGCGGCGGCGGGGCGCGGCCCGTCAGGCCGAGGCGGCCGTCAAGCCGAAGCGGCGGTCAGCGTCGCCAGCTCGTCGGGGGTGAGCTCCAGCTCGGCGACCGCCAGCAGGGCGGGTAGCTGCTCGACCGTACGGGCCGAGGCGAGCGGCGCGGTGACGGTCGGGCGGGCGGCGAGCCACGCCAGGGCGACGGTGGCGATCTCGGCGCCCCGGGCCGCCGCGACCGCGTCCAGCGCGGCGAGGACTTCGCGCCCGCGCTCGCCGTCCAGGTGCTTGGCCGCGCTGCCCGCCCGCGCGCTGTCCACCCGGGCGCCCGGCCGGTACTTGCCGGTGAGGAAGCCGGAGGCGAGCGCGAAGTACGGCACGGCACCGAGGCCGGCGCGCTCGGCGGTGTCCTGGAGAGCGCCCTCGTAGGTGTCGCGGGAGACCAGGTTGTAGTGCGGCTGAAGCGCGACGTACTTCGCCAGGCCCTCACGCTCGGCGAAGTCCAGCGAGGCCCGGAGGCGCTCGGCGGAGATGTTGGAGGCGCCGACGGCGCGTACCTTGCCGTCCCGCACCAGTTGGTCGAGGGCGGTGACGATCTCCTCGACCGGCACGGACGGGTCGTCGAAGTGCGTGTAGTACAGGTCGATGTGGTCCGTGCCGAGGCGGCGCAGCGACTCCTCGGCCGCGGCCTTGATGTTCGTGGCGCCGAGTCCCTTGAAGTCCGGGTGGGCGCCGACCTTGGTGGCGACGACGATGTCGGACCTGTTGCCGCGCGCGGCCATCCACCTGCCGATGACGGCCTCGGACTCGCCGCCCTCGTTGCCCGCGGCCCACGCCGAGTAGCTGTCGGCCGTGTCGACGAAGTTGCCGCCCGCCGCCGCATACGCGTCGAGGACGGCGAAGGACTGCGCCTCGTCGGCGGTCCAGCCGAAGACGTTGCCGCCGAGGGCGAGGGGGAAGACGTGGAGGTCGGACGTGCCCAGGGTGCGCAGAGAGGTCATGGCGTGGATCAACGCGGCGGCCGGACGGGATATTCCGGGTGTTCGGCCACGAAACCGGCAGCCCTGGCGTCGGGGGGTCGCCGCCAGGGCTGCCGGGGACGGGTGGTCCGGAGCGAGCGCTCGGACGGGTCAGACGGTGAGGCCCTTGTCCCGCAGCCACGCCATGGGGTCGATGCCCTCGCCGCCCGCGGTGTGCACCTCCAGGTGCAGGTGCGGTCCGGTCACGTTGCCGGTGGCGCCGACCCGGCCGATGGTCTCGCCGGTGCCGACCTGCTGCCCGGCGCCGACCGTCATCGACGACAGGTGGCAGTACCAGACCTCCGTGCCGTCCTCCAGCTCCAGGACGATGCGGTAGCCGTACGAGCCCGACCAGCCGGCCGACTTCACGGTGCCGCTGTGGACGGCCTTGGCGGGCGTGCCGGTGGGAGCGGCGAGGTCGAGGCCCGTGTGGTAGCCGGAGGACCACATGCTGCCGGCCTGACCGAAGGTCGAGGTGATGGTGTACGAGGAGGTCGGCAGGGACCAGCTCGCGGCCTGCTCGGCCAGCCGGGCCGCCTCCGCGGCCGCCTCGGCCGCCTTCGCCTTCGCGGCGGCCTCCGCCTCGGCCTCCGCCTCGGCCTCTGCCTTCGCCTTCTCCTCGGCGGCCTGCTTCTCGGCGGCGGTCTGCTGCGCCTTCGCCTCGGCGGCCGCCTGCTCGGCCGCGGCGGCCTCGGCGGCGGCCTTCGCCTCGGCGTCGGCGGTGGCCTGCTGCTGCTCGGCCTGCTGGAGGATGCGGGCGCGCAGCGCCTCGCCGGCGTCCGCGCCGCCGCTCCCGTCCGCGTCGGCGGCGGGGGTGGTGAGGGAGGCGGTGGTGAGCGCCCCGTCGTCGTGGCGGTCCTCGCCGGATCCGGAGTCGTCGGACATCAGCGAGCCGATGCCGGGCAGGGACTCGGCGTCCGGCAGGTGGTCGGTGATGACGTCCGGCAGGGATATGGAGACCGCCGGCTTGTCCTGCGCGGTGGCCATGCCGCCCGCGCCGACCGCCGCGATCACGCCGACACCGAGGACGGTGGAGCTACGGGCGAGTCCGCCGCGCTGCTTGGCCACCCGGTGCCGGCCCCGGACGGGGCGGACGGTCTCCTCGGTGGGGTTCCATTCCTCCCACTGCCCGTTTACGGGTGCGGCGTCCGGGATACCCGAAGACTGGAACGAGGCGGGAGAGCCGTATGGAGCTTCGGGGGCAGGCCTGTTGGACGCCACGGAGGCGCACTCCTTTCCTTCCTTCTCGCCTACCGGGTTAGCTGACGGGTTCGGAGCAGGAAGGTCTCCTACGGGCCCACTTCGGCCCGATTCACCCCAAGGTGGTGGTTCCCCGGTTCCCTTGCGGAATTCGGCGCACGCGCGCGGTGCCGTCTCTTGCGACGACTGGGACGACCGCGCTGCGTTATCGAACGTTAATAGACGGGGGCTCCGGATTCCAAGCTGTTCCTACTGATCATTAACCGCCCGGCCCCCGGATATACCGGACGACAACCGGGCACATACGGGCGAGTTGACCATGCCTCAGAAACATGCACCGACCACACTGATACTGACGGACCGTCACGTCATCCGCGCTGCGACACCCACCGACTACGCAGCGTGCCCACGGAGCGAACGGGTGCACACGTCCCGGGAAAGGCGCCACGGGAAAGGGCCGGGCACGACGAAGGCCCGGTGCGCAATGCACCGGGCCTTCGCCTTCAGTAGCGGGGACAGGATTTGAACCTGCGACCTCTGGGTTATGAGCCCAGCGAGCTACCGAGCTGCTCCACCCCGCGTCGGTGAACACCACCTTACGCCATCCGGCGCACGATCCCTAACCAATATCGCTGGTAGCCGCCCGGAGAGGACGAAACACCCCCGGGCGCCCTCCCACCGGAACCTCGTTGCCGCCCTCCGACAGGGGTGACATGGTCACGTCCATGTCTTCCTTCACCGCCGACGACGGCACCACGCTGGCCTACCGCGTGTCCGGAGCCGGCACCCCACTGATCTGCCTGCCCGGCGGCCCGATGCAGGCCTCCGCCTACCTCGGTGACCTCGGCGGCCTCACCGCCCACCGCCGGCTGGTCATGCCGGACCTCCGGGGCACCGGGCGCTCGGACGTGCCCGCCGACCCCGGCTCCTACCGGTGCGACCGGCTCGTCGACGACGTGGAGGCCCTCCGGCGCCACCTCGGCCTGGAGCGGATGGACCTGCTCGCCCACTCGGCCGGGGCCAACCTGGCGGCGCTGTACCTGACCCGCCACCCCGGGCGCGTCGGCAGGCTCGCGCTGGTCACGCCGAGCGTGCTGGCCGTGGACGTCCCCATCACCGGCGACGCGCGTCTCGCCACGGCGGCACGGCGCCGGGACGAGCCGTGGTTCCCGGCGGCGTACGCGGCGCTGGAGGCGATCGTCGCCGGAAGGGGGACCGCCGACTCGTGGCGGGCCATGGCGCCGTTCACCTACGGCCGCTGGGACGCGGCCGCGCGGGCCCACCACGCCGCCGGTGACGAACAGCGCAACGACGAGGCCGCGCGGGTCCACGCCTCCGAAGGCGCCTTCGCCCCGGACACCGTCCGTGCCGCGTTCGCCCGCCGGACCTCACCGGTGCTGGTCCTCGCCGGCGAGTTCGACGTGGCCGCCCCGCCCGGCGCCATGGCCGCCTACGCCGCCCTGTTCCCGGACGCCGACCTCCGCGTCCAGCCGGGAGCCGGGCACTTCCCCTGGCTCGACGACCCCGCCCAATTCACCGCGACGGCGGCGGCGTTCCTGTCCTGACCGGCCGGGGCACCGCGGACGAGCCGCCCGGCCGGTGCGCCCGCCCGGACACGCACCGGCCCGCGGGCCCGGGAACGACGACGGCCCCGGTCCGGAGGATCTCCGGACCGGGGCCGAGTGCGTAGGCCGTGTGGGACTCGAACCCACAACCAACGGATTAAAAGTCCGCTGCTCTGCCAATTGAGCTAACGGCCCTCGACGAGTCACCCCTGAGCATAGCCCCATGGCGCCCGCCGTCCGATCGGGTATCGGGGGAACCGGCGCCGTCGCGCCGCCCCGGCGGCCCTCCCGCCCCACCGCCCCGCGCCCCGCCCCGTACGACACGGCAGGGCCCGTACGGCACGGAGAACACGCGCCGTACGGGCCCTGCCGGACACGACCTAGAACAGGCCCTTGTAGCCCTGCCAGCCGGTACCGATCCTGACCGTGGAGCCGAACGACCCGGCCCCGTTGCCGCTGTTGCGCAGCAGGTCACCGGCGGCGTTGCGGGAGACCAGGTCCGGCTTGCCGTCCTTGTTCAGGTCGCCGACGCCCACGAAGGCGTTACGGCCGGTGGCCCAGTTGCCGCCGAACACCAGGACGCGCGCCTTCACCGTGCCGGCCGCGGTGCCGTCGAACCGCCAGAGGGAGTTGGCGCCGTCCACCGCCAGCAGGTCGCCGGCCCCGTCGCCGTTCAGGTCGCCGGCGCCGAACACGGCCCGGTAGCCCTTCCAGTTCGTCGCGATCCGGCCCCGCGCCTTGAGCTTGCCGGCGCCGTCGTCCGCGTACAGGTACAGGTCACCCGTGGTCGTCTGACGCGCCACCAGGTCCGCCCGGCCGTCGCCGGTCAGGTCGCCGGGTGACGTCAGCACGTTGAACTGCGCCCAGGTCGTGCCCAGCGAGGTGTACGGGGTCGTCGTGGCCGGCGCCTTGCCGCAGCCCGGCCGGTAGGCGCGCAGTTCGCCGCCCAGCCGCACCAGCAGGTCGTTGCACCGGTCGCCGCTCAGGTCCCCGAAGGGCACCACCAGCGCGGACGTCGACCAGCCGGTGGCGGTCGTCGCACCCGCCAGGGTGCCCGTCCCGCTGCCGTGCCGGAAGGCGAGGGAACCGGTCCCGCTCAGCGACACCAGGTCGCCCACGGCGTCCGGGCCGGCCGGGCCGGCGTGGTCGCGCCGCACGGCGGCGGCACCGGTCAGGTTCACCGTGCCGGACGTGGTCAGGGCGCCTCCCCGGCCGTCCACCGGCTGCGCGGTCAGCGTCCACGCGTACCCGCCGTTCGCCACCAGCCGGCCGGCGGCGTCCTTGGCGTCCCAGGCGGGGGCGACCACGGCCCGCGCCGGACCGCCGCTCAGGGTGCGCACGACGGTGCCGGTGGTCGCGCTCCTGAGGGTGAGCTGCCACGAGGTGGTCGGCGTGGACAGCCACCAGCGGGGCCGCCAGGGCGCCGCGCCGCCGTTCACCGCCTGCGTCGCGAACACGTCGGAGTCGACGACCGCCGGCGCGGACGGCGCCACGCCGCTGCCGACCAGGTGGACGGCGCTCCCGGTGTCCGCCCAGGCGACGGAGCCGGTGGCCGGGTCGACCGCCCACGGGTCGTAGGAGCGGCGTCCCTCGGTGAGGGTGTGCACCGTGCCGCCGTCCCGCAGGTCCTTCAGCTTCAGGGCGCTGCCGGCCGGGTAGACGACGAACCCGTCGCCGAGCCGGGCGCCCGCCCCGGGACCGATGCCGAGCGGGGTGTCGGTGCGGGTCTCGAGGTCGTACACGCCCTCGTCGTTCCTCGACCCGGTGCAGTTCCAGTGCAGCCAGCGGCCGACCACCTCGACGCCGCCGAGGAAGCACCCGGGCAGGAACACCTCCTTCGTCCGGGCACCCGTCCTGACGTCGTACCCCACGACCTCGTCCTTGCTCGCGGCGGTCCACAGGGTGGTCCCCGACAGGGAGAGCCCGTACACCGGGAGCGTCCTGGTCACCTTGCCGGTGTCGAGGTCGACGATCCGCGTGACACCCGCCCCGTCCACGGTCGCGCGGACCGCCGCCCAGCGGCCGGAGCTGCCGATGAAGCCCGCGTAGTCGGCTCCGGTGTCGATCCGGGTGGCCGGGAGCCGGGCGCCGTCGTCCAGCCGGTGCAGGGGCACGACGGGCTCGCCCCAGATGCGCATGGTCCCGCCGTACGCGACGCGCCCGTCGCCGGTGTCCGCGAAGGTGGGGCAGTAGCCCTGGAAGCAGGCCTCGGGCTGGTCGGGCACCCAGCCGCGGTCCATGCGCTCGCCATGGACGGGTACGCCGCCGGACTGCCCGGCGGTACGGCTGTACAGACCGGCCTGGCCGGCCGCCGCGACCGCCTCCACGCTGGTCAGCCGCCCGTGCTGGAACGACAGTTGGTGGATCGCGTTCGGTACGGCCTTCACCGGGACCGTCGCCTCGCGGGACACCACGGCCCGTCCCGCCGCGTCGGCCCGCAGCGCCTGGACGCCCCACTCGGCCATGCTCGCGCCGCCCAGGACCAGCACCCCGCCGTCGGGGGTGAAGGACGCCCTGCCGCTGGACCGGGCCAGCAGGGTGCGCGCGGCGCTCCCGTCCAGCGGGCGGGCCTCGACCCGCCACACCGGCAGGTCCTCGTCGAGCCGGCCGAGCGCCGGGTCGTGCCGGGCGACGACGAGCTCGCCGCCCACCAGGCCCAGCAGCCGCACGGCGGCGCTCTCGGGCAGCGGCACCACGCGCTCCGGCGTGGTGAGGTTCCCCCGCCCGAAGACGGACACCTGGCCGCCCGACCAGACCAGCAGCCGGTCCGGGGTGAGGGCGTAACGTTTCGTCGCCAGCTCGGCGTCGGTCCTGATCGGCACGATCCGCCGCTGGGTCACGTCCATCCACACCGTGCCGGCCCCCGGCAGGTCGATCACCAGACCGCCCGCGTCCCCCAGGCCCGGCAGGACGGCGTACCTGTGGACGCCCGTCGGCACGCCCTCGACGAGCCGGTCGCGCACCTGCCCGGTCTCCGTGTCGAGCACGTGGAAGCGCATGCCGTCGCCGGGCGAGTCGTAGGTGAGCACGTTCCGGCCGAACGCCCCCACGTAGGTGTGCCCGGCCGGCAGGGGCACGGTGACGGTCCCGCCCGCGACCATGTCGCGCAGCTCGACCCGCTGCGGTGACTCCAGGAGCCGGGCGACGACGTCGGAGCCCGTGCCGCGCTGGAAGTTGCCGCCGTCGTACTCCTGGACGCTGTCGACCTGGACGTCGGTCCCCGCGCCGTAGGCCCGCCACAGGGTGCCGCGCCCCTGCTCGTGGCGCAGGAAGCCCTGGGGCCCGGTGTCGAGCAGCGCGCCGCGCACGGGCAGGGCGCTGGTGGTGGCCGGGATCACCACGTCCGTCGTGGGTGCCGCCTGGGCGGTGGACACCGCCGGACCGGCGATCGCGGCCGACGCCAGGACGACGGCGGCGGCGATGACTCGCAAGGGTTGCTTGCCGTACACGGAACTCCGCACTTCTCGATCGGATCGATCGGGCCCACGGGGTGGCGCTCACCGGTGCGCGGCTCTTGGCGCGGCAAGTGACATGCCGCGTACGCGTCGAGATGAACCAGAGCCCCCCGGCCCCGCCCCCAGTGCCCCCCACTGCGAGGTGGACGGATCGTAACAGCGCCCGGCGACAACGGCGCAGGGCCCGTCCCCCTCGTGGGAGGAACGGGCCCTGCTCGGTGGACTACGCGTCAGCCGTTGCGCTTCCAGCGCGGCTTGTCGTCGCGGCGCCCGAAGGAGGAGCCGGAGTTCGAGCCACCGCGGTGGTCGTCACGGCGGCCGTAAGGACGCTCGTGGCCGCCGGAGCGGAAGCCGCCGCCCGCGGGACGGTCGTCACGACGGTCGCGGTTGAACGGACGGTCGCTGCCGCGGTGGCCGCCGGTGGGGCGGTCGTCACGGCGCTCGTCGCGGCGGAAGCCACCGGCGGGACGGTCGTTGTCACGGCGGAAGCCGCCGGCCGGACGGTCGTTGTCACGGCGGAACCCGCCGGCCGGACGGTCGTTGTCACGGCGGAACCCGCCGGCCGGACGGTCGTTGTCGCGGCGGAAGCCACCGGACGGACGGTCGTTGTCACGGCGGAACCCACCGGACGGACGGTCGTTGTCGCGGCGGTCGTCGCGACGGAAGCCGCCACGGTCGTCACGGCGCTCGAAGGAGCGGCCACCGCGGTCGTCGCGGTCACGGCGCTCGTAGCCGCCCCGGTCGTCCCGGCGGTCACGGCGCTCGTAGTTGCCGCGGTCGTCGCGGCGGTCACGGCGCTCGTACGAGGACGAACGGTCGTACGACGGACGGTCGTCCCGGGACTCGCGCGCCGGCTGCTCCGGCACGGACGCGACCGCGGCCTGGACCTCGGCCTCCGCGGCCTCCGTCACCTCGGCGACGGCGGTCTCGGGGTCGTCGCCGCGCTCGCGGGCGGCACGGGCGACCAGGCGGTCGGCCTCCTCGCGGAGCTCGACGGCCCGGCGCTGGAGCCGCTCAAGCTGCTTGGTGAGGTCGGCGACCTCGCGCTCGGCCTGCTTGGCGGCGTTGTTGGCGGAGTCGGCCTGCACCTCGGTCAGCGACCGGGCGCCGGTGATCTCGGCGACCTCCGGGTCGAAGGCCCCGGCACCGCCCACGATGTGGCGCGTGGCGTCGACGCCCGCGTCCTCCATGAGGCGGAAGATCTGGCGGCGCTGGTGCGGCAGGGCCAGCGAGACGACCACGCCGGACTTGCCCGCGCGGGCCGTACGGCCGGAACGGTGCAGGTAGTCCTTGTGGTCACCGGCCGGGTCCACGTTCAGGACCAGGTCGATGCCGTCGACGTGGATGCCGCGGGCGGCGACGTCGGTGGCGACCAGGGCGTTGACGTAGCCCTTCTTGAAGTCCTCCAGGACGCGGGTACGGGCGCCCTGCGTCATGCCGCCGTGCAGGGCGTCGGCCTTGACGCCGGTGTCCTGGAGCTGCTCCGCGATGCGGTCGGCGCCAAGCTGGGTGCGGACGAAGATGATGGTGCGGCCCTTGCGGGCGGCGATGGCGGCGGTGACCGGCGCCTTGTCCTTGGGCTTCACGACCAGGACGTGGTGGGTCATCGTGGTGACGGCACCGGCGGACGGGTCGACCTCGTGCGTGACCGGGTCGACCAGGTAGCGCTTGACCAGGCTGTCGATCTCGTTCTCCAGCGTGGCGGAGAAGAGCAGGCGCTGGCCGCCCTCGGGGATCTGGTCGAGCAGCTCGGTGACCTCGGGCATGAAGCCCAGGTCGGCCATCTGGTCGGCCTCGTCGAGGACCGCGATCTGCACGGCCTCCAGCGAGCAGGCGCCGCGGTTGATGATGTCGCGCAGCCGGCCCGGGGTGGCGACGAGGATGTCGACGCCGCGCTCCAGGGCGTAGATCTGGTTGCCCATCGACGTACCGCCGCAGACGACCTTCATCTTGAGGCCGAGGACGTCGCCGTACGGCTGGAGGGCGTCCGCGACCTGCATCGCGAGCTCACGGGTCGGGGTGAGGATGACGCCGCGGGGCTTCTTCTTCTCGGTGTGGCCGCCGGCCAGGGTGGCGAGCAGCGGCAGGCCGAAGGAGAGGGTCTTGCCGGAGCCGGTGCGGCCGCGGCCGAGGATGTCCTTGCCGGCCAGGGCGTCCGGGATGGTCGCGGCCTGGATCGGGAAGGGGGCGGTCACGCCGTTCTGGGCGAGCTTGCGGACGATGCCCTCGGGCAGGCCCAGGTCGCCGAAGGTGACCTGCGCCTCGTCCGCCGCCTCCTGCTCGGGGGCCTCGGGGGCCCCGGCGGTGTCGGCGGTCTCGTCGGCCTCGAGGTCGGCGCCCACGACGACGGTCTCGTCGAGGTCGGTGTTCTCGGGCATGACGGCGTGGTCAGGACTGAAAATGGACATGCGAAATGCGAAACCTTCCGGAGTCTCGGCACGCGCCCGTCAACTCCGTGTTTCGCAAAACGACCGCCTCGATGCGGTCAGCCACGGCAAGGGAGAGTACGCGCCACACGCGGCGCTCTCGGTAGTGGCGCCGGGCAAAGGGGAACATGGGATCAAACGATCTACCACCATACGCACTCTCCCCCACTCAGCGCAAACCGGTCCACGTCGCCCCGCGTGTGACGTCCGCCTCAACGGGCCGCCCACGGGCCGCCCACCGGCCCCGCCCGGTCCGCCTCGACGGGCCGCCCACCGCCCGCCCGCCGGCCCCCGCCCGGTCCGCCCCCCGGTCCCTCACGCGGGGGCGACCTGCGGGGATGCCGCCGGTTCCGCTCCCGGGCCGTCCCAGCGTCGCTCCGGGACCCGCAGCGTCTGGGTACGGATGTCGGCGGCCGGCGAGGCGGACGGCGGGTCGGACGGGTCCGGGCTCGGCTCTGCCGGCGGCGTCGCGGGGGGCGACGACGCCGGGGGCGGCGTGGGCTCCGGCGGCGCGGGCGGCTGGCTCGGCGAGGAACCGCCGCCGCCCGCCTCTCCGCCGCCACCGCCCCCGTCCCCGGACGGCGAGGGCGCCGGCGGCCGCGCGGGCCGCGCCCCGGGCTTCCCGTCCGTCGGCGGCTTGCCCGAGGGCGCCGCGGACGGCTTTGCCGCCCCGGCCGGGCCGCTCGGCTCCGGCGATGCCCCGTCCTCCTCGCCGGGCGCGCCGGCCTGGCCGTCCGCCCCGTGCGCCGTACGGACGTCGTGCCCGCCGCCCGGCGCGTCGGCGACCACGTCCGGCTCGGCCGCCGCGGCACCGGACGGCCCAGCGGACCGGGCGGGCCCCGGCCCGGAGCCCGCGTCGGAGACGCTCATGCAGCCGCTGACGGAGCCTGCGGAGGCCGCTACCGCCAACGCGGTGACGGCCCATCGGACGGGGGCGGGCAGATGGCGCACGAGGGCACCTCCATGGGTGCGGGACCGGGTTTCCCTGCCCAACTCCCCAGGCCCCACAAGGACACGCCCGCCTCCGGCCCGGTATCGGCGGGCCCGTCAGCCGTAGCCGAGCTCGTGCAGCCGCTCGTCGTCGATCCCGAAGTGGTGGGCGATCTCGTGCACCACCGTCACCTCGGTTTCGGCCACCACGTCCTCCCGCGAGTCGCACATCCGCAGCGTCGGCCCCCGGTAGATGGTGATCCGGTCCGGCAGCACCCCCGCGTACCACTCACCCCGGTCGGTCAGCGGAGTCCCCTCGTACAGCCCCAGCAGGTCCGGGTCGTCGGGCGACGGCTCGTCCTCCACGAACACCGCGACGTTGTCCATCAGCCGCGTCAGCTCCGGCGGGATCCTGTCCAGCGCCTCGGCGACCAGTTCCTCGAACTCCTCGCGCGTCATCTCCAGCACGGGGCCATTGTCACGGATGGCCGGGCATAGTGGCCCGTCCACATGGGCATACGGCGCCCATGGCCGCCCGAGCTGCCCTCCGCACCACCCACGCCCGCCTTCTGCGCCACTACCGCTCCCGTCGCGTCAGCCCCACCCTCACCCTGGTCCACACCCCGCACCCGTACGTCCGGGCCCTGGGGCTGCTCACCGTGGTCCTGCTGGGCGCCTGGCTGGGCCTCCTGATCGTCGGCAGCGTCCGCACCCCGGTGGGGCCGATGGACACGAGCATGACCCTGCGGCCCTCCCTGAACGGCGGAACGAAGATCAACGTTTCGCCGCTGGGCGCGCTGGAGCTCGACTCGCACATCGCGCCCGTCCGCCTCGACGTGGACGTCGACCAGCTCGACCCGGTCCGCGCCCAGGCCCTGGTGGAGCACCCCGAGCGGATCACCGGCCTCCAGGACGAGATCACCCAGGACGTCGCCGACGGCACCCGCGAGCTGGCGCTGCGCTCCTGCGTCGCCGTCGTGTCCGGCGCCACCGCACTCGGCCTGGCCGTCTACCGCCGCCCGCGCCGCGCCCTCGCGGCGGGCGGGCTGGCGCTCGCGCTGCTGGGGGCGGCCGGCGTGTCCGCGTACGCCACGTGGAACCCCAAGTCCGTGCTGGAGCCCCGCTTCTCCGGGCTGCTGTCCTCCGCCCCCTCGGTGGTCGGCAACGCCCGCTCGATCGTCAGCGAGTTCGACGTCTACCAGAAGGAACTGGCCCGCCTGGTCACCAATGTGACGAAGCTGTACGACGCCGCCTCCACCCTCCCGACGTACCAGCCCGACCCGGGCACCATGCGGGTGCTGCACGTCTCGGACATCCATCTGAACCCGGCCGCGTGGGAGATCGTCCGCTCGCTGGTCGAGCAGTACCGGGTGGACGTGATCATCGACTCGGGCGACACCATGGACCACGGCACCGCCGCCGAGAACGGCTTCCTCGACGCCGTCCCCGACCTCGGCGCGCCCTACGTCTGGGTGCGCGGCAACCATGACTCGCAGGTCACCCAGCGGTACATGTCCGGCCTGCGGAACGTCCACGTCCTCGACGGGGGCCGCGCCGTCACCGTCGCCGGCCTGCGGGTGGCCGGCACCGGCGACCCGCAGTTCACCCCGGACCGCTCGGTGCTGGCGGCCGGCGACGACGCCGAGCGGGCGGCCGGGGCCCGGCTGGCGGCCGCGCTGCGCGCCCAGGCCGCGGCGGGCACGCCCGTCGACATCGCGGTGGCCCACAACCCGGTGGCCGCCCAGGAGACCGACGGCCGGGTCCCCCTGGTGCTGGCCGGCCATGTGCACCGCCGCGTGAACAAGCTGCTGCCGGGCGGCACCCGCCTCAAGATCGAGGGCTCCACCGGCGGCGGCGGCCTGCGCGCCCTGGAGAAGGAGGAACCGGAGAAGGTCCACGCCTCGGTCCTCTACCTGGACCGGGAAACCCGCCGGCTCCAGGCCTGGGACGAGATCACGCTGGGCGGCCTGGGCCTCACGACGGCCGAGGTCAGCCGCCACGTCCCGGAGGAGAACACCCCGGCAGGCCCCGCCGGGGACCACTCGACCGGCCCTGCCAGGACCCCCTCCGCCACCCGTTCCCCTTAACCGTTTTGGCGAACGGTCGCCGCATCCCATATGCTTCTCACGTCCCCGACGCGCTGACGAAGCGCCCAGGCGGGCCAATTAGCCCTCATCGTCTAGTGGCCCAGGACGCCGCCCTTTCAAGGCGGTAGCACGGGTTCGAATCCCGTTGGGGGCACGCATCACCGTGTGCGAGACTTGTTCTCGCGCATCGCTTGGTCCTGTGGAGCAGTTTGGAGTGCTCGCCACCCTGTCAAGGTGGAGGCCGCGGGTTCAAATCCCGTCAGGACCGCTGCGGCTCGCAAGAGCCGCGTGGCTGGGTAGCTCAGTTGGTACGAGCGTCCGCCTGAAAAGCGGAAGGTCGCCGGTTCGACCCCGGCCCCAGCCACCGCAGCCCATCAGGGCGAACGGCCCCACCGATGATCATCGGTGGGGCCGTTCTCATGTCCGCGCGCCGACGGTCGGCGAGACACGACCTAGCCGCGGGTGTAGGTGAGGAACACCGCCCCGCTCTCCAGGACGGTGTGGGCCGTCAGGTCCCAGACGCGCGGATCGAACGCTGCCGTGCGACCGAAGAGGGGGATGCCGGTGCCGATGGTCAAGGGGCCCAGCTTGACGATCAGCCGGTCGATCTCGGGGTAGAGCGCGCCCGCCAGTTCGCCGCCGCCGATCAGCCAGAGGTCCTTGCCGTCCTCCTGCTTCAGCTCCCGGACCTTCGCCAGCGGGTCGGTCGCGACCAGTTCCACGGCCGGGTCGGGGCTCTCGGTGAGAGTGGTGGAGAACACCAGGTGCCGCAGGTGCGGATAGGCGTCGGTGAGGCCGGCCCGGAGGCCGATCTCGTACGTCTTGCGTCCCTCCAGGACGGTGTCGAAGTGGGTGCCCGCCGCGGTGATGGACAGGGCCTGCCTGGCCGGGGCGGGCAGGGTCTCGGGGTACTCCGCGGCCAGGTACCGCACGTAGTCGGCGGGGACCGGCCAGAAGCCGTCCGGACCCGTGGGGTCGGCGCCGTCGGGCCCGGCGATGAAACCGTCGACGGTGGCGGCGATGTAGTAGACGAGCTTGCGCACGGAGACTCCCTGGAGGATCGGTGGCCGGGTGGCGGTGGGGGGTAACGGGTGGCGGTGCGTACGGGGCGGATCGGGCGAGGGCCCGGGATCTCCGCGCGCCGGAAGGGTCAGCCGTGCTCGGGAGCGGCCCACTCGACGAACTGGACGATCACCCCGCTCGGATCGGTGACCTGGAACAGGCGCTCGCCCCAGGGCTCCTCGCGCAACGGCAGGGTGATAGGAACCCCCGCCTCACGCAGCCGCTCCTCCTGCTCCCGCAGACCCGAGGCGACGGTGAAGGCGAGGATCAGACCACCGACGCGCTGATCCCGCTGCTCGGGCGGCAGCACCTCGGTGCCGCGGGCGAGCAGGATGACGTCGAAGGCGTCGTCGTGCGACAGGGCGACGAAGCCGTCGGCGGCCTGCCGGACGGAGTAGCCCAGGTGGGTGGTGAAGAAGTCCTGCGAACGGGTGACGTCGCCGACGGTGAGCGAAACGGTGGAGGCGGTGAACTGCACGGGACTCCCTGGATGCGGTGCGGGACGGTACGGACGGACTCCGCGGCCACGGCGGCGCACGCCTGGGCATGCCCGCCGTCGACCGGCGTAAATTTACGACGATGGCAAAGTTAGCCCGAGCCACCGTTACTGTCAACATAAAAATGCTACGAGGGTAAGATTGCGTCATGGATACCCAGACGCCGGCCCCGGGGGCCGGACTTCGCGAGACGAAGAAGCAGGAGACACGGCAGCTCATCTCCGACCACGCGACACGGCTGTTCATCGACCAGGGATTCGAGCGAACGACCATCGCCGAGATCGCCGCCGCCGCCCGCGTCGCCAAGAAGACCGTCACCAACTACTTCCCGCGCAAGGAAGACCTGGCACTGGACCACCAGGAGCAGTTCGCCACCTCGCTGGCCCGGGCCGTCGAGGCCCGGCAGCCGGGCGAATCGGCGCTGGCCGCGCTGCGCCGCGCCTTCGCCGAGTCCGTCGCCTCCCAGGACCCGGTCGCCGGGTTCTCCGGCCAGGAGTTCGCCCGCATGATCGCCGACAGCCCCACCCTGAGCACTTGCGTGCGCGGCCTCCACGACCGGCGCGCGCACCACCTCGCTCAGGCGCTCGCCGAGGCCACCGGTGCCCGGCCCGACGACATCACCGTCCGGACCGCCGCCGAACTGCTGGGCACGGTGCACCGCATGCTGTTCCACCGCATCCAGGAGCTCACCCTCGCCGGACACCCCGGCGACCGGATCGCCCGGACCATCACCGCCGAAGCCGACCGGGCCTTCGGCCTCCTGGAACCCGCCCTGTCCGACTACGCCACCGCTTAAGGTCGTGTCCGGAAAGTCTCGCCTGGCCCGCCCTCCGGGCGGACGCCGATACTTTCCGGACACTCCCTAGGACGGCGTCCCGGGTCCGCTCGACGCGGTACACGGAGGAGCGCACCGCCCCGGGGGGCCCGGCCGGAGCCGGCCCCCCGGAGCGGTGTCAGGCCCGCTCGCGGCCGCGCCAGCCGCGTACGCCGAGGGTGACCGCGACCACCGCGACGACCCCCAGCAGCAGCGCCCAGTCCGGCACCACGCGTCCCACGCGGGACGCCCACTCCTCCGCCGCGTACGAGTCGTCGACCGACAGCAGGCCCGGCAGCGCGGTCGTACCGTCGAAGACGAGGAACAGCACGCCCAGGGTGACGAAGAACAGGCCCGACAGCAGCGACGTGCTGTGCGCCTCCCAGCGGCCCACCCGCAGCGCACGCCCCCGCAGCCAGCCGCGCCGCCCCAGGTCGTAGCGGTTCCAGAGCAGGGCCAGCACGAACAGGGGCACCGCCATACCGAGCGCGTACACCGCCAGCAGCAGGCCCCCGTACGCCGGGCTGCCGCTGAGCGCCGCGACCGTCAGGACGCTCCCCAGGATCGGGCCCGCGCAGAACCCGGCCAGCCCGTACACCAGGCCCAGGGCGTACACCGGAAGCGCCGACACGGGCCGGATCCGTCCGCTCACCTCGGTGATCCGGCGCGGGGCGAACCCCAGGCCGGCGGCCTGCGCCAGGCCCAGCGCGATGATCGTCCAGCCGCCGGTGGCGACCAGCAGGTCCCGGTGGCCGTAGAAGAGCCGCCCCGCGAAGGAGCCGGCCGCGCCGAGCGGGACGAGCGTGGTGGCGAGACCGGCATAGAAGATCCCGGTACGGGCGAGGAGCCGGGCCCGGCCGTCGATCGAGTACGCGAAGAACGCCGGCAGGAGCAGTGCGCTGCACGGGCTCAGCAGCGCCAGCAGCCCGCCGAGGAAGGCAGCCAGGTAGCCGATGTCCGTCACCGTCCGGCCTCCCGCGCGGCGGCCTCGATCGCACTTGTGAACGTTTCCATGGGCTGTGCGCCCGCGATCGGCCGGCCGTTCACGAGGAACGACGGGGTGGACGTGGCGCCCAGGGCGTACGCCTGCTCCCGGTCGTCGGCGACGGCCTCGCGCGCCGCCGCGCTGTCGAGGTCGCGGGCGAAGCGGCCGAGGTCGGGGACGCCCGCCGCCCGGGCGAGGGCGGTCACCCGCTCGGGGCCGAAGCCCTGCTCCTTGGCGCCCTCCGCGAAGGCGGCCCGGTGGAACTGACGGAACCGTCCCTGCCGGCCGGCGGCCCAGGCGGCGCGCGCCGCGCGCTCGGACTCCTCGCCGAAGATGGGGAAGTTGCGCCACTCGATGCGCAGGACGCCCCCGTCGACGTACTTCTCGATCAGCTCGGGCTCGGTCTCGCGGGCGTACTTCCCGCAGTAGCCGCACTTGAAGTCGGCGTATTCGATCAGGACGACGGGGGCGTCGGCGCGTCCGACGGCCAGCGGGTCCCCGGCGTCGCGCCGGGCGTACCGCTCCAGTTCCGGATGAACGCCGGCCGGCGCCCCCTCGGAAGCCTCGGCGACGACGGCGGGGGACCGCTCGGCCGGCTTGGTGGCGGTGTACGAGACGAGGCCGAGCAGCGCGGCCGCGACGACGACACCCGCGCCGAGGAGGTACGGCTTGGACGTGGGCATGGGGGAACTCCTGTACGCATGGGGAAATGACCGGCGGGACGAGGGGACGGCACGCCGGCTATACGCGCAGGATCGACAGGTCCTGGGGGGAGGGCGGCGCGAGCGGGGGCGGCCCCCGCTCCGGCCGGACGTCCGGGACCGCGGCGGCCGCGTCCCACGCCGCCCCGTCCGCCGCGCGCGCCACGTGCGGGGCGGACAGCGGCTCGCCCCGGGGACCGGGGCGGGGCGGCACGGCGGGCGTCAGACCGCCCCGGTCGTCGAAGGGATCGCACCCGGGCGGCCGCCCCGGAGCACCGGCCGCGTCCCTGCCACGCACCGCGGGCACCGCGGGCACGGCGGGCACGGCGGGCACGGCGGGCACCGCGTGTACCGCACCCACCGCACGGGGCGCCGCCCCGCCGGCCTCGTACCCCGGCCACGGACCGGCGCCGGGGCCCGGGCCCGCGAGCAGCAGGGTGCCCAGCAGCACCAGCACGGCGGCCGCGGCGCGGCTCCACCGGTCGCCGGCACAGCGCATGGGCACCGCCTTCCAGGGTCGTCCGGGGGTCATCGACTCGCCGGAAATGGTACGGGGAAATCGGTTCGCCACTCCGTCGCCGCGGGTGAGATCCTGGACCAGGTATGTCTACTTCCTTCGCCGACCTCCAGACCCTGCTGGCCGAGGTCTCGCTGCGCGACGCGCACCGGCTCGGCCGCCGTCTCGAAGGCGCCCGCCGCATCCGCAAGCCCGAAGCCCGGCAGGCCGTGCTGGACGAGATCGCCGCCGAGGCCGGGAAGGCGGCCACCCGTACCGCCGAGCGCGCGGCGCGCGTGCCGGAGGTCTCGTACCCCGAACAGCTTCCGGTCAGCCAGAAGAAGGACGCCATCCTGGAGGCGATACGCGACCACCAGGTCGTGATCGTCGCCGGTGAGACGGGGTCCGGCAAGACGACCCAGATCCCCAAGATCTGCCTGGAGCTGGGCCGCGGGGTGCGCGGCATGATCGGCCACACGCAGCCGAGGAGGCTCGCCGCCCGCACGGTCGCCGAGCGGGTCGCGGACGAACTGAGGACGCCCCTGGGCGAGGCCGTCGGCTGGAAGGTCCGCTTCACCGACCAGGTGAACCAGGACGCGACCTTCATCAAGCTCATGACCGACGGCATCCTGCTCGCCGAGATCCAGACGGACCGCGAGCTGCGCGCCTACGACACGATCATCATCGACGAGGCGCACGAGCGCAGCCTCAACATCGACTTCCTGCTCGGCTACCTGGCCCAGCTCCTCCCCAAGCGGCCCGACCTCAAGGTCGTGATCACCTCCGCGACCATCGACCCCGAGCGCTTCTCCCGCCACTTCGGCGACGCGCCGATCGTCGAGGTCTCCGGCCGTACGTACCCGGTCGAGGTGCGCTACCGCCCGCTCCTGGAGGACGACTCCGAGGAGTCCGACCGCGACCAGATCACCGCCATCTGCGACGCGGTCGACGAGCTCCAGGCCGAGGGCCCGGGCGACATCCTGGTCTTCCTCTCCGGTGAGCGCGAGATCCGCGACACGGCGGACGCGCTGGTCAAGAAGAAGCTGCGGAACACCGAGGTCCTCCCCCTCTACGCGCGCCTCTCGCACGCCGAGCAGCACCGGGTCTTCCAGGCGCACTCCGGCCGCCGGATCGTCCTCGCGACGAACGTGGCCGAGACCTCGCTGACGGTCCCCGGCATCAAGTACGTCATCGACCCCGGCACCGCCCGCATCTCCCGCTACAGCCACCGCACCAAGGTGCAGCGCCTGCCGATCGAGCGGATCAGCCAGGCCAGCGCCAACCAGCGCAAGGGCCGCTGCGGCCGTACGTCGGACGGCATCTGCATCCGGCTGTACGACGAGGAGGACTTCCTCGCCCGTCCGGAGTTCACGGACGCCGAGATCCTCCGGACGAACCTGGCGTCGGTCATCCTCCAGATGACGGCCGCCGGGCTGGGCGACATCGAGAAGTTCCCCTTCATCGACCCGCCGGACCACCGCAACATCCGCGACGGCGTGCAGCTCCTCCAGGAGCTGGGGGCGATCGACCCGGCGCAGAAGGACCCCAAGAAGCGGCTCACGCCAGCGGGCCGCAAGCTCGCCCAGCTCCCCGTCGACCCGCGGCTGGCCCGGATGGTGCTGGAGGCCGACAAGAACGGCTGCGTCCGCGAGGTCATGGTCATCGCGGCGGCCCTGTCGATCCAGGACCCGCGCGAGCGGCCGGCCGAGAAGCAGGCGCAGGCCGACCAGCAGCACGCCCGCTTCAAGGACGAGACGTCCGACTTCCTGGCGTTCCTGAACCTCTGGCGGTACATCCGCGAGCAGCAGAAGGCGCTGTCGTCGTCCGCGTTCCGCCGGATGTGCAAGTCGGAGTACCTCAACTACCTGCGCATCCGCGAATGGCAGGACATCTATACGCAGTTGCGTACGGTCGCCAAGCAGATGGGCATCCATCTCAACGACGAGGACGCTCCCGAGGACCGCGTGCACGTCTCGCTGCTCGCCGGTCTGCTCTCCCACATCGGGATGAAGGACGTGAAGACCGCCGGGGGGGAGGGCGGGAAGAACACGGCGAAGAACGAGTACCTGGGCGCTCGCAGCGCCAAGTTCGCGGTCTTCCCCGGTTCCGCGCTCTTCAAGAAGCCGCCCCGCTTCATCATGTCCGCCGAGCTGGTGGAGACCTCCCGGCTGTGGGCGCGGGTCAACGCGAAGATCGAGCCCGAGTGGATCGAGCCGCTGGCCGGCCACCTCCTGAAGCGCACGTACAGCGAGCCGCACTGGGAGAAGGACCAGGCGGCGGTGATGGCGTACGAGAAGGTCACCCTGTACGGCGTGCCGATCGTCGCCCAGCGCAAGGTGAACTACGGGCGCATCGACCCGGAGGTCAGCCGGGAGCTGTTCATCCGCAACGCCCTGGTGGAGGGCGACTGGCGCACCCACCACAAGTTCTTCGCGGACAACCGCAAGCTGCTGACCGAGGTAGAGGAGCTGGAGCACCGGGCACGGCGCCGCGACATCCTCGTGGACGACGAGACGCTGTTCGACTTCTACGACCAGCGGGTGCCCGAACACGTCGTGTCGGGCGCGCACTTCGACTCCTGGTGGAAGCACAAGCGCCAGGAGGAGCCGGACCTGCTCGACTTCGAGCGCGAGATGCTCATCAACGAGAAGGCGGGCGCGGTCACCAAGGCCGACTACCCCGACTCGTGGCGGCAGGGCGCGCTCACGTTCCGGGTGACGTACCAGTTCGAGCCGGGCGCGGACGCGGACGGCGTCACCGTGCACGTCCCGCTCCAGGTGCTGAACCAGGTCACCGACGAGGGCTTCGACTGGCAGATCCCGGGCCTGCGCGAAGAGGTCGTCACCGAGCTGATCCGCTCGCTGCCCAAGCCGGTGCGCCGCCACTACGTCCCGGCGCCCAACTACGCCAAGAAGTTCCTGGAGCGGGCGGTGCCGCTCCAGGAGCCGCTGACCGTGACGCTCGCCCGCGAGCTCCAGCGGATGGTCGGCGTCCCGGTGGACGCGGACGACTTCGACCTCTCCCGGGTCCCCGACCACCTGAAGATCACTTTCCGGATCGTCGACGAGCGGCGCCGCAAACTGGCCGAGGACAAGGACCTGGAGGCGCTGAAGCTCCGGTTGCGGCCCAAGGCCCGGCAGGCGCTCTCCAAGGCCGCCCAGGCCGCCACGGCGGGCCCCTCGGGCTCGGGGCAGTCCCTGGAGCGCACGGGGCTGACGGACTGGACGATCGGCACGCTCACCAAGGTCTTCGAGACCCGCCGGGCCGGCCAGCCCGTCAAGGCGTACCCCGCCCTCGTCGACGCCGGTGAGACCGTGTCCGTACGGCTCTTCGACACGGAGGCCGAGCAGGCGCGGGCGATGTGGCGCGGCACCCGCAAGCTGATCATGCTGAACATCCCGGTGAACCCGGCCAAGTTCGCCTCCGACCGGCTGACGAACCAGCAGAAGCTCGCCCTCTCCCGCAATCCGCACGGCTCCGTGCAGGCGCTGTTCGACGACTGCGCGACCGCCGCCGCCGACCGGCTGATCGCCGAGCACGGCGGCCCGGCGTGGGACGAGGAGTCCTTCAGGAAGCTGTACGACAGGGTCCGCGCCGACTTGGTCGAGCTGACGATCCGCACGGTGGACCAGGTGCAGCAGGTCCTGGCGGCCTGGCAGGCCTGTGAGCGCCGTCTGAAGGCCACGAACAGCCTGGTGCTGGTGAACAACGTCCAGGACGTGCGCGAGCAGCTCGCGGCCCTCGTGCCGCCCGGTTTCGTGACCGCGACCGGGCTGCGGCGCCTGCCGGACCTGATGCGCTACCTGGTGGCGGTGGACCGGCGGCTCCAGCAGATGCCCACCTCCGTCCAGCGCGACACCACGCGCATGGAGAAGGTCCACGAGATGCGGGACGAGTACGCCTGGCTGCTGGAGCAGCTCCCCAAGGGCCGCCCGGTGCCGCAGGAGGTCCTGGACATCCGCTGGATGATCGAGGAGCTGCGCGTCAGCTACTTCGCGCACGCCCTGGGGACGGCGTACCCCGTCTCGGACAAGCGCATCATCAAGGCGATCGACGCGGCGGCGCCCTGACGGGCGTGAGGGGACGGTCGCCGGGAGTGAGGTCGACCGGACCCTCTGACCTGCTGTACAGTTTGGTTCGCAGCCGCACGACGGCCGCAAACCAAGGTCCTGTGGAGCAGTTGGTTAGCTCGCCACCCTGTCAAGGTGGAGGTCGCGGGTTCAAGTCCCGTCAGGATCGCAGAGAGCAGTGACAGAAGGGCCCGTATCCCCCAGGGATGCGGGCCCTTCTGTCGTGCGCCTTGACGCGGTCATCCGCCACCGGTACCCAAGCAACAGGGAATCGGGGGCCCTTCACCGGAGGTGACGCGCATGGCGGCGGCATCCACAGCCAGGCACGAGACACGCGCACTGCTCCGCGCCCATCTGGCGGCCGCTTCCGGCTACCGCCACATCACCCGCCACTGCCCCGTCTGCCACCGCCTCCTGAGACTGGCCATGGAGTACCCGGACGCGTCCGAGGAGGAGCGGGAGGGCGCCGAACGGGCGGTCGAGGAGGAGCCGGCCGAGCCGGAGGACGAGGCCGGACGGGTGTGACGCGAGTCACGAAATACGTTTTGAAAACCGCTCAACTTACACCCTCCCTACAACAGCCCGATTTAATATGTGCAATTGCACCTTCCGGGAGGACCTCCGTCGGAGTGCCCATGGGGCGGCCCTCGACACAAAAAAGATCGCGCTGGACCCGGCGGAGTCCAGCGCGATCGGTGACGGGGCCCGTTGGGGCGGGCTCCCATCGGTGGAACTAGGGGTGGGCGGCCCGGGTTGGGGGACCCGGAAATGCCCGGTTCATACAGGGTGTTCAGGCCTCGCTGCGCTGCTGCGGAATGCCCGCCAGCAGGGCGCGGACCTCTGCCTCGCGGTACCGGCGGTGTCCACCAAGCGTGCGGATGGACGTGAGCTTGCCCGCCTTTGCCCAGCGGGTCACCGTCTTCGGGTCCACGCGGAACATCGTGGCAACCTCAGCGGGGGTCAGCAGCGGCTCGGCATCAGGGGTGCGAGCGGTCATGAGCGGCCTCCTCGGGAGAACCGAACCTTCTCGGTTCTTTCCTCTAAATTCTGCACCTTGACCCGCGTTGCCCGAAATGGCGGACGCGAGCCGAGTCGGTTATAGGACGAACGGCTTGTCCTCGGCACTACAACTACACCATCTGTCCAGCCACGTTCGGCCAAACCGATGGAATTGCCCTCTCAGGTGTCCATCAGCGGCGGAAGCCGATGGACCATGCCATAGCGGACAGTCACGTCACAGTGACGATCAGTCACAGAGCGATCAGGAGCCACCAGACCCCCCATAGCGTGCAATGCTGAGCCTTCCGCCCATAGGTGGACGGAAGGAGCCCTCCCCGGACTCCTTGTCCTATTTTGGCATGAGGTTGGGCGATGGGCGCAAGAGCCCAGTTAGTGCTATCCATCACGCTTGACACAAAGGCCCGGATCGGGACCAAGGGCCCGACCGGACGTCGCCGCGGGCAGGCTGCACCCCGCAGCGAGATCATGCGGGAGATCGGCCGCCGGGTCCACAGCCGGGACCCCGGACCGCCGGCGCGACCCCGGCCGGCGACATCATGTCAGTTGGCGTGCTGCCGGTTCCGTACCGAACGCCAGCGCTCCGTCAGCCGCTCGTAGGCCTCCCCGGCCCCCGCGCCGTCACCGGCGCGCAACGCCGCCAGCCCGGCCGCCACGTCCGCCGCCGACCGGTCGTCGGCCAGGAACTCCTCCGGCAGCGCGTGCACCAGGCCCCCGTAGTCCAGCTCGACCAGCGAGCGCGGGTGGAACTCCTCCAGCCACCGCCCCACGTCGACCAGACCCTCCGTCAGCGGACCCTCCTCCAGCGCGTCCCGCAGCGTCTTCAGCGCCCGCGCCACCCGCCGCCGCGCCTGCACCATCGGCGTCCGGTACCGCAGCCCCGGCGCCTTGCCCGGGCCGCCGGGGGCGACGTACTCCCGCTCCTCGTCCGCGAACAGCGCGAACCACCGCACCGGGACCTGCCAGAGCTCCGAGCGGATCCACGGCCGGGCGTCCGGGTTCCGCTCCCGCCACCGCTCGTGGTCCGCCTCCGCCTGGCCCCGCACCACCGGCGGCACCGCCGCGTCCAGCACCGACGGCGGCAGCAGCCCGGGCAGCTCCTCCAGGGCCAGCCACCCGCGCAGCCGGGTCCGCCACGGACACACGCACACCACCCCGTCCACCTCCGCGACGAACGCGTCGGCGCTCTCCCGCACGGGCACCACCACGGGCGGGGTGGCCAGCAGGCCGGCGAGCGAGCGGCGCAGCTCGTCCTGGGCGGTCGGGGCGGTCCCGCGGCGCGCGTAGCGGGCCCAATGGCCGCGCTCCGGCTCGGGGAAGGCCGCCAGCGGCTCGTACACGCGCAGGTACGACGCGTAGGGGACGAGGACCGAGGAGACGGCGGGCATGCCCGAATCCTTCCACGCCCGTACTCCGCGAGGGGGTGATCCGCCGCACTCGCTCTCATCTACGCGCAGGTAGGACTTACTCTCTTGCCGTCAAGGTCCTCCCCCACCCACAGGAGGGCCTCATCCGCCGCTTCGTACTTGGGAGTCACCACCGTGACCGATGTGACCGACGGCGTCCTGCACACCCTGTTCCGCTCGGAGCAGGGGGGCCACGAACAAGTCGTGCTGTGCCAGGACCGCGCCTCCGGCCTCAAGGCCGTCATCGCCATCCACTCCACCGCTCTGGGCCCCGCCCTCGGCGGTACCCGCTTCTACCCGTACGCCTCCGAGGAAGACGCCGTCGCCGACGCGCTGAACCTGTCCCGGGGCATGTCGTACAAGAACGCCATGGCCGGTCTGGAGCACGGTGGCGGCAAGGCCGTGATCATCGGTGACCCGGAACTGATCAAGACCGAGGAACTGCTGCTGGCCTACGGCCGGTTCGTCGCCTCCCTCGGCGGCCGGTACGTGACGGCCTGCGACGTCGGCACCTACGTCGCCGACATGGACGTCGTCGCCCGGGAGAACCGCTGGACCACCGGCCGCTCCCCCGAGAACGGCGGCGCCGGCGACTCCTCCGTCCTGACCGCCTACGGCGTCTTCCAGGGCATGCGCGCCTCCGCCCAGCACGCTTGGGGCGACCCGACGCTGCGCGGCCGCAAGGTCGGCGTCGCCGGTGTCGGCAAGGTGGGCCACTACCTGGTGGAGCACCTGCTGGAGGACGGCGCCGAGGTCGTCATCACGGACGTGCGCGAGGAATCGGTTCGCCGGATCACGGAGAAGTTCCCGCAGGTCACGGTGGTCGCGGACACCGACGCGCTGATCCGCACCGAGGGCCTGGACGTCTACGCCCCGTGTGCGCTCGGCGGCGCGCTGAACGACGACACCGTTGCCGTACTGACGGCGAAGGTGGTGTGCGGCGCGGCCAACAACCAGCTCGCGCACCCCGGCGTCGAGAAGGACGTCGCGGACCGCGGCATCCTCTACGCGCCCGACTACGTCGTCAACGCCGGTGGCGTGATCCAGGTGGCCGACGAGCTCCACGGGTTCGACTTCGACCGGTGCAAGACGAAGGCCGCGAAGATCTTCGACACCACGCTGGCGATATTCGCACGTGCGAAGGAAGACGGCATTCCGCCGGCCGCCGCGGCCGACCGGATCGCCGAGCAGCGCATGGCGGAGGCCCGCCGGGGGTAGCTCCCGGTGAGTCGCGGTGAGCCGTGGTCGACGGCGACGACCCGCCGGCCGGCTCGACCATGTCCCCCCGCAGGGAGACATGGCTCACGCCGGTCGGCGGGTCGACCCGCGAGAAGGGGTTAAAATCGCAGCTGACCAGCGAGGACGGGGCTCCTCGTCGGTCCTGCTCCGAGGCGCGTCATGCGGGCGGCGTACCGTATGGCCGCGGAAGCAGGTACCGTTGAAGCCCTACGGGCCGGTCTCTCCGCGGAGAGTCCGTTCCGACTCATGAACGCGTGTCAAGACTCTGGGGCCGTCGAGCCCCGTCACCGAGGGGGTCGAGCCATGGGGCGCGGCCGGGCCAAGGCCAAGCAGACGAAGGTCGCCCGCCAGCTGAAGTACAACAGCGGCGGGACTGACCTGTCGCGTCTGGCCAGCGAGCTGGGCGCTTCTACTCCGCAACCGCTCTCGCAGCCGCCGAACGGCGAGCCTTTCGAGGACGACGACGAGGAAGACGACCCGTACGCCCGCTACGCGGAGCTGTACAACGACGACGATGACGAGGACGAGGAGTCCGGTCCGTCGTCACAGCGTCGCGGTGCTTGACGCCTGATTTCCACTCGACCCGGTCCGGGGCCCGCCCCGGACCGGGTTCTGTGCTGCTCAGGCGGAGTAGTCCCCGACCAGCTCGGCACCGGTGGTGTGCTCGCCGCGCTCGGTGATCTCACCGGCGACCCAGGCGTCGACGCCCCGGTCCGCCAGCGTGGTCAGGGCCACCTCGGCCGACTCGGCGGGGACGACCGCCATCATGCCGACGCCCATGTTCAGGGTCTTCTCCAGCTCCAGCCGCTCCACCCGGCCGGCCCGGCCGACCAGGTCGAACACCGCGCCGGGCGCCCAGGTCGACCGGTCGACCGTGGCGTGCAGCCCGTCCGGGATCACCCGGGCGAGGTTCGCGGCCAGGCCGCCGCCGGTGATGTGGCTGAACGCGTGCACGTCGGTGGTCCGGGTGAGCGCCAGACAGTCCAGCGAGTAGATCTTGGTGGGCTCCAGCAGTTCCTCGCCGAGCGTCCGGCCGAACTCCTCGACCTGCTGGTCCAGGCGCATGCCGGCCCGGTCGAACAGCACATGGCGGACGAGCGAGTACCCGTTGGAGTGAAGGCCGGAGGACGCCATGGCGATGACCACGTCCCCCGTACGGATGCGATCGGCGCCCAGCAGGCGGTCCGCCTCCACCACGCCCGTACCGGCACCGGCGACGTCGAAGTCGTCCGGGCCCAGCAGGCCGGGGTGCTCGGCGGTCTCGCCGCCGACGAGGGCGCAGCCGGCCAGGACGCAGCCCTCGGCGATGCCCTTCACGATGGCGGCGACCCGCTCGGGGTGGACCTTGCCGACGCAGATGTAGTCCGTCATGAACAGCGGCTCGGCGCCGCACACGACGATGTCGTCCATGACCATCGCGACCAGGTCGTGGCCGATCGTGTCGTAGACGCCCATCCGGCGGGCGATGTCGACCTTCGTACCGACACCGTCGGTGGCGGAGGCCAGCAGCGGGCGCTCGTAGCGCAGAAACGCGGAGGCGTCGAAGAGGCCGGCGAAGCCGCCCAGGCCGCCGAGGCCGGCGACCTCGGGGCGCTGCGTCTTCTTCACCCACTCCTTCATCAGCTCGACGGCGCGGTCGCCCGCTTCGATGTCGACGCCCGCGGCTGCGTAGCTGGCACCGGTGGTCTCAGTCTCAGACATGACTGTGAGAACTTTCGTGTCGTACTGCAGGGATTGCGGGTGGTCCTACGGGCGGCGGAGGGCGTCGGCCGCGGCCGTGGCGGCCGGACCGGCGGCCAGCTCGGTCTCCAGGAGCTGCTTGCCGAGCAGCTCGGGGTCCGGCAGTTCCATCGGGTACTCACCGTCGAAGCAGGCGCGGCACAGCTTCTGCTTCTCGATGGTGGTGGCCGCGATCATGCCGTCGATGGAGATGTAGGAGAGGGAGTCGGCGCCGAGGGACTTGCCGATCTCCTCGACCGTCATGCCGTTGGCGATCAGCTCGGCCCGGGTGGCGAAGTCGATGCCGAAGAAGCACGGCCACTTCACCGGCGGGGAGGAGATCCGGATGTGGACCTCGGCGGCCCCGGCCTCGCGGAGCATCCGGACGAGCGCGCGCTGGGTGTTGCCGCGGACGATCGAGTCGTCGACGACCACCAGGCGCTTGCCCTTGATGACTTCCTTCAGCGGGTTCAGCTTCAGGCGGATGCCGAGCTGGCGGATGGTCTGGGACGGCTGGATGAAGGTCCGGCCGACGTACGCGTTCTTCACCAGGCCGGCGCCGAACGGGATGCCGCTGGCCTCCGCATAGCCGATCGCGGCGGGCGTGCCGGACTCCGGTGTCGCTATGACCAGATCGGCGTCGACGGGCGCCTCGGCGGCCAGCTTGCGGCCCATCTCCACCCGGGAGAGGTACACGTTCCGGCCGGCGATGTCGGTGTCCGGGCGGGCCAGGTACACGTACTCGAAGACACAGCCCTTGGGCTTCGCTTCCGCGAATCGCGAGGTGCGGATGCCGTTCTCGTCGATCGCGATCATCTCGCCCGGCTCGACCTCGCGGACGTAGGCGGCACCGCAGATGTCGAGGGCGGCGGACTCGGAGGCGACCACCCAGCCGCGCTCCAGCCGGCCGAGGACCAGCGGGCGGATGCCCTGCGGGTCACGGGCGGCGTAGAGGGTGTGCTCGTCCATGAAGACCAGCGAGAAGGCGCCCCGGACCTCGGGAAGGACCTTGGCGGCCGCCTCCTCGATGGTCAGCGGCTTGCCGTCGTCGTCGACCTGGCCCGCGAGGAGCGCGGTGACGAGGTCGGTGTCGTTGGTGGCCGCCACCTGCGTGGCACGGCCGTCCTTCTTGGGGAGGTCGGCGACCATCTCGGCGAGCTGGGCCGTGTTGACCAGGTTGCCGTTGTGGCCGAGCGCGATGGAGCCGTGGGCGGTGGCCCGGAACGTCGGCTGCGCGTTCTCCCACACGGAGGCACCGGTGGTCGAGTAGCGGGCGTGACCGACCGCGATATGACCCTGGAGGGAACCGAGGGAGGTTTCGTCGAAGACCTGGGAAACCAGGCCCATGTCCTTGAAGACGAGGATCTGGGAGCCGTTGCTGACCGCGATTCCCGCGGATTCCTGACCCCGATGCTGGAGGGCGTAGAGCCCGAAGTACGTGAGCTTTGCGACCTCTTCACCCGGAGCCCAGACACCGAAGACGCCGCAAGCGTCCTGGGGGCCCTTTTCGCCGGGAAGCAGATCGTGATTGAGTCGACCGTCACCACGTGGCACGCCACCGAGTGTAGGCGAGATCGACCACTGGTCCGAATTGGGGACGGGCCCGGGGCCGAGGCGCTGAGGCGAGGATTCCGCCCGGCCCGCCGACGGGTGGCTCCCGGACCCACCGCTGGTCAGCCGCCGTTCCCCGGCCGGACGGGTGCCGATCAAGCGCTGACCAGGCCTTGAGCGGGTCCATGGCGGGTTCGCCCGGGGCGTCCGGGGGCGGCCCGGCGGGCGGTCCGCGGCCGCCGCGGACCGGTGCCCGCCGCCACGGGGCCCACCGGGTGTGACGGACCTCGCAGCGGGGCCGGATGTTACCGGGCGGTGGGGGCGCCTGTCGCCCGCTTTTCCGCGCCGCCCGTGCGCCCGTCCGCGCCGTCGGCACCCGCCGCGAAGCCGGTCCCGCCCGGGGCGGTGACCGTGAGGGAGCGGTGGTCGATCACGTACCCGACCTTGCCCTTCATCACCTTGAGCAGGGCCTGCTCCAGCTCCATCGCCGGGCCCGCGCAGAGCTTGCGGGTGGTGACGACGCGGCCGAACGTCAGCGTCCCGCGGTCGCTGGTGACGGAGGCGCTGAACTGGTTGCAGCCGAGGTTCCCGCGTACGGAGTGGTCCTTGCCGAACACCAGGGACGCCTTGCCCTCGGTGCCGGGCGGCAGGGAGGTGGCGGCCTTGCCGGCGATCAGCGAGTCCACCGTCCACCTGGTGCCGGTGAGCGGCGCCGGGGGCTGCTCGCTCAGCCGGACCGTGTCGCCCCCGGCGGTGGTCAGCGTCAGCCGCCCGTCGGTCAGTTCGGCCGTGAGGCGCCCGGTGAGGGTGGCGCCGAGGGCGTCCTCGAAGCTCTGGAGGGGCTCGGGACAGCCGATCTCGGTCATCCCGGTGTCGCTGAGGGTGACGGTGTCGCCCTCGACGGTGGCCTTCGCGGTGAAGTGGTTGCAGCCGAGGTTGCCCTTGGCCCGGCCGCTGCCGTCGATCGCGAGGTGCGCGCCGGCCGGGGCATCGGTCCGCCTGCCGTCCACGGTGACGCTCTCGACCGTCCAGTGCACGCCGGTGACCGGGACGTCGGGGCGTACGGAGCCGCTGCCGTCGCCCGCGCCCGCGCGCCCGCCCTCGCCGCAGGCGGTGACCGCGAGGGCGAGGAGCGGGACGAGCGCGGCCGCGGCGGCCCGGGCGGGGCGCTGCTGCTTCTTCGGCTGGGTCGGCATGGTCGTCTTCGTCGGCATGGTGATGGGACGGACCGGGCGCGGGCCCGGTTCCGTCGCGGGGCCGTACGGGGGGTGCGGGGCGCTCAGCCGAGCACGGGCAGATGGGCGGAGATGTCCGCCCGTTCGCCGCTCGCGTGGACCCGGGCCGCGGACAGGGCGTCCGCCCAGGCCGTACGTCCCGTGGCGAGCCGGATCCAGGTCAGCGGGTCGGTCTCGACGACGTTGGGCGGCGTCCCGCGCGTGTGCCGGGGCCCCTCGACGCACTGCACCACCGCGTGCGGCGGCACCCGTACCTCCACCGAGGCACCCGGCGCCTTCCCCGCCAGCGCGTCGGCGAGCAGCCGGGTGCAGGTGGCGAGCGCACCGCGGTCGTACGGGACGTCGAGCCCGGTCGCGTCGTTCAGGTCGTCGGTGTGGACGATCAGTTCGACGGTCCGGGTGACCACGAAGTCGGCCAGGCGCACGCCCCCGAAGCGGGTGACGACCAGCCGGTCGTCCGGGGCCTCCAGGGCGGCGGCGAGCCCCCGCGCGGTCTCCTCGTACAGCGCGGCGAGGGCGGCCGGGTCCCGCGCGCCCGCCTCGGCGATCTCCCGGGTGTCGTGGTCGACGTCCCCGGCGAACCGGCGGGTGGCGAGCGGCCACTCCAGCAGGGTCAGGTCGCGGGTGGGCGGCGCGGGCGCCTCCACCCCGCGGATGAGCGACCGCATCGCCATGGTGACGTGCGCGGCCAGTTCACGGACCGTCCACTCCCCCAGCCTGGTCGGCCGCCCGAGCTGCTCGGGCGTGAGGGACAGGACTCCCCGGTGGACGTGGTCGAACTGCGCGAGCACGGCGGCCCGGGTCTTCGCCGGGTCGTAACTACGGGTTCGCTGGGTGCGCTTGGCCGGTGGCATGGGGTGAGGTTAGCCCTCCGCCGCATGACACGGCAGTGGGTGCGGGCGGACGATGGGAGAGGACGGCAACGACGGGTACGAAAGGCGGGAAACGACCATGAGCGAACACCCGGACAGTGCCCTGGTGCGCCAGGGATACGACGCCTTCACCAAGGGCGACATGGCGACCCTCGGCTCCCTGATGATGTCCGACTGCGCCTACCACCTGCCGGGGTCGAGCCAGGTGTCCGGCCACGCCAAGGGCCGTGACAACGTCCTGGCCCTGTTCGGCAGGCTCTTCGAACTGACCGGTGGGTCACTGCGCGTCGAGCTCGGCGGCGTCTTCGTGGACGGGCGCGGGCACGCCGTCACGTCCCACAAGTGGTTCGCCGAGCGCGGGGACCGCGGGATCGAGATGAGGGGCGGGCTCGTCTTCACGATCGTCGGCGGGAAGTTCACCGACATCGACGAGTGCGTCGAGGACATCGACGAGACGGACGCCTTCTGGGACACGCCCGCCTGACGGTGCCCGCCCGCACGACGGGCTCACGGCACGGCGGCCCCGCCGGGCCGGGACGGCGGGAGCCCCCGTCCCGGCCGGGCGGCCGGAGCGGGGGCTCCCGGAGCGGACGCGTCAGGCCAGCAGGCCCGGGATGGTCGCCTCGTACGCCGTGCGCAGCTCACCCAGCGTGACGGCGAACTCGTCCTGGACGTCGAGCTCGTCGCCGTCCACGACACCGATGCGGGTCGCGGGCAGACCGCGCGCACCGCACATGTCGGTGAAGCGGAGCTCCTCGCTGCGCGGGACGGCCACGACCGCGCGGCCGGCCGACTCGCTGAACAGGAACGTGAACGCGTCCAGCTCGTCGGGGACGACCAGGCGCGCACCCTTGCCCCCGCGCAGGCAGGACTCGACGACCGCCTGGACGAGGCCGCCGTCCGACAGGTCGTGGGCGGCGTCGATCATGCCGTCACGGGAGGCGGCGATCAGGATCTCGCCGAGCAGCTTCTCGCGGTCCAGGTCCACCTGGGGCGGCAGGCCGCCGAGGTGTCCGTGGACGACCTCGGACCAGGCCGAGCCGCCGAACTCCTCACGCGTGTCGCCCAGCAGGTAGAGGAGCTGGCCCTCCTCCGCGAAGGCGATGGGCGTACGGCGGTTCACGTCGTCGATCACACCGAGGACGGCGACGACCGGCGTCGGGTGGATCGCCACGTCACCGGTCTGGTTGTACAGCGAGACGTTGCCGCCCGTGACCGGCGTGCCCAGCTTCTGGCAGCCGTCCGCCAGGCCGCGGGTGGCCTCGGCGAACTGCCACATGACCGCCGGGTCCTCGGGCGAACCGAAGTTCAGGCAGTCCGAGACGGCCAGCGGCTTGGCACCGGAGGCGGCCACATTGCGGTACGACTCCGCCAGCGCGAGCTGCGCCCCGGTGTACGGGTCGAGCTTGGCGTACCGGCCGTTGCCGTCCGTGGCGATCGCCACGCCGAGGTTCGTCGCCTCGTCGATGCGGATCATGCCGGCGTCCTCGGGCTGGGCGAGAACGGTGTTGCCCTGCACGAACCGGTCGTACTGGTCGGTGATCCACGCCTTGGAGGCCTGGTTGGGGTGGGCGACCAGCCGGAGGACCTGCTCGCGCAGCTCCGCGCCGGAGGCGGGCCGGGGCAGCGCGCCCGCGTCGTCCGCCTGGAGCGCGTCCTGCCACTCCGGGCGGGCGTAGGGGCGGTGGTAGGTCGGGCCCTCGTGGGCGACGGTGCCCGGGGGCACGTCCACGATCTGCTCGCCGTGCCAGAAGATCTCCAGGCGGTCGCCGTCGGTCACCTCACCGATCACGGTGGCGATGACGTCCCACTTCTCGCAGATCTCCATGAAGCGGTCGACGTGCTGCGGCTCGACGATCGCGCACATGCGCTCCTGCGACTCGCTCATGAGGATCTCCTCGGGCGAGAGCGACGCGTCGCGCAGCGGCACGGTGTCCAGCTCGACGCGCATGCCGCCGGTGCCGGCGGAGGCGAGCTCGCTGGTCGCGCAGGACAGGCCCGCGCCACCGAGGTCCTGGATGCCCGCGACGAGCTTCTCCCGGAAGATCTCCAGGGTGCACTCGATGAGGAGCTTCTCCTGGAACGGGTCGCCGACCTGCACCGCCGGCCGCTTGGTCGGCTTGGTGTCGTCGAACGTCTCCGAGGCGAGGACCGAGACGCCGCCGATGCCGTCGCCGCCCGTGCGGGCGCCGTACAGGATGACCTTGTTGCCGGGGCCGGAGGCCTTGGCGAGGTGGATGTCCTCGTGCTTCATCACGCCGATGCAGCCGGCGTTGACCAGCGGGTTGCCCTGGTAGCAGGAGTCGAAGACGACCTCGCCGCCGATGTTGGGCAGGCCCAGGCAGTTGCCGTAGCCGCCGATGCCCGCGACGACGCCGGGCAGGACGCGCTTGGTGTCGGGGTGGTCGGCCGCGCCGAACCGCAGCGGGTCGACGACCGCGACCGGGCGGGCGCCCATGGCCAGGATGTCGCGCACGATGCCGCCGACGCCGGTGGCCGCGCCCTGGTAGGGCTCGATGTACGAGGGGTGGTTGTGCGACTCGACCTTGAAGGTCACCGCGTACCCCTGGCCGACGTCGACGACGCCCGCGTTCTCGCCGATGCCGACGAGCATCGCGTCGTTCTCGGGGGCCTTCTCGCCGAACTGCTTCAGGTGGACCTTGCTGCTCTTGTACGAGCAGTGCTCGGACCACATGACGGAGTACATGGCGAGCTCGGCACCGGTGGGACGGCGGCCGAGGATCTCGCGGATGCGCGCGTACTCGTCCTCCTTGAGGCCGAGCTCCTTCCAGGGCTGCTCGCTGTCCGGCGTCTCGGTGGCGTGCTTGACGGTGTCGAGGGTCATCAGGCGTCGACCAGCTTCTTGAGGATCGAGGTGAAGAAACCGAGGCCGTCCGTCTTGCCGGTGCCGACCAGCGGCTCGACGGCGTGCTCGGGGTGCGGCATGAGGCCGACCACGTTGCCGGCGGCGTTGGTGATGCCCGCGATGTCGCGCAGCGAGCCGTTGGGGTTGACGTCCAGGTAGCGGAAGGCGACCCGCCCCTCGGCCTCCAGCTCGTCGAGCACGCGCTCGTCGGCGACGTACCGGCCGTCCATGTTCTTGAGCGGGACCTCGATCTCCTGGCCCTGCTCGTAGTCGGCGGTCCAGGCGGTCCCCGCGTTCTCCACCCGCAGCTTCTGGTCGCGGCAGATGAAGTGCAGGTGGTTGTTGCGCAGCATCGCGCCGGGCAGCAGGTGCGACTCGGTCAGCACCTGGAAGCCGTTGCAGATGCCCAGGACCGGCATACCCGCCCTGGCCTGCTCGATGATCGTGTCCATCACCGGCGAGAACCGGGAGATGGCTCCGGCGCGCAGGTAGTCGCCGTAGGAGAAGCCGCCCGCCAGGACGACCGCGTCGACCTGCTTGAGGTCCTTGTCGCGGTGCCAGAGCGAGACGGGCTCCGCGCCCGCGAGCCGGACCGCGCGCAGCGCGTCCCGGTCGTCGAGCGTCCCGGGGAAGGTGACGACCCCGATACGAGCGGTCACGACTCCACCTTCACGACGAAGTCCTCGATGACGGTGTTGGCGAGGAACGTCTCGGCCATCTCGTGGATGCGGGCGAGGGCGGCGTCATCGACCGGCCCCTCCACATCGAGCTCGAAACGCTTTCCCTGACGGACGTCGGCGATCCCCTCGAAACCGAGGCGGGGCAGTGCGCGCTGCACCGCCTGGCCCTGCGGGTCGAGGATCTCCGGCTTGAGCATGACGTCGACTACGACGCGTGCCACTGGCACTCCCGGTGGTGTGTTGCGTGGGCGGTTCCCTCAGCGTACCTGTCTCCAAAATCTACGCGAGTAGACATCTGGAGGTCCCTACAAATGCCCCGGAGAACCGACCCGGAACCGCCGGGAAAAATCCCGGAAAAAAATGACCCCGGCCATTGCCGCCGGACACGCTGATGCAATTGGCTGGGCTTCACAATGTCACGCGTTCCGCTGTACAAAGGAATACAGAGGAAAGCAGCATTGCCCCTCAACAGCCGTAAATCCGGTATCGCCGCACGTCCGACGGGGAAACCACCGCGCCGGACAGGCCTGGGCGGCACACCGCGGGAAAGGACCGATATCCGTGGCGCAGCGCGTAGTGGTCACGCTCTTCGACGACATCGACGGAGGGGAAGCGGCGGAAACGGTCACCTTCGGCCTCGACGGTAAGACGTACGAGATCGACCTCAATCCCGCCAATGCAAAGAAACTGCGCACGGCCCTCGCGCCGTACCTGGCGGCCGGCCGCAGACGCTCCGCCCGGGGCGACGGCGGCCGCGGCGGCGCGGGCACGTCCCGCGCCGACTACACCCGCACCTCGCTCGAACCCGACCCGGCGGCCGTCCGCGCCTGGGCGCAGTCCAACAAGATGGACGTCCCCGCCCGCGGCCGGATCCCCAAGCGGGTCTACGAGGCCTTCCGCGAGGCGAGCTGACACCGGGGAAACGCCCCCGGACCGAGACCCCGGCGCCTCCCTCCGGCCGGCCCCTCGGACGCCGAGTTGCGCACCACCCCTGGTGATCCGCTAGAGTCTGGATCACGCCGAGGGGCAAGGCCGAAAGGCCCGAACCTCACGGAGCGTGCGGGTGTAGTTCAGTAGTAGAACATCCCCCTTCCAGGGGGAAGGCGCAGTGTGCGATCCCTGTCACCCGCTCTGCATCGCTTACCTCCCACTCTTGTGGATCAGGTACAGTGGTGTTCGCACCGCCCGGTGAAAGCCGGTCGGGAGCACTGCGGACGTGGCTCAGTTGGTAGAGCATCACCTTGCCAAGGTGAGGGTCGCGAGTTCGAATCTCGTCGTCCGCTCAGAGTGCGAAGGCCCCGGTCATCACGACCGGGGCCTTCGGCGTTCCCCGAGCCCTCCGGCGGCCCGCCCGATGACATTTGTCATCGCGGACCGGTGACGGCGCGGCCTGCCCTCGCCGTCCGGGCGGTACGAGCCTGGGGACATGACCAACGTGATTGAGGCGGAAGACGTCCGGCGCGGCTACGCGGGCGGGTTCGAAGCCGTGAGCGGGATCACCTTCTCCGTGGCACCCGGCGAGGTCTTCGCCCTGCTGGGCACCAACGGCGCCGGCAAGACCTCCACGGTCGAACTGCTGGAGGGCCTCGCCCGGCCGAGCGGCGGCACCGTGCGGGTCCTCGGGCACGACCCGTACACCGAACGCTCCGCCGTCCGGCCCCGGATCGGCGTGATGCTCCAGGAGGGCGGCTTCCCGGCCGACCTCACCGTCACCGAGACCGTACGCATGTGGGCCGGCTGCACCACCGGTGCCCGGCCGGTGCCCGAGGCGCTGGAGATGGTCGGGCTCGGCGGCCGGTCCCGGGTGCGCGTCAAGCAGCTCTCCGGCGGCGAGAAGCGGCGGCTGGACCTGGCCCTGGCCCTCCTCGGCCGCCCCGAGGTGCTGTTCCTGGACGAGCCGTCGACCGGGCTGGACGCCGAAGGGCGGCGCGACACCTGGGAATTGGTGCGCCGGCTGCGGGACGGCGGCACCACGGTGCTGCTCACCACGCACTACCTGGAGGAGGCCGAGACGCTCGCCGACCGGCTGGCGATCATGCACCGGGGGCGGATCGTCACCGCCGGGACGCCCGGCGAGGTGACGGCCGCCCGGCCCGCGCGCATCCGCTTCACCCTGCCCGAAGGGGTCCCGGCCGGCCGGCTGCCGCTGTCGCTGCGGGCCGCCGCGACGGGACGGGACGTCGAGATCCGTACGCACGAGCTCCAGGACACGCTCGGTGAACTGCTGCTGTGGGCCCGCGATACGGGCGTACGGCTCGAAGGGCTCGACGCCCGGTCCGCCTCCCTGGAAGAGGCCTTCCTCGACATCGCGCGTGACGAAACGGTGGGTGTGTGACATGGCGACCACGACGACGGACCGTCTGGCCGCGCTGGGCCGGGCCGAACTGACGCTCCTGGTCCGTAACCGGTACGCGCTGTTCACGGCGCTGCTGATGCCCTTGCTGATGGTGGGCGTGCTGCGGTCCTCCCTCAACCAGGTGGACCTCGACGAGGCCGGGATGAGCGCCCTGGAGGCGGCCATGAGCGGCGGCATCGTGATGATGCTGATCCTCGTCGTCTACCTCAACCTCGTCTCGGCGTACGTGGCGCGGCGCGAGGAGCTGGTGCTCAAGCGGCTGCGCACGGGCGAGGCCTCCGACCGGGAGGTCCTCCTCGGGACCGCGCTGCCCGCGGTGGTGCTGGCGGTGGCGCAGAGCGTCCTGATCGTGGTGGCGGGGGTGGCGTTCCTCAGCATGGGGGCGCCGCGGCGGCCCGAACTGCTCGTCGGGGGCGTGCTCGCGGGGGTGGTGATGCTGATCGCGCTGGCCGGCGCGACGGCGGCCCTCACCCGCACCGTGGAGAGCGCGCAGATCACCACCATGCCGCTGTTCCTGGTCTCGGCGATGGGCTCCGGGCTGTTCGTCCCGCTGGAGATCCTCCCCGACACGGTGTCCTCGGTGTGCGAACTGCTGCCGCTGACGGGTGTGATGACCCTCGTACGGGCCGGCTGGCTGGGCGGCGGGAGCGGCGCCGGGGAACTGGCCGGGGCGGCGCTGACGGCAGTGGCCTGGACGGTGATCTCGGTGTTTGCTGTGCAGCGGTGGTTCCGCTGGGAGCCACGGCGCTGAGGGCCGGCGCGGGACGGGCGCAACGCGACCGGACGCGGGCGGTACCCGGGGGCCGGCCGGCCCCCGGGCGGGCCCGTGGGGTCGGCCGGGCGGGGGAGCCCGGTGCGTACGGACGTGAGGGGGAGCGGGACGTGAGGCTGACGGGCTGGTGGAACCGGCGGAGCGATCCGGAGAAGGTCGAGCTCTACACCCGCTGGTCGTACCACTCGTTCACCCTGATCGAGGTGGCCTCGATCGGCCTGGGGATGCTGGGCCGGATGGCGCCGCCCCTGGGCGGCTGGCTGTTCCTGCTGGTGGTCGCGCACGCCGTGCTGGGCGGGGTGCTGGCCTCCCGGGCGCTGGACTGGACGGTGGGGCGGCGGGCCCGCCCCGTCCGGCTGATGGTGGCGCACGGCGTCACGTCCTGCGCGCTCGCGGCGGCGGCACTGGTGGTGTACCGGTTCGGCGGCGCGGACGCGGGCGAGGTCGTGCCCACCATGGTGGTCGGCGTCCTGGGCTTCGGGATCGGCGGGCTGGTACTGGGCCTGCCCCGGACAAGGCACATGCTCTGCCTGGTGCTGGCGGCGGCGGCCGGTACCGCGCTGCTCTGCGGGGCCCTGGGGCTGAGGCCCGCGGAGGTCGGCGGGTTCACGCTCGGCGTCCTGGTGGCCGGGGTGTTCCTCGCGGCGACCAGCGGGTTCTCCGGCTGGCTGCTGCGGGCGGTGTGGGAGCTGGACGCGGCGCGGGAGCTCCAGGCGCGGCTCGCGGTCGCCGAGGAGCGGCTGCGGTTCGGGCGCGACCTGCACGACGTGATGGGCCGCAACCTGTCGGTGATCGCGCTCAAGAGCGAGCTGGCGGTGCAGCTCGCCCGGCGGGGCAGGGCAAAGGCGGCGGTGGAGCAGATGGCCGAGGTGCAGCGGCTGGCACAGGAGTCCCAGCGGGAGGTGCGTGACGTGGTGCGCGGTTACCGGGAGGCGGACCTGCACACGGAACTGGAGGGCGCCAGGGCCGTGTTGACGGCCGCCGGGATCGCCTGCGCGGTGGACGTGGCGGGACCGGAGGACGCGGCGGGCCCGGCGCTGCCGGCGCGGGTGCAGTCGGCGCTCGCGTGGGTGGTGCGGGAGGGCACGACGAACGTGCTGCGGCACGGGGACGCGCGGCGGTGCTCGGTGTCGGTGTCGGTGTCCGTGCCGGTGGGCGCGGAGGAGGGGTGCGCGGTGCTGGTGGTGGAGAACGACGGGGCCGACGGGGACGCCGGGGCGGGTTCCGGTCCCGGGTCCTCCGGTTCGGGTCGCGGGCCGGGCGCCGGGCCGAGGGGCGTGCCCGGCGGGGTGTCTGGCGGGGTTTCGGGCGGCGGATCGGGACTGGCCGGGCTGCGGGAGCGGCTGGCCGCGCTGGACGGCACGCTGGAGGCCGGCCCGGTGGGCGGCGGGCGGTTCCGGGTCACGGCGCGGGTGCCGGTACGGGCGCCGGGCGCGGCGGCCGTCGCGGAGGCGGTGCGGTGAGCGCCCCCGTACGCGTCCTGCTGGCCGACGACGAGCACCTGATCCGGGGCGCCCTGGCCGCCCTCCTCGGACTGGAGGACGACCTCGTGGTCGTCGCCGAGGCGGCGTCCGGTCCCGAGGCGCTCGCCATGGCGCGGGCCCACCGGCCGGACGTGGCCGTGCTGGACCTCCAGATGCCCGGCGCCGACGGTGTGAAGGTCGCCACATCACTGCGGACCGAACTGCCCGGCTGCCGCACCATGATCGTCACCGGCCACGGGCGTCCCGGTCACCTGAAGCGGGCCCTCGCGGCCGGGGTGCGGGGCTTCGTGCCGAAGACCGTCAGCGCCCAGCGGCTCGCCGAGATCATCCGTACCGTCCACGCCGGGAACCGTTACGTGGACCCCGAGTTGGCCGCCGACGCGATCTCGGCCGGGGACTCGCCGCTGACCGCCCGGGAGGCGGAGGTGCTGGAGCTGGCGCTGGACGGGGCGCCCGTCGCGGAGATCGCCCAGCGGGCCTCCCTGTCCCCGGGGACGGTACGGAACTACCTGTCGTCCGCAGCCGCGAAGCTGGGGGCGGAGAACCGTCATACGGCGGCGCGTCTCGCCCGCGAGCGAGGTTGGGTATAGTGGTCTCGCGCTACGGCGCATGCGGACGTAGCTCAGTTGGTAGAGCGCAACCTTGCCAAGGTTGAGGTCGCGAGTTCGAGCCTCGTCGTCCGCTCCATGGAAGCCCCCCGGCCGGTCGGCCGGGGGGCTTCGTCGTCGCTAGCTCCAGCTCGTGCCGGTCAGCAGCTCGTACGCCTCCAGGTACTTCGCCCGGGTCGCCGCCACGACCTGCTCCGGCAGGGGCGGGGGCGGCTGCTCGCTCTTGCGGTCCCAGCCCGAGGCGGGCGAGGTCAGCCAGTCGCGGACGTACTGCTTGTCGTACGAGGGCTGCGCGTGGCCCGGCTCCCAGGCACCGGCCGGCCAGAAGCGGGAGGAGTCCGGGGTCAGCACCTCGTCGGCGAGGACCAGACCGTCGCCTTCCCGGCCGAACTCGAACTTGGTGTCGGCGAGGATGATCCCGCGGTCCCGGGCGATCTCACGGGCGCGGGAGTAGATCGCCAGGGTCGACTGGCGGAGCTGGGCGGCGGTCTCCGCGCCGACCTGGCGGGCGACCTCCTCGTACGACACGTTCTCGTCGTGCTCGCCGACGGCCGCCTTGGTGGCGGGGGTGAAGATCGGCGCGGGCAGCTCGGAGCCGTCGGTGAGGCCCTCGGGGAGCGCCAGGCCGCAGACCGTACGGGACTCCTCGTACTCGGCGAGGCCCGAGCCGGTGAGGTAGCCGCGGGCCACGCACTCGACCGGGACCATGCGCAGCGACCGGCAGATCAGGGTGCGGCCCGCCCAGTCGGCGGGGGCGCCGGCGGGGAGCTCGGTGGAGATGACGTGGTTGGGGATGAGGTCGGCGAGCCGGTCGAACCACCAGAGCGAGAGCTGCGTGAGGACACGGCCCTTGTCCGGGATCTCGGTGGGCAGCACCCAGTCATAGGCGGACATGCGGTCACTGGCGACCATCACGAGGTCGCCCGCCTCGTTCTGGTACAGGTCGCGCACCTTGCCGGTGTGCAGATGCACCAGACCCGGCACCTGGACGGGCTCGGGCTTTACGACGAATCCGGACACGGTTCCTCCCCGTGGTTCTGTCCAATCGGCTCCGATTCTCCCGCATGCGGGGCCAGGCTTCGGCCAGGGGTCTCGCGAACCGCGCGGGAGGGTCGGGAAGGATCTTCGCCCGGGACGGGACCGGACTCCCGGTTGCGTTCTAGTCCCGTTTGCAGATGCGGTCCAGGAGGTTGGCCGTGGCGCGCTGGATACGGAGGTCGACATGACCCGGCCGGTCCAGGGCGGGTGACCAGGCGAAGGTGCCGGAGGCGAAGACCAGGGCGCCCGAGGGGGCCCGGTAGAGGGACGTCTCCTGATGGCGTACGTTGCCGTCGCCGTCCCGGTAGGGCGAGTGGGCCAGCAGGATGCGGCGCCGGTGCTCGGGGAGGGCGGTGCGCGGGAAGTACCGGTCGGCCTCGCCCGCGACCAGGCCGGGCAGTTCGTCGCCCTCACCGGCGCCGGTGGCGTCCCAGAGCCAGTGCTCGGCGTTGCGGACGACCATCGGGTGCGGTTCGGGCACCCGGCCCGCGTACTGGATGCCGAGGAGCTGCTGCTCGGGCCGGTCGACCTCGCGCCACAGGGCGGGCTTGCCCGGCCCGCGTCGTTTTCGGCAGGTGAGGAGGCGGTCGGGGACGCCGGAGGGGGACGGCGACAGCTCGACCTGCCAGTACATGGTGTTGGCGGACAGGAACACCAGCGAGGTGCCCTGGTCCCGGGCCTGCTCCACCGTGCGCCGCATCGGGACCGACCAGTACTCGTCGTGGCCGGGGAAGACCAGGCCCCGGTACTTCGTCGGGTCGATGCGGCCGGCGTGGAGGTCGCGGGCGTCGGCGTACGCCAGGTCGTAGCCGTACCGCTCGGCCCAGCGGATGAAGTCGTAGGCGTGGCCCACGTGCAGCGGGAGGCCGGCGCCCGCGTACGGACGGTCGAAGGAGACCGTGGTGGCGGCGCCCTCCTCGCCGAGCAGCCGGCCGTCCTCGTCCCAGGCGTGGTAGAGGCTGGCGCCGGTGTGCCCGTCCTCCGGATAGAGGTTGTAGGCCTGCCAGGTGACGTCGGGGAGGAGCAGGAGCAGGTCGGCGGGGTGGCTGTCGCGGACGGTGAAGGGGATGTGGGAGCGGTAGCCGTCGGCGGTGGTGAGGACCGCCACGTACGCCCCGATCGACCAGTACGACGGCACCTGGAGCCGCCAGGAGAGCCACCAGTGGTGGCAGGAGACGGTCCGGTCGGCGGTGAGCGGGGGCGGCTGGACGATCCCGGAGAGACGGGGGCTGGTGGTGATCTTGGCGGCGCCGTCCCCCGCGTAGTGACCGATCCGGTAGACGTCGACCGAGAACTGCTGGGGTGGGTCCACGGTGATGTGGAAATCGATCGCCTCCCCGGGGGCGACCGCGCCGGCGGAGGAGAAGCCCTTGATCTGGCGGCGTACGTCGTCGGCCGAGCGCGGGCCGCCGTGACCGCCGCGGGCGAGGCCGGGATCCACGTACCAGGGGACCACCTGCCCGGTGTCGCCGAAGTACTGCTCGCTGCCGCGGAGCCAGGGCAGCGGCCCCTGGCCGAACGGGTCCGTCACGGCATGGGCGAGGGCTCCCGATTCCCACCGCCGCGTCTGTTCCGCCCCCATGCTGCGCCCCTCCCTCGACTCCCCCGCGACTGTCAGTGCCGGTCTCCAGCACATCACATACCGCACGCACTCCGTCACCGTTCGTCGTTAATCGGCAAGAACGGAGGGTGGCATTCCGCTTCGGGTGCGCCGGTCGTCCGGCGGTCAGACGAGACGGACGGGCTTCTCGGGACGGACCCCGACGGTCGCCAGCCAGGAACGCAGCGGCTCCGGATCGGCCTCCTCTATGAGGCTCAGGACCCGGGCGGAGAGGTCGGGATGGCGCTTGCCGCCGACGAGGAGCGTCGGTCCGTCGAGCCAGTCCAGGCCGGGTGCGGCACCGGCGGTGTCCACGGCGGAGCAGCACACCATGGCCGTGACGTGGTCGGCCAGCAGCTCACGCCCGCTGCGGGGCGGCTGCAACGGGAACAGCGGCAGCGCGTCCCCGCCCGGGCCCCACGCGGCGTGGTCCAGGTCGCCGGGGACGGAGATCGGGGCCGGCGCGGGGCCGTCCGGATCGTCCGGGGCGTCCGGGGCGTCGGGGGCGTCCGTGGCGGGCTCCGGGGCGTCGGGGGCCGGGGCGTGGGGGGTGTCGGCGGCCGGGGCGTCGGGGGCCGGGGCGTGGGGGGTGTCGGCGGCTTCGGTGCCGGGGGTGGGCGGGGCTTCGGCGGCCGGGGCGGCGTCCGTGGGTGCGGGGCCGGCGGTCACGGCGCCGGGGGCCGGGGCGGTGCTCGGGGTGGCGGGTCCGGTGACGGCCTCGCGGGACATCTCGGCGGTGATCGCGGCGGCGAGCGTCTCGCCGGCCGGGCCCGCGGCGAGGTGGTCCATCACCCGGGTCAGCGTCGCCTCCGCGTCCCGGTCGACCCCTAGACGGTCGAGGACCCGGTGCAGACGGGCCGCCTCCGTACGCCACTTGCGGTCGACGACCTCGTCCGGATACTGCTGCCAGTCCACCGGGGCCCAGTCCGGGCCCGCCTGCGGGGGCCCGCCGTGGAAGAGGCGGGCGGCGAGCAGCGAGGTGGCCTCGTCCACCAGGCCCGGCTCCTCCAGCAGGTCACAGGCCGGGCGCTCGCCCAGCCGGGAGGCGAAGCCCTCCGCCAGCCGGTCGCGCCGCGACAGCTCGGTCAGGGCCGAGACGACGCCCGCGTCCAGCCGGGAGGGCCACCGGCCCATGCGCCAGGCGGGCAGCGCCACCCGGGTCAGCAGCCGGTCCCAGCCCGCGTACGCCAGGCCGACCTGCTCCTGGGCGGCGATCCGCAGGCCGTAGTCCACCGCCTGCGCGCGCTCCGAGGCGGCCGCCGCCACGCCCCGCTCCATCTCGGCGGCGTGCACCCGGCAGCCGCGCAGCAGCACCCGCACCACCCCGCCGGTGCAGCGGGCGCCCAGGCGCCGTACCGGATCGAGCCCCGGCCGGTCCGCCACCGCGACCGCCGCGTCCAGGCCCCGGACGAAGCGGCGGGCCGCCGCTATGTCGGGGTGGGCGGACGGCCCGGTGCCGGCCACGACGGGGGCCAGCACCGCCCGCAGCTCGGCGACCCGCATCCACCACAGGAACGGCGACCCTATGACCAGGACGGGAGGGGTGCCGGAACGGTGGACGCCCGGTATGCCCGCCCGGCCGTGCGCCGGGTGGGTGCGGTCCTCCAGCCAGCTGTCGCAGTCCGGGGTGAGCGCTATCCCGGACGGCGCCGGCACGTCCAGCCGCCCGGCCAGGTCCTGCACCAGCCGGTACAGGTCGGGGGCCGACTCGCGGGGGATCTCCACCGTCGGTGTGAGTGCCGGTCTGGCCCGCGCGATCAGGGCGCCGACCGCCACCGCGGCCACCAGCACGAGCACGGCGAGCACCGACACCGCCCAGCGCGCGGCGTCCCAGCCGGCGCCGGTCATACGGCCCGTGGCACCGCCGGCCAGCAGCACGACGGCGAGGGCCGCGGGCAGCAGCGCCACGGCGAGCGCCCGGCTGCGGATCCGCAGCACCGCCAGGGCGCGGACGCGCGCGGCCCGGGCGCCGAGCTCCTCACCCATCCCGAAACGAGCACCGGAATCGGACACGGCCGTACGTCACCCCCTTCTGCCCTGCGGCGGACTGCCTCGCGGTGTTGGTCACTCCCCCACTGTGGCACCCGCCACTGACATCGCAATGCCGGTGGGCCAAGTGCCGGAACGCTTGCGCGGCACCCTAGTTGGGGCACCGGCAGGCGTCATCCGGATGGGCCAGCCCTCACTCGATGGAATGGCTTTGGGCAAAGGTGCAGACGGTTCAGCGTCCGGGGCGGTTCACTCCCCCGCCGCCTTGCGCGCGATGTCCGTCCGGTGCTGCGAGCCGTCGAGCCGGATGCGTCCGACCGCCGCGTACGCCCGCTCGCGGGCTTCCGCGAGGTCCTTGCCGGTCGCGGTGACCGACAGCACGCGGCCACCGGCGCTGACGATCGCGTCGCCGTCCCGCCGGGTCCCGGCGTGCAGGACGTACGCGTGCGGGGCGTCCTCGGCGGCGACCTCGTCCAGGCCCTCGATCGGGTCACCGGTGCGGGGCGTGCCGGGGTAGTTGTGCGAGGCGACGACCACGGTGACGGCGGCCTCGTCGCGCCAGGTCAGCGGCGGCTCGCTGTCGAGGGTGCCGTTGGCGGCGTGCAGCAGCACCTGGGCGAGCGGCGTCCGGAGGCGGGCGAGGACCACCTGGGTCTCGGGGTCGCCGAAGCGGGCGTTGAACTCGATGACCCGCACGCCGCGCGAGGTGATCGCGAGGCCCGCGTACAGCAGGCCCTGGAAGGGCGTGCCGCGGCGGCGCAGCTCGTCCACGGTCGGCTGGAGGACGCTCGCCATGACCTCGTCGACCAGCTTGGGGTCGGCCCAGGGGAGGGGCGAGTAGGCGCCCATGCCGCCGGTGTTGGGGCCCTCGTCGCCGTCGAGGGCGCGCTTGAAGTCCTGGGCGGGGGTGAGCGGCAGCACGGTGGTGCCGTCGGTGATCGCGAAGAGGGAGACCTCGGGGCCGTCCAGGTACTCCTCGATGACCACCCGGTCGCAGGAGCGCGCGTGGGCGCGGGCCTGCTCGACGTCCTCGGTGACGACGACGCCCTTGCCGGCCGCGAGGCCGTCGTCCTTGACCACGTACGGGGCACCGAAGGCGTCGAGCGCCCCGTCGATCTCCTCGTGGGTGGTGCAGACGTACGAGCGGGCGGTGGGGACGCCGGCGGCGGCCATCACGTCCTTGGCGAACGCCTTGGAGCCCTCCAGCCGCGCGGCCTCCTTCGAGGGGCCGAAGCACGGGATGCCGGCGGCCCGTACGGCGTCGGCGACACCCGCGACGAGCGGGGCCTCCGGGCCGACCACCACGAGGCCGGCCTCCAGGTCGGTGGCGAGGCGGGCCACGGCCGCCCCGTCGAGGGCGTCGACCGGGTGCAGCTCGGCGACCTCCGCGATTCCGGCGTTGCCGGGCGCGCAGTGCAGAGCGGTGACGTCGGGATCGAGGGAGAGAGAGCGGCACAGGGCGTGTTCGCGGGCGCCGCCGCCGATGACGAGGACCTTCACGCCAGCCAGGGTAGCCCGCGGGGCGGCGCGGTCTTTGTGCGGGCCACCGAGGAGGGCCCCGCTACTCGTTCGTATATTCCTCCACCACCGTCGCCCCGAGCTCGCGCACGATCAGCTCGTGGCCGGAGAGCGCCGAGTCGACGAGGTCGGGGTCGTCGTCCTCCGGCATGTCGTCCTCGGGTCTGACCGGCGGGCGGGCGGGCGGGGTCCGCGGGGGTTCCGGCGCGCTCCCGCCGGGGGCCTGGGCGGGGGGCCGGGGCGCCGAGGCCTCCGGCGCCCGCGGTACGGGCCCGGGGGCGGCCTGCGGCGCGGGCGCGGGCGCCTGGGGGCGGCCGCCGTAGCCGCCGCCACCGCCGTACCCACCGCCGCCGTATCCGCCGCTTCCGCCGCCCGGGGCGGGCGGGGGCGCGGAGCCGCCCGACGGGTCGACGATGGCCTCGATCTTCCACTGGACGTTGAACTGCTCGGCGAGCGCCTGCTTGAGGACGTCCTCGCTGCCGCTGCTCGCGAAGTTGTCGCGGGCCCCGGCGTTGAGGAAGCCGAGCTGGAGGGTGGTGCCGTCGAAGCCGGCCACCTGGGCGTTCTGGCTGAGCAGGATCCAGGTGAAGCGGCGGCGGTTCTTGACCGCCTCCAGGATGTCCGGCCACATGTTCCGCACCTGGGCGGCGCCCTGCGCCATCCCGGGACCGCCTGCGGGCGGGGCGGCGGGCGCCGGCGCGGCGGCCGCGGGGCCGGGCGCGGGCGCCGGAGGCTCGGGCCGGGCGGCGGGGGTGGCGGACGCGGTGGGCCAGGCGCCCGGCCGGCCGCCGGACTCCTGGGACCCGGGCGCGGCGGCGGAGGGCCAGGCTCCGGGCCGGGACGCGGCGGGCGGGGCGGCGGGCGCGGGGCCCGGCTCCGGCCCGGCCGCGGGAGCCGGCGCGGGGGCTTCGGGCGCGAGTGCGGGCGGCGCCGCGGCGGCCGGCGCGCCGGTCACGGGCGGGGTGGCGGGCGCGGGCACGGGTCCCGGAGCCGGGGCCTCGCCCGGTCCCCGTACCGCCGCACGGGCCGCCGCGGGTCCCCCGCCCGGGACGGCCGGCGCCACCTGGTCGTGGGCCTCGGGCCCGGGGACGTACCCCATGGCGGGGCCGGGGCCCGTCGCCTGGAAGGCGGCGCCACGGACCGCCGAGCCGCGCTCCAGCCGGTCCAGCCGGGCCAGCAGCGACCGCTCGTCGGTGAAGGCGGCGGGCAGCAGCACCCGCGCGCAGATCAGCTCAAGCTGGAGCCGCGGCGAGGTGGCACCGCGCATCTCGGTGAGCCCGGTGTTCACGATGTCGGCCGCCCGGCTGAGCTCGGCGGCGCCGAAGACGGACGCCTGGGCCGCCATCCGCTCGACCACGTCGGCGGGAGCGTCGATGAGGCCCTTCTCCGCGGCGTCCGGCACCGCGGCCAGGATCACCAGGTCGCGCAGCCGCTCCAGCAGGTCGGCCACGAACCGCCGCGGGTCGTTACCGCCCTCGACGACCCGGTCGACGACCTCGAACGCGGCGGCCCCGTCCCCGGCGGCGAAGGCGTCCACCACCGAGTCGAGCAGCGAGCCGTCCGTGTAACCGAGGAGGGCCGTCGCCATGGCGTACGTCACACCGTCCTCGGCGGCACCGGCCAGCAACTGGTCCATGACGGACATCGAGTCACGCACCGAGCCCGCGCCGGCGCGCACGACCAGCGGCAGCACCCCGTCCTCGACGGGGATCCGCTCCTTGCCGCACACCTCGCCCAGGTACTCCCGCAGCGTGCCGGGCGGCACCAGCCGGAACGGGTAGTGGTGCGTGCGCGACCGGATGGTCCCGATGACCTTCTCGGGCTCGGTCGTGGCGAAGATGAACTTCAGGTGCTCCGGCGGCTCCTCGACCACCTTCAGCAGGGCGTTGAAGCCCGCCGAGGTGACCATGTGGGCCTCGTCGATGATGTAGATCTTGTACCGGCTGCTCGCCGGGCCGAAGAAGGCCTTCTCCCGCAGGTCACGGGCGTCGTCCACGCCTCCGTGCGATGCGGCGTCGATCTCGATGACGTCGATCGACCCCGGCCCGTTCCTGGCCAGGTCCTGGCAGGACTGGCACTCGCCGCAGGGCGTCGGCGTGGGACCTTGCTCACAGTTCAGACAGCGGGCGAGGATGCGCGCGCTGGTCGTCTTGCCGCATCCGCGCGGCCCGCTGAACAGGTACGCGTGATTGACCCGGTTGTTCCGCAGGGCCTGCTGCAACGGGTCGGTGACATGCTCCTGCCCGATGACCTCGGCGAAGGACTCGGGACGATAGCGGCGGTACAGCGCAAGGGACGACACCCTTACGACGATATCGGGCCCCACCGACAATCGACCCGGCCCACCGGACCGCTCCCCCGGCAACGCAAGCGCCCCCCACGCACCCGCCAGAGCCGACCTACCCTTGCTGCCTTCCGGCCCTGGGGGAGTTCAGTCAGATAGCGCCACGTGAGGGGCTGCGCCCAGACTACCTGATCCACGACGGCCCGGGGGCACCCCGGGTCACCTCGGGAGGCGGCCGGGGAAGAGGGTTCGCGAGCACTCCTCAACGTCTTGTATTGTTTGCGGCGGAGGATTCGCCTAGAGGCCTAGGGCGCACGCTTGGAAAGCGTGTTGGGGGCAACCCCTCACGAGTTCGAATCTCGTATCCTCCGCCAGTGCCTCACCGGGCACGATGTCGAAGGGCCCCACCGTTCGCGGTGGGGCCCTTCGACGTGTCTCAGCCCTCGTTGTCCGGGTCTTCGTCCACAGCGGTCATCCCGGGGGCTGCGTATCGCGGGGCGCCGTGCGCGCCGAGAGCGCCGGGCCGGCGACGTGCCGCCGGCCCACCGGGACGAACGGCCTGACTCAGGACGGCTTGGACTCGGACACCGAGGTGACGGTCGCCTTGTCGTCGCACATCACGATCGCCCGGGCGTCGTCCATCTGGACCTGGTGCTTGCCCGATCCGGGCAGGCCGACGATCAACGAGGGGTAGGAGGCCGGCTCGGCGCCGGACTCGCAGTAGCCGTCGGCCTCGCCCTGGACCTGGACGAAGGTGAGCTTCACCCATGCCTTGCCACCGGGTGCCAGACGCACCGTCGAGGCGGAGCCAGTTCGCGTCACCGCCAGCGGCCGGTTCATGTCCGGCCGCGTCATTCCCGCGGCGGCCACCGTGGGGAATCCCTGGACGGTGCAGGGACGGCCGGAGGTGTTGGTGAACCCGACCACCACGGCTCCCGTCCCCGTGCCGGGCGGGTAGGTCGACGCCTGCTGCGTCTCCCCCTTGAGGTCCTTGTCGGCACAGGTGGGGGCCGCACCACCGGAACCGGCATCGCTGCCGCCGGAGCCCCCGGACGAGGAACCTCCCGCAGGGTCGGCCGGCGGCACGCTCGTCCCGCCGCCCTCGGAGGCGACGGGGCCGGGCGCACCCGAGGGCTTCCCGGTCACGGACGGCGTGGCGGAAACCGTCTCCTCGCCGGCCGGCTGGCATGCCGCCGCCAGCAGGGTGGCCGCCGAGACGAGGGCCAACGCCGCCGCCCCTCTGCCGATGCCGTTCCTGTACCGCATGAAGCCCCCCAAGGATGTGGTTACCGTGCCGGTCCAGCGCCCGCACTCCCCCAGGTACACAGGCGGAACCGCGCGGCGGTTGCCCGGACCCCGCCGTCGTGACACCGCGGTGACACATCCGGGACGGGGTGGTGGAACCGCTCCGGCGCCGGCTCAGAGGGCCGGACCGCATCAGCGGTCGCCGGGGACGGGCCCGACGGGCCGGAACCGGTGGGTCCGGTGCGGCCCGCGGGCGGGTGGTCAGTCGACCGCGTCGGTCGCGCGGCGGCGTACGGCCAGTACCGCGCCGCCGCCCAGGAGCACGGCGGCCGCGCCGGCGAGGGCGACCTTCGGCATGGCGGAGGAGGAGCCGGTGGCGGCGAGGGTGCCGGCGGTGGTGACGGTTCCCGTGGTGACGGGCACCGTGGAGACCGCACCCTGCGCCCGCGGGGCGGGGGTGACCGCCGGGGTGGCGGTGGCGCCGGGCCGGGGGGCCGCGGCGACGACGTCGAAGGGGTACTCGTGGTACTCGGGCGTCCCGCCGCACGACCGGTCGTCGTTGAGGTAGTCCGCGGCGATGGAGGCGACTCCGGCGCCGGCCGGGGTCTTGGCGCCGACCTTCATGCGCAGCCGGACGTCGGCGTGGGCGCCGGCCGCCAGCGTCTCGACCGCGCCCGCGTAGTGGTCGGCGTCCACGTCCTGCCAGTCCGGGGAGCCGGCCGTGGACCACTCGACGTCGAGCAGGTCGTCTGCGGCCTCGACCTCCACGTACGGCCAGACCTCGTCCAGGGTCCGGCCGGTGCCGTTGGTGACGCGGACGGTGAAGTCGACCGTCGTCCCGGCGGTGACCTTCGCGGGGAGTCCGGTGGCGGTGACCGTGAGCCGGTCCTCGGGGACGCAGGCGCCCGCCTCGGCCTCCTTCCTGGCGTCGGCGAGCGCCTTGTCGGCGGCCTCATTGGCGGTGAGGGCCTTCGCCTTCTCCTCCCGCGCCAGGTGGACGCGCCGGGCGGCGGCCACCCGGGCGTCGTCCCGGTCCTTGCCTGCCTTCCGCGCCGCGGCGTCGGCGGCGTCCCGGGCGGTGGCGGCGGCCTCGGCGGCGGTGACCGCGTCGGCGACGTCCTTCTCCGCCCGGGCCCTTTCCGCCTGCGTGGCGGTCTCCGGCAGCGCGGCGAGGGCGGCCCGGGCCGCGGCCAGTTCCGCGTCGGCGGCCCGCTGGTCGGTGGCGGCCGTGGCGGCCTCCTCGGCCGCCTTGCCGGCGGCCAAGGCGAGCGGAGCGGTCTCCGACAGCGCGTCGGCGAGCGCCCGGGCGGCGGCCTCCTCGGCGGCGACGGCGGCGTCGTACGCCTTCTGTGCCGCGGCGGCCGCCTTCTCCAGCTCCGCGAGGGAGGGCGTGGCGGCCTTGGCGGCCTTGACCGCTGCGGCGCCCCGGTCGGCCGTGGCGGCCCCGGCGGCCTTGTCCGCGACCGGCCGGCCGAGGGGCGGTTCCTGGGCCGGCGGCGCCGCCGGAGCCGTCTCCGCGAACGCGGGCGGGGCGCAGAGCAGTGCGGCGGGGGCGGTCACGGCGGCGACGGCGGCCGTCGCGAGGATACGGCGGATCTTCACAGGAGCCCTTTGGTCGGAAGGTCGGGAATCCGACGATGATCGTATGACCGGGGCGGTGGACGGAGGAGCGATTTCGCCCGAACGGCCGTGCCCCCGCTGCCGGGAGGGCGACGGACACCGCCAACGGGCGCACTCGCCCGGCGCTCCGCGCGGGTTCTTGTGAGGCTCATGAGCGTCAGAGGTGAGGGGGCCGAGCCCCGAGGACGAGGAGCCGCAGCATGAAGTACCTGGTGATGGTGCAGGGCACCCAGGCCGACTACGACGCGATGGGCGGCGGGGCCTCCGCCGGCGGCCCGGCCTGGAACGAGGAGGACATCCGGGCGATGTTCGCCTTCATGCAGGGCCTGAACGACGAGCTCGCCCGGACCGGTGAGCTCCTCGACGCCCAGGGCCTCGCCGCACCGCGCCTGACCCGGCTGGTCGGCCTGGACGAGGACGGCCGGCCGGTGATCACGGACGACCCGTACGGGCCGGCCGACGTGCTGATGGCCGGGTACTGGGTGCTCGACTGCGCGAGCCTGGAGCGGGTCACCGAGATCGCCACCCGCATCGCCCGGTCCCCGCAGCCGGCCGGCGCCCCCGACCACCCGGTCGTCATCCGCCCGGTCATGGAGGGCGGGGAGGAGGAACTGCTCGCCGGGTGAGGCGGACCCGGCGGGGCGGCGGCGGCACCGCCCCCGTCCCGGGCACCCGGCCGTGCGCGGCCGACGGGAGCCGCCCCGCCCCGGTGCCCGTCGTGCGGCCCGCCCCCACCGGCGCGATCATCGACACATGACGACCACGATCCACCTCGCCCAGCAACCCGAGGCCGACGAACTGCTGGGCCGCAGTCCGCTCGCCGCACTCGTGGGGATGCTGCTGGACCAGCAGGTCCCCATGGAGTGGGCGTTCTCCGGCCCGTACACGATCGCCCGGCGCATGGGCTCCGACGACCTGGACGCACACGCGATCGCGGCGCGGGACCCCGAGGCCTTCGCCGCCCTGCTGTCCGAGAAGCCCGCCGTGCACCGCTACCCGGGCTCGATGGCCAAGCGGGTGCAGCAGCTCTGCCAGTACCTCGTGGACGAGTACGGCGGTGACGCGAGCGCCGTCTGGTCGGACGCCGCCACCGGTGGGGAGCTGCTCGCCCGGCTCCTCGCGCTGCCCGGGTTCGGCAAGCAGAAGGCGCAGATCTTCCTGGCCCTGCTGGGCAAGCAGTACGGCGTGCGGCCGGAGGGCTGGCGGGAGGCGGCGGGCGCGTACGGCGAGGAGGGCGCGTACCGCTCGGCCGCCGACATCACCGGGCCGGAGTCGCTCGCCCGGGTCCGCGCGTACAAGCAGGAGGCCAAGCGCGCCGCCAAGGCCGCCGGGAAGGCCGGGGCCTCGACGGACACCGGTGGCACCAAGGGAGCCAAATCGGCCCGGAACACGGGACCTTCGGCGGCGGAGTGACACGTTCCGTGGCCAAACGTACGGAAAATCACGTGAGTTGAGGCACATCTGTTCACAGGAGCCTGGGAGATCGCTAGCTTCCCTTCAACCTCGTTCGCACCGGGAAGGACCTCTGTGAACGCATCCCATCGCAGAGCCGCGGCCACCCTGGCCGCAGCCGCACTCGCGACCCCGCTCCTGCTGGCTTCCGCGTCCCCCGCCTCCGCCGACCGGCACGACCCCGGTAAGGCGGCGGCCAAGGACGCCGCGAAACTTTCCAAGAAGCTGGTCCGGGAGGCGTCCGCCAAGGACGCCTACAAGCACCTGGAGAAGTTCCAGCAGATAGCCGACTCCGCCGGCGGCCACCGGGCGGCCGGCTCGCTCGGACACGACGCCTCGGCGGCGTACGTGTACCAGCAGCTCAAAAAGGCCGGTTACCAGGTCTCGTACCAGAAGTTCGACTTCATCTACACCCAGACCCAGGCGGAGAAGCTCTCGGTCGTCTCACCGGCGCCGCGTGACATCACCATCGGGGCGATGACGTACACCAAGTCGACCCCCGTCGGCGGCATCAAGGCAGGCCTCGCCGCCGTCCCGGCCCCCGCGGAGGACACGACGCCCGGCTGCGAGGCCGCCGACTACGCGTCCGGCACCTTCACCGGCAAGATCGCCCTGATCAAGCGCGGCGGCTGCACCTTCGCCGACAAGCAGGCCCAGGCCGCCGCGGCGGGCGCGACCGGCGCCATCATCTACAACAACGTCCCGGGCGCGCTCGGCGGCACCCTGGGCGACCCGGCCGCCGGCAAGATCCCGACCGGCGGTGTCTCCCAGGCCGACGGCGAGAAGCTCGCCGCCGACCTGGCCAAGGGCCCGGTCGAGGTCAGCTTCGAGATCCGCCAGCTCCAGGAGAAGCGGTCCACCAACAACGTCATCGCGGAGACCGCCCGCGGCAATGCCGCCAACACCGTGATGCTCGGCTCACACCTCGACTCGGTGACCGCCGGCCCCGGCATCAACGACAACGGCTCCGGCTCGGCCGGTCTGCTCGAGGTCGCCCTGGAGCTCGCCAAGTCCAAGGAGAAGCCCGCCAACAAGGTGCGCTTCGCCTGGTGGTCCGCCGAGGAGAACGGCCTGCTCGGCTCCGAGCACTACGTCGCGAACCTCAGCGACCTGGACCGCAAGGAGATCAAGCTCTACCTGAACTTCGACATGATCGCCTCGCCGAACTACGGCTTGTTCGTGTACGACGGGGACAACTCCGACGGCGTCGGCTCGCCCGCCGGCCCGGCCGGGTCCGCGCAGATCGAGCGGGACATCAACGCGTTCATGGACAAGCAGGGCCGGCCGCACGAGGGCACCGACTTCACCGGGCGCTCCGACTACGGCCCGTTCATCGAGGTCGGCATCCCGTCCGGCGGCACCTTCACCGGCGCCGAGGGCCTGAAGACGGCCAAGCAGGCCGAGAAGTTCGGCGGCACGGCGGGCGTCGCGTACGACGCGTGCTACCACGCCAAGTGCGACGACCTGAAGAACATCGACATGACGGCGTTCGACGTCAACGTCGACGTCATCGCCAACGCCGTGGGCACCTACGCCCACGACCTCAGCTCGCTGCGCAAGCCGGTCGTCACCGTCCCCACGGACGGCGACGCGGGCAGCGGCGGCGGCCTGCACGACGGTCACGATCACGACGTGACCGAGTAACACCTTCCGGGCGGCGCGCCACGGGTCACGTCCGCGGCGCGCCGCTCCGGCGTTCGCCCTTCCCGCCTCCCGGCCCCCGCCCGTCCCGGTTCGCTCACATTTCATTCGCATCGCACCGGCGTCGCGTGGCTGCGCCGGGAGCCGCTCGCCCGGTAGGCTTTCCGTGTGATCTTCAAGCGCATCGGTAACGGGCGGCCGTATCCCGACCACGGCCGGGAAAGCACCCGGCAGTGGGCGGATGTCGCGCCGCGCCCGGTCCGCCTCGATCAGCTCGTGACCACCAAGGGCCAGCTGGACCTGGAGACGCTCCTCGCCGAGGACTCGACGTTCTACGGCGACCTCTTCGCGCACGTCGTGAAGTGGCAGGGCGATCTCTACCTCGAGGACGGACTGCACCGCGCCGTGCGCGCGGCCCTCCAGCAGCGCCAGGTGCTGCACGCCCGCGTGCTCGAACTGGACTGAGCCGCCGCACCCGGCGCTGTCAGCCTTTCGGGCCCATTCCCACCCGTCCGGCCCCCATGGGCTGATCGTTTAGTAGGCATAGTCCCCGGGCGGCATTACGCTGCGCCCATGAGCATGCTCACTCCCCCCGGTATGGGCGGAAAATACCGCATCACGGGTGATGCCTACCCCCGCATGCGCCGCCCCCGACGCCGTCGCCGGATCGTGGTCGCGGCCCTCGCCGCAGTGGTCGCCCTCGGCCTGGCCGGCTGGGGAACCCTGCAGCTCATCGACGTCTTCGGGGGACGGGGTGCCGACGGCCGCGCCCGCACCACCGCCGGGCCCGGCTGCAAGCCCCGCAAGAACGCCGTCACCCCGGTCCACGTACCGCTCAAACCGGCGCAGATCACGGTCAACGTCTACAACGCGACGCCCCGCGCGGGCCTGGCCAAGACGACCGCCGACGAGCTGAGGAAGCGGGGCTTCGCCATCGGCAAGGTGGGCAACGCCCCCGCCGCGTACGACAAGAAGGTGCCGGGCCCCGGGATGCTGCTGGGTGCCACCGGCGCCCGCGACAACGCCTTCCCCGTCCTCCGTACGCAGCTCAAGGGGGCCGCGGTCAAGGTGGACACCCGCGCGACGGCGGACGTGGACCTCGTCATCGGCACGGCCTTCAAGGCCCTCACACCGCCGAAGGACGCGACCGCGGCCCTGACCGCCCTGGCCAGGCCCGCACCCGCGCCCTCCGGAAAGTGCTGAGCGGTACCGCCGCCCGGCAGGCCGTGTCCTAGTCGGCCGTCCCGTACATCCGGTCGCCCGCGTCGCCGAGGCCCGGGACGATGTAGCCGTGCTCGTTGAGGCGCTCGTCGACCGAGGCCGTGACGACGGTGACCGGCGTGCCCGCCAGCTCGCGCTCCATGACCTCGACGCCCTCGGGCGCCGCCAGCAGCACGACCGCCGTGACGTCGTCCGCGCCGCGCTTGATCAGCTCCTGGATCGCCGCGACCAGCGTGCCGCCCGTGGCGAGCATCGGGTCCAGTACGTACACCTGGCGCCCGGAGAGGTCCTCCGGCATACGGGTGGCGTACGTGGAGGCCTCCAGCGTCTCCTCGTTGCGGATCATGCCCAGGAAGCCCACCTCGGCGGTCGGCAGCAGCCGCACCATGCCGTCGAGCATGCCCAGCCCGGCCCGCAGGATCGGCACCACCAGGGGCTTGGGGCTCGTCAGCTTCACACCGGTCGTCCGGGTCACCGGGGTCTCGATGTCGACCTGCTCGGTGCGCACGTCCCGGGTGGCCTCGTACGCGAGCAGGGTGACCAGCTCGTCGGCGAGCCGCCGGAAGGTCGGGGAGTCGGTGCGCCTGTCGCGCAGCGTGGTGAGTTTGTGCGCCACCAGCGGGTGGTCGACGACGTGGATCCGCATGCCCTCAACAGTAGCCCGCACTGGCATCAACCCCCGCCGCGGAGGGAAGGTGGGGTGGACGGACCCAGCCTGGGGGTGGTCGTGATGCCGGACCCGCAAGAGCCGGAGCGGAAGCAGGACGGCCGGGCGCCGGACCGTCAGGAGGCCGACGCCGAGCGCCGGCGGCGCCGGGCCCAGTTCCTGCGGGAACTGAACGAGGCCAAGGCGCTGCGCGACCGCGTCCAGCCGCGCCGGGCCCGGGCCGCGAGGATGCGCCAGCAGATGCGGATGCGTACGTTCCGCTGGTGATCCGCCCGGGACCTCGGGCCCGTTCCGTGGGCGGTCGCCGGTGATTCGCTGGTGACACGGACCGGGCATCGGACTCAGACTGGTGCACGACGCAAGAGCGGAACACCTCTCCTGAGGGCCCCGGATCTGCCACGATGCCGAGTGGGCGGGGCATCGAAGGAGCGTGCCGCCCGATCGTCACACCTCTGATCAGTGGGAGAGTCACGGTGTACTTCGCCGCACTGCTCGCGCGCACCGAAGACGGGTGGGAAGCGAGCGACACAGAGCTCGACGATGTGGAGACCTTGTCGGATCTGACCGAGCTGGCCCGTGATGCCTCGGTGGACGACGACACGGTGATCGTCTTCATCGAGCAGGAGGACGCATGGTTCGGCATCGTCCGCGTGGAGGGTGAGGACGACCCTCGTATCTACGTGTCCGACGGAGCGGCCGCCGCCCGCTCCTCCTACGGGGAGATCCTCACCAAGGAACTGCTGGGCGACGACCAGGACGACGACGGCCCCGACCTGGACGCGCTGGACCTCGACGGCACCGAGGACGGAGAGCCGGTCGAGGACGACGACGAGGAGGAATCGGCGGTGGCGGCCGAGGCCGTGCCCGCGGAGCCGGTCGGCGACCGGCTGATCCTGGCCGACCTCGGCCTGTCCGAGAAGGAACTGCTGGGCCTCGACACCGACGCCCTGTCCGAGATCGCGGACGCGCTGGGCGCCGCGGAGGTGCTGGAGGCCGTCCGCTAGTGCGCCCGGCCCCGATGTTCCCGCCCACCACGACCGATCCCGTCCGGGACCCCTGGCGCGCGCCGATGGGGCGCGCGCTGGAGGAGGCCGGGCGTGCCGCGCGGGCCGGTGACGTACCGGTCGGCGCGGTCGTGCTGTCCCCGGACGGCACGGTCCTCGCCACCGGCCACAACGAACGCGAGGTGACGGGCGATCCGACCGCGCACGCCGAGGTGCTGGCGCTGCGCCGGGCCGCCGCGGCGTACGGTGAGTGGCGGCTGACCGGCTGCACGCTGGTCGTCACGCTGGAGCCGTGCGTGATGTGCGCGGGCGCCCTGGTGCAGTCCCGGGTGGACCGGCTGGTGTTCGGGGCCCTGGACGAGAAGGCGGGAGCGGTCGGTTCGCTGTGGGATCTCGTACGGGACCGGCGGCTCAACCACCGGCCCGAGGTGGTGCAGGGGGTGCTGGCGGAGGAGTGCGCGGCGCTCCTCACCCGCTTCTTCCGGGACCGCTGAGGCGGCCGCGGATCCGTGTCGACCATGGATTTCTGTGAAGCGGCACCTTTGGGCTAAGCTCTCTCTCGGTAGCGTGTCCGAGCGGCCGAAGGAGCTCGCCTCGAAAGCGAGTGTGGCGCAAGTCACCGAGGGTTCAAATCCCTCCGCTACCGCTCTTGTGTGAAGGGCCCCGGCGCATCGGCGTCGGGGCCCTTCGCGTTGCCGCCCGCGGCCGGCAAGAGGCCCCGGCGGGCGGGGCCTTGGACCTGGGAGGCTCGGTTAGACTCACCCGACCGCCGAGGGGATCACAGGGGAGAGACGGGGAGCCGGGTCGATGGTGCAGGCCAAGAAGATCACGCTGTACGTGGTCGTCGTCTTCGTGCTGTACACGATCATCAACTCCCCCGCCCGGGCGGCCGACCTGGTGCAGGTAGGGTTCGAGGGCATTTCGAGCGCCGCGCAGGGCGTCGGCGACTTCATGACCGAACTCGTCAACTAGGAGTCCCCGTGATCCGCCACCTGGTCCTCTTCAAGCTCAACGACGGAGTGCGGCGCGACGAGCCGCGCGTCACCGCGGCCGTGAGGGCGTTCGAGGAGCTCGGCGGGATCGTCCCGGAGCTGGAGTTCTGGGAGTGCGCCTGGAACATCACCGACCGGGACATCGCCTACGACTACGCCATCAACTCGGCGGTCGCGGACAAGGACGCCCTGAAGCGGTACATCGAGCACCCGGCCCACCAGGCCGCCGCCGGTCAGTGGCGAGAGTTCGCCACATGGGTGATCGCCGACTACGAGTTCTGACCCCGCCCGCCGCCTCCGGCCGGTCCCTGACGCGAGCCCCGCACCCCGCCGGTGCGGGGCTTTTCGCTACCCGTACGCCGACAACACGACGTTATCAGGTGCTTGCACACAGTGCACATGTCTTGTGATGCTATGACCGCTTTTGACGGATGAGTTGACGTAATTGACCGCGAGATCGACCGCGAAGGGGTGGCGTGAACGTGCCGGCCAGTACGACGCCTCAACAGGTGCCGCCCCAGAACGAGCCGGAGGCCCGCACCGCGGCACAGGGGCGGGCCGCCGACACCCGAGCCCTCACCCAGGTGCTGTTCGGCCAGCTCAAAACGCTGGAGCCGGGCACCCCGGAGCACAACCGGGTGCGCGGGGCCCTCATCGAGGCGAACCTGCCCCTGGTGCGGTACGCGGCCGCCCGCTTCCGCTCCCGCAACGAGCCGATGGAGGACGTGGTCCAGGTCGGCACGATCGGCCTGATCAACGCGATCGACCGCTTCGACCCGGACCGCGGCGTGCAGTTCCCGACGTTCGCGATGCCCACCGTGGTCGGCGAGATCAAGCGGTACTTCCGCGACAACGTCCGCACCGTCCACGTACCGCGCCGGCTGCACGAACTGTGGGTGCAGGTCAACGGCGCGACCGAGGATCTGACGACGGCCCACGGACGGTCGCCCACGACCGCCGAGATCGCCGAGCGGCTGAAGATCTCCGAGGACGAGGTGCTCTCCTGCATCGAGGCGGGCCGGTCGTACCACGCGACGTCCCTGGAGGCCGCCCAGGAGGGCGACGGCATGCCGGGGCTGCTGGACCGGCTCGGCTACGAGGACCCGGCACTGGCCGGCGTCGAGCACCGGGACCTGGTGCGGCACCTCCTCGTCCAACTCCCCGAGCGGGAGCAGCGGATCCTGATGCTGCGCTACTACAGCAACCTGACGCAGTCCCAGATCAGCCAGGAGCTGGGCGTCTCCCAGATGCACGTGTCAAGACTCCTGGCCCGCAGTTTCGCCCGGCTCAGATCCGCAAATCGAATCGACGCGTAACCTGATCAGGTAGACCCGTTCAGCCCCTTAACGGGTGGCCAAAAGGCCCCACACCCCCTGTTTCCAGCGCATACTTGCCGCATTCTTGTCGACAAGTCACTACAGCGTGTTGCCGACATGTGACATTCTGCTGGAACCGCGTTTGCCGCAGTCTCGGCTCCGGTATTCAGGTGGAGGCTGCGTTCCTCCGATGGTCGCGGCCCACGCGACCGTCCGCGACCTCAAGGGGGTGGCATGTCCGCAGAACAGGGCAGCTCGAAGGTGCTCACGCTCACGCCCGTGCCGGAGTCCGTGCCCGCGCCGGAGTCCGTCCCGGCGCCCGTGCCCGTACCCGCGCAGAGCGGACCCGCTACGGCTCCCGACACCACCTCGGAGCCCCTCGACACCCGCACGCTGTCCCGCTCCCTGTTCCTGCGGCTCGCGGCCCTGGACGCCGAAGGCGTGGAAGGCCCGGAGCGCACCTACGTGCGCGACACGCTCATCGAGCTCAACCTGCCCCTCGTGCGGTACGCGGCGGCCCGCTTCCGCTCGCGCAACGAGCCGATGGAGGACATCGTCCAGGTCGGCACCATCGGGCTGATCAAGGCGATCGACCGGTTCGACTGCGAACGGGGCGTGGAGTTCCCGACGTTCGCGATGCCGACGGTCGTCGGTGAGATCAAGCGGTTCTTCCGCGACACCTCGTGGTCGGTGCGCGTGCCGCGCCGGCTCCAGGAGCTGCGGCTGGCCCTGACCAAGGCGAGCGACGAGCTGGCACAGAAGCTCGACCGGTCGCCGACCGTCCCCGAACTCGCCGCCGTGCTGGGCGTGTCCGAGGACGACGTGGTCGACGGCCTCGCGGTCGGCAACGCCTACACGGCGTCCTCGCTCGACTCGCCCTCCCCCGAGGACGACGGCGGCGAGGGCTCCCTGGCCGACCGGCTCGGGTACGAGGACAGCGCCCTGGAGGGCGTGGAGTACCGGGAGTCCCTCAAGCCGCTGCTGGCCAAACTCCCGCCCCGCGAACGGCAGATCATCATGCTGCGGTTCTTCGCCAACATGACGCAGTCGCAGATCGGCGAGGAGGTCGGCATCTCCCAGATGCACGTCTCGCGGCTGCTGACCCGTACGCTCGCGCAGCTCCGCGAAGGACTCATCTCGGACTGAGCCCGGTCGCGGACTTCATGACTGACGGGCCGTCAGCCACACTGGCGCGATGACGCGCCGGTACGGCCGGGTGGCGGTGGCGCTCCGCCTGCGCGGGGCGCCGGCCGCCCTCCGGCCCTCGACGTGCCCGGCCCGCCACCACCCGCGCCCCGCCGCGTCACCGCCGCCTGGGATCAAGGGCGAGTGAGCCGAAGGGGCGCCGGCGGTGCCAAAAGGGAGAACGCGCGGAGGTTCCGAGGAACGAGGAACCGAGCACGATCGACCGTCGGTGCCGGCTGAAGGCGCCCCGGAGGCGAACCGAGCCTGAAAAAGAGGGCCGAGCACGATCGACCGTCGGTGCCGACTGAAGGCGCCCCGGAGGCGAACCGAGCCTTCGGAAAAGCAGATCAGCCCAGCGCGAGCCAGGCGACCGCGGCGACGATGACGACGGCCGCGATGATGCCCGCGATCAGGCCGACCCGCGAGCCGGACTGGGCGGCGACCTGCTGCGGCTGCCGCGGGGTGCCCTCGTCGACGAAGGCGCGGAACATCTGCGTGCTGCCCGCCGGGTCGTAGTTGCCGTCGGGGCCCTGGGGGTTGTGTGCCATGGAGCAGGACCCTAGCGAACCTCACCCTGCCACCCAACCTCCGCCTTCCTTTGCCAGGACTTTAGGCACCTTCGCCCCTTTTTAGTTTGCCTGTAGCAACCAACAGCTTCTATGGTTGCCCTAAGCAACAAGATGCGTGGGGGTGCCATGGCCGAGCGGAGTCAGTACGAAGAACTGGCCCGGCAGCTCAGCGCCATCGGCGCCGTGAAGCGCGGACTCACGCGGGCCCTGCCCGCCGAGTGCCCGGGCGGATCGGCGGCGGTGCTGTCCCTCCTCGCCCACCACGGGGACATGCGGATGAGCCGGCTCGCCGAGCTGCTCGCCGTCGACACGTCGGTCACCAGCCGCCATGTGGCGCACGTGGTGGACCGGGGCTGGATCGAGCGGCTGCCCGACCCGGACGACCGGCGCTCCCGCATCCTGCGGCTCACCCCCTCGGGCCAGGACATGCTCGACGACCTCGGGCGCCGTACCACGGACATGTTCGCCCGCACCCTCAAGGACTGGTCCGACGACGACGTCGGACGGCTGACCGCGCTGCTCGCCCGCCTCCGGGACTCCTTCGGAGACTGCCGGGCGCACCCCACCCGTACACCCGCATCAACGACGTAAAGGAAGTCCATGGCTACGACCACACCGGCCGGTGTGCGGGGCGGCCACGCCAAGACCCGTGACGATGGCGCGCCGATGACGCACCGACAGATCATGGAGGCGCTCTCCGGGCTGCTGCTCGGGATGTTCGTCGCCATCCTGTCGTCGACGATCGTCTCCAACGCCCTCCCCGAGATCATCTCCGACCTCGGCGGCGGCCAGAGCGCCTACACCTGGGTCGTGACCGCCTCGCTGCTCGCGATGACGGCTACCACCCCGCTGTGGGGCAAGCTGTCGGACCTCTTCTCCAAGAAGCTGCTGGTCCAGATCTCCCTGGTCATCTACGTCCTGGGCTCGGTCGTCGCCGGCCTGTCCCAGAACTCCGGCATGCTCATCGCCTGCCGCGTCGTCCAGGGCATCGGCGTCGGCGGTCTGTCCGCCCTCGCGCAGATCGTGATGGCCGCGATGATCTCCCCGCGCGAGCGCGGCCGCTACAGCGGCTACCTCGGCGCCACCTTCGCCGTCGCCACCGTCGGCGGCCCGCTGCTCGGCGGCGTCATCACCGACACCGACTGGCTCGGCTGGCGCTGGTGCTTCTACGTCGGCGTCCCCTTCGCCGTCATCGCGCTGATCGTGCTCCAGAAGACCCTCAAGCTCCCGGTGGTCAAGCGCCAGGTCAAGGTCGACTGGTCCGGCGCCTTCTTCATCAGCGCCGCGGTCTCGCTGCTGCTGGTGTGGGTGACCTTCGCCGGTGACAAGTACGACTGGCTGTCGTGGCAGACGTACACCATGGTGGGCGGCTCGATCGTCCTCGGTGCGCTGTTCCTGCTCGTCGAGTCGCGGGCGAGCGAGCCGATCATCCCGCTGCGGCTGTTCCGCAACCGCACGATCACGCTGGCCTCGCTGGCCTCGCTCTTCGTCGGTGTCGCGATGTTCGCCGGCACGGTCTTCTTCAGCCAGTACTTCCAGCTCGCCCGGGACAAGTCGCCGACGATGTCCGGCGTCATGACGATCCCGATGATCGGTGGTCTGTTCCTGTCCTCCACGGTCAGCGGCCAGGTCATCACCAAGACGGGCCGCTGGAAGGCGTGGCTGGTCAGCGGCGGTGTGCTGGTGACGGCGGGCCTCGGTCTGCTGGGCACCATCCGGTACGACACGGAGTACTGGCACATCGCGGTCTTCATGGCCGTCCTGGGCCTGGGCCTGGGCATGATGATGCAGAACCTGGTGCTCTGCACCCAGAACCAGGTCGACCCCTCGGACCTCGGCGCCGCCTCGTCCGTGGTCACCTTCTTCCGGTCCCTCGGCGGTGCCATCGGCGTCTCGGCGCTGGGCGCGGTCATGGCCAACCGGGTCACCCACTACGTCCAGGACGGCCTCGCCGACCTGGGCCCGAAGGGCGCGGCACTGGGCCACGGCGGTACGGCCGGCGGGGGCATCCCCGACCTGGACGCGCTGCCCGCCCCGCTCCGCACGGTCATGGAGACGGCGTACGGGCACGGTGTGGCGGACGTCTTCCTCTACTCCGCCCCCTTCGCCCTGATCGCCTTCCTCGTGACGCTGTTCATCAAGGAGGTCGCGTTGAAGAGCCACGCGAAGCCCGAGCCCGGCACGGACGCCACGGCGGCCCCGGGAACGACGGGAACCACGGGCACCCCTGGCGCCCCGGTGGAAACCGCCGCGCGGCGCGCCACCGCCACGGCCGCCTCCGCGGCCCTGGCGCCGGACACGGCCCTCGCACCGGACACGGCCGGCGCGCCGGAGGTCCGACCCGCCGCGGCCCCCGCCGGGAACGGCACGCCCGTCCACGGCACCGTCCGCACCGCCGAGGGCACGCCCGTCGCCCGCGCCGCGGTCACGCTGATCTCCCTCGGCGGACGGCAGCTCGGCCGCTCGGTCGCCCAGGCCGACGGCGCCTACGCGCTGGACGCGCCCGGACCCGGTTCGTACGTCCTGATCGCCTCGGCCGACGGCTTCCAGCCGCAGGCGTCCACCGTCGTGGTGGACGGGGAGGCCCTGGCCTACGACGTCCTGCTGTCGGGTACGAGCGGACTCGTCGGTGCCGTGAGGGCCGCCGACAGCGGGGAGCCCGTCGAGGGCGCGATGGTGATCGTGACGGACGTGCGCGGGGACGTCCTCGCCACCGGTGCGTCCACCCAGGACGGCACCTTCGCCTTCGCGGAGCTGGTGCCGGGCACGGTGACCGTCGCGGTCACCGCCGAGGGCCACCGGCCGCTCGCCCTGCCGGTCGAGATCGGCGGCCAGGGCGTGACCCGGGTGGAGGCCCTGCTCCGGTCCGGCGCGCGGCTGCGCGGCACGGTGCGCGCCGGGGCGGCCCGCCGGCCGCTGGCGGACGCGCGGGTGACGCTCGTCGACGCGGCCGGGAACGTGGTGGCGACGGCGACCACCGGCGAGGACGGCGCGTACGCGTTCGCCGACCTCGACACGGGCGAGTACACGGTCATCGCGACCGGCTACCCGCCGGTGGCCGCCGCCCTGACGGTGGCCGGCCACGGGGCCGACGACCACGACGTCGAGCTGGCCCACCCCGGCGCGTAGCCGGGACACGAGACCCCCGGCCGCACGTCGAGCGGAGGCGCGGCCGGGTGGGGCGGCAGGCAGGGGACGGCCTGCCGCCCCCTTCTTTTTTCGGCGCTCCGGTGCCGCGGTACGAGGAGAGAAAACGGGAATGGGACTTCGCGCACAGGTACGGACGCGGGACGGCTGGGCCGTCCAGCACGCCGTGGTGACGGTCACCGACACCACCGGCGGGCAGGTGCTGCGGGCCGAGGCGGACACGGAGGGGGCGGTGGTCGCCGACGCGCCCCTGGCCCCCGGCCCGTACACGGTGATCGTGACGGCGGTCGGCTACGCCCCGGCGGCGTCCACCGCGCTGGTGACGGCGAGCGGCCGGGCCGAGGTCGGCACCGTCGTCCTGGCCCGGGCGGGCGGCGTCGAGCTCCCGCCGCCGGGTGCCTGGACGCTCGACCCGGCGCACTCGACCGTCGGCGCGGTCGCGCAGCACCTGGGCATCTCCAGCGTGCACGGCCGCTTCACGGACTTCGGCGGGCGGATCGAGATCGCCACGGACCTCACCGCCTCGCGCGTGGACGCCGTGATCTCGGCCGCGTCCATCGACACGGGCAACGCGCTGCGGGACAAGCACCTGAAGTCGCCCGACTTCCTGGACGTCGAGGCCCACCCTGAGATCACCTACCGCGGCCGCGGCATCAGCCCCGCCGGCCCGGACCGCTGGACCGTGCACGGCGCGCTGACCCTGCACGGCGTGGTCCGGGACGTCGACCTGGACCTCACGTACCTGGGCACGGGCCCCGACCCGTGGGGCGGGGTGCGGGCCGCCTTCCGGGCGACCGCCGAGCTGCGCCGGGAGGACTTCGCCATGAACTACAACCAGGTGGTCCAGGCGGGGATCTCGGCGATCGGCACCACCCTGCGGGTGGAGCTGGACATCCAGGCCGTGCAGGGGGACGCGCTGCCCCAGGGCTGAGCGGGAGCGCCCTCAGGCGCCCCTGGCCACCATGGCCTCGATGCCCGCGATCTGGAGGTCCAGCGCGAACCGGAAGTCCCGGTCGCGCATCTCCGCCACGGTGTCCCCGCCACGGGCCTCCATCATCCGCTCGGCCTGCGCGAAGTGCTCGCTGTAGGCGGGCTGTTCGCGTACGGACCCCATGGCGTCCCGGAAGTACTCGTCCTGGGTCGTCCCGGCCTCCTCGCACCGCACGCGGAACTGCCCCTCCACGGTGCCGAAGCCGTAGACGAACTGGAACACCGAGGCCAGCGCGCCGGTCTGGAGCCCCAGCGGCAGCCCGGTGTCGGCGATCACCTGCTGGGCCGTGCGCGCGAACTCCATCGAGTGGGGCCCCATGTTGAGGAAGCGGCCGACCAGCGAGGACGCCCAGGGGTGGGCGACGAACAGCGCCCGGTAGGAGCCGGCCAGCTCCCGGAGCCGCTCGCGCCAGTCCGCCCCGGGCCCGGAGGCGGGGAGGGTCAGCTCGCCGACCACCCGGTCGAGCGCCAGCTCCAGGAGGTCGTCCTTGGTGTCGACGTACCAGTAGACCGACATCGCCGTCACGTTCAGCTCGGCCGCGAGTTTGCGCATCGAGAACTTGCCGAGGCCCTCGGCGTCCAGCAGCCGGACCGCCACCTCGGTGATCTTCTCCCGGTCGAGCCCGGACGGCTGGTCGGCCTTCCGGGCCCGGGACGGCCTGCCCTCCAGCCACACGCTCGTCCGTCGCGCCGACACCATGGCTCTCCTCCTCGTTCCTGGCCCGATGCTATGTCCCGGACGCGACTTCGGAGGGGGCGGCTCCGGCGCGCTCGGCCCGCCGCAGGAGCACGGCCGCCAGGAGACCGCCCGCCAGGACCGCCGCCGCGCCGACAAGCTGGCTGGTCTCCAGCCCGGTGGCGAACGCGTCGGCGATACGGGCCTTCTCGGCCGGCCCGCCGGCCGCCGCGAGCGCGGCGGGCAGGGACGCGGCCGGGACGGCGACGAGCGCGGCGAACCGGGCGTTGAGCACCGCGCCCAGGACGGCGACGCCCAGCCCGTTGCCGAACTCCGCGAGCGTGCCGTTGATCCCGGCGCCCACGCCCGCCTTCTCCGGCGGGATCGCGCTCATGATGGCGTTGGCCATGGCGGGCATGGACAGAGCCACACCCGCGCCCATGACGACCAGCCCGAGCAGCATGCCGCCGTACCCGTGCTCCCCGCCGAGGACGGCGATCGCGGCGAGCCCGGCGGCGACCAGGGCCATGCCGGTGGCGATGGTCGCCGGCGTGCCGAGCCGGGGCAGCAGCCGCGCGCCGACGCCGGCGAGGTTCAGTACGACGACGGTGAGGGCGAGCGGCGCGGTGCGCAGGCCCGCGTCGAGCGGCCCGTACCCCAGGACGAACTGGAGGTGCTGGGTGAGCAGGAACAGCGAGCCGGTCATGCCGAAGGCGACCAGGACGGCGCCCGCGACCGCGCCCACGAACCGCTGGTCGCGGAAGAAGTGCATGTCCAGCATGGGGTGCGGGACGCGCAGCTCCCACAGCGCGAAGAGGGCGAGGACGACCACGCCGAGCGCGGCGGAGAGCAGTACCCGGCCGGACGTCCAGCCGTGGTCGGGACCGGAGATGATCGCGAACACGACCGCCGTCATGCCGAGGGTGGACAGCACGGCGCCGACGAGGTCGGGCCGGTCGCCCTGCTTGTGCCTGGACTCCGGTACGAGGGCGGCGACGGCGCCCAGTCCGATGCCGGCGACGGGGATGTTGATCAGGAAGATCGCGCCCCACCAGAAGTGGTCGAGCACGAACCCGCCGAGCAGCGGTCCGGCCGCGAAGCCGAGCGAGCTGACGGTCGACCACAGGGCGATGGCCTTGACGCGCTCGGTGTCGTCGAAGACCTGGACGACGACCGCGAGGGTCGTGGTCATCAGCAGCGCGCCGCCGACGCCCATGCCCGCGCGGGCGGCGATCAACTGGGCGGAGGTCTGGGCGAGTCCGGCGGCCAGCGAGCCGATGCCGAACAGCGCGAGGCCCGAGAGCAGCATCCTCTTGCGGCCGTAGCGGTCGGCGGCGTTGCCGGCGGTCAGGAGCAGTCCGGACTGGACCAGCGAGTAGGCGTTGATCATCCACTGGATGTCGGCGGTGGAGGCGTCGAGCTCCTTGGTGAGGGAGGGGATCGCGACGCTGAGGACGGTGTTGTCGAGCAGCACGGTGAGCTGGGCGAGGCAGATCACGCCGAGGATCAGCCAGCGCTGCGGGTGGCCACCACCGGGTGTGGGGGCGGGAGTCGGGGGTTTCCCGGCGGCGGTCGCCGTCATACGGAAGGCTCCTTGTACGGTGTACGGGACTCGGTCTCGTACACCGTACAAGGTCACCCTTACGCTGTATAACGTTTTTTCGTGGTGATGGCGGGGGACGGGGTTACGCGGGGTCGGTCAGGTCGTAGAGGGTGACGCCCTCCACGGTCACGGCGGTGAAGGTGGACGTCACCCACGCCGTGATCGCGGCGCCGGTGCCCCCGCCGGGACCGCCGCCCATGGCGCCGCTCGCGCCGCCGCCCGCGCCGCCGATGAACCAGTGGATCCGGCCGTCGGCCACGTACCGCTGGAACCGGGCGAGCGTGGGGGACGGATCGCTGCCGTTGAAGCCGCCGATGGCCATCACGGGCTTCCCAGTGGCGAGTTGGTGGCTCGCGGCGTTCTGGGAGCCGATCGCGGCGGCGACCCAGGTGTAGTCCCCGGCGTCGCGGCCGAGCCTCGCCTTCACGGCGGAGCCGACGTCGGCACCGTCCAGGAGGCCGCCCATGCCGCCGGGACGTCCACCGCCCGGCGGCCGGCCCTCCGGGGCCTGGCCCTGCGCCGGGACTCGGCCCGGGACCGGGGCCCGACCGCCGGGCGCCTGGCCCTCGCCGCCCGGGAGCTGGCCGCCGGGGACCTGGCCACCGGGCGCCTGGCCCTGGCCGCCCGGGAGCTGACCGCCCGGGGCCCCCGGGCCCAGGCCGCCCGGGCCCGCCCCGCCGGGCCCGTCGGCGCCCGGGCGGAAGCCGCCCGGTCCGCCGCCCCGCGCGGAGGCCGGGCCGGCCGTGACGATGGAGCCGGTGTGCCCCGTCCCGAGGGTCGACCACGTGTACGCCGCCGGCCCGGCGAGCGCGGCCAGCAGCCCGAGGCCGGCCGCCCCGACGGCCACCCGCCGCCCCAGCCGCGCGCCCGCCGCCAGCCCCGCTCCGGCCACCGCGCCCGCCACCAGCACCGCCCACCGCAGCCACGGCAGGTGGTCGGGCGTCCGGCCGAGCAGCACGTACGCCCACCCGGCCGTCCCGGTCACCACCACCGCCAGCGTCACCGAGGCGGCCGCCCGCGACCGCTCCTCCCACAGCACCGTCACGCCCATGCCCACCAGGGCGGCGATGTACGGGGCGAGGGCGACCGTGTAGTACTCGTGGAAGATGCCGGCCATGAAGCTGAAGACCGCCAGGGTCGTCAGCAGCGAGCCGCCCCACACCAGGAACGCGGCCCGGGCCGTGTCGGTCCGCGCGGCCCGCCGGGTGACGACCAGCCCGGCGACCAGCAGCACCAGCGCGGCGGGCAGCAGCCAGGAGATCTGGCCGCCCACGGCGTCGCCGAACATCCGCCCCGCGCCGGTCTCGCCCCAGCCGCCGCCACCACGGCCACCGCCACCGGCCCCGCCCGCGCCGCCACCGCCGACGCTCCCGGTCTCGTCGCCGTTGAGGCGGCCGAGCCCGTTGTAGCCGAAGGTCAGCTCCAGGAAGCTGTTGGTCCGCGACCCGCCGACGTACGGCCGGGACGACGCCGGCCACAGCTCCACCACCGCGACCCACCAGCCGCCCGAGACGACCATCGCCAGCCCGGCCAGGGCCAGTTGACCGAGCCGGCGGAGCGGCCGGGCCGGCGCGCACACGGCGTACACCACCGCCAGCGGCGGCAGGATCAGGAACGCCTGGAGCGTCTTGGTCAGGAACGCGAGGCCGACCGCGACCCCCGCCCCCACCAGCCACCGCGTCCGGGCACCCTCCAGCGCGCGCAGCACGCCGTACACGGTGACCGACATCAGCAGGGCCAGCAGCGCGTCGGGGTTGTTGAACCGGAACATCAGCGCGGCGACGGGCGTGAGCGCCAGCACGGCACCCGCGAGGAGCCCGGCGGCCGGGCTGAACCGCCGCCGCACCGCCGCGTACACCACGGCGACCGTCCCCACCCCCATCAGCACCTCGGGCACCAGGATCTGCCACGAGCCGAGCCCGAAGAGCCGTACGGACAGGGCCATCGGCCACAGGGCGGCCGGGGGCTTGTCGACGGTGATGGAGTTCGCGGCGTCGGACGAACCGAAGAAGAAGGCCTTCCAGCTCTCGCCGCCGGCCTGGACCGCCGCCGAGTAGAAGGAGTTGGCGTAGCCGGAGGCGTCCAGGTTCCACAGGTACAGCAGACCGGTGGCCAGCAGCAGCGCGAGGAACGCGGGCCGTGCCCACGGGGCGTCCTCGCCCCGCCCCCGCCACACCCGCCGGGCCGCGCCGCCCGGCCCTGTCGTCGTCGCCGTCGCCGTCGCCGTCGCCGGCCGGGGTGTCGTCGTCATCGGGCGTCCTCCGCCGTGTCGTCGTGGGCGCGCCGGTCGGGGAAGACCCACGTGCGGAAGAGCAGGAAGCGCAGCACCGTCGCCGCCAGGTTCGCGGCGATCAGCACCGCGTACTCGGCGCTCCGCGAGGCGTTCCCGGCCGCCGCGTCCAGCGCGGTCAGCGAGCCGCTGGTGAGCGCCAGCCCGATGCCGAACACCACCAGCCCCTGAGCCTGGTGGCGCACGGCCCGGTCCCGGCCCCGTACGCCGAAGGTGAGCCGCCGGTTGGCGGCCGTGTTGGCGACGGCCGACAGCAGCAGGGCCGCCCCGTTCGCCGCCTGCGCCCCGGTCCCGGCCCGGAGGGCCGCGTACAGCGCCAGATAGAGGAGCGTCGACAGGGCACCGACCACGCAGAACCCGACGAGCTGCCGGGCCAGCCCGCCCGGTACGCCGCCGATCGTCCGGTCGCGCGGGTCGTCACCGAACGGCCGTGCCAGCCGGTCCAGCGGCAGCGTCCCCTTCGCGAGGGCGCGCCCGACCCGCCACACGCCCCTCAGGTCCTCCACCGCCGTCCGCACGATGTGGACGGTCGAGTCGGGGTCGTCGACCCAGTCGACCGGCACCTCGTGGATGCGCAGCCCGGCCCGCTCGGCCAGCACCAGCATCTCGGTGTCGAAGAACCAGCCGGTGTCCTCGACCATCGGCAGCAGCCGCTCGGCGACCTCCCGCCGTATCGCCTTGAACCCGCACTGGGCGTCGCTGAACCGGGCGGCGAGCGAGCCGCGCAGGATGAGGTTGTACGTACGGGAGACCAGCTCCCGCTTCGGCCCCCGCACCACCCGTGAACCGCCCGCCAGCCGGGAGCCGATCGCCAGGTCCGAGTGGCCCGAGATCAGCGGGGCGATCAGCGGCAGCAGGGCGTTGAGGTCGGTGGACAGGTCGGCGTCCATGTAGGCGAGGACGGGCGCGTCGGAGTGCGACCAGACGGTCCGCAGCGCCCGGCCACGCCCCTTCCGCTCCAGCCGCACCGACCGCACCTCCGGCAGCAGGGCCGCCAGCCGGGCGGCCACCTCCGGCGTGCGGTCGGTGCTGGCGTTGTCGGCGACCGTGATGCGGAAGCCGTAGGGGAAGGTGCGGGCCAGGTGCTCGCGCAGCCGCAGCACGCACGGTTCGAGGTCCTTCTCCTCGTTGTACACGGGTACGACGACGTCGAGTACGGGCCGCCCGGCGCCGTCCACGGGAAGGTGTTCCCGGGCGGGCAGGGCCCCGGCAATGCATTCGGTTGCCATGCCGTCGACCGTCGCGACGGGCGCTGTCACACCGGTGTGACGACCCTGTGGTCCGCCTGTGAGTCCTGCCGGTCCGGGCCCGGCAGGCGTACGGCGAACACGGTCCGGCCCGGGACGCTCCGCACGCCCACCTCGCCCCCGTGCGCGACGACCACCGCCTGGACGATGGCCAGCCCCAGGCCGGTGGAGCCGGCGTGCCGGGAACGGGAGGTGTCCCCGCGCGCGAAGCGCTCGAAGACGTGCGGCAGGAGCCCGTCCGGGACGCCCGGCCCGTCGTCCTCGACCTCCACGACCGACCACGGCCCCTCGGAGCGGACCCGCGCGGTGACGGTGGTGCCCGGCGGGGTGTGGGTGCGGGCGTTGCCGAGCAGGTTGACCAGCACCTGGTGCAGCCGCGCGGCGTCCGCCCGGACGGTGACGGGCGCGTCCGGCAGCTCCAGGCGCCAGTGGTGGTCCGGCCCGGCGGCGCGGGCGTCGCTCACCGCGTCCACGACGAGCGGCGCGAGATCGGCGCTGCCGTACGAGAGCGGGCGGCCGGCGTCCAGCCGGGCCAGCAGCAGCAGATCCTCCACCAGCCCGGTCATCCGGGTGGCCTCCGCCTCGATCCGCCCCAGCGCGTGCTCCGTGTCCGGCCCGGGCCTCTCCCGGCCCCGCCGGGTCAGCTCGGCGTACCCCCGGATCGACGCCAGCGGCGTCCGGAGCTCGTGGCTGGCGTCCGCGACGAACCGGCGTACCCGAATCTCGCTCTCCTGACGCGCGCGCAGGGCCGCGTGCACATGGTCGAGCATCCGGTTGAGGGCCGCGCCGACCTGGCCGACCTCGGTGCGCGGGTCGGCCTCGGCGGCCGGGACGCGCTCGTACAGCGCCGGCTCGCCGCTGTGCAGGGGCAGTTCCCCGACCCGCCGGGCGGTGGCGGCCACCCGCCGCAGCGGGCGCAGTGCCACGGAGACCAGGGCGCCGCCCGCGAGGCCGGCGGCGACCAGGCCGGCCCCCGTCACGCACACCTCGACCAGGATCAGGGTGCCGACGGTGTCCTGGACGTCGCCGACGGGGAAGCCCAGCACCAGCGTGCCGTCGGGGGACGCCAGCACCCGGTAGTCGCCCAGCCCGGGCAGGGAGGCCGGGTGGACCCGGCCGTCCCGGGGGACGGCGGACAGCGCGGCGGTCTGCGCCCGGTCCAGCGGGCCGGGCGGGTCGTCGGGCCGCTCGCCCACGGACCGGCCGGCCGTGCTCAGCGGCGCTTCGGGCCCGTCCGCGCGCCCGCCGACGGTGCCGAGGTCCTGCCCGGGTGCCGTGACGAACCGGAGGTCGTCCCACCGGGGCCCGGCCGCCCTCCTGACGGCCTCCGTGAGCTGCTCGTCCTTCTGGCCCGTCAGGTACGAGCGCAACGCGACCGTGGTGACCGTGCCGATCACGGCGGCGACGACCGCGATCAGCGCCACCGCCGACACCACCAGCCGCGTCCGCAGCGACCGGCGCCGCATCACTCGCCCGGCTTGAGGAGGTACCCCGCGCCCCGCCGGGTGTGGATCATCGGCGAGCGACCCGCGTCGATCTTCTTCCGCAGGTACGAGATGTAGAGCTCGACCACGTTGGCCTGGCCCCCGAAGTCGTAGCTCCACACCCGGTCCAGGATCTGCGCCTTGCTGAGCACCCTGCGCGGATTGCGCATGAGGAACCGCAGGAGCTCGAACTCGGTGGCGGTCAGGTGGATCCCCTGCCCGCCGCGCGTCACCTCGTGACTGTCCTCGTCCAGCACCAGGTCACCCACCACCAGGACGGACTCGCCCCGCGCCGGCGCGGTACCGGACCTGCGGATCAGCCCGCGCAGCCGGGCCACGACCTCCTCCAGGCTGAACGGCTTGGTGACGTAGTCGTCCCCGCCCGCCGTCAGCCCCGCGATCCGGTCCTCCACCGCGTCCCTCGCGGTGAGGAACAGCACGGGCACGTCGGGCGCCTCGCGCCGCAGCCGGCCGAGCACCGTCAGCCCGTCCATGTCCGGCAGCATCACGTCCAGGACGACGGCGTCCGGCCGGAAGTCCCGCGCCGAGCGCAGCGCCCCGGCGCCGTCCCCGGCACTGCGCACCTCCCACCCCTCGTACCGCAGGGCCATGGACAGCAGCTCGGCGAGCGGGTCCTCGTCGTCCACGACGAGCACCCGTACGGCGCTTCCGTCGGGCCTGAGCAGTTCGGTGCGCCCCTGGGGCGAGGAGACGGTCATGGTCCGACGCTCCCGCGCGTCCCTGAGAGGTCCCTTTCCCCTTTCTGTGAAAAGGCTGAGAAAAGGGGGGGCGGGGCCGGGCCCCGGGACCGTCTAGGGGAGCGCGAACAGCCGCGCCGCGTTGCCGTGGCAGACCGCCCGCAGCCAGTCGTCGCCCAGCCCGAGCGCCTCCAGCGCCCGGAGCTGGTGGAGGTAGGCGTACGGGATGTTGGGGAAGTCGCTGCCGAGCAGGATCCGGTCCCCCAACTCCAGCAGCCGCCCCCGCTCGCCCTTCGGGAAGGGCGCCAGGCGCTCGCCGAAGTCGGTGAACGCCATCGTCGTGTCCAGCCGCACCTCCTCGTACCGCTCGGCGAGGCCGAGGAAGTCGGCGTACTCGGGCAGGCCCATGTGCGCCACGACCAGCCGCAGCCGGGGGTGCCGGGCCAGCAGCCGAGCGACCGGCCCGGGCCCGGTGTGCTCGCCCGGGGCGGGGCCCGAACCGCAGTGGATCACGATCGGTACGCCGGCCTCGGCGAGCAGCCCCCAGGCGCCGTCCAGCGACGGGTCGTTGGGGTCGTACGCGCCGACCTGGACATGCGCCTTGAACACCCGCGCGCCCCCGTCGACCGCCTCGGCCACGTACCGCTCGACGCCCTCCTCCGGGAACAGCGTCGCGGTCCGCAGGCACCCGTCCACCCGCCCGGCGAAGCCGGCCGCCCAGTCGTTGAGCCACTCCGCCATGCCCGGCTTGTGCGGGTAGACCATCGACGTGAAGGCCACCACCCCGAACTCCCGCAGCAGCCCGACCCGCCGGTCCTCCTCCTCGCGGTAGGTGATCGGCCACGGCGTCCCGGTCAGCGGCCCCACGTCGTCGAAGTACGCCCACACCTTCCGCAGCACCCGCTCCGGCATGAAGTGCGTGTGCACGTCGACGAGCCCGGGCAGCCCCAGCCGCTCCCAGAACGCCCGGACGCGCGGCGCCTCGTCATCCCCGCTCAAAGCCGTAGCTCCGCTCGACCCGGCCGACGTGCACGGCGTACCGCTCGTACCAGTCGGCGCGGCCGCGCCGCATGGCGGCCTGGTGCTCCTCGCTCGCCCGCCAGGCGGCGATGGCCTCCTCGTCCCTGAAGTACCCGACGGTGATGCCCAGACCGCCGGGCGTCCGGGCCGACTCGTACCCGAGGAAGCCGGGGACGTCCCGCACCAGCTCCTCCATGCGCCGGGCGGTCTCCGCGTAGCCCTGGTCGTCGGCGGCGCGGACGGAGGTGAAGACGACGGTGTAGTAAGGCGGTTCGAGACCGCTCACAAGGTGATCACTCATGCGGCTCACCCTCCGTCGCGGCCCGGCGGGGTGTCCAGGTCTCCCGGCGAACGGGATCCGAGTCTTTACCCGGCCCGCGCCCGGCCCCCGCCCGCGCCGTGGTGCCCCGGCGCCGGCCCCGGTGCCTCCCACCGGACGCGTCCGCCTCCGACATGCCCCCAGGCACCCGCCTCCAGCGGCCCGCACCGGCGCCCGCGCCCGCGCCCGCACCCGGTCAGAACAGCCCGCCCTGCTCCCCCGGCGACGGCGGTCCGGCGACCGGCACGGTCGTCCCCTCCCCGCGCCCGGCCGCGACCAGTTCCCACCCGGTGACCAGCCGCGTGTCCAGCACCAGCGCCCGCCCGTCGGGCGCCTCCAGGTGCAGGTCGGGCCCCGCGGCGGCGACGAGCGTGCCCGCCACGCGGCCCCCGTCCACCAGCTCCCGCACCACCCCGTCGATCCGGCCGACCCGGTCCAGCCCGAACACCTCCGCGTGGTCGGCCACCCGCAGCTCCACCGGCTCCAGCGTGTCCGCCCACCCGGGCACCGCCACGGCCCGCCGGTACAGCTCCGCCACCTCCGCCGCCCGCTCCGCCCGGCCGGGCAGCCCCACCCGTGCCGCCCGCTTCGCCGCGTACGGGATCCGGTCGGGCACCCCCAGCGCCGTCCCGAGCACCTCCTCGGTCCGCCGCGCCGCCATCAGCGGCCCGCGCCCCAGCCAGCCGTACGCCACGGCACCCTGCTCCAGCAGCCGGGCGTCACCGCGCTCCTCGGCCGTGATCCCCACCTTCACCATGCCCGCCCCGAACCAGGCGAGATACACGCGGTACGTCCGGGGGTCGTCCGCCACGGTGTCCGCCGCCACGGAGTGCGCCCGCTCCAGCCGCGCGCACTCCCCGCACCGCGCCCCGGTCCCCCGCCCCGCCACGACCGCCCCGAGAGGACACCGGTTCCCCCGCGCCCCCACGCACCGCCGCTCCCCCACCGCCCGGAAGGCGATCTCCCGCCCGACCCCCGGCGAACTGACCCGCCCGCCCTCCCACACCAGGACCGGCACCCCGCCCCGCCACCGCAGCCCCTCACATCGCCAGCCCATGCGCGCAACGGTACGACCCCACGCCCGAACGCCCCCGAAGCCCCCGAACGTCCGTCCCGGCATCCGCGCGGGGCCGCGGGCTCTGGCCGGAGCGCCAACCCGGTGACGCGGGCTCGTCCTTGCCGAGGGACCGGCCGTGGACGGTGATGTCGACCCGGATACGCCAGAAGGCCCCCGGAACAATCCCGGGGGCCTTCTGTCTGTGTGCACTCGGCAGGATTCGAACCTGCAACCTTCTGATCCGTAGTCAGATGCTCTATCCGTTAAGCTACGAGTGCTTGTGCTTCCCGGGCTTTTCTGCCCGGTCGGCGTTGCGGGAACAACATTACATGACCTGCGCCGTGACGCGAAATCCGTTAACCACACCCCCTCTGACCTGGGAAAACGCCCATACGGGCGCTGTCCGGGGGTGCGGCGGGGGATCACCCGTGCGGGTGCGGCGGGGGGATTTCCGGGCCGGGAACGACCGAAGCCCCGGCCGTGGGGCCGGGGCTTCGGGTGGTGCGGCGGAGGCGGAGGGATTTGAACCCTCGATGGGCTTTAAGACCCAAACCGCATTAGCAGTGCGGCGCCATAGACCGGACTAGGCGACGCCTCCAGTTGTTTGCCCGCACCCGCGCGGGCGCGAGTGGTGCGTGCAGATGATGACACAGCCCAAGGGGGTGTCACCAATCGGTCCCCACGGTACTAGGCGGGCGGGGCGCAGGGCAAAGGCGTTCCGGGCGGGCGGTGCGGGCGGGACGGGGGCGGGGCGGCCGGGTTGCGCAACGCGGCGGGGGCTGGAGCGTTAGTGGGGTGAGGGATGCCGGGCATCCCGACGGATCCGTACCCCCAGGAGTTCGTATGCTGCGCCGTCTCGTTCTCACCTCCGCCGCCTCCCTCGCCGCGCTCGGTGCCGCCGCGCCCGCCGCCATGGCCGGTGGCGGGCCCCTGCCGCTGCCGCTGCTGGCCGGGACCGACTCGCTGACCGTCACCGTGAAGAACTCGGGCAACCCGATGGCGGACGGCACCTTCGAGCTGAAGTGCGGGCTGCGGACCGCCGAGGGGAACCACCCGCGCGTGCAGGGCGCGTGCGACCGGCTCGACGAGCTGGCCGAGGAGGGCAAGGACCCGTTCGCACCCGTGGGCAAGGACCGGATGTGCACCATGCAGCACGGCGGCGCCGCCACCGCCCACATCACCGGCACCTGGCAGGGCCAGGACGTCGACGCCCACTTCAAGCGGACCGACGGCTGCGAGATCGCCAGGTGGGACGCCCTGAAGCCGGTGCTTCCGATGGCCCGGTCGTAGAGGAACCCGCACACAACCGCCGTCGGGCCCACACCCCCTGCCTTTAGACTCCCTCCAGTGACAGGCCGAGTGGGAGGAAGCGTCGTCGTGAGCAGCAGGCCATCCCGAGGCGCTGCTCGCCTCGCAGCCATACTCGACGCGCTGCCGGACGGGCTCGTACTCGTCAATTGCAACGGCACGGTCGTCAACGCCAACACCATCGCCCTCGAGATGTTCGAGACGCCCGGTACGGCACTGGTCGGGCGCGGGCTGCTGGACCTCCTCCCCGCGTTCGACTCCCGGCTGATCCCCGGCTCGATGCGCCGCCCCGAGGCCGCCGACGCGCGGGGCCGAACCAAGCCGGCGCGGATGGTCGCGCGGCGCACCGACGGGAGCGAGTTCCCGGTCGAGGTGACCAGCGCGAGCCTGGAGGACGGACGCGAGGCGTACGACTCGTACGGCAGTGCCTATACGGGTGACGAGCTGCTGATGCTCGTGGTGCGGGACCTCTCCGGGACGATCGACACCGAGGCGGAGCTCGCCCGCTCCCAGCGGCAGACCGAGATGATCCTGCGCGCCGCCTCCGAGGGCGTCGTGGGCACAGACACCGACGGGCGGATCGTGCTGGTCAACCCGGCCGCCGCCCAGATACTGGGCTGGCGCGCCAGCGACCTGGGCGGCAAGGAACTCCACCCGCTGATGCTGCACTCGCGGGCGGACGGGGAGGCCTTCCCGTTCGAGGAGTCGCCGCTGGCCGACACCTTGCGGTCCGGGCGCAAGCACCGGGTGCGCGGGCAGGTGGTGTGGGCCAAGGACGGTTCGGCGGTGCCGGTCGACCTGACGACCGCGCCGGTACGGGACGGGGACCAGCTCGTCGGCGCGGTGATGACCTTCACCGACCGGCGCCCGTACGAGGAGCAGGAGACCCGGCACGCCGCCGAGGTGACCGGGCTGACCGAGCGGCACACGGCCGAGGTCGCCGACCTCACCGAGCAGCACGCCACCGAGATGGCCGATCTCAGCGAGCGGCTCTCCGTGGAGATCGAGCGGCACGAGGAGCGGTACGCGGCCCTCGCCGCGCGGCACGCCCAGCTCACCGCCGTACTGGGCGGGTCGTTGCGCGGGCCGCTGGAGGAGCTGCGCGGCGAGCTGGGCACGCTGGCCGCCGACCCGGCCGGCCAGCTCTGGCCCGAGGCCAACCAGGTGCTGCACCACCTGGCCGCCGGGTACGCCCGGATGACGACGCTCGTGGACAACGTGCTGGGCTACCAGCGGCTCGACGTCGGCGAGGAGCCGCTGCACAAGACGAAGGTGCTGCTCGACGCGGTGGTCGCCGCCGGTGTCGAGGGCGCGGTGGAGCTGATCGGCCCGGGGCGGGTGCAGTTCGCGGTGCACGCCCCGCCGATCGAGGCCGAGGTGGACGGGGTGCGGATCTCGACCGCGCTCGCCCATCTGATCGCGGACGTCGCCGGGGTCGACTCGACCGGCAAGGCGCGGCTGGTGCCGGGCGGCGGGTACGTCGACTCGACGATCGTCGTGGCGGCGGCGCAGCGCGGGGACGTCGTACGGATCGAGGTGCGCGGGCCGTTCACCGGGGGCGACCCGGTGCACGAGCCGATCGTGCGCGGAATCGTCCGGGCGCACGCGGGCGTGCTCCAGACGCACGAGGTGCCGGGGATGCCCGGCAGCGCCTACGTCCTGGAGGTGCCGCTCGGTGACGGTGCCGGGACGGTGAAGCCGGCGGACCCGGCCCCGGCCGCGGAAGTGGCGTTGGCGGAGCCGCGCGGCACGGGCGCGCCGGAGGCACCGGCCGGCCCCCAGGCGGCGGGTACGCCCGCGCCGGGCGTGCCGTCCGGGGCGGCCCCCTCCGGGGCCCCCGCGGTGGCCCCGCCGGTGGTGCCCGCGCAGACATCGGGCGACACCTCCGGAGGCGGTACGTCCGGGGGCGGTACGTCCGGGGGCGGTACATCCGGTGGCAGCACCTCGGGCGGTGGGCGGCGGCGGGCGCGGCGCGCCTCGACGGACGCCTTCCTGGAGCCGGGCGCGAGCCCCGTGCAGGCCGAGGACCCGGTGGCGGCCAGGCCGACCGGGCGGCGGCGCGGCCGGCCGAGCCCGGCGGAGGCCGGGGCCATGGCCCTGCCGGCCGGCGTCCCCGCCGAGGGCGCGGTGGTGACGGCCGCCGAGAGCGCGCAGGGCCGCCCCGCGCTGGGCGAGACGGTGCCCCCGCAGGGCGTGCCCGCGGACGCGGTGCCGGTACCGCCCGCCGGGCGGCGGGCACGGCGGGCCGGCGAGGGCGGCGCCATGCCGGCGCTCCCGGCGGCCGCGACGCCCGCCGGTGCTCCCGGCGCGGTACCCGCCCCGGCTCCCGCGGCCGCCGCCGGGGCCGCCGCTCCCGCCACCGACGAGCGGGCCGGGGAACCGGCCGGGGGCCGCCGGGCCCGCCGTGCGCTCGGGTCGGCACAGGACCGCACTCCGCCGGCCCCCGAGGGGGGCGCCCGTACCGCGTTCGCGCTCCCGCCCGCCGAGGCGGACCGGCGCCCCGAGGAGCGCGCCGGCGCACCGGCGCCCGACGGTCACCACGGCACGGCGGCCATCGAGCCGGACGCCGACCACACCCCGGCGCAGCCGCACCCGGTCCAGCCCCCGGCGCCCGCGCCCACGGGGCGTCGCCGGGCGGTCCCGGAGACCGCCACGGGCACCGGGACCGGCACCGGCACCGGGTCCGTACCCCTGCCGCCGGAGGTGCCTTCGGGTGCGCCGGCCGGTGACGAGGCCGCCAACGGGTCCACCCAGGGGCGGGCGTTCAGTGTGCGCACGCTGGGGCAGGGCGTGCCGTTCGCCCAGCAGGTCGCCCAGCAGCAGTCCTCCGGATCCGGGCGGCGCCGCAAGCTGGCCACGCCCCCGGCGGAGGAGCCGGTCGTCCCGCCGGCCACGGCCACGCCGGCCCCGGCGACCCCGGCCCCGACGGCACCCGCGCCCATGGCACCGGCCCCGGCGCCCGCCGCCCCGGCCGCCCAGCCGCAGGGGCGGGCGTACGAGATAGGGGCACCGGACGAGGACGCGGCCGAGGGCCCGGAGCCGCTGGACGGGCCGGGCGGTGCGGTCGAGGTGGCCAACGAGCCCGCCCCGCTGCCCGTGGACGACGAACTGCCCCCCGAACCGCTGGACAACCCGCGGCGCCTGCTGGTCTGGCCCGCGCCGGACGTCTCCACTCAGGAGGCGCTCAGCGAGCGGGGCTACCGGCCCGTGATCGTGCACTCCCGCGAGGAGGTGGACGCGCAGATCGCCGCGTTCCCGGCGGCGCTGTTCGTCGACCCGCTGACCGGGCCGATCACCCGCACGGCGCTCCAGTCGCTGCGTCAGGCGGCGGTGGCCGCCGAGGTGCCGGTGCTGCTGGCGGCGGGACTGGGCCAGGCGACGCGGGAGGCGGCGTACGGCGCCGATCCGGCCGTACTGCTCAAGGCCCTGGCGCCCCGGGACAGTGAACAGCACCCGTCGCGGGTCCTGCTGATCGAGGAGCAGGAGGAGATCGCGCTGGCCCTGACGGCGACGCTGGAGCGGCGCGGCATGCAGGTGGCACGGGCGGCCACGGACAGCGAGGCGGTCACGCTGGCCGCGCAGACCCGGCCCAACCTGGTGGTGATGGACCTGATGCAGGTGCGCCGCCGGCGGGCCGGGATCATCGACTGGCTGCGGGCGAACGGGCAGCTGAACCGTACGCCGCTGGTCGTCTACACCTCCGCGAGCCTCCAGCAGGCGGAGTTGCCGAAGCTGTCGTCGGGCGAGACGGTGCTGTTCCTGGCGGAGCGGTCGACGAGCGCCGAGGTGCAGTCGCGGATCGTGGACCTGCTGGCGAAGATCGGTACGAACTGACGCGGGAGGGGCGCCCCGGAAAGGGCGCCCCTCGTCGCTCGTGCGTACCGTGTGACGTCGTCAAAGCTCCGTCACGCCGTCAGAGCTCCGTGACGTCCAGCTCGCCGTTGGCGTACTGCTTGCGGATCACCTTCTTGTCGAACTTGCCCACGCTGGTCTTCGGCACCGCCGGGACGATCGCCCAGCGCTCCGGGAGCTGCCACTTGGCGATGGACTCGGCGAGGAAGGCGCGCAGCGTCCCGTAGTCGGCGGTGGCGCCCTCGGTGAGGACCACCGTCGCCAGCGGCCGTTCGCCCCACTTGTCGTCGGGGACGGCGACGACCGCCGCCTCGGCCACCTCCGGGTGGGCCATCAGGGCGTTCTCCAGCTCCACGGAGGAGATCCACTCGCCGCCCGACTTGATGACGTCCTTGGCCCGGTCGGTGAGGGTGAGGTAGCCGTCCGGGCTGATCACGCCGACGTCGCCGGTCTTCAGCCAGCCGTCCTCGGTGAACTTGTCCCCGGGCCGGAGGGGTTCGCCGGCCGCGCCGCCGTAGTACGCGCCGGCGATCCACGGGCCGCGGACCTCCAGCTCGCCCGCCGACTCGCCGTCCCAGGGCAGGAAGTCGCCACCGGGCCCGGCGAGACGGGCCTCGACGCCGGCCGGGAAGCGGCCCTGGGTGATGCGGTACGGCCACTCCTCCTCGGCCGAGAGGCCGGCGGGCGGGTTGGACATGGTGCCGAGCGGGGACGTCTCCGTCATGCCCCAGGCGTGGCAGAGGCGTACGCCGAGCTTGTCGTAGGCCTCCATGAGGGAGGGCGGACAGGCGGCGCCGCCGATGGTGACGGTGGCCATCGAGGAGAGGTCGCGGGGGTGGGCGGTGACCTCGGCGAGCAGACCCTGCCAGATGGTGGGGACGGCCGCCGCGTGGGTGGGCCTCTCGCGCTCGATCATCTCGGCGAGCGGGGCGGGCTGGAGGAAGCGGTCGGGCATCAGCATGTTGACGCCGGTCATGAACGTGGCGTGGGGCAGGCCCCAGGCGTTCACGTGGAACTGGGGGACGACCACCAGGGTGGTGTCCTTGTCGGTCAGGCCCATCGACTCGGCCATGTTCACCTGCATGGAGTGCAGGTAGATGGAGCGGTGGGAGTAGACGACGCCCTTGGGGTCGCCGGTGGTGCCGGAGGTGTAGCACATGGCGGCGGCCGCGCGCTCGTCCAGCTCGGGCCAGTCGAAGGTGGCCGGGTGGCGGGCGATGAGCTCCTCGTACTCGTGGACGGTGGCCGCCGCGTCGTCCAGGAGGGACCGGTCGCCGGGGCCGGAGACCACGATGTGCTCGATCGTCGGCAGGTGCGGGAGCAGCGGGGCGAGGAGGGGGAGGAGGCTGCCGTTGACGAGGACGACCCGGTCGGCGGCGTGGTTGACGATCCAGACGAGCTGCTCGGCGGGCAGGCGGAGGTTCAGGGTGTGCAGGACCGCGCCCATGGACGGGATGGCCAGGTAGGCCTCCACGTGCTCGGCGTTGTTCCACATCAGGGTGGCGACCCGTTCGTCGCCGGTGACGCCCAGTTCGTCGCGGAGCGCTCCGGCGAGCCGGGTGGCCCGGGCCCCGGTCTCGGCGAAGGTGCGGCGGTGCGGTTCGGGCTCGCCCGTCCAGGTGGTGATCACGGACCGCCCGTGGATCGTCATCCCGTGGCGGAGGATGCGGGTCACAGTCAGCGGTACGTCCTGCATGGTGCTCAGCACGGCGTCCTCCCGTTGGGCGCGTGGCATCGAAGGTGTGCAGATTCTGCGCACATACCACGCGGTATGTCACTACCCGGGAGTACATCCGCCTCGGTCGATCACCGGACGGGGGCGAGCTCGGGGTCCTCACGGAGCTTGCCGAGCGCCCGTGAGACGGCGCTCTTGACCGTGCCGACGGACACCCCGAGGAGCTCCGCCGTCTGGGCCTCGCTGAGGTCCTCGTAGTACCGGAGCACGACCATGGCCCGCTGGCGGTCGGGCAGCCGCGTCACCGCCCGCCACATCGCGTCGCGCAGCGCCTGCTGCTCCGCCGGGTCGGGCCCGGCCGGCCCGAGCGGCTCGGGCGGCTCGTCGCACGCGAACTCGTCGACCTTGCGCTTGCGCCACTGCGAGGTACGGGTGTTCAGCAGCGCCCGGCGTACGTAGCCGTCGAGCGCCCGGTGGTCCTCGATGCGCCCCCAGGCGACGTACGTCTTGGCGAGGGCGGTCTGCAACAGGTCCTCGGCGTCGCACGGGTTGGCCGTCAGCGACCGGGCCGTACGCAGCAGCACGGGCCCCCGGGCCCGTACGTACGACGAGAACGACGGGTAGGAGGCGTGTCCGGTGGCGGCGGTGGAGGCCCCGGTGCAGACGGTGCCGGCGGTCGCGGTCATGGGAACCACGCTATGAGCGGGTACCGCCCCGGGGGATCGCCCAGAGGTGCCGACCGGGGGTCCGCCTCAGGTTGTAGGGCGGTGGGCCGCCGCACCTCCTGGAGGTGGAGGCGCGGCCCGCCGGCTCAGGGTCGGCCGGCCCGGCGCCGACCGTCGGTTCACCGCCGGGCGGCAGGGCGCGGGCGGGACCGGGGCACGACGACGGCCCGCGCGCCGGTACCGGAGCACCGCCGCGCGGGCCGTCGCCCACCTCGTCCCCTTGTCCCCCGGGCCGGTCCTACCAGACGGTGAAGCCCACCGCCGGGACGGCGGGAGCGGTACGGATGCCTGTCATGTGTCCTCCCTCGACCAGGCGCCGACTGCGGCCTGTTCTCGACGTCGTGGCCCAAGAACTGCCCACCGGATCCCCGGCGAACCCGCCCGGAAGGGATCTTTCCCCCGCAAGCGTGAGGAGAGGCCGGTAAACGTCCGGCGGTATCGGCGCACGGGCGACGCCACGGGACACCCTCTGGCCAGACTCGAACAGACGTACGAAAATGAGTGCATGGCCGCTCCCTACCGGCGCACCGCCACCCTAGCCCTGGCCCACGCGCTGTCCGCCGCCGAGCGCGGACTGCCCGTCTTCCCGCTGTCCCCCCACAAGCTCCCGGCCCTGCCGTCCCCGCACCGCGGCGCCCCCGCATCCACGCCCGCGCCCGCCCCCGCCTCCGTGCCCGCCTCCGCACCGGCCCCCTGCCGCGGCGAGTGCGGCCGGCCCGGGCACGGTGTGCACGACGCGACCACCGACCCCGCGGCCGTCCGCGCCCTGTTCGCCCTCGCACCCTGGGCCACCGGCTACGGCATCGCCTGCGGGTGCCCGCCCCACCACCTGATCGGCGTCGACCTCGACACCGAGCCGGCCGTCCTCGGGCGTCTCGCCCGGGCGCACGGCTTCACCGTCCCGGAGACCGTCACGGTCCTCACCCCGAGCGGCGGCCGCCACCTCTGGCTGACCGCCCCGCCCGGCGTCACGGTGCCGAACTCGGCCGGCCGCCTCGCCCCCGGCATCGACATCCGCGGCCACGGCGGCTACCTGGCCGGCCCCGGTTCGGTCACCGCGCGCGGCGCCTACCGCCTGGTCCCCGGCACGGCGGCGCTCGGCCCGGCCCCCTGCCCTCCGGCCCTCCTCCGCCTCCTGACGCCCCCGCCCCGGTCACCGTCACCGCCCCGGTCACCCTCACCGCCGCCGGCCCGCGCCCGGCGCCCGGGGGCGTCGCGCGGCGAGGCCCTGGTGCACTTCGTGGCGACCGCGCGCGAGGGCGAACGCAACGCCCGGCTGTTCTGGGCGGCTTGCCGGGCGTACGAGGACGGCATCGGCGACGCCCTCGCGGACGTCCTCACCGATGCCGCCGCGCACACGGGGCTCAGCGCCCGGGAGGCGCGCGCCACCATCGCCTCGGCGGCCCGCCTCACGGCGCCGCGAGGAGCAGATGGACCGCGAGCGCGATGATCAGCGCGCTGGAGGCGAGGGCGGTGACGAGCCGGCCCCGGCTGCCGGTCAGCGCCCGGCCGAGCAGGGCTCCGCCACCGGCCAGCAGCACCTGCCAGCTCGCGGACGCCAGGAAGGCGGCGAGCACGAACACGCTCTGTTCGAGCGGTTCCGGGGAGCCGGTGGCGCGGCTGCCGAGCACCAGGGCGGCGAAGTAGATCACGGTCATGGGGTTGAGCAGCGTGATCCCGAGGAGCGCCAGGTAGGCCCGCCACGGGCCGACCGGCGCCTCGTCCTCCCGCGCCGCCGTCCGCCGGCCGCGGTACTGCCCGAGCGCGACGGCGCCGCTCCGTACCGCCAGCACCACGAGCACCACGGCCGACGCCCACCGGAGGGGCACGACGACCGGTGCGACGAGTGGCGCCAGTGCCGACCCGCCGCCCGTGGCGACCAGCGCGTACAGCCCGTCGGCGGTCGCCACCCCGAGCGCGGCGGCGACCCCGACCCGCAACGAGGTCCGCGCGGTGAGTGCCACCAGATAAGCCCCGACGGCCCCCACCGGTACGGCGATCCCGTACCCGGCGAGCGCCCCCGCGACCAGGGCCCCGATCACGCGCGCACGGAAGCCGGCTCCCGCCAGGGCCCGCGCCGCTGCTGCTGCTCGCGCACCGGTCGGTCGGTGGAGGGCGGCGGCAGGAGACGCGTCAGGGAAGTCATGCCCCCGATGCTGAGGCCGCCCGGCCCGCCCGGGCAACGCATTTACGCCACGCGGTACGGCGACACCCGGCCCCCTCTTTCCGCTCCGGAAAATCTCCACTTGCCATGTTGGAAACCAACCCCTAGTGTTTCCAACATGGAAACCAACGGGGATGTCGTCCGACCGACCGCCGAGCAGGCCCTTGCCGCCCTGGCCGAAACCGAGCGCGTCAGCGCGAGCACCGCGGCCGTGTCCGCCACACCGTGGCCGCGCTGGTTCGTCGCCGTGCTCACGCTGTACGTGGCCGCGATACCACCGGTCTACGGGGGCACGCTGGCCGACCACGACTGGCTGCTGTCGCGGTCCGTCTGGAGCATCGTCATGACGGTGATGACGGCGGTGTTCCTGGCGCTGTTCGCCGTCGCGGCCTCCGCCTGGCGCCGCCGGACCGGCGTGGCGCTCCGCTTCGACGTCCTGCCCAAGCGAGCCACCGTGCCGCTGGTGGCCGGCCTGCCCGTCGTCCTCATCGGCTCGGCCTTCGTCTTCCGCGCGACCCACCAGCCGCTGTGGCTCCTCGCTGCGTCCGTCATCGGCGCGACGGTGTCGGTCGCCTTCCACCTCGTCTTCGTCCGCCTGCACCGGAAGGCCTCATGAGCGACGCCACCGCCGACCCCATGGACGGCTTCGACGCCACCATCCACGCCCCCAACCGCCTGCGCATCTGCGCGCTCCTGGACACCGCCGGCGAGGCCGAGTTCGCCACCGTGCAGGGCCGGCTCGGCGTCTCCGCCTCCGTCCTCAGCAAGCACGTCACGGTGCTGGTCGACGCCGGGTACGTCGAGCAGCGCAAGGCCGTGCGCGACACCCGCCAACGCGTCTGGCTCCGCCTCACCCGCCCCGGCCGCGACGCCTACCACGCCCACCTCGCCGCCCTCCGCGCCATCGTCGACCCCTGACCCGACGGCACGGCCGACCGCGGACCGACCCCGACCGGCCGGACACCGAAAGCCGAAAGCCGCAACGCCGAAGGGGCGCCCCTCGTGAGGGGCGCCCCTTCCTGGCCGGTACGCGGTCCGGCGTGCTGCGGTGGGTGTGGGATTTGAACCCACGGTGACTCGCGCCACGACGGTTTTCAAGACCGTTCCCTTAGGCCGCTCGGGCAACCCACCCTCGCCCCGCGGCACCTGCCGCGGAGCGGGCTACAGCCTACCGGTTGGGGGTGGGTGACGGGCCGGTCAGGGAGGGGACTCGGCCCAGACGGCGGGGCCGCCGCCCTGCCAGTGGATCAGACCGCTGGTGGCCACGTCGTCCGCGCCCAGCTCCAGGCCCACGGCACCGAGCAGGTCGACCAGGTCGGCGACGCTGTGGGCGAGGCCGAGGGGGCGGCCTTCGGCGTGGACGCTGCGGCCGCCGGTGGGGTTCGGCGGGGAGACGGTCACGGGCGGCGGCTGTGCGGTCATGCACTCACTGTGGCCCGGGGCCCGGCTCCCGGCACGCCGGGGGCCGGAAGCGGGTGACGGGCGCGGGCCCGGGCTCCGGATCCGGAGCCGGCTCCGGCCCGGCTCCGGCCCGGCTCCGGCGCGGGGCCGAGACGTCGCGGCCCCGGGGGTTCGTCAGCCGTCGCCCTTGCGCTGCCCGAGGGTGACGTCGACCGTCGCCGTCCTGCCGCCGCGCTCGTAGGTCAGGGTGACCTTGTCGCCGGGCTTGTGGGTCCAGATCTCGCTGATCAGCGTCGGGCCGCTGTCGATCGTGCGGTTGCCGAACTTGATGATCACGTCACCCGGCTTGAGGCCCGCCTTCGCCGCGGGGCCGTCCGGCACGACCGCCGGGGTGCCGCCCTCGCCCTGGGCGGCGATACGGGCGCCCTCGCCCTCCTCGGCCATGTTCACCGTCGCGCCGATCACCGGGTAGACCGGCTTGCCCGTCTTGATGAGCTGGTCGGCGACGCTCTTGGCCTGGTTGACCGGGATGGCGAAGCCCAGGCCGATGGAGCCCGCCTGGGACTGGCCGAGACCGCCGCTCCCGGCCGACTGGATCGCGGAGTTGATGCCGATCACCGCGCCGCGCGCGTCCAGGAGCGGGCCGCCGGAGTTGCCCGGGTTGATCGAGGCGTCCGTCTGGAGGGCGCTCATGTACGAGTTGCGGCCGGCGCCGCTGCCGTCGCCGGACGCGACCGGGCGGTTCTTGGCGCTGATGATGCCGGTGGTGACGGTGTTGGAGAGCCCGAACGGGGCGCCGATCGCGATCGTCGAGTCGCCGACGGCCACCTTGTCGGAGTTGCCCAGCGCGAGCGGGGCGAGCCCCGAGGGGGCGTTCTTGAGCTTCAGCACGGCGACGTCGTAGCCCTCGGCGCGGCCGACGACCTCGGCGTCGTACTTCTTGCCGTTGGAGAACGTCGCGGAGAGGGTGCCGCCCTCCGCCGCGGAGGCGACCACATGGTTGTTGGTGAGGATGTGGCCCTCCTCGTCGTACACGAACCCGGTGCCGGTGCCGCCCTCACCTGCGGAGCCGCCCGACTTGGCCTCGATGGTGACGACGCTCGGCAGGGCCTTGTTCGCCACCGCGGCGACCGTGCCCGGTTCCCGCTTGAAGTCGGCCGGGGCCTCGCCCGCGGCGACGGTCGTCGAGCTGCCGGCGCCGTCGCCCCGCTCGGCCGCCCAGTAGCCGATGCCTCCGCCGATGCCGCCCGCGACGAGGGCGGCGGCCAGGACGGCGGCGACCAGCCCGCCGCCGGAACGTTTGCGCGGCGGCTCGGCGGCCGGCGGCAGAGGCGCGTCCCAAACCGGAGGAGGCGGCGGGGCCGCCCAGCCCGCACCGGCCGGCGGGACCGGGGACGGCCCGGGTGCCGGGGCGTGCCCGGGTGCCGGGGCGTGCGCGGGTGCCGGGGCGTGCGCAGGTGCCGGGGCGTGCCCGGGAGCCGGCGGAGGCGTGCGGGGCGGTTCCGGCGCCGCTGCCGGCGTCTCGCGGGTGCTCTCCGCCGGCGCGGACGACGAGGGCGGCACCGGAGGTGTGGACGGGGCGGAGGGAACGGACGGGTCCGCGTTTCCCTCGTTCTCAGTGCTCACGGCTCGGTCTCCTCTGGGTTCCACGTCGTCGGGGGTCACACGTGTCTGCGGACAGCCTTTCCCACAGCCCGTCAGGCCACTGTAAGCCGGAGCTGTGCATCTTCGGGTCATCCTTTATTCACGACAAATCGGATGCCTGTCGAAGAGGGCCGAACAGCGGTGGCACCATGACGCGGTGACCCACGCACGGCAGCACACGATCCAGGTCGTCGCCCACCGGGGCGCCTCCGAGGACGCGCCCGAGCACACCCTGGCCGCGTACATGAAGGCGATCGAGGACGGCGCCGACGCCCTCGAATGCGACGTACGCCTCACCGCCGACGGCCACCTGGTCTGCGTCCACGACCGCCGCGTCAACCGCACCTCCAACGGCCGGGGCGCCGTCTCCACCCTGGAGCTGGCCGATCTGGCCGCGCTGGACTTCGGCGCCTGGAAGGACCCGAACGAGAGCCCGGACTGGGGCGACCCCGAGTACACCTCCGTCCTGACCCTGGAACGGCTGCTCGCGCTCGTGGCCGACGCCGGACGGCGCATCGAGCTGGCGATCGAGACCAAGCACCCCACCCGCTGGGCCGGCCAGGTCGAGGCGCGGCTGGTGGAGCTGCTGGAGCGGTACGGGCTGGCCCGGCCGCGGACCGGGACCACCACGCCGGTACGGGTCATGAGCTTCTCCGCCCGCTCCCTGCACCGGGTGACCGCGGCGGCGCCCGCCGTCCCGACCGTGTACCTGATGCAGTTCGTCACCCCGCGGGTGCGGGACGGCCGGCTGCCCGCCGGGTCGCGGATCGCCGGCCCCTCCATCCGGATCGTCCGCAACAACCCCGGCTACATCGCCCGGCTCCACCGGGCCGGGCACCGCGTCCACGTCTGGACGGTCAACGAGCCGGAGGACGTGGAGCTGTGCGCCCGGCTCGGTGTGGACGCGATCATCACCAACCGCCCCAAACAGGTCCTGTCCCAACTGGGCCGCCTGTAACTCCCGTTACCCGGAGTGCTCCGGCGCGTCCGCTCCGTGTCCGCCCGTACCGCGTGCGTCACCACACACCGGTCGGCCGGTTTCCGGTCCAGTCCATTGGGGCATTCACACCGTGGCGTGGGGCGAAGGAGGTCTCGGGGGTGGCGTTGGTGGTGGCACAGCAGGTGCCCACGTCGTCGAGCATGGCCGTACCCCATGGCCCTGCGGGCGTGGGTGAGGCGAGGCACCGCATGCGGGAGCAGCTCCGCAGCGGCGGTGTGGCCGACACGGTCGTCGACGATGCCGTACTGGTCCTGTCCGAACTGCTCAGCAATTCCTGCCGGCACGGCAGACCGCTGGGCCACGGGGTGGAGGTCGGTGACGGCGACGTCCGCGCCGCCTGGCGCGTCGACGAACGCGGCGCGCTGACCGTCGAGGTGACGGACGGCGGTGGTCCGACCCGACCGGTTCCGTCGACGCCCTCGGTGACCGCGCGCGGCGGCCGGGGGCTCAACATCATCAGCGCGCTGGCGCAGGACTGGGGCGTACGGGACGGCGCGGCCGGCGAGGTGACCGTGTGGGTGGTCCTCACGGGGGGCCACCGGCGCGACGACTTCGCTACGCGCGTCACCGCTCCGGGCTTCGACTTCCTGGACGTGTACGGGGTGTACGACGCCTGCGAGGACGCCGACTGACCCCGGGCGCCGGGGAGTCGGGGGACGGCGGGCCCCGCGCGGTCGTTCCCGGTGCGCGCCCCGGCGGGGGCCGCGCGATGACGGGGAGCGCGCCGCCGGGCGGCTAGGCTCGCGGCCGGTACAGCAGTGCCGCACCGCCGTCACGGGAGAAGTCAGAACCATGGGCAAGAAGCGTCCCCAGACCAAGGCCGGGAAGCAGCGAGCGACCGATGTGGAGATCCCGGTCGTCGGGGCCCGCGAACCCTGCCCCTGCGGCTCGGGCCGCCGCTACAAGGCCTGTCACGGGCGGGCGGCCGCGCACGCGGTGACCGAGCTGGTCCAGCGCCCCTTCGAGGGCCTGCCCGGCGAGTGCGACTGGGTCGCCCTGCGCGAGCTGGTGCCCGCCGCGACCGCGCCGCTGCACCTCAAGGGCGGCCTGCCCGAGGGTGTGCCCTCCGTGACGCTCGCGACCGTGCTGCCCATGGCGTGGCCGGCGCTGCGCCGCGACGACGGCTCCGTCCTGCTCGCGCTGCAGAACGACACCTCCTCCGGCGACCTGAGCCGCGACCTGGCCGACACGCTCCAGCGGGCGCTGGACGCCCGGCCGGGCACGCCGGTCACCGCCGACCGCGTACCGGCGGACGGGCCGCGCCTCCAGGACCTGCTGGACGCGGACGCCGCCTTCGAGCCGGTGGTCCACGCGGGCTTCGAGTTCTGGGTGCCGGACTCGGAGCAGAGCGCCTCGCCGGAGGTGGCCGCCTCCCTGGAGCGGGCCAACGCCGCCGCGATCCCGACCGTCAAGCTGTCCGGCGTGGACGCCGCCTACTGGTGCGAGACGCCCGAGAAGAACCACCTGCGCTGGGTCATGCCGCACGCCGAGGAGCGGCTGCTGGACGCGCTGGCCCGGCTGCACGCCGCCGGCACGTCCTCGCTCGGCGAGGGCACCCGGCTCGTCGGGTCGTTCCGGGCACACGGGCTGGTGGTCCCGGTGTGGGACCTGCCGACGGGCATGGGCGCCAAGGAGTGCGAGCGGCCGGCCGCCGAATTCGCCGAGCGGCTCGCGGGCGCGCTCGCCGTCGACGCGCCGCTGACGGCGGAGGAGCGGCGGGCGCGCGGTGGTCTCACCAACCGCCAGGTGACGCTGAGCTGATCTTCGCGAGGACCCGACATCCCGACCGGTCGGTGACTTCCGCCACAACGAACCCGTACTGAGGCGTAAATCGCTGTCCGAATAACTGAGATCGAATTTGCGAACAGCCGATCTCTTGTTACGGTGCTTGAAGCCCGGTCGCTGGTGCATCCCCCGTCGCCAGCGACCGGGCCCTTCAATTTCTTCGGAATACGATCTTCCGGATCTGGCCTCAACTGGCCGCCGGGCCGGGTGAGTTGCTCCCCGACCGCAGCAGCAGCGCGCTTTCCCCGCTCTCCGCGAACTCCGCCACCGCCGTGTATTCGGCGGAAGTCCCGCGCGAGCGCTCCCTGGGTGTCTCGCATACGCCCGGCTCGTCCTCCGCCGGTACGTCGCATTGCGCTTGTACGGTGCGCCCGCCGGGGCCCATGAAGGTGAGGACGGCCCCCAGCTCCCCGCCCGTCACATTGCGGTAGTAGGTCCGCGCCCAGATGTCGCGCCCCTCGGTCAGTACGCACGTCTGCGCCTCGACCCCGTCCGGCGAGGCGACCTCCGGACCGCATTCCGCGGCACGCGCCCCCGGCCCCGGCGCGGACGGATCGGCCGCTGACGGCCCGGACGGGGCGGGGACGGGCGCGGAGGGGACGGCCGCGGCGGTGGCGCCGGACGGGGCACGCGTTCCGGCCAGAAGTGCCGGCGCCACTCCCCCTCCACCGTCCGGCGCGGGGGTGCCGGGGCCGGACGCCGGTCCGGCGGAGGCGGCCAGCGGCAGCAGCGCGGTCAGCACCACGGCGGCCCCGAGCCCGGTCACGCGGAGATTCATGGGGACCTGCCCAACTGCCCGGGATCGCTGACGGTGAGGCGACGATAGCGACGGAACGCCGTCGTCCAGGGGTCCGTGCCCCCGAATCCCGTACAACTCGGCCCCGCTCACACCCGTACGAGTGACGCAGGGGTGACGGCGGGGCCGGAAACCGGGCCGGGGTCGCGACCGGGCGTCAGTAGCGCAGCCGGCTGCCGCCGTCCGGCGCGCTGGTGCTCGCCTCGACGAGCGCGTCGACCACCGCCTCCACGTCCGGCAGCCAGGGCGACGCCGACCCGGTGAGCGGCGCGCGTTCCCAGCGCACCTGGCCCGTCCCGGTGTCCGACGGCGGCAGCACCAGGTAGCCGCCCTCGCCGTGGAAGCGCAGCGAGCTGGGCACGCAGTCCTTGGCGTACAGCAGCTCGCCGAGCTGTTCGAGGGTGTACGGGGCGACCAGCAGGGACCAGCGGGTGGGGGTGGCCACCACCGGGCCCAGCCGCATGTCCATCCGGTCGAGCACCGCCAGGGCCCGCGCCCCCGCGACGGCGGGCAGGCTCACCGCGCACGGCGCGCGGCCCCCGGTGGCGAGCACGACCGGGGCGTCGGGGCGGTTGGTCCACCACCAGCGCACCAGGCGCTCGTCGGTGGACGCGGCCAGCAGGCCGGGGTCGAAGGGGTGTGCGCCGGGTACGACGCACTCGGGGTCGGGACAGGCACAGCCGCGCTGCCGGTCGCCCCCGCGGCCCCGCCCCGGGGCGCCGCCCCGGGAGGTGCCTCCGGCCGCCCCGAGTCCCACGCCGGGGAGGACGGGCCAGTGCCACTCGGTTGCGCACAGGAGGGCCGCGTCCAGATGGGCGGGCCCCCTCTTGCGCCGCAACCGGAGCCTGCGTCGCCTTCCGAGGATCTCGCGCATGAGCGCTCGTTCCTTTCCGTTGAACGCCGAGGTCATCCACATCACCACAGGTGTGGTCACGTCACTGTGCGTACGGTCCGGCGCGTCACCGCCCCGTGCCGGTGCCGGTGTGGGGACCGGCCTGTCTTCGCCCGCGGCAAGGAACACCGCATAGGGGCCGCCGAGCGTGGACCGGGCCGCGGCCCGGTGCGGCCGTCCGTCCATTAAACGCGTGGCGAGGGGTGGCGCACCCGTGGCGCGCACTGGCTGTCGCGCTCGTCCCGCTGTTCTCTTTCCCCGCCACTCGGGGATGGGGCGTGGCCTTCGGGGTCAAGGACGCCAGGGCTCCCCGCGGGGTTCCGGGCTCGCCCCAACTGCCCCTGGCCGACACCGGTTACGTACCCAGCCCGTTCGGAACGACGCACTCCCGGACCGCGCCTGGCGACGCCGCTTCCGAGGGGTGCCCCTTTTCGAACGGGGCTCAGTCGACCGCAAATACTGTCCATGGGGGGCATTTTTGAGCCAAGTTGCGGCTCAGGTAAATACCGCGTGCCCGCTCCGTGACAATGCTGGACATCCCCTCACTTCTGCGTGTAGATGTGGTGGCAGTGACAGCGGCGCAGATTGACATGGGGGTTTGCGATGCTATCCAGCGACACGCACCCGTCGAAGAGCCGGCTGCCATGACCGCCCCTCACCTGCCGAAAGTGGCTGGAATCGATCCAACCGTTCCGGCGCCCGCGCACACTGCGGCGCCTCTTCCGAACCTCCCGACCCCACCGGTCGCACCCGGCGCCATGATCCAGGACAAGCTGGCGGGCTGGGTCTCCGGCCTCACCACGCTGCACGAACTCACCGAGCGCCTCTCCCGCACGGGCACCCTCGACGACGCCCTCCAGGAACTGCTCCGCGCCGGCGCCGCGCTCGTCGGCGCCCGCCGGGGCATGGCCGTCCTCGAACCCGCCGACGGCCTCGGTCCCACCGCCACCACCGGGCTGGGCCTCGCCCACGCCGACCTCGGCACCATCGAGACCGTGCCGCGCAGCGCCACCTCCTACGGCCGCATCCTCGACGACGCGCCCGGCGACCCCCTCACCGGCCGGCGCACCGGCGCCGTCGCCGTCCCCGACCTGTTCGCCGACGAGGGCCTCGACCCCCGCCACCGGGAGGTCGCCGCCCGCCTCGGCTACGCCGCCAGCTACGCCGTCCCGCTCGTCACCGACGGGGCGGGGCGACTGGGCGCCGCCGTCTGGCTGTACGACGAGCCCGCCGAGCCGGCCGAGGGGCGGCGCCACCTCGTCGGCCTCTACGGGCGGTACGCCTCCGAGCACCTGGCCCGGCTGCTGGAGCTGGAGCGGGGCCGCGCCCGGCTCGCCACCCTCGCCGAGGAACTGCTGCCGAGCCGGCTGCCCCGCGTCCCCGGCGTCCAGCTCGCCGCCCGGCACCGCACCGGCCCGCAGGGCGGCGGCGACTGGTACGACGCGCTGCCGCTGCCGGAGGGCGCGCTGGGCCTGGCCGTGGGCTCGGTGTCCGGGTCGGGCCCGAGCGCGCTGGCCGCGATGGGACGGCTGCGGGCCTCCCTGCGGGCCTACGCGGTGATGGAGGGCGAGGACCCCGTCGCCGTGCTCTCCGACCTGGAGCTGCTGCTGCGGCTGACGGAGCCGGCGCGCTCGGCCACCGCGCTCTTCGCCTACGCCGAGCCCGCCCGGCGGAAGATCGTCCTGGCCGGCGCGGGGCACACCCCGCCGCTGGTCGTGGGCGAGCGGCGCACCGAGTACGTCGAGACCTCGCTGTCGGCGCCGCTGGGCATGCTGGCCTGCTGGGAGGCGCCGAGCGTGGAGATCGCCCCCGAGCCCGGCGAGACGGTGCTCCTCTACACGGACGGGCTGCTGCGCCGTACCGGGGAGTCGACGGACAGGGCGTTCGCGCGGCTGCACGCGGCGGCGGCCGCCGTGCCCGCGGCGGACCGGACCGACCCCGGCGCGATCGCCGACCACGTGCTGCGGACGGTACTGCCGGACGGCGGCTCCGGGGACGAGGACGTGGTGGTGCTGGCCGCCCGTTTCGAGTGACCCGACGCCCCGGTGCGGTCTTCCGCACGACCGTACGATGGTGGGGGTCCCCTCGCCGGCCCGACCACCGTCGGGAGGCCGGGGACCGTTCGATGGTCGTACTAACAGGAGGCGGACCCGTGGCCGAAGAGCTCACCCCGGCTGATCCGGATTCTGCTGCTACCGCGGCGGGCCCGGAAGAGCCCGAGGAGCCCATCAAGCAGCGCAAGAACGGCCTGTACCCGGGCGTGTCCGACGAGCTGGCCGAGAACATGAAGTCCGGCTGGGCCGACACCGAGCTCCACGACCTGGAGCCGATCCCGCAGGCGGCGCACACCGCCGCCCGCCGTGCCGCGCTGTCCGAGCGCTTCCCCGGCGAGCGGCTCGTCATCCCCTCGGGCAACCTGAAGACCCGCTCCAACGACACGGAGTACGCCTTCCGGCCGTCCACCGAGTACGCGTACCTCACCGGTGACCACACCCACGACAGCGTGCTGGTGCTGGAGCCGGTCAAGAGCGGCGGCCACGAGGCCACGGTCTACCTGCTGCCCCGCTCCGACCGGGAGAACGGCGAGTTCTGGCTCGACGGCCAGGGCGAGCTGTGGGTGGGCCGCCGGCACTCCCTCGCCGAGGCGGAGCAGCGGCTCGGCATCCCCGCCAAGGACGTGCGCGAGCTGCCCGCCGCCCTCAAGGAGGCCACCGGCCCGGTGCGCAACGTCCGCGGCCACGACGCGGGCATCGAGGCGGCGCTGACCGACAAGGTCACCGCCGAACGCGACGAGGAACTGCGGGTGTACCTCTCCGAGGCGCGCCTGGTGAAGGACGCCTTCGAGATCGCCGAGCTCCAGCGCGCCTGCGACTCCACCGCCCGGGGCTTCGAGGACGTCGTCCGGGTCCTGGACAAGGCGGAGGCGACCAGCGAGCGGTACATCGAGGGCACCTTCTTCCTGCGGGCCCGCGTCGAGGGCAACGACATCGGCTACGGCTCCATCTGCGCCGCCGGGCCGCACGCCACGACGCTGCACTGGGTGCGCAACGACGGGCCCGTCCGCTCCGGGGACCTGCTGCTGCTGGACGCGGGCGTGGAGACGACGACGCTCTACACGGCGGACGTGACGCGGACGCTGCCGGTCAACGGCCGCTTCACCGACCTCCAGCGCAAGATCTACGACGCGGTGTACGACGCCCAGGAGGCGGGCATCGCGGCGGTGCGGCCGGGCGCGGACTACCGCGACTTCCACGACGCCGCCCAGCGCGTGCTCGCCGAGCGGCTGGTGTCGTGGGGCCTGCTCGGCGACATGGACGTCGAGAAGGTCCTGGAGCTGGGCCTCCAGCGCCGCTGGACCCTGCACGGCACCGGTCACATGCTGGGCATGGACGTCCACGACTGCGCGGCCGCGCGGACCGAGACGTACGTGGACGGCGTGCTGGAGCCGGGCATGTGCCTGACCGTCGAGCCGGGCCTGTACTTCCAGGCCGACGACCTGACCGTGCCGGAGGAGTACCGGGGCATCGGCGTCCGGATCGAGGACGACATCCTGGTCACGGAGGACGGCAACCGGAACCTGTCGGCGGCGCTGCCGCGCCGCTCGGACGAGGTCGAGGCCTGGATGGCGAGCCTGAAGGGCTAGGGCGCCTCGCCCCCTGAGTCGTGTCGGCGCCTTCGCGCCGGGCCCCCCGCCGGTACGCCGGCGGGGGGCCTCGTGCGTGCCGCCGGGGGGCCGCCGCCGGTGAACCGCCGTCCGGAGGAGCGGGCAGGGGCCGAGCGGGGTCAGGAGGCCACCAGCGGGGCGTCCGTACGCCACTTGACGATCTTGTCGAAGCTCACCACCGCACCGCCGCGGCCCGATCTGTTGCCGAAGTGGACATGGTCGGCCAGCTCTTCGATGAGGCGCAGGCCCCGTCCGTTCTCGGCCTCCGGGACGGCCCGGCGGACCGTCGGCGCCGGGCCGGCGGGGAAACCCGGGCCCGAGTCCGCCACTTCGATCCGGCACTTCTCCCCGTCCAGGTACGCCGTCACCCGGTACTCCGCCGAGACGTCCCCGGTCCCCGTCCGCCCGCCGTGCTCCACCGCGTTGGCGCACGCCTCGGTGAGGGCGAGGGACAGGTCGTAGGAGATCTCCGGGTCGACGCCCGCGGTCTCCATCGTGCCGAGGAGGAGGCGACGGGCGAGCGGGACGCTCGCGGCCTCGCGCCGCAAATGGAGAGACCACCAGATGCTCATGCTCCAGCCTCCTGGCTGCGGCTCGACATACCGATACGTATTGCCCCCCGCTGTCGGTCGTAAGCGCCGCGTTGACGCCACGGCCCCCGTTCGGCGGATATGCGTAGCCCGTACGCCGGTGTATGTCGTCCCGTGCCGGATCGTGTCGGGGCCTTACGGACTCCGACGGTGAAACGGTGACCTTCCGGACCTGCCGTGTGGCGGCGGGGGGCGCAGTGCGATGATGGCCCGGCCATGTCTGCCCCTTCCGCTGGTCCACGGCTGCTGCGGGCCGCGGTGTTCGCCGCGGTCTGCGTCGTGCTGTCCGCGCTGGGGCACGCACTCGCCGCCTGCGAGACCGTCCCCTGGTGGACGTTGGCCCTCGGGTTCCTCGGTGTCCTCGCGCTCACCGTGCCGTTCGCCGGGCGCGAGCGGTCGCTCCCGGTGATCACCACGGCGCTGGCCGTCGGCCAGCTCGGCCTGCACGCGCTGTTCGGGCTCGGGCAGCGGCAGCAGTTCACCGTGGATATCGGCGACCGGGCGGACGAAGCACTGGTCCGGATGGCGGCCAAACTGGTGTGCGGGGCGGGCGGCTCGGCACTGAGCCCGGCCGACGCGCACCGGATCGTCACCCGCGCCGGGCTGGACCCGGCCGCCGCGGCGCCGCACGCGGGACACGCGGGTCACCTGGGCCGGATGGGCCGGCTGGCGGAACCCGCCGCCGGTCTGTGGCCCGGCCTGCCGATGCTCCTCGGGCACCTGCTGGCCGCCGTCGTCACCGGCTGGCTGCTGCGGCGCGGCGACCTCGCCCTGCTGAAGCTGGGCCGGCTGTCGGCGCACGGCGCCACGGAGGTCGCCGAAGGGGCGCTCGTCCGTTCGCTGCGCGCCGCCTTCGTCCTCGTACGCGCCCTGGTGGCCGGACTGCCCGCGCTGCCGGCGGGCCGGACCGGGCCGCCGCGCACCGACGACGACACTCCGCCGCCCGCCGCGGCGGACGCACTTCTCCACACGGTGATCAGGCGCGGCCCTCCGGCCGTATCCCTCTGCGTCCTCGCAGCCTGACACGGCCCCGCTCGGCAGGAGCGGCGCCGTGGTGCGCGCATGCGCACGCGTCCGCCTTTCCCGCTCTCCGTGGAGTGTGTTCCGTCATGAACGTTTCTTCCCGTGTCGCCCTGGCCGGCGGCCTCGCCGTCTCCTCCGTCGTCCTGCTCTCCGGCACCGCCTTCGCGCACGTCAGCGTGCAGCCGCAGGGCGAGGCCGCCAAGGGCGGGTACGCCACCGTGAACTTCAAGGTCCCCAACGAGCGCGACAACGCCTCGACGGTGAAGCTCGAAGTGACCCTCCCGGCCGACCACCCGCTCGCCTCCGTCTCCACCCAGCCGATCCCGGGCTGGAAGGCCGAGGTCACCAAGGCCAAGCTGGCCAAGCCGCTGGAGGTGCACGGCAAGAAGATCACCGAGGCGGCCACGAAGATCACGTGGACCGCGGCCGGTTCGAAGATCGCCCCCGGTGAGTTCCAGCAGTTCACCGTCTCCCTCGGCCGGCTCCCCGAGGACACCGACCGCCTCGTCTTCAAGGCCCTCCAGACGTACGACAACAAGGAAGTCGTGCGCTGGATCGAGGAGCCCAAGGACGGCGCTCCCGAGCCCCAGACCCCGGCGCCCGTGCTGAAGCTGTCCGCCGCCGCGGACGACCACCACGGGGGCGCCGCCGCCCCCGCCGCCGCCGCCGACAAAGGCCACGCCGACAAGGGCCACGGCGAGAAGGATACGGAGGAGAAGGCCGCGTCCGCCGGCTCCGCCGACACCACCGCCCGTGTCCTCGGCGCCGCCGGCATCCTCGTCGGCGCCGCCGGTGTCGCCTTCGGCGTCCTGGCCGGACGCCGCCGCTCGGCCTGACGGCCGCTGCCCGGAACCCCCGAAAGAGAAGACCCATGCACCTCCAGAAGACCGGCGAGCGGTCCCGGCCGCGCCGTCGTACCCCCGTGCTCGCGGCCGTGCTCGCCGCCGTGTCGGCGCTGACGCTGTCGGCCTGCGCCGACGACGGGAAGGACGCGTCCGCCGGCTCCGCCGCTGGCCTGTCCGCCGACGCGTCGCCGGACAAGCCCGGGACCGTGCTCGACCGGCCCTTCGAGAAGCCCAACCTCGTCCTGAAGGACACCAAGGGCGCCCCGTACGACCTCCGCGAGCGGACCAAGGGCAAGCCGACGCTGATCTACTTCGGCTACACGCACTGCCCCGACGTCTGCCCGCTGACGATGAGCAACATCGCCGTGGCCTACAAGGAGCTCCCCCCGGCCGACCGGGCCAAGCTCCAGGTCGTCTTCGTCACCACCGACCCCGAACGGGACACCTCCGCCGAGCTCGCCAAGTGGCTGCCCGGCGCCGGTGACCCGTCCTTCATCGGCCTCACCGGCGACTTCCCGACCATCCAGGCGGGCGCTCGCCAGATCGGCATCGGCATCGACCCGCCGAAGAAGGAGAAGGACGGCTCGGTCGTCTCCATGCACGGCGCACAGGTGATCGCGTTCTCGCCCCGGACCGACCAGGGCTACGTCGTCTACGACGACGACACCACCGCCGAGGACTACGAGAAGGACCTGCCGAAGATCATCAAGGGGGAGAACCCGTGACCCGCCGCACCACCCTGACCGCCCTGTCCACCGCCGTGGCCCTCGCCGGGGCCATGGCGCTGGGCGGCTGCTCCTCCACCGGCGGGCCCGAACTCACCGTGGACGGCGCTTTCATACCGCAGCCCGTCGGCGACATGGCCGGCGCCTTCCTCACCGTCACCAACGACGGCGACGCGGCGGACCGGCTCACCTCCGTCTCCAGCCCGCTCTCCGACGACGTCCAGATCCACGAGACCAAGGACCAGAAGATGCGGCGGGTGCAGTCCTTCGACATCCCCGCGAACGGGGAGCTGAAGCTCGAACGCGGGGGCAGCCACATCATGTTCATGGGCCTCAAGAAGCAGCCGAAACAGGGCGAGAAGGTGCGCGTGGAACTGCACTTCGAGAAGTCCGGCCCGATCACGGTCGACGTCCCCGTGGAAGCCGCCACCCACAACCCGTCGCACCACTAGGCACCCGGGGGACTGACACACCATGACGGCCACCACCCCGCGCCCCACGGTCACCCGCGTCCTGTGGCTGCTGCTGGCCACCGCGGCGCTGCTCGGCACCCTGCTCTCGGGCACGGCGAGCGCGCACGCCGCGCTGACCGGCAGCGACCCGAAGGACGGGGCGGTGGTCGCCACCGCCCCCAAGGGCGTCACGCTCACCTTCTCCGAGCAGGTCGCCCTGGGGGACGACGCGATCCGCGTGCTCGAACCGAGCGGCAAGCGCGCCGACACGGGAGAGCTGCGCGACCTGTGCGCCGGCGCCGTCGTCAAGTACGGCGTCGACCTGCGCGCCGGGCTGCCGGACGGCACGTACACCGTCGCCTGGCGGGCGGTATCCGCCGACAGCCACCCCATCTCCGGCGCGTTCACCTTCTCCATCGGCGCCCCGTCGCAGACCACCGTCGCGCTGCCGGAGGAGGAGGTGGGCGGCGGAGTCGTAGGGATTTTGTACGAGATCGCCCGGTTCATCTCGTACGCCGGTTTCATCCTGCTGGCCGGTGGTGCCGCGTTCGTGCTGGCCTGCTGGCCGCGCGGCGCGGCGGTGCGGCCGCTGCAACGGCTCGTGGTGCGCGGGTGGGTGACGCTGACGGCGGCCACGCTGGCGCTGCTGCTGCTGCGCGGGCCGTACACCGGGCTGGAGTTCGGGCTCGGTTCGCTCGGTCCGGTCCTGGAGAGCAAGACCGGTGCGGCGCTCGTCTCGCGGCTGCTGCTGCTGGGCGCGGCGGCGCTGTTCGTGGCGGTGCTCTTCGGCGCCCATACGAGGCGCGAGGACGAGGCCCGCGGGGACGAGGCCCGCGGGGACGAGGCCGGCGGGGACGAGGCCGGCGGGGACGAGGCCCGGAAGAAGGACCTGGCCTTCGGGCTCGCGATCGGCGGCACCGTGGTCGCGGCCGGTATCGCGGGGACGTGGGCGCTGTCCGAACACGCTTCGGCCGGGCCCCAGCCCGGCGTCGCGATGCCCGTCGACATCCTGCACCTGCTGGCCATGGCCGCCTGGCTGGGCGGGCTGGCCGCGCTGCTGGTCGCCCTGCACAAGGAGCCGTCGATCGAGCGGACGGCGGTGCGGCGGTTCTCCGGGGTGGCGTTCGGCTCGGTGGTCGTGCTGGCCGTGACCGGGACCTACCAGTCGTGGCGGCAGGTCGGCTCCTGGTCGGCGCTGACCGGCACGGCGTACGGGCGGCTGCTGCTGCTCAAGGTGGGGCTGGTCGCCGTCCTGGTGGGGGTGGCGTGGTTCTCCCGGCGCTGGACCGGGCGGCTGTCGGAGACGCCTGCGGTCGCCCGGGAGGGGGACACGGCGGAGGAAGCGGTCGAAGCCGACGGGACGGAGGAGGCGGTTGAGGCGGCTGTCGCCGAACCGCTCGCCGTGCCGGGCGGCGGGACCGGGGCCGGGGCCGGGGCGGCGGGCGCGGGGGCGGGCGCGGGCGCGGCCGGTGGCACCGTGGAGGTCCCCCGGGAGCGGGCCGCCCAGCTCGCGCGGCAGCGGGCCGCGATGGCGACCGCCCGTGCCCGGCGGGACCGCGAGGCCGACCCCGAGCGGGCCCGGCTGCGGCGTTCCGTGCTGGCCGAGGCGGGCGTCGCGGTGCTGCTCCTCGCGGTGACGACCGTCCTCACGACGACCGAGCCGGGCCGTACCGAGGAGGCGGCGGGCCGTAGCCGCGCGTCGGCGCCGGCCGCCGTGCCGGACCGGCCCCTCGACCTGACGCTGCCCTTCGACACCGGCGGCGCGGTGAACGGGAAGGGGACGGTACGGCTCACCGTCGACCCCGGCCGCTCCGGCGGCAACACGATGCACGTGTACGTGAACGGGGCGGGCGGCAAGCCCCTGGACGTACCCGAGCTGAAGGTCTCCTTCACCCTGGAGTCCCAGCAGATCGGCCCGCTGCCCGTCGTACCGGACCGGGTCACGGCCGGGCACTGGACGTCCGAGGCCGTACAGATCCCGATGCCGGGCGAGTGGAAGCTCCAGGTGACCGTGCGGACCTCCGACATCGACCAGACCACCATCGACAAGAACGTGAAGATCGGCTGACCGTGAGCGGCGAGAACACCGACACCACCGAGAAGACCGCCAGGACCGACACGTCCGACGCGACCGGCACCATGCGGGACACCGGAGGGGCCCGGCAGGCCGAGACCCTCCAGGTCTCCCGGCGCAAGCTGCTCGGGACCGTCGGCGCGGCCGGCGCGACCGGGCTGGTGCTGGGCGCGGCCGGCGGCGCCGCCGGCCACGCCGCCGCGGCCGGGGAGCCCGGCACGGCCCTGGCGACCGTCGGGTCGACCGCCGTGCCGTTCCGCGGCGACCACCAGGCGGGCATCCTCCAGCCGTTGCAGGCGCGCGGCCACCTGGTGGCGTTCGACCTGGCGCCGGGGGCGGGGCGCAAGGAGGCCGCCGCGCTGATGCGCCGCTGGTCGGCGGTGGCCGAGCGGCTGATGGCGGGCGGGCCGGCCGGCGACGGGGACACGGGGGTGGCGCTGGACGCGGGCCCGTCGTCCCTGACCGTCACGTTCGGCTTCGGGGCCTCGTTCTTCGACCGGACGGGGCTGGTGGCACGGCGGCCGGCGGAGCTGGACCCGCTGCCCGCGTTCTCGTCCGACCGGCTGGACCCCCGGCGCTCGGGCGGCGACCTGTGGGTGCAGATCGGCGCGGACGACGCGCTCGTCGCCTTCCACGCGCTGCGCGCCGTGCAGAAGGAGGCCGGCGCGGCCGCGCGGGTGCGCTGGCAGATGAACGGCTTCAACCGCTCGCCGGGCGCCACCGCGCACCCCATGACCGCCCGCAACCTGATGGGACAGGTCGACGGCAGCCGCAACCCGAAGCCGTCCGAGCCGGACTTCCGGCAGCGGGTGTTCGTCCCGGAGGGCGGGGAGCAGCCGTGGATGGCGGGGGGTTCGTACGCCGTGGTGCGCCGGATCCGGATGCTGCTGGACGACTGGGAGGAGCTGCCGCGGGAGGCGCAGGAGCGGGTGATCGGCCGCCGGAAGTCGGACGGGGCGCCGCTGACAGGCGGCGGCGAGACGGCGGCGATCGACCTGGACCGGACCGGTCCGGACGGGAAGCCCGTCGTCCCCGCCGACGCCCACGCGCGCATCTCGGCCCCGGAGCAGAACGGTGGCGCGGCGATGCTGCGGCGCCCGTTCTCGTACCACGACGGGATCGGGCCGGACGGGACGCCGGACGCGGGGCTGCTGTTCATCGCGTGGCAGGCCGATCCGCGGCGGGGCTTCGTGCCGGTGCAGCGGAAGCTGGACCGGGGGGACGCGCTGTCGCGGTTCATCCGCCACGAGGCGAGCGGCCTGTTCGCCGTGCCGGGCGGTCCGGGCGCGGGCGAGTACGTGGGGCAGCGGTTGCTGGAGGCGTGACCGCGCGGATGCCCGGCGCATTAGGGTGACCGGTATGTCGGCCACGCGCTATACGTATCTCGGTCCCGAGGGCACCTTCACCGAAGCGGCCCTCCGTACGCTCCCGGAAGCCGCCACGCGGGAGCTGGTGCCGATGGTCTCCGTGCCCGCGGCGCTCGACGCCGTGCGCAACGGGGAGGCCGCCGCCGCCCTCGTACCGATCGAGAACTCGGTGGAGGGCGGGGTGACGGCGACCCTCGACGAACTGGCGTCGGGCGAGCCCCTGATGATCTACCGCGAGGTGCTGCTGCCGATCGCGTTCGCCCTGCTGGTCCGGCCGGGCACCAAGCTGTCGGACATCAAGACGGTCACCGGTCACCCGGTCGCCCAGCCGCAGGTGCGCAACTGGCTGCGGGCGCACCTGCCGGAGGCGGTGTGGGAGTCGGCCGCGTCCAACGCGGACGGGGCGCGGCTGGTGCGGGAGGGGCGGTTCGACGCGGCGTTCGCGGGGGAGTTCGCGGCGGCGACGTACGGGCTGGAGGCGCTGGTCACCGAGATCCATGACGCCGAGAACGCGGAGACCCGGTTCGTGCTGGTGGGCCGGCCGGCGCGGCCGGCGGCGCCGACCGGTGCGGACAAGACCTCGGTGGTGATCTGGCAGCGCGAGGACCATCCGGGTGCGCTGCTGGAACTGCTCCAGGAGTTCGCGGCGCGCGGGGTGAACCTGATGCTGCTCCAGTCCCGGCCGACGGGCGCGGGGATCGGCAACTACTGCTTCGCCATCGACGCCGAGGGCCACATCTCCGACCGGCGGGTCGGCGAGGCGCTGATGGGCCTGAAGCGGATCTGCGCGCACGTCCGCTTCCTCGGGTCGTACCCGCGGGCGGGGGCGGGGCCCGAGGACGTGAGCCCGCCGCGGCCCGGGACGTCGGACGAGGACTTCACGGCGGCCTCGGACTGGCTGGCCCGCTGCCAGGACGGCCGGGCCTGACCGGACATCCACAGAAGTTATCCACAGGCCTGCTTCTCGACCTGGGGACAAGTCGACATCACAACCGGGCGAGGTCGACAAATCGCTCCTGTGGCGCAGGTGATCACAGAGTGCGGCACGGCGGCCGTGTCACCCCAATTCCGCCGATCACCTCCTTGGAGCGAGAATTTCCCACCCGAATGAGTGTGGGCGTCGGGTTTGGTAGGGGAATCCAGGGTGACGCCTCGGCAATCGGAATGATCAATTACTGAGTCCACAGCGGATTCGCACAGCCTGTGGATAACTTCCCGTAGCGACCGGCGTCTGTGGACAACGACACTCGAACACCATCCGGCGACGGGCCTGGAAGGGGCAGGGCGAGGAATTCTGTGCACCATTCTGCGCAGATAAACTCCGGCAATTCGGTCAAAGTCGACACGCAAGGCCCGCACGGCATATCGGCTGGGGTGGCGTCGGGCCGCACCGGTAGCCTGGTGGGGTGATTGACCTTCGCCTGCTCCGTGAGGACCCCGACCGTGTTCGCGCCTCCCAGCGCGCCCGTGGAGAGGACGTCGACCTCGTCGACGCCCTGCTCTCCGCCGATGAGCGGCGCAGGTCGTCCGGCGTCCGCTTCGACGAACTCCGCTCCGAGCAGAAGGCGCTCGGCAAGCTGATCCCGAAAGCGTCCCCGGAGGAGCGCGCGGAGCTGCTGGCGAAGGCCGAGCAGCTCAAGACCGAGGTCAAGGCCGCCGACGCCGCCCAGAACGAGGCGGACGAGGAGACCAAGCGGCTGCTGCTCCGGCTCGGGAACATCGTCCACGGGGACGTGCCGGTCGGCGGCGAGGAGGACTTCGTCGTCCTGGAGACGCACGGCACCGTCCGGGACTTCGCCGCCGAGGGCTTCGAGCCCAAGGACCACCTGGAGCTCGGCGAGGCGCTGGGCGCCATCGACGTCGAGCGCGCCGCCAAGGTCTCCGGATCGCGCTTCTACTACCTGACGGGCGTCGGCGCCCTGCTGGAACTCGCCCTCGTCAACGCGGCGATCGCCCAGGCGACCGAGGCCGGCTTCATCCCGATGCTGACCCCCACCCTGGTCCGCCCGCGCGCCATGGAGGGCACCGGCTTCCTCGGCCAGGCCGCCGAGAACGTCTACCACCTGGAGAAGGACGACTACTACCTGGTCGGCACCTCCGAGGTGCCGCTGGCCGCGTACCACATGGACGAGATCCTCGACGCGGAGAAGCTGCCGCTGCGGTACGCCGGTTTCTCCCCGTGCTACCGGCGCGAGGCCGGCACGTACGGCAAGGACACCCGGGGCATCTTCCGGGTGCACCAGTTCGACAAGGTCGAGATGTTCTCCTACGTCGCCCCCGAGGACGCCGAGGCGGAGCACAAGCGGCTGCTGGACTGGGAGAAGCAGTGGCTGACCTCCCTGGAGCTGCCGTTCCAGGTGATCGACGTGGCCACCGGTGACCTGGGCGCCTCGGCCTCGCGCAAGTACGACTGCGAGGCGTGGATCCCGACGCAGGGCAAGTACCGCGAGCTGACGTCCGCCTCCAACTGCGACAGCTTCCAGGCCCGGCGCCTGTCGGTGCGGATGCGCGACGGCAAGAAGGTCCAGCCGCTCGCCACCCTGAACGGCACGCTGTGCGCCGTACCGCGCACGATCGTCGCGCTCCTGGAGAACCACCAGCAGGCCGACGGCTCCGTGCGGGTCCCCCCGGTGCTCCGCCCCTACCTCGGCGGCCGGGAAGTCCTGGAGCCCGTCTCCCCGTGACTCCCTTCCCCTACAAGCTGGTCGCGACCGACCTCGACGGGACGCTGCTGCGGTCCGACGACACGGTCTCGCAGCGCACGCGTGACGCGCTCGCCGCCGCGACGGCGGCGGGCGCCGCGCACATCGTCGTCACCGGCCGCGCGGTCCCCTGGACCCGCCACATCCTGGACGACCTCGGCTACGACGGCCTCGCCGTCTGCGGCCAGGGCGCGCAGGTCTACCACGCGGGCGAGCACCGGCTGCTGACGTCCGTCACCCTGGACCGGCAGCTCGCCGGCCTGGCGCTGTCCAAGCTGGAGGCCGAGGTCGGCCCGCTGGCCCTGGCCGCCAGCCGCGACGGCCTGGAGGGCGAGGTCCTGGTGGGCCCCGGCTACCGGGTCCAGGAGGGCCCGCTGCCGTACCTCCCCTACGAGGACCCGGCCGACCTGTGGTCGGCCCCGCTCAACAAGGTCTACATCCAGCACCCCGAGCTGGACGACGACGCTCTGGCGCGCGTCGCCCGGCAGACGGTCGGCGGTTTGGTGGACGTGGTGATGGCGGGCCAGGGGGTCGTGGAGATCCTCCCGCTGGGCCTGAGCAAGGCCACGGGGCTGTCCCTGGCGGCCCGTCGGCTGGGCATGAAGGCGAGCGACACGATCGCGTTCGGCGACATGCCGAACGACATCCCCATGTTCGCCTGGGCGCACCACGGCGTCGCCATGGCCAACGCCCACGACGACCTGAAGGCCGTCGCCCACGAGGTCACGGCCTCGAACGACCAGGACGGCATCGCCGTCGTACTGGAACGCCTCCTGACCGCCTGACCGCCAAGGGGCCAGGGGCCCCGGTGCCGCCGGTCGGTCGCCCGTTGTGGGCGATCGTGCCGCCGGAGGGTTGCCCGTTGTGGGCGATCGTGCCGCCGGGGGGCACGGGTGGCACAACGGCACCCGGGTGGACGCCCCCACCGGCTCCTCCGGGCCCGGCTCCGGTCACGGCCGGGGCCGCTCACGATCGGCCGGGCCGGTCACAGGGCCGGGGCCGGCCCGCGCGTACGGAAAACGCGCGCTCGAAGCGGCCGCCCCCGGCATCCTGCCCCCGTGGTACCCCCGTGGTGCCCCCGTGTGGGCGTTGCACAGCCAATGTGCCCCGCACGCACGGCGCGGCGCCACCGGATTACCGGTGACGCCGCGCCGACGGCCTCACGTGCCCGCACCCGCACCCGCGCCCGCACCCGGGCACGCCGCCGGTCCGGTCAGAAGTTGATCATGTGGCCCGCGAGCCCGTGCACGGCCTCCTTGACCGCCTCGCCCAGCGTCGGGTGCGCGTGGACGTTCCGCGCCACCTCGTGCACGGTCAGGTCCCACTGCTGCGCCAGCGTCAGCTCGGGCAGCAGCTCCGTGACGTCCGGCCCGATCAGGTGCGCGCCGATGATCTCGCCGTACTTCGCGTCGCTGATCAGCTTCACGAAGCCGGTGGTGTCGCCCAGGCCGTGCGCCTTGCCGTTCGCCATGAAGGGGAACTTCGCGACCTTGACGTCGAAGCCCTTCTCCCGCGCCTGCTCCTCCGTCCAGCCGAAGCTGGCGATCTGCGGCTGGCAGTAGGTGGCGCGCGGGATCATCGGGTAGTCGAGCTCCATCGTCTCGGCACCCGCCAGCGTCTCGGCGGCGACGACGCCCATCGCCTCGGCCGTGTGCGCGAGCATCAGCTTCGCGGTCACGTCACCGATCGCGTAGATGTGCGGCACCGACGTGCGCGAGCGGCCGTCGACGTCGATGGCGCCGCGCTCGGTGAGCTTCACGCCCGTGTTCTCCAGGCCGTACCCCTCGACGTTCGGCGCGAAGCCGATCGCCTGGAGCACCTTGTCGGCCTCCAGCACCTGCTGCTTGCCGTCCTTGCCGGTCACGGTGACCCGCACCTGCGGCCCGGACTCGTCGATCGACTCCACCCGGGTCGAGGTCAGCACGTCGATCCCGAGCTTGCGGTACTGCTTCGCCAGCTCCGCCGAGACGTCCTTGTCCTCCAGCGGCGCGATCCGGTCGAGGAACTCGACGATCGTGACCTTCACGCCGTAGTTGTGCAGGACGTACGCGAACTCGATGCCGATCGCGCCGGCGCCGGCGATCACGATCGAGTGCGGCAGCTCACCGGCGAGGATCTGCTCCTCGTACGTGACCACGCGCTCGCTGCGCCGCGTGCCCGGGAGCAGGCGCGGCGTGGCACCGGTGGCGATGATGCAGTTGTCGAACGAGATGGTGGTCGAGCCGCCGTCGGACAGCGCGACCTGGAGGGTGTTGGCGTCCAGGAAGGTGCCGCGACCGGTGAACTCGGTGATCTTGTTCTTCTTCATCAGGAAGTGGACGCCCTTGACGCGGCCGTCCGCGACCGTGCGGCTGCGGCGGAAGGCCTCGCCGTAGTCGAAGGAGACCTGGCCGTCGACCTTGATGCCGTACGTCTTCGCCTCGTGCGTGAAGAGGTGGGCCAGCTCCGCGTTGCGCAGCAGTGCCTTGGTGGGGATGCAGCCGACGTTCAGGCAGACACCGCCCCAGTACTTCTCCTCGACCACCGCGACGCGCTTGCCCAACTGGGCGGCGCGGATGGCGGCGACGTATCCGCCGGGGCCTGCTCCGAGTACGACGACGTCGAAGCGGTCTGACATGGCTTGCTCCCCAGGGTGTGAGTGAGTGCGGCTGAGCCCACAGTAATCCTGGCCGCAAGTTGTAGGATGACTGGGCAACCGGGCGAATAGGCGGAATGGAGCAGTGACCGATGGCGCTGAAGGCAGCGGGCCGGACCTCCCTCGTGGACACCGTCGTCGAGCAGCTCCGCGCCCAGCTCACGGACGGCGAATGGGCCGTCGGCGACCGCATCCCCACCGAGCACGACCTCGCCGAGCAGCTCGGCGTCGGCCGCAACACGGTCCGTGAGGCCGTCCGCGTCCTCGTCCACGCCGGCCTGCTGGAGTCCCGGCAGGGCAACGGCACCTTCGTACGCTCCACGGCCGACCCCGCCGCCGTGCTGCGCACCGTCCGGGCCGCCGGCGCCCTGGACGTCCTGGAGCTGCGGATCGCCCTGGAGACCGAGGCGGCCCGTCTCGCCGCCGCCCGGCGCGACACCCACGACCTGCTCCGGCTGCGCGCCGCCCTGACGACGCTGCGCGAGGAGGGCGACCGGGACGCGGACGCCGACCTGGCCTTCCACCGGGCCGTGGTCGAGGCCACCCACAACGCCGCCTTCACCGGGGTGTACCGGTTCTTCTCCGCGCAGGTGCACGAGAGCCTCGTCGAGTCGCTCGGCGACCACGAGATGCCCGCGATCGACCTGGACGCGCACGAGGCGCTGGTCACGGCGATCGAGGCGGGCGACCCCGACGCGGCGGGGGCGGCGGTGCGTGAGCTGCTGCGCGTACCGCTGGAGACGGTCAGGGCGATCGTCGCCACCCGCTGAACCTCCCCCACAAGATCCGTCGTCGTCGTGAAAGGTGCTGTGAACGTGGCACGTCCGGAACCCGGCCCGCTGCTCCTCGACGCGGAGGCCGGTGCCCGGCCGCCCTCGCCCCGAGGGGCCGCCGCCCGGCGGGCGTTGCTCGCCCACCCGGCGCTCCTGATGGCCGGGATCGTGCTGGCCTCGCTGAACATGCGGGCGGCGCTGGCGAGCGTGTCCCCGCTGGTCGGCGAGATCAGCGCGGGCTTCGGGCTGTCGTCCACCGCGAGCTCCCTGGTCACCTCGGTGCCGGTGCTGTTCCTCGGCCTGGGCGCGCTGGTGGCGCCCCCGCTCGCGCGGCGGCTCGGAACCGAACCGGTGCTGTTCGGTGCGCTGTTGCTGCTGGGCGCCGGCATCCTCGTACGCGTCCTGCCGTCCGTGTACGCGCTGTACGGCGGCGGTGTCCTGGTGGGCACGGCCATCGCGCTGCTCAACGTGCTGATGCCCGGGCTGATCAAGCGGGACTTCCCCGACCGGGCCGCGTCCATGACGTCCGTCTACACCGGCGCGATGATCGCGGGCGCGACGGTGGTGGCGGCCGCGTCCGTGCCGCTGGAGAAGGCGTTCGGGGGGAGTTGGCAGGCGTCGCTGGCGTTCTGGTCCCTGCTCGCGGTGGTGGCGGCGGTGGCGTGGCTGCCGCAGGTGCTGATCGTCCGGGGGCGGACGGGGTTGACGGGGCGGACGGGGCGTGAGGGGCGGGGGGCCGCCTCAGCGGGCCCTGCCCCGGACACCGCCCGGCGGAGTGTGTGGCGTTCGGCGCTGGCCTGGCAGGTCACCCTCTTCATGGGCCTCCAGTCGCTGTGGTCGTACGTCCTGATCGCCTGGATGCCGACGATCTTCACCGACCAGGGCATGAGCCGCTCGACCGCCGGTGTCGTCTTCGCGTTCAACAACCTCATCCAGGTCGCGGGCGCGTTCCTGGTGCCGCTGATGGCCGGCCGGATGCGCTCCCAGCGGCCACTGGTCGCGCTGGTGACGTCGCTGGTCGCGGCCGGGTACGTGGGGCTGATGGTCGCCCCCGTCTCGGGGGCGTGGCTGTGGGCGGCGGTGCTCGGCGTCGGCCAGGGCGGCGCGGTGGGCCTGGCGCTGACGCTGATCGTGCTGCGCAGCGGGGACGCGGTGACCGCGGCGCGGCTGTCGGGGATGGCGCAGACGGTCGGCTACCTGCTGGCGGCCGCCGGTCCGCTGGCGGCGGGCGCGGTCCACGAGGCGACGGGCGGCTGGACGGTGCCGATCGCCCTGGTGCTGTGCGTGTGCGTGGCGGCCCTGGTGACGGGGCTGTTCGCGGCGCGTGACCGGAAGGTGTGACCCGCGACCGGAAGGTGTGACCGCGGCGCCGGGCGCGCGCACGGCCCGCCGGGTGCCCGCACCCTCGGCGAGACACCCCCTAGCCGCCCTGGCCACCCTGGTCGCGGTCCTTGCGCCGGCGGCGCCGTTCGCGGCGGCGGGCTCGGCCGAAGAACCAGCCCGCCGGGGGCTCGTCGGCGCGCCAGGGCTGCGGTTCGGGCGGCCGGCCGCGCCAGCGCGCGGCGAGCATCCGGGCCCGGGCGGACGGCTCGGTGGTCCCGGCGGAGCGGATGAAGTCGGTGTCCAGTTCGATGTCGTCCCAGTCGTCCCGGGGCTCGTGATCATCGGGCATGGGTGCCTCCTCCGTACGCCAAGTGTGCCGACCGGACCGTCAAAACGGTGTGAGGGAGGGCGAAGGGCCCTCCACGCGCGCGTGGAGGGCCCTTCCCACGGGGAGTGGGGGCACGGCGCCGGCCTACTCGTCGCCCGCCAGCGTCAGCGTCCGCAGCTTCTGCCCGGCGTACCAGGTCGCGGCCACCGTCACCGCCGCCAGCAGCGCCACCGCCACCGGCAGGCCCACGTCGGAGGCGACCAGCCCGTCACCGGTGACCTTCTCGGCGACGGCCAGCGCCCACTGCTGGACGCTGAGGGTCTTGGCGCCCTCGATGAGGGTGCCGAACAGGGCCTCCCACACCAGGGCGTACACGAGCCCGATGACGACCGCGTGGCGGCTGACCGTGCCGAGCAGCAGGAAGAGCGCGCTGTACGCGATCGAGGCGACGAGCGCGGCGACCGTGTACGCCACGGCCACCTGCTGCCCGTTGCCGTTGAGGATCATCCCCGCGAGGAAGGTGGGGACGGCCGAGAAGACCATGGTCACGGCGATGGCGACGATCAGCTTGGTGAAGATGATCGTCGGCCGCTTCACCGGCTTGGCGAGCAGGTAGACGATCGAGCCGTCGTCGATCTCCGGCCCGATCGCGCCGGTCCCGGCGATGACACCGATCAGCGGCACCATGGTGGCGAGCGCGAACCCGCCGAGGACGTCGGCGGCGACCTGGTCGTCGGCGCCGTTGAAGGCCCGGACGGCGGCCGCGATGAGCAGCAGCAGACCGGGCAGGACGAAGAGGATCGCGGCCCGGCGGCGGCCGAGCAGGGCCCGGTACGTGAGCCGGGCGACGGTGGGGTTGTACATGGTCGTGAGGCTCCCTTCAGGCCGTGACGAGGTACGAGAAGACCGATTCCAGTGACTCGTCCGAGGGCGAGACCGTCAGCAGCCGGATGGAGTGCGCGCGGGCGACCCGCGGGAGCAGTTCGGTGAAGCGCGCGAAGTCCACCGCCTGGACGCGCAGCGCGCCCTCCGTCACGTCCACCTCGATGCCGGCCGTCGACGGGTCGGCGATCAGCGCGGCCGCCAGGGCCCGGTCGTCGCTGGACCGTACGAGGTAGCGGTGCGGCCGGTCGGTCATCAGCCGGCGGATCCGGCGGAAGTCGCCGCTGGCCGCGTGGCGCCCGGCGACGATCACCTCGATGTGGGAGGCGAGTTGCTCCACCTCCTCCAGGATGTGCGACGAGAACAGGACCGTGCGGCCCTCCGCACCCATCCGCCGCAGCAGGTCCATCAACTGCATGCGCTGGCGCGGGTCCATGCCGTTGAACGGCTCGTCCAGCAGCAGCACGGACGGCTCGTGGACGAGGGCGGAGGCCATCTTCACGCGCTGCCGCATGCCCTTGCTGTACGTGCCGATCTTGCGGTCCTGCGCGTACTCCATCTCCACCGTGGCGAGCGCCCGCTGCGCCTCCGTGGCACCGAGGCCGTGCAACTCGGCGTTGGCGACCACGAATTCACGGCCGGTGAGGAAGTCGTACATCGCCTCGCGCTCGGGCACGACCCCGATGCTGCGGTAGACGGACTCGTTGCGCCAGATCTGCTGCCCGTCGAGGGTCACCGATCCGGTGGAGGGGGCGAGGAAGCCGCCCATCATGTTGATCAGGGTGGACTTCCCGGCGCCGTTGGGGCCGAGCAGCCCGGTCACTCCGGGGCCGATGGTCATGGTGACGTCGTTGACGGCCACGACGTTCCCGAACCACCGTGAGACGTGGTCGATGTCGATGGTGGTCACAGTCCGACCTTCCGGTAGCGGCGCAGCAGGACGGCGTAGGAGCCCGCGATGAGGGCGAGGACGGTCAGCAGGTAGACCACGCCCACCCCGGCGCCGGGCCCCGCCTCGGCGGGGAAGGAGGACGTGGCGCCCAGGAAGGCGGTCTGCACGCCGTCGACGAGCGTGATGGGCGAGAACAGGCCGAGCCACTTCACCGCGCCCAGGGAGTCGGTGCTCCAGGCGATGGCCTGGAGGGTGGACACGGCCCCGTACGAGATGGTGAGGGCGGCGATGACCGCGGCGACGCCGAAGCCCCGGCGGGGGGTCAGCGCGGCCAGCACCAGGCCGATGCCGCCGAACAGCAGCGAGAGCAGGGCCACGGAGACCAGTCCCTGGGCGAAGCCCGCCGTCTGGTGGGCGAAGTCCATCTTCGCGAGCAGCGACCCGATGTAGAGGATGAGCAGCGGGGAGGCGGTCAGGATGAACAGCGCCGACGCCATGGCGCCGTACTTGGCCAGGACGTAGTCGACGCGCTCGATGGGGCGGGAGAAGTACAGCGGCACGGTCTTGAAGCGCAGGTCGCGCGAGACCGACTGGGGAGCCTGGGCGGCCAGGTACAGTCCGATGACCGCCTGGGTGAAGATCGCGTACCGCGTGTAGTCCAGCGGCAGGTCCTTCAGTTTGGTGGCCACCGCGACCGCGACGACGATCAGCGCGGGGACGCACATCACCGCGAAGAGGATCATCGGCAGCACCTTGGACTTGGCGCTGCGGCCCAGTCCGTACGCGCCGCGCAGCGACTGCGAGAACAGCGAGCGGCGCGCGTAGGCGCGGCCGAGGCGGGGGCCGTCGTAGTCCCGGTAGCCGATGTTGTGGATACGGGTCTCGGCCTGGGGGGCGGGGGTGCTCATCGGGCCTTCACCTCCTGGACCTCCTGCGGGTGGGTGGCGGCCGCGTCCGGCCCCGGCCGGAAGACCTCGGCGATGTGGTGGCGGCGCTGTTCCATCCGTACGAGGCCGAGACCGAGCCCGGCGACGGTGTCGCGCACGAGGTCGTACGTCTCCTCGCCGGTCGCCTCCAGCAGCAGGATGTGGCCCGCGCCGGGCAGGCCGTCCGCCGTTCCCTCTGGGGTCCCGTGGAGGGTGATTCCGGCGGCCGTGAGGGCCTCGCGGAGGGCGGCCGTGCCGTCGGGGTGGGTGTCGGTGTCGGTGACCTCGACGGCGAGGGTCGCGGTGACCTGGGTGAAGTCGCTGGTGGAACTGGAGCGCAGCAGCTTGCCGCCGTCGATGACGACGACGTGGTCACAGGTGCGTTCGAGCTCGCCCAGCAGGTGGGAGGTGACCAGGACCGAGATGCCGAAGTCCGTGTACACCCGGCGGATCAGGCCGAGCATCTCGTCGCGGCCGACGGGGTCGAGGCCGTTGGTCGGCTCGTCGAGCAGCACAAGCTGCGGGTCGTGCACCAGCGCCTGGGCGAGCTTCACCCGCTGCTTCATGCCGGTCGAGTAGCCGCCGATGGGACGGTAGCGCTCCTCGTACAGGCCGACGTGGCGCAGGGTGTCGGCGGTGCGCTCCCGCGCGGCGGTGGGCGGCAGACCGGACATGCGCGCCATGTGGACGACGAACTCGGTGGCCGAGACGTCGGGCGGCAGGCAGTCGTGCTCCGGCATGTAGCCGACCCGCTCGCGGATGGCGGCGCCGCTGGTGGCGACGTCGAGGCCGAGCACCTCGGCCCGGCCCTCGGTGGCGGGGGACAGCCCGAGCAGGATTTTGATCATGGTGGACTTGCCGGCTCCGTTGGCACCCACAAGTCCGGTCACACCGGGCCCGATGTCCAGGGAGAGCCGGTCGAGAGCGGTCACCCGGGGGAACCGCTTGCTGAGGCTTTCGGTCGCGATCACAGTCACGCTACGACGGTAGTGGCGCACGCCACACCGGGCGTCAGACCTGACGGCTGGATCGGTGTCCGACTCAAGGCGTACGGGCCCGTAGGGGCATGGCACCGGGGGCGGGGTTTTCCCCAGGCTCGGCACGGCCCTTGACGCAGCCGCCGGGCATTGTCACATTCATCAGTGGCACGTTACGAGGACGGCTCGACGGCATGGACGGGCGGGTGGCATGGCCTCGGTGGTGACTTCGGCGACCGGACGGGACACGGCGTTCGTGGGCTTCTGGGCCCCGCTCCGGTTCTTCATGGTGGCCACGGACTCCAGGGATCCCGAGCGGAGCGCGTTCCGGCCGGACGACGATCTGCCGCACGTGCGGCGCTGGGAGGCGGTCTGATGGTGGCGGACGAGCTGCGGGACGCGCGGGAGCGACGGATCCGCACGGGCGGTGTCGAGTTGTGCGTCGCCGAGCTGGGCGACCCGGAGCGGCCCACGGTCGTGCTCGTGCACGGCTACCCGGACTCCAAGGAGGTGTGGTCCGCGGTCGCCGGGCGGCTCGCCGAGCGTTTCCACGTGGTGCTGTACGACGTGCGCGGGCACGGCCGGTCGACGGCCCCCCGGCCGCTGCGCGGCGGGTTCACGCTGGAGAAGCTCACGGACGACTTCCTGGCCGTGGTGGACGCGGTCAGCCCCGGTGCGCCGGTGCACCTGGTCGGGCACGACTGGGGCTCGGTGCAGGGGTGGGAGTTCGTCACGGTCGGGCGCACCGAGGGGCGGATCGCCTCCTTCACCTCGATCTCCGGCCCGTCCCTGGACCACTTCGGCCACTGGATCAAGCGGCGCGTGACCCGCCCCACCCCGCGCCGGGTCGGCCAGCTCCTCGGCCAGGGCGCGCGGTCCTGGTACGTGTACCTCCTGCACACGCCCGTGCTGCCCGAGCTGGCCTGGCGCGGGCCGCTCGGCAAGCGGTGGCCGGGGCTGATGCGGCGCGTCGAGAAGGTGCCGGCCGACGGCTACCCGACCCCGTCGCTGCCCACGGACGCGGCGCACGGCGCCTGGCTCTACCGCGACAACGTCCGGGCCAGGCTGCGGCGTCCGCGCCCGGACGCGTACGCCCACGCGCCCGTACAGCTCATCACGCCCACCGGTGACGTCTTCCTGTCGGAGCGGCTCTACGACGACCTGGCCACCTGGGCACCGCGGGTGGTGCGCCGCACGCTGCCGGCCCGGCACTGGGTGCCGCGCACCCGGCCGGACCGGCTCGCCGCGTGGATCACCGAGTTCGTGACGGCGCACGAGGACCAGGGCGGCGGGCTGCCGGAGCCGGTCGCGTCCGGCCGGCGGTACGCGGACCGGTTCGGCGGACAGCTCGTCCTGGTCACGGGCGCGGCCAGTGGCATCGGGCGGGCCACGGCCTTCGCGTTCGCCGAGGCGGGCGCGCGGGTGGTGGCGGTGGACCGGGACGCGGAGGGTGCCGCGCGCACCGCCGGCATGGCCCGCCTGATCGGCGCGCCGGACGCCTGGGGCGAGGCGGTGGACGTCAGCGACGAGCAGGCCATGGAGAAGCTCGCCGACAAGGTCACCGGTGAGTACGGGCCGGTGGACGTGCTGGTGAACAACGCCGGCATCGGCCTGTCCGGGCCCTTCCTCGACACCACCGGCGAGGACTGGCGGAAGGTCCTGGACGTCAACCTGTGGGGCGTCATCCATGGGTGCCGGATCTTCGGCCGCCGGATGGCCGAGCGCGGTCAGGGCGGCCACATCGTGAACACCGCCTCCGCGGCTGCGTTCCAGCCGTCCCGCGCGCTGCCCGCGTACAGCACGTCCAAGGCGGCGGTGCTCATGCTCAGCGAATGCCTGCGGGCCGAACTGGCCGGCCGGGGCATCGGCGTGACCGCCGTCTGCCCCGGCATCGTGAACACCGGAATCACCGCCACCGCCCGCTTCGTCGGGGTGTCCGCCGAGGAGGAGGAGCGCCGGCGGAAGAGGACCGCCCGGCTGTACGGCCTGCGCAACTATCCGCCGGAGAAGGTGGCCGACGCGATCCTCCGGGCGGTCGTGCGCAACGAGGCGGTGGTGCCGGTGACCCCGGAGGCCCGTGGCGCCCGGCTGCTGTCCCGGCTGGCGCCGAAGGCGCTGCGGGCCCTCGCCCGGCTGGAGCCCCGGCTGTGACCGCCGCGCGACTCGGGCGCCGGCCGTACGATCCCTCGCAGCACGGCACGGGGTGGTGAGGAGCGGGCGTGGACGAGCGGACGGGACGGGCACCGGCGGCCGAGTACCGGATCGAGGACCTGGCGCACCACAGCGGCGCCACGGTCCGGACCATCCGCGCCTACCAGGACCGGGGGCTGCTGCCGAAGCCGGAGCGGCGCGGCCGGTCCAACGTGTACGGCGAGGCCCATCTGGCGCGCCTGCGGCAGATCGCCGACCTGCTGGAGCGCGGGTACACCCTGGCCTCGATCAAGGAGCTCCTGGAGGCCTGGGACGCGGGCCGGGGCCTGGGCGGTGTCCTGGGCCTCGTCGCCGAGGTGCACGGCCCCTGGACCGACGAGGAGGCCGACCGGATCACCCGGGCGGAGCTGGACGCCGCCTTCGGTGGGACACCGGACGAACGGGCGGTGCGGGAGGCGGTGGAGCTGGGGGTGCTGGAGCGGATCCCGGGCCGGGACGACGAGTTCCTGGTGCCGAGCCCGCAAGAGCTGGCCGTGGCCGCCGAGTTGTACGCGGCCGGAGTGCCGCTGATGGCGATCGCCGGACACCTGAGGGAACTTCGGGGGCAGGTGGAGCACATCGCCCACCGTTTCCTGGAGTTCACCACGGAGCACGTCTTCGCCCGGTACCTCGACCACCGGCCGCCCACGGACGCCGAGGCGTCGGAGGCGGCGGCCCTGGTGCGGCGGCTGCGGCCGCTCGCCCAGCAGTCGGTGGACGCCGAACTGGCCCGTGCCATGCGCGTGTTCGCGCCCCGCCACCTCCAGCGGCATCTATCGCCCGAGGGGCCGCCGGCCACGGACGATCCGGCCCGGCAGGTGGCGCTGCCCGCCGCCATGATCCGCGCTGTCCACCGGCTCGTTGGCGCGGAGAACGCGGCCGCGTTCATCACCGCCGCGACCGAACGGGAGCTCCAGGCACGGGCGATGGACGCACTTGCCGCAAGTCATGGGGAATCAGACGATGTTACTCAAAAGGGCTGAAATTCCCGAGAAGTTGTCCACAGAATCGTCAAATTGCCTGTGGATAACGCGAGTTGTTTGTGGACCAAACCTACGAAGCGAAATTTCTGTGGTCATGACACCGTGATGCCTGACACGCTGACCGGGTGGACACCGAGGAGAGCACGACCGGCATGGACGACCGACGCACGGTGAAGGTGTCGAAGTACCTCGCGAAGCACCTGCGCCACCAGCCCGAGCGGATCGGGCTCGTCCTCGACCCGAACGGCTGGGTCGCCGTCGACGACCTCCTGCGGGCGGCCGCCCGGCACGGCGTCCGGATCACCCGCGCCGAGCTGGAGCACGTCGTCGCCGTCAACGACAAGCGGCGCTTCACGATCGACGGCGACCGGATCCGCGCCAACCAGGGCCACACCGTCGGCGTCGACCTGGACCTGCCGGCCGCCACCCCGCCCGCGTACCTGTACCACGGCACCGTCGCCCGGAACCTGGACGCGATCCGGACCGAGGGCCTGCGCCCGATGGCCCGCCACCACGTCCACCTCTCACCCGACCGCGAGACCGCCACCCGGGTCGGCGCCCGGCGGGGGCGGCCCGTCGTGCTGTCCGTGGACGCCGCGGCCATGCACCGCGACGGCCACGTCTTCCGCGTCAGCGCCAACGGCGTGTGGCTGACCGACGCCGTACCGCCCGCCTACCTCCGCTTCCCCGGCTGACCTCAGCGGCCCCGTCCGCCCAGCTGCGCCAGGGCCTCCGTCGCGATCCGCTCGAAGACGGCCTCGTCGGCGGCGAACATCGTGTCCGCGATCGGCGTGTGGACCACGATCTCGGTGAAGCCCAGCTCGAAGTGGCGGCCCGCGAAGTCGACGAAGGCGTCGAGGGACTCCAGCGGCCGGTCGGGCGTGAACCCCGTCAGCAGGACCTTCTCCAGTTCCGCGCCGTCCCGCCCGATGTCCGCGCACGCCTTGCCGAGCTTGTCCATCTGCGCCGCCAGCGCCTCGCGCGACTGCTCCGGCGTCCCCGACTCGAACAGCTTCGGGTCCCCGGTGGTCACCCACGCCTGTCCGTGCCGCGCGGCCAGCCTCAGCCCCCGCGGGCCGGTGGCGGCGACGGCGAACGGCAGCCGCGGCCGCTGCACGCACCCGGGGACGTTCTGGGCCTCGCCCGCCGAGTAGAAGGTTCCCTCGTGGGTCACCGTCCCCTCGGTCAGCAGCCGGTCCAGCAGCGCCACGAACTCCGCGAACCGGTCCGCCCGCTCCCGCGGCGTCCACGCCTCCTGCCCCAGCGCCGTCGCGTCGAAGCCGTTGCCCCCCGCCCCGATGCCCAGCGTGATCCGCCCGCCGGAGATGTCGTCCAGCGAGATCAGCTCCTTGGCGAGCGTCACCGGGTGCCGGAAGTTCGGCGAGGTCACCAGGGTGCCGAGCCGCATCCGCTCCGTCGCCGCGGCCGCCGCGGTCAGCGTCGGGATCGCGCCGAACCAGGGACCGTCCCGGAACGGCACCCGCCACGACAGGTGGTCATAGGTGTACGCGGTGTGGAAGCCGAGCCGCTCGGCGCGAAGCCACGCGTCGCGGCCGCCGTCGTGCCAGCGGCGGGAAGGGAGGATCACGGTGCTCAAACGCATGGAACGAGCCTACGGTGCCCCCTCGGCGAACCCCGCACGGCTCAGATGTGCGGCTATCCGCACGCCCGTGCACCCCTGTACGGGAGAATGGGCGCGTGACCTCAGCGACCCCTCCCCGTACCCGGCCCACGGCACAGCGACGTCCCCGGCTCATCGCCACCGATCTGGACGGCACGCTCCTGCGCGACGACAAATCGGTGTCCGAGCGGACGGTCTCGGCGCTCGCCGCGGCCGAGGAGGCCGGCATCGAGGTCTTCTTCGTCACCGGCCGCCCGGCCCGCTGGATGGGGGTCGTCAGCGACCACGTGCACGGCCACGGCCTGGCGATCTGCGCCAACGGGGCGGCCGTCGTGGACCTGCACTCCGGGGGCAGGCTGCTGGAGGTCCGGCCGCTGGAGCGGGAGACCGCCCTCGACGTCGTACACACCCTCCGCCGGGAGGCGCCCGGCACCGCGTTCGCGACCGAGTTCACCACCGGCTTCCACTACGAACCGGACTACCCGCCCTTCTGGCCCGACCCGTCCGCCACCGTCGCCCCCGCCGAGAAGCTGCTGCACGAGGAGGAGCCCGGAACCGGCGCGCCCATGCTCAAGCTGCTCGCCCACCACCCCGACCTGACCCCGGACGGCTTCCTCGCGCTGGCGCGCACGGCCGCCGGCGACCGCACCAGCATCACCCGGTCCAGCCCGAGCGCGCTGCTGGAGATCAGCGGCCTGGGCGTCTCCAAGGCGAGCACCCTGGCCCTGTGCTGCGCCGAGCGCGGCATCTCCGCCGACGAGGTGGTGGCGTTCGGGGACATGCCGAACGACATCGAGATGCTGTCCTGGGCCGGCCGGTCGTACGCGATGGGCAACGCGCACCCGGACGTGGTCGCCGCCGCTTCCGGCCGGACCGTCGCCAACAACGACGACGGCGTCGCCCGGATCATCGAGGACATCCTCGGCGCGGCCCACTGACGGCGGCGCTCACCCGGCCCCGCCCCCGCCCAGCCGGACCCCGTGCTCGCCCAGCCAGCGCACCGGGTCCACCGCCGAGCCCATGTACGGGGTGAGCCGCACCTCGAAGTGCAGATGCGGTCCCGTCGAATTGCCGGTGTTGCCGGACCGCCCGACGACCTGGCCGGCCGCGACCGGCTGCCCGGGGGACACCACGGGCGCGGCGAGGTGGGCGTACTGCGAGTACCAGCCGCCCGCGTGCCGTACGACCACCTCGATCCCGAACGCGCCGCCGCAGGACACCGACCGCACCCGCCCGGCGCCGACCGACCGCACGGGGGTGCCGAGGGGCACCGCGAAGTCCTGCCCCGTGTGCCGGTGCGCCCAGTGCGCGCCGGCCCGGTGGAACCCCGCGGACAGGGCGTAGCCCTCCACGGGCGCCACCCACGCCCGCCCGGCCCCCGCCGCCCGGGCTCCCGTACGGGCAGCGGCACCGGCAGCCGCACCCGGCGCCACCGGACCCGCGGGGCCCACGGGAGGCAGGGGGCCCACGGGGGCCGGGGGGCCCACGGAAGGCAGGGGGCCCGCGCCCGGCCCGGCGCCCCCGCACCGCCCCGACGCCACCCGCCGCTCCGCCTCCGCCTGGAGCCGCCACTGGGCCCGCTCCAGCCGGGCCTCGATGCCCCGCCGGACCGCGGCCAGCCGCCGGCGGCGGACGTCCAGGTCGTGCCAGGCCGCGCGGGCCGACCCCTCGGCCAGCGCGAGCCGCCGCTCCGCCGCCCTGGTGCGCGCCATCAGACGGTTGACCGCCCGGTCCGCCTGGCGGGCCAGCCGCTCCGCACGCATCACCTCGTCGGCGTCGTCGCCCAGCAGCAGCCGCGCGGTCAGGCCCGCGGAGCCGCCGCCCCGGTACTGGGCGCGGGCGATCTCACCCATGCGGTCGTTGAGCACCGCGAGCTCGCGCCGCTTGCGGACCAGCTCCCCCTGGAGCCGCCCGGCCAGGGCGCGCTGCGCGTCCGAGGCCCGCCGGCCCTGCTCGTACGCCTCCGTGGCCCGCGCGGCCTCGTCGAAGAGCCGCGCCACGTCGGCCGCGACACCGCCGGGCCCGTCGGCGGCCGGCCCGGCGGCGGCCGCGGGCCGGGGAAGCAGGGCAAGCAGGACGGCCAGCGCCACGAGGAACATCCTGGGATGGTCGCGCCGGGCGCGCCCGATGTCCGGCACTCAGCGGTGTCGTACCGCCGACCGGCCCATCCCGGTTCCGCCGACCGGCCTACGCCCCCACCCGGAAGGCCCGCGCCCGGAAGGCTCAGGCGCCCGTGCGCACCAGCCGGTCGGCCGCCCGCTCCCGCTCCAGCATCCGGCGCAACGGGCCGTCGGAGGCGGCCAGCGCGGCGTACGGGCCGCGCTGCACGGTGCGCCCCTCCTCCAGGACGACGACTTCGTCGACCGCGTCGAGGCCGTGCAGCCGGTGGGTGATCAGCACGGTGGTGCGCCCCTCGGTCACCCGCAGCAGGTCGTCGGTGAGCGCGTCCGCCGTGGCGAGGTCCAGGTGCTCGGCGGGCTCGTCCAGCACGAGGACGGGAAAGTCCGCGAGGAGCGCGCGGGCGAGCGCCAGCCGCTGTCGCTGGCCGCCGGAGAGCCGGGCGCCGTGTTCGCCGACGAGCGTGTCGAGGCCGTCGGGCAGCCCGTCCACCCAGTCCAGCAGACGGGCCCGGTCCAGCGCCGCGCGCAAGGCGTCGTCGCCCGCGCCCGGGCAGGCCAGCCGGAGGTTCTCGCGCAAGGAGCTGTCGAAGGTGTGCGCGTCCTGGGCGCACAGTCCGACCAGGCGGCGCACCTCGTCGCCGTCGAGCGCGGTCGCGTCCACCCCGCCCATCCGGTACGTGCCGTCCCGGGCGTCCAGGAAGCGCAGCAGCACCTGGGCGAGCGTCGTCTTGCCGGACCCGGACGCGCCCACCACGGCGACCCGCCGGCCGGCCTCCAGCCGCAGGTCGAACCCGGCCAGGGCGTCCCGGTCCTGGCCCGCGTACCGGGCGGTGAGGCCGCGCAGCTCCAGCGGGAAGGGGTCGTCCGGCGCCGGCAGCGGCTCGGCCGGCTCGTGTACGGGGACGGGCGCGTCGAGCACCTCGTACACCCGCTCCGCGCTCCGCCGGACCCGCTGGCGGTACTGCACGGCCAGGGGGAGACCGATGACCGCCTCGAACGCGGCCAGCGGGGTCAGGACGACCACCGCCAGCGTCACGCCGTCGAGGCGCCCGTCGTGCACCGCCCGCACGCCCACGAGTGCGGCCGCCGCCACGGTCAGGCCGGTCACCAGCGCCGAGAGCCCGCCGCCCAGGGCGGTGGCGGTGGCCTGCCGGGTGGCGATCCGGGTGAGCGCGCGGTCCGCCTCGCGGGCGCGGGCGACCCGCCCCGGCAGGGCGCCGGCCACCGTCAGCTCGGCGCAGCCGCGCAGCAGGTCCACGACCCGGGCCGCCAGCACCCCGCGTGCCGGGGCGAGCCGGTGCTCGGCGCGGCGGGCGACGGCGCCGGTGAGCAGCGGCACGGCGATCCCCGCGAGGAGGAGGCCCACCGCGAGGACCGCCCCCGCGCCGGGCAGCAGCCACGCGGTGAACCCGACGGCCCCGGCTCCGACGACGGCGGCGGCCCCCGCGGGCAGCAGCCACCGCAGCCAGTAGTCCTGGAGCGCGTCCACATCGGACACGAGCCGCGACAGCAGGTCGCCCCTGCGCACCGTGCGCAACCCGGCCGGCGTGATCCGCTCCAGCCGCCGGTAGACGGCCACCCGCAGTTCGGCGAGCATCCGCAGCACGGTGTCGTGCGACACGAGCCGCTCGGCGTACCGGAACACCGCCCGCCCGATGCCGAACGCGCGGGTCGCCGTCACCGCCACCATCAGGTACAGCACGGGCGGCTGCTCCGAGGCCCGCGAGATCAGCCAGCCGGACACGGCCATGAGCCCCACGGCCGACCCCAGGGCGAGGCTGCCCAGCAGCAGCGCCAGGGCCAGGCGCCCGCGCAGCTCCCCGGCCGTCCCGCGCACCCGCGCGAGCACCCCGCCGCCGCGCCGGGCGTTCGCGGGCCCGGCGTTCGCGGGCCCGGCGTCCGGGGCCCCCGCGACCGCGGGCCCGGCTCCGGCTCGGGCTCCGGCTCCGGCCGCCTTGGCCGCGGCGTCGGCCAGCGCGTCGGCGCCGGCGTCGGCGACCGCGGATCCCATGGTGTCCTGACGCCCGCCGACGAGCCCGAACACCGCGTCGAGCGCGTCGAGCCCGCGTGGTGCGGCCGCTTCCACGGCGGACGTCCCCCCGGAAGCCGCCTCGCCCAGCGTGACGACCCGGTCGGCCACGGCCAGGAGCGCCGGGCGATGGACGACGAGGAGCACGGTGCGCCCCGCCGCGAGGCGGCGTACCGCGTCCACCACGGCCGCCTCCGTGGCGCCGTCGAGCGCCGCCGTCGGCTCGTCCAGCAGCAGCAGCGGCCGGTCGGCCAGGAACGCCCGCGCCAGGGCGAGGCGTTGCCGCTGGCCCGCCGACAGGCCCGCCCCGTCCTCGCCGATCTCCGTGGCCGCGCCCGCCGGCAGGGCGGCCACGAACGCGGTCGCGCCCGCGTCCCGCAACGCCCGGGCGACCGCCTCGTCGTCGGCGTCCGGCCGGGCGAGACGTACGTTCTCCGCGATGGTCCCCGCGAACAGGTACGGCCGCTGCGGCACCCACGCGATCCGTTCCCGCCACCGCTCCGGGTCCACCGACCGCACGTCGACGCCGCCGACACGTACCGCGCCCTCGTCCTCGGCCGGCTCCGCGAACCCCAGCACCACGTCGAGCAGCGTCGACTTGCCGACCCCGCTCGGCCCGACCAGGGCCACCGTCTCGCCCGGTTCGACGACCAGCGAGGCGCCGCGCAGCGACGGCTCCGTACGGCCCGCGTGCCGCACGGTGACGTTCTCCAGCTCCAGCCGCACCGAGCCGGGCACCGCGCCCCCACCGCCGGCCCGGACCGGCGTCTCCAGGACGGCGAAGATCTCCTCGGCGGCCGACAGCCCCTCCGCCGCCGCGTGGTACTGGGCGCCGACCTGCCGCAACGGCAGGTACGCCTCCGGCGCCAGGATCAGGATCACCAGGCCCGTGTACAGGTCCAGGTCCCCGTGCACCAGACGCATGCCGACGCCGACCGCCACCAGGGCCACCGACAGGGTGGACAGCAGCTCCAGGGCGAACGACGACAGGAACGCGATCCGCAGCGTCCGCAGCGTGGCCTGCCGGTACTCGGACGTGATCGCCCGGATCGACTGCGCCTGCGCCTTGGCCCTCCCGAACACCTTCAGCGTCGGCAGCCCCGCCACCACGTCCAGGAAGTGCCCCGACAGCCGGGACAGCAGCGTCCACTGCCTGTCCATCCGGGACTGGGTGGCCCATCCGATGAGGACCATGAAGACGGGGATCAGCGGCAGGGTCCCGACGATGATCGCCGCCGATACCCAGTCCTCGGTGACGATCCGAGCCAGGACCGCCACCGGCACCACCACCGCCAGCCCAAGCTGCGGCAGGTAGCGCGAGAAGTAGTCGTCCAGGGCGTCCACACCGCGCGTGGCCAGTGCCACCAGTGAGCCGGTCCTCTGCCCGCTCAGCCACCCCGGCCCCAGCGTGGCGGCCCGCTCCAGCAGCCGGCCGCGCAGCTCCGATTTGACCGCGGCGCTCGCCCGGTGGGCGGCCAGCTCGGTCAGCCATGACACCAGGCCCCGCCCGATCGCCACGACCGCCAGCAGGACCAGGGGCGTGCCGAGCTCGCCGGCGTCCAGCTCCCGCTGGAAGGCGCCCACCACCACCTCGGCGATGAGCATCGCCTGGGCGACGACCAGCGCCGCCCCGATGACCCCCAGAGCCACCACCGCCGCAAGGAACAGACGGGTGGCCCGGGCGTACCGAAGCAGACGCGGGTCGATCGGTTTCACGTGAAACATCCCCTACTAGTGCGCGGCGTCGGCGATGTGCTGCGTGCCGATCCGCTTGCGGAACACCCAGTACGTCCAGCCCTGGTAGAGCATCACCAGCGGTGCGGCGATGGCCGCGCACCAGGTCATGATCCTCAGGGTGTACGGGCTGGAGGCCGAGTTGCTGACGGTCAGGCTCCAGGCGGGGTCCAGCGAGGACGGCATGACGTTCGGGAAGAGGGTCAGGAACAGCATCGCGACCGCTGCCGCGATGGTGATGCCCGACAGCGCGAACGACCACCCTTCGCGCCCCGCCTTGATCGCGCCGACCGCGCCGACCAGCGCCACGGCGGCGACCACCATGGCTACCAGGCTCGTGCCGTCGCCCCGGGAGAGCTGGAGCCGGCCGAGGAAGCCGAGGGACAGCACCACGGTGAGCAGCCCCAGCGTCAGTGCGAGCTTCCGTGCCCGCACCCGGATATCGCCGACCGTTTTCAGGGCGGTGAACACCGTCCCGTGGAAGGTGAAGAGCGTGAGGGTCACCAGCCCACCCAGCAGCGCGAACGGGTTGAGCAGGTCGGCCAGCGAGCCCACGTACTCCTTGGTGGCGTCGATCCGCACGCCCCGCACGATGTTGGCGAAGGCGACACCCCACAGGAACGCGGGGATCAGCGACGTCCAGAAGATCGCCTGCTCCCAGTTGCGCTGCCACTTCTCCTCCGGGCGCTTGGCCCGGTACTCGAAGGCGACACCCCGCACGATCAGGCACACCAGGATGACCAGCAGCGGCAGGTAGAAACCGGAGAACAGGGTGGCGTACCAGTCGGGGAAGGCCGCGAAGGTGGCGCCGCCCGCCGTGAGCAGCCACACCTCGTTGCCGTCCCAGACGGGCCCGATGGTGTTGATCAGCACCCGCTTCTCCACCCGGTCACGGGCCAGCAGCTTGGTCAGGACACCGACGCCGAAGTCGAAGCCCTCCAGGAAGAAGTAGCCGGTCCACAGGACGGCGATGAGCACGAACCAGATGTCGTGAAGTTCCATGCCTCAGCTCCTCAGTACGAAAAGGCCATCGGCCGGTCGACTTCACGCTCGGGGTTCTCCGGGTCCCGGTCGTGGCCGCCGATCTTGGTGGGCGGGTTGAGGTCGGACTCCGTCAGTTCGGGCGGGCCGGCCTTGACGTACTTCACGAGCAGCTTCACCTCGACCACGGCGAGCACCGCGTAGAGGGCCGTGAAGACGATCATGGAAGTGAGCACCTCGGCCTGCGAGACGCCGGGCGAGACCGCGTCACGGGTGCGCAGGACCCCGTAGACCACCCAGGGCTGGCGGCCCATCTCCGTGAAGATCCAGCCCCAGGAGTTGGCGATCAGCGGGAAGGCCAGCGTCCAGAGGGCCACCAGCCAGTACAGCCTGGTCAGCTTGGGGCTGAGCGGGTTCTTGAACAGCACCAGGTTGGGCACCTCGTCGTCCCCCACCCGCAGGCGCGCGGGCAGCATGAACCGCTTCCGCGTCAGCCACAGACCGAGCAGCCCCAGCGAGAAGGACGCCATGCCGAAGCCGATCATCCAGCGGAAGCCCCAGTACGCCACCGGGATGTTGGGCCGGTAGTCGCCGGGACCGAACTTCTCCTGGAGCGCCTTGTTGGTGTCGTTGATGCCGGGGACGTACGACTCGAAGTCGCTGTGCGCGAGGAAGGACAGCAGACCGGGGATCTCGACCGCGACCTTGTTGTGGCCCTTGTCCACGTCACCCACGGCGAACACCGAGAAGGGCGCCGGCTTCTCGCCCTCCCAGAGCGCCTCGGCGGCGGCCATCTTCATCGGCTGCTGCTCGTACATGACCTTGCCGAGGAAGTCACCGCTGATCGCGGTCAGCATCCCGCCGGCCACCACGGTCACCAGCCCCAGTCGCAGCGAGGTCTTCATCACCGGGATGTGCTTCCTGCGCGCCAGGTGGAAGGCGGCGATGCCGACCATGAACGCGCCACCGGTGAGGAAGGCCGCGGACATGGTGTGGAAGACCTGCGTGAGCGTCGTGTTCTGAGTGAGCACGGCCAGGAAGTCGGTGAGCTCGGCGCGCCCCGTCTTCTCGTTGATCTTGTACCCGACCGGGTGCTGCATCCAGGAGTTGGCCGCCAGGATGAAGTAGGCCGACAGGACGGTGCCGATCGACACCATCCATATGCAGGCCAGGTGGATCCTCTTCGGCAGCTTGTCCCAGCCGAAGATCCACAGACCGATGAAGGTCGACTCGAAGAAGAAGGCGATCAGCGCCTCGAAGGCGAGCGGCGCCCCGAAGACATCACCGACGAAGCGCGAGTAGTCGGACCAGTTCATGCCGAACTGGAACTCCTGCACGATGCCGGTGACCACACCCATCGCGATGTTGATGAGGAAGAGCTTTCCCCAGAACTTCGTGGCCCTGAGGTACTTCTCCTTCTCGGTCCGCACCCACGCCGTCTGGAGACCGGCGGTCAGTGCGGCGAGGGAGATCGTCAGGGGAACGAAGAGGAAGTGGTAGACGGTCGTGATACCGAACTGCCATCTCGCCAGCGTCTCTGGCGCCAGAGCCAGCTCCACAGCTTCTCCTTACGGCCTACGTCCTACGGTCCGGACGTCCTTGCGTCGCCTCGCCGATTCCGGGGGATCTTGGGAGGAACCAGGCGCGCTTGTGAATGCGTTCACAATCACAAGCTATTATGACTCAAACGAAATCCGTACCGGAAGCCGGGGGGTCCCTTCCGCAGAACTTCAACATCTTGTTGAATTCCGCGCATGCAGATCCGAATCTCCTGGCCCGCCGGCCAGGTCACCGCGACCCTCGGCGACACCCCCACGAGCAAGGCGCTCGCGGCGGTCCTCCCGCTCACGTCCACGGCGCACACCTGGGGCGAGGAGGTCTACTTCGACACCCCCGCCTCCCCCGCCCTGGAGGCCGACGCCCGCCAGGTGGTCGAGCCCGGCACGGTCGCCTTCTGGACCGAGGGCGACGCACTCGCCCTGCCGTACGGCCCCACCCCGATCTCACGCGGCGACGAATGCCGCCTCGCGAGCCCCTGCAACATCCTCGGCCGCGTCGACGGCGACCCCCGCGCCCTCGCCACGGTCCGCCCGGGCGACCCCATCCGCGTGGAACCGGCCCACCCCTGACGGGCATCTCGCCGGTCTTGACGGGCTCACGAGGCCCGGCCCCGCACGCGCAAACGCCCCCGGGCACACCCGAGGGCGCGCGCCCGCGTTCTCGTCAGTAGCGCTCCTTGCGGAACGCCTCCGCCGCCCGCAGGAAGATGTCGTTGGCCTCGGTCTCACCGATGGTGACCCGCACACCCTCGCCCGGGAAGCCCCGCACGACCACACCCGCCTGCTCGCACGCGGCCGCGAAGTCCACGGTCAGCTCACCCAGCCGCAGCCAGACGAAGTTGGCCTGCGTCTCCGGCACCGTCCAGCCCTGGCCGACGAGCCCCTCGTACACCCGCTGCCGCTCGCACACCAGCGAGCCCACACGTCCCAGCAGCTCGTCCTCCGCCCGCAGGGAGGCCACCGCCGCGTCCTGCGCGAGCTGGCTCACACCGAACGGGACGGCCGTCTTGCGCAGGGCGGCAGCCACCGGCTCGTGCGCGACCGCGAAGCCGACGCGCAGACCGGCCAGCCCGTAGGCCTTGGAGAAGGTCCGCAGCACCGCCACGTTGGGGCGTTCGCGGTAGATCTCCACACCGTCCGGCACCTCGGCGTCCCGGATGAACTCGCGGTACGCCTCGTCCAGGACAACCAGCACATCGGACGGCACCCGGTCCAGGAACCGCTCCAGCTCGGCCCTGCGCACCACGGTGCCGGTCGGGTTGTTGGGGTTGCAGACGAAAATCAGCCGCGTCCGGTCGGTGATCGCCTCCGCCATCGCGTCCAGGTCGTGGACATCACCGGGGGTGAGCGGCACCTGCACCGGCGTCGCACCACTGATCTGCGTGATGATCGGGTACGCCTCGAAGGACCGCCAGGCGTAGATGACCTCGTCGCCGGGGCCGGAGGTGGCCTGGACGAGCTGCTGGGCCACACCGACCGACCCCGTGCCGGTGGCCAGGTGCGTGGCGGGCACGCCGAAGCGCTCGGCGAGCTCGTTCATCAGGCCCGTGCAGGCCATGTCCGGGTAGCGGTTGAACGCGGACGCGGCGGCCAGCGCGCTCTCCATCACGCCGGGCAGCGGCGGATAGGGGTTCTCGTTGGAGGACAGCTTGTACGCGACCGGCCCCTCCGAGGCGGCGGGCTTGCCCGGCCGGTAGGTGGGGATGCCGCCCAGCACGGCGCGCAGCTTCGGGCTCGTCTCGCTCACTCTGGTCCTCCTCGACCGTACGTACCACCAATACTGCTCACCATATGAGGATTCGGCCCCGCTGCGAATGGCCGATTTTTCGGACCGGCCCGTACGGGCTTCCCGCCCGCCCCCGCGAGGCTCCCGCCACACGCCCCGCACGCTCCCCGTGCGCACCTCCCCGCGCACTGCTCGCGCCACCGGCGCGGGGCTCGGGGGAGCGCTCCCGCCAAAGCCGCGCGCCCATGGCTCGCGCCGTGGCGCGCATCCCCCGTAGAGGTGAGTTGAGACCTCATCGAAACCTCGCCCATTGGACAGGCCCATACGCACCGACAAGTCGCGGAGCCAAGGAAACCACCCCAACTGCCTTTCATTTAAAGGCTATTGGGGGGTGGCGACCGTGCAGAAACGTGCCTGTCAACGAGTGAATATGCGGACGGCCCAACCGCCCGCCCTCGCCCTACTATCGGCTCGCCATGACAGCAGCAGGGAAGCACCAGGTGAGCCGGGCACAGACCCGGGGAAGCCGGCAAGGGCGAGCGGGCATCCGGGACGTGGCCGCCGCAGCCGGGGTCTCCATCACGACTGTCTCCGACGCGCTCAACGGCAAGGGCCGGCTCCCGGACGCCACCCGCCGCCATGTCCGCGAGGTCGCCGACCGGCTGGGCTACCGCCCGTCCGCCGCGGCCCGCACGCTCCGTACCGGCAAGTCCGGCCTCATCGGCCTGACCGTGACGACCTACGGGGATGAACCTTTCACCTTCACCGAATTCGCGTACTTCGCAGAGATGGCCAGGGCCGCCACCTCCGCCGCGCTCGCCCGCGGCTACGCCCTGGTCATCCTCCCCGCCACCTCCCGCCATGACGTTTGGTCGAACGTCGCCCTCGACGGCACCGTCGTCATCGACCCCTCCGACCACGACCCGGTCGTCACCGAGCTCGTCCGCCAGGGCCTCCCCGTCGTCTCCGACGGCCGTCCGGCCGGCACGCTCCCGGTCACCGCCTGGGTCGACAACGACCACGAAGCCGCCGTCCTCGACCTGCTCGACCACCTCGCCGCCGCCGGCGCCCGCCGGATCGGCCTGCTCACCGGCACCACCACCGACACGTACACCCGTCTGTCCACCACCGCGTATCTGAACTGGTGCGAGCGGGTCGGGCAGGACCCGGTCTACGAGGCTTATCCGGCCCACGACCCGTGCGCCGGCGCGGTGGCCGCCGACCGGCTGCTGGCCAGGCCGGACCGCCCCGACGCCGTGTACGGCCTGTTCGACCCCAACGGCACCGACCTGCTCGCGGCCGCACGGCGCTACGGGCTGCGGGTGCCGGACGACCTGCTGCTGGTGTGCTGCAGCGAGTCGACCGTCTACGCCGCCACGGAACCGCCCATCACCACCCTTTCCCTCAAGCCCCGGCGGATCGGTACGGCTGTCGTGCAACTGCTGATCGACGCCATCGAGGGCATCGACGCCGACCGGCCGGTCGAGCAGGTGATACCGACCGAGCTCATCGTCCGGACGTCTTCCCAGCGGCGCCCCCCGCGGACGACCGTCAGCCCTCCCCGGTCGCCCTCCCAGGAGTGACCGGGGAGCGGTCCCCGGAGTGACCGCGAAGCGGCCACCGGGGGCCGCCACCGGCTGTCTCCGGTCAAAGCCGTGGGCAAACCTGCCCAATCAGGGGCGAATCGACCGGTGAACTCGCGGTGCACCCGGATTCACCACCCCTGGTGCGTCACAGAGCACAAGGCTCATTCCTATGATGGGCGGACGACACCGCGGACCGCCCCGACCAGGCCGGTCCGGCAGGTGTAGGGCGTCGCGACGGTGGTGGAGGGGTCGATGACTCAGGGGGCCGGTCAGGGACCCGTGGTGCGGACGGCGACGTTGCGCGACTTCCGCGTACCGCCGTATGCCCAGGTGCCCGTGCAGGGTCATGCCGCTCACATGGGCAACGGGTTTCCCGAGGTTGAGCTGCCGGAGGGCTACACGCCCACCGAGCGCGACCTTCCGGTGATCAACCGCGGCGACACCGTGCAGGTGTCCGTCGCCCCCGAGGCGGTCCCGGCCGCGGCTCCGGCGCCCGCCGCCGACAACGGCCCCGGTCCGCTGTTCGTGGTGGGCGACGTCCACGGCTACCTCGACGAGCTCCTCGCCGCCCTGCACCACCAGGGCCTCATCGACACGGAGGGGCACTGGTCCGCGGGCAACGCCCGGCTCTGGTTCCTGGGCGACTTCACCGACCGCGGCCCCGACGGCATCGGCGTCATCGACCTCGTGATGCGGCTCTCCGCGGAGGCCGCCGCGGCCGGCGGCTACTGCAAGGCCCTGATGGGCAACCACGAGCTGCTGCTGATCGGCGCCAAGCGCTTCGCGGACACCCCTGTCAACTCCGGTGCGGGCACCGCCACCTTCCAGGCGGCCTGGCTGCTCAACGGCGGCCAGAAGAGCGACATGGACCGGCTCCAGGACGTCCACCTCCAGTGGATGTCCCGGCTCGACGCCGTGGTGGAGGAGGACGGCCATCTGCTGCTGCACTCCGACACCACCGCGTACCTGGAGTACGGATCGACCATCGAGGACGTCAACGACACCGTCCACGAGATCCTCACCCGCAACGACGCGGACGAGTGCTGGGACCTGTTCCGCAAGATGACCAAGCGCTTCGCCTTCCGCGACGAGGGCGGCCCCACGGCCGTGCAGGAGCTGCTGGCGGCCTACGGCGGCCGGCGCGTCGTCCACGGTCACAGCCCCATTCCGTATCTGCTGGGCGAAGTGGGCTCCGAGGACGGCGAGGACGGTTCCGGCCCGACGGTCGAGGGACCGCACGTGTACGCGGACGGGCTCGCGATCGCCATGGACGGCGGTGTGACCATGGCCGGAAAGCTACTGGTCGTCCAACTCCCGCTGCCCGACTGAGACATCACGCAGCGCAACCGGGCCAGGCGATTTCCGGAAATCCTCTGTCACCCCCCGCCGTAACGGCTCTACCATCGGTATTTCCGTAGCAGGCTCTCCTCCGTTTCTGCCCGGGCGCCCGTTCTACGCGGGCAAACAGGGCTCACGGAGCATCGGGGGATGCACATGAAAAGCGCTCCGCACCTGCTGTCCGAGGACCGCGCCGAATACGAGCGCATCCTCGACGACGCGCTGCGCACCGCGCACGACCGACCGGATCTGTCCGGGATCGGGCAGCGGCTCAACACCGAGCAACTGCGCACCCTGGCCCTGAACGCCACCGCGCTGATATCCGCGGCCGCCGCCGCGGAGTACGACCACTTCGTCAAGGTGCGCGAGGACGCGCGCACGCCCGGCGGGGTCTCCGCCCTCGGCTCCGTCCTGGCCTCGGCGGGCGACGAGGCCGATGGAGGTCCGGGCGCCGGGGTCGGCGTCATCGTCACCGTGCTGGCACCGGTTCTGGCCGGTACCGCCGCGATCATCTTCCTGCTGGTGGGTTACGTCCTGAAGATGCTGGACCCGGCACCCGCCTTCGCCGATTCACTGCTCACCGCAGGCTGGTTCTTCGGGGCGGTGACGGCCGCCGGCATCCTGGCGGCCGCGATCGGTCTGCTGATCACGGCACTGCGCAACAGCTCCACCCAGGTACCGGCGCAGGACCCGGAAGGGGAGCTGCCCGACGAGGTCGGCCGTGCCAGAGAGGCCTGGCGGCACGCGCTGCTCGAACGGGGCATCCTGCCGTTCCTGCGGAACGCCCTGGCCGATCCCAGCGCCGATCCGCTGTCGGAAGTGCCCCCGCGCCATGTCGACCGGATTCCGAAGGTGGGCTACAGCGGGCCGGACTTCTCCAGTCCCAGCGAAGGTGGCGGAGGCGCTCGTCCCACCTTCACCAGCCCCGACTTCAGCAGCCCGGACTTCGGCGGTCCGGAGCACCAGCCGGACTGAGGTCGCCGGCCGGACTGAGGTCGCCGGCGCCTGTTTCACGTGAAACGAACTGACGTTTCACGTGAAACAGGCCGGCGCTCCACCGGGACGGGCCGGGGCACCGGCGGTCGTCAGTCCGCCAGCGGCAGGTAGACGCGGTTGCCGGCCGCGGCGAACTCCGCGGACTTCTCCGCCATTCCGGCCTCGATCTCCTGCTCCTTGAGGTCGCCGCCGTGCTCCCGGCGGATGTCCTGCGAGATCTTCATCGAGCAGAACTTCGGTCCGCACATGGAGCAGAAGTGCGCGGTCTTGGCCGGTTCGGCCGGCAGCGTCTCGTCGTGGAACTCCCGGGCGGTGTCCGGGTCGAGGGCCAGGTTGAACTGGTCCTCCCACCGGAACTCGAACCGGGCGTCCGACAGGGCGTCGTCCCACTCCTGGGCTCCGGGGTGCCCCTTGGCGAGGTCCGCCGCGTGAGCCGCGATCTTGTAGGTGATGACGCCGGTCTTCACATCGTCCCGGTTGGGGAGGCCCAGGTGCTCCTTGGGCGTGACGTAGCAGAGCATCGCCGTGCCCCACCAGGCGATCATCGCCGCACCGATGCCGGAGGTGATGTGGTCGTAGGCGGGCGCCACATCGGTGGTCAGCGGGCCCAGCGTGTAGAAGGGCGCCTCCTCGCAGATCTCCTGCTGGAGGTCGATGTTCTCCTTGATCTTGTGCATCGGGACGTGTCCCGGGCCCTCGATCATCGTCTGCACGTTGTGCCGCTTGGCGATCCGGTTCAGCTCGCCGAGCGTGCGCAGCTCCGCGAACTGCGCCTCGTCGTTGGCGTCCGCGATCGAGCCGGGCCGCAGGCCGTCGCCGAGCGAGTACGTCACGTCGTAGGCGGCGAGGATCTCGCAGAGCTCCTCGAAGTTCTCGTACAGGAACGACTCCTTGTGGTGCGCCAGGCACCACGCGGCCATGATCGAGCCGCCGCGGGAGACGATGCCGGTCTTGCGGCGCGCGGTCAGCGGCACGTACCGCAGGAGCACACCGGCGTGGACGGTCATGTAGTCGACGCCCTGCTCGGCCTGCTCGATGACCGTGTCCTTGTAGATCTCCCAGGTCAGCTCCTCGGCCTTGCCGTCGACCTTCTCCAGGGCCTGGTAGAGCGGCACGGTGCCGATCGGCACGGGCGAGTTGCGCAACACCCACTCGCGGGTGGTGTGGATGTTGCGGCCGGTGGAGAGGTCCATGACCGTGTCGGCACCCCAGCGGGTGGCCCAGGTCATCTTCTCCACCTCCTCTTCGATGGAGGAGGTGACCGCCGAGTTGCCGATGTTGGCGTTGACCTTCACCAGGAACCGCTTGCCGATGATCATCGGCTCGATCTCCGGGTGGTTGACGTTGGCCGGCAGCACCGCGCGCCCGGCCGCGATCTCCTCGCGGACAACCTCGGGGGAGACGTTCTCGCGCAGGGCGACGTACTCCATTTCCGGTGTGATCTCGCCCCTGCGGGCGTACGCGAGCTGCGTCACCGCCTGGCCGTCACGGCCCCTGCGGGGCTGGCGCGGACGGCCCGGGAAGACGGCGTCGAGGTTGCGCAGCCCGCCGCGCGGCGCGGTGTGCTTGATCCCGTCGTCCTCGGGACGGACGGGCCGGCCGGCGTACTCCTCTGTGTCCCCGCGGCCGATGATCCAGTTCTCGCGCAGCGGCGGCAGACCGCGGCGGACGTCGGTCTCGACGTCCGGATCGGTGTACGGCCCGGACGTGTCGTACAGCGTGACGTCCTTGCCGTTGGTGAGGTGCACCTTGCGGACCGGCACCCGGAGGTCGGGGCGGCTGCCCTCGATGTACCCCTTGTGCCAGCCGATGGACTTCCCGGCCTCGTCGTTCTGGTTCGAGGCAGGCGTGCGTGCGTCCTGAACGGTCATCGTGACCTACTCCCTACGCCGGCATTACCCGGTAACAGGTTCGGCGGTCGACGCAGCGGTTCCCGTACTCCTCGTACGGAGGTCAGCGCCCTCTCAGCCCGGTGCTCCGAGCTCCCGCGTGTGCAAAGGTGCCACCACGCTAGCGCCCTCCCGGCCACGCTGAACAGAGGGCCCCCGTCGTTCTTGCGATGATCGGTCGGTGACTTCCTCGCAGCAGTCCCCCGAACCGACCGGACAGGCACATGGGCATACCCACAGCCACGCGCACGCCCACGGGCCCGCCGCGCCCGTCTCGCTACACCTGCGCAAGGTCATCGCGGCAGTGCTCATCCCCTTCGCGACGGCGGTGCTGGTGGGCCTCGCGGTGCTGTGGCCCGGCGGAGCCCCGGAGCACGAGCGGACGGGTGTCGGCTTCGACCGGCAGACCGAGCAGGGCACGGTGGTCCGGGTCGACCGGGTGGACTGCAAGGACGTGAACGCCGCGCAGGTCCCGCCGACCGGCGACACCACCACGCCCGAGGGGCGTGAGGCGGTCAACTCCCAGCAGGGGCAGTGCGCCAAGGCGACCATCGAGGTCACCACCGGTAAGGACAAGGGCCGTCGGTTCGTCGAGGTCGTGCAGCCCGACGCCTCGCGCCAACTGGAGCAGGGACAGGGCGTGGTGGTGGCCTACGCCCCCGACGCCCCGCGCGACCTGCAGTATTCGGTGACCGATGTGGACCGCAAGCTGCCGATGCTGCTGCTGGCCGGCATCTTCGCGCTGGTGGTGGTGGTCGTGGGCCGGATGCGCGGGGTGATGGCGCTGGTGGCCCTGGCGGTGAGCTTCGCCGTGCTCACGATGTTCATCCTGCCCGCCATCCTCCAGGGCTCCAACCCGCTGGTCGTGGCGGTGATCGGGTCGAGCGCCATCATGCTGATCGCGCTCTACAGCTGTCACGGCCTGACCGCGCGTACCTCGGTGGCGGTGCTGGGAACGCTGATCTCCCTGCTGCTGATCGGTCTGCTGGGATCGCTGTTCATCGACTGGGCGTCGCTGACCGGGAACACCGACGACAACACGGGCCTGATCCACGGCCTCTACCCGGACATCGACATGTCCGGGCTGCTGCTGGCCGGGGTCATCATCGGTTCGCTCGGTGTGCTCGACGACGTGACGGTGACCCAGACGTCGGCGGTGTGGGAACTGCACCAGGCGGACCCGGGCATGGGGCCGCGCGCCCTGTACCGGGCCGCCATCCGTATCGGCCGCGACCACATCGCCTCGGTGGTGAACACTCTGGTGCTCGCGTACGCGGGGGCGGCGCTGCCCCTGTTGCTGCTCTTCTCGATCGCCCAGAGCAGCGTGGGGACGGTCGCCAACAGCGAACTGGTCGCCGTGGAAATCGTGCGGACTCTGGTGGGTTCGATCGGTCTGGTGGCCTCCGTACCGGTCACCACCGCGCTGGCCGCCATGGTCGTCTCGGCCGACCGGCCGGCCGCCGGGACGGCGCCGGCGCCCCGCGGTGGGGGCCGGGGCCGGCGGCGCAAGCGGTAGTCCGGCAGGCCGGTCGGCCGGCGGGCCGGCGGGCCGGCCGGTGGAGTCGGTCGCGGTCAGCGGCGATCAGCCGGCGTTCTCCTCGGCGAGGATCCGGCCGAGGGCCTCCTCCAGGTGGTCCTCGAAGTCACCGAGCGTGCGTTCCTGTCCCAGCGGCACCAGCTTGTCCGTCCGGTCGAGGAAGGCCACCAGGGGTGGGGCGCTGGACCGGAACAGCGCCCGGTCGCCGCCGACCTGAAGCCGGATGCTGACGTCGGACAGGTCCTCCGGTCCGGTCGGTCTGATGTGCACATCGCCTTCACCGCTCGGCCCGTTGATGCCGTCCAGCAGCAGCTCCCTGCCGAACGCCCAGGTCACAGGCGCGTCGCCGGGCAGGTGGAACGTCATCCGGACCGCGAACGGATCCCTTGTCTCGTACCCCAGCTCGACCGGAATCCTGAAGGAGAGCTCCTCGGAGACGACGAAGCTCATCAGGACTTCGGCCTGAACCGACTCGCGCATCATGTACCCCGCAATGGATGAAGCAGTGGTGAACAACAGCTGATGAAGATCGGTGAGGAATGCGGCTGGAAAAAACGGCCGGGAATGATCCGTGCCGGCCTCTTGACGTAATCGTCCTGTAAGCATTACAGGACCACAAGGAGTGAGTTTTCAGATACTGATAGAGAAAGCAAGCGAGCTGAAGAGCTTCCCCACCTCCCCGCGCAGCCGGTCGACTGCGGGCAGCAGGCGTTTCTCCTGGTGGGAGGGTACGGAGACGGCCATCGTGGCGGCGGTGGAACCCGCCGAAATGGGGATGGCCGCACAGACCGTGCCGAGGGCGTACTCCTGGCGCTCGATGACCGGCTGCGCCCCCGGCGCGGACCTCAGCCGGTCCAGCATCGCCCGGCTGTCACGGACGGTGTACGGGGTGATGGGCAGCACGGGATGGCGGGCCAGGTGGTCCTTGCGGGCCGGTTCGTCCAGCTGGCCGAGCAGGCACTGGCCGATGGCGTGGGCGTGGCCGGTCTCGCGGAAGTCGGCCCACTCGTCGACGGCCGGCGCGGCGGGCGTGTCGGAGACCGCGACCAGCTCGATCTCGCCGTCCCGGTAGAGCGCGAAGTACACCGGGACGCCGATGGCGTCGCGCCACTGCGCCAGCGAATTCTCGATCTTGCTGCGACGATTCTGCAGAGCTCCGCCGCTCGCCAGCCGGGTCGCCGCCTCCCCGAGAACGAACACCCCGTCCTCCCGGCGCAGATAGCCCTCGTGCGTGAGGGTGCGCAGCAGGTGGTACGCGGTGGGCAGCGGCAGGCCCGTCTCCCGCGCCAGTTGTTTGGCGGGGGCACCGGCGGCGTGGCCGGCCACGGCTTCCAGCAGCCTGAGCGCCCGCTGCACGGAGCCGATCAGGGTCGGCGGCGCGGTGCGGGGAGGTGCGGAGAGAGGGGTTCGAGTAGGGGCAGGGGAATGCGGTGCCGTGGCCAAAGGTCACCCCCAGGCGTTTCGCCCCATTCAGTCGTACAAACCGCTGGTAGGGCGTTCGTAAACCCCTGGATTCCAAGGGCAGCGGAGACTCGCCACTCTAATGGCAGCCTCCGTTCGGGGTGAGGTTTCGCCATGGCCGTTCCCCCGCGCGGGCTAATGGCCGGGCTTATGGACGGGTGACCGTCGGGGTGGGTGGCCGCGTCTTTCGTACGCCAGTGTCAGAACGGCGCCCGAGCGAGGGAGGGACCGGTGCGGAAGGTCTTTCTCACCAGTCCCCGCGGGACGTCGAGGAGGACATGAACTTCCGTACGACGTAGATGAGTCCACCCACGAGCACCGCGAACACGAGCACCTTGAACAGCAGCCCGATCACCACACTGATCACGGTCCCGATCAGCCCGCCGAAGACCACCAGCGCGATGACCGGTACGGCGATCCACTTCACCCACCAGGGCATTCCCGCGAAAACCTGCTGAACCGACGCCATTGTGCCTACCTCATCTCGGGTGATCGTCCATGCGTTGGACACCTTCGATGCTAGGTGCCGGGGACCCGCCGCGGACCGCCGCGGCCCCCCGCTCTCCCCTGATCCTCCCCCTAGGGAACCCCGGCCCCGACGGGCCGCGGGGTCAGCTCTCCGGTGGAGAGAACACCACCATCACGCGCAGGTCCTCGGTGATGTGGTGGAACTTGTGGGGCACCCCGGCCGGCACGTACACCACGCTGCCCCGTCCCACCTGCGTCGTCTCCGTCCCCACCGTGATCGAGGCGCGCCCGCTGACGACGAGGTACACCTCGTCCTCCTTGTGCGGTTGCTGCGGATCGAGCTGCCCGGCGTCGAGCGCGTAGAGACCCACCGACATGTTGCGCTCCCGGAGGAACTGCAGATACGCGCCGTCATTGGCGGCACGCTCCGCCTCCAGCTCGTCCAGCCGGAATGCCTTCATCGCCCGTCCGCCCCTGCCGTCGTCCCGATCACGTCTGCCACGATCAGACACATGATGAATTTCCTAGTCAAGACGATCGCCAACGCGGCGGCGCTGGCGGCGGCGATCTGGCTGCTCAGCGACATCACCCTGACAGGTGACAGCACGGGGAAGAAGGCCCTGACCCTGGTGCTGGTCGCCCTGGTCTTCGGGGTCGTGAACGTGCTGGTCAAGCCGGTCGTGAAGCTGCTCACGCTGCCGCTGTTCATCCTGACGCTCGGCCTGTTCACGCTGGTGGTCAACGCGCTGATGCTGCTGCTGACCTCGTGGCTGGCCGATGTGCTCGACCTGAACTTCCACGTCGAGGGCTTCTGGACGGCCGTCCTCGGCGGCCTGATCATCTCCGTCGTGTCCTGGGCCATGAACGTGGTCCTGCCCGACAGCAGGGACTGAGGCGGATGGGCCCGGAGGGCGCCGCCCGGCAGCCGCGAGGAACGGTCCGAAGGAGGGTGCCGCATGACATGGGGTGACGGAACCAGGGCGGTACGAGCCGGCCTTCCCGAACCGAAGGCGTACGAACCGACCCTTCCCGGCCCGGTGTTCGCCGCCCACTACCACCTGCCCGGCGAGCCGACCGGCCCGTACACCTACGGGCGGGACGAGAACCCGACCTGGACGCACCTGGAGCGGGCCATCGGCGAGCTCGAGGCACCGGGCGATCCGGACGTCGAGACGGTCGTGTTCGCTTCCGGCATGGCCGCGATCTCCGCCGTGCTGTTCTCGCGGCTCAAAGCCGGGGACGCGGTCGTCCTGCCGGCCGACGGCTACCAGGCGCTGGCCCTGGTACGCGAGCAGCTCGAGGGGTACGGCATCGAGGTGCGTACCGCGCCGACGGGCGGGGACGCCCAGCTTTCGGTGCTCGACGGGGCGCGCCTGCTGTGGATCGAGACGCCGTCGAACCCCGGCCTGGACGTGTGCGACGTCCGGCGCCTGGTGGCCGCCGCGCACGCCGGGGGCGCGCTCGTCGCCGTCGACAACACGCTCGCCACCCCGCTCGGTCAGCGTCCGCTGGAGCTGGGCGCGGACTTCTCCGTCGCCAGCGACACCAAGGGCCTGACCGGGCACGGGGACGTCCTGCTCGGTCATGTGACCTGCCGCGACGCTTCGCTGACGGCGTCGGTACGACGCTGGCGCAAGATCGCCGGGGCGATCCCGGGCCCGATGGAGGCCTGGCTCGCGCACCGGTCGCTGGCCACGCTCCAGCTCCGCGTCGACCGCCAGTGCGGGACCGCGCTGGCGCTCGCCGAGGCGCTGTCGGCCCACCGGGACGTGAGCGGCCTCAGGTACCCGGGACTGCCGGGCGACCCGTCGCACGAGGTCGCGGCCGGGCAGATGCGGCGCTTCGGGTCGGTCGTCTCCTTCGTCCTGCCCGGCCGGGAGCGGGCGGAACGCTTCCTGGACGCGCTGCGGCTGGTGGACGACGCCACCAGCTTCGGCGGGGTGCGGTCCACGGCCGAGCGGCGCGGGCGATGGGGCGGGGACGCGGTGCCCGAGGGGTTCGTGCGCTTCTCGGTCGGGGCCGAGGATGCCGATGACCTGGTGGCGGACGTGCTCCGCGCGCTCGACGAGACGGCCTGAGCGGTCGGCCTACGCCGGACGGACGGTCCGAGCCTCCCCCCTCATGGCTCGGACCGTCCGCGTTTTCCGGCGGATGACCGCGAGAACAAGGCTAGTTGACTCTGTGTCAGTGTCCAATCACGGTAGCGACAGAGACCTATCGACTTATTTATAGTTGGACGGTCGGCCCCGAGGCGCCGTCAGCCGGACGTGGCCGAGGCGGAGGGGGGAGGCGCATGGATCTGGCGTTGCTGCGGACGTTCGTCACGGTGCACCGGGCGGGTTCGTTCACCCGGGCCGCCGCCCTGCTGGGCCTGTCCCAACCGGCTGTGACCAGCCAGATCCGCACGCTGGAGCGGCAGCTGGGGCGCCCGCTGTTCCTCCGCCAAGCGCGTGGCGTCACCCCCACCACCATCGGCGACGAACTCGCCCACCGCGCGGCCCCGCACCTGGACGCTCTCGTGGAGATCACCGAGACGGGCCTGGACGACCAGTCGGGGGTACGCACCCTCCACCTCGCCGGGCCGCCCGAGTTCGTCTCCGAACGCGCCCTGCCCGCCCTCACCCCGCTGGTCTCCCAGGGGCTCGCGTTACGCACCTCCCTGGTCTCCGCCGCCGACGAGGTCCTGGACGGGCTGGCCGCCGGCCACCACGACCTGGCCATCGCCACCGCCCGCCCGCGCGGCGGCCTGCTCACCGCGACCCCCCTCTGCGACGAGGAGCACGTCCTGGTCGCCTCACCGCGCTGGGCCGCCCGGCTGGCCCCCGGTGTCCTGCTGCGCAAGGGCGCCGTGGTGCTGGAGCAGTTACCGGTGGTGGAGGTGCACGAGTCGCTGCCGTTCGTCGCCCGCTACTGGGCGGCGGTCTTCGAGTCCAAGCCGGCCGCCGCGGCCACGGTCGTCGTACCGGATCTGCGGGCCGTCCTGGAGTCCGCCGCCTCGGGCGCCGGCCTCGCCGTACTGCCGCGTTACCTGTGCGAGGACGACCTGGCCAGTGGCCGGCTGGTGGCGCTCCTGGACCCGCCGGTGCCTCCCCTGCGGACCTACTTCGTGGTGGTCCGCACCGGAACGCTGGCCCTGCCGCACATCGCGCGCGCCCATGAATCGCTGCTGCGGGCCGCGACGGACTGGTGACGGCCCGTGGACCGCGCGCCGGGAGTGTTTCAGACGGGGCGCTTCGGGCCATTTTCAAGCCATGACCGAACGTCCAGTGGTCAAGCGCACCGCACGCGCCATCCTGCTCGATGGTGACGACCTCGTCCTGATCAAGCGGACCAAGCCCGGTATGGATCCGTACTGGGTCACTCCGGGCGGCGGCGTGGAGCCGGAGGACGCGACGGTCGTCGACGCACTCCACCGGGAGGTCGACGAGGAACTGGGCGCCAAGATCACCGATGTGGTGCCGTGCTTCGTCGACACGGTCGAACACATCGTCGACGGCGGCGTCTCGGGCGTGAAGGTGCAGCACTTCTTCGTGTGCCGGCTGGAGTCCATGGACCCCGGGCGGCGGCACGGCCCGGAGGTCGACGAGCCCGTGGGCGAGTACGAGATCGTCCGGGTGCCGTTCAGCCGGGTCGGTATCGCCGCGGTGCACCTCGTACCGCTGTCGCTGCGGCACTACCTGGACGGCAACATCGAGGGCGTGCGGGCGATGCACGCCCCCGACCTGGGCTGAGGACCGGCTTCCGGGGCGGGGTGGTGACCGCCGGGAACGTCAGTCGGCCGCCGGGGACGTCAGTCGGTCCCCCAGGGACGTCAGTCGGCCCCCGGGGACGTCAGTCGGCCGCCGCCACCAGCTCTTCCAGCGAGTCGTGGCGGATGCGGTCGTGCGGCACTCCGACGCCTCGCAGCGCGTCGACCCCGCTGCGGATCATGCCGACCGGGCCCGAGAGGTAGGCGTCGTACTCGTTCCACGGCCCGTATTCGCGCACCGCGTCCGGTAGCTGTGTCCTGCCGTCGATGATCGCGCGCACCTCCAGCCACGGGTGGGACTGCTGGAGCCGCAGCATGGTGTCGATGTCGTACAGGTCGTGGTCGGTGCGGGCGCCGTAGAAGACCTCGACCGGCCGCCGGGCGCCGTGCTCCGCGACGTCCTCCACCAGGGCCTTGATGGGCGCTATCCCGGTTCCCCCGCCGAGGCAGAGCAGGCCGTTGTCGGTGCTGTGGTCGACGGTCATGGACCCGGCGGGCGGCCCCAGGCGCAGGACGTCACCCGGCCGGGCACGGTGGACCAGGGCGTTGGACACCCAGCCGGCCGGCACCGCCTTCACGTGGAAGGACAGCAAGCCGTCGGAGCGGGGCGCGGAGGCGAACGAGTAGTGCCGCCAGATCCGTGGCCACCAGGGCGTCTCCAGGCTGGTGTACTGCCCGGCCAGGAAGGGGTACGGCTGGTCGGGGCGGACCGTGACGACCGCGATGTCGGGTGTCCTGAGGTCGTGCGAGACGACCTCGGCGTGCCACCAGGCGGGCGCGTGCCGCTCGTTCTCGGCGGCCGCGTCGATCATGATCTGGGAGATGGTGGTGTACGTCCGCACCCAGGCGGCCTCGGTCTCCTCGTCCCAGGTCGTCGTCGCGTACCGGCTCAGGGCCCCGATGAGCGCCTCGCCGACGGCGGGGTAGTGCGAGGCGTCGGTGCCGTACTTGCGGTGGCCGCGGCCCAGGTGCTGGAGGTAGTCGGTGAGCACCCCCGGGTCGTCCATGTGCTCGGCGGCGGTCAGCAGCGCTCTGAGCAGCCGGTCCCGCTGGGCCTCCATGGCGGCCGGGAAGAGTGCGCGCAGCTCGGGGCTGCGGATGAAGAGCAGGGCGTAGAAGTACGAGGTGACCTTGTCGGCCACGGGCGCGATCTCGGCCAGCGTCCGCCGGACCCGCACCGCGTCGGGCGAGCCCGTCTCGGTGACCGCCGCGGGCGGCTCGGGAGCGGCGGGTGAGTCGCGCTCGGCCCCGGTCGTCTCCGACTCGTCGGTGCGTGTGGCGGCGGAGCCGACCCTGCGTATGGACGTGAGCGGTTGCCGCCCGCCGGCTATGCGCTCCTGGTCTTCCTCCGGAACCCGACCTGCGGCCGCCTCGGACACCCGGTGCTCATCTGCCCGCGCGGTGCCGGATCCGGCGAGCGCGTCGCCGACCGGCTTGCGCGGTGTGAACCAGCCACCGCCCCCGCCGTTGTCATCGGAAGTACCGTTGTCGGCCGACATGGTGGTCGGAGCGTCCATAGAGTGCCTCGCCTCGAACATCTTTCGGTCGGTCTGTGCACTTCCGTCAGCAACGGAAGGTGCCTCAATTCGCCGTTATCGCCGTAGTCGCTGCCCGCCGCCCACAGTAGCCCTTAACCGCATTGCCGAACGGGATGTCTAGGGGGCGCTGTGACATCGACCGCAGGGGCGTGGTCGCAGCGTGGCAGGAGGTGCGGACTCGTCGGAGCGAGTACGGAAAGCCCGGTTTTCGTCCCCGGATTTCGTTAGGCTGCGTTACCGCCGTGTCCTGCAACTAACAGTCGGCTCGTACCGGTTCGTAGGCCTTGCGGAGATCGCCTCCCGTCAATGGGTAGGGGGAAAGCCCGGACGGATGAGGGGCCGCGGTGATTCCCCTATCGGGGCTGCCCCGGAGATCTCCGCGTCGGACATGGAATCACCGTAGGCAACGCACGCGTCCAGCTCCACCCCCAACCCTCCACAGAGTCGGTTCGCGCTCTTCACTTTCGTCGAGACCCGCACCCTGCACGAGCCGTGCCGTGGACCGTGTTTCACGTGAAACAACGCAAGCGCCCCGCTCGTCGGGTTCTTGCCACCAGGCCCTGGAGTCACACCCCGTCGTGGCCGCCGTCTGCGCGCCCGGAAACAGTCCGTCCCCCCGGCCGGAGGTTCCTGCGGGCCGGTGGGACGGGTATGGGGAGCGGTAGGTGACGCCCCAACGCCCCAGGGGGGCGTGTCGATCAGACCGGTTCGGCGTCGAGCGCCCGGCACGATCGGCGAGACACCCTCTAGGCCAGGGCCTCCACCGCCGTGGTGGCGAAGCCGTGGTCCTGCTCGGGGGCGCCACCGCCGACGCCGATGGCGCCGATCAGCCGGCCGTCGCGGTGGACGGGGACGCCACCCGCGATGAACAGCAGGGGACGGTCCAGTGCGGTGGGAAGGCTGTGGAACGGGCGGCCGGGCTGGACGGCCTCGACCAGGTCGGCCGTCGGGGCGTCGAGCTGGAGAGCGGTGAACGCCTTACGCGTGCTGGTCTCACCGGCGATCAGGACGGCGCGGTCGTCGCGGCGGAAGGCCAGCAGGTGACCGCCCGCGTCCAGAACGCTGACGGCGACGGTGATCCCGGCCGCTTCGGCGGCCCGACGGGCCGTGTCCACGAGGGTCTCGGCGTCCTGGGTGGTCAGAGGGGCGACGGCAGTGGTGGTGCTCATGAGGGGGCTCCTTGCTGGTGACGGGTGGGGCGGGGAACGGGTCAGTGCTGCGTCACGGGGACGGCGACCGCCTCGGGGGCGGCGGCCCCGGCGACGATCCGGCTGCCACGCCGCACGTCCCGGCGCTCCAGGGCGCTGGAGAGGACGGCCAGCGCCAGGGCTGAGGCGGCCAGGGCGGCGCCGACCCAGTTCGGGGCGGTGATACCGAGGCCCGCCGCGATGACGATGCCGCCGAGCCAGGCGGACAGCGCGTTGCCGAGGTTGAAGGCGCCGATGTTCACCGCCGACGCCAGAGTGGGGGCGCCGGAGGCCTGGTCGAGGACCCGCTTCTGCAAGGGCGGCACGGTCGCGAAGCCGAGCGCACCGATCAGGAAGATGGTGACCGCGGCCGCGATCCGGTGGTGCGCGGTGACGGTGAAGAGTGCCAGCACCAGGGCGAGCGCCCCCAGCGACACATAGAGCAGCGGCATCAGCGCGCGGTCGGCGAGCTTGCCCCCGACCAGGTTGCCGCCGACCATGCCGAGGCCGAAGAGGACGAGCAGCCAGGTGACGGACGACTCGGCGAAGCCCGCGGCCTCGGTCATCATCGGGGTGACATAGGTGATCGCGGCGAAGACGCCGCCGAAGCCCAGCACGGTCATCGCCATGGCCAACAGCACCTGGATGTTGCGGAACGCGGCGAGCTCGTGGCGCAGGCGGACGCCTTCGGGCCTGGGCTGCTCAGGCACCAGCTTGGCGACGCCCAGCAGGCCGAGGACGCCGAGGGCGGCGACGACGAAGAAGGTCACGCGCCATCCGACGGTCTGGCCGATGAAGGTCCCGGCGGGCACGCCCACCACATTGGCGACGGTCAGCCCGGTGAACATCATCGCGATGGCGCCGGCCTTCTTCTCCGGAGCGACGAGGTCGGCGGCGACGACCGACCCGATGCCGAAGAACGCTCCGTGCGCGAGGGACGCGACCACGCGGCCGGCCAGCATGAGCCCGAAGACAGGGGCTACGGCGGACAGGACATTGCCCGCGATGAACAGCCCCATCAGCACCATCAGCATGCGCTTGCGGGAGACCCGGGTGCCGAGGACGGTCATCAGGGGGGCGCCGAGGACGACCCCCAGCGCATAGCCCGTGACGAGGTAGCCGGCGGTCGGGATCGACACCTGGTAGTCAGCCGCAACCTGGGGGAGAAGGCCCATGATCACGAACTCGGTGGTCCCGATACCGAAGGCCCCGATAGCGAGGGCGAGTAGCGCGAGCGGCATGGAGTACACCTTCCAGAAGATTGCGTCTGCACCTTACGAGCGTCCACAATAATTGCAGACGCGGGTTAATTGCAAGCGCGGGCTATTGCGTCCGTCGTCTATCCTGGTGACAAGCCGCTCCTGGACCGAGGAGAGATCCCATGACAGCCACCGATCCGGCACTGACCGCCCTCTCCCAGGGCTGGTGTGCGCTCTCCCTGCTCCACGGCAAGATCGAGGCACATATCGAGCGCGCGCTGGAGTCGGAGCACGGGCTGAGCGTGCGCGAGTTCTCTCTGCTCGACGTCCTGAGCCGGCAGCACAACGGGCCGGGGGGGCATCTCCAGATGAAGCAGGTGGCGGACGCGGTGGTCCTCAGCCAGAGCGCCACCACCCGGCTCGTCACCCGCCTCGAGGACCGCGGTCTGCTCACGCGGTACCTCTGCGACACCGACCGACGCGGCATCTACACCGATGTCACCGAGGCCGGGCTGACCTTGCTCGCCGAGGCCCGGCCCACCAATGACGCCGCGCTGCGGGAAGCGCTCGACGAGGCCGCGAAGAACCCGGAGCTGGCTCCCCTGGTCAGGGCCGTGGAGGAACTGCACGTACCGGTGGGCTGACCCGAGCGGGCTCATGGGCCCGTAGCCTGCGCCCATGAGCGATCTTGAGATCAGGCCGGCCGTTCCCGCCGACATCCCCGCGATCGTCGCCATGCTCGCCGACGACCCCCTGGGGGCGCTGCGCGAGACGCCCGACGACCTCGCCCCGTACACCGCCGCGTTCGAGCGGCTGGCGGACGACCCGAACCAGCACCTGGTCGTGGCCGTGCGCGAAGAGCGCGTCGTCGGGACCCTTCAGCTCACGATCATCCCCGGACTGTCCCGGCGGGGCGCCACCCGGTCGATCATCGAGGGGGTCCGGGTACACGCCGATGAACGCGGTCGCGGTCTCGGCACCCAGCTCATCGAGTGGGGCATCGCTGCCTCCCGGCGCGAGCAGTGCCAGTTGGTGCAGTTGACGTCCGACGCCAGCCGCACCGACGCCCACCGCTTCTACGAGCGCCTCGGCTTCGAGGCCTCGCACCTGGGCTTCAAACTGGCGCTGTGACACCCAGGCCGTACGCGTGAAACGGCGCCCCGGGCCCGGGGCGCCGTTTCACGTGAAACATCTCCGGCTCAGAGACCACGCCAGCCGTCCGGGTCGACACCGCCCGGCACCGCGTCCTCCGGCCCGTACGGCTCGCGGGTGAAGGCGAACGAGCCGACGTCGAGGTGACTCACCGAGCCGTCCTCGCGCCGCACCACACGCAAGGTCTCCCCCGCGTAGTAGCCGTCCAGGCCGGTCCAGGTCCCGTCGGGCTCCGCGCGAAAACGGGAGGCGCGCCCCGGACTCCGCAAGGGGCACAGCTCGACGCCACCGCCCGCAAGGACGCGCAGCCCATAGGAGTAGGTACCCCAGTACCAGGGCCCGGTCAGCTCCAACAGCGTGGGATCGATCTCCGGCAGCGGCCGCCAGGGCGCCGGCATACGCGGCTCCGCCTCCGCCACGATCCGTACGAGGTCGGCGGCGACCACCCCCGGCAGAGGACCCGAGGTGGCATTGGCCAGCACCACCGCGGCGACCCCGTCCTCGACGCTCATCCACAGACCCGCGACGAAACCCGGCAGCGATCCGCTGTGCCCCACCAGGGCACGCCCGTCCCGCCGGACCAGCTGCAACCCGAGCCCGTAGCCGCCGTCCCAGTCCCCCGCCTCGGGAGCCACGGCAGGGGTGCGCATCTCGCGCAGCGTCTCCGCGCCGAGCACCCGCTCGTCCCCCTCCGCCAGGAACGCGGCGAACCGGCAGAGGTCCGCCGCCGTGGACCACAATTGCCCGGCGGGCGCCATCAAGCCGAGGTCCTCCAACGGTTCGGGCAGCATCACATCGGCCCACGGGTGCACGGCCCAGCCACCGGCGTGCGGCGTCACGGGGCGGATGGTCGTACGCTCCAGCCCCAGGGGCTCCAGGACCTCGACCGCCAGGGCCTCCTCCCACGGCACTCCCCGCACCGCTTGGACCAAAGAACCCAGCAGGGTGTACCCGGTGTTGGAGTAGTGGTGACGCCGCCCCGCCGGGTGCAGCACCGGCCGCTCACCCAGTACGTCGGCAAGGGCCGGGCGACCCGTCCCAGGGGTCCGCTCCCACCACGGGGAGGGCGACTCGGCCGCCAATCCGGAGCTGTGACAAAGGAGTTGAGCGATCGTCACGTCGCCCACGCCCGTCCCGGGCAGGTGCCTCTCCAGCGGGTCGCCCAGATCGAGCAAGCCTTCGTCGCGAAGTCGCATCACCAGGACGGCGGTGAACGGCTTGGTGATGGACCCGATCCGGTACTGGGTGTCCGCGTCGGGCGCATGCCCGACGACACAGCTACGGCCGCCCTCCCAGACCATGCGGCCGTCCCGGGCCACCGCGCCGACGAGGGAGGGCGTCCGCCCCTCTGCCTGCGCGGTCGCCACCCGGTGCAGCAGGGCGCGCTCGGTACCGGGGAGAAGTGCTTCGAAGGATGACGTCATGCCCCAGGTCTATCCGCCCCGCCCCCGTGCCGTCGAACACGCGGCTGTAGGGTCTCGCCGCCGATGGCATGTCGATCTTCTGCGCCGATGGATTTCCCGCGCCGCGTCGGTCCGTACGTGTGAGACCGACTCACGGAAGGCTGGCGCCATGCGGAAACTGATCTACGGCATGAACGTGTCCCTGGACGGCTACATCGCCGCGCCCGGCGACGACATCGGCTGGAGCGTGCCGAGCGACGAGCTGTTCCAGTTCTGGTCCGACCGGTTGCAGGCGAACGACCTGTCGCTGTACGGGCGCAAGCTGTGGCGGACGATGAGCTCCTACTGGCCGACCGGCGACCAGCAGCCCAACGCCACCCCGGCGGAGCGCGAGTTCGCGCGCCGCTGGCGGGACATGTCGAAGGTGGTGTTCTCCTCGACGATCGACAAGGTCGACTGGAACACCCGCCTGGTCACCGGCGACGCGGTCACCGAGATCACCCGGCTCAAGGCCGGGGACGGCGGCCCGATGGACATCGGCGGCGCGACGCTCGCCGGGGCGGCCATGCGGGCCGGGCTGATCGACGAGTACGTGCTGGCCACCGCGCCGGTCCTGGTGGGCGGCGGCACGCCGTTCTTCACCGCGCTGGACAACTGGGTGAACCTGAACCTGGTGGAGACGCGGACGCTTCCCTGCGGCGTGATCCTGACCAGGTACGAGACGAGGCGCTGAGCAAGAGCGAGGCCCCCGAACGGCGAGTCTCCTGGCGGCATTGCTGCCGTCCATCCGCCGGCTCTCCCGGCCGCAGCGGCCACGCGTTGTCATTTCCTCTGCGGGGGCCTCCCGCCCGCAGAGGCCACGCGTTTCCCGATGCGGCTCAGCATCACCGTCAGGGCAGCAGGACGACCTTGCCGAGGTTGGCACGGGCTTCGATGATCTCGTGCGCTCGTGCCACGTCAGCCAGCGGAATTCGGGCGTGGACGACCGGCTGCAACTGTCCGGACAGGGTCAGCTTCCACAGCTCTTCGCCATGCTGGTCATACAACTCGCGGTGAGTGCCGGCAAACCTCGCCATGCTGAGCCCGGTGATGGTTTTCGATCCTGCCAGGAGGTCGAAGGCGGGAACGGTGCCGCCGCCCGAGTTGAAGAAGACGAGTCGCCCGCCGGGCGCAAGAGCGGAGACGGCGCGTGGGAGTAGATCTCCGCCGACTCCGTCCAGGACGACGTCGACCGGCTCCCCCCAGTGTTCGCTGTCGTAGGTCACGATCTCGTCGGCGCCGAGACCGCGGAGGAACTCCGCCTTGGTGTGCGAACTCACCGCCGCGACGACCCGTTCGATGCCCTGAAGCTTGGCCAGTTGGACCGCGAGATGCCCCACTCCGCTCGCGGCGCCCGTGATCAGGACCGACTCGCTCACGAGGGGGCGGGCCGTGGCGAGGGCGGCGAAGGCGACGTGTCCACTGCGCACCAGCGCGACGGCCTGGACGGCGCTCGCTCCGTCCGGTATGCGGCTCGCCATGAGGCCGGGGGCGACTGCCAGTTCGGAATACGAGCCGCCGCTGAAAGTGAGCGACGTGATGCGGTCGCCGACCTGGAAATCCGTCACCTCCGGGCCGAGTGCGATCACCGTTCCGGCGATCTCACCTCCAAGGACCCCCGGTAGCGGCGTCCTGCCGCCTTCTCCACGAACCTTGCGCACAGAGGGAAGGGTCACGCCGATGGCTTCCGTGCGAACCAGTAGTTCCCCCGGGCCGGGCTTGGGAGCCTCCGCGTCTTCGACGCGGAGCACTTCCGGACCGCCGTACTCATAGAAACGAACCCGCCGCATGCACACCTCCAGGTCATTGGGTCACCCAACGATAGCAAAGAATCGTAGGTGGCCCCAATGATTTTCTGGTTAGTCTGGCCCTATGTCCGAGACCACCAGCGCTCCCGCCCGTATCCGCTCCCTTCCAAGCTGGCTCCTGGGTCGCGCAGCAGCTCGGGGGCACCGACTCGTCGCCGAGGCCCTCGCTCAGGTGGGCATGCGGATGATGCACCATGCCGTGCTGTCAGCCGTCGCCGAACTGGGACCCGTATCGCAGGCCGAGCTGGGCCGCAGCCTGAGCATCGACCCCAAGGACATGGTCGCGATCCTCAACGACCTCCAGATCGACGGCCTGGTGACCCGCACGCCGGACGCCAAGGACCGCCGCAAGAACGCCATCGCCCTTTCACCGAGCGGGGAACGCCGCCTGCTTCAGACGGAGAAACTGGGACGTGAGGCGAACGATGAGCTGACCGCCGGCTTGACGCCTGCCGAGCGAACCCAGCTCATGGGTCTCCTCGCGCGCATAGTCCAGCAGGATGAGCCCTGCGCCGAAACCGGCCCAGGTGGCGAATAGCAGCTCGCCACGCATGCCGGGAAGACAGCGAGGCAGCCTTCCCGCCCAAGTGTCAGGAGAGCGGGCAGAAACGGCTCGTATCACCCGAAAGTTTTGAGAACCTACAACAGGCGCGATCAGGTCTGGGCCATGTCCACGAAACGGGAGTAGTGGCCCTGGAAGGCGACCGTGATGGTGGCTGTCGGGCCGTTACGGTGCTTGGCCACGATCAGGTCCGCCTCGCCCGCGCGGGGGGACTCCTTCTCGTAGGCGTCCTCGCGGTGCAGCAGGATCACCATGTCCGCGTCCTGCTCGATGGAGCCGGACTCGCGGAGGTCCGAGACCATCGGCTTCTTGTCCGTCCGCTGCTCGGGGCCACGGTTCAGCTGGGACAGGGCGATCACCGGGATCTCCAGCTCCTTGGCCAACAGCTTCAGGTTTCGGGACATGTCCGAAACCTCCTGCTGACGGCTCTCGGCGCGCTTGGAGCCGCCGGACTGCATGAGCTGGAGGTAGTCGATGACGACCAGCTTGAGGTTGTTCCGCTGCTTGAGCCGCCGGCACTTGGCGCGGATCTCCATCATCGACAGGTTGGGGGAGTCGTCGATGTAGAGCGGCGCCTGCGACACGTCCGGCATACGGCGGGCCAGACGCGTCCAGTCCTCGTCCGTCATCGTGCCGGAGCGCATGTGGTGCAGAGCCACCCGCGCCTCCGCCGACAGCAGACGCATCGCGATCTCGTTGCGGCCCATCTCCAGGGAGAAAATGACGCTCGGCAGGTTGTTCTTGATCGAGGCCGCGCGGGCGAAGTCCAGCGCCAGGGTGGACTTACCCATGGCGGGACGGGCTGCGATGACGATCATCTGGCCCGGGTGCAGGCCGTTCGTCAGCGAGTCGAAGTCCGTGAAACCGGTCGGCACGCCGGTCATCTCGCCGCTGCGCGAACCGATCGCCTCGATCTCGTCGAGAGCGCCCTCCATGATGTCGCCGAGCGGGAGGTAGTCCTCGCTGGTGCGCTGCTCGGTGACCGCGTAGATCTCCGCCTGCGCCGAGTTGACGATCTCGTCGACGTCGCCGTCGGCGGCGTATCCCATCTGTGTGATCTTGGTGCCCGCCTGGACGAGCCGGCGCAGGACCGCCCGCTCGTGGACGATCTCCGCGTAGTACGAGGCGTTCGCCGCCGTGGGGACCGACTGGACCAGGGTGTGGAGGTAGGACGCGCCACCGACCCGGTTGATCTCTCCGCGCTTGGTCAGCTCGGCGCCCACCGTGATGGGGTCGGCCGGCTCGCCCTTGGCGTAGAGGTCGAGGATCGCGGTGTAGATCGTCTCGTGGGCCGGCTTGTAGAAGTCATGGCCCTTGATGATCTCCACGACGTCCGCGATGGCGTCCTTGGAGAGCAGCATGCCGCCGAGCACGGACTGCTCGGCGTCCAGGTCCTGCGGCGGCACCCGCTCGAAGCCGCCCGCACCGCTGTCCCAGGGCCCGCTCTCGCTGCCCCGCTCGTGCTGCTCGTCGCGGCCCTGGCCGCGGCCGCGGCTGTCACTCCCGCGCTGACGGGTGACGGGCAGACGGTCACTGGGACCGGTGTCGGCCCAGGGGTCGTCCAAGGGCTCGGGAATGCTCACCGGCCCACCTCCTCCCGTCCGCTCCGCGGACCCTCGCCGTGCCACTCTTTCTACGGCACGACACTGACAAAGCGAGAGGCTCAACTCCGCTTTTGGCGCGTCGAGCGCCGGACCACGGTAGGCCCGCGGGCACCGTCAGCCAATCTGGTTATCCACAGGGCCTGTGGGTGAAGACCCAGATGCTGTGGAGAACCCCGCAGAACCTGTGCACGGACCGGGGGACAGCCGTGTGGACAAACTCATAGCCCCACCTCCACGACGCCTCTGACCTGCTGTTCTTCCATCCACCGGCTGTGGGGGAGAAAAACTTTCGCCGTCGGCTCAAGATCAGAACAAACGGCGCACACCCGAAGCGTCAACTCCGTGATCGGTAAGGATCCAAAGCCCCTTGCATCTCTTACCTGTGGAAGATTAGATTGCCCCCATGACCCAGGCCCCCTCACGACCGAAGAGCGAACGCCGCCGCCACGACCGCGAGATCATCGCGCTCGCCGTGCCGGCCTTCGGAGCACTCGTCGCCGAGCCGCTCTTCGTCATGGTCGACAGCGCCGTCGTCGGCCATCTGGGCACCCCCCAGCTCGCCGGTCTGGGCATCGCGGCCGCCCTCCTCGCCACCGCGGTGAGCGTCTTCGTCTTCCTCGCCTACGCGACCACCGCGGCCGTCGCCCGCCGGGTCGGCGCCGGCGACCTTCCCTCGGCCATCCGCCAGGGCATGGACGGCATCTGGCTGGCCCTGCTGCTCGGCCTGGGTGTCATCGCCGTCACCCTGCCCGGGGCGCCCTGGCTGGTCGACCTCTTCGGCGCCTCCGGCACCGCCGCCCCGTACGCCACCACCTACCTGCGCATCTCCAGCCTCGGCATACCGGCGATGCTGATCGTGCTGGCCGCAACCGGTGTGCTCCGTGGCCTCCAGGACACCAGGACTCCCCTGTACGTGGCCATCGCCGGCTTCGCCGCCAACGCGATGCTGAACGTCGGGCTCGTGTACGGGGCCGGGCTCGGTATTGCCGGCTCCGCCTGGGGCACGGTGATCGCCCAGTGCGGCATGGCGGCCGCCTATCTGATCGTGGTCGTCCGGGGAGCCCGGCTGCACGGCGCCTCGCTCCGGCCCGATGCCGCCGGGATACGGGCGAGCGCCCAGGCGGGGGTTCCCCTTCTGGTCCGTACGCTCGCGCTGCGCGCGGTCCTGATGATCGCCACCGCCGTGGCCGCCCGGCTCGGGGACGCCGATGTGGCCGCCCATCAGATCATCCTGTCCCTGTGGAGCCTCATGGCCTTCGCCCTGGACGCCATCGCCATCGCGGGACAGGCGATCATCGGCCGGTACCTGGGCGCCGGAGACGCCGAGGGGGCCCGGCGGGCCTGCCGGCGCATGGTCGAGTGGGGCGTGGCCTCGGGCGTCCTCCTCGGCGTGCTCATCGTGCTGGCACGCCCCCTGTTCATCCCGTTGTTCACCGGTGACCAGACGGTCCGGGACACGCTCCTGCCCGCCCTGCTGGTCGTGGCTCTCGCCCAGCCGATCGCCGGGGTGGTCTTCGTGCTGGACGGTGTCCTCATGGGCGCCGGCGACGGCCCGTATCTGGCGGGGGCCATGGTGGTGACGCTCGCGGTGTTCGCACCGGTCGCCCTGCTGGTACCGGCCCTCAGCGGCGGCCTGACCGCGCTGTGGTGGGCCATGAGCCTGATGATGACGGTCCGGATGCTGACGTTGTGGATGCGGATGCGATCCGGCCGCTGGGTGGTCACCGGCGCCACCCGCTGACCCCACCCGTTGTTTCACGTGAAACGCGACCCACGGCGCAGGCACCAACGCGCTCCGGGACCGCAGAAGGGCCGCACCCGGAGGTGCGGCCCTTCTGTGTCACTCAAGGATCGCTGGGCGATCCGCTGAGTTCAGTGCCTCAGGCGGCGACGATCTCGACGCCGAGCTTCGCGACGACCTCGGCGTGCAGACGCACGGAGACCTGGTGCGAACCCAGGGTCTTGATCGGCGAGCCGAGCTCCACACGACGCTTGTCGACCTCGGGGCCACCCGCGGACGTGATCGCCGAAGCGATGTCCGCCGGGGTCACGGAGCCGAAGAGACGGCCGGCGTCGCCGGAGCGAACGGCCAGGCGCACCTTCGTGCCCTCGAGCTGGGCCTTGATCTCGTTGGCCTGCTCGATGGTCGCGATCTCGTGGATCTTGCGGGCGCGGCGGATCTGCGCCACGTCCTTCTCGCCACCCTTGGTCCAGCGGATCGCGAAACCGCGCGGGACCAGGTAGTTGCGGGCGTAACCGTCCTTGACGTCGACGACGTCGCCGGCGGTGCCGAGGCCGGAGACCTCGTGCTTGAGGATGATCTTCATGTTTCGGTCACCCTCTCTTATCGCGCGGTGGACGTGTAGGGCAGCAGCGCCATCTCACGGCTGTTCTTGACGGCCGTGGCGACGTCACGCTGGTGCTGCGTGCAGTTGCCGGTGACGCGGCGGGCACGGATCTTGCCGCGGTCGGAAATGAACTTCCGCAGCATGTTCGTGTCCTTGTAGTCCACGTACGCGGTCTTGTCCTTGCAGAATGCGCAGACCTTCTTCTTCGGCTTGCGCACAGGCGGCTTCGCCATGGTGTATCTCCTGTGTGATCAAGAAGTGTGGGCACGAGCCCGCGCTTCTAAGCCCGGGGGCCTAGAAGGGGGGCTCGTCCGAGTAGCCGCCGCCGGAACCGCCGGAGCTTCCGCCCCAGCTGCCTCCACCGCCCTGCTGCTGGCCGCCGGCCGGCGCGCTGGTCGCCCACGGGTCGTCGGCGGGAGCGCCGCCACCCTGCTGGCCACCACCCGGGGCACCGCCCCAGTTGCCGCCGCCCTGCTGGCCGCCTCCGCCGTAGCCGCCCTGGCCACCGCGGCCGGTGGTCTTGGTGACCTTGGCCGTGGCGTTCTTGAGGCTGGGGCCGACTTCCTCGACATCCAGCTCGAAGACCGTGCGCTTGACGCCCTCGCGGTCCTCGTAGGACCGCTGCTTCAGCCGGCCCTGCACGACGACGCGCATGCCTCGCTGGAGCGACTCGGCGACGTTCTCCGCCGCCTGGCGCCAGACCGAGCAGGTCAGGAACAGGCTTTCGCCGTCCTTCCACTCATTGGTCTGGCGGTCGAAGGTGCGGGGAGTGGACGCGACGCGGAACTTCGCGACCGCCGCACCGGACGGGGTGAAGCGCAGCTCGGGGTCGTCGACAAGATTGCCGACGACCGTGATGACGGTCTCGCCTGCCATGGGGAACCTCTCGGCGGGATTGCTTCTGGCTGCTTGCTGCTGCTACTCGAACCCGATGACCTCTGAGCGAGAGGGCTCAGTGGGTCTCGGGACGGAGGACCTTGGTCCGGAGGACCGACTCGTTCAGGTTCATCTGGCGGTCGAGCTCCTTGACGACCGCAGGCTCGGCCTGCAGGTCGATGACCGAGTAGATGCCCTCGGGCTTCTTCTTGATCTCGTAAGCGAGACGACGACGGCCCCAGGTGTCGACCTTCTCGACCTTTCCGTTGCCCTCACGGACGACGGAGAGGAAGTTCTCGATCAGCGGGGAGACAGCGCGCTCCTCGAGATCGGGGTCGAGGATGACCATCACCTCGTAGTGACGCATGTGGAACCCACCTCCTTTGGACTCAGCGGCCACGGTCGTTCCGTGGCAGGAGGGTCGTGATGCGTGAGCAACGGTATCCGCCGCCACTGACAATCGCCCTCGTCGAAGAGGGACCCTGGTCAGGACATGGGCAGACACCGGTGCAGACCGTACAGAGTACCCGCACACCGGCTTCCGGTTGAAATCCTGTGGTCAGGGGACGCAATCTGTACACATCGGGTGCGTGCGGCGCTACGATGCGCCGCCTTCCGGCACAGCCAGGAGGTACCTCATGGCCCAGGCATTCCACCGTCACCCCACCTCGTCCCTGCTCGCCACGGACGGCAGACCCCATCCGCTCCAGGACACGCTGATGGCGGTGACCCTGGTGCTGGGCGCCGTCGCCTTCATCACGGCCCAGTTCCACAGCCTCCACCTGATCAGCTCGTGGACGGGCCTGATCGGCATCGTCACCGGCGCGTACGGCCAGTTCATCTCCGAGACGACACGCGAGCGCACCCTGCTGATCATCGGCATGGGCGCCTCGGCGATCGGTCTGGGCCTGGGAATGGCACACGGCGGCCTGTTCGGCGGCGTGCTCGGTTAGGCCCTCCTGGCGTACGGCCAGTCGGGGCGCTCCTCGGTGCCAGTAGGCTTCGGCGCGAGAGCCGGAGCCCCTGTACCCATGGGGACACACCTGCCGAGGAGCGCCCCGCATGAGCCTGACCCTGAGGACCATCAGCCGAGAGCAGCATCTGGCGTACATCCAGACCCTGCCCGCGGCGAGTCACTGCCAGGTCCCCGCATGGGCTGATGTGAAGACGGAGTGGCGCTCGGAGAACCTGGGCTGGTTCGACAAGGACGGCCAGCTCGTCGGCGCCGGCCTGGTGCTCTACCGCCAGCTCCCGAAGATCAAGCGCTACCTCGCGTACCTGCCCGAGGGCCCGGTGATCAACTGGTACGCGCCCAACCTGGACGACTGGCTCCAGCCGATGCTGGCGCACCTGAAGAACCAGGGCGCCTTCTCCGTGAAGATGGGCCCGCCGGTGGTCATCCGCCGCTGGGACGCGGCCGCGATCAAGTCGGGCATCCAGGACCCGGAGGTCAAGCGGCTGCGGGACGTCGAGGCCTCGTACATCGAGCCGCGCGCCTTCGAGGTGTCCGACCGGCTGCGCAAGATGGGCTGGCAGCAGGGCGAGGACGGCGGCGCCGGCTTCGGCGACGTACAGCCCCGCTACGTCTTCCAGGTGCCGCTGGCGAACCGTTCGCTCGACGACGTCCTCAAGGGCTTCAACCAGCTGTGGCGGCGCAACATCAAGAAGGCCGAGAAGGCCGGTGTCGAGGTGGTCCAGGGCGGCTACGAGGACCTGGCCGAGTGGCAGCGGCTGTACGAGATCACGGCCGTCCGCGACCGGTTCCGGCCCCGCCCGCTGTCGTACTTCCAGCGCATGTGGACCGTCCTCAACAACGAGGACCCCAACCGCATGCGGCTGTATTTCGCCCGCCACAACGGCGTGAACCTGTCGGCGGCCACCATGCTCGTCGTCGGTGGGCACGTCTGGTACTCCTACGGCGCCTCCGACAACATCGGCCGCGAGGTCCGGCCCTCGAACGCGATGCAGTGGCGCATGCTGCGCGACGCGTACGCGATGGGCGCGACCGTCTACGACCTGCGCGGCATCTCCGACTCGCTGGACGAGACGGACCACCTCTTCGGCCTCATCCAGTTCAAGGTGGGCACGGGCGGCGAGGCCGTCGAGTACATCGGCGAGTGGGACTTCCCGCTGAACAAGCTGCTGCACAAGGCGCTCGACATGTACATGTCCCGCCGCTGACGTTCCGTAGTCTTCGTAGTCACCTTCGTATCACCGCAGCCACAGAAAGGTTCCGGGCCGGCCATGGCGCTCTCCCTCTACGTCGACACCGCTCGCTGGCGGGCGCACCAGAAGACCGTGATCGACCGGTTCCCGGGCCTGGTCCCGGTGTGCAAGGGCAATGGCTACGGCTTCGGCCACGAGCGGCTGTCGGAGGAGGCGTCCCGCTTCGGCGCCGACATGCTGGCGGTCGGCACGACGTACGAGGCGGCCCGCATCAAGGACTGGTTCGGTGGCGACCTGCTGGTCCTCACGCCGTTCCGCCGGGGCGAGGAGCCCGTCCCGCTGCCGGACCGGGTGATCCGTTCGGTGTCGTCCGTGGACGGCGTCCACGCCCTCGTCGGGGCCCGGGTCGTCATCGAGTGCATGAGCTCGATGAAGCGGCACGGCATCGGCGAGCACGAGCTCGGCCAGCTCCACGCGGCCATCGAGGACGTCCGCCTGGAGGGCTTCGCCCTGCACCTGCCGCTGGACCGCACGGACGGCACCGACGCCGTCGAGGAGGTCATCGGCTGGATGGACCGGCTGCGCGCGGCCCGCCTGCCGCTGCACACCATGTTCGTCAGCCACCTCAAGGCCGACGAGCAGGCCCGGCTCCAGCAGCAGTTCCCGCAGACCCGGTTCCGCGCGCGGATCGGTACGCGGCTGTGGCTGGGCGACCACGAGGCGACGGAGTACCGGGGCGCGGTCCTGGACGTCACGCGCGTCGCCAAGGGTGATCGTTTCGGCTACCGGCAGCAGAAGGCGGCCTCCGACGGCTGGCTCGTCGTCGTCGCCGGCGGCACCTCGCACGGAGTGGGCCTGGAGGCCCCGAAGGCGATGCACGGCGTGATGCCGCGCGCCAAGGGCGTGGCCCGGGCCGGCCTGGCGACGGTCAACCGCAACCTGTCGCCGTTCGTGTGGGCGGGCAAGCAGCGCTGGTTCGCCGAGCCGCCGCACATGCAGGTGTCCATCCTGTTCGTCCCGTCGGACGCCCAGGAGCCCAAGGTCGGTGACGAGCTCGTCGCCCACCTGCGGCACACCACGACGCAGTTCGACCGCCTGGTCGAGCGCTAGGTCCCGTACGCCCGCCCTGGGGCCACGCCGGTCCCCGGGGCGGCCCCGGGGCTCCCCAGGGGCCCTCAGCCCGCCGCCGGGCCTTCAGCGGCCCGCCCGGCCCCGGTGGGCGCCCGGGGGCGCCGGGGCCGCCCGGGCGGCCCGCCTCATTCCCGTACGACACCCCACTCCACGCGCGGTCCCTGGACCGCGTGCGCGGCGTGCTGGGGCGGGTGCGCGGCACGGCCGAGCACGAAGACGTCCTCCGCGCGGTCCAGCACCCCTCCGGACGGGTCGTCCGTCCCGTCGCGCCGGACCCCGTCCCGCTCGGGCAGCAGGATGTCCCGTACGACCATGGCGCACAGGAACAGCGTCCCGGCCAGGTGCAGGACGATGGCGAACTGGTAGCCCTCCGTCGGCAGCCCCTGCTTGTCGCCGCTCGTCGTGTACGCGAGGTACATCCAGATCCCCGTGAAGTACATGACCTCGCAGGCCTGCCAGACCAGGAAGTCCCGCCAGCGGGGGCGGGCCAGGGCGGCGAGCGGGATCAGCCACAGGACGTACTGCGGCGAGTAGACCTTGTTGGTGACGATGAACGCGGCCACCACCAGGAACGCCAGCTGGGCGAAACGCGGCCGGCGCGGAGCCGTCAGCGCCAGCGCGGCGACCCCGACGCAGGCCAGCGCCATCAGCACGCTGGCGTAGGTGTTGACGGTCTCCGCCTCGATGCTCAGGCCCGTGCGCTGGGTGATGACCAGCCAGAAGGACCCGAAGTCGATGCCCCGCTCGCTGCTGAAGGCGTAGAACTTCCGCCAGCCCTCGGGCGCCAGCAGCATCACCGGCAGGTTGACCACCAGCCATGAGCCGGCCGTACCCACCACGGCGAGCCCGAACTCCCGCCACTTCCCGGCCCGCCCGCAGAGCAACAGCAGCGGCCACAGCAGCAGGAACGGATAGAACTTCGCGGCGGTGGCCAGCCCCAGCAGCACCCCGAAGGCGAGCGCGCGCCCCCGCGACCACATCAGCATCGCGGCGGCGGTCAGCGCCACCGCGAGCAGGTCCCAGTTGATGGTGGCGGTGAGCGCGAAGGCGGGCGCCAGCGCGACCAGCAGGCCGTCCCAGGGGCGGTCACGGTGCGTACGGGCGACACAGACGGCGAGGACGGCCACGCAGACCATCAGCATCCCCGCGTTGACCATCCAGTACATCTGCTCGCGGTGCTGGAGGTCACCGTCGAAGGGGAGCGTCAGCCAGGACGCCACCTGCATGAACAGGCCGGTCAGCACCGGGTATTCGAGGTACTCCATGTCACCGCCGAGGCGGTCGAAGTACGGGACCAGCCCGTCGGCGAAGCCGCGTCCCACGAACAGGTGCGGGATGTCGGAGTAGCAGGCATGGGTGTACTGCGAGCTGGTCCCGCGGAACCACGCCCAGTTGTAGCAGGGCAGCTTCTGCACCATGCCCAGCGCGAACATCCCGATCGCGACGAGGGCGATCACCCGGACGGAGGTGAGCGTGCCGCCGCCGAGCCGTGCCCAGCGGCCGACGGGGCCCCCGATGAGCTCGCTCCCGGCGGCCGCGACCTCGTCCCGCCGGGTCGGGGACACGACGGGCCGGTCCTGGTGGGCGCTCGTCGTCTTGTGTGGGCTCGGCATGGGGACATCCTGCCGCACGCGGCTGTGGACCGGTGCGGCCTGTGGACAACGCTCCGGGAACAACGCTCCGCGGACAACGCCGAGGGCCGCCGCACCCGGCGTACGCACGGTGACGTGCGTACCGGATGCGGCGGCCCTCGGTCCGCTCTCCGGCGGCGGCGGGGGGACGCCGGGCGCTAGCCCTCCGTACCGCCGAACCAGCCCCCGTTCGCGCCACCGTTCCCGTTGCCGTTGCCACCGCCACCGGTGGGCTCCGACGGGCTGGGCGTGATGCCCCCTGTGGTGGTGCCTCCGTCGTCCGTACCGCCCGTGTCGGTCCCGCCGGTATCGGTGGTGCCGCCGTCCACGCCGCCGTCCTGGCCGCCGTTCTGGCCGCCGTTGTCGTCGTTGCAGTCCCAGTCGAACGGGCCGCACGACGGCTCCGCGGGCTTGGAGCTCTGCGACGGGGAAGGCGTCGGCGAGGCGCTCTTGGACGGCGTTTCGGACGGGGTCGGCGAAGGCGAGTCGGACGGCGTGGGCTCGGGGCTCTTGGCGCCGCCGCCGTACACGGTGTCGGCCTCCAGCTCCTCCGGCTCGGGGAACGGGATCGACTTCTGCCCCTTGAGCGCCGTCGACATGTACTTCTGCCAGATCTCGGACGGGAACGACGAACCGTGGATCTTCTTCTGACCGCCGGTGCCGTACATCTCCAGGAACTTGCGGTTCTTGTTCGCCGCGTTGTCGTCCATCCGGTACATGTCGATGGCGGTGGCCAGCTGCGGCGTGTAGCCGACGAACCAGGCCGACTTGTTGCCGTCGGTGGTACCGGTCTTGCCGGCCACCTGGCGGCCGGGGATGGCCGCGTTGTTACCGGTGCCCTCGGGGTCCTCGACGACGTCCCTCAGGACGTCGGTGACGTTGCTGGCGATGGCGGAGGAGAAGGCCTGCTCGGTGACGGCCTCGTGCTTGAAGATCGTCTCACCGCGCTTCTTCACCTCCGTCACGGAGAACGGGTCACGCTGCTTGCCGTTGGCCGCGAAGGTGGCGTAGGCACCCGCCATGCGGATGGCGCTCGGGTCGGAGATGCCGATCGAGAAGGAGGGCACGTTCGCCGCGACCAGGCTCTCCTTGCGCAGGCCGGCCGCGATCGCCGTCTCCCTGACCTCTTCGATGCCGACGTCCATGCCGAGCTGCACGAACGGCGAGTTGGCCGAGTGGATCATCGCCTCGCGGAGGTTGATGTCCCCGTAGCTCTGGTCACCGTCGTTGCGCTGGCGCCACTCCTCGCCGTCCTCGTTGTGCCAGACGCTGCCGTCGTACTTCTTGATCGTGAGCTTGTTCGCGCCGTTGTAGTACGTCTTGTCCGGGTCGACCGTCCGGCGCTGGTCCTCCCCCTGCACGGGCTCGCCGCCGGGGTCGCGCACGCCGTACTCCATCGCCGCGGCCAGCACGAACGGCTTGAACGTCGAGCCGACCTGGGCACCGGTCTGGTCGGCGTTGTTGGTGAAGTGCTTGGTCGCGTCGGAGCCGCCGTAGATGGCGACGATCGCGCCGGTCTTCGGGTTGACCGAGGCACCGCCGAACTGGACATGGCTGTCCGTGTCCGGGCGCGCCTTGGGGTCGATGTTGGCCTTCTCGACCTTCTCGACGGCCTTCCTGAGCGCCTCGACCTTCGGCTTCTCGAAGGTCGTGCGGATCACGTAGCCGCCCTGGGCGAGCTTCTTGGCCGTGATGCCCACGTCGTTGTTGTTGATGACGAACGCCTTGGCCAGGTCGACCATGTAGCCCACCTGGCCGCTGAGCCGTGCTTCCTTCTTCGGCGCCTTCGGCATCGGGAACTTGTTGTAGGTGGCCCGCTCGGCGGCTTCCAGGTAGCCGTCCTTGACCATCTCGTCGAGGATCCACTTCCACCGCTTGGTGGCCGCCGTCGTATTGGCCTCGGGCGTGGCCCGGGGGTCGATGTCCACCGAACCGGCCGGGTCGTAGTAGGTGGCGCCCTTCAGCAGCGCGGCGAGGAAGGCGCACTCGCTGGCGGTCAGCTTGTCGGCGTCCTTCTCGTAGTACGTACGCGCCGCGGCCTGGAGGCCGTACGCGCCCCGCCCGTAGTAGGAGGTGTTCAGGTAGCCCGCCATGACCTCCCTCTTGTCCCCCTCCATACCGGCCTTGAGGGAGATGAAGAGTTCCTTGGCCTTGCGGCTCACGGTCTGGCTCTGGTCGTCCAGCATCGCGTTCTTCACGTACTGCTGGGTGATGGTGGAACCACCCTGGGTCTGCTCGCCCATGGCCATGTTGTAGAAGGCCCGGCCGATGCCCTTCGGGTCGACGCCCTTGTCCTCCCAGAACGTCTTGTTCTCGGCCGAGATCACCGCGTTCTGCATGTCCATGGGGATCTGGTCGTAGTCCAGGATCTGCCGGTTGATCTCACCACCGGTGGCGGCCATCTGCGAGCCGTCGGCGTAGAGGTAGACGTTGTTCTGGGCCGTCGCGATCTTGACCGCTTGCGGGACCTCCACCATGGAGTACACCACCGTCGCGGCACCCAGGACCGTCGCCGCGAACCCCAGGAAGGCGCCCGTGACGAGCTTCCAGGAGGGCACCCAGCGGCGCCATCCGTACTTGTTGTGGCGCGGGTAGTCGATCAGCCGCTTCTTTCCCGGCTGCGTGCGACCCGCGCCGCGTCCCCCCGCGGCGCCGGCGGCACCCTCGGCACCGCGCCGGCGTCCGCCGCGCTGGGCGGCACGGCGGGCTTCGGCACGGCTGCCGTAGGCACGCTCCTCGCCGCCGCCGCCGTACGGCTCGGCGGGAGATCCCGCACTGGTTCCTCGCGCCTGAGCCGCCCGGCGGCCTGAGGGCTGCTGGGCGGCTCGCCTGGCCGCGGCACGTCCGCCACCCTGCGGCTGCGGCGGTTTGCGACGGTGCTCGCTCATCGAACGACTACTCCTCGGGCAGGCGAGTACGCCTGGAAGCGGCAGCTGAGTTCCGGTCCCCCCGAAATGGTTACGGACCAGCCCTGGCTGGGGCTCATCCGCGATGCACTCAGACCGAGGACGCCGAAGGGCGTCGCTTGGTTCCCACTGGTGTGCATGCCGCACAGACTACGCACGGTCAAAAACCTCTGGGGACCGAAGTTCATCCCAAATCAGGCAAGTCGTTTACTCCGAATTGACTATGTGACGCCGCTCACCCTAGCCGCCCTTGTCGGGGCTGCCGGGCCGTTCTATCGTCAGGATGTATCGAGTCGATACATCAGCACGGCATAGGTCACGGCGCGGGCGCCGGTACGGGCGAAGGAGGCGACGAATGAGCAGGCGCTCCGGCATCCTCGAGTTCGCCGTCCTCGGCCTGCTCCGCGAGGCCCCGATGCACGGGTACGAGCTGCGCAAGCGGCTCAACACCTCGCTGGGGATCTTCCGGGCCTTCAGTTACGGCACCCTCTACCCCTGCCTCAAGACGCTGGTCGCAAACGGCTGGTTGATCGAGGAACCGGGCAGCGCTCCCGAGGACGCCCTGGCCGCCTCGCTCGCCGGACGCCGCGCCAAGATCGTCTACCGGCTGACGGCGGAAGGTAAGGAGCACTTCGAGGAGCTCCTCTCCCACACCGGTCCGGATTCCTGGGAGGACGAGCACTTCGCCGCCCGTTTCGCCTTCTTCGGCCAGACGGAGCGCGAGGTGCGGATGCGGGTGCTGGAAGGCCGGCGCAGCCGCCTGGAGGAGCGTCTGGAGAAGATGCGCGCCTCGCTGGCCCGTACGCGCGAGCGGCTGGACGACTACACGCTCGAGCTCCAGCGGCACGGCATGGAGTCCGTGGAGCGCGAAGTGCGCTGGCTGAACGAGCTGATCGAGAGCGAGCGGGCGGGGCGGGACCAGCGACGGTCCGGCTCCGAGGCCCCGGAGGCCGGCCAGGCCGCCGAGGGCTCCACCGCCGCTCAGCAGGACGACACATCTGGAGAGACGGGCGGCCTGCCCCGGCACGGGGGCAGTACCCGGCCGGATCCGTCCGACGACACCGCCAAGTGAGGCCCTGCGACCCGCAGGGCTTCGAAGATCAACACAGGGAGCAACCGGAATGGGTTCGGTTCGCGTAGCCATCGTCGGCGTGGGCAACTGCGCCGCCTCGCTGGTGCAGGGCGTCGAGTACTACAAGGACGCCGACCCGGCGGGCAAGGTGCCGGGACTGATGCACGTCCAGTTCGGCGACTACCACGTCGGGGACGTCGAATTCGTGGCCGCCTTCGACGTGGACGCGAAGAAGGTCGGTCTTGACCTCGCGGACGCCATCGGCGCCAGCGAGAACAACACCATCAAGATCTGCGACGTGCCGTCGACCGGCGTGACCGTCCAGCGCGGCCACACCCTGGACGGCCTGGGCAAGTACTACCGCCAGACCATCGAGGAGTCCTCCGAGGCCCCGGTCGACGTGGTCCAGGTCCTCAAGGACAAGCAGGTCGACGTCCTGGTCTGCTACCTGCCGGTCGGCTCCGAGGACGCGGCGAAGTTCTACGCCCAGTGCGCCATCGACGCCAAGGTCGCCTTCGTCAACGCCCTCCCGGTCTTCATCGCCGGTACCAAGGAGTGGGCGGACAAGTTCACCGAGGCCGGCGTCCCGATCGTCGGTGACGACATCAAGTCGCAGGTCGGTGCCACCATCACGCACCGCGTCATGGCGAAGCTCTTCGAGGACCGCGGTGTCCGCCTCGAGCGCACCATGCAGCTGAACGTCGGCGGCAACATGGACTTCAAGAACATGCTCGAGCGCGACCGCCTCGAGTCGAAGAAGATCTCCAAGACGCAGGCCGTCACCTCGCAGATCCCCGACCGGGACCTCGGCGACAAGAACGTCCACATCGGCCCGTCGGACTACGTGGCCTGGCTGGACGACCGCAAGTGGGCGTACGTCCGCCTCGAGGGCCGCGCCTTCGGTGACGTCCCGCTGAACCTGGAGTACAAGCTCGAGGTGTGGGACTCCCCCAACTCCGCCGGTGTCATCATCGACGCGCTGCGCGCCGCGAAGATCGCCAAGGACCGGGGCATCGGTGGCCCGATCCTCTCCGCGTCCTCGTACTTCATGAAGTCCCCGCCGGTCCAGTACTTCGACGACGAGGCCTACGCGAACGTCGAGAAGTTCATCCGGGGCGAGGTCGAGCGCTAAAGCTCGTCCCCCGCGGCCTTCGGAAGGTCCCCGTGGCATCTGCCCGGGGACCTTCGCCGTATGTGACCCTTGCTGCCATGCCTGTCGTACGTGATCTGCGCGTACTCGTGCGTCTGACGGACTTCCGCCGCCTGCTGGCCGTACGACTGCTCTCCCAGTGCGCCGACGGGGTCTACCAGGTCGCGCTCGCCACGTACGTCGTCTTCTCCCCCGAGAAGCAGACCTCGCCCGCCGCGATCGCCTCCGCCATGGCGGTCCTGCTGCTGCCGTACTCGTTCGTCGGCCCGTTCGCCGGTGTCCTCCTGGACCGCTGGCAGCGCCGCCAGGTCTTCCTGTACGGGAACCTGCTGCGCGCCCTGCTCGCCGCCGGTACGGCGTGCCTGATCCTCGCCTCCGTGCCCGACTGGCTCTTCTACGCCTCGGCGCTCTCCGTCACCGCCGTCAACCGGTTCGTCCTGGCCGGGCTCTCGGCCGCTCTGCCGAGGGTCGTGGACGACGACCGCCTGGTGATGGCCAACTCCCTGTCGCCCACCGCCGGCACCCTCGCCGCCACGGCGGGCGGCGGGCTGGCGCTCGCCGTACGGCTGCTGGGCGCCGATTCCGACGCCGTGGTGGTGTTGCTGGGCGCCGCGCTCTATCTGTGCTCGGCGCTCGCCTCGCTGCGGATGGGACGCGGACTGCTCGGGCCCGACCGGGACGCCGCACCGCCCCGGCTGGGCGCGGCGCTGGCCTCGACGGCCCGGGGGCTGGCGAGCGGGGTGCGGCACCTGGCCCGGCGCCGGGCCGCGGGCCGGGCGCTCGCCGCGATGACGGTGATGCGGTTCTGCTACGGCGCCCTGACCGTGATGGTGCTGATGCTCTGCCGGTACGCCTGGACGTCCACGCAGTCGGAGGGGCTCGCCCTGCTCGGGCTGGCCGTTGGCGTCTCGGGGGCGGGTTTCTTCACCGCCGCGGTGGTGTCGCCCTGGGCGGTGGGGCGGCTGGGGCAGGGCGGCTGGATGGTGCTGTGCGCGGCGTCCGCCGCGGTGCTGGCACCCGCGCTGGGGCTGCTCTTCACTCCCGCGCCGATACTGGTGGCCGCCTTCGTGCTCGGCCTGGTGACCCAGGGGGCCAAGATCGCCACGGACACGGTGGTCCAGCTGGCGGTGGACGACGCGTACCGGGGGCGGGTCTTCGCGCTGTACGACGTGTTCTACAACGCCGCCTTCGTCGCGGCGGCCGCTGTCTCCGCGCTGCTACTGCCGTCCGACGGCCGGTCCGTCCTCCTGGTCGTCATGGTCGCCGTGCTGTACGCAGCCGTGGCCGTCGCTCTGGCTCGCTGGAGACGTGCCGACGCGGCACTGTAGAGCGGGGGCGATGTTTCACGTGAAACATCGCCCCTCGATCGTCCGCGCACGAGGGGCGGGTCATGTTTCACGTGAAACATGACCGCCCCGGGATGCCGCTCAGCCTTGGGTAGCCCACCACTCCTTGAGCGCGGCGACGGCGGCGTCGTGCTCCATCGGGCCGTTCTCCAGACGCAGCTCCAGCAGGAACTTGTACGCCTTGCCGACGGCCGGGCCGGGCCGGATCCCGAGGATCTCCTGGATCTGATTGCCGTCCAGGTCGGGGCGGATGGCGTCCAGCTCCTCCTGCTCGTGGAGCGTGGCGATGCGCTCTTCCAGCCCGTCGTACGCGCGGGAGAGTGCGGCCGCCTTGCGCTTGTTGCGGGTGGTGCAGTCGGAGCGGGTCAGCTTGTGCAGGCGGCTCAGCAGCGGGCCGGCGTCGCGTACATAGCGGCGCACGGCGGAGTCGGTCCACTCGCCGGTGCCGTAGCCATGGAAGCGCAGGTGCAGCTCCACCAGGCGCGACACGTCCTTGATCATGTCGTTGGAGTACTTCAGCGCCGTCATGCGCTTCTTGGTCATCTTCGCGCCGACCACCTCGTGGTGGTGGAAGGAGACCCGGCCGTCCGACTCGAAGCGTCGCGTGCGCGGCTTCCCGATGTCATGCAGCAGCGCTGCCAGCCGCAGCACCAGGTCCGGACCGTCCTCTTCGAGGTCGATGGCCTGTTCCAGCACGATCAGCGAGTGGTCGTAGACGTCCTTGTGCCGGTGGTGCTCGTCGCTCTCCAGCCGCAGTGCGGGCAGCTCCGGCAGCACCCGCTGGGCGAGACCGCTGTCGACCAGCAGTCCCAGGCCCTTGCGGGGGTGCGCGGAGAGGAGCAGCTTGTTGAGCTCGTCCCGCACCCGCTCGGCGGAGACGATCTCGATCCGCTCGGCCATCCGCTTCATGGCGTCCACGACGTCGGGAGCCACCTCGAAGTCGAGCTGCGCGGCGAACCGCGCGGCGCGCATCATGCGCAGCGGGTCGTCGGAGAAGGACTCCTCGGGCGTCCCGGGGGTCCGGAGGACGCGCTGCGCCAGGTCCTCCAGGCCGCCGTGGGGGTCGATGAACTCCTTCTCCGGCAGGGCCACGGCCATCGCGTTGACGGTGAAGTCGCGGCGGACCAGGTCCTCCTCGATGGAGTCGCCGTAGGAGACCTCCGGCTTGCGCGAGGTCCTGTCGTACGCCTCGGAGCGGTACGTCGTGACCTCGATCTGGAAGAGCTGGTCGGCGTCCCCGACGCGGGCGGTCTTCTGCGCGCCCACCGTGCCGAAGGCGATCCCGACGTCCCACACCGCGTCGGCCCAGGGCCGGACGATCTTCAGAACGTCCTCGGGGCGCGCGTCGGTGGTGAAGTCCAGGTCGTTGCCGAGCCGGCCGAGCAGTGCGTCGCGTACCGAGCCACCGACCAGAGCGAGACGGAATCCGGCTTCCTGGAAGCGGCGGGCGAGCTCATCGGCGGCGGGGGACACACGGAGTAGTTCACTGACCGCGCGGCGTTGCACCTGGCTCAGTGCGGTCGGGTTGTCTTCGTTGGCGTTCGGCACAACAGAAAAGGGTACGTGCCCCGGCCCTGGGCAGCCCCCCGCTTTTCCCCACCCCTCCCGCCCCGCGTGCGTGATCTCCCCGACCCGGGCCGGCCCGATCATGTGGAGCAGTCCGCGGCACTTAGCCCCAGCGCTCCTCGTTACCATGCGTGGACGCAGGAACCGGTGAACCACCAACGGCAACAGACGACGAGGACGGGCGAGCGCGTGGCCGAGGCGGCAGACTTCCAGAGCACGAGTCGCTCTCCTGCCCGGCGATGGCTGCGTCGTGCGGCCTCCGCCATGGTGGGTGCGCCGCTCCTGGCCGGCCTGCTGTACGTCCCCGCCGCGCCTCCCGCGTCCGCCGCCGAGAAGGCCTCCCCGTCCCGCACGGTCGACGTGTCCCTCGACACATTCATGCCGACCACCCCGGTGGAGGGGGACACCCTCACGATCAGCGGCACGGTGACCAACAAGGGCAAGGAAACGGTCAGCGGCGCGCAGGTCGACCTGCGGGTCGGGTCGCGCATGGACAGCCGGGGCGAGATCGACGCCGTGGCCAAGCGCACCGGCTTCACCCCGAGCAATGACGGCGCGGCGCTCGGCGGCCCGTACAGCATCAAGATCCCCCAGCTCGCGGCCGGCCTGAGCAAGGACTTCACGATCGCCGTGCCGGTCGACAAGCTGAACCTCGACGACGACGGTGTCTACCAGCTCGGTGTCTCGCTCTCGGGCCGGACGGCGAGCACGTCGTACAGCCAGGTGCTGGGCATCGAGCGGACCTTCCTGCCCTGGCAGCCCGAGGCCACCGACAAGAAGACCCAGGTCACCTACCTGTGGCCGGTGATCTCCTCGACGCACCTGTCCGCGGAGACCGGATCGGACGACCAGCAGACGCCGGTCTTCGAGAACGACGACCTGGCCGCCGAGCTCGGCCCGGGCGGGCGCCTGGAGCGGCTCGTGTCCCTGGGCGCCGAGCTCCCCGTCACCTGGGTCGTCGACCCGGACCTGCTCGCCACCGTCGACGCGATGACCCGGAACTACCAGGTGAAGGACGGCACGGAACGCGTCCCCGGCCGGTACCAGGCCGTGGCCAAGCAGTGGCTGAACAGCCTCGACAAGGCGGTGCAGGACGACAAGGTGATCGCGCTGCCGTACGGCGACCCCGATCTGGCGTCCCTCGCCCACCGCGGCAAGGACGTCTCCGGCTCCCTCAGCCACCTCCAGCCGGCCACCGAGGTCGCCGAGACCACGGTCGAGACGATCCTCCATGTGAAGCCGTCGGTCGACTTCGCCTGGCCGGTCGACGGGGCCCTGGACCCGTCGATCGTCGACATCGCCACCTCGGCGGGCGCCGACAAACTGATCGCCCGCAACGACAGCATGCGCGACGAGCTGCCCTACACGCCCAACGCCGCCCGGCCCATCGGCGGCGGAACCACCGCCGTGGTCGCCGACGCCTCCCTGTCCACCGCCTTCCAGGGCGACATGACCCGGGCGGGCGACTCGACGCAGGCCGTCCAGCAGTTCCTCGCCCACACGCTGGCCGTCACCCAGCAGCAGCCGGGCAAGCTCCGCAGCATCGTGATCGCCCCCCAGCGGATGCCCACCACCGCGCAGGCCGAGTCCATGGCCACCGCGCTGCGCGCCCTGTCCGCCCAGCGCTGGACGCAGCCCAGCGACCTGATCGCGGCCGCCGCGGCCAAGCCCGACGACCGCGCCACGACGAAGGTCCCGGGCGCCCGGAAGTACCCCGCCCAGCTCCGCAAGCAGGAGCTGCCCGTACAGGCCTTCCTGGACATGAAGACGACCCAGGACACCCTGGACAACTTCAAGGTCATCCTGACCGCCGCCTACCGGGTCGTGACGCCCTTCGGGAACGCGATCAACCGGGAGATGTCCACGTCCTGGCGCGGCCGCGCCGAGGAGGCCACCGCGTACCGGCGGAGCGTGCAGGAGCACCTCGAGGACCTCACCACCGAAGTGCAGCTGATCGACAAGTCCGACCTGACCCTGTCGGGACGCAGCGCGACCATCCCGGTCACGGTCCAGAACCAGCTGCTCCAGGGCGTCGACCACCTGGTGCTCCGGCTGACGTCGACCAAGCCCACCCGCCTGAAGCTCAACGGGGGCGACGCCGTCTCCGAGCTGCCGGTCAGGATCGACGGCGGCCACAGCCAGTCGGTGAAGTTCACCGCCTCCGCCAACGCCAACGGTCCGGTCCCCATGACGGCCCAGCTCTACACGGAGGACGGCAGGCCGTACGGCAAGCCGATGCACTTCACCGTCAAGGTCTCCGAGATCACGCCCACGGTGATGCTGGTCATCGCCGGCGGCTTCCTGCTGCTCGCCCTCGCCGGCATCCGGATGTACACCCACCGCAAGCGCGCCGCGGCCCGCGAGGCCGACACGGCGGAGGCCACGGAGTCGGCGGAGGCCAGGGAACCGGCGGACGCCGCCGGGACGGAGGCCGCCGCCGGGACGGAGGCCGCGAGCGGCACGGGGACGGATCCGGAGGCCGGTACGACGGCCGCGCCGAGCGACGATCCCGAGCAGCCGAGTGACCCGACGCCGGACACCGGAGCGCAAAGCACCGACCCGTCGGGCCAGGGTGAGAAAGTGGACCGTTGAGCGATGTCGTGGCCGGTCGGCCGGGGACGATGAGGTGGGGTAAACCATGAACGCGCCGTACGACGGTGACCGCGGTCAAAACGCGGGCGGCGGCAGCGCGCCTTCCGGCGAGATGCCCCATGCGGCGGGCCAGGTCCCGTCCCCGGCTTCGCCGCCCGTCCCGGATCCGTACACCCCGGATCCGTACGTCCAGCACGCCTACGAGCAGGATCCGTACGGCGGCCAGGACCTCGCCGCCCAGGACCCGGTCGGTGAGGCGCTCTACGACAGAGCCGCCCACCCGCCCCCGCCGCCTGGCACCTACGAGGAGCCGCAGCCGCTCTACCAGCAGCCCGCCGCCTCCCCGTACGCCCCGGACCCCCGGGTATGGGCACAGACCCCGCCGCCCGAGCCCGCGGGACCGTCCCGTCACCTTCCTTACGGCGACGACGCCAGGACCGTTCAGTTCACCGGCGTCGACGACCTCGTCACGCACGCGAGCGAGGACGAGCCCGAGCCGGACGCGTTCGCGCACCTCTACCGGGACCAGCAGGGACAGGGACCGTCGCCCGCCCCGCAGGAGCCCGAACCGGCCCCCGCGCCCGCGCCCGCCCCGAAGAAGTCCGGCGGCCGAGCCTCGGGCCTGCTGAAGTCCAGCGCGGTGATGGCGGCCGGCACCCTCGTCTCCCGACTCACCGGTTTCGTCCGCAGCCTGGTCATCACCGGCGCGCTGGGCGCCGCCCTGCTCGGTGACACCTACACCGTCGCGGCCACGCTGCCGACGATGATCTACATCCTCACCGTCGGCGGCGGCCTCAACTCGGTCTTCGTCCCCCAGCTCGTCCGTTCCATGAAGGACGACGAGGACGGCGGCGAGGCCTACGCCAACCGGCTCCTGACGCTCGTCATGGTCGCGCTCGGCGTGATCGTCACACTCGCCGTGTTCGGCGCACCACTGCTGATCCGGGCGATGTCCGACACCATCGCCGGTGACGCGGCCGCGAACAGCGTGGCCGTCACCTTCGCCCGCTTCTGCCTGCCCACCATCTTCTTCATGGGCGTGCACGTGGTGATGGGTCAGATCCTCAACGCGCGGGGCCGGTTCGGCGCGATGATGTGGACCCCGGTCCTCAACAACATCGTCGTCATCTTCACCTTCGCCATGTTCATCTGGGTCTACGGCTCCTCCGCCGAGTCCCGGATGGGCGTCACGACCATTCCGGACGAGGGCATCCGGCTCCTGGGCATCGGTACGCTGCTCGGCCTGGTGGTCCAGTCCCTGGCGATGATCCCGTACCTCCGCGAGGCCGGTTTCCGCTTCCGCCCGCGCTTCGACTGGAAGGGCCACGGGCTCGGCAAGACGGTCAAACTCGCCAAGTGGACCGTCCTGTTCGTCCTCGCCAACCAGGCCGGTGTCGTCGTCGTGACCCAGCTCGCCACGGCGGCCGGCAAGGCCTCGGGGCAGGACGGCGCGGGCTTCCTCGCGTACTCCAACGCCCAGCTCATCTGGGGCATGCCCCAGGCCATCATCACCGTCTCGGTGATGGCCGCGTTGCTGCCGCGCATCTCACGCGCCGCCCATGACAACGACCCGGGCGCCGTCCGCGACGACATCTCGCAGGGCCTCCGCAACTCGGCGGTCGCCATCGTCCCCGTCGCCTTCACCTTCCTGGCCCTCGGCGTCCCGATGTGCACCCTGCTGTACGCCTCCAGCGGCACCGAGGCCGCCCGCAGCATGGGCTTCATCCTGATGGCCTTCGGCCTGGGCCTGATCCCCTACTCGGTGCAGTACGTCGTCCTGCGCGGCTTCTACGCCTACGAGGACACCCGAACGCCCTTCTACAACACCGTGATCGTGGCCGCCGTGAACGCGGCCGCCTCGGCCACCTGCTACGCGCTGCTGCCCCCGCAGTGGGCCGTCGTCGGCATGGCGGCCTCCTACGGCCTCGCGTACGCCGTCGGCGTCGGCGTGGCCTGGCGCCGGCTGCGCAACCGGCTGGGCGGCGACCTGGACGGCGCGCACGTCGTCCGCACCTACGCCCGGCTGTGCATGGCCTCCGTGCCCGCCGCGGTCCTCGGCGGTGCCGCGGGCTTCGGCATCCTCGAAGTCCTCGGGGACGGCGCCCTGGGCTCGCTCGCGGCGCTCGTCGGCGGTGGGATCGTACTGATGGGCGTCTTCTACCTGGGCGCACGCAAGATGAGGATCGCGGAGCTCAACGCCATGGTCGGCATGGTTCGCGGCCGTCTCGGACGATAAGCACGGGCGCCCGCACAACCATCGTCGGCGACCGCGTGTCGTGCATAGCGCCGGACTGTGGGCACAATTGGCATGGCTGTTGGATGTGGCGCAACGGATGGGGAGGCAGGAACGACGGTGGCGGAACGTAGCACGGCTGCCGTCGACGTGGCCGACAACAGCGGAGACGACCCGCTGACCGCCAAGGCGGACACGGCCGCGAGCGACGGGGTGGCGGAAGAGCAGGACGCGGCGGACAGGTCCGCCCAGGACGGCGACGGCGAACGTCGGGACGGCGAGCAGCCGGCCATCACGGCGCCCGAGCTCCACAGCGGGCACAAACTCGCCAGACGCTACCGGCTCGAGGAGTGCGTCACCCGACTGGACGGATTCAGCAGCTGGCGGGCCGTCGACGAGAAACTGCGCCGGGCCGTCGGGGTCCACATCCTCCCCGCCGACCACCCGAGGGCCCGCTCGGTGCTCGCCGCCGCACGCTCCTCGGCACTCCTCGGCGACCCCCGGTTCGTCCAGGTCCTGGACGCGGTCGAGGAGAACGACGTCGTCTACGTCGTCCACGAATGGCTGCCGGACGCCACCGAGCTCACCGCGCTCCTCGCGGCCGGGCCGCTCGAGGCGCACGACGCCTATCAACTCGTCAGCCAGGTCTCCCAGGCCATGGCCGCCGCCCACCGCGAGGGCCTCGCCCATCTGCGGCTCACCCCGAGCGCCGTGCTGCGCAGCTCCACCGGCCAGTACCGGATCCGGGGACTCGCCGTGAACGCCGCCTTGCGCGGCATCAGCGCCGACCGCCCGCAGCGCACCGACACCGAGGCGATCGGCGCCCTGCTGTACGCCGCGCTGACCAAGCGCTGGCCGTACGAGAACGACGCCTACGGCCTTTCCGGCCTCCCCAAGGGCGTCGGGCTGATCCCGCCGGACCAGGTCCGGGCGGGCGTGCACCGCGGGCTCTCCGAGCTCGCCATGCGCGCCCTGGTCAACGACGGCGCGACGGCCTCCCGCCAGGAGCCGCCCTGCACCACCCCGGACGAGCTCGCCAAGGCGGTCGCGGCCATGCCGCGCATCCGCCCGCCGGAGCCCGACTTCCCCACCCCGCTGGAGTACCAGCGCACCACGTACCAGCAGGGCAACTACGGCCGTCCCCAGCAGCGCCCCGCGTCGGCCGCCACCATGGCCGTGCCGGTCCCGCCGCCCCCGTTGCAGAGCCGCACGGGCAAGGCCCTCAAGTGGGCCGTCTCGGCGCTCCTGATCGCGGCCCTGGGCCTGGGTAGCTGGCAGATCGCCGACAAACTGCTCGACCAGAACAGCAACGACAAGACCGGCGAGACGGAGACCCAGACCACTCCGGGCGGCCAGAGCGTCAAGAAGCCGCCGAAGCCCCCGCAGCCGCTGCGGATCGCCGGCGCCCGCGAGTACATGCCGCACGGGGACGGGATACAGCTCAGCGAGGTACCGAACGCGGTCGACGACGCCACCGACACCGCGTGGGTCACGCCCCAGTACCTCGGTTACGCCAACTTCGGCAACCTCCGCAAGCGCGGCAGCGGGATCATCGTCGACCTCGGCAGCGTGCAGACCGTCCGCGGCATCGATGTGACCATGTACCGCTCGGGGCAGACCGCACAGGCGCTGGCGGCGGACGAGGGCGCGACCGACCCCACTGGGCTCGACGACTTCCCGCACTCCCTGTCCGAGCTCACCAAGGTGGGCGACACGCTGACGAGCAGCCTGAAGAAGCCGGTCCGTACACGCTATGTGCTGATCCGCATCACCGAGCTCCCGCAGGACGGAAGCCCGGGCGCGTTCCGTGGTGGAATCTCCGAGATCAAGGTGCTCGGCTGACGGCTGCCACCCGGCGCGGTGCCGCCGAGGAGCGGGGAAGAGGAGGTGGCGGCATGACGAGCGGGGCATCGGGCGAGCCCGGCGACCAGGAGCTCCTGGCGCGGCATGTCGCCGGGGACCCGGACGCCTTCGGTGAGCTCGTACGCCGGCACCGGGACCGGCTCTGGGCCGTCGCCGTGCGGACGCTGGGGGACCGCGAGGAAGCGGCCGACGCCGTGCAGGACGCCCTGGTGTCCGCCTTCCGGGCCGCCCACACCTTCCGCGGCCAGTCCGCCGTGACGACCTGGCTGCACCGCATCACGGTGAACGCCTGCCTCGACCGGGCGCGCAAGGCCGCGTCCCGCCGGACGTCGCCCGTGGACGACACCGAGCGGCTGGAGCAGCTCCTGGAGCCCCATGAGTCGGCGGAGGCCCCGGCCGAGCGGCAGGACCTCCACCGCGAGCTCCTGGCCGCCCTGGCGAAGCTTCCCCCGGACCAGCGCGCCGCTCTGGTGCTCGTGGACATGCAGGGCTATCCGGTCGCCGAGGCGGCACGTGTTCTGGAAGTCCCGGCGGGCACCATCAAAAGCCGCTGTGCGCGGGGGAGGGCCCGGCTCCTTCCGCTCCTCACTCATCTGCGCGGTGACTCCGTGGATAACGATGGCCTGGACCGGGGAAGGAACCGGACGCCAGGGACATCCGTCCCACCGGCGTCGGGACCAAGGGATGCAGGACCAAGTGATCCTGCTGCTGTGAAGGGCGGAGGTGGGCGCGCGTGACCACGACCGACACGACTCAGCACCCGGACGTCGCGGAGATCTCCGACCTCACCGAGGGGCTCCTCCCTCCGTCCCGTACGGCGGACGTACGGGCGCATCTGGACGACTGCGAGCTGTGCGCGGACGTTCTCTCCTCCCTCGAGGAGATCCGCGGGCTGCTGGGCACCCTCCCGGGACCCTCCCGGATGCCGGCCGACATCGCCGGACGCATCGACGCCGCCCTGGCCGCCGAAGCCCTGCTGAACGCCACGGCGCCCTCGGACGCGACCGGGGATGTTTCACGTGAAACAGCGCCCGCCCCCCTCACCTCCGAACCGGTCCGTGCCGACCGTCCGGCCGGCCGCCCCAGCGCCGCCACCGGACCCGGTCGCGCCCGCCCGGTGCGACGCCGGCGCCGCACCGCCGTGCTCAGCGCGGTCTTCGGCGTCGCCGCGATGGGGGTGAGCGTCCTGCTCTTCCAGGCCGTCCAGTCGGAGGACGACCCCGCCGGGTCGAAGACGACCGACAGCGCGGTCAGCGCCCCTCAGGAGGGCACCTTCTCGGGTACGGCCGTGGAGGACCGGGTGGAAGCGCTGCTGGCGGCCGAGGAGCACACCAAGCAGCCCCGCTCCGACAAGCGGCAGCCCCCTTCGGTGGACAGCCCGTCCACGATGGCGGCGGACGACGCCGTGGCGGTGCCGTCCTGTGTCCAGGCGGGCACCGGCCGCAGCGACCAGCCGCTCGCCGCCCAGCCGGGCACGTATGAGGGCAAGCAGGCGTATCTGGTGGTCCTGCCACACAGCACGGATCCCTCCAAGGTCCAGGCGTACGTCGTCGACGCCTCCTGCGCCGCCACACCGAGCGGTGCCAAGGCGGACCTGCTGCTGACCCACGCCTACCCTCGTCCGTGACCCATGCCGTGCCGCTCGGACACCGCGGGAATGCAGGCCCCGTAGGATCCGTTGGGTGGGGTGAGAGTCCTTGACCCGGCCCACGTAGGCAGTAGGCAGTCTGCAGAGACGAGGAAGAAACCCGTGAGCGACGTCCGTAACGTGATCATCATCGGCTCCGGGCCCGCCGGCTACACGGCTGCGCTGTATACGGCGCGAGCCTCGCTGAAGCCGCTGGTCTTCGAAGGTGCCGTCACCGCCGGTGGTGCGCTCATGAACACGACCGACGTGGAGAACTTCCCCGGCTTCCGTGACGGGATCATGGGCCCCGACCTGATGGACAACATGCGGGCCCAGGCCGAGCGCTTCGGCGCCGAGCTCATCCCGGACGACGTCGTCTCGGTCGACCTGTCCGGTGCCGTCAAGACCGTGACCGACACCGCCGGCACGGTGCACCGCGCGAAGGCCGTGATCGTCACGACCGGCTCTCAGCACCGCAAGCTGGGTCTGCCCAACGAGGACGCGCTGTCGGGCCGTGGCGTCTCCTGGTGCGCCACCTGCGACGGGTTCTTCTTCAAGGACCAGGACATCGCCGTGGTCGGCGGCGGGGACACCGCCATGGAGGAGGCGACCTTCCTCTCCCGGTTCGCCAAGTCCGTCACCATCGTCCACCGCCGGGACACCCTGCGTGCCTCCAAGGCCATGCAGGAGCGCGCGTTCGCCGACCCGAAGATCAAGTTCGCCTGGGACAGCGAGGTCGCGGCGATCCACGGCGAGCAGAAGCTCACGGGCCTGACGCTGCGCAACACCAAGACCGGCGAGACCTCCGAGCTTCCGGTGACGGGCCTGTTCATCGCCGTGGGCCACGACCCGCGCACCGAGCTCTTCAAGGGTCAGCTCGAGCTGGACGACGAGGGCTACCTCAAGGTGGACGCGCCGTCGACGCGCACCAACCTCACCGGTGTCTTCGGCGCCGGTGACGTCGTGGACCACACCTACCGCCAGGCGATCACGGCCGCCGGCACGGGCTGCTCCGCCGCGCTCGACGCCGAGCGCTTCCTGGCGGCGCTCGCCGATGGCGAGAAGGCCGCCGAGCCCGAGAAGACCGCCACGGTCTGACCACCCTTCCCCACCCACACCCGCGAAACCGAAGGAGGCCGCCGTGGCCGGCGACCTGAAGAACGTGACCGACGACTCGTTCGAAGAGGACGTCCTCAAGAGCGACAAGCCCGTGCTGGTGGACTTCTGGGCCGCCTGGTGCGGTCCGTGCCGCCAGATCGCCCCGTCGCTGGAGGCCATCGCCGCCGAGCACGGTGACGAGATCACGATCGTCAAGCTGAACATCGACGAGAACCCCGCCACGGCCGCCAAGTACGGCGTGATGTCGATTCCGACGCTGAACGTCTACAAGAACGGCGAGGTCGACAAGACCATCGTCGGCGCCAAGCCGAAGGCCGCGATCCTCCGCGACCTGGAACCGTACCTGGGCAACCAGGTCACCAAGGCCTGACGCCCACGTTTCACGTGAAACATGAACGGCCCATCCCGCCCCGGGATGGGCCGTTCGGCATGACAGAGGCTCCTCGGCCCGTCACAGGGGGCGCAGTGCCGGTTCCTTCTGGACGGCCCCCAGGAGCCGGTCGAGCGCGAGCTCCACGTCCTCCTTCCAGGACAGCGTGGTGCGCAGCTCCAGCCGAAGCCTGGGGTGCACCGGGTGAGGGCGCACGGTCTTGAAGCCGACGGCCAGCAGATGGTCGGCCGGCAGGACACAGGCCGGTTCCTTCCATCGGGCATCACCGAACGCCTCGATCGCCTTGAACCCCCGGCGCAGCAGGTCCTTCGCCACGGTCTGCACCATCACGCGCCCCAGCCCCTGCCCTTGGTAGCCGGGCGCGATCCAGGCCGTGATGAGCTGCACGGCATCGGGCGACACGGGGCTCGTCGGGAAGGCGGTCGAGCGCGGCACATAGGCCGGCGGTGCGTAGAGGACGTATCCGACCGGTACGTCGTCCACATAGACCACGCGGCCGCAGGAGCCCCAGTCCAGCAGCACGGCGGAGATCCAGGCTTCCTTCTCCAGCTCAGGAGTGCCCGCCTTTACCGCGGCTTCTCCACTGACCGGATCAAGCTCCCAGAAGACGCACGCGCGACACCGTTGGGGGAGATCCGGAAGGTTGTCCAACGTGAGCGGTACGAGCCGACGCCCCATGAAGGCTGTTCCTCACTTCCTTCGCCTGCCGCTCCCAGAGCGGCGGTCAGCGCGCTCCGTTCCCGGAGCAGGCTGCCGATGAACCCGCCGACCGCACCGAGTCCCAGTCCTGCTGTCAGCAGTTGGCTGCGGCTCACCTCTCGCATGCCTGGCTCTCCCTCCGAGGTGGATCAGGCGGATGCGCATACCAGAACGCATCGTATCGATCGGGTGATGGCACGCATACGGGAAGAGGCCAAAGGGCGGACCGCGTACCGGTGAACACCGGACACGATCCGCCCTGGAACCGCACCGCGCGAGCGCGGGAGAGAGCTACGGCCTCAGCCCTCGTCACTGTCCTCGGAGTGCTCGTCGGCCAGTCCCTTTTCCAGGACCCGCCCCTCGCCCGGTGCGAGAGTGCCCAGGATGCGCTCCAGATCCTCCATCGACGCGAACTCGACGACGATCTTGCCCTTCTTCTGTCCCAGGTCCACCTTCACGCGCGTCTCGAAACGGTCGGAGAGCCGCGTGGCGAGTTCCGAGAGCGCGGGGGAGACACGGGCGCCGGCCCGCGGACCCTTGGGCTTGGGGGTGCCGCTGGGCTCGGAGCCCATCAGCGTCACGATCTCCTCCACCGCCCGAACCGAGAGACCCTCGGCGACGATGCGGTACGCCAGCTTGTCCTGGGCCTCGGGGTCCTCCACCGAGAGCAGCGCCCGGGCATGACCGGCCGACAGCACACCGGCGGCGACCCGGCGCTGGACGGGCGGCGACAGCCGGAGCAGACGCAGGGTGTTGGAGACCTGGGGACGCGACCGGCCGATACGGTCGGCCAACTGGTCGTGCGTGCAGTTGAAGTCCTTCAGTAGCTGGTCGTAGGCCGCGGCCTCTTCCAGCGGGTTCAGCTGCGCCCGGTGCAGGTTCTCCAGCAGGGCGTCCAGCAGGAGCTTCTCGTCGTCGGTCGCACGGACGATCGCGGGGATGCGCTCCAGGCCCGCCTCCCGGCAGGCCCTCCAGCGCCGCTCGCCCATGATGAGTTCGTAGCGGTCCGGACCGAGCTGGCGCACGACGACGGGCTGGAGCAGCCCGACCTCCTTGATGGAGGTCACCAGCTCGGCCAGGGCATCCTCGTCGAACACCTCGCGCGGCTGGCGCGGGTTGGGCGTGATCGAGTCCACCGGCAGCTCGGCGAAGTGCGCTCCGGCCGGCGCCTCGGTCTCGACGACCACGTCGGGCTCCACCACGGGGAAGCCACTGTCCACGGGGCCCGAGCTCTGCGGCAGCTTCGCCACCTTCGCGGCCGCCACCCCTCGCTCGGTCGCCAGGGACGGGACCGCCCCCGGAGAGGTGGACCCTGCTCCGACCGACGCCGCCGGCCGTTCCTGGGGTGCGGCGGGGATCAGCGCACCAAGCCCACGCCCCAGCCCCCTACGTCGCTCGCTCACTGGATCCCCTCCGACATGCTGTGCTGGTTGTTCTGGTTGCCCATCTGGGTCGCATGGGTGTGCTGGGCGTCATACCGGATGCCGACTCCCCGCAGGGCGATCTCGCGGGCCGCTTCGAGGTAGGACAGCGAGCCACTGGAACCGGGGTCGTACGTCAGGACCGTCTGTCCATAGCTCGGCGCCTCCGAGATACGGACGGACCGCGGGATGCTGGTCCTCAGCACCTCGTCACCGAAGTGGCTGCGGACCTCCTCGGCCACCTGCGACGCCAGCCGGGTCCGGCCGTCGTACATGGTCAGCAGGATGGTCGACACGTGCAGTGCCGGGTTGAGGTGGCCCCGCACCAGGTCGACGTTCCGCAGGAGCTGGCCGAGGCCCTCCAGCGCGTAGTACTCGCACTGGATCGGGATCAGTACCTCGGCGCCGGCCACCAGGGCATTGACCGTGAGCAGGCCGAGTGACGGCGGGCAGTCGATGAGGATGTAGTCCAGCGGCTGCTCGTAGGCCTGGATCGCTCGCTGAAGCCGGCTCTCCCTGGCCACCAGCGAGACCAGCTCGATCTCCGCACCGGCGAGATCGATGGTGGCCGGAGCGCAGAAGAGTCCCTCGACGTCCGGGACGGGCTGGACCACATCGGAAAGCGGTTTACTCTCCACCAGGACGTCATAGATCGATGGCACTTCGGCGTGGTGGTCGATACCGAGTGCCGTGGAGGCGTTTCCCTGCGGGTCGAGGTCGATGACCAGGACCCGGGCACCGTGCAGGGCCAGGGACGCGGCGAGGTTGACCGTTGTGGTGGTCTTGCCGACCCCGCCCTTCTGGTTGGCGACCACCATGATGCGGGTCTGTTCAGGCCGGGGGAGTCCTTCACCCGCACGGCCCAATGCTTCCACCGCCAGTTGGGCAGCTCGGCCGATGGGGGTGTCGTCCATCGGGGGCGGTGTTTCACGTGAAACATCCTCCCCCGCCGATTCGGTTCGGGGACCGGGGACCGGATCGGTCATCGGTCCCGCGATGTTGGCGTCGGACCGCAAGGATTCACTCTCCTCGGCTTCAGGCTCGCGATGAACAGAGCCTGCCATGCTTTCGGGGTCGTGAACCAGCGAGGCCCGTGGTTCTGTGGAGAACTCCACCTCTGTGGACAACCCCGTAGCCCTGGTGGGTGGCTTACGGTCGCGCGGCGTGGCAGCCGCGCGGCCGCGGCTGATGATTCCCTGCAGCAGTGAGCGACGTTTCACGTGAAACATTGATGCACTCGCCGCAGGGTCCGGGTGTCACGACACTCCGAAATGCGTACGTATGAGGATCAACCGGGTCAGCGGCGCCGACGGGAGGTCCTGGCGGCCTTGGCCCGCTTCGCGGCGAACCGGACGCCTCCGGGGCTCTCACCCACCTCGACCCGGACCACCGTGGACAGCGGGTCGACGATGCCCTCGCCGACCTGAAGCACCGAGGTCTCCACGACACCGAGCTTGCTCAGTGCGGCCCGGGCGCCCTGGAGCTCCTCCTCCGCCGTGTCCCCCTTGAGCGCCAGCATCTCGCCGTAGGGGCGCAGCAGGGGCACACCCCAGCCGGCCAGCCGGTCCAGCGGGGCAACGGCACGTGCGGTGACGACATGGACGGGGGGCAGCTTGCCGAGCACTTCCTCGGCCCGTCCGCGCACCACGGTCACATGGTCCAGGCCGAGCAGCTCCACGACTTCCTGGAGGAAGTTCGTACGACGCAGCAGGGGCTCCAGCAGGGTGATCTTCAGGTCCGGGCGGACCAGCGCCAGCGGGATGCCCGGCAGGCCGGCTCCGGAGCCGACATCGCAGACGGTGACCCCCTCGGGCACGACCTCGGAGAGCACCGCGCAGTTCAGCAGGTGCCGCTCCCAGAGCCTCGGCACCTCGCGGGGGCCGATGAGGCCACGCTTGACGCCCGCGTCCGCGAGGAGCTCCGCGTACCGCACGGCCTCGGGGAAGAACTCACCGAAAACCGTCCGCGCCTCTTGAGGCGCATGGGGAAGCTGCTCTGCCTCCGTCACGGGAACCGTCCTTCCGTACCGCATTACCGCACTGGGAGCTGCCCAGTGATCAGTGACTATCAGGCTGACAAAGATCGGCCCCGCCTGCGAACAGACGGGGCCGACTCCCCCGGGCTCTCACTGGCGTGCGAGCCGGGGGCACTCCCACCGGAGGGTGGTCAGGCAGGGAGGACGACGACGAAGCGCTGGGGCTCCTCGCCCTCGGACTCGCTGCGCAGACCGGCGGCGGCCACCGCGTCGTGCACGACCTTGCGCTCGAACGGGGTCATCGGCTTCAGCTTGACCGGCTCGCCGGTGCTCTTGACCTCGTCGGCGGCCTGGGCACCCAGCTCGGCGAGCTCGGTGCGCTTCTGGGCCCGGAAGCCCGCGATGTCCAGCATCAGCCGGCTGCGGTCGCCGGTCTCCCGGTGCACGGCGAGACGCGTCAGCTCCTGGAGCGCCTCCAGCACCTCGCCGTCACGGCCCACCAGCTTCTGGAGGTCACGGCTGTCCGAGTCGCTGATGATCGAGACCGCGGCGCGGTCCGCCTCGACGTCCATGTCGATGTCGCCGTCGAGATCGGCGATGTCGAGCAGACCCTCGAGGTAGTCGGCCGCGATCTCGCCCTCCTGCTCCAGGCGGGTCAGGGTGTCGCCACCCTGGGCGGCGGAGGTGGTGCCTTCCGTCACGGATGGACTCCTTCTTACTTCTTGGACGACGGGTGCTTGGGCCGCTGCTGGCCCTTGCGCTGTCCGGACTTGGCTTGGCGTGCGGACCCGCCGGCGGGCTTGGCGGGCTGCTTCGGCGTGGCGTCCCCGGGCTCGTCGGCCTTCTCCAGGGACGTCTTGGCCGTGGACTGCTGGGTGGCCCCGGCCTGGCGCTTCGCCTTGGGCTGGCGCTTGGGCTGCTGGCGCCGGCTCGCGGCGGCGGCCTCGGCCTCGGCGGTGGCGGGATCGGCCTTCTGCACGGAACCGTCGGCCTGGGCGGTGAACCCGGCCTTGGCGAGAGCGGTGACGAACTTGCGCTCGTTGTCGTTGCGGTCCGGACCCTTGGCCACGATGGACTGGACCACGGTGCGCCGACGGCGGCCACGCACCTCCCCGTGGGCGGTGACGCTCTTGAGCAGTCGCTGGAGGTAGTGGTCCTGCGCCTTGCTGCCCGGGGTGGGGTTCTGGTTGATCACGTACATCTGCTGGCCCATGGTCCACACGTTGGTGGTCAGCCAGTAGACGAGGACACCGACCGGGAAGTTGATGCCCATCACGGCGAAGATGACCGGGAAGATGTACATCAGCATCTTCTGCTGCTGCATGTACGGGGTCTTCACCGTCAGGTCGACGTTCTTCTGCATCAGCTGGCGCTGGGTGAAGAACTGCGACGCCGACATCAGGATGATCATGATCGCGGTGACCACGCGGACATCGGTGATCGAGGCGTTGAGCGAGGCGACCTTGGCAGCGCTGTCGGTGAAGGTGGCGGCCAGCGGGGCGCCGAAGATGTGCGCCTCACGAGCGCTGTCGAGCAGCGGCTCGTTGATGACGCCGATCGTCTTGCCCGAGGCGATGCTGGAGAGCACGTGGTACAGGGCGAAGAAGAACGGCGACTGCGCGAGGATGGGCAGGCACGAGGAGAGCGGGTTGGTGCCCGTCTCCTTGTACAGCTTCATCATCTCTTCGGACTGACGCTGCTTGTCGTTCTTGTAGCGCTCCTGGATCGCCTTCATCTTGGGCTGGAGCGCCTGCATGTTCCGGGTCGACTTGATCTGCTTCACGAAGAGCGGGATCAGGCAGATCCGGATGAGCACCACGAGGGACACGATGGACAAGCCCCAGGCCCAGCCGGTGTCAGGGCCGAACATCGCCCCGTACAGCTTGTGGAACTGGACGATGACCCACGAAACAGGTGTGGTGATGAAGGCGAACAGACTGGCAATCGTGTCCACTAATCAGGCTCCTTGAGCATTGGGCGAGGTCTCTGCGGCCGGGCTCGTCTCGGCGGAGTTCCCGCCCTTGCCGCCGCGCAGCGCGTCGCGCAGCATTTCGTGCCAGCGCGGGCGCTTACGAGGGGGAACATGGTCCACACCGCCCGGCGACCACGGGTTGCACCGCAGAATGCGCCAGGCGGTCAGAGCTGTCCCCTTGACCGCGCCGTGCCGGTCGATGGCCGTGTATCCGTAGTGGGAACACGAGGGGTAGTACCGGCAGACGGGGCCGAGCAACGGGCTGATCGTCCACTGGTACAACTTGATCAGAGCCAGCAGCGGGTACTTCATCGCGCGCCCCCTCCCAGCAACCGCTGAAGGGCGGCATCCAGGTCCTGGGCCAGCTGTGCATGATCGGCGTCACCCGAGCCGGGCAGCGCCCGTACTACCACCAGGCTACCGGGGGGCAGGGAAGGCAACCGGTCGCGTATCAGATGGCGAAGCCTGCGCTTCACCTGGTTACGGACGACGGCACCGCCCACGGCCTTGCTGACGACGAAACCCGCACGTGCCGGGGGAGCGCTCTCCCCCGACGCGTGCGGGTCCGTTGCACCGCTGTTCAGGTGGACGACGAGGAGCGGGCGGCCTGCCCGGCGTCCTCGGCGTACCGCGGTCGCGAAGTCCTCGCGCCGCCTCAGCCGATTCTCGGTAGGCAGCACGTCATGACCTGTTTAGGCGATCAGGCGGACAGGTTGGCGCGACCCTTGCTGCGGCGGTTCGCCAGGATGGCGCGGCCGGCGCGGGTACGCATGCGCAGACGGAAACCGTGGGTCTTCGCACGACGACGGTTGTTCGGCTGGAAGGTGCGCTTGCTCACTCGGGGGCTCCAGAAATGATTTGGGTGGTGGCGGGACATCGCCTGGCTGTCACCGTGCGCCCACGAGTAGCTCGCAATACGCCCGAGTGCACCGCTTTCACGATCACTGACCGTGATCTTTGCCCATCGGAGGCAGGCGGCAGCAGCCATCGACAACTCGACCTGGTTACGGTACGCGCGGCTACGCCATCCGGTCAAACCGGCGTCGAGCCATGGTCCACTATGCACAGGCTGTGGACAACAACTTGAACCACGTGAGCCGCCGCGACTACCGTGGCTGAACTCGGATTCCTTTCCTGCCTGTCCTTCCATCCCGTCCCGAGAACCACACATTCGTGGGACCTGTGAGAGAGCGTGCCTTGTGGCTGACGTACCTGCTGATCTTGCCGCAGTGTGGCCACGAGTGCTCGAGCAGCTCCTCGGCGAGGGCCAGCAGGGCATCGAGCCGAAGGACAAGCAGTGGATCGAGCGCTGCCAGCCCCTGGCCCTGGTGGCGGACACCGCTCTGCTCGCCGTCCCCAACGAATGGGGCAAGCGCGTGCTGGAGGGCCGGCTCGCCCCGCTGATCAGTGACACGCTCAGCCGCGAGTGCGGCCGCCCCATCCGGATCGCGATCACCGTCGACGACTCCGCCGGTGACCAGCCGCCCGCGCCCCCGGCCCCCGGCCCCCGGCAGCAGCCCCCGCAGCCGTCCCGCTACGACGAGCGGCAGCAGGGCGAGCCCTACGACAAGCCGTACGAGAAGTACGACGGCTACGGACACCGGCCCATGCCCGACGACGGGCTGCCGACCGTGCGCCCCGCCTACCCGGAGTACCAGCAGCAGCGCCCGGAGCCCGGAGCCTGGCCGCGCACCCAGGAGGACCTGGGCTGGCAGCAGCCGCGCCTCGGCGGCTTCCAGGAGCGCGACCCGTACGCGACGCCGCGTCCCCAGCAGCCGCACCACGACTACCGGGGCCCGCAGACGTCCGAGCCCCCGGCGTACAACCAGCAGCGCGGCGACCGGCGCGACCACCTGGCGGACACCCCCGGGCAGCAGCGTCCCGGCGGTGCCGGAAGCCCCTCGGGCGGCGGCGGGGCGGGTGCCACGGGCGGCCGCCCCGGGGAGCCGCACGCGCGGCTGAACCCCAAGTACCTGTTCGACACGTTCGTCATCGGCTCGTCCAACCGGTTCGCGCACGCCGCCGCCGTGGCGGTCGCGGAGGCGCCGGCGAAGGCGTACAACCCCCTCTTCATCTACGGGGAGTCCGGGCTCGGCAAGACCCACCTGCTGCACGCGATCGGCCACTACGCGCGCAGCCTCTACCCCGGTACGCGGGTGCGGTACGTGAGCTCCGAGGAGTTCACCAACGAGTTCATCAACTCCATCCGCGACGGCAAGGGCGACACGTTCCGCAAGCGGTACCGCGACGTGGACATCCTGCTCGTCGACGACATCCAGTTCCTGGCGAGCAAGGAGTCGACGCAGGAGGAGTTCTTCCACACCTTCAACACGCTCCACAACGCGAACAAGCAGATCGTGCTGTCCTCGGACCGGCCGCCCAAGCAGCTGATGACCCTGGAGGACCGGCTCCGCAACCGCTTCGAGTGGGGCCTGACGACCGATGTGCAGCCGCCGGAGCTGGAGACGCGGATCGCGATCCTCCGCAAGAAGGCGGTCCAGGAGCAGCTCAACGCCCCGCCGGAGGTCCTGGAGTTCATCGCGTCCCGCATCTCGCGCAACATCCGCGAGCTGGAGGGCGCGCTGATCCGGGTGACGGCGTTCGCGAGCCTCAACCGGCAGCCGGTCGACCTGGTGCTGACCGAGGGCGTGCTGAAGGACCTGATCCCCGGCGGCGAGGACGCGGCCCCGGAGATCACGGCCGGCGCGATCATGGCGGCCACCGCCGACTACTTCGGGCTGACGGTCGAGGACCTGTGCGGATCGTCGCGCAGCCGCGTGCTGGTGACGGCCCGCCAGATCGCCATGTACCTGTGCCGCGAGCTGACCGACCTGTCGCTGCCGAAGATCGGCGCGCAGTTCGGCGGGCGCGACCACACGACGGTGATGCACGCCGACCGCAAGATCCGGGCGCTGATGGCGGAGCGCCGCTCGATCTACAACCAGGTCACCGAACTCACGAACCGCATCAAGAACGGCTGAGGACGGCCGGCGGCCGACTCCCGGCCACGAACCCCTGGAGCCCCCGCCGGGGCGGCCGTAGAGGCCGCCCGGGACGGGGGCTCCGCCGTGCCGCCCGCCGGAGCCCGGCGGGGCTCCGGCGGGGCTCCGGCCGGACTCCAGGACGGTTCACAGGACGATTCCAGGAGGGGTTCAGGGCGGTTCACAGGAGGGCTCCAGGAGGGGTCCGAGGAGGCTCCGGGAGAGGGCTGCGGGCGCTCCTCGCCGTGGCCCACCCCCGGTGCCGGAGCCCGGACCGTTCGAATAGTTCGGTCGGTCACCGGGTTCTCCACAGCTCTGGGCACGATCTTCAATCCACAGCCTGGGGACTGCCGAGTTGTCCAGATCGCATCCACAGGGCGGGCTGTGGGGACTGCGTCCTTGCAGGTCAACGGCTTGTGGATTTGTGGCCGAGCGTGCTCCACAGGCTGTGGACGCGCGCGTCGTCCACAGGGCCCGTTCGCCGTTGTCCACCGGCGGCCCACAGGTGGCGGTCCATGGTCCACAGCTTCTCCACACCGCTGTCCACTGTTCGGCAACGAAACGCCCGGCCTCACCGCGCCGAGTGAAAGCGGTCACACCAAGGTGGTCGGTTGGCCTGTGGGGAAGCTGGGTAAAACTGGGGACGGCGCTGGGGAGAAGTGGGCCCCCGCTGTGCATCGGGTGTGCAGAACTTTCCCCCGTCCACAGAAAGGGCCGGTTGTCCACCGGTGCCACCCACAGGCGCGGTGGACAAAAAACGTGCCGTGACCTGGGTGGATGACGTTATCCACGGTTTCCACAGGCCCTACTACTACTCCCACTCAGAGTTACCGGGGAATCCGCTTGGAAGCGGGGCCTGTGCACAACTCGGCCCCGGAGCGCCGGGTGCCCCTCGTCGCGACTTGACCCCGACCCGCACCGACTGTCGGCGGCGTGCGTCAGACTGGTTCCCGCAGTCGACGAAAGAGCCAGCAACAGCAGGAGGCGGTTCCGGTGAAGATCCGGGTGGAGCGCGATGTACTCGCGGAGGCGGTGGCCTGGGTGGCCCGCAGCCTCCCGGCCCGTCCGCCGGCGCCCGTGCTCGCGGGCCTTCTGCTGAAGGCCGAGGACGGCGCGCTGAGCTTCTCCAGCTTCGACTACGAGGTCTCCGCGCGGGTCTCGGTCGAGGCGGAGGTGGAGGAGGACGGCACGGTCCTCGTCTCCGGCCGCCTTCTCGCCGACATCTGCCGCGCCCTCCCCAACCGTCCGGTGGAGATTTCCACAGACGGTGTACGGGCGACCGTGGTCTGCGGCTCCTCCCGCTTCACCCTCCACACCATGCCCGTGGAGGAGTACCCGGCGCTGCCCGAGATGCCCACCGCGACCGGCACCGTCCCCGGTGAGGTCTTCGCCTCCGCAGCCGCCCAGGTCGCCATCGCGGCCGGCCGTGACGACACGCTGCCCGTCCTGACCGGTGTGCGCATCGAGATCGAGGGCGACACGGTGACGCTGGCGTCCACCGACCGCTACCGCTTCGCGGTCCGCGAGTTCCTGTGGAAGCCGGAGTCCCCGGACGCCTCCGCGGTCGCCCTGGTGCCCGCCAAGACGCTCCTGGACACCGCCAAGGCGCTCACGAGCGGCGACACGGTCACGCTGGCGCTGTCCGGCTCGGGCAAGGGCGAGGGCCTGATCGGCTTCGAGGGCGCGGGTCGGCGCACCACCACCCGGCTGCTCGAGGGCGACCTCCCGAAGTACCGGACACTTTTCCCCACCGAGTTCAACTCGGTCGCGGTGATCGAGACGGCGCCGTTCGTCGAGGCCGTCAAGCGCGTGGCGCTGGTGGCCGAGCGGAACACGCCGGTCCGGCTGAGCTTCGAGCAGGGCGTCCTCATCCTGGAGGCGGGTTCCAGCGACGACGCACAGGCTGTGGAGAGGGTCGACGCGCAGCTGGAGGGCGACGACATCTCGATCGCCTTCAACCCGACGTTCCTGCTGGACGGCCTGAGCGCGATCGACTCGCCGGTCGCCCAGCTCTCCTTCACCACCTCCACCAAGCCGGCGCTGCTGAGCGGCAAGCCGGCGGTGGACGCGGAGGCGGACGAGGCCTACAAGTACCTGATCATGCCGGTGCGGCTGAGCGGCTGAGCCGCCGCCGGGGGCGGTGCGCCTGAGTGGCTGATCATGCGTCTGATGAGCGCCCGACCCCACAGGTGTGCGCCCGCGTCCGGGCGTAGGCTCGGACGCGGGTACGAACTCTCCGCACACAACGATTGAGGATTCTCTGATGGAGCTCGGTCTCGTCGGTCTCGGCAAGATGGGCGGCAACATGCGCGAGCGCATCCGCCGCGCGGGTCACACCGTCATCGGATACGACCGCAACCCTGACCTCGCCGATGTCCACAGCCTCCAGGAGCTCGTGGACAAGCTCAAGGGTCCGCGCGTGGTGTGGGTCATGGTCCCGGCCGGAGCCGCGACCCAGTCCACGATCGACGAGCTGTCCGAGCTGCTCTCCCCCGGTGACGTCGTCGTCGACGGCGGCAACTCGCGCTGGACGGACGACGAGAAGCACGCCGCCGAGCTGCGCGAGAAGGGCATCGGGTTCGTCGACTGCGGTGTCTCCGGTGGCGTCTGGGGCCTGGAGAACGGCTACGCGCTGATGTACGGCGGCGACGCCGAGGACGTGGCGAAGGTCCAGCCGGTCTTCGACGCGCTCAAGCCGGAGGGCGAGTTCGGATCCGTCCACGCGGGCAAGGTCGGCGCGGGCCACTTCGCCAAGATGGTCCACAACGGCATCGAGTACGCCATGATGCAGGCGTACGCCGAGGGCTGGGAGCTGCTGGAGAAGGTCGACTCCGTCACCGACGTGCGCGAGGTCTTCCGCTCCTGGCAGGAGGGCACGGTCATCCGTTCCTGGCTGCTGGACCTGGCGGTCAACGCGCTGGACGAGGACGAGCACCTGGACCGGCTGCGCGGCTTCGCCCAGGACTCCGGCGAGGGCCGGTGGACCGTGGAGGCCGCCATCGACAACGCCGTTCCGCTGCCGGCGATCACCGCGTCGCTGTTCGCGCGGTTCGCGTCCCGGCAGGACGACTCCCCGCAGATGAAGATGATCGCCGCGCTGCGCAACCAGTTCGGCGGCCACGCGGTCGAGTCCAAGAAGTAGATCCACAGGCTGTGCACCCGGCGGTGCACGGCATGCCGGGGGAAGGTCGGCGCACACCATGCACGTCACGCATCTGTCGCTGGCCGACTTCCGCTCGTACGCCCGGGTCGAGGTCCCTCTCGATCCGGGCGTCAGCGTTCTCGTCGGCGCCAACGGGCAGGGCAAGACCAACCTGGTCGAGGCGGTCGGCTATCTGGCGACGCTCGGCAGCCACCGGGTGTCGTCCGACGCCCCCCTGGTGCGGATGGGCGCCGAGCGGGCGATCATCCGGGCCGCCGTACGGCAGGGCGAGCGGTCGCAGCTCGTGGAGCTGGAGCTCAACCCGGGGCGGGCGAACCGGGCCCGTATCAACAGGTCGTCCCAGGTCCGGCCGCGCGACGTGCTGGGGATCGTCCGGACGGTGCTGTTCGCGCCGGAGGACCTGGCACTGGTCAAGGGCGACCCGGGCGAGCGCCGGCGCTTCCTGGACGAGCTGATCACGGCCCGGTCCCCGCGCATGGCGGGCGTGCGGTCGGACTACGAGCGGGTGCTCCGGCAGCGCAACACCCTGCTGAAGTCGGCCGCCATGGCCCGGCGGCACGGCGGCCGCTCCATGGACCTGTCCACGCTGGACGTGTGGGACCAGCACCTGGCGCGGGCCGGGGCGGAGCTGCTGGCGCAGCGCCTCGACCTGGTCGCCACCCTCCAGCCGCTGGCGGACAAGGCGTACGAGCAGCTCGCGCCGGGCGGCGGGCCGGTGGCCCTGGAGTACAAGGGGGCCGTGGCCGGGGCGCAGGGGCGCGAGGCCCTGTACGAGGCGCTGCTCGCCGCGCTGGCGGAGGTGCGCAAGCAGGAGATCGAGCGCGGCGTCACCCTGGTGGGCCCGCACCGCGACGACCTGGTGCTGAAGCTGGGGGAACTGCCGGCGAAGGGGTACGCGAGCCATGGCGAGTCCTGGTCGTACGCGCTGGCGCTGCGGCTGGCCTCGTACGACCTGCTGCGTGGCGAGGGCAACGAGCCGGTGCTGGTCCTCGACGACGTCTTCGCGGAACTGGACGCCCGGCGACGCGAACGGCTGGCGGAGCTGGTCGCGCCGGGCGAGCAGGTGCTGGTGACGGCGGCGGTCGACGACGACGTACCGGGAGTGCTGGCAGGGGTGCGGTACGGGGTGTCGGAGGGATCGGTGGAACGGCTGTGACGGACGCGCACGTACCGGAGCCGTCCGGGGTCGATCTGGCGCGGGTCGCCTTGCGCGCGGCGAAGGAGCAGGCGAAGGCGCGGGGCGCGGCCGCGCAGCAGAAGAAGCAGGCCCGGCGGGGCGGTGGCTTGCGGTCCGGTGCCCGCGCGGACGGCCGCGATCCGCTGCCGCTGGGCGCCGCGATCAACCGGCTGATCACCGAACGCGGCTGGGAGACCCCGGCGGCGGTGGGCGGCGTGATGGGCCGGTGGCCGCAGATCGTCGGTGAGGACCTGGCGAAGCACTGCGTGCCCTTGCGGTACGACGAGGACCCCGACGAGCGGGTGCTGACCGTGCAGTGCGACTCCACCGCGTGGGCCACCCAGCTCCGGCTGCTGGCGCCCCGGCTGGTGGCCCGGCTGAACGAGGACCTGGGGCACGGGACGGTACGGGTCATCAAGGTGCTGGGCCCCGGCGCCCCCCGCCGCGGATACGGGGGGCCGCTGCGGGCGCCGGGGAGCATGGGGCCGGGCGACACCTACGGGTGACGCCCGCGGGCCCGTTCCCGCGGCCCGCCCCCGCGGGCCCGTTCCCGCGGCCCGGCCCCGCCCGCCCGCGCCGGGTGCCCGGGCACCGGCACACCCGTACGCCCGTACACCCGTACACCGCTGCCTGGCGGCGCGACCCCGCTTCGTCCCGGGCGCCGGTACGGCTCCGCCCCCGTCCCACCCCCGTCCCATCCCCGCCCCGGTCGCGCTGGGCACGCGTGCGGGACAAGGGGGAGCCGGGGCCGCACGGAGGGGGTGCCGGGGGGTGAGAGGGGTGCCGGGGGTCGGCTCCGGGTGAGGTGGTCGTCACGGTCGCCGGCGGTTGACAGTCCGAAGCGCTGAGTGGCGGCGTGAGGCTCTTGGAGCCCCTTCCCGGATATGGGGAGTCGGTCGGCGCCGGTTCAGGGCGGCACATGCGGACTCAGGCACCGGCAAGCCCCCATTAATGTCAGTGCTACCGGTAGACTGGTAGGTAATCCCGCCCACTGCGGAACATGTCGAACGACGCAGCCGCTCCCGCATGCCCGGAGAGACGGCTTGTGCTGTGCCAGAAAGGGCGCTTCGTGGCCGATTCCGGCAACCCCAACGAGAACATTCCGTCCACTGCCGCCGGCGAGAACGGCGAGGTCACCTCGTCGTACGACGCCAGCGCGATCACCGTCCTCGAGGGTCTGGACGCGGTTCGCAAGCGTCCCGGCATGTACATCGGCTCGACCGGTGAGCGTGGACTCCACCACCTCGTACAAGAGGTCGTCGACAACTCCGTCGACGAGGCCCTGGCAGGGCACGCGGACACCATCGACGTGACCATCCTCGCGGACGGTGGCGTCAGGGTCGTGGACAACGGTCGCGGTATCCCCGTGGACATGCACCCCGTCGAGAAGAAGCCGGCCGTCGAGGTCGTGCTGACCGTCCTGCACGCGGGCGGCAAGTTCGGCGGCGGCGGTTACGCCGTCTCCGGCGGTCTGCACGGCGTGGGCGTCTCCGTCGTGAACGCCCTGTCCACCCGGGTGTCCGTCGAGATCAAGCGGGACGGCTTCCGCTGGACCCAGGACTACAAGCTGGGCGTGCCCACCGCCCCGCTCGCCAAGCACGAGGCGGTCGAGGACTCCGGCACGACCGTCACGTTCTGGGCCGACCCGGACATCTTCGAGACGACCGAGTACTCCTTCGAGACGCTCTCGCGCCGCTTCCAGGAGATGGCCTTCCTCAACAAGGGCCTCCGCATCACGCTGACCGACGAGCGCGAGTCGGCCAAGGCGACGATGAACGCCGACGACCCCGACGCCGCCGAGACGGTGGAGGAGGCGCCGGCGCGGACGGTCTCGTACCACTACGAAGGCGGCATCGTCGACTTCGTCAAGTACCTGAACTCGCGCAAGGGCGAGCTCATCCACCCCACGGTCATCTCGGTCGAGGCGGAGGACAAGGAGCGGCTGCTCTCCGTCGAGATCGCGATGCAGTGGAACTCGCAGTACACCGAGGGCGTGTACTCGTTCGCGAACACGATCCACACCCACGAGGGCGGTACGCACGAAGAGGGCTTCCGCGCCGCGCTCACGGGCCTGGTCAACCGGTACGCGCGCGACAAGAAGCTGCTGCGCGAGAAGGACGACAACCTCACCGGCGAGGACATCCGCGAGGGCCTGACGGCGATCATCTCCGTCAAGCTGGGCGAGCCGCAGTTCGAGGGCCAGACCAAGACCAAGCTGGGCAACACCGAGGCCAAGACCTTCGTGCAGAAGGTGCTCCACGAGCACCTCTCCGACTGGTTCGACCGCAACCCGAACGAGGCCGCGGACATCGTCCGTAAGGCGATCCAGGCCGCCACGGCCCGGGTCGCGGCCCGCAAGGCGCGCGACCTCACCCGCCGCAAGGGCCTGCTGGAGTCCGCCTCGCTGCCGGGCAAGCTGTCCGACTGCCAGTCGAACGACCCGTCCAAGTGCGAGATCTTCATCGTCGAGGGCGACTCCGCCGGCGGCTCGGCCAAGTCCGGCCGGAACCCCGAGTTCCAGGCCATCCTGCCCATCCGCGGCAAGATCCTGAACGTCGAGAAGGCGCGGATCGACAAGATCCTCCAGAACACCGAGGTCCAGGCGCTGATCTCCGCCTTCGGCACCGGTGTGCACGAGGACTTCGACATCGAGAAGCTCCGCTATCACAAGATCATCCTGATGGCGGACGCCGACGTCGACGGCCAGCACATCAACACCCTGCTGCTGACCTTCCTCTTCCGCTTCATGCGGCCGCTGGTCGAGGCCGGGCACGTCTACCTGTCCCGCCCGCCGCTGTACAAGATCAAGTGGGGCCGGGACGACTTCGAGTACGCCTACTCGGACCGTGAGCGCGACGCGCTCGTCGAGCTCGGCAAGCAGAACGGCAAGCGCATCCGCGAGGACTCCATCCAGCGCTTCAAGGGTCTGGGCGAGATGAACGCCGAGGAACTGCGCATCACCACCATGGACCAGGACCACCGGGTGCTCGGCCAGGTCACGCTGGACGACGCGGCCCAGGCCGACGACCTGTTCTCGGTGCTGATGGGCGAGGACGTGGAGGCGCGGCGCTCGTTCATCCAGCGCAACGCCAAGGACGTCCGCTTCCTCGACATCTGAGTCGGTCTCAGCTGACCGTACGAAAGGACTGAAGACCAGCAATGGCCGACGAGAACACCCCTGACACCCCCGACACCCCTGTCGTCGTGACGCCCGAGGCGGAGCCCCCGGTCCCCGGCGTGGGCCTCCGCGTCGAGCCCGTCGGGCTCGAGACCGAGATGCAGCGCTCGTACCTCGACTACGCGATGTCCGTCATCGTGTCGCGCGCGCTGCCCGACGTCCGGGACGGCCTCAAGCCCGTCCACCGCCGTGTGCTGTACGCGATGTACGACGGCGGGTACCGGCCCGAGAAGGGCTTCTACAAGTGCGCCCGCGTCGTCGGCGACGTCATGGGTACGTACCACCCGCACGGCGACTCCTCCATCTACGACGCCCTGGTCCGTCTGGCCCAGCACTGGTCGATGCGCATGCCGCTGGTGGACTCCAACGGCAACTTCGGTTCCCCGGGCAACGACCCGGCCGCCGCCATGCGGTACACCGAGTGCAAGATGATGCCGCTGGCCATGGAGATGCTCCGGGACATCGACGAGGAGACCGTCGACTTCACGGACAACTACGACGGCCGCAACCAGGAGCCGACGGTCCTGCCGGCGCGCTTCCCGAACCTCCTGGTCAACGGCTCGGCCGGTATCGCGGTCGGTATGGCGACCAACATCCCGCCGCACAACCTGCGCGAGGTCGCCGCCGGTGCCCAGTGGGCGCTGGAGCACCCGGAGGCCACCCACGAGGAGCTCCTGGACGCGCTGCTCGAGCGCATCAAGGGCCCCGACTTCCCGACCGGCGCCCTGGTCGTCGGCCGCAAGGGCATCGAGGAGGCGTACCGCACGGGCCGTGGCTCCATCACGATGCGCGCGGTCGTCGAGGTCGAGGAGATCCAGAACCGCCAGTGCCTGGTGGTCACGGAGCTTCCGTACCAGGTCAACCCGGACAACCTGGCCCAGAAGATCGCCGACCTCGTCAAGGACGGCAAGATCGGCGGCATCGCGGACGTCCGGGACGAGACCTCCTCCCGCACCGGTCAGCGCCTGGTGATCGTCCTCAAGCGGGACGCGGTCGCCAAGGTCGTCCTCAACAACCTCTACAAGCACACCGACCTCCAGACGAACTTCGGCGCCAACATGCTGGCGCTCGTCGACGGGGTGCCGCGCACGCTGTCGCTGGACGCGTTCATCCGCCACTGGGTGACGCACCAGATCGAGGTCATCGTCCGCCGTACGCGCTTCCGGCTGCGCAAGGCGGAGGAGCGGGCGCACATCCTGCGCGGTCTGCTCAAGGCGCTGGACGCGATCGACGAGGTCATCGCGCTGATCCGGCGCAGCGACACCGTCGAGGTCGCGCGCGAGGGCCTGATGGGCCTGCTGGAGATCGACGAGATCCAGGCCAACGCCATCCTGGAGATGCAGCTCCGCCGGCTGGCCGCCCTGGAGCGCCAGAAGATCGTCGCCGAGCACGACGAGCTCCAGGCGAAGATCAACGAGTACAACGCGATCCTGGCCTCGGAGTCCCGCCAGCGCCAGATCGTCAGCGAGGAGCTCGCCGCGCTCGTCGAGAAGTTCGGCGACGACCGCCGCTCCAAGCTGATCCCCTTCGACGGCGACATGTCCATGGAGGACCTGATCGCCGAGGAGGACATCGTCGTCACCATCACGCGTGGCGGCTATGTGAAGCGCACGAAGACGGACGACTACCGCTCGCAGAAGCGCGGCGGCAAGGGCGTGCGCGGGACGAAGCTCAAGGAAGACGACATCGTCGACCACTTCTTCGTCTCCACCACGCACCACTGGCTGCTGTTCTTCACCAACAAGGGCCGGGTCTACCGGGCCAAGGCGTACGAGCTGCCGGACGCCGGCCGGGACGCGCGCGGCCAGCACGTCGCCAACCTGCTGGCCTTCCAGCCGGACGAGCAGATCGCCGAGATCCTGGCGATCCGCGACTACGAGGCGGCGCCCTACCTGGTGCTCGCCACCAAGGCCGGCCTGGTGAAGAAGACCTCGCTGAAGGACTACGACTCGCCCCGCTCCGGCGGCGTCATCGCGATCAACCTCCGGGAGACGGAGGACGGCCGCGACGACGAGCTGATCGGCGCGGAGCTGGTGTCGGCCGAGGACGACCTGCTGCTCATCAGCCGGAAGGCCCAGTCGATCCGGTTCACCGCGACGGACGAGGCGCTGCGCCCGATGGGCCGTGCCACCTCCGGTGTGAAGGGTATGAGTTTCCGCGAGGGCGACGAGCTGCTCTCGATGAATGTCGTCCGGCCCGGTACGTTCGTCTTCACCGCGACGGACGGTGGGTACGCCAAGCGCACCGCCGTCGACGAGTACCGCGTCCAGGGACGTGGCGGCCTCGGCATCAAGGCTGCCAAGATCGTGGAGGACCGCGGTTCGCTCGTCGGCGCGCTGGTGGTCGAGGAGACGGACGAGATCCTCGCCATCACGCTGTCCGGTGGTGTGATTCGTACGCGAGTCAACGAAGTCAGGGAGACGGGCCGTGACACCATGGGCGTCCAACTGATCAACCTGGGCAAGCGCGATGCCGTCGTCGGCATCGCCCGCAACGCCGAGGCCGGTCGCGAGGCCGAAGAGGTCGAAGGGGCCGACGGGATCGAGGGCCCTGACGACATCGACGGGACCGACGTGACCGGAGAGGTCGTAGACACCACGGCTGCCGCAGAGAGCGGAGCCGCGGCCGACGCAGCCGGGGGCACGGAGCCCTCGGCCGGGGAGCACGAGGAGTAGAGCGTGAGTAAGGCCACGGGCGCCGGATCGGCCGCTTCCGGAACGAGCGGTGCCCGTGGCCCTGCCACGGACTCCCAGGGGGTTACGGTGACCACGTACGACGACGGCCCGCTGCCCGCCGAGCGGCCCTCTTCCGGGCAGCAGACGGCGCAGCCGTACCACCCGCCGCAGGCGTACGCCACGCAGGGCGGCGGCAAGGGTGCCACGGGCGGCTCCGGCGGTACGGGCGGTACCGTGCGCCGGCCGCGTACGGGCGCGAAGACGACGCCGCGTACGCGCAAGGCACGGCTGCGGGTGGCCAAGGCCGACCCGTGGTCGGTGATGAAGGTGAGCTTCCTGCTCTCCATCGCGCTGGGCATCTGCACGGTGGTGGCGGCGGCGGTGCTGTGGATGGTCATGGACGCCATGGGCGTCTTCTCGACGGTCGGCGGCACGATCAGCGAGGCCACGGGCTCCAACGAGAGCAACGGCTTCGATCTCCAGTCGTTCCTGTCGCTGCCGAGGGTGCTGGTGTTCACCTCGGTGATCGCCGTCATCGACGTCGTCCTGGCGACTGCGCTGGCCACGCTGGGCGCCTTCATCTACAACCTGTCGGCCGGCTTCGTGGGCGGGGTGGAGCTCACCCTCGCCGAGGACGAATAGCGGATTTGGGTACTCGCCGCTCCGTGCGCTAATCTTCAGAGGTCAGCGCGGGCGGCGAGCCCGACGCGGAGGGGCTATAGCTCAGTTGGTTAGAGCGCATCCCTGATAAGGATGAGGCCACAGGTTCAAATCCTGTTAGCCCCACAGTGACGGTCGGCCCGGGCGGAGAATCTCTCCGCCCGGGCCGACCGCTTTGTGCCAGGACCCAGTTGGGCGGGACGTAGGTCACCGATCGGTATCGGTCGTGTGTATAGTCGGGCGCCAGAAGGTCCCCTACGCCAAGGAAAGACGAGGTCGCGCGGTGAAGAAGCTCCTCCTGGTCGCACTGGCCGCCATCGGCGGGCTCCTCGTGTACCGCCAGATCCAGGCGGATCGCGCCGAGCAGGATCTGTGGACGGAGGCGACCGACTCCGTGCCCGCAGGTTCGGGTGTGTGAGACGCAAGCACGCGGTTCCGCACATGGGCCCTGATCGCTGAGAGCGATCGGGGCCCATTGCTGTTTTCCGGTCGAGGTTTTCCGGTTGCTGTTTCCGGAGGGTCAGGGGCCGTGAGCGCCGGCATCGGGTGGTGACGGAGAGTCCTTTTGCTTCGCCCCCGCGAATACCGGTCCGGGACGTGCGGCATCCGGCCGGGCCCGCAGACACCGGTGGGACGGCCGGGGCAGGATGGACCGGCAGTGCGGTCACCGGGCGGCGGGGCGGCGTCCGGGCGCGTCCGGGTGGCCGGGAGACGGTGGCCGGGAGACGGCGAGGGGAAGCGCGTATGCGGCGGAGGGGCGCTCGGCGTGACGGAACGGGGCCGGCGGGGCCGGCGGGGCCGGCGGGGTTTCCGGGGCTACGGGGGCTACGGGGGCTACGGGGGCTGGTGAGGTCCGCGGGGCTTGGGGCGGTCGTGAGAGCGGTGGTACCGATGGCCGCCGCCCTGGGCCTGACGGTGGCGCTGCCCGGAGGCCCGGGCCCGGCATGGGCGGCCGATCCCGGCGGGTACGCCTTCGCCGAGGGCATCGAGCCCGTCCGGGGAGCGGAGACCAGCAGTGACGCGCCTGTGCTGAAGGCGGGCGTGACGTACAAGGACGCGGTCGAGGGCGGTGGGAAGCGGATCTACCGCCTCGACCTGGACGCCGGGTCGAACGCGTACGTCTCCGCCGTCGCCGTACCCCCTCCCGGCAGTGAGGTCGGGCTGTTCGACAGCCTGAAGGTCTCCCTCCAGGACCGCAACGGCCTCGATTGCAGCTCCAACGAGACGCGGTTCGGCTCGGCCGCCTTCCCCCGGCCGCTCGCGGCGTACGCCCACCGGACGCTGAACCGGAACCGGTCCGCCTGCCGGCAGGCCGGCGCGTACTTCGCCGTCGTCGAGCGCACCACGAAGGCGCCTTCCTCCGCCGGGGCCTGGGACCTGGAGATCCGCCACGAGCGGGAGCCCGGGCTCAGGGCCGAGGGCCCGACCGCGGCCTCCGGCGACCGGGCCGGTACCACGCCCCCCGTACCCGCCGGCGGCCCCGGGGAACGGACCGGCGGCGCCGGCTTCTCCGACGCGACCGGTCTCACCGAGGGCGAGTGGACCGACCGGATCGAGCCGGGCCGGTCGCTGTTCTACCGGGTGCCGGTGGACTGGGGGCAGCAGATCTTCGCCGGCGCCGACCTCGGCAGCTCCTCGGGCCGCGGCTTCGTGGCCGGTGCCCTCGCGCTGACCCTGTACAACCCCGCGCGGGGCGTGGTGGCCGGCTCCGAGGCGGTCGGTTACGACGGCAAGCAGAAGTCGGCCGACCTGGGGCCGCTGCCGCCGGTGCGGTACGAGAACCGGTTCGACTCCTCCGCCGAGTACGTGAACACCCGGTTCGCCGGCTGGTACTACCTGCGGGTCAGCCTGAGCCCCGAGGTCGGCGAGAAGTTCGGCCGGAAGCCGTACGGGCTGACGCTGCGGATCGGCGTGGAGGGCACGCCCCAGGCGGGGCCGGCCTACGACGGCCCGCCCGGCATCTTCGACGTCACGGAGGCGGACCGGGACGCGGCCGCGCACGGCCGGAACGCCGCGGCGGCGGAGGCGGCCGCGGAACGGGGCGGCACGATGCGGCTGGTCGCCGCGGCCGGGATCGGCACCGGCACCGTGCTGGTGCTCGGCCTGGGGGCGTGGACGGTGCTCGCCCGGCGCCGCACGCCGCGGGCCGGGGCGGGGGCGGGGCCGCCGGGGTACGGGCCTGGCGCCGGGCCGCCAGGGTACGGACCGCCCGCGGGATGGTGAGCGGGGCGTCGGCGCGGACCGGTGACGGTGGCCGGTCCGCCGGGCCCGCCATCGCTCGGGCGGCGCGGTGCCCTGCGGACGGTGGCCGACAGATGGCGGCGCTCAGGTCTGGATGAGGGCCCAGATCCCGATGGCGAAGCAGGCCAGCGCCACGATCAGCACCGGAACCGCCACCTGCGCGGGCGGTCCCGGCCGCCGGCGTGCGGGTGGGAGGGATCCGGCGGGGTGCTGGGGGACGGGCGCGGTGTACGGGCGGGTGGCGCCGGAGGCGGGGGCCACCCCGGCGGTCGGGGGGTGCGGGACCTCGTGCGCGGCGAAGGGGTGGGGGTGGGAGCCGGGGTGGGCGTGGACGTGGGAGCCGGGGTGGGCGTGGGCCGCCGCCGGGGCGGGAGCGGCGGGGCCGGCCGGGTGGGCCGCCGCCGGGGGAGCGGCTGCGGCCGGTGGGCGCGGCTGCCCGGTGGACGGGTGCGCGGGCGCGGGGGCCGCCGGTTCCGGCCGTGCCGCCGCTTCGGGCGGGGACGCGGGCTGCCGCGCCGGCGGGGCCAGGTGGAAGCTGCCCGTCTCCGACGGGACCGGTACCCCGGCGTGCGGGCGCGGAGGGCGCACCGGGCCGTCGGGGCCGAAGCCGGCCGGGAGCGGGCCGATCTGGTCGAAGACCTCGACCGGCTCCTCGTCCGCCGCCGGGTCGGGCAGCGTCTCGGCCGCCGACGTGAGTGCCTTGCGGGCGCCCGTGGCCGTACGGAACCGGGCCTGCGGATCGGGCTGGAGCAGGCCCGCCAGCACTTGCCACAGCGGCTCCGGAACGCCCTGCGGGGCGTGGGGCGTGCCGTGCTCGGTGAAGTACTCGACCAGCGCCCGCGCGTCCGGCTTGCTGCCCTGGAGCAGGTACAGGGCGACCAGGCCGACCGCGAACAGGTCGGCGGGGAAGTCGGGTTCCGCGCCCATGATCTGTTCGGGCGCGAAGTAACCGGGCGTCCCCACCACGTAGTTGGTCTCGGTCAGCCGCGGCTCACCTTTGCGGAGGGAGATGCCGAAGTCGGACAGCCGCAGGTGCGGCCGTCCGGTTCCGGTCGCCTCCAGCAGGATGTTGGCCGGTTTGATGTCGCGGTGCACGACCCCCTCGGCGTGCACCGCGGCCAGTCCGGCCAGCAACTGGTCGAGCAGGGTGCAGACGAACCGGGGCGGCAGGGGGCCGTAGTCGCCGATGACGTGCGCCAGCGACCCGCCGGCCACCAGGTCCATGGTGAACAGCACCTTGTCGTCGTCGGCCGCCCAGCTCGCCGGCGCGAGGACGTGCGGGTGGTCGATCCGCAGCGCCTGCTCGCGCACGAAGCGCAGCAGCGTGTGCGCGTCGCTCTGCTGGAGGACCTTGGCCGCCACGTACCGGCGCCGCCGGTGGTCCCAGGCCCGCCACACGGCGCCGACACCCCCGCGCCCGATCGGATCGACCAGTTCGTACCGCCCGGCGAAGACCTCACCCATCGTGCCGCGCCGCTCCCCGTCCGTCCGGCCCCTGGGCTCAGCCCTGGTGCGACTCGTAGTGGGCGACCGCGTCGGCGGTGCGCCCGGCGCCGTACACCCGGAGGAACTCCGCCAGTTCGGGATGGGTGGCGGCGAGGGAGTCGGCGGCGTCGATGATGTCGCCGGCCGCCGCCACCGAGCGCAGCAGCGACTGGATCTCGCGGACCACGCGGCGGACCGTCGGCGCCCCGGAGCTGTTGGCCGTCTGGCTGGTGCCGGTGAGGACCGAGCCGCCCTGGGACTTCTTGATCTCGTCCATCCGGTCGGTGGCCTCCACCGCGCTGACGCTGCCGTCGGCGACCTGCCCCGCCAGCTCCTGGAGGGCCTGGACGCGCTGCACCACGGCCGGGTTGCCGATCTTGGCGCGCTGGCCGCTCATGAGCTGGGACAGCATCGGAGCAGACAGCCCGAGCACCGCGGCGAGCCGGGCCTGGTTGAGGCCCAGGTCGTCGATGAGCCTGCGGAAGAGCGCCCCCAACGGCTCCCCGTACCAACTGCGCTGGAGCTCTCTCGCTCTCGCGGTCGCTTCCTGCTGTGCTGCATCCATTGCGTCTCCCCATCGCTTCGGTTCGCTGCTGCGAACCTCGTCCAGCATCTTACGGAGAGTGGTCGGCGACCGGGAGTCCCAAACCTTTTGCGGGGCACCCCCCGGCACCCGGTACTCTGGTCTGCGGCACGCGTCGCACGTCGGCCGTCCCGGGGCCTTAGCTCAGTTGGTAGAGCGCTGTCTTTGCATGGCAGATGTCAGGGGTTCGACTCCCCTAGGCTCCACATCGCACGATCGAGCCCCCGTCCCGTGGGAACACGGGACGGGGGCTCTTGTCGTGCCCGCCCCGGGGCGGGGCCCGGTGGCGTCAGTCCCGCCGGGCCCGTACGGCCAGCAGATAACCGGCCTGGAACCGGCTCTGGGCGCCCAGGTCCACCATGATGTCCGCCACGTGCCGGCGGCAGGTGCGCACGGACATGCCCAGGCGCAGGGCTATGGAGGCGTCCGTCATGCCCTCCATGAGGAGGCGGACGATCGCCTGGCGGACGTTGTCCGTGACCTCGCCCCGGGCGCCGAAGGCCACGCCGTAGGGCTCGGCCGCCAGCCACAGCCGCTCGTAGGTCTCCGTGATGAAGGCGACCATGTGGGGGTCGCGGACCACGACCGCGCCCAGCGGGTTGCCGGGCAGGGAGATGACGGCCGTCTCCCCGTCGAAGACCAGCAGACGGCTGAAGTGGTCGTCCAGTGTTCGCACCTGCGCGCCCAGTCCGGACATCCGGTCGACGTAGGCGGCGGTGCCCGGGCTGAACCTGGCGGTGTGCTGGTAGAGCACGCGCATCTTCACGCCCCGGGCCAGGGCCGCCTGGTCGCGGGGGGCCGCCTCCTGGAGGATGTCCTCGTCCCGGCCGCCGCCCGGCTGGCCCGTCAGTATCTCGCTGTGGGTCCGCGCGGTCAGGTCGGCGATGGCCGCGCGGACTTGGGCGAGGTCCTCCAGGACCTCCAGCCCGCTCTCCCTCTCCCGGGAGAGCCGGTTCGTCTCGAAGACGGGCAGGAACGACATGATGGCCGCGCGGGTCTCCTCCGCGACCGCGCGGCGGGCCCGTATGTCGCGTTCGAGGGGACTGACGACGCCGGCCACCGCCTCGTCCGGGGAGACCGCGCGCAGCTCGCCGGCGGGGTCGCCGCGCAGCAGTCCCATGTCGAGCAGCCCGAGCACCGCGGTGGTGACGTACGCGGAGGGAAGGCCGGTCGCCGCGCTGATGGAACTCGCCGTCGGAGCGGGCCCGTCCGCGTGGTCGAGTGCATATTCATACACCCGCCGCAGTGTCGCTCGGCTTCTGCCCGTCGTGTCCATCCGTGTCACCTTGCCCCTGTATCTCCCCATGTGCGGGGGCGTCATCATGCTGTCATGCAGCATGATGATCCAGTTTGCACCCTCATGCACCTGTGGATCCTGGCATGGTGATTCATCTCGCCCCCATCGATGCAAGGGAGCTTCCGTGGTGGGTCGGTTAACAGGGATCAACACGCACGTGAAGGCGAGCTCATGAAGACGTTGCGCAAGACCGTTCTCCTCGGATGGGCCCTCGCCGTGGCAGCCGGCGCGCTGGGCGGCGTGCACGCCACCTCGCACGCCACCTCGCACGCCGAGGCCGGCTCCGGCCGGACCGGCGTCGTCAACGGCGACACCGGCTGGGGCTGACCCGGCGCCCTCCCCCCACATCCCGGGCCCCCACGCACCCTCCGTCTCTTCTCCGCCCCGCCGTGCCCCCCACCGGCCGGGTGTCCCCGCCCCGCCGTGCCCCCCACCGGCCGGGTGTCTCCACCCGCCTCGCCACTCGCGCTCCCGACCCGCCCCCGTCGCCGTCCCCGGGGCGGGCACCGGTTCCCGGGCCGTCCGCCCGCGCCGGGCTGCCGAGGCGTTCCCCAACCCTTATGCGAGAACGAGCGAATAGGTCGACCCCATGATCCTTACCGGGACCGAAATCGAGCGGGAACGGACGAACGGTCGTATCACGATCGAGCCCTTCACGCCGGAGCAGGTCAACCCCAACAGCTACAACTTCCGCCTCGGCAAGACCCTCCGGGTCTACCAGGACCTCCCGCTGGACGCCCGGCGCACCAACGAGTTCGAAGAGATCGAGATCCCGGACGACGGCTACGTCCTGGAGCCCGGCCGGCTCTACCTCGCCCACACCATCGAGGTGCTGGGCAGTGAGCACTACGCGCCCACCTTCGCCGCGCGCTCCTCGGTCGCCCGGCTCGGCCTCTTCATCAACCTGTCCGCCAGCCTGGGGGACATCGGCTACACCGGCCAGTGGACGCTCCAGCTCTACAGCATGAACCGCGTCCGGGTGTACCCCGGCATCAACATCGGCCAGATGATGTGGTGGCGGCCGCAGGGCGAGATCGTCCTCTACGACGGCAAGTACCAGGGCTCCGTCGGTCCCCGCTCCAGCGACATCCACGTCGACTTCGACAAGCAGTTCGCACGGCAGCGCTTCCCCGGGGTCGGGGCGACGTTCGACCCGGCCGAGGTGGGCCCCAAGTTCGCCCAACTTGCCGCGTCCAGCCACGACTTCCGCGTACCGCCCGCGTTCTGCGTGCCCGCCGGTGAGTTCACCGACGCGCTCACCGACGAGCAGAACGCCGCGCTCGCCGACGCCTTCGCCGACCTCAAGGCGACCGTCGGGGCCTTCTTCACGGACTCCGTGCCGAAGATCGAGAAGATCGGCGCCGAGATCCGCGTCCCCGAGCAGGCCCGCAAGCTCCTGACCGCGCGGCTGAACGAGATGTTCGGCGACGACGCCGAGCTCGCCGTCCGGTCGTCGGGCCTCGACGAGGACACCGGTGAGTCCAGCCTCGCCGGCATCCACCAGACCGTCCTCGGGGTCCGCGGCGCCGACGCCGTCGTCGACGCCGTCGAGCGGTGCTGGCGCTCGCACTACGAGGCGCCCGCCGTCGCCGCCCGCATCCGGGCCGGTGACTTCTCCCCGGTGCCGCGGCTCGCCGTGATCGTGCAGCGGCTCGTCCGCCCCACCCTCGCCGGCGTCGCGTTCACCGGCCTGGACGGCGCCGACGACGACCGGGTGACCATCGAGTACGTCGAGGGCCTCGCCGACGAGCTCGTCGCCGGTGTCGCCGACCCCGAGCGCACCGACTCGGCCGCGCTGGCCGGGGGACCGGCGGCGCCGGACGACCCGGCCCACGGCGTCCTGACCGAGGTCGTCGGCATGGTGCGGCGACTGCGGGAGAGCCGCGGCCACGACGTGGACGTCGAGTGGGCGGCCGACGCCGACGGCGTGCACCTCGTCCAGGTCCGCCCGCTCACCGCGGCCCGCGACGTCCGGCAGAGCTCCACCGAACCGGTCACCGAGGCGCACCGGCTGTACGTCGACACCCTGCCCGCCGGCTTCGGCCTGGGCGCGGTGGCCGCCGTGTACAGCGGCTACACCGCCAAGCGCGGCCCCGCCCACCGGCTGGCCCACGCGCACGGGGTCTCCACCGGCGCGGGCTGGGTCATCCGCTTCAACGGGCGCGGTCTGCACGGCGCCGAGGGCAGCGCCTCCTTGCGCGACACCCTCTCCGGCGGCACCGACGAGTGCGTGCTCGACTTCGGTGACACCCTCCGCCAGATCGTGGTGCCCAAGGAGGAGGTGCCGCACCAGCTCGCCGTCACCACCGGCGTCACCCCCGAGGGCTCCGCCCTCCACACGGTGGTCGTACGCGACTTCATCCGCGGCGACCTCGGCGTGATCTCCCGCCGGGCGGGCGACGACGGCCTCGTCGTCGAGTACACCGACGAAGGGCTGATGGCCCTCAACCGCGGCACCGCGGGCGGCGAGGCGATCCTCGTCAAGGGCCTGGCCGCGGGCTACGACGACCCGTCCAACGTCACCTGCCCGGACACCGGTACGGCCCTGCTGCCGCACCTCGACGAGCTCGCCCGCTTCACGGCGGCGATGCACGCCGAGCACGGCCCGGTCACCCTGGAGTGGGTCTTCGACCGGGGCACGCTGTACTTCGTCGACTACTCGGTCCTCGGCGGCGGTGACGCCGTCACCGTCTCCCACGGCGAGGTCTGCATCTCGCCCGGCACCGCCCGCGGACCGCTGCTGCGCCTGGACGACGACGCGCTGCTGCGCAGGCTGTCCATCGGCCCGGCCGTGAGCATCGACAAGTCCCAGGACGTCAGCGAGCACGAGGGACTTGCCCGGATCCTCGACCTGGTCAGGTCCTTCGACGAAAAGCCCGTGATCAGCGCCTCCCGGCCCTACGCGGTGCTCTCCGTCCTCATCGAGCACGTCGCGGGATTCGTCTTCGACAAGGGCTCGGCCCTCGGGCACCTGGCGATCCTGCTGCGCGAGGCCGGTGTCCCCGCGGTGACCGCCGCCGGGATCAGCGGAGCCGAAGCAGTGATCAGCGATGGCACGGTCGCCACGACCGGCCGCAAGGGAGAATGACCGTGAGCGACACCCACGCACCCCTCACCCCGGCGCCGGGCCGGCGGGCCTGGCTGGCCCTCGGCGGCCTGCACCTGCTCAACGGCACCGCCCCGCTCGCCGCCGGCGACGCGGTGGTCCTCGTGGAGCTCGACGCCCCCGTGGAGCGGGACTTCCCCGGCAACACGGTCGTGCTCCACTGGGACCGGCTCGGCCCGCTGGAGCTGGCCGCCCGTACCGTCGACGGCACCGCCCGGCACACGGCCAAGGCGCGCGGCGAGGAGCTCTTCCCCGGCATGCTGCCGGGTACGGCGCTGACCGAGGCGGTGACCGCCGTCACCGGCGGGCCCGCCGGGCCGCTCGTCCCGCTGTTCTACATCACCGCGGACGGCGACCGTGCCCATGTGCACAGCCAGATCCGCTTCCTGGCCGAGGACGCCTGCTTCATCCGGATCACGTCCGAGGCCGTGGACACGGCGGGCGTCGAGGACCTGGCGTGGCTGCCCGAGGCCGTACGGCTGCACGCCGAGCAGTTCCTGTTCCTCAACAACCACCAGCGCTACTACCGCAAGTGCTTCCAGGGCAACGAGCTGGAGTACAAGTACACGCTCGCCCCGCCGGTCGACACCTGGACGCTGACCGTCGAGCTCTACCGCAGCCTCCTCGCCGGGGACCTGCCCGGCTACGTCATGGAGTACCGGGACGAGTACCAGGCCTGGGACTACCTCAACCACCTGTTCGAGGTCACCGGCCCCACCGAGGCCGAGCGCGGCTACGCCTCCTTCATCCCCACCACCGACGGCAAGCACCTGCTCAAGCGCAAGTGGTACGCCGAGGACGCCTTCGAGCGCCGGGAGAGCCACACGTACGGGCTCGACCTGGCCGACGACGGCGGCTTCGAGCGGTACCTCACGGAGGAACTCCGGGTCCAGGCCGTCCGGCTGCCGTCCTTCCGGCGGGTCCGCTACGACATCAACTTCGAGTCGGCGCGCACCGGCCACGTCTACGGCGTCTTCTTCGACCACTGCAGTCTGGTCGAGGCCCGCGACGTGACCCTCAACCAGTGCGAACTGGAGTACCTGCGCAGCCGTGTCGCCGTCGAGCCCGACGAGTCCGAGGTGCTCGCCGAGATGGAGGTGATCGTCGCCTGGCTGGAGCGGTTCCTGCGCGAGCGGGGCCTCAACGACCAGCGCGGCTTCTACTCCAAGCGGACCTTCCTCAAGGACGCCGTCGCGGCGCGGCCCGAGCTGGCACGGGCGGTGGGCTGATGCCGGGCACCGGGGTGCGGGCGGTCCTGCTCGACCTGGAGGGCACGCTGTACGCCAGGGGCGCCGTGATCGACGGTGCCGTGGAGGCGGTGGCCGCCCTGCGGCGGCTGGGGGTCGGGCTGCGCTTCCTGACCAACACCGACTCCAAGCCGGCGGAGACCATCCGCGCCGAACTGGCGGGCTACGGACTGGACGTGGCGGCCGACGAGCTGTTCACCCCGGTGGTCGCGGCCGCCCAGCTCCTCACCGCCGCCGGTGCCCGCACCTATCCGCTGGTCTCCCGCGAACTGCGCGGGGCGCTGCCCACGCTCGCCGACGAGCCCCCGTACAGCCACGTGCTGATCGGGGACTGCCGCGACACGCTGGACTACGCGGCCCTCGACGGGGCCTTCCGGGCCGTACGGGACGGGGCGCGGCTGCTGGCCCTCCAGACGGGCCGCTACTTCAAGCGGGCCGACGGGGACCACCTGGACACCGGGGCCGTGGTGGCGGCCGTCTCGTACGCCTCCGGCGTCGAGGCCCGCGTCCTGGGGAAGCCGGCCACCGACTTCTTCGCCCTCGCGGCCCTCTCCCTGGGGGTGCCGGTCACCGCGTGCGTGGTGGTCGGCGACGACGCCACGACCGATGTCGCGGGCGGCCTGGCCGCCGGGCTGCGCACCGTCCAGGTGCGCACCGGCAAGTACGCGGACCAGCGGGCCGAGGGCCTGACGGGCCGGGCCGACCACGAGCTGGACTCGGTGGCGGACCTGCCCCGACTCGTCGGGGAGTGGGTCGGCGCATGACGGTGTACTGGGTGGTCTGGGACGCCGGGGCGCACTGGGTCGTGGACCGGCTCGAACGCGAGGGCGCGCTCCCCGCCGTCACCCGCATGCGGGAGCGCGGCGCCTTCGCGGCGGCGCGCCCCGCCCGCCCCAACTGCCAGACCCCGCCGTCACTGGCGACCCTGTTCACCGGCACCTGGCCGGCCGAGCACCAGGTCACGGGCTACACCGTGCCGGGTGCCGGACAGGGCGTCGCCAGCCATGTCAGCGGCTTCTCGCCCGGGTTCCCGGCGGTGCCGCCGGTGTGGGAGACGCTCTCCGAGAACGACCTGACCAGCGCCCTGGTGCACGCCCCCTGGGTGTTCGACGCCGAGGACCGGGTCGGGCCGCACGTGGACGGCGCGGTGGAGGCCTACAGCAACCGGCTGACCCGGCACGCGGTCCGCGCCCTGGAGCCCTGTCCGGGGTTACAGGACTGGGAGATCGGCGGCCACCACGTCGAGGCCCGCGTCGAGGCCGGCCCGGCGGGCCCGCGCGCGGTGCGCGTCGGGGTGCCGGCCGCGGCCGGCGAGCGGCTCACGCTCACGCCCGGCGACGACTGGCGGCCCCTCGCCCTGGACCCGGAGCACGGCACCTGGGTGCGCTGCGTCCGGGCCGAGGAGCGGCTGATGCTGGTCCACACCGGTGTGTGGCGGGCCCGCACCGCGGGGCGCAACCGGGAGACGCTGCGCCGGCTGGCGCAGTGCCCCCCGTTCGCCGGTGAGGGCGTCGGGCCGCTGTACCGCGAGGCGGTGTTCGGCCCCCGGCTCGCCGAGGGCGGGGACGGCTCGGCCGAGGAGGTCTTCCTCTCCTCGGTACGGTGCGTGGCCCGGTCCTTCGGGGCGGCGGCCGACGCGGTGCTCGACACGCACGACGCCGACCTGGTCGTCGTCTACCTGCCGATGACCGACGACGTGGGCCACGAACTGCTGGGCTGGTGCGACGAGTCCAGCGCGGCCCACCGGCCGGACATCGCCGACCGGGTGTGGTCCTACATCCGGCGCTGCTACGGCTGGTCGGACGCGATCCTGGGCCGGGTGCTGGACCGGGCCGGCGCCGAGGACACGGTGGTGCTCGGGGCGGACCACGGCATGGTCGGCAGCAGCCACCTGGTGCACCTCAACGACCAGTTGGTGCTCGCCGGGCTCGCCGTGTGCACCCCCGGCGGAGAGCTGGACCCGGACGGGTCGCAGGTCTTCTACCACCCGGCGAACAACGGCTCCCTGTGGGCCGCCGAGCGCGTGGCCAAGGACCCGGCGTACGCCCGCAAGGCCATGGCACAGGCCCGCGAGGCGCTGTCCGCGATCACCGATCCGGACACCGGCCGCCCCGTGCTCACCGGCTTCCTCGACCGCGACGGCGCGCCGCTCACGGACCCCGACGCCGACCCGGCGGTGGCCTACGTGGCACTGGCGGACGACTACCAGCCCACCGCCCAGCTCCTGGGCGAGGGCCCGGTGGTGCGGCGGGTCCCCAAGACCGGCGCCCACGTGGTCAACACCGGCGACAGCAGGCTCCACGCGATCCACGCGGCGGTCGGGCCGGGCATCCCGGCCGGGGCCGCGGCGGGCGTCGTCGACAACACCTGGCCGGCCGCGCTGGTGCTGGGCCAGCTCGGCATGGGCCCGGACGCCGCCGGCGCCCGGGGCACCGGCCTCCACGAACCGACCGACGAAAGATGATGGTATGCCGTCCGGCTTTCCCCACATCCTGACCCCCGACGAGCTGACCGCCCGCCGCCACGCCCATGTGACGGACTTCCTGGCGGGGCGCGGCCTCGACCCCGGCCGGCTGTCCGCGCTGATGCGCGAACGCGTCGGCGAGGGCCGATTGCTGCTCACCAGCTCCCCCGTGCACGGGCTGGCCAACCCGACCAGTGACCTGGACTTCATCCGCATCCAGCGCGACGCCATCGACGGCCCCCGGATCTCCACCAAGATCTTCGACGAGGGGCACCACCTGGAGGTCGTCTCCTTCAGCGAGGCGGAACTGGCCTCGAACCTCGACGAGCTGACCCGGCTCGCCGGCCTGCCGGCCGAGCGGACCGTGGCCGGCTTCCGGGCCTGGGACAAGCAGCGCGAGCCGCGCCGCAAGCAGACCGAACGCATCGTCAACGGCATCGCGATGGACGGCACCGCGCCCTATCTGGCGTGGCTGCCCGCACTGAGCACGGTCTGGAGCCGGGCCGCCCTGCACACCGCCGTCGAGCAGGTCGTGCACACCGCGCTGGCCGAGGCGGCCGGCGAGACCCGGGGCCGGGTCGGCTACGCGTACAACGTGCTGCTCCACCTGATGGACGCCCTGCTGTCGCACCACGGCGACGTGTACACCACCCGCAAGTGGTACGTGCTGCGCTGGACCCGCCTCATGGCCGAGGGCGGCTGGCACGACGCCCGGCTCCAGTCGGTGGCCTCCGGCCTGGAGGTGCTCCGCAAGGGCGTCAGCGCCCACCTGGACCCGGCCGCCGCGCACGAGCCGCTGGCCGGGACGTACGCGGAGCTGGTGGCGGACGCGGTACGCGCCACCGGCACGGCCGCGACCGTCACGGTCGCCGTCGAACTCGCGGGCGAGCCCCAGCCGTTCCTGCCGGGTGCCTCCGTGCTGCTCGGCGCGGGCGCGGGCAGCGGTGTCGTCCTGCCCGGCGTCGGCACCGGGGCGGACCTGCCGTTCACCACCGGCGCGGTCGGCCTGGACGCCCCCGCCGCGCTCGACGCCCCGGCGGCCGCCTCCCTGCTGCGGGCGCTGCGCGCGGGCGCGGCGACCCTGCGGATCGGCTACGTGACCGGGGAGGACGGCCGGTGACGACGTACGACGACACACGGACCGGCCCCGGCACCGGCCCGCGGGCCGACCGGACCACCCGCACCACCACTTCCACGACCACCCCCACGACCACCGACACGGACAGGGGCGACCGGGACATGACCGAGGACCGCGGCCGAGTGCCGCGCACCACCCGCGGCGCGGCGGACCTCACCGCCTTCCCCTCGGTGCGCGCCGGCCACATCATGACCGGCCCGCACGCCGTGGAGGCCTGGGTGCAGGCCGCCTGGCTGATGCTGGCCGAGGGCCGGGCGTACGTCGAGGACCTGGAGGGCGGCACCGAGCAGCCGCAGATGCAGCAGGCCGCGAAGCTCCGCTTCCTGGAGCAGCTCCTGGACATCGACCAGCGGCTGGCCGGCCGGGCCGCGGTGGACGACGCCCACTGCCTGGCGCTCGCGCTGGAGTACGGGATGCGCGAGGTGGTCGACGCGACCGGCCCCGAACTGGCCGCCGTCTTCGGCCTGCACGAGGAGTTCGGCGGCGACGCCTGCGCCGTCGGGGAGATCCACGTCCTCTGGGAGCGGCTCCTCGACGCCTTCCCCGGCGAGCTGCCGGACCGGCTGGTCGCCGAAGGACAGCGGGACATGCTGCGGACCCTGCGGGTGTGGGCGCGGCTGGCCCGTGCCGCCGGGCTGGACATCGGGTTCCTCGCCCCGTTCATGAAGGCCGCCTGAGAACCGTCGCCCGCAACCGATACAGAGAGTGAGGTGCACATGCCCAAGATCCAGGCGGACGCACTGGTCGAGGGACGTACCCCGGACGAGGTGTGGGCGGTCGTGAAGGACAGCCCCCTGGTCGCCTCGCGCGCCCGGCACGTCGTGTCCGTACGCCCCCGGTCGGAGCAGGACAAGACCTTCCGCATCAACGAGTGGACCCTGCTGCTCAACGGCAGCGAGGTGACCTGGACCCAGCGGGAGGCCGCCGGCCCCGGCCTCCGGCTGCGCTTCGAGCAGCTCGACGGCGACCTGGAACGGCTGTCCGGCCAGTGGTCCGTGACCGAGGCCGGCACCGGCACCCGGGTGTCGCTCGCCATCGACTTCGAGCTGGGTGTCGACGGCCTCGCCCCGCTGCTCGAACCCATCTGGTCCCAGTCGTTCCAAGCCCACGCGGACGAGCTGCTGCGGGCCCTCACGACCGTCGCCGCGTAACGGAGAGTGACCTGAACATGCGTCTCTACCTGAACTTCCTGCACACCACGGTGCGGTTCGACGTGGCCGAGGACGCGGAGGGGGTCTTCGAGCCCGTCCGGCGGTTCTTCCGGCACCTGCTCGGGCCGGACGCCGCTCACGAGCCGACCTTCCGCATCGACGTGCGCTCCTACGACCCGGACGCGGACGTCGCCCCCGAGGTGTGGGAGCTGCCCCAGTCGGTCATCCGGCGCAGCAACGCGGCCGAGTTCAACTTCGACGCGCACATCGTCGAATCCGGCTCCCGCAAGCAGTACGTCAACCGGGCCACGCTGCTCGACGCCCCGGCCGACACCGCGAAGGACAACACCTTCCTGGTACGGATCACCGAGGGGTCCACGGTCCAGGTCCTCGACTTCGTCCGCGACCTGGTCATCCGGCACGAGGAGAACCTCGGCACCGTGGTGCTGCACGCCTCCGGCCTGCACCGGGACGGCGAGGCGGTGATCATCGCCGGGCCCAAGGGCGCGGGGAAGACCACCACGCTGCTGTCCGCGCTGCGCCGGCCCGGCTGGCAGTACTTCACCGGCGACAAGCTTTTCTGCACCGTCGAGGACGGCGAGATCCTCGTCCACCCCTGGCGCGACTACCCGTACGTCGGCGTGGGCACCATCCGGGCCGACAGCCGGCTGGAGCAGCTCGTCCGCGACGGCGTCGACCCCCGCATCGACGACCACGAGCCCGGCCACAAGATCCTGATGGACCCCGACGTGTTCGAGTCCTGGCTGGGCGCCGAGTTCACGGCCGAGCCCAAGCGGCTGGCGGCACTGCTGCTGCCCGAGGTCAAGCCCGGGGAGCCGCTGACCGTACGGCACCTGACGGACGACAACGAGCGCTGGGCCCACCTCAACAAGATCGTGGACCGTCAGGTCGACACCACCTTCTTCACCTGGCAGTCCTACCTGGTCCCCGACTACGCGGCCTTCTACCGCTCCCTCGCCGAACTGCGCCGGGTCCTCGGCACGGTCGACATGGTGCGGCTGCGGGGCACCCTCGACGTCGACCCGGACGCCGTCCTCGGCCGCACCCCCGCCGGCTCCGCCGGCCCTTCCCGTACCGCCGAGCAGGAGAACGGACGATGACCACCGAAGCACGCCGCACACTGCGCATATCCGTCGTGGGACTGGCCGGGGCGGGCAAGTCCACCTGCGCCTCCCTGATCGAGGAGTTCGCCCGCGACAAGGGCCTGAGCCACGCCCGGATCAAGCTCGCCAAGCCGCTGTACGACCTCCAGGCGGAGGTGTACCGCACCGCCGGCGGCACGCTCCACGACGGCGCCCAGGACCAGATCCTGATGGAGGCGCTCGCCGACGCGATGAGACGGATCCGCCCCGACTCGCTGGCCGCGGACTTCGTCGCCCGCCTGGCCGACACCGACGCCGACCTCGTCGTCAACGACGACCTGCGCGACCCGCACGTGGACGCCCCCGCCCTGCGCGGCCACGGCTTCCGCGTCCTGCGCATCACCTGCGACGAGGAGCTGCGGCAGCGGCGGCTGGAAGGCCGGGGCGACCCGTCCCGCGCCGACCGTTCCACCCGGGAGATCGACCTGATCACCCCGGACGCCGTGATCGACAACGGGGCGGGCCTGGACGAGTACCGGACCGCCGTCCACGAGCTGCTGGGGAGCTGGCTGTGATTCTGAGCGGACCCGAGATCCTGTCCGAGGTACGCGCCGGACGGATCCACATCGACGACTTCGACGCCGAGCGCCTGGAGCCGAACAGCTACGGCTTCCGCCTGGCCGACGACATCCTCTGGTACGAGCAGGACGTCATCGACTGCTTCGAGCCGCCGCAGGCGGCGCACGTGAAGATGGGCCCCGAGGGCATGGTCCTCGAACCGGGCCGCTTCTACCTCGGCGGCACCATGGAGGCGATGGGCAGCCCCCACTACGCGGCCACCCTCTACGCCTGCCGGTCCGCCTCGACCCTCGGCATCTGGATCCAGTTCTCCGCCCCGCTGGGGCACAGCGGAGCGGTCTTCCCGTGGACCCTGGAGATGAAGGTCGCCCACCCGGTGCGGGTCTATCCCGGGATGATGATCGGCAAGCTGGCCTTCTGGTCGATGCAGGGCGAGGCGGTCGGCTACGACGGCAAGTACACGGGCTCGTCCTCGGCCGTGGCTTCCCGCTTCAGTCTGGACGCCCGTGTCTCAGACTGACCTCTTCCGGCTGCTGGCGGCCCTCGCCCTGCTGCTGGCCGCCGCCCACGGGACCGGCCGGCTCTTCGCCAGGATGCGGCAGCCACCGGTGATCGGCGAGATCCTCGGCGGCCTGCTGCTCGGGCCGACGGTGCTCGGGCGGCTGGCGCCGGAGGCCCAGGAGTGGCTGTTCCCGGGCACCGGCCCGGCGGCCTCCGGGCTGACGCTGGTCTACCAGTTGGGCATGCTGCTGCTGATGTTCACGGCGGGCGTGGAGATGCGGACGGTCTTCTCCCGCCGGGACGGCCGGACCGTCGTGGTGATCGCCCTGGCCGGCATGGCCGTGCCGTTCGCGCTCGGCCTGCTGGTGGTCAGGGTCATCGACACCGCGGACGTCATGGGCCCGGCGGACGACGTCACGGCGCTCACGCTGATCATCGCCTGTGCGATCGCGGTGACCAGCATCCCGGTGATCTCCAGGATCATGCTCGACCTGGGGATCGTGCGGACCCGGTTCGCCCGGGTGGTGCTGTCCGTGGCGGTGCTGGAGGACATCGTCCTCAACGTGCTGATCTCGGTGGCGCTGGGCATGGTCGCCGGCGGCAAGGAGGGCGGCTTCGGGCTGGCCCACACGCTGGGGATCACCTCGTCCGACGCCTCCGCCGCGTACCACTCGGTGGCCTCGGTGGCGTTCTTCGGCCTGATGGTGGCCGCCGCCGCGGTGCTGCGCCGCCGGCCGGGCACCCGGGCCGGCACGGCGGACCGGCCCCCGGGCCGGGTGGCCGTACGGATGGCCGTGATGCTGGCGGTGACCGCGGCCTGCGTGTTCCTGGGGGTCGCGCCCATGTTCGGCGCGTTCGTGGTGGGGCTGCTGTCCGGGATGACCGGGATGACGGCGACCAGCGAGTCCCTGGTCCACATGCGGGGCTTCGCGTCCGGCTTCTTCATCCCGGTCTACTTCGCGATCGTCGGCCTCAAGCTCGACCTCGTCCACTCCTTCGACCCGGTGTTCACCGTGTCGTTCGTCCTGGTGGCCTGCGTGGCGAAGGCGGCCAGCGTGTACGCCGGGGCCCGGCTGACGAAGCGGCCCAAGGCCGAGGCCCTCGACCTCGCCGTCGCGCTCAACGCGCGGGGCGGGCCCGGCATCGTGCTGGCGACGGTCTCGTTCGACGCCGGGATCGTCAACGCCTCGCTCTTCACCACGCTGATCCTCACCGCCATCGTCACCTCGCAGATCGCCGGCTGGTGGCTCGAACGGGCCGTACGCCGGGGCGCCTTCACCGTCCAGGACGGCCCCGATCCCGTACCGCCGCAGCCCGACCGGCCCGCCAAGGAGCCCCTGGACGCCGCCACGGGCTGAACGATCCGCCTGACGCCACCCACCCCTTCCACCTCGCGACCACGGGAGCCCCCACTTGGCCACGCCGCCCGCCGCTTCTCGTACCGGCACCGTCACGACGACCAAGCACATCTTCGTCACCGGGGGTGTCGCGTCCTCCCTCGGGAAGGGCCTGACGGCCTCCAGCCTGGGTGCGCTCCTGAAGGCGC
>NZ_JBVKAH010000011.1:0-228108 GCF_055598725.1 Streptomyces sp. NPDC039423
ACCGCGAACAGAGCCGGCTGCACCACATCCACCCGCTCCAGCGACGGCGCGCCCTCCACCCCCCGCAACACATCGACGAGCGACCAGTCCGTGAACGGCTCCAGCGCCTTCGCACACGCCTCGATCCGGGCGGCGAACTCCGGCGAGGAGGTAAGCAGTTCCTCCGCCATGCCCACCCACTGCGAGCCCTGCCCCGGGAACAAGAACGCCGTCTTGCTCGCGACGACCGAACCCGTCACCACGTTCGCGGCCATCGCCCCCGACGCCACCGCCTCCACACCCGCCACATGATCGGCCAGGACCACCGCCCGGTGCTCCAAAGCCGCCCGCGACGACGCCAACGACCAGCCCACATCCACCACACCGGCACCCGGCGCACCCGCGAGCCAACCCGACAACCGCTCCGCCTGCGCCCGCAACGCCCCCGCACTCTTGCCCGACAACACCCACGGCACCACCGCAAGCCCACCACCGCCACCAGCGGCAGCACCACCGGCATCACCCTCGACCGGGGAAACCTCCGGCGCCTGCTCCACGATCACATGCGCGTTCGTCCCGCTGAACCCGAACGACGACACACCCGCACGGCGCGGATGCGTGGTCTCGGGCCACGCGGTCGGCTCGGTGAGCAGCGACACCGTGCCGGACTCCCAGTCGATGTGCGGGGACGGCTCGTCGATGTGCAGGCTTCGGGGCAGTACGCCGTGCTGCATCGCGAGGACCATCTTGATGACGCCCGCCACGCCCGCCGCGGCCTGCGTGTGGCCGATGTTCGACTTGACCGAGCCGAGCAGCAGCGGCCGGTCGGCCGGCCGGTCCTGGCCGTACGTGGCGATCAGCGCCTGGGCCTCGATGGGGTCGCCGAGGCTGGTGCCGGTGCCGTGGGCCTCCACGGCGTCGACCTGGTCGGCCGAGAGCCGGGCGTTGGCCAGGGCCTGGCGGATGACGCGCTGCTGGGACGGGCCGTTCGGGGCGGTCAGGCCGTTGCTCGCGCCGTCCTGGTTGACCGCCGAACCGCGCACGACCGCCAGCACCGGGTGCCCGTTCTTGCGGGCGTCGGAGAGCCTCTCCAGCAGCAGGACGCCGACGCCTTCCGCCGGGCCGAACCCGTCGGCGGCGGCCGCGAACGCCTTGCAGCGGCCGTCGGTGGCGAGCCCGCGCTGCTTGCTGAACTCGACGAACAGCCCCGGGGTGGACATCACGTGCACACCGCCCGCGACGGCGAGCGTGCACTCACCGTTGCGCAGCGCCTGGACGGCCAGGTGGAGGGCGACCAGCGAGGCGGAGCAGGCGGTGTCGACGGTGACCGCCGGGCCTTCGAGACCGAAGGTGTACGACAGCCGGCCGGACATCACGCTGGAGGCGTTGCCGGTGCCCAGGTGCCCCGCGTAGTCCTCGGCCGCCTCCAGGAGCGGGGTGAGGTAGTCGGAGCCGTTGATGCCGACGAACACCCCGGACCGGCTGCCCCGCAGCGTCCCCGGGTCGATGCCCGCACGCTCGAACGCCTCCCAGGAGGTTTCCAGCAGCAGGCGCTGCTGCGGGTCCATCGCCATGGCCTCCCGGGGCGAGATCCCGAAGAAGGCCGCGTCGAAGGCGGACGCGTCGGCGAGGAAGCCGCCTTCGCGCGTCACGGACGTGCCGTGGTCGTCGGGGTCGTCCGAGAACAGGTTGTCGAGGTCCCAGCCGCGGTCCGTGGGGAACGCGGTGAGCGCGTCGCCGTCACGGCTCAGCAATTCCCACAGCGCCTCGGGGGACCGTACACCGCCCGGGAAGCGGCAACTCATGGCCGTGATGGCTATCGGCTCGTGGGCCTGGCTCTCGATCTCCCGCAGACGTCCGTACGCCTCGTCGAGGTCCGTGGTGACTTTCTTGAGGTATTCGCGGAGCTTCGCTTCGTTCGCCACTGGCTCTTCACCTATTCGCATGGTCGAGTCGTGGAGGTGTTCGCACGCACTCGGAAAGTTCTGGGATTTCTTGCGGTGGGGCGTTTCCCGGGCCGGGGGTGGGACGTACCGCCGGGGAATGCCGGCGGTACGTCCCGGGGGCCGGGGTCAGCCCTGGCCGAACTTCTTGTCGATGAGGGCGAACAGCTCGTCGTCACTCGCCTCTTCGATCTCGCTGGCTCCCGTCTCGTCCTCCGCCTGGCGGGCGGCGTTCCACTGGGCCAGCAGGGTCTGGAGGCGTACCGCGACCCGCGCGTGCGCGGCCTCGTCGCCGGCCGCCGCCGACAGTTCCTCGGGGGCCAGCGAGGAGAAGGTGCTCTCCAGCCGGTCGAGTTCCTCCAGTACGGAGAGCTTGCGCTCCGCCGTGTCCGGTGCCACCTCGCCCAGCAGGTGCCGGGCCAGGGCGGCCGGGGTCGGGTGGTCGTAGACCAGCGTGGCCGCCAGTCGCAGACCGGTCGCGGCGTTGAGCCGGTTGCGCAGCTCGACCGCGGTGAGGGAGTCGAAGCCCAGCTCCTTGAACGCCTGGGCCTCTCCGACGAGTTCGGCCGACCTGTATCCGAGTACGGCGGCCACGTGGCCGCGCACCAGGTCCAGTACGGTGCGCTCCCGCTCGGCGGGCGGCAGTTCGGCGAGCCGCTGGGCCACCGTCCGCTCACCGGCGCCGTCCGCGGCCCCGGTCTCCGCCGGGCGGTCCGTGCCGCGGGCGGACCTGCGGACCGGGGTGCGTACCAGACCGCGGAACATCGGCAGGACCTCGCCGTCGGCGGCACGGGCCCGTACGGTCGGCAGGTCGATCCCGACCGGTACGAGGACGGGTTCGTCCGCCGCGAGGGCCGCGTCGAACAGTGCCAGTCCCTCCGCCGCCGACAGCGGCGTGACCCCGCCGCGCGCGGCCCTGCTCCGCTCGGCGCCGGTGAGCCGGCCGGCCATGCCGCGCTCCTCGGCCCACATGCCCCAGACCAGGGACAGGGCGGTCAGCCCGCGGGCCCTGCGGTGGCGGGCGAGGGCGTCGAGGAAGACGTTGGCCGCCGCGTAGTTGGCCTGCCCGGCGCCGCCGAGCGTGCCGGCGGCCGCGGAGAACAGCACGAACGCCGACAGGTCGAGGTCGCGGGTCAGTTCGTGCAGGTGGAGCGCGGCTTCCGCCTTGGGGCGCAGCACCCGGTCCACCCGCTCGGGCGTGAGCAGGTCCACGACTCCGTCGTCGAGGACGGCCGCGGTGTGCACGACCGCCGTCAGCGGGTGCTCGGCGGGTACGGAGCCCAGCAGCGCGGCGAGCGCGTCACGGTCGGCCACGTCGCACGCCGCCCAGGTGACGTCCGCGCCCGCCCCGGTGAGGGCGGCCGTGAGCTCCGCGGCGCCTTCGGCCTCGGCACCACGGCGGCTGGTGAGCAGCAGGTGCCGTACGCCGTGCTCGGCGACCAGGTGACGGGCGAAGAGCCCGGCGAGCCCACCGCTCGCCCCGGTGACCAGGACCGTGCCCTGGGGGTCGATCCGGCGGCCGCCGTCACCCGGGGCGGCCCCGGCGGCCACCCGGGCCAGGCGGGGCGCGTGGACCGCCCCGGCGCGCACGGCCAGTTCGGGCTCGTCCGAGGCGACCGCCGTGGGCAGCGCCCGGACGGAGGCGTCGTCACCGTCGAGGTCGACGAGGACGAACCGGCCCGGGTTCTCGGTCTGCGCCGCGCGCACCAGGCCCCACACCGGGGCGTGCGCGAGGTCACCGGCTTCCGGGTCCGCTTCCGTGCCCGTGGCCACGGCGCCCCGGGTGACGACGGCCAGCCGCGCGTCGGTGAACCGGCCGTTGTCGAGCCAGCCCTGCACCGTCGCCAGCGCGCGGTGCGTCGCCGTGCGCACCTCGTCCGCGAGGCCCGCGGACACCTCCGCCGCCGGGGACGTGGCCGCGAAGAACGGGACGTACACCGTTTCCGGCACCGCCCGCCCGGCGGCGAGGGCCGTGTCGAGGGCGTCCAGGTCGTCGTACGCCTCGACGGTGAGACCGGTCGCCTTCAGCACCTCGGCGAGGGAGCCCCCGGCGTCACCGACGACCACCGCGGCGGAAGCGGAAAGCGAAGGAGCGGCGGTCGGCCGTGCCGGAGCCGTGGTCCGCACCCAGTCGAGGCGGAACAGCGACTCGTGGCCGCCGTCCGGGAGGACGGTGAACCGTGCGGCGTCGACCTCCCCCGTCACCAGCGACTCGACGGACGCGACGGGCGCGCCCCGCTCGTCGGCCACCGCGACGGACACGGTGTCCTTCCCGGACGGAGTGATCCGCAGACGCAGCGCGTCGGCCCCGACCGCGTACAGCCGCACCCCGCGCCAGACGAGCGGGGTCCTGCCCGTACCAGCCGTATCACCCGTACCGCCCGGGCCGGCCGCCAGCGCCTGTGACGCGGCGTCGAGCAGGGCCGGGTGCAGGGCGAACCGGGCCGCCGACGACCGTACGTCGTCGGAGAGCCGGGCCTCGACGAACACCTCCTCGCCGCGCGACCACACCTCGGCCAGCGTCCGGAACGCGGGCCCGTGGTGAAGCCCGGCGGCCGTCAGGCGGTCGAGCACCGCGTCGACCGGGACCCGCTCGGCACCGGCGGGCGGCCACTGGCCGGCGTCGGTGACTGCGGCGGTGGCAGTGCCGGTGTTTGTGGCGGTGTCGGTGTCGGTGTCGGTGTCGGTGGTGAGGTGCCCGGTCGCGTGACGGAGCCAGGCCCCGCCCGTGAGCCCGGCCGAACCGGCCGTCTCCGCGCGGCCGTGCACCTGGACCGGACGGCGCCCTCGGTCGTCCGCCGCGCCGACGGTGACGCGGAGCTGCACGGCACCCGACTCGGGGAGCACGAGCGGTGCCTCCAGCGTCAGCTCCTCCACGACCTCGCACCCGACCTCGTCACCGGCGCGGACGGCCAGCTCGACGAAGGCGGCGCCGGGCAGCACGACGGTGTCGGCCACCGCGTGATCGGCGAGCCACGGGTGCGTGCGGAGGGAGAGCCGCCCGGTGAACAGGAACCCGTCCGAGTCCGGCAGCTCCACCGCGGCACCCAGCAGCGGGTGCCCGGCGGCACCGATGCCGACCGAGGTGACGTCGTCGAACTCGGCGAAGGAGTCGATCCAGTACCGCTCACGCTGGAAGGCGTACGTCGGCAGGTCGACCCGCCGGGCGCCGGTACCGGCGAAGTACGCGCCCCAGTCGACCGTCACGCCCCGGACGTAGGCCTGGGCGAGAGCGGTGGCGATCGTTTCCGTCTCCGGTCGGCCGGAGCGGAGGGCGGGCGCGAAGACGGCCGTGTCGGTGTCACCGGTCAGGCAGTCCTGGGCGAGCGCCGACAGGACCCCGTCAGGGCCGAGTTCGAGGTACGTGGTGACCCCGGCGGCCTCCAGCGCGCGGACGCCGTCCAGGAACCGCACGGCCTCGCGGACATGACGTACCCAGAAGTCCGCCGAACCCATCTCGTCCGTGACCAGCGCACCGGTCAGGTTCGACACGACCGGAATGCGCGGGGACGCGTACGACAGGCTCTCGGCGACCTTGCGGAAGTCGGCGAGCATGCCGTCCATGTGCGGCGAGTGGAACGCGTGACTCACCGTCAGTCGCTTGGTCTTACGACCCAACTCCTCGAAACGTCCGGCGATGGACACCGCGTCGACCTCATCACCCGCGACCACGACCGACTGCGGACCGTTGATCGCCGCGATGCTCACCCGGTCGCTGAGCAGCGGAAGAACCTCGTCCTCCGACGCCTGCACCGCGATCATCACGCCACCACCAGGCAGCGCCTGCATCAGACGTCCGCGTGCTGCCACCAGCGTGCAGGCGTCCTCCAGGGACAGGACCCCGGCCACATGGGCGGCGGCGATCTCGCCGATCGAATGCCCGGCCAGGAAGTCCGGCTTCACGCCCCAGCTCTCCAGCAGCCGGAACAGCGCCACCTCGACCGCGAACAGCGCCGGCTGCGTGAACTCCGTCCGGTCCAGCGCCTCACCATCGGCCCCGAACAGCACATCCTTCAGCGGCAGGTCCATGTGGGCGCCGATCGCGTCCATTGCGTCGGCGAACACCGGGTAGGCCTCGTACAACTCACGGCCCATGCCCAGCCGCTGGCTGCCCTGCCCCGTGAACAGGAAGGCCGTCTGCTGGTCCGGGCCGGCGACGCCCCATACGAGCCGGGTGGCGGACCCACCCGTCGCCAGCGCGGTCAGCGCCTGGCGGAACTCGTCGTGGTCCTCCGCGACCAGCACGGCACGGTGGTCGAGTGCCGCCCTGCCGGTCGCGAGCGAGTGACCGACGTCCACCGGGCGCAGGCCGCCGTGGGTGTCGAGATGGGCGCGGAGGCGCTCCGCCTGGTCGCGGAGGGCCCCTTCGGTCCTGCCCGAGAGGACCCACGCGACGGTGGCCGGGCTGTTCTCGGGCCGGTCGGTCGTGGGCTCGGCCGGGGCCGGGAGCGGCGGTGCCTCCTCCAGGATGGTGTGGGCGTTGGTGCCGCTCACGCCGAAGGACGAGACGCCCGCGCGGCGGGGGCGGCCGGTCTCCGGCCAGGCCGTCCGCTCGGTCAGCAGGGCGATGTCCCCGGCCGTCCAGTCGACGTGCGGGGTCGGCTCGTCCACGTGCAGCGTCTGCGGGAGCACTCCGTGCCGCATCGCCAGCACCATCTTCATCAAGCCCGCGACACCGGCGGCGGCCTGGGTGTGCCCGATGTTCGACTTCACGGAGCCCAGCAGCAGCGGCCGGCCCTCCGGCCGGTCCTGACCGTAGGTGGCCAGCAGCGCCTGCGCCTCGATCGGGTCACCGAGCCTGGTGCCGGTGCCGTGCGCCTCGACGGCGTCGACATCGGCGGCCGACAGGCCCGCGCTCGCCAGGGCGGCGCGAATCACGCGCTGCTGCGAGGGGCCGTTGGGGGCGGTGAGGCCATTGCTGGCACCGTCCTGGTTGACCGCCGAGCCACGGACCACGGCCAGCACCGGGTGCCCGTTCTTGCGGGCGTCCGACAGCCGCTCCACGAGCAGCATGCCGACGCCCTCACCCCAGCCCGTACCGTCGGCGCCGGCGGCGAACGCCTTGATACGGCCGTCCGCCGCAAGACCCCGCTGGCGACTGAACTCGACGAAGGCACCTGGCGTGGACATCACGGTCACGCCACCGGCCAGTGCCAGCGAGCACTCCCCGTTCCGGAGCGCCTGCACCGCGAGGTGCAGCGCCACGAGGGACGCGGAGCACGCCGTGTCCACCGTGACCGCCGGACCCTCCATGCCGAACACGTACGAGAGCCGGCCGGAGACCACGCTCGCGGAATTGCCGGTGCTCATGAAGCCGTCGCCACCGTCGGCGGAGTTCAGCACGAGGGAGAGGTAGTCCTGGCCGTTGGTGCCGACGAAGACACCGGCCTGGCTGCCCCGCAGCGACGACGGGTCGATACCCGCCCGCTCGAACGCCTCCCACGACGTCTCCAGCAGCAACCGCTGCTGCGGGTCCATCGCCAGCGCCTCGCGCGGCGAGATCCCGAAGAACGCCGGGTCGAAGTCCGCCACGTCGTAGAGGAACCCGCCTTCTCGGGCGTACGGGGTGTCCTCGGCGGACTGCGGGCCGAACAGCGACTCCGCGTCCCAGCCACGGTCGGCCGGGAACTCGCCGATGGCGTCGCCGCCGGTGGCCAGCAACTGCCACAGGTCCTCGGGGGTACGGACCCCGCCGGGGAAGCGGCAGCTCATGGCCACGATCGCGATCGGGTCGTCGTCGGTCACGGCCCGCGTCACCGGTCCGGTCACCACGGTCCCGGTGCCGAGCAGCTCGCCCCGCAGGTAGTCCGCGAGGGCGGCGGAGGTGGGGTAGTCGTAGACGAGCGTGGCCGGGAGCGTCAGCTCGGTGGCCGCCCCGAGCCGGTTGCGCAGCTCGACGGCGGTCAGCGAATCGAAGCCCAGCTCCTTGAACGCCCGCCCCGCGCCGACGCGCTCCACGCCCGCGTGGCCGAGTACCGCGGCCACCTCCTTGCGTACGAGGTCGAGCAGCATGCGCTCCTGCTCGGCGGCGGACAGCTCGGCGAGCCGGCGGCCCAGCGAGTGCCGGGCGCGTGCGCCGCCCTCGCCGCCGTCCCGACCAGCGGTGTCATCCCGCTGCGCCAGAGCGTGGCTCGCCTCGGGCAGGTCGGTGAAGAGTCGGCATGCCCGTACGGCGGTGAAGCCCGGGGTGAACCGGGACCAGTCGACGTCCATGATCGTCAGCGCCGCGTCACCGGAACCGGCCGCCCGGCCGAACGCCGAGATCGCCAGATCGGCATCCATCGGCGGAACACCGCCCCGCCGCATCCGGGCGTCGAGCTCCGCGTCGGCGGCCATACCGCCCTCGGCCCACGGACCCCACGCAAGAGACGTAGCGGCGAGACCGTCGGCACGACGCTGCTCGGCCAGCGCGTCCAGATAGGCGTTCGCAGCCGCGTAGTTGCCCTGCCCGGCCGTGCCGATGGTGCCGCTCATGGACGAGAACAGCACGAACGCGGACAGGTCGATACCCAGCTCGACCGTCAGCTCGTGCAGGTTCCGTGCGGACACCGCCTTCGCCCGCAGAACACCATCCACACGCTCCGGCGTCAGAGCATCCAGCACACCATCGTCCAGAACACCGGCCGTGTGGATGACAGCGGTCAGCGACTCCGCCTCGGCAGCAAGCAGCGCCCGCAGCGCCTCCCGATCGGCAGCATCACACGCCACCACCGAAACATCCACGCCCAGAGCCGACAACTCGTCCACCAGGTCAGCAGCACCCGGAGCATCCAGGCCGCGACGGCTGGACAACACCAGCCGCTCAGCGCCCGACTCCGCCAGCCAGCGGGCCACCCGGCCACCCAGCGCACCCGTGCCACCGGTCACCAGAACCGTGCCACTCGGCACCCAGTCCGTGCCCTCCGCACCGGCCGCACGCACCAACCGACGCCCGAAGACACCCGAAGACCGCACCGCCACCTGGTCCTCACCAGAACCAGCAGCCGCCAGAACACCCACGAAACGGGAAAGAGCCCGCTCGTCCAGCACCTCCGGCAGGTCAACCAGCCCGCCCCAACGCTGCGGAACCTCCAGCGCGGCAACCCGCCCCAGACCCCACACCTGCGCCTGCACCGCAGACACCAGCCGGTCCGAACGACCCACCGACACCGCACCACGCGTCACACACCACAGCGGAGCATCGACACCGGCATCACCCAGCGCCTGCACCAGACCGACCGTCGCAACAAGCCCGGCAGCCTCGTCCAACGCCAACAGCGACACCACACCGGCACACGCACCCGCGTCCACCAGCAACTCCGCCAGCCCGGCCCGATCAACCTCAGCCTCGACGCGGACGAGCTGCACATCGGCGCCCCGCTCGGCCAGACCACGCACCACAGCATGGTCCTCGGCACCGGCAGGCACCACGACCAGCCACAACCCGGACAACCGCGCACCCGACGACACATCCGCCAGCGGGTTCCACGAGACCCGGTAACGCCAGCCATCAACCTCCGACCGCACCCGCCGCTGCCGACGCCACGCCGACAGGGCCGGCATGACCTCACCCAGCGCCGTCTCGTCCACGTCCAGCTCCGTGACCAGCGACGCGAGATCCTCGCGCTCCACGGCCTCCCAGAACCCGGCGTCCACCGCATCGACGCCCCCGGCAACCGGCACAACGCCCACCGACGACGCCTCCGGCCAGAACCGCTGCCGCTGGAACGCGTACGTCGGCAGATCGACCCGCCGACCGCCGGCGCCGTAGAGCGCCTCCCAGTCGACGGCCGTGCCACGGACGTGTAGCTGAGCGAGGGCCGTCATGGCCGTCTCGACCTCATGACGTCCGCGCCGTACGAAGGGGACGAACGCCGACGCGGCCTCCGTCGCGCATTCCTGCGCCATCGCGGAGAGCACACCGTCCGGCCCGAGTTCGAGGTATGTGGTGACCCCGGCGGCCTCCAGGGCACGAATCCCGTCCAGGAACCGGACCGCGTCCCGGACATGCCGTACCCAGAAGTCGGGGGACGCCATCTCGTCGTCGGAGACGACCGCACCGGTCAGGTTCGACACGACGGGGATCCGGGGGGTCTCGTACGAGATCGACTCCGCGACGGTACGGAAGTCGTCCAGCATCCCGTCCATGTGCGGCGAGTGGAACGCGTGGCTCACGCTCAGCCGCTTGGTCTTACGACCCAGCTTCTCGAAGTGCTCGGCGATAGCGACGGCCGCGTCCTCGTCACCCGCGATGACGACCGACTGCGGCCCGTTGATCGCCGCGATGCTCACCCGGTCCGTCAGCAGCGGCAGGACCTCGTCCTCCGACGCCTGGACCGCGATCATCACGCCACCAGCAGGCAGCGCCTGCATCAACCGGCCACGCGCGGCAACGAGCGTGCACGCGTCCTCCAGCGAGAACACACCCGCCACGTGCGCGGCCGCGATCTCACCGATCGAATGCCCGGCCACAAAGTCGGGCTTCACGCCCCACGACTCCACCAGCCGGAACAGCGCCACCTCCACCGCGAACAACGTGGGCTGGGTGAACTCCGTACGGTCGAGCGTCTCGCCGTCCGTGCCGAACAGCACGTCCTTCAGCGGCAGCTCCAAGTGCGAGCAGACCGCGTCCAGCGTCTCCGCGAACATCGGGAAAGCCTCGTACAGCTCACGACCCATGCCCAACCGCTGGCTGCCCTGCCCCGTGAACAGGAACGCCACCTTGCCCGCCACCGGCGAACCGGTCACCACACCCGCCGACGCAGCGCCTTCCGTCAGGGCCGCGAGACCTGCCAGCAGGCCCTCACGGTCACCGGCCACCACCGCCGCCCGGCGCTCGAACGAGGAGCGGCCGGTGGTCAGCGTGCGACCGACGTCGGCCAGGCCCAGTTCGGGAGCGGCGACGAGCCGCGCGCGGAGGTTGTCCGCCTGGCCACGCAGCGCGTCGTCGTTCTTGGCCGAGAGCACCAGCGGGAGGAAGGCCGGTTCCGGAGCCGTGTCGCCGGCCGGGTCCGTCTCCCCCCGCACCGGGGCCGGGGCCTGCTCGATGATGGTGTGGGCGTTCGTGCCGCTGAAGCCGAACGAAGAGATGCCCGCCCGACGCGGGCGGCCGGTCTCCGGCCACTCCTTCGGCTCGGTCAGCAGGGCGATGTCCCCGGCTTCCCAGTCGACCTGGGGGGACGGGGCGTCGATGTGCAGGCTCTGCGGGAGCAGGCCGTTCTGCATCGCCAGCACCATCTTGATGACGCCGGCGACACCGGCGGCGGCCTGGGTGTGGCCGATGTTCGACTTGATGGAGCCGAGCCACAGCGGCCGGTCCTCCGGCCGGTCCTGGCCGTAGGTGGCCAGCAGCGCCTGCGCCTCGATCGGGTCGCCCAGCGTCGTGCCCGTACCGTGCGCTTCCACGGCGTCCACATCGGCCGCCGACAGACCGGCGCTCGCGAGGGCGGCACGGATGACGCGCTGCTGGGAGGGGCCGTTGGGAGCGGTCAGACCGTTGCTGGCACCGTCCTGGTTGACCGCCGAACCGCGTACGACCGCCAGCACCGGGTGCCCGTTGCGCTGCGCGTCGGACAGCCGCTCGACGAGCAGCATGCCGACGCCCTCGCCCCAGCCCGTACCGTCGGCGCCGGCGGCGAACGCCTTGATGCGGCCGTCCGCCGCGAGCCCCCGCTGGCGGCTGAACTCGATGAACGTACCCGGCGTGGACATCACGGTCACGCCACCGGCCAGGGCGAGCGAGCACTCGCCGTTGCGCAGCGCCTGGATGGCCCAGTGCAGGGCGACCAGCGACGACGAGCACGCGGTGTCGACGGTGACCGCCGGACCCTCCAGGCCGAACACGTAGGAGAGACGTCCGGAGACGACGCTGGCCGCATTGCCGGTGCCCAGGTGGCCCTCAAGGCCTTCGGGCTCCTCGAGCAGTACGGACAGGTAGTCCTGGCCGTTGGTGCCGACGAAGACACCGGCCTGGCTGCCCCGAAGCGTCTCCGGGTCGATGCCCGCCCGCTCGAAGGCCTCCCAGGAGGTTTCCAGGAGCAGCCGCTGCTGCGGGTCCATCGCCAGCGCCTCGCGCGGCGAGATCCCGAAGAAGTCGGCGTCGAAGTCGGCGGCGTCGTACAGGAACCCGCCGGCTCGCGCGTACGAGGTGCCCTGCGCGTCGGGGTCCGCGTCGTACAGCGTCTCGACGTCCCAGCCCCGGTCCAGCGGCAGGTCGGAGATGGCGTCACCGCCCGAGGCGAGCAGCCGCCACAGGTCCTCGGGAGTACGAACCCCGCCCGGGAAGCGGCAGCTCATCGCCACGATCGCGATGGGATCGTCATCGACCGCCGTGATCGTCGGCCCGGCCGCCACGATCTCCGCGCCGAGCAGTTCGGTACGGAGGTGAGCGGCGAGCGCGAGGGGCGTCGGGTAGTCGTAGACGAGCGTGGCCGGCAGCCGCAGTTCGGTGGCGGCGCCGAGCCGGTTGCGCAGCTCGACGGCGGTCAGCGAGTCGAAGCCGATCTCGCGGAACGCCCGCCCCGTCTCGATGTCCCTGGCACCGGAGTGCCCGAGCACCTCGGCGACCTGGGCGCGCACGAGCTCCAGCAGGAACGGCTCGCGGTCCTCTTCGGTCATCGACCGGAGCCGCTGCGCGAGCGACGATCCGGCGGACGCCGGGCGAACGTCCTCCTCGGCAGCGCCGACGACCGCTGCCGCCTCGGGCAGGTCGGCGAGGAGTCGGCCGGCCCGTACGGCGGTGAAGCTGGGGGCGAACCGGGACCAGTCGACGTCCATGATCGTCAGCGCCGCGTCACCGGAACCGGCCGCCCGGCCGAACGCCGAGATCGCCAGATCGGCATCCATCGGCGGAACACCGCCCCGCCGCATCCGGGCGTCGAGCTCCGCGTCGGCGGCCATGCCGCCCTCGGCCCACGGACCCCACGCAAGAGACGTAGCGGCGAGACCGTCGGCACGACGCTGCTCGGCCAGCGCGTCCAGATAGGCGTTCGCAGCCGCGTAGTTGCCCTGCCCCGCTGCGCCGATGGTGCCGCTCATGGACGAGAACAGCACGAACGCGGACAGGTCGATACCCAGCGCGACCGTCAGCTCGTGCAGGTTGCGCGCCGCGTCGACCTTGGGACGCAAGACGTACGCGAAACGCTCCGGCGTCAACGCGTCAAGAACACCGTCATCAAGCACACCGGCGGTGTGGATGACAGCGGTCAGCGACTCCGCCTCGGCAGCGAGCAGCGCCCGCAGCGCCTCCCGATCGGCAGCGTCACACGCCACCACCGAAACCTCGACACCGTACGCCGACAACTCGTCCACCAGCTCAGCAGCGCCCGGTGCGTCCAGGCCGCGACGGCTGGACAACACCAGCCGCTGCGCGCCCGACTCCGCGAGCCACCGCGCGACCCGGCCACCCAGCGCACCCGTGCCACCGGTCACCAGAACCGTGCCACTCGGCACCCAGTCCGTGCCCCCCGCACCGGCCGCACGCACCAACCGACGCCCGAAGACACCCGAAGACCGCACCGCCACCTGGTCCTCACCAGAACCAGCAGCCGCCAGAACACCCACGAAACGGGAAAGAGCCCGCTCGTCCAGCACCTCCGGCAGGTCAACCAGCCCGCCCCAACGCTGCGGAACCTCCAGCGCGGCAACCCGCCCCAGACCCCACACCTGCGCCTGCGCCACCGACGCCAGCCGGTCCGAACGACCCACCGACACCGCACCACGCGTCACACACCACAACGGAGCATCGACACCGGCATCACCCAGCGCCTGCACCAGACCAACCGTCGCAACAAGCCCAACAGCCTCGTCCAACGCCAACAGCGACACCACACCAACCGGAGAACCCACCCCAGCCAGCAGCTCCGCCACCGCACCACGATCCGCACCAGCCTCAACGCTGACGCACCGGACCTCGGCGCCCCGCCCGGACAGACCACGCACCACAGCGTGGTCCTCGGCACCGGCAGGCACCACGACCAGCCACGACCCGGACAGCCGCGCACCCGACGACGCATCGGCGACCGGCTTCCACGTCACCCGGTAACGCCAGCCATCAACCTCCGACCGCACCCGCCGCTGCCGACGCCACGCCGACAACGCCGGCATGACCTCACCCAGCGCCGTCTCGTCCACGTCCAGCTCCGTGACCAGCGACGCGAGATCCTCGCGCTCGACGGCCTCCCAGAACCCGGCGTCCACCGCATCGACGCCCCCGGCAACCGGCACAACGCCCCCCGACGACGCCTCCGGCCAGAACCGCTGCCTCTGGAACGCGTACGTCGGCAGATCGACCCGCTGGGCGCCCGTACCGGCGAAGAAGGCGGACCAGTCGACCTCGACGCCCCGCACATGGGCCTGAGCCAGTGCGGTGACCACCGTCTCGGCCTCGGGGCGACCGTTCCGCAGGGCGGGAAGGAACGCCGAGACGTCCCCCGTCACGCATTCCTGCGCCATCGCGGAGAGGACACCGCCCGGACCGAGCTCCACGTAGGTCGTGACGCCCGCGTCCTCCAGCGCCCGGACACCGTCCAGGAAGCGCACGGCCTCGCGGACGTGCCGTACCCAGAACTCGGGGGACGCCATCTCGTCGTCGGAGACGACCGCACCGGTCAGGTTCGACACGACCGGGATACGCGGAGCCTCGTACGAGATCGACTCCGCGACCGTACGGAAGTCGTCCAGCATGCCGTCCATGTGCGGCGAGTGGAACGCATGGCTCACGCTCAGCCGCTTGGTCTTACGACCCTGCTCCTCGAAGTGCTCGGCGATGAGCACCGCGTCGGCCTCGTCGCCCGCGACGACCACGGACTGCGGACCGTTGATCGCCGCGATGCTCACCCGGTCCGTCAGCAGCGGAAGAACCTCGTCCTCCGACGCCTGCACCGCGATCATCACGCCACCACCAGGCAGCGCCTGCATCAACCGCCCACGAGCCGCCACCAGCCTGCACGCGTCCTCCAGCGAGAACACCCCGGCCACATGCGCGGCCGCGATCTCACCGATCGAATGACCCGCCAGGAAGTCCGGACGTACGCCCCAGCTCTCCAGCAGCCGGAACAGCGCCACCTCGACCGCGAACAGCGCGGGCTGCGCGAACTCCGTACGGTCGACAGCAGCCGCGTCCGACCCGAACAGCACGTCCTTCAGCGGCAGCTCCAAGTGCGAGCACACCGCATCCAGCGCCTCCGCGAACACCGGGAACGCCTCGTACAGCTCACGACCCATGCCCAGCCGCTGGCTGCCCTGCCCCGTGAACAGGAACGCGAGACCACCGCCGACGACCGTGCCCTTCACCAGGCCCGGGACCTGCTCGCCCTCGGCGAGGGCACCCAGCAGGGACGTTAGCGAACGCACGTCGGAGCCGTCACCGAGAAGCACCGCCCGGTGCTCCAGGGCCGCGCGGGTGGTGGCCAGCGAGTAGCCGAGGTCGAGGGCACCGGAGGTACCGGTGGCCGTCAGGACGGTGGTCGCGGCCGTGGCCAGCCGGTCCGCCTGGGCCCGGAGGGCGGCGGCGGTGCGGCCGGAGACGAGCCACGGCAGCACCGGCAGGGTGCGCGTCGCGGGGGTGCGCGAGGGAACGGGGTCGCCCGGGGTCCCGTCGGCGGGGTGGCGCGGTGCCTGTTCGAGGATGGCGTGCGCGTTGGTGCCGCTGTAGCCGAACGAGGAGACCCCGGCCCGGCGCGGGCGGCCGGTCTCCGGCCACGGCAGCGGCTCGGTGAGCAGGGAGACCGCGCCTTCCGACCAGTCGACGTACGGCGTGGGCTCGTCGACGTGGAGGGTCTGCGGGAGCACGCCGTGGCGCATCGCCATGACCATCTTGATGACGCCGGCCGCTCCGGCCACGGCCTGGGTGTGGCCGATGTTCGACTTCACGGAGCCCAGCCACAGCGGGCGGTCGTCCGTACGCCCCTGCCCGTACGTGGCGAGGAGCGCCTGTGCCTCGATGGGGTCACCGAGGGTGGTGCCGGTGCCGTGTGCTTCGACGGCGTCGACGTCGGTGGCCGACAGTCCGGCGTCGGCGAGTGCTTCCCGGATGACCCGCTGCTGGGAGGGGCCGTTGGGGGCGGTGAGCCCGTTGCTGGCGCCGTCCTGGTTCACGGCGGTGCCGCGGACCAGGGCGAGGACCGGGTGGCCGTTGCGACGCGCGTCGGACAGCCGCTCGACGAGCAGCATGCCGACGCCCTCGGACCAGCTCGTGCCGTCGGCGGAGGCGGCGAAGGCCTTGATGCGGCCGTCGGCGGCGAGCCCGCGCTGGCGGCTGAACTCGGTGAACGCCCCGGGGGTGGACATGACGGTCACGGCGCCCGCGAGGGCCATGGAGCACTCGCCGCGCCGCAGGGCCTGCGCCGCCAGGTGGAGGGTGACGAGGGAGGAGGAGCAGGCGGTGTCGACGGTGACCGCCGGGCCCTCCAGGCCGAAGGTGTAGGAGATCCGGCCGGAGACGACGCTGGCCGCGTTGCCGGTGCCGAGGTGGCCTTCCAGCCCGTCGGAGTCGTTGAGCCAGAGCTGGAGGTAGTCCTGGGCGTTGGAGCCGACGAAGACGCCGGTGCGGCTGCCGCGCAGCGTCGCCGGGTCGATGCCGGCGCGCTCGAAGGTCTCCCAGGTGGTTTCGAGGAGGATCCGCTGCTGCGGGTCCATCGCCAGCGCCTCGCGCGGCGAGATGCCGAAGAACCCGGCGTCGAACTCGGCGACGTCGTGCAGGAACCCGCCTTCGCGGGCGTAGCTGGTGCCCTCGCGGTCGGGGTCGTCGCTGTAGAGGGTGTCGAGGTCCCAGCCGCGGTCGGCGGGGAAGCCGGTGATGCCGTCGCCGCCCGTGCTGAGCAGGTGCCACAGGTCCTCGGGGCCGGTGATGCCGCCCGGGAAGCGGCAGCTCATCGCCACGATCGCGATGGGGTCGTCGGCCTCGTCGGCGGTCGCGCGGCCCCGCGGGAGGGCGGGGGCGGTCGCACCGGCCGATCCGGCCGCGAGGTCGCCGATCAGTTCCTCACGGAGGTATCCGGCGAGGGCGGTCGCGGTGGGGTAGTCGAACACCAGGGTGGCGGGCAGGCGGCGGCCGGTGGCGTCGCCGAGGAGATTGCGCAGTTCGACGGCGGTCAGCGAGTCGAAGCCGAGTTCCTTGAAGGAGCGGCCCGGTTCGACGGCGGCCGCGCCGGAGTGGCCGAGGGCCGTGGCGACCTGCTTGCGCACGAGGTCGAGCAGGACGCGGTCCTGCTCGGCGGCGGACAGGCCGGCCAGGCGCTGCCGCAGGCCGCTCTCGTCGCCGGCTCCGGCGGCGCCGCCGCCGGCCGTACGCCGGGCGGGGACGCGTACGAGGCCGCGCAGCAGCGGTGACATCGTGCCGGCCCTGGCCTGGGCGCGCAGCGCGGTCGGGTCGAGGGGCATGAGGACCGGTGCGGCCTCGTCGAGCGTGTGGGCGAGGTCGAAGAGGTCGAGGCCCTCGGCCGTGGTGAGCGGGGGCAGCCCGTTGCGGCGCATGCGGCTGAGGTCGGCCTCGTCGAGGCGGCCGGCCATGCCGGTGCCGTCGGCCCACAGGGCCCAGGCCATCGAGGTCGCGGGGAGGCCCTGGGCGCGGCGGTGCTGCGCGAGGGCGTCCAGGAAGACGTTCGCGGCGGCGTAGTTGCCCTGGCCCGGGCCGCCGAAGACGCCGCCGATGGAGGAGAAGAGGACGAACGCGGAGAGGTCGAGGTGCCGGGTCAGCTCGTGCAGGTTGCAGGCCGCGTCGACCTTGGGGCGCAGCACGGCGGAGAGCCGCTCGGGGGTGAGGGAGGTGAGCACGCCGTCGTCAAGGACGCCCGCGGTGTGGACGACCGCGCCGAGCGGGTGGTCGGCGGGTATCCGCTCCAGTACGGCGGCCAGGGCGTCGCGGTCGGCGACGTCGCACGCCGCCCAGGTCACCGAGGCGCCCGCCGCGGCCAGTTCGGCGCCGAGGCGCTGTGCCTCGGGGGTGGTGCCGCCCCGGCGGCCCACCAGCAGCAGGTGCCGTACGCCGTGTTCGGCGACGAGCCGGTGGGCGACCAGTCCGCCCAGCATTCCGCCGGCGCCGGTGATCAGTACGGTCGCCTCGGGCGCGTACCGGACGGTCCGGGTCTCGTCGTCCCCGGCGGCGGCCGGCACCCGGGCGAGCCGCAGGGCGTACGGGGAGCCGTCGCGGAGGGCGAGTTGCGGCTCGTCGGCGTCGAGGACGGCGGGCAGGGCCCGCGCGGATTCGTCGCGCCCGTCGGTGTCGACCAGCAGCAGCCGGTCGGGGTACTCGGACTGGGCGGAGCGCAGCAGGCCCCATACGCCCGCGTGCACGGGGTCGGTGACCGTGTCGCCGTCGCCCGCCGCGACCGCGCCCCGGGTGACGACGACCAGGCGGGTGGCGGCGAACCGCTCCCCGGCGAAGAGCGCGTCGTCCACCCAGGCCCGGGTCAGGGCGAGGGCGTGGTGCGTGGCGTCGTGCACGGCGCGGGCCGACAGGGCCGGTCCGTCGGCGCGGGACTCGGCGCCCGAACCATCGCTGTCGCCGGTGCCGGTGCCGGTGCCGTCGAGGGCCGGGCCGTAACCGGCCAGCACCACGTCCGGCACGTCCGCACCGGCCTCGACGGCCGCCGCCAGCGCGGCGAGGTCGGCGTGCACGGTGACCTCGCCGGCCAGGACCTCCGGCAGGGCGTCCCTCAGGTGGGCCACGGCGCCCGCAGCGCCCAGCACGGCCCAGCGGCGGGGCGTGGCCGGGGCGTCGGACCCGGCGGGCAGCGGCGTCCACTCCGCCCGGAACACCGACTCGTGGAACGCGGTACGCGCCGCCCGCACCTGCTCCGCCGACACGGACCGCAGGACGAGCGAGTCGACGGTCGCGACCGGAGCACCGGTCGTGTCCGCGATCTCCAGCCGTACGCCGTTCGCGCCCGCCGGCGCGAGGTGCACGCGCAGCGCCTCGGCGCCGGACGCGTGCAAGGAGACTCCGCTCCAGGCGAACGGGAGCCGGCCTTCGCCCTCGGCGCCGTCCAGCACGCCGAGACCCAGCGCGTGCAGGGCCGCGTCCAGCAGGGCGGGGTGCAGCCCGAAGTCACGGGCCGTTGCATCGGGCCCCTCGGGGAGGGCGACCTCGACGTAGACACTCTCACCGAGCCGCCACGCCGCCGTCAGGCCACGGAACACCGGTCCGTAGCCCATGCCGACCTCGGCGAGGTCCGCGTACAGGCTCTCCGTCGGGATGGCCTCGGCGCCCGCCGGGGGCCACTGGGCCGCCGCGAAGTCCGGGCGTGCCGCGCCCTGGGCGAGCACACCGGCGGCGTGCCGCGTCCACGGCTCGTCGGCCCCGCCGTCCTGCGTACGGGAGGAGAGGGTGAACGTCCTGCGTCCGGTGCCGTCCGCGTCCGGGGCGCCGACGTGGATCTGGAGCTGCACGCCACCGCGCGGCGGAAGCACCAGCGGTGCCTCCAGCGTCAGTTCCTCCAGGACGTCGCACCCGACCTGGTCCCCGGCGTGCACCGCGAGCTCGACGAAGGCGGTGCCGGGCAGGAGCACGGTGTCCATGATCGCGTGGTCGGCCAGCCACGGGTGGGTGTCCAGACCCAGCCGAGCGGTGAGGAGGAGGCCATCCGAGTCGGCGAGCGCCACCATCGCGCCGAGCAGCGGGTGCCCGGCCTTCTCCAGTCCGGCGGCGGTCACGTCACCGGCGCGGGAGCCCGGCTCGATCCAGTACCGCTGTCGCTGGAAGGCGTACGTGGGCAGGTCGACGCGCCGGGCGCCCGTACCGGCGAAGTACGCGTTCCAGTCGACGGCGACACCCCGCACGTGGGCCTGGGCGAGAACGGCCGTGACGGTCTCCGCCTCGGACCGGCCACCGCGCAGCGCGGGCACGAAGACCGCGTCCCCGTCACTGGTGGTCAGGCAGTCCTGGGCCAGGGCCGACAGGACCCCGTCCGGGCCGAGTTCGAGGTACGTCGTGACCCCGGCCGCCTCCAGAGCACGCACGCCGTCCAGGAACCGCACCGCGTCCCGGACATGACGCACCCAGAAGTCCGCCGAACCCATCTCACCGTCGGCAACGACCGCACCGGTCAGGTTCGACACGACCGGGATACGCGGAGCCTCGTACGAGATCGACTCCGCGACCGTACGGAAGTCGTCCAGCATCCCGTCCATGTGCGGCGAGTGGAACGCGTGGCTCACGCTCAGCCGCTTGGTCTTACGACCCTGCTCCTCGAAGTGCTCGGCGATGAGCACCGCGTCGGCCTCGTCGCCCGCGACGACCACGGACTGCGGACCGTTGATCGCCGCGATGCTCACCCGGTCCGTCAGCAGCGGAAGAACCTCGTCCTCCGACGCCTGCACCGCGATCATCACGCCACCAGCAGGCAGCGCCTGCATCAACCGGCCACGCGCAGCCACCAGCGCACACGCGTCCTCCAGCGAGAACACACCCGCCACGTGCGCGGCCGCGATCTCACCGATCGAATGCCCGGCCACGAAGTCGGGCTTCACGCCCCAGCTCTCGACGAGCCGGAACAGCGCCACCTCGACCGCGAACAACGCCGGCTGGGTGAACTCCGTCCGGTCCAGCGTCTCGTCATCCGCGCCGAACAGCACGTCCTTCAGCGGCAGGTCCATGTGGGCGCACACCGCATCCAGCGTCTCCGCGAACACCGGGAACGCCTCATACAGCTCACGACCCATACCCAGCCGCTGGCTGCCCTGGCCCGTGAACAGGAACGCCACCTTGCCCGCCACCGGCGAACCGGTCACCACACCCGCCGACGACGAACCCTCCGACACGGCCGTCAGCCCCGCCAGCAGACCCTCACGGTCGGCCCCGAACACCACCGCCCGGTCCTCGAACGACGCACGACCCACCGCCAACGACAGACCGACGTCCACCGGACGCAACACAGAGTCCTGCTCGACACGAGCGAGCAGACGACGGGCCTGCTCACGCAGCGCCTCCCCGCCCTTCGCCGACAGCACCCACGGCGTCACCGCCACCGAAGCAACAGGCGCCACAACAGCCCCCGCCACCTCCACCGACTCCTCCACAACAGGAGCCTGCTCGATGATCGTGTGGACGTTGGTGCCGCTCACGCCGAAGGCGGAGACGCCGGCCCGGCGGGGGCGGCCGGTGTCCGGCCACCGCACCGGTTCGGTCAGCAGCGAGACGCCGCCCGCGGACCAGTCGACGTGCGAGGTGGGCTCGTCGACGTGCAGGGTCCGGGGCAGGACACCCTGCCGTATGGCCATGACCATCTTGATGATGCCCGCGACACCGGCGGCGTTCTGGGTGTGGCCGATGTTCGACTTCAGCGAGCCGAGCCACAGCGGCGGCTGATCCGCCGCACGTCCCTGGCCGTAAGTGGCGAGGAGGGCCTGGGCCTCGATCGGGTCGCCCAGGGTGGTGCCCGTGCCGTGGGCCTCGACGGCGTCGATGTCGGCGGGCGTCAGCCGGGCGCTCTCCAGGGCCTGGCGGATGACGCGCTGCTGCGCCGGGCCGTTGGGGGCCGTGAGCCCGTTGCTGGCGCCGTCCTGGTTGACGGCGGAGCCGCGTACGACGGCCAGGACCTGGTGGCCGTTACGGCGGGCGTCGGAAAGGCGTTCCACGAGCAGGACGCCGACGCCCTCGGACCAGCCGGTGCCGTCGGCGGCCTCGGCGAAGGACTTGCAGCGGCCGTCGGGCGACAGGCCGCGCTGGCGGCTGAACTCGACGAAGACGTCGGGGCCGGCGAGGACGGTGACGCCCCCGGCGAGCGCGAGCGAGCACTCCCCCTGGCGCAGCGCCTGCACGGCCATGTGCAGGGCGACGGAGGAGGACGAGCAGGCGGTGTCGATGGTGGCGGCGGGGCCTTCGAGGCCGAAGAAGTAGGCGAGGCGGCCGGAGACGACGCTGGAGGCGGTTCCGGTGAGCAGGTGGCCCTCGACACCGTCGGGGAGGTCGTGGTTGCCGGCCCCGTACGCGTTGGCGGAAGCGCCGACGAAGACTCCGGCCCGGCTGCCGCGCAGGGTGGCCGGGTCGATCCCGGCGCGTTCGAAGGCCTCCCAGGTGGTCTCCAGGAGCAGCCGCTGCTGCGGGTCCATGGCGAGCGCCTCGCGCGGCGAGATCCCGAAGAACGCGGGGTCGAAGTCGGCCGCGTCGTGCAGGAACCCGCCGTCGCGGGCGTAGGTGGTGCCGTCGTGGTCCGGGTCGGGGTCGTACAGCGCATCGATGTCCCAGCCCCGGTTCTCGGGGAAGCCCGTGATGGCGTCGCCACCGGTCTCGACGAGTCTCCACAGTTCCTCCGGCGACCGGACGCCGCCGGGGAAGCGGCAGCTCATGCCGACGATCGCGATCGGTTCGCGTGAGGCGTCGGTGAGCTCCTGGTTCCGGCGACGCAGCCGCTCGGTTTCCTTGAGGGAGGCCCGCAGCGCTTCAACGACTTTTTCGTTGGGGGTTGTCATCACTTACTCCGCACTTCGGGCACGTCAGGATCGGTTGCTGTGGTGGTCGTCGTCGCCGCCGCCGTCGAGGGCCAGGTCGAGGAGGTCCTGGAGATCCATCGAGTCGATGGACTGCGCGTCGGCGGTGGCGGTGGTGCTGCTGGTGGCGGGCTCGTCGGGGCCGGCGAGCCGGAGGAGGCTGTCCAGCAGTCCGGCCTCGCGGATGCGGTGCAGCGGGATGCCGGTCAGGGTCCGGCGCAGCTCCGCTTCCTGCGGGTCGGTGTCGACGGTGGTGCCGACCGGGTCGCCGGGCGCCTCGGGGAAGAGGGTCAGCAGCAGGTGCTGGGTCAGCGCCTGCGGGTTGGGGTAGTCGAACACGAGGCTGGACGGCAGTCGCAGTCCGCACGTGGTGCCCAGCCGGTTGCGCAGGTCGACCGCGGTGAGGGAGTCGAACCCGAGGTCCTTGAAGGCCCGGTCGGGTGCGACCGCGTCGGCGGAGTCGTGCCCCAGGGCGGCTGCCGCGTGTTCGCGTACGAGGTCGAGGACGGCCGCCCGCCTGTCGTCCCCGGCCAGCTCGGTGAGCCGCCGGAGCGCGGCGGGAGGCGCGTCGGCCGCCGCCGCGTCGCCGGACGACGGGCCGGAGCCGCGCAGTGCCTCCCGGACCTCGGGCAGGTCGGCGATGAGCGGGCGGGGGCGAGCGGCCGCGAACACGGGCGCGAACCGTGCCCAGTCGACGTCCGCGACGGTCACCGCGGCGTCCCGGCCGGCGACGGCGCGTTCCAGTGCGAGCAGGTTCGTCGCCGGGTCCATGGGCGGGAGGCCACGGCGGCGCAGCTGCTCCTCCGCGTCGCCCTCGGTCGCCATGCCCCCGTCGGCCCACGGGCCCCAGGCGATCGCCGTCGCGGGGAGGCCGCGGGCCTTGCGGCGTTCGGCGAGTGCGTCGAGGAACGTGTTGGCCGCCGCGTAGGCGCCCTGGCCGCCACTGCCCCAGACGCCGGCGATGGAGGAGAACAGGACGAAGGCGTCGAGCGAGTCCGGCGTGTCGAACAGCGCGTCGAGGTGGACGGCGCCGGCCGTCTTCGCGGCCACCACCCGGGCGAAGCCGGGCAGGTCGGTGCCGGTGCCGGGCGGCTGGGAGATGCCGGCGGCGTGCACCACGGCCCGTACCGGGGTGCCCTCGTCGGCCAGGCGGGCGACCAGCGCCGCGAGCGCGTCCCGGTCGGCGACGTCGCAGGCGGCGAGTGTCACGGACGCGCCGAGCGCGGTGAGTTCGGCCTCGGTCTCGGCAGCGCCGGGCGCGTCGGCGCCGCGGCGGCTGACGAGGACGAGCCGTTCGGCGCCCCGCTCGGCGAGCCGGCGCGCGACGTGGCGGCCGAGCGCTCCCGTACCGCCGGTGACGAGCACCGTGCCGCGCGGGGTCCAGGTCGCGGCCGGTGCCGTCTCCGGGGCGGTGCGCACCAGCCGTCGTACGAAGGTGCCGGCGGCGCGGACCGCGAGCTGGTCCTCGTCGCCCGCGCCCGCGAGCAGCGCCGTCAGACGGGCCAGGGTGCGGTCGTCGCACGTCGCGGGCAGGTCGACCAGACCGCCCCAGCGCTCGGGGTGCTCCAGGGCGACCACCCGGCCCAGGCCCCAGACCTGCGCCTGCGCGGCGCCGCCGAGTGCGTCGGAGGCGACGGCCGCGACCGCGTCACGGGTGACGCACCACAGCGGGGCGTCGACGGCCCCGGGCAGGACGGAGGTGAGCGCCGAGCTGAGCGCCAGCCCGACCGGCACGCCCGGGTGCTCCGGGTGCGGCCGTTCGTCGAGCGCCAGCAGGGAGAGGACGCCCGACACCGGGCCGTCGCCCGCCACGCGGAGCCGCTCGTCCAGGCGCGTGCGCAGCGCGCCCGGGTCGCACTCGGTGACGTCGAGCAGGAGCGTTTCGACGTGGACGCCGCCGTCGCGCAGGCGGTCGGTCAGCGCCCGGACCCAGGGGTCGTCGGTGTGCGGCGCGGGCACGGCCACGAGCCAGGTGCCGGTGGGCGTGCCCCGGTCGGCGCCGGACCACGGCTGCCAGGTGGCGCGGTACGAGCGGGCGTCCGCACGGGCCAGCGCCTCCTGGTCGCGCCGCCACGCCGAGAGCGCCGGCAGTACGGCGCTGAGCGGCTGGTCGACGTCGATCGCCGGCCCGCCGGTGAGCGAGGCGAGGTCCGCGTGCTCGACCGCCTCCCAGAAACGGGCGTCGACGTCGCTTGCGGTGGCGCCGGACCCGGAACCGCGCGGGGCGGCGGCGGGCTCGGGCCAGTAGCGCTTGCGCTGGAAGGCGTACGTCGGCAGGTCGACCCGCCGGGCGCCGGTACCGGCGAAGTACGCGTCCCAGTCGACCGCCGAGCCCTGGACGTATACCTGGGCGACGGCGGTGTTCAACGTCTCCGCCTCAGGCCGGCCGGAGCGGAGGGCGGGCGCGAAGACCGCCGCGTTCGCCTCACCGGCCAGGCAGTCCTGGGCCAGGGCCGACAGGACCCCGTCCGGGCCGAGTTCGAGGTACGTCGTGACCCCGGCCGCCTCCAGCGCCCGCACCCCGTCCAGGAAGCGCACGGCCTCGCGGACATGACGTACCCAGAAGTCAGCCGACCCCATCTCGTCCGTGACCAGCGCACCGGTCAGGTTCGACACGACGGCGATACGCGGGGTCTCGTACGTGATCGACTCCGCGACCTTGCGGAAGTCGGCCAGCATGCCGTCCATGTGCGGCGAGTGGAACGCATGACTCACCGTCAGGCGCTTGGTCTTACGACCCAACTCCTCGAAACGTCCGGCGATGGCCACCGCGTCGACCTCATCACCCGCGATCACGACCGACTGCGGCCCGTTGATCGCCGCGATACTGACGCCCTCCGTGAGCAGCGGCAGGACCTCGTCCTCAGCCGCCTGCACCGCGATCATCACGCCACCGGTCGGCAGCGCCTGCATCAGACGCCCACGAGCCGCCACCAATGTGCACGCGTCCTCCAGCGAGAACACCCCGGCCACATGCGCGGCCGCGATCTCACCGATCGAATGACCCGCCAGGAAGTCCGGCTTCACGCCCCACGACTCCACCAGCCGGAACAGCGCCACCTCCACCGCGAACAGCCCAGGCTGGGTGAACTCCGTACGGTGCAGCGCCTCACCATCGGCCCCGAACAGCACGTCCTTCAGCGGCAGGTCCATGTGCGCGCACACCGCGTCCAGCGCCTCCGCGAACACCGGGTACGCCTCGTACAGCTCACGGCCCATGCCCAACCGCTGGCTGCCCTGACCCGTGAACAGGAACGCCAGCCCACCACCGGTGGCGGTGCCCCGCACCAGCCCGGTGGCCTGCTCGCCCGCCGCCAGGGCCTCCAGGGCGCGAGTAAGGCACTCGTGGTCGCCGGCGACGATCGCCGCGCGCTCGTGGAGGGCCGCCCGGCCGGTCGCCAGCGAGTGGGCGAGGTCGACCGGCCGGGGCCGCTCGGGGGACTCGACCACGGGCAGGAGCGTGCCGGCCTGGGCGCGGAGGGCGTCCGCGTTCCTGGCCGAGAGGACGAAGGCCAGGGTCTCCGGCGCGCTGATCGCCGTCGGTGGCTGCGGCGCGGGGAGGGGTTCGGGGGCCTGCTCGATGATGGTGTGGGCGTTCGTCCCGCTGATGCCGAAGGACGAGACGCCGGCCCGGCGCGGCCGGTCGTCGGTCCGGGGCCACTCCGTCCGCTCGGTCAGCAGGGCGATGTCCCCGGCCGTCCAGTCGACGTGCGGGGTCGGCTCGTCGACGTGCAGGGTCTGCGGGAGCACGCCGTGGCGCATCGCCATGACCATCTTGATGACGCCCGCGACACCGGCGGCGGCCTGGGTGTGGCCCAGGTTCGACTTGATGGAGCCGAGCCACAGCGGCCGGTCCTCGGGCCGGTCCTGGCCGTACGTCGCGAGGAGCGCCTGGGCCTCGATCGGGTCGCCCAGCTTGGTGCCGGTGCCGTGCGCCTCGACGACGTCGACATCGGCGGGGGTCAGCGCCCCGCTCGCCAGGGCGGCGCGGATCACGCGCTGCTGGGACGGGCCGTTGGGGGCGGTGAGCCCGTTGCTGGCGCCGTCCTGGTTGACCGCCGAACCGCGGACCACGGCGAGGACCGGGTGGCCGTTCTTGCGCGCGTCCGACAGCCGCTCGACGAGCAGCATGCCGACGCCCTCGGCCCAGCCCGTACCGTCGGCGGCAGCGGCGAACGCCTTGATGCGGCCGTCGGGCGAGAGTCCGCCCTGGTGGCTGAACTCGCTGAAGGTGCCCGGGGTGGACATCACGGTGACGCCACCGGCCAGCGCCATCGTGCACTCGCCGTTGCGCAGCGCCTGGATGGCCCAGTGCAGGGCGACCAGCGAGGACGAGCAGGCCGTGTCGACGGTGACGGCCGGGCCCTCCAGGCCCAGGGCGTAGGAGACGCGGCCGGACAGGACGCTGCCCGCGTTGCCGGTCATCACGTGGCCGAGGACCTCGTCGGCGCCGGACTGTTCCAGTTGGGCGTCGTACCCGCTGTAGGCGGCGCCGACGAAGACACCGGCCCGGCTGCCGCGCAGGGCGGACGGGGCGATGCCGGCGCGTTCGATCGCCTCCCAGGCCGTTTCGAGCACCAGCCGCTGCTGCGGGTCCATCGCCAGCGCCTCGCGCGGCGAGATGCCGAAGAAGTCGGCGTCGAAGGTGTCGGCGTCGTGCAGGAAGCCGCCCGCGAAGGCGTGGCCGTCGCCGTCCGCGTACAGCGCGTCGACGTCCCAGCCCCGGTTGCCGGGGAACGGGGAGATCGCGTCGCCGCCGGTCTCGACGAGCCGCCACAGCTCCTCGGGGGTGCGGACGCCGCCGGGGTAGCGGCAGCTCATGGCCACGATCGCGACCGGGTCGTCGGCGAGGCCGGCGGCGGGGGTTCCGGAGAGCGCGCCCGCGCCGGTGGCGAGACCGTCGGCCGTGCCGTTGGCCGGGTCGTGTGCGCCGTTCGGGTCGCCGAGGAGTTCGGTGCGCAGCTCCCGTGCGAGGGCGGTGGGCGACGGGTGGTCGAAGACGAGCGTGGTGGCCAGCCGCAGGCCGGTGGCGGCGGACAGGCGGTTGCGCAGGTCGACGGCGGTCAGCGAGTCGAAGCCGAGGTCCTTGAACGCCTTGTCCGCGTCGACCCGTTCGGCCGAGGCGTGGCCGAGTACGGCGGCGACGTGGGTGCGTACGAGGTCGAGCAGGGCCCGGTCCTGTTCGGGCGCGGTGAGGCGGTGCAGCCGCTCGGCGAGCGGGGTGCCGCCGGCGCGGGTGCGTGCCGTGCGGCGGCCGCCGGTGCCGGCGAGCTGCCGGAAGACCGGGGCGACCGGGCCGGGGCCCGCGGCGGTGCGGAGGGCGGTGAGGTCGAGGCGGGCGGGGACGAGGACGGGCCGGCCGGCGGTGAGCGCCGCGTCGAGCAGGGTCATGCCCTCGGCTGCGGACAGGGCGCCCATGCCGTGCTGTTCCATGCGCCGCAGGTGGGCCTCGTCGAGCGCGCCGGTCATCCCGCTGGCGTCGGCCCACATGCCCCAGGCGAGGGACGTGGCGGGCAGGCCCTGGCCATGGCGGTGCTGGGCGAGGGCGTCGAGGTAGACGTTGGCGGCCGCGTAGTTGGCCTGCCCGGCGCTGCCGAGGGTTCCGGCGACGGCCGAGTACAGGACGAACGCCGAGAGGGGCAGGTCGCGAGTCAGCTCGTGGAGGTGCAGGGCGGCGTCGGCCTTCGGCCGCAGGACGGCGTCAAGGCGCTCGGGGGTGAGCGAGGCGACGACGCCGTCGTCCAGGACTCCGGCCGTGTGGACGACCGCGGTGAGCGGGTGCTCGGCGGGTACCGCCGCGAGGGCGGCGGCGAGGGCGTCACGGTCGGCCGCGTCGCAGGCGGCCCAGGTGACCCGGGCCCCCAGCGCGGTCAGTTCGTCGGTGAGCGCGGGGGCGCCGGGGGCGCCGGCACCCCGGCGGCTCAGGAGCAGCAGGTGGCGCGCGCCGTGCGTGGTGACGAGGTGCCGGGCGGCGATGCCGGCGAGGGTGCCGGAGCCTCCGGTGATCAGGACGGTGCCGTCCGGGTCGATGGCGGTGGTACCGGAGCCGGACTCGGCATCGAGGCGGGACCCGGACGCGGACCCGGACCCGGACCCGGACTCGGAGCCGGCGAGCGTGCGGTTGTGGGACAGCCGGGGGACGCGTACGGCTCCGTCCCTCAGCATCAGCTCGGGCTCGTCGCCGGCGAGGGCGGCGGCGAGGAGGGTGAGGTGCGCGGGGTCGGGGGCGGCCGCGTCCGACGCTCCGTGCCCGTCGAGATCGGCGAGGACGAACCGCCCCGGGTTCTCCGTCTCCGCCGAGCGGACCAGGCCCCAGACGGCGGCGTGCGGCAGGTCGTCGACGCCCTCGTCCGGGCCGGCGACCGCGCGGCGGGTGAGGACGACGAGGCGCGAGGCGGCGAACCGCTCGTCGGCGAGCCAGGACCGCACGAGGGCGAGCGCCCGGTGCGTGGCCCCGTGCAGGGCCTCCGGCCCGTCACCGGCCGCCGGCTCGGTGAAGGGGACGAGGACGTGCGCGGGTACGGGGGCACCCGCGGCCACCGCTTCGCCCAGCGCCGTCAGGTCCGCGTACCGGGCGGCCGGGCCGAACGCCGCGTCGCCCAGTACCGCCCACCCGTCGCCGGAGGCAGCCGAAGCCGTGCCGTCGGCCGGCGTACCGTCCGCGAGGGGCAGGGGCAGGGGCGGAGTCAGGGGCAGGGGCACCCAGTCGAGCTGGAACAGCGACTCGTGGCGAACGGCCGACACACCCGGCTCCGTGCCGGGCTCCACCGTCCCGAACGGCCGCCGGACCAGTCCGCCCACCGTCGCCACCGGCCGGCCCAGGTCGTCGGCGAGGTCCAGCGCGACGGCCCCCTCGCCGGTGTCCCGCGCCCGTACGCGCAGGGCGCCCGCGCCCTCGGCGTACAGCGTCACGTCCGACCACATGCCGAGCCCGGCGCCCGTACGGGTGTCGCCGTCCCGTACGAAGGCCGCGTGCGCGGCGGCGTCCAGCAGCGCCGGGTGCAGGCCGAAGCCGGCCCCCTCGGTGTCGTCCTCGGGGAGGCGGACCTCGGCGAAGAGCTCGCCGTCACGGAGCCAGACGGCCCGCACGGCGCGGAACAGCGCCTCGCGCCGGGGCGTGGCCGTGTCCGGGTCGGTGGCGTACAGGTCCGTGACGTCCACGGCCTCGGCACCGGCGGGCGGCCACTGCGCCAGGTCGAAGGACGCGGTGGGGGCGGCGGGCGCGAGCACGCCCCGGGCGTGGCGCTCCCAGGGGTCGTCCGCCGGAGCGGCCTCGGCCCGGGAGGAGACCGTGAGGGTGCGACGGCCCCGGTCGTCGGGGGCGTCGACCAGCACCTGGAGCCGCACCGCGCCTTCGGCGGGCAGGCGGAGCGGGGCGTCGAGCTCCAGTTCCTCGACGTGCCCGCAGCCGGCCTCGTCCCCGGCGCGTACGGCGAGTTCGACGAAGGCCGCGCCCGGCAGTACGGCCGTACCGGCCACGGTGTGCCCGGCGAGCCAGGGGTGGGTGCGCAGCGAGAGCCGGCCGGTGAACAGCACACTGTCGGTACCGGCCAGGGTGACGGCCGCGCCGAGCAGCGGGTGCGCGGCCGGTTCGAGTCCGGCGCCGCTCACGTCACCGGCCCCCGCGGCACTCGGCTCCAGCCAGTACCGCTCGTGCTGGAAGGCGTACGTGGGCAGGTCGACGCGCCGGGCGCCCGTGCCGGCGAAGTACGCGTCCCAGTCGACGGTTGCGCCCCGGACGTAAGCCTGGGCCAGCGCGGTGTTGACCGTCTCGGCCTCCGGCCGACCCGAGCGAAGGGCGGGCGCGAAGACCGCCGTGTCCGCGTCGCCGGTCAGGCAGTCCTGGGCCAGGGCCGACAGGATGCCGTCAGGGCCGAGTTCGAGGTACGTGGTGACCCCGGCCGCCTCCAGCGCCCGGACCCCGTCCAGGAACCGCACGGCCTCGCGAACATGACGTACCCAGAAGTCCGCCGAACCCATCTCATCCGTGACCAGCGCACCGGTCAGGTTCGACACGACGGCGATACGCGGAGCCTCGTACGAGATCGACTCCGCGACCGTACGGAAGTCCTCCAGCATCCCGTCCATGTGCGGCGAGTGGAACGCATGGCTCACGCTCAGCCGCTTGGTCTTACGACCCAGCTTCTCGAAGTGTCCGGCGATGGACACCGCGTCCGCTTCGTCACCGGCCACCACGACCGACTGCGGCCCATTGATCGCCGCGATGCTGACCGGGTCCGTCAGCAGCGGAAGAACCTCGTCCTCCGACGCCTGCACCGCGATCATCACGCCACCGGTCGGCAGCGCCTGCATCAGACGTCCACGCGCCGCCACCAGCGTGCACGCGTCCTCCAGCGAGAACACACCCGCCACGTGCGCGGCCGCGATCTCACCGATGGAGTGCCCGGCCAGGAAGTCGGGCTTCACGCCCCACGACTCCAACAGCCGGAACAGCGCCACCTCCACCGCGAACAACGCCGGCTGCGTGAACTCCGTACGGTCCAGAGCAGCCGCGTCCGCGCCGAACAGCACCTCCGTCAGCGGCAGGTCCAGGCGGGCGCAGATCGCGTCCAGGGCCTCCGCGAACACCGGGTATGCCTCGTACAACTCACGGCCCATACCCAGCCGCTGACTGCCCTGACCCGTGAACAGGAAAGCAAGGCCGCCACCGACGACCGTACCCTTCACCAGGCCCGGGACCTGCTCGCCCTCGGCGAGGGCACCCAGCAAGGAGGTCAGCGAACGCACGTCGGAGCCGTCACCGAGGAGCACCGCCCGGTGCCCCAGGGCCGCGCGGGTGGTGGCCAGGGAGTGGGCGATGTCGAGGGGGCGTGCGGTGGGGTGGCCCTGGCCGTGCGTGGCCAGCAGGCGTGCGGCCTGGGCGCGCAGCGCGTCGGCGCTCCTGGCGGAGAGGGTCCAGGGCAGGACGACCGGCACGTGGGGCGCGGCGGCAGGGGCGGCCTCCGCGGGCTCCTCGGCGTCGGGGGCCTGCTCGATGATGGTGTGGGCGTTGGTGCCGCTCACGCCGAAGGCGGAGACGGCGGCGCGGCGCGGGGCGCCGGTCTCGGGCCAGGGGGCCGGCTCGGTGAGGAGCGAGACGGCACCTTCCGACCAGTCGACGTTGGAGGTGGGCTCGTCCACGTGGAGGGTCTGCGGGAGCACGCCGTGGCGCATGGCCATGACCATTTTGATGATGCCGGCGACACCGGCGGCGGCCTGGGTGTGGCCGATGTTGGACTTGAGCGAGCCCAGCCGCAGGGGACGGTCGGCGGGGCGGTCCTGGCCGTAGGTGGCGAGGAGCGCCTGGGCCTCGATGGGGTCGCCCAGGGTGGTGCCGGTGCCGTGCGCTTCGACGGCGTCGACCTCGGCGGCCGAGAGCCTGGCGTTCTCCAGGGCCTGGCGGATGACGCGCTGCTGGGCGGGGCCGTTGGGGGCGGTGAGCCCGTTGCTGGCGCCGTCCTGGTTGACGGCCGAGCCACGGACCACGGCGAGGACCGGGTGGCCGTTGCGGCGGGCGTCGGACAGCCGCTCGACGAGCAGGACACCGACGCCTTCGGACCAGCCGGTGCCGTCGGCGGAGGCGGCGAAGGACTTGCAGCGGCCGTCGGCGGCCAGGCCGCGCTGACGGCTGAACTCGACGAACACGTCGGGGTTGGGCATCACGCACACACCGCCGACGAGGGCGAGCGAGCACTCTCCCTGGCGGAGGGCCTGGGTGGCGAGGTGCAGCGCGACGAGGGAGGAGGAGCAGGCGGTGTCGACCGTGGCGGCCGGGCCTTCGAGGCCGAAGACGTAACTGACCCTGCCGGACAGGACGCTGGTCGCGCCGCCCGTCAGAAGCAGGCCTTCGAGGCCTTCGGGTGCCTCCTTGAGGTCGGCGCCGTAGCCCATGGCTCCCGCGCCGACGTAGACGCCGGTACGGCTGCCCCGTACGTCCGAGGGGTCGATGCCCGCGCGTTCGAAGACCTCCCACGAGGTTTCCAGGAGCTGGCGCTGCTGCGGGTCCATCGCCAGCGCCTCGCGCGGCGAAATTCCGAAGAATTCGGGGTCGAAGACGGTCGCTTCGTCGAGGAATCCGCCGCCGGTGTTGTAGAAGGTGCCCTTGCGGTCGGGGTCCGGGTCGGCGAGCGAGGAGACGTCCCAGCCGCGGTCGGCGGGGAATCCGGTGATGGCGTCGCCGCCCGTGGCAACCAGGCGCCACAAGTCCTCCGGCGACCGTACGCCGTTGGGGAATCGGCAGCTCATCGCGACGATGGCGATAGGCTCCCGGGCTTCCTCGTCGACCTCCTGGAGGCGGCGGCGGGCCCGCCGCAGCTCAGTGGTCATCCACTTCAGGTTTTCGAGAAGCTTTTCTTCGTTAGCGCCGGCCACTGAAACGTCACCCCCTGGGGAATTGCTGATTGCTTGCGTACGTCTGGTCCGTTGCCGGATCCGTTTGCGGATCCGGTAGCGGGTCGGTCATCGGATCGGTCATCAGATCAGGATTTTCCGAATTCGTTGTTGATGATGTCGAAGAGGTCGTCGGCGGATGCCGATTCGATGGAGAATTCCTCGTCCTCTCCGATGACCGCCCGGTCGGCCTTGTTCCAGTTCGCCAGAAGCGATTCGAGCCGTGCGGTGACGCGGGCGCGTTCGGTGCTGTCCTCGGGGACCGACGAGAGGAGGAACTCCAGCTTGTCGATCTCCGCGAGGGCGGGGAGCCCGGGCGTGGTCTCCTCGCCGAGGAGTTCCGCCCTGATGTGGTCGGCCAGGGCGGTGGGGGTCGGGTAGTCGAAAACCAGAGCGGCGGGCAGCTTCAGTCCGGTCGCGGCGCCCAGGCGGTTGCGGAGTTCGACCGCGGTGAGGGAGTCGAAGCCCAGCTCCTTGAAGGCGCGGCCGGCCTCGATCGTCGCCGCCCCGTCGTGTCCGAGGACGACGGCGACCTGGGTGCGCACCAGGTGGAGCACGGTGCGCTCGGCCTCGGGCCCGCTCATCCCCCGCAGTTCGGCCTGGAGGTTCCCCGCCTCATCGGCCGCCGTGGGGGCCCCGTCCCGTTCGGCGTCGAGGACCCGGCGCACCTCGGGGAGGTCGGCGATCAGCGGGCGCGGGCGTGCGGCGGTGAACGCCGGGACGAACAGGCTCCAGTCGACGTCGGCGACCGTGACGGCCGTCTCGTCCCCGTCGAGTGCCTGCTGGAGGGCGGCGATCGACAGCTCCGGTGCCATGACGGTCAGTCCGCGCCGGCGCAGTTGCTCGGCCGCCTCGTCGTCGGCGACGAGACCACCCTCGCCCCACGGCCCCCAGGCCACGGAGGTGGCCGTCAGGCCGCGGGCGCGGCGCTGCTGCGCCAGGGCGTCGAGGTGGGCGTTGGCCGCGGCGTAGGCGGCCTGGCCGCCGCTGCCCCAGACACCGGCGATCGACGAGAAGAGCACGAAGGCGTCCAGGTCGGTTCCCTCGAGCAGCTCGTCGAGGTGCGTGGCACCCGCGACCTTGGCGGCCACGACATCGGCCACGTCCCCGGGGCCGGTCTCGTCCAGCGGCGCGAACTGCCCGGCGCCCGCCGTGTGGAACACGGCGGTGAGGGCGGGGCCGGCGTCGCCCCCGCCGGAGGTGCTGGTGAGGCTCGCCAGCAGGTCGGCCACGGCGGTCCGGTCCGTCACGTCGCACGCGACGGCCGTGGCCCGCGCGCCGAGCGCGATGATCTCGGCGACCAGGGCGTCGACACCGGGCGCCTGGGGTCCGCGCCGACCGGCGAGGACCACGTGCTCGGCGCCCCCGGCCGCGAGCCAGCGGGCGACGTGCCCGCCGAGCGCTCCCGTACCTCCGGTGACGAGGACCGTGCCGCGGGGACGCCACTCGGAGGTGACCGTCCCTGTGTCGCCGTCGGTCCCGGCTTCGGTCCCGGACCTGGTCCCGGACCCGGTATCGGTACCAATACCAGTACCGGCTCCGGCTCCGGCTCCGGCCGCGGTCCGGGGCGCGGCGTGGCCGATCCGGCGGGCGAGCAGGCCGGCGGACCGCACGGCGAGCTGGTCCTCGTCGCCGGCGCCGCCCGCGAGCACGGCCAGGAACCGGTCGACCGTCCGCCCGTCCAGCGTGGCGGGCAGGTCGACGAGTCCGCCCCAGCGCTCGGGGTGCTCCAGGGAAACCACCCGGCCCAGGCCCCAGACCTGCGCCTGGGCGGCGCTCAGGACCCGGTCGGACGGGGCGGTCGCCACCGCTCCGGCCGTGGCGCACCACAGCGGGGCGGCGATTCCCGCGTCGCCGAGCGCCTGCACGAGCGTCGCGGTCAGCAGGAGGCCGGCGGGCGCCGCCGGGTGGGCGGGGTGCGGGGCGTCGGCGCACGCCAGCAGGGACAGTACGCCGTCGGCCCCGCCGCCCGCGAGCGCCTCGCGCAGCCGGCCGGCCAACGCCGTCCGGTCCGAGTCGGCGACGTCCACGGACACTTCCCGGACGTCCACACCGTGGGCGGCCAGCGCCTGGGACACCGTGATCACACGCGCGTCCCCGCCGGCCGGGGCCACCACGAGCCAGGTGCCGGACGGTCGCGACGCCACCGGATCGGCCAGCGGCTTCCAGGTGACCCCGTACCGCCAGCCGTCGACGACCGACCGCTCCTGGCGCTGCCGCCGCCATGCGGACAGGGCGGGCAGCAGGGCGCTCAGGGGCTGGTCCGCGTCGACGCCCAGGGTGGCGGTCAGCGCGGACAGGTCCGCCGTGTCGACGGCGGCCCAGAACTCCGCGTCCGCACCGCCCAGCCCCTCGGCGACGGTCGCGCCGGGAGCCTCCTCCAGCCAGTAGCGCTTGCGCTGGAAGGCGTACGTCGGCAGATCGACCCGCCGGGCGCCCGTACCGGCGAAGTACGCCTCCCAGTCGACCGTCACGCCCCGGACCTGGGCCTGGGCGAGGGCGGTGGTGATGGTCTCCGCCTCGGACCGGCCGGCGCGGAGAGCGGGCGCGAAGACGGCCGCGTCCGTGTCGCCGGTCAGGCAGTCCTGGGCGAGCGCCGACAGGATCCCGTCGGGGCCGAGTTCGAGGTACGTGGTGACCCCGGCGGCCTCCAGAGCGCGTACGCCGTCCAGGAACCGCACGGCCTCGCGGACGTGACGTACCCAGAAGTCCGCCGACCCCATCTCGTCCGTGACCAGCGCACCGGTCAAGTTCGAGACCACCGGAGTGCGCGGGGACGCGTACGACAGGCTCTCGGCGACCTTGCGGAAGTCGGCGAGCATGCCGTCCATGTGCGGCGAGTGGAACGCGTGACTGACCGTCAGGCGCTTGGTCTTACGACCCAGCTCCTCGAAACGTCCGGCGATGGCCACCGCGTCGGCCTCGTCACCCGCGACCACGACCGACTGCGGACCGTTGATCGCCGCGATGCTGACGCCCTCGGTGAGCAGCGGAAGGACCTCGTCCTCAGCCGCCTGCACCGCGATCATCACGCCACCGGACGGCAGCGCCTGCATCAATCGGCCACGAGCCGCCACCAGCGTGCACGCGTCCTCCAGCGAGAACACACCCGCCACGTGCGCGGCCGCGATCTCACCGATCGAATGCCCGGCCAGGAAATCGGGCTTCACGCCCCAGCTCTCGACGAGCCGGAACAGCGCCACCTCGACCGCGAACAGCGCGGGCTGGGTGAACTCCGTACGGTCGAGAGCAGCCGCGTCCGCGCCGAACAGCACGTCCTTCAGCGGCAGGTCCAGGTGGGCGCAGATCGCGTCCAGTGCGTCGGCGAACACCGTGTAGGCCTCGTACAACTCACGGCCCATACCCAGCCGCTGGCTGCCCTGCCCCGTGAACAGGAACGCCAGTCCGCCCTCGGTGGCGATGCCCCGCACCACGTTCTGCGCCTGCTCGCCCGCCGCCAGCGTCTCCAGAGCGGCCAGGAACTCCTCCCGCTCCGTCGCGACGACGACGGCACGGCGGTCCAGGGCCGCCCGGGACGTGGCCAGGGAGTAGCCGACGTCCGCGGTCCCTGGCAGCGGATCCGACGCGATGCGCGTGCGCAGCCGCTCGGCCTGGGCGCGCAGCCCCGCCTCGCTCTTCGCCGACAGCGCCCAAGGTACGACCCGGGGCGTGGGACCCGGTTCGGCTGCCGGGGCCGTCTCCTCGGCGAGCGGCGGCGCCTGTTCCAGGACGGTGTGGGCGTTCGTACCGCTGAACCCGAAGGACGAGACGCCGACCCGGCGCGGGCGGCCGGTCTCGGGCCACTCCGTCTGCTCGGTCAGCAGGGCGAGGTCGCCGGACGTCCAGTCGACGTGCGGAGTCGGCTCGTCGACGTGCAGGGTCTTCGGCAGCACCCCGTTCTGCATCGCCAGCACCATCTTGATCACGCCGGCGACACCGGCGGCGGCCTGGGTGTGCCCGATGTTCGACTTGATGGAGCCGAGCAGCAGCGGCCGGTCCTCCGGCCGGTCCTGGCCGTAGGTGGCGAGGAGCGCCTGCGCCTCGATCGGGTCGCCGAGCCTGGTGCCGGTGCCGTGCGCCTCGACCGCGTCGACGTCCGTCGTGGACAGCCCCGCGTTGGCGAGGGCGGCGCGGATGACGCGCTGCTGGGACGGACCGTTCGGGGCGGTCAGCCCGTTGCTGGCACCGTCCTGGTTGATCGCCGAGCCGCGCACGACGGCCAGGACCGGGTGGCCGTTCGCCCGCGCGTCCGACAGCCGCTCGACGAGCAGCATGCCGACGCCCTCGCCCCAGCCCGTACCGTCGGCGGACGCCGCGAACGCCTTGATACGGCCGTCCTCCGCCAGCCCCCGCTGGCGGCTGAAGTCGATGTAGGCGCCCGGCGACGACATCACCGTCACACCACCCGCGAGCGCCAGCGAGCACTCGCCGTTGCGCAGCGCCTGGACCGCCCAGTGCAGGGCGACCAGCGAGGCGGAGCAGGCGGTGTCGACGGTGACGGCCGGGCCTTCGAGACCGAAGGCGTACGAGAGCCGACCGGAGACGACGCTCGCCGCGTTGCCGGTACCGAGGAAGCCCTCGATGCCGTCCGGGACAGTCCGGAGCGTCGCTCCGTAGTCCTGGCCGTTGGTGCCGACGAAGACACCGGCCTGGCTGCCCCGCAGTGACGACGGGTCGATACCCGCCCGCTCGAAGGCCTCCCAGGATGTTTCGAGAAGCAGCCGCTGCTGCGGGTCCATCGCCAGCGCCTCGCGCGGCGAGATCCCGAAGAAGTCGGCGTCGAAGTCGGCCGCGTCGTACAGGAACCCGCCCTCGCGGGCGTAGAACGTGCCCTGCTTGTCGGGGTCGGGGCTGTAGAGCGCGTCCAGGTCCCAACCACGGTCGGCCGGGAACTCACCGATGGCGTCGCCGCCGGTGGCCAGCAACTGCCACAGGTCCTCCGGGGTGCGGACCCCGCCCGGGAAGCGGCAGCTCATCGCCACGATCACGATCGGGTCGTCATCGACGGGGGCCTTGGCCACCGGCCCGGCCACGGCGGTCTCCGTGCCCAGCAGCTCATCCCGCAAGTAGGCCGCGAGGGCCGAGGCGGTCGGGTAATCGAAGATCAGCGTGGCCGGCAGCGTCACGCCGGTCACGGCGCCGAGCCGGTTGCGCAGCTCGACGGCGGTCAGCGAGTCGAAGCCCAGCTCCTTGAAGGCCCGTTCCGCACGGACGGCGTCCGAACCGTCGTGCCCGAGCACGGCGGCGACCTGCGTCCGGACCAGCGTGAGCAGCTCTCGCTCCTGCTCGGCCGGGGTCATGCCCGCCAGCCGCTCGGCCGGCGAGCCGGCTCCCTCGGCGGGGCGCGCGGAGCCCGTACGGGGCTCGGACGCCGGCTGGGCCTCGGGAAGTTCGGCGAGGAGGTTACTGGGACGGGCGACGGTGAAGGCCGGCGCGAAGCGCTGCCAGTCCACGTCCACCACCAGCAGAGCGGCGTCAGCGGCATCGCGGGACGCCACGCTCCGGCGCAGGACGGTCAGTGCCGTGTCGGGTGCCATGGGCGGCAGGCCCTCGCGGCGCATCCGGGCGTCCATCGCCTCGTCGGCGGCCATGCCGCCCTCGGCCCACGGACCCCACGCCAGAGACGTAGCGGCGAGACCGTCGGCACGACGCTGCTCGGCCAGCGCGTCCAGATAGGCGTTCGCAGCCGCGTAGTTGCCCTGCCCCGCTGCGCCGATGGTGCCGCTCATGGACGAGAACAGCACGAACGCGGACAGGTCGATGCCCAGCTCGACCGTCAGCTCGTGCAGGTTGCGCGCCGCGTCGACCTTGGGACGCAAGACGTACGCGAAACGCTCCGGCGTCAACGCGTCAAGAACGCCGTCATCAAGAACGCCGGCGGTGTGGATGACAGCGGTCAGCGACTCCGCCTCGGCAGCGAGCAGCGCCCGCAGCGCCTCACGGTCAGCAGCGTCACACGCCACCACCGAAACCTCGACACCGTACGCCGACAACTCGTCCACCAGCTCAGCGGCTCCGGGAGCGTCCAGGCCCCGACGGCTGGACAACACCAGCCGCTGCGCGCCCGACTCCGCGAGCCACCGCGCGACCCGGCCACCCAGCGCACCCGTGCCACCGGTCACCAAAACGGTGCCGCTGGGCACCCAGTCCGTGCCCTCCGCACCGGCCGCACGCACCAACCGACGCCCGAAGACACCCGAGGACCGCACCGCCACCTGGTCCTCACCAGAACCAGCAGCCGCCAGAACACCCACGAAACGGGAAAGAGCCCGCTCATCGAGAACGTCCGGCAGGTCAACCAGCCCGCCCCAACGCTGCGGAACCTCCAGCGCGGCAACCCGCCCCAGACCCCACACCTGCGCCTGAGCCACAGACGCCAGCCGGTCCGAACGACCCACCGACACCGCACCACGTGTCACACACCACAACGGAGCATCGACACCGGCATCGCCCAAGGCCTGCACCAGACCGACCGTCTGCACCAGCCCGGCAGCCTCGTCCAACGCCAACAGCGACACCACACCAACCGGAGAACCCACCCCGGCCAGCAACTCCGCCAGCCCGTCCCGGTCAACGTCAGCCTCAACGCGCACGAGCTGAACATCGGCGCCCCGCCCGGACAGACCACGCACCACAGCGTCGTCATCCAACCCGGCAGGCACCACGACCAGCCACAACCCGGACAACCGCGCACCCGACGACACATCCGCCAACGGCTTCCACGACACCCGGTAACGCCAGCCATCAACCTCCGACCGCACCCGCCGCTGCCGACGCCACGCCGACAACGCCGGCAGCACACTGCCCCACGCGTCCTGGTCGTCGACGTCCATGGTGGCGGCCAGCGACTCCAGGTCTCCGCGCTCGACGGCGTCCCAGAAGCGAGCGTCCACCTCGTCGGTGACACCGTTCCGCACCAGGCCGGGAATCTGGAGCCAGTAGCGCTGCCGCTGGAAGGCGTACGTGGGGAGCTCGACGCGCCGGGCGCCCGTACCGGCGAAGTACGCGTCCCAGTCGACGGCCACACCCCGCACGTGGGCCTGGGCGAGAACGGCCGTGACGGTCTCCGCCTCGGACCGGCCGGAGCGCAGCGCGGGCACGAAGACCGCGTCCCCGTCACTGGTCAGACACTCCTGGGCCAGCGCCGACAGGACCCCGTCCGGCCCGAGTTCGAGGTACGTCGTGACCCCGGCCGCCTCCAGCGCCCGCACGCCGTCCAGGAACCGCACCGCGTCCCGGACATGACGCACCCAGAAGTCCGCCGAACCCATCTCACCGTCGGCAACGACCGCACCGGTCAGGTTCGACACGACCGGGATGCGCGGAGCCTCGTACGAGATCGACTCCGCGACCGTACGGAAGTCGTCCAGCATGCCGTCCATGTGCGGCGAGTGGAACGCATGGCTCACGCTCAGCCGCTTGGTCTTACGACCCTGCTCCTCGAAGTGCTCGGCGATGAGCACCGCGTCGGCCTCGTCGCCCGCTACGACCACGGACTGCGGACCGTTGATCGCCGCGATGCTCACCCGCTCGGTCAGCAGCGGCAGGACCTCGTCCTCAGCCGCCTGCACCGCGATCATCACGCCACCAGCAGGCAGCGCCTGCATCAACCGGCCACGCGCGGCAACGAGCGTGCACGCGTCCTCCAGCGAGAACACACCCGCCACGTGCGCGGCCGCGATCTCACCGATCGAATGCCCGGCCACGAAGTCGGGCTTCACGCCCCACGACTCCACCAGCCGGAACAGCGCCACCTCGACCGCGAACAACGCCGGCTGGGTGAACTCCGTCCGGTCCAGCGTCTCGTCATCCGCGCCGAACAGCACGTCCTTCAGCGGCAGGTCCATGTGGGCGCACACCGCATCCAGCGTCTCCGCGAACACCGGGAACGCCTCGTACAGCTCACGACCCATGCCCAACCGCTGGCTACCCTGCCCCGTGAACAGGAACGCCACCTTGCCCGCCACCGGCGAACCGGTCACCACACCCGCCGACGACGAACCCTCCGACAGAGCCACCAGGCCCGCCAGCAGACCCTCACGGTCGGCCCCGAACACCACCGCCCGGTCCTCGAACGACGCACGACCCACCGCCAACGACAGACCGACGTCCACCGGACGCAACGCAGAGTTCTGCTCGACATGGGCGAGCAGACGACGGGCCTGCTCACACAGGGCCTCCCCGCCCTTCGCCGACAGCACCCACGGCGTCACCGCCACCGAAGCAACAGGCGCCACAACAGCCCCCGCCACCTCCACCGACTCCTCCACAACAGGAGCCTGCTCGATGATCGTGTGGGCGTTCGTCCCGCTGATGCCGAAGGACGACACGCCCGCACGGCGCGGGCGGCCCGTCTCCGGCCAGTCCACCGACCGGGTCAGCAGGGACACCTCCCCGGCCTCCCAGTCGACCTGGGGGGACGGCTCGTCGACGTGGAGGGTCTGCGGGAGCACGCCGTGGCGCATCGCCATGACCATTTTGATGACGCCCGCGACACCGGCGGCGGCCTGGGTGTGGCCGATGTTCGACTTGATGGAGCCGAGCCACAGCGGCTGGTCCGCCGACTTCTCCCGGCCGTACGTGGCCAGCAGCGCCTGCGCCTCGATCGGGTCACCGAGCCTGGTGCCGGTACCGTGCGCCTCGACCGCGTCCACGTCGGCGGCCGACAGACCGGCGCTCTCCAGGGCGGCGCGGATCACACGCTGCTGCGACGGACCGTTGGGGGCCGTGAGCCCGTTGCTGGCGCCGTCCTGGTTGATCGCGGAGCCGCGGACGACCGCCAGCACCGGGTGGCCGTTGGCGCGTGCGTCGGACAGGCGCTCGACCAGGAGCATGCCCGCGCCCTCGGCCCATCCCGTACCGTCCGCGGCGGCCGCGAAGGACTTGCAGCGGCCGTCGACCGAGAGGCCGCGCTGGCGGCTGAAGTCGACGAAGGTCTCGGGGGTCGCCATGACCGCGACACCGCCGGCCAGGGCCATCGTGCACTCACCCTGCCGCAGGGCCTGGATCGCCCAGTGCAGGGCGACCAGCGACGACGAGCAGGCGGTGTCGACGGTGACCGCCGGGCCTTCGAGGCCGAAGGTGTAGGCGATGCGGCCGGAGGCGATGCTGCCGGCGTTGCCCGTGCCGAGGTAGCCCTCGACGCCCTCGGGCAGGGCGGGACCGTTGGCCCCGTCGCCGGTGCCGATGCCGACGCCGGACGCGTAATCGTGGTACATGACGCCGGCGAAGACGCCGGTACGGCTGCCGCGCAGGGTCGCCGGGTCGATGCCCGCCCGCTCGAAGGCCTCCCAGGAGGTTTCCAGCAGCAGCCGCTGCTGCGGGTCCATCGCCAGCGCCTCGCGCGGCGAGATCCCGAAGAACGCCGGGTCGAAGTCCGCCACGTCGTGGAGGAAGCCGCCCTCGCGGGTGTACGACGTGCCGGCGTGGTCGGGGTCGGGGTGGTAGAGGGACTCCACGTTCCAGCCCCGGTCGGACGGGAACGCGGTGATGCCGTCGCCGCCGGTGGCGACGAGCTGCCACAGCTCCTCCGGCGACCGTACGCCACCGGGGAAGCGGCAGGCCATGCCGACGATGACGATCGGGTCGTCGTCCGTCGCGGCCGTGGCGGCGGCGGGCCGTGCGGGCGTGCGCTGCCCGCGTGCGGCGTCCTCGTGCGCGCCCGCACCCGACAGTTCGGGGGTGCCCTCGGACAGTTCGTCCAGCAGGTGCCGGGCGAGGGTGAGCGGTGTGGGGTAGTCGAAGACGAGGGTCGGTGAGAGCCGGAGGCCGGTCTCGGTCTTGAGGACGTTACGGAGTTCCACGGCGGTCAGGGAGTCGAAGCCGAGCTCCTTGAACGCGCGGTCCGCGTCGACCGCCCGGCCGTCCGCGTGCCCGAGGACCGCGGCGACCCGGCCGCACACCAGGTCCAGCAGCAGGCCTTCGCGCTCGGCGGCCGGGAGGGCCAGCAGCCGGGCGGTCAGCGGGGAACCGCCGCCGTCACCCGCCGAGCGCCGCTCGACGGCGCGCCGCGACGGCACCCGGACGAGGGAGCGCAGCAGCGCCGCGGTCTCGCCCGTGGAGACGGACTGGGCCCGCACCACGGCGAGGTCGAGCCGCATCGGCAGCAGGACCGCCGCGTCCACCGTCATGGCGATGTCGAAGAGGGCCAGGCCCTCGTCGGCGGAGAGGGCGCCGACGCCGTCACGGGCGATGCGCCGCAGGTCGACGTCGTCGAGCCGCTGCGCCATGCCGCCCGACTGCGGGGCCCACAGGCCCCAGGCGAGCGAGGTGGCCGGCAGGCCGGCCGCCCGGCGGTGCTCGGCGAGCGCTTCGAGGAACGCGTTGGCCGCCGCGTAGTTCGCCTGCCCGGCCGCACCGAACGCGGCGGCCGCGCCCGAGAAGAGGACGAAGGCGGAGAGGTCGAGGTCCCGGGTCAGCTCGTGCAGGTGCCAGGCCGCGTCCACCTTCGGGCGCAGCACGGCGGAGACCCGCTCGGGGGTGAGCGAGGCGAGCACGCCGTCGTCCAGCACGCCGGCCGTGTGCACCACGGCGGTCAGCGGGTGCTCGGCGGGTACGGCCGCGAGGAGGGTGGCGAGCGCGTCCCGGTCGGCGGTGTCGCAGGCGACGAGGTCGGCATGGGCGCCCAATTGCGCCAGCTCGGCCAGCAGTTCGTCGGCACCGTGGGCGTCGGGGCCCCGGCGGCTGGTGAGCAGCAGCCTCGTGACGCCGTGGGCGGTCACCAGGTGACGGGCGAACAGCCGGCCGAGGGTGCCGGTGGCGCCGGTCACCAGCACGGTGCCGGTGGGGTCACCGAAGGCGCCCGTGGAGTCGAGGTCGCCACGGTGGTCGGGGCCGGTGGAGGCCTCGCCCGCGCCGGCCGCCTCCGCCGACGGCACGCGCATGAGGCGCGGGGCGCTGAGTTCCCCGGCCCTGACGGCCAGCTCCGGTTCGCCCGAGGTCAGGGCGGCGGGCACCATCGCGAGCGAGGCGGCATCGCCGTCGACGTCGAGCATCAGCAGCTGCCCGGGGTTCTCCGATTGCGCCGAGCGCAGCAGGCCGCGGACGGCGGCGCCCGCCAGGTCCCGGACTCCCGCACCGGGCTCGGTGGCCACGGCGCCGGAGGTCAGCCATACGAGCCGGGTACCGGCGAAGCGCTCGTCCGCCAGCCACTCCTGAACGGTGGACAGCGCGTCGGTGACGGCCGCGTGGACGGAGGCCGCCGTGTCGCCCCCCTCCGTGGGGGCGCCGGGGGCTCCGGGGCTGTCGGTGTCGGTGTCGGTGGCCAGTCCCGCCGGTCCCGCCGAGGTCACGAACACGGCGTCCGGTACCGGTTCGCCCGCCGCCAGAGCCTCGCTCAGGGCGTCGGCATCGGCGTACTCCGTCACGTGGGCGCCGCCCCAGGCCCCCAGGCCCAGTGCGGCGCGGCCCAGCACGGCCCAGCGAAGGCCGGTGGCGTCGCCGCGCGGCGAAGCGACGGGCGCCGAGGGCACCCACTCGACGCGGAACAGCGACTCCAGATGGCCGCCGTCGGCCGCGCGTACCTGATCGGCCGACGCGGTACGGAGCGTCAGCGACTCCACGGACGCGACCGGGCGTCCGGTCTCGTCGGCCACGAGCAGCGACAGGGTGTGCGGGTCGTCCGGGTGGTGCGGCGTGAGCCGCATGCGAAGTGCGGAGGCACCCGTCGCGTGCAGCGAGACGCCGGCCCAGGAGAAGGGCAGCAGGGCGCCGGCCCCGGCCTCGGTCGTGCCGTGGTCGGTCCCGCCGAGGCCGATGGCGTGCAGACCGGCGTCCAGCAGGGCGGGGTGCAGCCCGAACCGGGCCGCCTCGCGCCGGCTGTCGTCCGGGAGGGCGACCTCGGTGAAGAGTTCACCGTCGCGCCGCCAGGCCCCCTTGAGCCCCTGGAACAGCGGTCCGTACGCCACCCCGCCCTCGGCCAGCTCCTCGTACAGCCCCCGCACGTCCACCGGTACGGCACCGGCGGGCGGCCACGCGGCCAGGTCCGCGAACTCCCCGTCGGCGTCGGCAGCAGCCCGTACCGCACCGGTGGTCACCAGCACACCGGAGGCGTGCCGCGTCCACGGCTCCTCCGCGAGGGCGTCCTGGCGCCGGGAGTGCACGCTGAACGGCCGCTGTCCGGGGCCGCTCGGCGCCTCGACCACGAGCTGGAGCTGGACGCCGCCCCGCGCGGGGACGACCAGCGGCGCTTCGAGCGTCAGCTCCTCCACCGTGTCGCACCCGACCTGGTCGCCGGCCCGGATCGCCAGGTCGACGAAGGCGGTGCCGGGGAGCAGGACGCTGCCGAGGATCGCGTGGTCGGCCAGCCACGGGTGGGTGTCGAGAGAGAGCCGGCCGGCGAAGAGCATCCCTTCGGAGTCGGCGAGCGCCACCGTCGCGCCCAGCAGCGGGTGCCCGGCGTCGCCGAGCCCGATCGCCCCCGGGTCACCGGTGGTGAAGGCGGCCGCACCGGGCCAGTAGCGCTGCCGCTGGAAGGCGTACGTGGGCAGGTCGACCCGCCGGGCGCCCGTACCGGCGAAGTACGCGTCCCAGTCGACGGCCACACCCCGGACGTAGGCCTGGGCGAGCGCGGTGTTGACGGTCTCCGCCTCGGGCCGGCCACCGCGCAGGACGGGCGCAAAGGTCGCGTCCGCTTCACCGGTCAGGCAGTCCTGGGCCAGGGCCGACAGGATCCCGTCCGGGCCGAGTTCGAGGTACGTCGTGACCCCGGCCGCCTCCAGCGCCCGCACCCCGTCCAGGAAGCGGACGGCCTCGCGGACATGCCGCACCCAGAAGTCCGCCGAGCCCATCTCGTCGTCGGCAACGACCGCACCGGTCAGATTCGAGACGACGGCGATACGCGGGGTCTCGTACGTGATCGACTCCGCGACCGTACGGAAGTCCTCCAGCATGCCGTCCATGTGCGGCGAGTGGAACGCATGGCTGACGGTCAGGCGCTTGGTCTTACGACCCTGCTGCTGGAAGGACCCGGCGATGGCGACGGCCACGTCCTCGTCACCAGCGATGACGACCGACTGCGGGCCATTGATCGCCGCGATGCTCACCTGGTCGGTCAGCAGCGGCAGGACCTCGTCCTCCGAGGCCTGGACCGCGATCATCACGCCACCGATCGGCAGCGCCTGCATCAACCGCCCACGCGCAGCCACCAACGTGCACGCGTCCTCCAGCGAGAAGACACCCGCCACATGAGCGGCCGCGATCTCACCGATCGAATGCCCGGCCACGAAGTCGGGCTTCACGCCCCAGCTCTCGACGAGCCGGAACAGCGCCACCTCGACCGCGAACAGCGCGGGTTGGGTGAACTCCGTCCGGTCAAGAGCAGCCGCGTCCGACCCGAAGAGCACATCCAGCAGGGGCAGGTCCATGTGGGCGCAGACCGCGTCCAGCGCGTCGGCGAACACGGGGTACGTGTCGTACAGCTCGCGCCCCATACCCAGCCGCTGGCTGCCCTGCCCCGTGAACAGGAACGCGGTGAGGCCTTCGCCAGCCGCTCCGGTGACGATCCGCGGTGACGACTCGCCGTCGGCCAGCCGCGTCAGCCCGGCGAGGAGTTCCTGCCGGTCGTCCGTGGCGAGTACGGCGCGGTGGCTGAGGTGCGCGCGAGCCGTGGCCAGCGAGAAGGCCAGGTCGACGGCAGTCGGGCTGTCGTTCCCGACGGCTTCCAGGTGCGCCCGCAGGGCGTCGGCCTGGCCGCGCAGCGCCTCGGAGCCCTTCGCGGAGAGGACGTACGGCAGCGGGAACGCCGCGGCCGGCACCACGGCCGGCGCCGTACCGGCCGACCCGGCCGACCCCGCCGACCCCGCCGGCTCGGCGGACTCGGCCGATACGGGCTCCGGGGCCTGCTCGATGATCGTGTGGGCGTTCGTTCCGCTGATACCGAAGGACGAGACGCCCGCGCGGCGGGGGCGGCCGGTCTCCGGCCAGGCCGTCCGCTCGGTCAGCAGGGCGATGTCCCCGGCCGTCCAGTCGACGTGCGGGGTCGGCTCGTCCACGTGCAGCGTCTGCGGGAGCACTCCGTGCTGCATCGCCAGCACCATCTTCATCAAGCCCGCGACACCGGCGGCGGCCTGGGTGTGCCCGATGTTCGACTTCACGGAGCCCAGCAGCAGCGGCCGGCCCTCCGGCCGGTCCTGACCGTAGGTGGCCAGCAGCGCCTGCGCCTCGATCGGGTCGCCCAGCTTGGTGCCGGTGCCGTGCGCCTCGACGGCGTCGACATCGGCGGCCGACAGGCCCGCGCTCGCCAGGGCGGCGCGGATCACGCGCTGCTGCGAGGGGCCGTTGGGGGCGGTGAGGCCATTGCTGGCACCATCCTGGTTGACCGCCGAGCCACGGACCACGGCCAGCACCGGGTGCCCGTTCTTGCGGGCGTCCGACAGCCGCTCCACGAGCAGCATGCCGACGCCCTCACCCCAGCCCGTACCGTCCGCGGCGGCCGCGAACGCCTTGATACGGCCGTCCTCCGCCAGACCCCGCTGGCGGCTGAAGTCCACGAAGTTCTCGGGCGTCGACATCACCGTCACACCGCCCGCGAGGGCCATCGTGCACTCGCCGTTCCGCAGGGCCTGGATGGCCCAGTGCAGGGCGACCAGCGACGACGAGCAGGCGGTGTCGACGGTGACCGCCGGACCCTCCAGGCCCAGGGCGTAGGAGACGCGGCCGGACATGACGCTGCCCGCGTTGCCCGTACCCACGTGGCCTTCGACGCCGTCCGGTTCACGGCTGATGAGCGAGAGGTAGTCCTGCCCATTGGTGCCGACGAACACACCTGCCTGGCTGCCCCGCAGCGACGACGGATCGATACCCGCCCGTTCGAACGCCTCCCACGACGTCTCCAGCAGCAGCCGCTGCTGCGGGTCCATCGCCAGCGCCTCGCGCGGCGAGATCCCGAAGAACGCCGGGTCGAAGTCGGCCGCCCCGTCGAAGAAACCGCCTTCACGGGTGTACGAGGTGCCCGGCCGATCCGGGTCGGGGCTGTACAGCCGGTCCAAATCCCACCCGCGGTCGGCGGGGAAGGGGCCGACGGCGTCCGTACCGTTGGCGACCAGTCGCCACAGGTCCTCGGGGCTACGGACCCCGCCGGGGAAGCGGCAACTCATCGCCACGATCGCGATCGGGTCGTCATCGGTCGCGGCCACGGCTGGCAACACGGTGTCGGCGACCCGCACGCTGCCGACCAGTTCACCCCGCAGGTAGTCCGCGAGGGCGGCGGAGGTGGGGTAGTCGTAGACGAGCGTGGCCGGGAGCGTCAGCTCGGTGGCCGCCCCGAGCCGGTTGCGCAGCTCGACGGCGGTCAGCGAATCGAAGCCCAGCTCCTTGAACGCCCGTTCCGCGCCGACCGCCTCGGATCCGCCGTGGCCCAGCACGGCGGCGACGTGCGTACGGACGAGGTTCAGCAGCTCTCGTTCCTGCTCGGCCGGGGCGAGCGCGGCCAGCCTGCCGGAGAGGGAGTACGGGCGCTCGGCCTCGGGAGCCGCTTCCCGGCGGGCCCGGGCCGCGCGAACCTCGTGCACCTCGCTGAACAGCCGGCTGGGGCGGGCGGCGGCGAAGCCCGGGAGGAAGGTGTCCCACTCCACGTCGGCCACGGTGAGCACGGCGTCGTCGGCCAGGACCGACTGCCGGAGGGCCCGTATCGCCCGGTCCGCGTCCATCGGCGGTACGCCGTCCCGCCGCATCCGGGCGTCGAGCTCCTCGTCGGCGGCCATACCGCCCTCGGCCCACGGACCCCACGCAAGAGACGTAGCGGCGAGACCGTCGGCACGACGCTGCTCGGCCAACGCATCCAGATAGGCGTTCGCAGCCGCGTAGTTGCCCTGCCCAGCGGCACCCACCGAACCACTCATCGACGAGAACAGCACGAACGCCGCAAGGTCGATACCCAGCTCGACCGTCAGCTCGTGCAGGTGGCGCGCGGACACCGCCTTCGCCCGCAGAACACCATCCACACGCTCCGGCGTCAGAGCATCCAGCACACCGTCATCGAGCACACCCGCCGTGTGGATGACAGCGGTCAGCGACTCCGTCTCAGCAGCGAGCAGCGCCCGCAGCGCCTCACGGTCAGCAGCGTCACACGCCACCACCGAAACATCCACGCCCAGAGCCGACAACTCGTCCACCAGGTCAGCAGCACCCGGAGCATCCAGGCCCCGACGGCTGGACAACACCAGCCGCTCAGCGCCCGACTCCGCCAGCCAGCGGGCCACCCGGCCACCCAGCGCACCCGTGCCACCGGTCACCAGAACCGTGCCACTCGGCACCCAGTCCGTGCCCCCCGCACCGGCCGCACGCACCAACCGACGCCCGAAGACACCCGAAGACCGCACCGCCACCTGGTCCTCACCAGAACCAGCAGCCGCCAGAACACCGACCAGGCGGGACAACGCCCGCTCATCGAGAACGTCCGGCAGGTCAACCAGCCCGCCCCAACGCTGCGGAACCTCCAGCGCGGCAACCCGCCCCAGACCCCACACCTGCGCCTGCACCGCAGACACCAGCCGGTCCGAACGACCCACCGACACCGCACCACGCGTCACACACCACAACGGAGCATCAACACCGGCATCACCCAGCGCCTGCACCAGACCAACCGTCGCAACAAGCCCAACAGCCTCGTCCAACGCCAACAGCGACACCACACCAACCGGAGAACCCACCCCGGCCAGCAGCTCCGCCACCGCACCACGATCCGCACCAGCCTCAACGCTGACGCACCGGACCTCGGCGCCCCGCCCGGACAGACCACGCACCACGGCTTCAGCCACGGCGTCGTCCGCGTACCCGGCCGGCACCACGACGAGCCACGTACCGCTGACGGACGTTCCGGAGGACACCGCGGCCGTCACCGGCTTCCACGTCACCCGGTAACGCCAGCCGTCCACCAGCGCCTGCTCCTGGCTCTGTCGGCGCCAGGCGGAGAGAGCGGGGACGACGCTGCCCCACGCGCTGGCGTCATCGAGGCCGAGCATGGCGGCGAGGGACTCGACGTCCCCACTCTCGACGGTCTCCCAGAACCGCGCGTCCACCGCGTCGGCGCTCCCGCCGACCGGCAGGCCACCGGTCAGCGAAGCCTCCGGCCAGTAGCGCCGGCGCTGGAAGGCATACGTGGGCAGGTCGACCCGCCGGACAACACCGGTGCCGGCGAAGTACGCCTCCCAGTCGACGGCCACGCCCCGGACGTAGGCCTGGGCCAGCGCGGTGTTGACGGCCTCCGCCTCGGGCCGCCCACCGCGCAGGACGGGCGCGAAGACCGCGTCCACCCCATCCGCCAGGCAATCCTGGGCGAGCGCGGACAGCACACCGTCCGGCCCGAGTTCGAGGTACGTCGTGACCCCGGCCGCCTCCAGCGCACGGACACCGTCCAAGAACCGCACCGCGTCCCGGACGTGCCGTACCCAGAAATCCGCCGAGCCCATCTCACCGTCGGCAACGACCGCACCGGTCAGGTTCGACACGACCGGGATACGCGGAGCCTCGTACGAGATCGACTCCGCAACCTGCCGGAAGTCGTCCAGCATGCCGTCCATGTGCGGCGAGTGGAACGCATGGCTCACGCTCAGCCGCTTGGTCTTACGACCCAGCTTCTCGAAGTGTCCGGCGATAGCGACGGCCGCGTCCTCATCACCAGCGACCACGACCGACTGCGGACCATTGATCGCCGCGATGCTCACCCGCTCGGTCAGCAGCGGAAGAACCTCGTCCTCCGACGCCTGCACCGCGATCATCACGCCACCGGTCGGCAGCGCCTGCATCAGACGACCACGCGCCGCCACCAGCCGGCACGCGTCCTCCAGCGAGAACACACCCGCCACGTGCGCGGCCGCGATCTCACCGATCGAATGCCCGGCCAGGAAGTCGGGCTTCACGCCCCACGACTCCACCAGCCGGAACAGCGCCACCTCCACCGCGAACAACGCCGGCTGCGTGAACTCCGTCCTGCCCAGGACGAGCTCGTCGGACCCGAACAGGACGTCCTTCAGTGGCAGGTCGAGGTCGAGCCGCGCGCAGACCGCGTCCAGCGCGTCCGCGAAGACCGGGTAGGTCTCGTACAGCTCACGCCCCATGCCCAGCCGCTGGCTGCCCTGTCCCGTGAACAGGAACGCCAGACCGCCCTCGCCGACCGTGCCCCGCACGAGGCCGGGTACGTGCTCGCCCGCCGCGAGGCTCCGCAGGCCGGCGGTGAGGCCCTCGCGGTCCTCGACGCCGCCGACGAGTACGGCGCGCTCCTCCAGGGCGGCCCGCCCGGTCGTGAGCGAGTAGGCGACGTCGCCCAAGGGGACGGCAGGGTCAGCGGCTACGTAGGAGGCCAGTTGGTCGGCCTGGGCGCGCAGTCCCGTGGGGTTCTTGGCGGACAGGACGAGCGGGAGCACCGGCGGGACCGGCGCGAGGGGCCCCTCGACGGCTGCCGGGCCGTCGGCTGCCGACTCGTCGGCGGGGGTGGCCGGCGCCTCTTCGATGATCGTGTGGGCGTTGGTGCCGCTCAGGCCGAAGGAGGAGACGCCGGCCCGGCGGGGGCGGCCCGTCTCCGGCCACTCCGTCTGTTCGGTCAGCAGGGCGAGGTCGCCGGCCGTCCAGTCGACGTGCGGGGTCGGCTCGTCGACGTGCAGCGTCTTCGGCAGCACCCCGTGCCGCATGGCCAGCACCATCTTGATGACGCCCGCCACACCGGCGGCGGCCTGGGTGTGCCCGATGTTCGACTTCACGGAGCCCAGCCACAGCGGACGGTCGTCCGTCCGCCCCTGGCCGTAGGTGGCCAGCAGCGCCTGCGCCTCGATGGGGTCGCCCAGCGTCGTGCCCGTACCGTGTGCTTCCACGGCGTCCACGTCCGCCGCCGACAGACCGGCGCTCGCGAGGGCGGCACGGATGACGCGCTGCTGGGAAGGCCCATTGGGGGCGGTCAGGCCGTTGCTCGCACCGTCCTGGTTGATCGCCGAGCCCCGCACGACCGCGAGGACCGGGTGGCCCTTGGCGCGCGCGTCGGACAGCCGCTCGACGAGCAGCATGCCGACGCCCTCGCCCCACCCCGTACCGTCGGCGCCGGCGGCGAACGCCTTGATGCGGCCGTCCTCCGCCAGACCACGCTGGCGACTGAAGTCCACGAAGGCGTCCGGGGTCGACATCACCGTCACGCCACCGGCCAGCGCGATCGTGCACTCGCCCTGCCGCAGCGCCTGCACGGCGAGGTGGAGGGCGACCAGCGACGACGAGCAGGCCGTGTCGACCGTGATCGCCGGGCCTTCGAGGCCGAACACGTACGACAACCGGCCCGAGACCACGCTCGCCGCGTTACCCGTGCCGACGTGCCCCTCCAGGCCGTCGGCCTCGCGGGCGACGAGGGACAGGTAGTCCTGGCCGTTGGTGCCGACGAAGACACCGGCCTGGCTGCCCCGCAGCGACGACGGGTCGATACCCGCCCGCTCGAAGGCCTCCCAGGAGGTTTCCAGCAGCAGCCGCTGCTGCGGGTCCATCGCCAGCGCCTCGCGCGGCGAGATCCCGAAGAAGTCGGCGTCGAAATCGGCGACGTCGTAGAGGAAGCCGCCTTCACGCGTGTACGACGTGCCCGGCCGTGCCGGGTCCGCGCTGTAGAGCCGGTCCAGGTCCCACCCACGGTCGGCCGGGAACTCGGCGACCGCGTCGGTGCCGTCGGTGAGGAGCCGCCACAGCTCTTCCGGGGTGCGTACGCCGCCGGGGAAGCGGCAGCTCATGGCCACGATCGCGATGGGGTCGTCGTCGGCGGCGACCACGGAGGGCAGGTGCGGGTCGGCGACGGGGGTGGTGCTGCCCGCCAGTTCGCCCCGCAAGTACTCCGCGAGGGCGGCGGAGGTGGGGTAGTCGTAGACCAGGGTCGCCGGCAGCGTCACGCCGGTCACGGCGCCGAGCCGGTTGCGCAGCTCGACGGCGGTCAGCGAATCAAAGCCCAGTTCCTTGAACGCCCGTTCCGCACGGACGGCGTCCGAACCGTCATGCCCGAGCACGGCGGCGACCTGCGTCCGGACCAGCGTGAGCAGCTCCCGCCCCTGCTCGGCCGGGGTCATGCCCGCCAGTCGCCCGAGCACCGTTCCCGCGACATCGGCGCCCGTGACCACGGCCCCGTGGCCGGTGACGGCGGCCGGGCCCTCCGCGACGGCGGTGAAGTCGCTGATCAGCGGGTTGGGGCGGACCGCCGCGAGGACGGAGGCGAAGCGCTCCCAGTCGACGTCGGCGACGGTGAGGGCCGCGTCCGCCGCACCCACGGCCTGTGCCAGTGCGGTGATCGCCGTATCGGGTGCCATGGGCGGCAGGCCCTCGCGGCGCATCCGCGCGTCCATCGCCTCGTCGGCGGCCATGCCGCCCTCGGCCCACGGACCCCACGCAAGAGACGTAGCGGCGAGGCCGTCGGCACGACGCTGCTCGGCCAGCGCGTCCAGATAGGCGTTCGCGGCGGCGTAGTTGGCCTGCCCAGCGGCACCTACAGAACCACTGATGGACGAGAACAGCACGAACGCCGCAAGGTCGATGCCCAGCTCGACCGTCAGCTCGTGCAGGTTCCGTGCGGACACCGCCTTCGCCCGCAGAACACCATCCACACGCTCCGGCGTCAGAGCATCCAGCACACCATCGTCCAGAACACCGGCGGTGTGGATGACAGCGGTCAGCGACTCCGCCTCAGCAGCAAGCAGCGCCCGCAGCGCCTCACGGTCAGCAGCGTCACACGCCACCACCGAAACATCCACGCCCAGAGCCGACAACTCGTCCACCAGCTCAGCAGCACCCGGAGCATCCAGGCCCCGACGGCTGGACAACACCAGCCGCTCAGCGCCCGCCCCAGCCAGCCACCGCGCGACCCGGCCACCCAGCGCACCCGTGCCACCGGTCACCAGAACCGTGCCACTCGGCACCCAGTCCGTGCCCTCCGCACCGGCCGCACGCACCAACCGACGCCCGAAGACACCCGAAGACCGCACCGCCACCTGGTCCTCACCAGAACCAGCAGCCGCCAGAACACCCACGAAACGGGACAACGCCCGCTCGTCCAGAACCTCCGGCAGATCGACCAGCCCGCCCCAACGCTGCGGAACCTCCAGCGCGGCAACCCGCCCCAGACCCCACACCTGCGCCTGCGCCACCGACGCCAGCCGGTCCGAACGACCCACCGACACCGCACCACGCGTCACACACCACAACGGAGCATCGACACCGGCATCACCCAGCGCCTGCACCAGACCGACCGTCGCAACAAGCCCAACAGCCTCGTCCAACGCCAACAGCGACACCACACCGGCACACGCACCCGCGTCCACCAGCAACTCCGCCAGCCCGGCCCGGTCAACACCAGCCTCGACGCGCACGAGCTGAACATCGGCGCCCCGCTCGGCCAGACCACGCACCACAGCGTGGTCCTCGTCACCGGCAGGCAGCACGACCAGCCACGACCCGGACAACCGCGCACCCGACGACGACTCCGCCAACGGCTTCCACGACACCCGGTAACGCCAGCCGTCCACCTCCGACCGCACCCGCCGCTGCCGACGCCACGCCGACAGGGCCGGTACCACCTCGCTGAGCGGCTGCTCCCCGTCGAGGTCCAGGTCGAGGGCGGCGGCGAGGGTGGCCACGTCCTCGTGCTCGACGGCGTCCCAGAAGACGGTGTCGGCCGCGTCGGCGCGGCCCACCGCGCCGGACAGGGGCTCGGCGGCGGGCCGCGCGTCCATCCAGTACCGCTGCCGCTGGAAGGCGTACGTCGGCAGATCGATCCGCCGGGCGTCCGTGCCCGCGAAGAACGCGGACCAGTCGACCCGCGCGCCCCGCACATGGGCGCGGGCGACGGCGTGGAGCAGGGTGGCCGCCTCGGGCCGGCCGGAGCGGAGGGCGGGGGCGAAGGCGAGGTCCTGGGGGTCGACGCAGTCCTGCGCCATGGCGGTCAGGACGGCGTCGGGGCCCAGCTCCAGGAAGGTGCCGGCACCGCGTTCCCGAAGGGTGCGTACGCCGTCGAGGAACCGTACGGCGTCGCGGACGTGACGCACCCAGTACTCGGGGGTGGCCAGTTCGGCGGCGGTGGCGGTGCCGCCGGTGAGGAGGGAGACGACCGGGATGCCGGGGGTCCCGTAGTCCAGGACCTGGGCGACGCGGAGGAACTCCTCCAGCATGCCGTCCATGTGGGGCGAGTGGAACGCGTGGCTGACGGTCAGCCGCTTGGTCTTACGACCCAGCTCCTCGAAGTGCTCGGCAACCGCTACGGCATCGGCCTCGTCACCGGCGATGACGACCGACTGCGGACCGTTGACCGCCGCGATGCTCACCCGCTCGGTCAGCAGCGGCAGGACCTCGTCCTCAGCCGCCTGCACCGCGATCATCACGCCACCACCCGGCAGCGCCTGCATCAGACGGCCACGCGCCGCCACCAGCGCACACGCGTCCTCCAGCGAGAACACACCCGCCACGTGCGCGGCCGCGATCTCACCGATCGAATGCCCGGCCACGAAGTCGGGCTTCACGCCCCACGACTCCACCAGCCGGAACAGCGCCACCTCGACCGCGAACAACGCCGGCTGGGTGTAGCCGGTCTGGTCGAGGAGCGCGGCCTCCGGCGTGCCCTCGTCCGCGAAGAGCACGTCGAGGAGCGGGAGTTCGAGCTGGTCGTCCAGGTACCAGCAGGCGTCGTCGAGGGCGTCGGCGAAGACGGGGTACGTGTCGTACAGCTCGCGTCCCATGCCCAGCCGCTGGCTGCCCTGGCCGGTGAAGAGGAACGCCAGCTTGCCCGGCGCGGGATCGCCCTGGACCACGGAGGACGCGTCGGCGCCCTCGGCGAGGGCGTGCAGTCCGCGGAGCAGCGTCTCGCGGTCGTCGCCCAGCACGACGGCGCGCTGCTCGAAGCGGCCGCGGGTGGTCGCCAGGGAGTGGCCCACGTCCAGGGGTGTGGCGTCCGGCCGGGACCGGAGGTGGTCGCTCAGCCTGCGCGCCTGCGCGCGGAGGGCCTCGGGGGTCTTGGCGGACAGGGTCCAGGGCAGGGGGCCACCGGCCGGGAGGGATCCCGGCGTCCCGGCCTCGTCACTCGCCGGCGACGCGACGCCCTCGCGCTCTCCCGACGACGCAATGCCCTGGGGATCCCCGGACGACACAACGCCCTCGTGCTCCGCCGTCGGCGCGCCGTCGCCCCGCTCCTCGGCGGTCGCCGCTGCCGGCGGTTCCTCGATGATGGCGTGCGCGTTGGTGCCGCTCATGCCGAAGGAGGAGACGCCGGCGCGGCGCGGGCGGTCGGACTTCGGCCACGGGACGGGGTCCGTGAGCAGGGAGACCGCTCCGGCCTCCCAGTCGACGTGCGGGGTCGGTTCGTCGACGTGGAGGGTGCGGGGCAGCACACCGTGCCGCATGGCCATGATCATCTTGATGATGCCCGCGACACCGGCGGCGGCCTGGGTGTGGCCGATGTTCGACTTGAGGGAGCCGAGCCACAGGGGCTGGTCGTCGGTGTGGTGCTGCCCGTAGGTGGCCAGGAGCGCCTGGGCCTCGATCGGGTCGCCCAGCTTGGTGCCGGTGCCGTGCGCCTCCACCGCGTCCACCTCGGCGGCGGACAGGCCGGCGTTGGCGAGGGCCTGCCGGATGACGCGCTGCTGGGAGGGGCCGCTGGGGGCGGTGAGGCCGTTGCTGGCGCCGTCCTGGTTGATGGCCGAGCCGCGTACGACGGCCAGCACCTGGTGGCCCTTGGCGCGCGCGTCGGACAGCCGCTCGACGAGCAGCATGCCGACGCCCTCGCCCCACGCCGTACCGTCGGCGGCGGCGGCGAAGGGCTTGCAGCGGCCGTCGGGGGCCAGGCCGCGCTGGCGGCTGAAGGAGACGAAGGATCCGGGGCTCGCCATGACGGCGGCGCCGCCCGCGAGCGCGAGGGAGCATTCGCCGGTGCGCAGTGCCTGGACGGCGAGGTGGAGGGCGGCGAGGGAGGAGGAGCAGGCGGTGTCGACGGTGACCGTCGGTCCTTCGAAGCCGAAGGTGTAGGCGATACGGCCCGAGGCGACGCTGGCCGCGTTGCCGGTGACGAGGTAGCCCTCGAAACCGTCGGTGGCGTCCTGGAGGCGGGGTCCGTATTCCTGGGTCTCCGCGCCGACGAATACGCCGACCTGGTCGCCGCGCAGCGTTTCGGGGTCGATGCCGCCGCGGTCGAAAGCTTCCCAGGACGTTTCGAGGAGCAGGCGCTGCTGCGGGTCCATGGCGAGGGCTTCGCGCGGGGAGATTCCGAAGAACGCGGCGTCGAATTGGTCGGCGTCGTGGAGGAATCCGCCTTCGCGGGCGTAGCTGGTGCCGGCCCGGTCGGGGTCCGGGTCGTACAGCGCGTCGAGGTCCCAGCCGCGTCCGGTCGGAAATGCGGAAATGGCGTCGGTGCCGGTCTCGACGAGGTCCCACAGCGCTTCGGGGGAATGGACGCCGCCGGGGAAGCGGCAGCCGATGCCGACGATGGCGATGGGTTCGTCGCTGCTGACGGCGGCGGTGACGGGCGTCCCGGTGTCCTCGGTGAGGCCGAGGAGGGCGGTGCGGAGGTGCCGGGCCAGGTGGGCGGGGGTGGGGTGGTCGAAGGCGAGGGTGACCGGCAGGCGGAGGCCGGTGCCGGCGACGAGCCTGGCGTGCAGGTCGACGGCGGCGAGCGAGTCGAAGCCCAGGTCGAGGAAGGGGCGGTGGGGGTCGAGGACGGCGGGGGCCGTGCCGCGCAGCGCGGCGGAGGTGAGGGTGGTGACCCAGTCCAGCAGGGCGGCGTGCTGCTCGGTCTCGGTGAGGTCGAGCAGGCGCTCCCGCCACGACGGGGCCCCTTCGGCACGTCCGTCCTGCGTTTCACCGGTTTCGGGGGCGACATTGATTTCGGGCGTGAAATCCTCGGACTCGTTCAACATCGCGCGCTCCATTACCCCCGAATAAGGAATCCAAGACCAGGGGACACTCTGGCACGCGAGAGAAGGGCGAGAAACCCCTAACAAGCCCCTACGGACCCCTAACCACGGGCTCCGGGAAGCGCCTTGACTCGGCACGCATCACTGCATCAGGATGCGCCGATAGGGCTGGTAATTGCAAGAGTAGCGATGTTATTCCATCACCGGAACTCTGCCATCGTCGAATCTCCGGCCCGGACTATTCAAAGCTACCCGGGAGGAGCGCGTTTCCATGCGCGTGCTGTTCGTCTCGTATCCGGCCATTGGCCATGTCTTCCCCACGATTCCGCTGGCCTGGGCGCTGCGCTCGGCCGGACACGAGGTCCTGGTCGCCAGCGCGGGTGACGCCCTGGAGGCCGCCAACGCCGGTCTGCACGTGGCGGACGTCTGCCCCGGCTTCGAGCTGGAGGGGTTCCTCCAGTCGACGGCCGGTGAGCTGATGGCGCGGCTGCGCGGGCCGGGCGGTGTCGATCCGATGGACGGGCTGCGGCTGTTCACCCACCTCAACAACCACCTGGCGGACGGCATCGTGCGGACCGCCGACGCGTTCCGGCCCGATCTGATCGTCTTCGAGCAGATCTTCGTGTCCGGTCTGATCGCCGCCGCGCGGCTCGGTGTTCCCGCCGTGCAGCACAACTTCGGCTTCGCGCGCGGTACGCAGCTCCGTGAGCTGACGGTGTCGATGCTGAGCGAGACGATGGCCCGGCACGGCGTCACCGGGGTGCCCGCCGACGTACCGGTGATCGACATCGCGCCGCCGAGCATGGCGGAGGCCGAGCGTGACGGCTGGTCGATGCGGCCGGTCCCGTACAACAGCGGTGCCGTGCTGCCGGACTGGCTGCTGGACGAGCCGGGGCGGCGCCGCATCGGTGTGACGCTGGGCACGGCTTCGGTGCACGTGAACGGCCTGGGCCCGGTCCAGCGGCTGGTGGCCGCGGCCTCGGCCGTGGACGCGGAGTTCGTGCTGGCGCTGGGCGACGTGGACACGGCGGCGCTCGGCGAACTCCCGGACAATGTCCGGGTGGTGGGCTGGGTGCCGCTGACGGCGCTGCTCCAGACCTGTGACGCGGCGGTGCACCACGGTGGCGCGGGCACGACGCTGGCCGCGCTGAACGCGGGCGTACCGCAGCTTGTCCTGCCGGACGGCGCGGACCGCCAGATCAACGCGGAGGCGGTACGGGACCGGGGGGCGGGTCTGCTCGGCACGGCGGACGACCTCGACGCGGCGGTCCTCGGCCGGCTGCTGTCGGACGAGAAGATGTCGGCGGTCGCGCGGGAGGTGCGGGAGGAGATCGGGACGATGCCCTCTCCCGCGTCGCTGGTGCCGAGGCTGGAGGAGCTGGCGGGCTGAGCCCCCCGGGGCCCGGCGGGACGAGCTCGGGGTCCGGCGGGACGGCGCCGGTTCGGACCCGGCGCCCGACCTCCGCACCCGGCGGGACGAGCGGCAGGGGCCGTATCCGGGAGTGATTTCCGGATACGGCCCCTGCGGCGTCAGGTGCATGCGGGACGCGCGGGACGTACGGCGCATGCGGGAGGCGGCCCGGGGGGTGAGGTGGAGGGGCGGCACGGGGGTTGCCACCCCTCCACCTCCCGGGGGATCGCCAGTTGGTCAGGGGCCTCGAGTCCCGGGCAGCGGGGCTCGAGGGGTTCGAGCGGGTCGATCGGGGTGGAGCGGGGCGAGCGGTCCGGTGGTCTCAGGTGCGCGGCACGCGCTCGATGAAGGGGGCGAGCAGCTTGGGCACGGCTTCCTCGGCGAAGGCGAGGCCCGCGCCGACCGGGACGTCCCGGATCTTGTACACGCCGTCGCCGGCCGCCGTGGTGGCGCCGATGGTGAGCAGACCGTTGCGCCGCTGGAAGTAGGAGCGGGTGATGTTCCAGCCGATGACGCCGTCGCGCTGAAGGGCGGCGGTACGGCGGGCGAAGGTGCCGGCACGGACGACGAGGTAGCGGTCGCGGAGGCCGTGGCCGAGGGCGCGGTAGGCGTCGTTGGCGAGGGCGATGACGACCGGCAGGCCGATGAGCGCCGTGATCCACGCGGTGTGGACGAGTACGGGGGTGAGCCACAGGCCCAGGCCCAGCGGAACGGCGACGATGGCGCCGAGGACCAGCAGGCCGCGGTTGACGCGGCGGCGGCGGGCGACGCGCGGGTGGGCGACGAGGTCGGCGAGCTCCGTCGGGGACCGCTCCTCGGCGAGGACGTCGGCGGCGACCCGCAGGGCCTCCGCCCGGGGCACCGGTGGCGTCAGGGAGCGGCGGCTGCGGTTCTCCTCGCTGTTGCCGAGGCCGCTGGCGATGGCGTTCAGGCGGGCGCCGCCGGCCCAGCGCAGCAGCATCGGCTCGGTGACCTCGACGCCGCGCAGCCTGCGCTCCTCGATGGTGACGGAGCGGGAGATGACCAGCCCTCGGCGTACCCGGAAGACACCGTCCTGTTCGCGCTCCAGGCGGTACTTGGCCCAGGCGTCCACGAAGGTGGCGACGGAGACCGCGACACCCGCGACGGCGGTGATGACGACGGCGACGAGGATGCCGAACCACAGGGGCACGGAGCCGAAGCGCTCCTCGAGGTCCTTGACGATGCCGAGTTCGAGCGGGTCGACCTTCATCTCGTGCAGGATGCGGTACGCGGTGCCGACGCCGATGAAGACGCTGCCGACGCCCCAGACGGTGAGCGGCGCGTACCGCAGCCAGGCCCAGTCCATCTCGGCGATGGTGAGGTCCTCGTCGTGGCCGGTGGTGCGGGCGCTGCCGCGGCGGTCGAGGAGGAGCCGGCGCAGTTCGCGGGCGTGTTGCTTGGTGATGCCGTCGAGGGACAGCTTGCGGCTGGAGGAGGAGCTCTGCTCGCCGGTGCCGATCTGGAGCGAGGTGAGGCCGAAGAGGCGGTGCATCGGCTTGGCGTCGAGGTCGATGCTGCGGATCCGGTCGACGGGGACGGAGCGGCGGCTGCGGAAGAGCAGCCCGGAGCGCAGTTCGAGGCGGTCGCCGGCGACCCGGAAGCGGGTGGTGAGCAGGCGCATCGTGCTGATGCCGGTGATGACCAGGAAGGTGATCACCAGGGAGCCGAGCGAGATGAGCGCCTGGAGGTTGGCGCCGGTGAGGGCGACGGTCAGGGCGAACAGGGCGAGCGGACCGGCGAGCATGCTGAGGTTGACAAGGAGCAGCCGGGGGCTGAGCTTGGTCCACCCGGGGTCGGCGGCGGCCTGGACCGTACCGTCGGTGTGCGCCGTTCCGGTGGTGCTGTCGTGGCTCATGTCGCGTCTCCGGGGGTGGCCTGGGTCGAGGTGGTGAGGTGCTCGACCACTTCCTGCGCGGTCCGGTGGTCGATGCCCTTGATCTTCACGGCGCCGGAGGAGGAGGCGGTGGTGACGGTGATGCCGGAGAGGCCGAAGAGCTGCTGGAGGGGGCCGCGGAGGGTGTCGACGGTCTGGATGCGGGACAGGGGGACGACCCGCCAGCGCTGCCAGAGCCAGCCGGACGCCGCGTAGACGGCTTCGTCGGTGGTTTCCCAGCGGTGGACCCGGTAGCGCCAGATCGGCATGACGGCCATGTAGGCGAGGCCCGGTACGAGCGAGATCAGGAAGGCCCAGCCGAAGAACGGCCTGGCGGGCGGGATGAAGAGGTACAGCACGCCGAAGACGAGCGGGAGGGGCAGGGCGAACATCGACGACTGGAGCGTCCACCAGCCGATCGCCCTGCGTTCGACGCGATTGCGCGGGGGCCTGAGCCTTACATCATCCATGCGTTCCACTGCTTCACCCTAGCTCTGAGACGATCTTGTACCGAACCTGATCCGACGTCCGTCATCTCAGTGCGTGCCCGCGGAACTGCCCTGTCGGGCACCGGTGTTGCCGGTCGCGGGGAGCTGGCCGCCGCGCAGCCGGCGGCGCTTGTTCAGCAGGACGGCGGTCCGCGTCAGCACCATGGCGAGGGCCATGAAGACGAAGGCGTTGGAGTAGACGTCCTGCCCGCTGAGCTTGTACTCGATGCTGAAACGGATGATGCCCTCGCTGAACCAGTGCTCCGAACCGTAGGCGAAGAGCACGCGCGAGGCGGACAGCGCGGTCCACACCAGGGCGTACCCGACACCGCCCTTGGTGTAGATCTCGCCGGAGGCGTCCCGGTGGGCGGGGAGCAGGGCGGCGGCGACCAGTCCGCAGATGACGCCGGCGCCGATGCCGGCGAGCTGGAGGGAGGGGTCGTTGCCGTCGAGCGGCAGGGTGTGCACGAACAGCGCGAGGACGATGACGACCGCGAGGATCGAGCGCAGCATCCGCATGTTGGTGACCTTGCGGGTGCCGAGGTCGGTCGACAGGATGATGATCAGGATCGTCCCGCTGGCGATCAGTGCGGTCAAGAACGGGCTCATGCGGCGGGCCTCTTCCTCGGTCTCGGCGGTGCCGGTGTCGTGCACCGCCGTTTTCGTGCGGCAGTGCGGTGCTCCCTGCCTCTCACCTGCAACGCTAGGGGCGGGACGGGGCCCGTGTGGACAACCGTCCAGTGGGTTCGGTCGTCAACCGATCGGTGGACACGGTGGACACCGCCCCATCCCGGGGAGCACCGCTGCCACCCCCGCACGCGGCCCGTCGCCACCCCCGCACCCGGCCGCGTGCCCGGCGTCCCTGCCGCCCCCCGCCCGACCCCGTCGCCACCCGCACCCGGCGCCCCTGCCACCCCGCCCCGGCCCCCTGCCCGGCGTCGTGCCGGGCCCGGCCGAGGTGATAGGACTGGTGACGTGAGCACTGAAACGCGGGTGGTGGAGGCGGCCGGCGGCCCGGATCATTCGCCCGAGGCGGGGACCCGTTGGTTCGGCCTCTGGGACGCGTTCTTCGCCGTCTCGTACGTCGTCACCACCATGCTGCTGTTCACCTCGGCGGGCGAGCAGGTCCACCGTGCCGTGGCGATGGCCGCGCTGACGCTGGCCGTCCCCTGGTACGCGGCCCTGGGGCGCAGCGCGATGATCCAGCCGGGCCAGGGGCACGGGCGGCGGAGCATCGTCTTCTCGGTGGGTCTGTTCCTGCTGTTCGCGGTGGCGGTGCTCTTCGACCTGGCGGCGTCGTTCGCGCTGTTCGCCGTGGTGCCGATGCTGATGATGAGTTTGGCGACCTCGCCGGCGATCGCCGTGGTGGTCCTGGCGAACCTGATGCCGATGACGGTGGTGTGGCTGCGTGGCGGCACCCTGAGCCGCGACATCATGGCCGTGCTGCCGACGTCGCTGCTCGGGATCGCGCTGTCGGTCATGCTCGGGCTGTGGATCACGCGGGTGACCCGGCAGAGCCGGGAACGGGCGGAACTGATCGAGGAGTTGCACCGCAACCGTGAGCGGGTGGCCGCGCTGTCACGGGCGGCGGGGGTCTCGGCCGAGCGGGAGCGGCTCGCCCGGGAGATCCACGACACCCTCGCCCAGGGCCTCACCAGCATCATCGGCCTCGTGGAGGCCGCCGAGACGGAGCTGACGGCCGATCCCGAACTGGCCAGGGAGCATCTGGGGCTCGCCGGGCAGGTGGCGCGCGAAAGCCTGTCCGAGGCGCGGGAGTTCGTCACGGAGCTGACGCCGCCCGCGCTGCGTGAGTCGTCACTGGTGCAGGCCGCCCGGCGGCAGGCGGAGGGGCTGACGGCGCAGACCGGGATACGGGCGGACGTCTCCGTCGAGGGTGATGAGCGGGAACTGCCGATGGCCGTCAGCGTGGTGCTGCTGCGTTCCCTCCAGGAGGCCATCTCCAACATCCGCAAGCACGCGAGCGAGGCACGCTCGGCCGAGGTCCGGCTGGTGTACGGGCGGGAGACGGCGCGGCTGCTCGTACGGGACGACGGGCCGGGGTTCGCCGTGGGCGACGACGACCAGCAGGGGTTCGGGCTGCGCGGCATGCGGACCCGGGCGCAGGAGATCAACGGGGCGGTGACCGTGGTCAGCGCTCCGGGGCGGGGCACCACCGTCGAGGTGACGGTGCCCGTGCCCGCGAGTGGAGGGGCGGACGGTGGGAGCTGACGGGACGATCAGCGTGATGTTGGTCGACGACCACCCGGTCGTACGGGAGGGCCTCAGCTCGATGCTGCGGTCCGCCGACGGGGTGAGCGTCGTCGGGCAGGCCGGTTCGGGCGAGGAGGCGATCGCGATGGTCGCCGGGCTCGCTCCCGACATCGTCCTGCTCGACCTGCGGATGGGCGGGATGGACGGGGTGGAGACCACCGGTCATCTGCTGCGCGTCGCTCCGGCCACCAAGGTGGTGATCGTGACGACGTACGAGACGGACACCGACATCCTGCGGGCCGTGGAGGCGGGCGCGGCCGGCTATCTGCTGAAGGGCAGCTCGCGCGACGACCTGGTGCAGGCGGTGAAGGCGGCGGCCCGGGGCGAGACGGTCCTGACGCCCTCGCTGGCGCCGAAGCTGTTCCGGGCGAGGGTGGTGGAACCGCCGGCGCTGTCGGACCGGGAGCGGGAGGTGCTCCAGCTCGTCAGCCTGGGGCTGACGAACGCGGACATCGGGCGCCGGCTGTTCATCAGCGAGGCAACGGTGAAGACGCATTTGCTGCGGACGTTCAAGAAGCTGTCGGTCTCGGACCGTACGGCCGCGGTCATCACGGCGCTGGAACGCGGCCTGCTGTCCTGAAGGTTCCTGCGCCGGTACCGGAAGCGGTACCGGCGCCACCCCTCCACTCCCCCGCACGCCCCTCCCCTCCCCCTCCCCTTGTCACGCCCGCCTCCCGAGGGGTCAGGCGATGCCCGGGAGGCTCATGTCGGAGAGGCGGGCGGGCAGGTCGCGGCGGCGCTTGACCTTCAGCTTGCGGTAGATGCGCGTCAAGTGCTGCTCGACGGTCGACACGGTGACGTACAGCTTGGTCGCTATCTCCCGGTTGGTGTGGCCGCGCGCCGCGAGCAGGGCGACCCGCGCCTCGGCCTCCGACAGGACCTCGACCTCGCTGGGGGCCTCCGTCTCCCGGCCGCTCTGGGCGGCTCCGGTGTCGCCGTCGCCCTGGCCCGGCATGAACTGCTGGCACAGGGGTTCGGCACCGCAGGACTTGGCGACGTGCCAGGCCTTGCGAACCAGCATGCGGGCGCGGTTGAAGTCGCCCAGCGCGCGGTAGCCCCGGCCCAGTTCGCCGAGGGCCGTGGCCAGTTGAAGCCGGTCGCCGCCCTCCTCCAGGGTCTCGACGGCTTCGGTGAGGCGCTTGAGCCGGACGGTGAGGTCGGTGCCGGTGCGGGCGAGCGCGAGCAGCAGGAAGCCGCGGGTCCGGCTGCCCGCGGGGCCCGTCTCGCGCGCCTTCTGCTGCTCGGTGTACTCCTTGGCGCGGGCCGTGTTGCCGAGGGCGAGCCACGCCTCGGCGGCGTCCAGTCGCCAGGGGACCAGCTCGGCCGCGTCCATGCCCCAGGACTGCATCAGCTCGCCGCAGTTGAGGAAGTCGCGCAGGGCGGCGTGGTAGCGGCCGGTGGCCAGGTGGCAGCGGCCCCGGGCCCGGAGGTAGTGCAGGCCGGGGAGGGTGCTGAACATGGCTTCCGGTACGGGCTGTTCGAGCAGGCTCATCGCCTCGTCGTGGTTGCCCATGCCGAGTTCGGACTCGACGAGGATGGCCAGCGGCAGCGCGATGCCGACGCCCCAGCTCTGCACCGAGATGCGGGACATGGCGTGACGGGCCTGAGCGGCGGCGCCGGGCAGGTCGCCCCTGCGCAGGGAGATCTCGGCGCGGACCACCCCGAGGGCGGCCTGCCAGGTGGGGGTGTTGCGGCCGGAGCATTCGGCGAGGAGGCGTTCGCACCAGGCGAGTGCGAGGTCGAGGCGTCCGGCGTAGACGACGGCGAGGAGCGCGAAGACGAGGGGCTGGAGGGTGCGGTCGCTCAGGTGGTAGCGCTGGAGGACCCGGATCGCCTCGCCGACGGCGGCGTCGGCCTGGTTCCGGCCGCCCAGGGCGGTGCGGACGGCCTCGGCGGCCTGCACGTGGGCGTTGTCGGGGATGTCGTACGGGACGGTCTCGAGTCCCGCGAGGGGCAGAGCTCCAGGGGCGCCTGACAGCGTTGTCCGCGACGGGTGCGCGGCGCCGAGGACGTCCCGTACCGGAGGGCTGACCATGGTGAGCCAGCTCTGGGCGGCGGCGAGGGTGTTCGGGTCGTACGCGGGGGCGCGGCCTTCGGCGCGGGCCTTGCCGTCGGCTTCCTGGAGGCGCAGTACGGCCTCGCCCACGGCGCGGGACTCGCCCATCCACAGGAGGCAGGACACGACGTGTACGAGGTCGCGGTCGGCGAGCCGGCCGGCGGTGAGCTCGCGGGAGAGCTGGCGGAGGTGCCCCTCGGCCGCGGCGGGGCTGCTGCGCCAGACGATGCTGACGAGGCGGGACTTGAGCGAGGCGTGCCGGGGGCCTTCGGCGCAGGAGGCGACGGCCAGTTCGCCGCAGCGCAGGGCGAGGTCGTGCTCGTCGTCGACGAGGGCGTACTCGGCGGCCTCCTGGAGGACGGGGATGGCCCAGTCCTCGACGTTCTTGCGGGCGGCGAGGAGGTGGCGGGCGACGTCGAGGGCCGCCGCGCCCTCCTGGTGGAGGAGCTTCGCGGCGCGGGAGTGCAGTGCGGACAGGACGCCGGCCGGCGCGGCTTCGAGGACGGCGGTGCGGGCCGCGGGGTCGCGGAAGGAGCCGTCGTGCAGGACGGCGCAGCGGGCGAGGTCCTGGAGGGCCTGTTCGGTGGCCTTGACGTGGAGGTCGACGATCCGGCTGAGGAGGACCGGGGAGCCGGCGTCGCCGAGGACGGCGACGCCGCGGGCGACGGTGAGCAGTTCGGGGTCGCCGCGGTGGAGGCAGTCGAGGACGGCGCGTTCGAAGGTTTCGGCGGGGGCGAGCCGCTGGAAGGGCTCGCTGTCGCCGAGCGCCGTGAGGCCGTCGCCGACGAGGGCTCTGACCAGCAGCGGGTTGCCGCCGGTGGTCTCCTGGCACTCGGCGGACAGTCGCTGTGCGGCCGAGGGGGAGAAGTGGTCGGCGAGGACGCGGGCGATGCCGCGCGTGCTGAGCAGCGGGAGCCGGAGGGTGGTGCAGTTGGGCTGGCGCTGGAGTTCGGCGTGGAAGGCGAGTTGTGCGGGCCGGAGGCGTACGGCTTCGGTGAGCACGATGAGGACCCCGGCCTGCCGTACGCGCCGGGCGAGGCACAGCAGGAAGGCGAGGGAGAGTTCGTCGCCGTGGTGGACGTCGTCGACGGCCATGACGACGGTCCGGTTGCGGGCGAGGCGCAGCAGTGCGGTGGAGACGTGCGGCAGGACGCGCATGCCGGCTTCGGCGGCGGCTTCGGCGTCGGTGGTCCCGTCGGTGACGCGGTCGAGCAGTTCGGTGGCGTAGGCGTGTACGTCGGGGGCCACGGGGGCCGCGCTGTCGAGGATCCTGCGCAGGATGCCGAAGGGCAGGTAGCGCTCCGCGCGGGAGCCGGCCGCCTCCAGTACCAGCGCGCCCTGCGCGAGGGCCTCTTCGGTGAAGCTCTCCAGCAGGCTGGTCTTACCTCCCGCGACCGCCCCGCTGATGACGGCGACGCGTCCTCTGCCGCGCGTCGCACTGCCGAGCAGTTCCTTGAGTGTCTCCAGTTGCTTTTCGCGCTCGACGAGCCTGGCCGCCACAGATTTTCCTTCCCCCGAACTGCATGACTTGCTCACGATCCACACCGGTCCGTGGCGTGCCCGGCTGGCGACGCCGACGCGGCTCCGTGTGGTGTGACGGGCGCGATGCGCCCTGCCGGGCCGCCACCGCGGCCTGCCCCCGCCGGTTCGCCTCCGGTCGGCCGTTGGTCATGCGGCCGTCCGGATGCACGGGGTTCCGCCGGGCCCCTGCCCGGCGTGGTGGTTCCCGCCGCGTTCCGCTCAGTGGCTTCGAGCCGCGGTGGTGAGTTCCTCCATCACGATCTTCATGATGTGTTCCTGATGGTTCGCCAAGAAGAAATGGCCGCCGGGGAAACGGTGAATGTCGAATCCGCCTGTGGTGTGGGCTTCCCAGGCGTCGGCCTCTTCGCTGCTGGTCTTCGGGTCCGCGTCACCGGTGAGGACGGTGATGGGGGCGCGCACGGCGTCTTCGCGGGCGGCCCGGTAGTTCTCGATGGCGGTGTAGTCGCTGCGGATGGCGGGGAGGACCATGCGGAGGATTTCCTCGTTCCCGAGAATCTTCGCATCGGTCCCACTGAGTTCCCGCATTTCCTTCACGATTCCGTCATCGTCCCGCAGGTGCACGGTCTCGTGACGGTAGCTGGAGGGCGAGCGGCGGCCGGAGGCGAAGATCCGCAAGGGGCTGGTGCCGTGGTCGCGCTCCAGCCTGCGGGTCACCTCGAAGGCGAGGACGGCGCCCATGCTGTGGCCGAAGAATGCAAGGGGCCGATCGAGCCACGGCTCGAGTTGTGCGGTCAGCGCGTCCGCGTAGGCACCGATGTCGGTGATCCCGGGCTCGTCCCTGCGGTCCTGCCGACCGGGGTACTGGATGGAGAGGACGTCCACCCCCGGGGCCAGCGACTGGGACATGGGGAAGTAGAAGGAGGCCGAGCCACCGGCGTGCGGCAGGCAGACCAGTTGGACCGGACTTTCGTCCGAAGCGTGGTAGCGGCGAACCCAGAGGCCGGTGTTTTGCTTTTCAATCAATGGACTGAAACTCCCTGTTCAAGTCCCAGATGCGTCGCGCGCGGCCGGCGGTTCGAACGCTTCCGCCAGTTCCGTACACGCGTTTCGGTGTAGCCAGTTCTAGCAGAGCGCCCAAAGCCGGGAGTACCCCTACTTCACACCCCTACTTTGGCTGGAACCAATCAGTCCAAAGCGCTGACCGACCCGGGCGAGAACCGCCACGACGAACCCACCCCGGCGGAGTCCCCCACCCCTCACCGAGGACCCCCTGGCCGAAAACCACCCCCACGCCGACGTCCAGTCCACGCCAGATCTTTACCTTCGCTTTGCGGCCCCCGCCACCCCACTCACCCACCCCCGCAGGCACACCTCCCCCCGTCTACCCCACCTCCCCGGCGGTACGCACCGAACGCCCCGGCACCTCACACCTCAGGGCCCCGCACCGTCGAACGGATGAGGCGGCCGGACAGCCGGCCGCGGTCCCGTACCGCGAAAGAGGAGGATGCGATGACCTCGCACGAGTCCGCCATCAGGACCCTGCTGGAACACCGCGTCGACGCGAGCCAGGCCAAGGACATCGACCGGCTCATGACCCTGTACTCCGACGACATCGTCTACTACGACGCCGTCCCCCCGCTCCGATTCACCGGGCACGAGGAGGTCCGCCGCAACTTCCTCCGCTGGTTCGACGCGTACGACGGCCCGATCACCCTGGAGACGCACGCCCTCACCGTCACCGCCGGCGACGCCGACCTCGCCTTCGCCCACATGCTCCACCTGGACTCCGGCACCCGCACGAACGGCATGAACATCGGGCTGTGGGTCCGGTCGAGCGTCTGCCTCCGCCGCTCCGGCGACCGCTGGCTGATCACTCACGAGCACATCTCGATGCCCATCGACCCGGAAACCCTCCGAGCCTGGTTCCCGCCGCAGCAGTGAGCCGGCCCCGCCAAACCGGCCGCCCGGCACCCGGCCCACTCACGTCCATGCGGGGTGACTCAGCGGGTCCCCACCATGTGGCCGAACCACGAGGGGTCGTCCACACCACCCTCGTCCTCGTGCCACTGCGGCGGGGCGGTCGGCGGGCGGGAAGCGTCACCGTGCCGCCGAGGCTGGCCGCAAGTTCCCTAGGTGGTCGCACAGGGTGGTTCGTACGGCAGTTGGTGAACGTATCGGCTCCATTGCTGCCGACTCAGGGCGCCGGAGCTCCCGGCACAGATACGGCTGATGGCGGACTCGACGTTCAGGTCCCAGAGCGTGGCCACGCCGTCGTCGGTGGTGGCGGCCAGGGTACGACTGTCCGGGCTGAAAGCCAGGACGGCGACGAATCCGGTCTCCACGGTCAGCGGCCCGCCGATGGCGGTGGGGTTGTCGGGATCGGAGACGTCCCACAGGTGGATGGTGCCGTTGTCGGTGTGGCCGGCCGCCGCGAGGGTGTGCCCGTCCGGGCTAAAGGCCACCGACCACAGGCTGCCGCCGGGTACGGTCAGGGGGCTGCCCCTGCGCGTGAGGCGGTGGGGGTCGGTGGCATCCCACAGGGTGACGGTGCCGCGGCTGTTCCCGGTGGCGAGGGTGCGGCCGTCCGGACTGAACGCCACCCAGGTGCTGGTGGCGGTCGGCTGGTCGATCGGCTGCCCGATGCGGACCTCAGGGTCCGTCGTACTCCACAGTCCGACGGTGCCGTTGCTGCCGTCGCCGCCGGCCGCCAGCATCGTGCCGTCGCGGCTGAACGCCAGGGACATGACGGACGACGTACGGGAATTGGAGATGCCGCCCCGGGAGACGGGGTGTGCGGGGTCGCTGACGTCCCAGAGGGCGATACTGCCGGACCTGTGGTCGCCGGCCGCGGCCAGGGTGTCGCCGTCGGGGCTGAACGCCAGCGAGAAGATGAGCCCGCCGGCCCCGGTGAGGGTCTCACCGAGGCGAACGGGATTGCCGGGGTCGGTGGTGTTCCACAACGTGACGGTGCCGCCGCTATCGCCCGCGGCCAGGGTGCGGCCGTCCGGGCTGAACGCCACGGCGTCGACCGGGTCATCGGGGCCGGTGAGCGGATCACCGCGGGGAACGGGGTGGTTGGGGTCGGTGGTGTTCAACAGCGAGACGGTGTTGTTCTGGTTTCCGGCGGCCAGGGTCCGCCCGTCGGGGCTGAACGCCACGGATGCCACGTTCCCGCCGGCGCCGGTGATCCGGGTCGGCGGCAGATTCCACAGATCGACGTGGCCGTCGGTGTTCCCGGCGGCCAGGGTGAGGCTGTCCGGGCTGAACACCACGTCGGTCACCGCGCTGCCGGGACCGGTCAGCGGCCTGCCCAGAGGGCCGATGGCCTGGGGATGGGAGACGTTCCACAGATGGATGGTGTGGTCGGCGCTGCCGGCCGCCAGCGTGTGACCGTCGGGGCTGAACGCCACCGACATGACGGACTGGGTGAGACCCGTCAGCGGCTTGCCCAGGGGGGCGGGGCGGCCGGGATCGGCGACCTTCCACAGGTGGACCCTGCCGGGGGAGGCCCCGGCGGCCAGGGTGCCGCCGTCGGGGCTGAACGCCACGGAGTTGACGCGGTGCCCGGCCTTGACGGAACGGCCGCGGCCCGGGTGGGCCGGGTCGGTGGTGTTCCACAAGCTGATGGTGCCGGCCTCGTCGTCGCACGCGGCGGCCAGGGTACGCCCGGTGGGGCTGAACGCGATGCGACGGGAGAAGACTCCGGGGCAGCCGAGGTTCAGGGGCGCTCCCGCGGGGTCGACGTCGTCGGGGCGGGTGACGTGCCACAGGCTGACGAGTCCGGCGTGCCATTCGGCGGCCAGGGTACGGCCGTCGAGGCTGAACGCCAGCGAGTCGACGGCGGTCGCGGCGTCGAGACCCTGAATGGCGGGAGCCTTCGGCCGGCCGAGCAGGACGGGGTGACTGGGGCTGGTCAGGCTCCACAGGTCGACGAATCCGCCGGAACCGCCGTCGCCCTTGTCACTGACGCGGCCCCCGACGGCCAGCACCCGCCCGTCCGGGCTGAAGGCGAGCGACCGGATCGACGCCACGGAACGGCTCACGGATATGGGCCGGCCCAGCGCCACCGGACGGCCGGGATCGGAGACGTCCCACAGCCGGACGACGTTCTGGCGGTGGTACCCGGCCGCCAGCATGTGCCCGTCCGGGCTGTAGGCCACGGTGTTCACCGCGCCGTGCCGGCCGGGCAGCCGGGTGGCCAGCGGTGTGTTCTCGGTGCTGATGAGCCGGGACGCCGCCTCCTCGGTCGGGTCCATGCGATAGGCGGTCAACGCGAGTTGGGCGGACAGCGAGGGATCGGTCGGCGCCAGTTGCACGGACGCGGACGTGACGGCGGCGTTGATGGCCTGGTCGCGGGCGCGCAGGGCCCGGGACTCCTGCCGGAAGGCGAACACCGCGGTCAGCGAGGCGATCACGGCCAGGGCGGTGATGGTGGCGACCGCGGCGCGCCGGAGCCATTGCCCGCGCCGCTGGTGGTGGCGGGCGGCTGCCAGGAACGCCCGGGCGGCGGCGCTGAGTTCCGGCCCGTGCGTCCCGGCCCAGGCGAGTGCGGCCTCCAGGCGGTTGCCGCGGTACAGCGCGGCCGCCTCCCGGCCGGCCCGTTCCCAATGCGTGGCCGCCTCTTCGAGATCCTGCCGTACGAGGTTCCCGCTGCGGTCGTGCTCGATCCAGCCCCGCAGCCGGGGCCAGGCGCGGATGAGCACCTCATGTGTCATCACGACCGTGTCCCGGTCCCGGGTGAGCAGCCGGCCGCGGGTGAAGTCGTCCAGGACCCTGACGGCCGCTTCCCGGTCCGGCGCGTGACGCAGCAGCTCGTCGTACCGGACGCGCCGGCGGCTGTCGTCGGCGTCGCGCCCCACGATGACGAGCCGCAGGAACACCCACCGCGCGGCCTCCTGGCAGGGCGGCGGCAGGATGTCGTAGAGCCTGTTCGCCGTGGTGGCGATGGCGCCCTGGATGCCGCCGGTGACGCGGTAGCCGTCCACGGTGAGCGTGTGCCCGTGCCGCTGCTGCCAGGTGGCCCGCAGGGCGTGCGCGAGCAGCGGCAGCCGGCCCGTGGTGCTCGTACCGACCGTTCCGCCGACCGCCCCCAGGTCCGCCAGCAGCACCTCGACCAGGCCGTCCTCGACGTCGAGGCCCACGCTGCCGGCCGGGCGGCGGATCGCGTCCTTGAGTTCGTGCTCCGTCATCGGCTCCAGCAGGACCGGTCCGGCCCGGAGCGCCGCCCGTAGCTGCGGATGGGCCGTGCACGCGGCGTAGAAGTCCGCGCGTACTCCCAGCACCACGACCGCACCGCCCGTGGGCCGGGCCAGACGGTCGAGCACGTCGATGAGCCACTGCCGGTCGGTCTCGTCGCCGCAGGCCGTGAAGATCTCTTCGAACTGGTCGACCACGACGACCAGGCCCACGGAGGGGGACGCCCCGGTGGGCGCCGGATCGCCGGCTCCGGTGATCTCGTGCAGTTCGGCAACGCACCGTGCGGGATCGGCCCGCCACGCCGCTGCCGTGCTCCGGGCGGTCCCGGCTTCGAGCCCGGCGGAGGTGGCCAGCGCCAGGGCCGGGGACGCCGTCGGGGTCAGCAGCAGCCGCGGCCACGTGCTCGAACCCGCCACCGGAAGCCGGCCGTCGTCCAGGGCCGGCAGTACCCCGGCCGCGAGCAGGGACGACTTCCCGGCCCCCGAGGGGCCGATCAGCACCAGCGGGCCGCCCTCACGCATCCGGGCGTCCATCCGCTCGCACACAAGGTGAACCATGCGCTCACGGCCGTGGAACCACTGCTTGTGCTGCGCGCCGAACGGGGCCAAGCCCGGGTACGGGCACAGCACTCGGTCGGCTCCGTGCCCGGGCACGGTTCTGCGCCCCTCGGCGCCATAGCGGACGTGGAGGTCACGGCCGGCCTGGAAGACGCTGCCGCCGCCCGTCGCGCTCGCCTCCTGCCGTTTCGGCTGCCAGAGGGGCGGCCCGTCGGGGGACGGGGTACCGGTGCCGCGTTCCGTCACGCCTGTCCGCCTCTGGTGACGGTCATGTCCCGGCCCGCCAGGTAGGCGTCGCCCCCGGAGACGTGTGCCTCCAGCGTCATCGAGCCCGTGACCACCTGTTCCGGGGTTCCGGCGGAGCGCGGCTCCCCGCCGAACAGCGCGCGCAGCTCCTCGACGGCGTCCGGCCGCGTGGCCATGAGCCGGATGATGCGGGCCTGCCACTCGGCGACCAGCAGACCTTGGAGCTCCTGTCCGTCGCCCGCCTCCCGCGCCTGGAGCAACTCACCTCGCGCGTCGGTGAGTTCCTCTTCGACCCGCTCCGGGTGCGCGGACCGCCACAGCGACAGGACCGAGGACTTGACCGCGGCCCAGCCGTCCGTCGCCAGCAGATCGATCAGACGCGCTGCGGCCACCGACGCCAGGCCGGCGAGTTCCACACTCGTCTCCATGTCTTCTCCTTGTCCCTTACCGGCCGTGGGCCGCGATCGCGGTCATCGTCAGGTGGGACGCGATGAACACGCGGTCGCCGCCCACCGTCCACAGGAACCCCACGTCCGGCTGCCCCGGGTCGCTGTATCTCCACCGCGCCCTGCCGGTGGCCGCGTCGATGGCCCACAACGTCTTGGCGCCGTCGGTGGCGAAGACGGTGTCGGCCGAACACTGCGCGCTCTTGCCGGAAATCCTCAAGGAGGCGTTGAACATGTTGGAACCGCCCGTCTCGCTGGCCCCGTCGAGCGTCGCGACCCACCGGAGCGTGCCGTCGGCCGTGGCCAGGGCGACCAGGTCGCTGCCGACGGGTACGTGGACGGTCGCGCCGTCCAGGCTGGAGAACGGGGCGCCGATCTGGACCCGGTCCCCGTTCTTCGCATGGAAGCGCTGATGCCACTTCTCGCTGCCCGTGGCCGCGTCGACGGCGAACAGCGTGTCGCCGCTGCCACCGGCGAACAGGAACAGCCCGGCGGCGTAGCACGTCAGCGGCCAGCCGGTGGTGAAGTAGAACCCGCCGTACGGGACGGATACCTTCCAGCCGCGGGCGCCTCTCCTGCCGGCGTCGATCATCTGGACGCGGCCGGGTTTCCTGCCCGGCACGGCCGAGGTGGCCAGCAGGTGAGACCCGGTGGGTGGCACCAGCACGTTATTGATGTCCGTGCCCTTGACCCGCCACAGCCCCTTGCCGGTCGCGGCGTTGAACGCACGGATGTAACCGGTGGTCGGGGACGTGGACGAGTACGACCCGTCCAACAGGCTCATCGTCCCGCACACGTACACCGTGTTCCCCGCGACGGCCACATAGGTGCTCCGGTACATCGCGGTGGGCTTGCCCCCGCCGGATTCGACTTCGGCCATCCTGGTCGCCCACTTCGCCTTCCCACTGGCGGCGTCGAACGCCGCCAGCAGGCCCGACTGATCGGGGGTGTCGCAGAGCAGGTAGAACACTCCGTCCGCGTACGCCGTCGGGTACTTGGAGCTGGTCGTGCCGTATTCGTTGACCGTGTTCAGCTGGGGGAACACGGATTTTCCGGTCGCGGCGTCCAGGAAGGACGTGGCCGTGTCCGTGACCACCATGACCACCTTGGCGGAGGCTTCCAGGCAGGTGGGGGCGTGTTTTCCAGCGCCCGACCATGCCTTCGCGGCGTCGGGTCCGGTCAGGACGATCGGTGCCGGTCCGTCCGTCGAGGACGGCGACGCGGAGGAGGCCGACGGAGATCGTACGCCTGACGGAGAGGCCGGCCGTGCGGTGGGCCCGGGCCCGCCGGCCCGGCCGGCGGGTGCTGTCGACGAGTCGCCGGCAAAGGCGAGTGCCGCCGCGGCCCCGCCGAATACGGCCGCGCCCCCCGCCAGACCGATGAGCAGCTTCCGGCGGCTGACACCCGCGCCGGCGGCGTTCACCGGCGGCGGAGGAAACACCGCGCCCCGGCCGCCAACCCCGGCGGACGCCGATCCCACCGCCGCGGTCGCGGCGGCCATGTCGGCGGTCACCGCCGGCGACAGCCAACTGCCCGCAGGGGCCGGCAGGTCTTGACGCCTCAGGTATTCGACGAGCTGCTCCGCGGTGGGACGGTCCGGCGGTTCCGGGTACAGGCAGCCGCCGATCACCTCGCGCAGCGACACGGGGAGGGCGCCTGTGTCCGGCTCGCCTCCGGAAGTTGCGAACAGCACGGTCGACCCGAGGTCGAACATGTCGTCCGTCGGTAAGGGCGCCGGACCGCCGGTGGCTCCCACGAGCCCCACTGCGGTGAAGCGGGGCCCATCCATGGTCAGCAGCACCGAGTCCGGGCTCACCCCGCCGTGGACCCTCCCGGCCGCGTGGAGTGCGGCCAGCCCCCGCGCGAGGCCCTCGGCGAGCACCCGCAGAGCCGGTTCGGACAGCGGGCCGTGCCGGTCCACCGCCTGCCGGAGCGGCAGTCCGGCGATGAACTCGGTCGCCAGCCACGGAACCGGCGCGTCGGCGTCGGCATCCACCACCGGTACGAGGAAGGCACCGGACAGCGTCCGTGCCGCCTCGACGGCGGCTCGGAACCGGTCACGGAACCCCGGGTCGGCGCCCAGTTCGGGCCCCACGACGGTGACTGTGACGAGTAGCCCCTCGTCCGTGCGGGCCGCGAAGACTTCGCTCCCGCCGACCGTGCTCTGCCTTCCGAGCAGCACATACGGCCCGACCCGATGAGCACCGTCTGCTCCGGGATGATCCATCGTCCGCCCCTCACGCCAGCCTGATCGTCTGGTCACGGGCCGCCTGGTAGGCGCTGCCGCCGCCGGACACATGGGCCGTCATGGTCGCTGACGGCCCGGGCTCCGCGGCCGGCGCAGTACCTCGCCCGGGTTCGACAGGGGTATCTGTATCGGGCAGGAGAGCGGTCAGCGCGTCGCCCAAATGCTTCAGCCCGCCCGGCAGATGGGTCTCCGGCACGCGGAGGAACTGCAGGTGCGCCAGCTCCGCGATCTCGGTCGGCAGCGCAGAGGCGTCGGGCAGCATCGTCGCGTCTCCCAGGAGGACCGGGACGACGCGGTTTCCCGCCCGCAGAGCCGTCGCGATCTCCAGGCGGACCCAGTCGTGAGCCCGGTCCAGGAGCCGCACACCGTCCTCGCCCCGTGCGTCGAGCCACCCTGGCCCGATCAGTACGCACATGAGCTCGCACTCGGCGGCCTGCCGCCGCAGGATCTCGGCGAAATCGGCCCCGGGCGGAATCGACTGCCCCGACTTGAAGATCTCGTCGGCACCCAAGCGGTCGGACAGCGCGCGGTAGACGCGGTCCCGCATCCACCGGGAGTCCGGTTTGCGAAAGCTGAGGAAGATGCGCGGCACAATTGCCCCCTCTCCGGCAAGACTTGACGTCAGGGATCGTGCTCACCCTAGGGGTGGCGTACGCGCTCGGTGGCTATTCGCCGAGGATTGAATAGCGACCGCAAGGCTCCGTACGCTGGTTGGTATGGATGCGGTGGACAGCGCGGCAGGGACGGTCTCGGCAGGGAGATCGACCAGCACCCGTCTGCCGCCGGGCGACTTCGGCGTCGTCCTGGCCACACTCCGGGCGCGTCGGGGGTGGAGCGTGCGCGAGTTCGCCCGGCGTGCGAACGTGTCCGAAGGGCAGATCTGCAATCTGGAGAGCGGGGTGCGCAACCCGACCCCCGCTGTGGCGGCGGCATGCGACACGGCCTTCGGCACCGGCGGGGAACTCGTCGAGCTGGCCGGTGTCAGCCGCCGCGGCGCCCGGGCCGAGAGCGTCATCGAGGCCGGCCCCGTGGTCGCCGGATACGAGCGCATCCTGCGGGAGCTGAAGGACATCGGCAGATCCACCGGCCCGGGATTCGTCACCGCTTCGATGAAGTCGATCACGCGGATCCTGACGGACGCCGGTTCGCACGCCGTTGGCCGGCAGCGTGCCGAAATCTGGTTACTGGCCTCGAAGTTCGCCGAATACACGGGGTGGATGGCACAAGAGGCGGGAAATCCCGCGGAGGCGTTGCGCTGGACGAATTTCGCTGTCCGGTGGGGCGCACACGGCGGGGACGAAACGGTGGCCGCGTACGCCCTGGTCCGCAAGGCGTTCATCGCCCAGCACCGCGGTGACACCTGTGCGGTGATCGGGTTCGCCGACCAGGCGGCCGGGCACCCGGCGGCCAACCCGGTGATCCGCGCGCACGCCGCGCGACGCGCCGCCCAGGGGCACGCGCGCCGTGGCGATGCGGGGGCCTGCCAGGAGGCACTGGAGCGGTTCAGAAGCCACGCCGCCGAGGCCATCGGCGACCGGACCCCTCACTGGGGCCCGCGCATCGAGAACGGCAACCCTCAGCTCATTGAGGCGTCCTGCATGCTCAGCCTCCATCGCTTCGAGCTGGCCGCCGACCTTTTCGCCGCCGAGCACCGGCCGGCCGTCCCGGCGGACAGCAACTCCCGAGCGCGCTTCGCGGTTCGGCAGGCGACAGCCCTGGCCGGTTCCGGCCGCCTCGACGACGCCTGTCACATCGTCGAGGCCACGCTGCCCGTGATCAGGCGCATCGACTCGGCCACCGCCCGCGCGGAGCTGGGCCGGTTCGTGGAACAGGCCCGGACCCGGAAAGCCGGCCCGGGCCAACTCTCCCTCATCGACGCATCGGCCGCCCTCGCGAACGGCTGACAGTCGCGACTCGAGCCTCATCATCGTCCCTCCTTCCTCGGTGCCGAATCAGGCCCCACCGACCAACCAGCCATCCGGTCACTGACCGGCTACGACCACTGCCCTTGGATCAATCGTCCAGGCGCCCCCCGCCCGGGGCGATCAGGCCCGTCTCGTAGGCGAAGACGACGGCTTGGACGCGGTCGCGCAGGTCCAGCTTCGACAGGATGCGGCCGACGTGGCTCTTGACCGTGGTCGGGCTGAGGAACAGCCGGGAGGCGAGTTCGGCATTACTGAGGCCCGTCGCGAGTAGGCGGAGCACCTCGAGCTCGCGTGGGGTCAGGCCGGACGGATCGCGGTGCGGGGCGATGGTCTGCGGTTCGTCGCGATGGGCGAAGCGTTCGATCAGCCGACGAGTGATCGTGGGTGCGAGGAGGGCGTCGCCGGTCTGCACCAGGCGTAGGGCGGAGACCAGATGTTCGGGAGAGACGTCCTTGAGCAGGAAGCCGCTGGCGCCGGCCGTGAGCGCGGCGTAGACGTAGTGGTCGAGGTCGTATGTGGTGAGGATGACGACCCGCGTTCCCGCCGGGCCGGCGCCGCCGATGATGTGCCTGGTGGCCTCGATGCCGTCCATCTCCGGCATCCGGATGTCCATGAGGACGACGTCGGGCCGCGTACGGCGAACCGCTGCAACAGCCTCGGCTCCGTCGGCGGCCTCGGCCGTCACTTCGATGCCGTCCGCTGCCAAGATCATTCTGAAACCGGTGCGCACGAGGGCCTGATCATCGGCGATGACGGCACGCAGAGGTGGCTGGTCCGCGGTCATATCACGCTCCGTGGGATGCGGGCCGTCACCCGGTAGCCGCCGGTCTGCATCGGTCCGGCCGTCAGCTCGCCCTTGTAGACGGTCAACCGCTCGCGCAGCCCCATGTGGCCACGGCCGTTGCTCCGCACCGGCGGGGAATCCTTGGCACCACCGGTGTCCGTGATCTCGATCTCCAGACAGGCGTCGGTGTAACCGATGGCGACGGACGCCTGCGCGCCGCGCGCATGTTTGATCGTGTTGGTCAGCGCCTCCTGTACGACGCGATACGCCGCGAGGTCCACCCCCGGTGGCAGAGGATCCGGGGGCAACGACACCCCGACGCTCACGGGCGTACCGGCGCCGCGTACTCGTGCGACGAGCGCGTCGAGCTGCGCGAGCCCCGGCTGGGGCTCCAGGCCGCCGGGCTTCTCGTGGTCCGAGGCGGCCAGCAGGCCCATCACGTGGCGGAGTTCGGACATGGCGGCCCGACCGCCCGCCTCGACGGCCAGCAGTGCCTCCTTGGACTGCTCGGGCGCCATGTCCATCACTTTGCGGGCCGCACCGGCCTGAATCACCATCACGCTCACATTGTGGGTCACAACGTCGTGCAGTTCGGCGGCAATGCGGGCACGCTCCTCCTCGACGGCGCGGCGCGTGGCCTCCTCCTGAGCGGCCTGCAGTTCTGTCACCCGGTCCCGGCTGGAGGCCAGCCGCAGTTGCAGAAAGCGGACGAGGCTGGCCAGCATCCCTGCCACCAGGAGCACGAATCCCGGGCTGGACCATCCGGGGAGCACGGGTTCCGCGTTACGGAAGGCGAAACCGGACAGCGTGGCGGCGATCACCAGGACGGCTATCGCCGCTAGCCGGTAACGGCTGTACACGACGGCGCTGTAGGCGGCGATGACACAGGCCAGGACGGTGATCCAGGTGGCGGAGCTGCCGATGGCCAGTGCCGCGCCCAGCACCACCACGAACGTGGACAGCGGATGCCGGCGCCGGGCCACCAGCGGCAGCGTCGACAGGACGACCAGGGCCCAGGGCGTGGAAGGGGGTCCCTCCTCCTCGGGCAGCCGATCAGGGTCGGGCGGCGGGGGCGGGGCCGGGACCCCGGTCCCGTCGTCCACCGTGGGGGGGTTGATGTTCACCAGCCCATCACCGGGATAGCGGACCGCCACGAACAGGGCGATGACGGTCAGTACGACCGCCAGCACCACGTCGGCGCGCGCCGCTCGCGGGGACAGCGGGGAGGCCTGCGCCTCCGGGCGTAGCGCGTCCATGAGTTGCCGGTACCGACCGCGCCGGTCTTCCGTCTCCATCCCTGCATTCTGCTGCGCTCTCCGCTCGGCGGCGTCCGCCTGTCCGGCCAGGGCATTGCCCCAGAGGCCTACTTCTCAGGGATGACTCCGCGGCCGAATCCTCCGCAGGAAGGGCCTGATGTTGGTTCCGCGGCCGACGCGCCCCACACACGGCACCTCTAGGTTCGCAGGACCGGCAACGGCATGTGCCTCTCGCGACCGCAAGGACGGACAACTCATATGCATCAAGTGATCGAACTGGAGGGTGTGGCGAAGCGCTACGACAGCGCCGGCGCGCCGGCGCTCGGACCGCTCACGCTCAGCGTCGCCAAGGGTGAGGCCCTTGCCGTGACGGGCCCTTCAGGCAGCGGCAAGTCCACGCTGCTGAACCTCGTCGCAGGCCTGGACAAGCCGACCGATGGCACTGTGATCGTGGCCGGGCGACGGATCGACCAGTTGAGCGAGCACGCCCTCGCAACGTTCCGTCGCGAGCACATCGGCATGGCCTTCCAGTTCTTCAATCTTCTCGACGACCTCACCGTCACCGACAACATTCAGCTCCCGGCCCAGCTGACCGGGACCGGTCGGCGCAAGGCCGCGGCCCGCGCGGGTGAGCTCATGGAGATGCTGGGCATCCAGAAGCATGCCCGCGCCTACCCGGGCCGACTGTCCGGAGGCGAGCGCCAACGGGTCGCGGTCGCCCGGGCCTTGGTCAACCGGCCCGCGCTGCTGCTCGCCGACGAGCCCACCGGTGCGCTCGACACCGCCTCGGGCCACGACGTCCGCAATCTGCTGATGGATCTGCACCGCGCCGGACAGACCATCGTGCTGGTGACACATGACCTGACGCTGGCGGAGGCGTGCGCGAGCCGCACTATTCACCTGGTCGACGGTCACGTCGCCCTCGACACGTACGCGCGGGCCGTCCGATGAGCCTGTTCGGCACCGGCGCGATGGGCCGGGTCGTGCGCTCCGGCGTCGGCCGACGGCGGGTGCAGACAGTGGTGATCGCCGTGGCCACGATGATGGCCGTGGCGTCGGCGGTGGTCGCCGGGTCGCTGATGGTCGCCGCGGCCGCGCCCTTCGACCACGCCTTCGGGAAGCAGCAGGGTGCGCACATCACCGCCCAGTTCGATCCGGCCAAGGCGAGTGCGGCGCAGTTGGCAAGGACCAGGAAGTTGCCCGGCGTCGCCGCGAGCGCGGGGCCCTACCCGTCCACGGCGTTCCGCCCGGTCGACCGGGCGGGCTTCCGATTGCCGATGCTGACCCTGGTCGGGCGGTCGGGTCCGGACGGCGACATGGACCGGGTGGATCTGAAGTCCGGCCGGTGGGCGCAGAAGCGGGGCGAGATCGTGCTCGCCGCGTCGTTCGAGGGGCCCGGCGTCGGGATCGGCGCCGCCCTGAAGGCTTCGGACGCCGAGGGCGCCCCGGCCCTTTCGATCGTCGGCTTCGCTGTGTCGGCCGGCAGGACGGCCGACTCCTGGGCGACTCCCGCGCAGGTCGACGCGCTGGCCTCGGAGGGCAGCCCGGTCACGAGTCAGATGCTCTACCGCTTCGACTCCGCGAGCACGAAGCAGCAGATCATCGCCGACCAAAAGAAGCTCGCCGCCTCCGTGCGGTCCGGGGCGCTGCTGGGTACCCAGTCCTGGCTGGACACCAAACGCGCCGCTGATCAGGGTGCGGCGGCGACCGTCCCGTTCGTGATGGCTTTCGGCGTGCTCGGCATCGTGATGTCGGTGATCATCGTCAGCAGTGTGATCAGTGGTGCGGTCGGCACCAGCCTGCGCAGAATCGGCATTCTCAAGGCCATCGGCTTCACCCCACGCGAGGTCGTACGCGCCTACGTGGCCCAGGCGCTGATCCCGACCGTCGTCGGCATCGCCCTGGGTGTCGTCCTGGGCAACCTCCTTGCCGTGCCCCTGCTGTCCGACACCGAGTCGGTGTACGGCGGCGTCTCGCTCTCGGTGGCCTGGTGGGTGGACGTCGCCGTACCGGCCGCCACCTTGGTCGTCGTGGGGCTCGCGGCGCTGATTCCCGCGCTGCGGGCCGGAAGGCTGCGTACGATCGAGGCCATCGCGGTCGGCCGGTCACCGCGCACCGGGCGCGGCCAGTGGGCGCATCGGGCGACGGGGCTGCTGCCGCTGCCGCGGCCGGTGACCTACGGTCTCGCGACCCCCTTCACGCATCCGGTACGTACTCTCGCGATGCTGCTCGCGGTGGCGTTCGGTACGGTCGCGGCGACGTTCGCTGTGGGGCTGACCTCGTCCCTGAACGCGATCGGCACCTCGCAGGACCCGGAGAACCGTGCGGCGGTCACGGTCACGACGACCAAGGCGATCGAAGTCGCTCCCCCTCCGCCGCCTCCTGTGGGGGGCGACGCGGGAGATCCGCCTCCCCCCGGCGGCAGCGATGCAGGCCCGCCTCCCGTGGAGAACAGCGCGGCGGGGACGTCCAAGAAGCCCAAGGCCGCCGATCCGGCGAAGGTTCGGGCCGCCGTCACGTCGCAGCCGGGTACGGAGTCGTACTACGGCAAGGCCCGGACCGAGGTCGCCGTGGCCGGGATCTCAGGATCGATCCAGGCCAGCCTCTACGAGGGCGATTCGCGCTCTGGCAGCTACGAGATGATTTCCGGGCACTGGCTCACTGGTAAGGGACAGGTCGTGGTGCCCTCGCGCTTCCTGGAAAGGACAAGCACCAAGATCGGTGACATGGTGCGGGTGACCTACGAGAAGGACACCGCGAACCTGCGGATCGTGGGCGAGTCCTTCGACACGTCGGGCAGCCGGCTGGAGATCCACGCGGACATGGCCGACTTCGAGTCGGCCGAGCCCAGCACCTTCCTCGTCGAAACGAAGTCCGGCGTCTCCGCCGACGACTACGCCCGCAAGGTCGCCGCGGTCGTGCAGCCGCTGGGAGGCGACGCCACGACCGGCTCCGAGTCGGGGCAGGACGGCGTCATCCTCATCATGGCCGCGATGGCGGTGCTGCTCACCCTCATGCTGATCACCGTGGCCGGTCTCGGCGTACTCAACTCCGTGGTCCTGGACACCCGGGAACGCATCCACGACCTGGGCGTCTGCAAGGCGATCGGCATGTCACCGCGGCAGACCCTGAGCCTCGTGCTCGCCTCGGTGGCCTTGATCGGCGTGATCGGCGGGCTGCTCGGCGTGCCGGCGGGGTACGCGCTGCACCACGTCGTCATGCCGGTGATGGGGCATGCCGTAGGCACCAGCCTGCCGTCGCCGGTCCTCGATGTGTACGAGCCTGTTCAGCTACTCCTGCTGGGGCTCGGCGGAGTCGTGATCGCGATGCTGGGCGCACTGATCCCGGCCGGCTGGGCCGCCAGGGCGCGTACGGCCACGGCGCTGCGCACCGAGTAAGCAACCGCGCACCCGGACGCGCCTGAGCAGCCCGGCAAAACCGTCAGGTCAGAGCCCTTACTTAACCGGCTCCAGGATCGCCACGCACTCCACGTGGTGCGTCATCGGAAAGATGTCCCGGCAGGATGGATCTCGCATAACACCAGGTCAGGAGCCGTTTCCTGCTCCGCCGAAGGGCCCTTCGCGCGCACGGAGCGTCAAACGGGCGTCACGCCCAAGGGCCACGTCCTGGTCGGTCATTGCTGGGGAATTCATGACCCTTGCCAGTGCAGCCAGCCGCGACTTCGTCAACTACCGGGAGCCGGTCCGGCCCGAGACCTGCCGCGAAGCCGTTGACCTGGCCGAGACGCTGCTGCCCGCCACTCCAGGGGTCACCCGCGCGGTCGTCATCGTCACCGCCCCCGCTCAGCTCACCCTGTGGCGCTCCCTGCGCCTTGCGCGGACCCTGTGAATACCGGTGGCAACACTCGCCCACCTTCCCGTCCGGGATTGGAACCGCAGGTGTCGAGCCCGCCCGGCTACGCCCGAGCAGCCCACGAAAACCGCAGGTCAGATCCCCTTTGCAGTAAGCTCCAGAATCGCCACGCACTCCACATGAGGCGCCCTTGCCTCGTCGAACGTCAGGAAACGGGGAACCAGGTCGCGAGGCGCTTGGCGATCGCCGGTACATCGACGTTGTCCTGCGCGACTTCCTCGACGAACGGGCCGGCCACAGAGACGGGCGGCGGGACGGTACTCGCGCTGACGCCGTTGAACCGCAGGAAGACACGCATGGCGAGCCAGGCGGTGCGCTTGTTGCCGTCGATCAGCGCATGGTTGCGGGCGACAGAGTGCAGCAGCGCCGCAGCCTTCTCGTGCAACGTGGGATACAGCTCGGCTCCGAACACGTTCGTCCGGGGTCGCTCGATCGCCGACACCAGAAGGCCCATGTCACGCACGCTGTGCTCCGTACCGTTGACCGTACGGGCGATGGCCAGGATTTCGTCGAGCTGGATGTAGCGCACGTCGGTCACTTCAGGTAGTCCAGGATCTCCGCATCGCTGTCCATGAGCTCGGCCAGGACGTCATCGACCTTCAGCTCGGCCCGGTCCTGGGCGTCACGGATGGCCTCAATGGCAAGTTCCTGCTTGCTGCGGCCCTCCCGACGAGCCCGCTCGGTGAGCTTCGCGTCAAGGTCGTCGGGGAGTCGAAGTGTCATCGCCATACAGAGATGATACCAGGCCGGTATCAAGTGGCGCGGTCGGGCCGCACTCGGCTCCGCGGAGCGTGGAACCAGACGGCCGTGCGCATCGCAACCGCGGAGGCCCGAAGACTTCCATTTCGAGCGTCATCCGAGCGTCAAGAATCCCGCAAGAGCCACTTGAGGCGTCGCCGTGGCAAGCGCATCACTCACGAATCCGCAGGTCAGAGAGCTCTCAAAGATCGATCCGCCCGCTCGAACCGCTGCACGGAGGGAAACGGGTCGAGTAACCCGCCCGAACAACAAAACCGCAGGTCAGGAGCCCTTTACGGCAGGCTCAAGAATCGCCACGCACTCCACGTGATGCGTCATCGGGAACAGGTCGAACGCCCGCAGCGTGCGCACCCGGTAGCCCGTTTCCGCGAAGTAGGCGATGTCCCGGGCGAGGGCGGCCGGGTCGCAGGCGACGTAGGCGATCCTCCGCGCACCAAGGCCCGCCAGGTGCTTGACGGTCTGCTTGCCGGCGCCCGCGCGGGGCGGGTCCAGGACGATGAGGTCGACCTCGGTGATGCCCGTGCGCGGGAGGGCCTGCTCGACCTTGCCCTGCTCGATGCGGACGCGCTCGAAGTGCTGGAGGTTGTGGCGGGCGTCCTCCACCGCGCGCTTGCCCGACTCGATGCCGAGGACGGCGCCCTTGTCGCCCACCCGGTCGGCCAGGGCGCCCGCGAAGAGGCCGGCGCCGCAGTAGAGGTCCAGGGCCGTGTCGCCCTTGCGGGGCAGCAGGCCCTGCATGACGGCGCGCACCAGGGTGTCGGCCGCCTGGGGGTGGACCTGCCAGAAGCCGCCGTTGCCGACGCGGTACGTGCGGTCGTCGGCGCGCTCGCGCACGAACGGGCGGCCGTGGACCCGGTGGACGCCGCCGTCCTCGGCGACCCGCAGGACCGAGACCGGCTTGTCGAGCTCCACCAGCGGGAGGCGGGCGCCCGGGCGGGGGGTCAGGACGACCTGGCGGTCCTGGGAACCGGTCGCGGCGATGGCGTCCACGGACTCCATGCCGGACCAGTCACGCCGCTCGATGCCCAGTTCGCCGACGCCCGGCGCCGCGATCAGGCAGCGGTCGATGGGCTGGACCTCGTGCGAGCGGTGCTTGCGCAGGCCCGCGTGCCCGTCGGCGTCGATCGCGTACTGGACGCGGGTGCGCCAGGCAGGGACCTCGCCCGCCGGGACCTTGTCGCCCTCGGCGGGCATGACAGTGCCGTCCCAGCCGGCCTCCTCGGGCGTCAGGCCGGCCAGCCGCTTAAGCTGCTCGGCGACGACCTCGCCCTTCAGGCGGCGCTGCGCGCCGGGCTTGGCGTGTTGCCAGTCGCAGCCGCCGCACTTGCCGGGCCCGGCGTACGGGCACGGCGCCTCGACCCGGTCCTTGGAAGCGGTGAGGACGCGGACCGCGTCGGCGCGCAGGAACCGGGAGTCCTCGGCACCCTCCGTGACGCGGACGACGACCCGCTCGCCGGGCAGCGCGTGCCGGACGAAGAGCACGCGGCCCTCGTCGGTTCGGGCGATGCAGTGGCCGCCATGCGCGACGGGGCCGACCTCGACCTCGTACTCGTCCCCGACCAGGGACGAGGACGACGAGGACTCGGGTGCGTTCTGCATGAGGGGGTGACTCCAAGGGCTGAGGGGGGCTGCCAGGCGGCGGCAGCCCTCCAGTCTACGTGCCTCCCGGGTCAGCTCTTCCCCGTCGGCTCCTTGGGGCGCTCCACCGCCGGGCCGCGGCGCACCGAACCGGGCGCGTTCCACTCCTGGCGCTTCTTCGCCCGCTTCTTCGCGACCTCGGAGGACTGGAGCTGGTACGGGACGGAGGTGACCATCACGCCCGGGGTGAACAGCAGCCGCCCCTTCAGGCGCAGCGCGCTCTGGTTGTGCAGCAGGTGCTCGTACCAGTGGCCGACCACGTACTCCGGGATGATCACGCTCACCGCGTCGCGGGGGCTCTCGCGCCGGATGCTCTTGACGTACTCGATCACGGGGCGGGTGATCTCGCGGTACGGGGAGTCGAGGATCTTCAGCGGTACGTTGATGCCGCGCCGCTCCCACTCCTCCTTGAGCGCCTTGGTCTCGGCCGGGTCCACGTTGATGCTGAGCGCCTCCAGCTTGTCGGAGCGCATCAGCCGGGCGTACGCGACCGCCCGCAGCGTGGGGCGGTGGACCTTGGAGACCAGGACGATGGAGTGGACGCGGGAGGGGCGGACGGTGTCGTCGCTGGGCTCGTCCGGTGCGGAGATCTCGTCGGCGACGCGGTCGTAGTGCTTACGGATCGCGGTCATCGTCCCGTAGAAGATGACCATGCCGAGCAGGGCGACCCAGGCGCCGTGGGTGAACTTGGTCGCCAGGACGACGACGAGGACCAGGCCGGTGAAGAACGCGCCGAAGGTGTTGATCGCCCGGGAGCGGATCATGCGGCGGCGGGCGGCCTGGTCGCGCTCGGTGCGCAGGTGGCGGTTCCAGTGCCGGACCATGCCGGTCTGGCTGAGGGTGAAGGAGACGAAGACGCCGACGATGTAGAGCTGGATCAGCCGCGTGGAGTCCGCCCCGTACAGCCACACCAGCAGGATGGCCGCGCCCGCGAGGAGCACGATGCCGTTGGAGAAGGCGAGCCGGTCGCCACGGGTGTGGAGCTGGCGCGGCAGGTACCGGTCCTGGGCGAGGATCGAGCCGAGGAGCGGGAAGCCGTTGTACGCGGTGTTGGCGGCGAGGAACAGGACGAGCGCGGTGGCCGCGGCGAGCAGGATGAAGAAGAAGGTGTCCTGGCCGAAGACGGCGGCCGCGACCTGGGAGATCACCGGGTTCTGCACGTAATCCGGGCCGACCGGGACGCCGTCGCGGATCAGGTCGTGGGCGGGCTGCTCGGCCATCTTCACGTCGGTGGCCATGGCCAGGCCGATGATGCCGCAGAACATGGTGACGGCCAGGCCGCCCATGAGGGCGAGGGTGGTGGCGGCGTTCTTGCTCTTGGGCTTGCGGAAGGCGGGTACGCCGTTGCTGATGGCCTCGACGCCGGTGAGCGCGGCACATCCGGAGGAGAACGCGCGCAGCAGGAGGAAGACGAGGGCGAAGCCGGCGAGGCCCTCGTGCTCGGGCCGGATCTCGAAGTCGGCGGTGGGGGCCTTCATGGCGTCGTCGAGGACGAGCCCCTTGTAGGCGCCCCACGCGATCATGATGAAGACGCCGGCGACGAAGACGTACGTCGGGATGGCGAAGAGCTTGCCCGACTCCTTCACGCCCCGGAGGTTCATGAGGGTGAGGAGGACGATTATCGCGATGGCCGAGAACACCTTGTGCTCGACGACGAACGGGACGGCCGAGCCGAGGTTCTCCACTCCGGAGGAGATGGAGACGGCGACCGTGAGGACGTAGTCGACGAGGAGCGCGCTGGCGACGGTGAGGCCGGCCTTGGGGCCGAGGTTGGTGTTGGCGACCTCGTAGTCGCCGCCGCCGCTGGGGTAGGCGTGGACGTTCTGCCGGTAGGAGGCGACGACCGTGAACATCAGGACCACGACGGCGACCGCGATCCAGGGGCTGAAGTGGTACGCCGACACACCCGCGATGGAGAGGACCAGCAGGACTTCTCCCGGCGCGTACGCCACCGAGGAAAGCGGGTCGGATGCGAAGACGGGGAGCGCGATGCGTTTGGGGAGAAGGGTTTCTCCCAGCCTGTCGCTGCGCAGCGCCCGGCCGATCAGGATCCGTTTGGGCACGTCGGTCAGTTTGGACACGCAGAGGATCGTAAGCGCTCGAAATGAGCCCCGCCCACCCACCACCCCTGCTTGCCGAGGAAACTTGCGATCCCTTAACGCGGACGGCACGGGACGGTACCGGGTGATCGCTCAGCGGCACCGGAAGAGGGGCGTGACCGGGGCCACCGGCCGCAGGGCCGGCGCCGGGCCGGGGGTGTGCGGGCGGCCCGTGGCCGGAACGTGCCGCGGCCGCGTCTGCCGCCTCGGATGAGGGCAACGGAGGGGTGGCGGCATAAGCTCGTCATCGGGCAACACCGCACGCAGGCTGAGAGAGAAGAGTGAGCAGGGTGTTTTCGCAGGTCAGCAAGATGACCAGGAGTGCGGGGTAAGCGGACGTGCACATCGTCATCATGGGCTGCGGGCGAGTGGGAGCCGCACTCGCGCAGACCCTGGAACAGCAGGGACACACGGTCGCCGTCGTCGACCAGGACCCGACGGCCTTCCGGCGCCTCGGCTCCGGCTTCGGCGGACGGCGCGTCACCGGTGTCGGCTTCGACCAGGACACCCTGCGTGAGGCGGGGATCGAGGAGGCCGGAGCGTTCGCCGCGGTGAGCAGCGGTGACAACTCCAACATCATCGCGGCGCGGGTCGCGCGCGAGATGTTCGGCATCGAGAACGTCGCCGCCCGTATCTACGACCCCCGCCGTGCCGAGGTCTACCAGCGCCTGGGCATCCCGACCGTCGCCACCGTGCGCTGGACCGCCGACCAGATGCTGCGGCGGCTGCTGCCGTCCGGTGCCGAACCGCTGTGGCGGGACCCGAGCGGTGGTGTGCAGCTCGCCGAGGTGCACACGTCCGCGTCGTGGATCGGCCACAAGATCAGCCGGCTCCAGGAGGAGACCGGCGTACGCGTGGCCTTCCTCACCCGCTTGGGCGAGGCGGTCCTGCCGACGTCGCAGACCGTGCTCCAGGAGGGCGATCTGGTGCACGTGATGATGCGTACGGACGAGATCGAGAAGGTCGAGGCGGCCTTCGCCGAAGGTCCTGAGGAGGGCGGTCACTGATGCGGGTCGCTATTGCGGGCGCCGGCGCGGTGGGCCGTTCCATCGCGGGCGAGCTGCTGGAGAACGGGCACGAGGTGCTCCTCATCGACAAGGCGCCGACGGCGATCTCGGTGGAGCGGGTGCCGCAGGCCGAGTGGCTGCTGGCCGACGCGTGCGAGATCACGTCGCTGGACGAGGCCGCCTTGCAGCGCTGCAACGTCGTGATCGCGGCGACCGGTGACGACAAGGTGAACCTGGTCGTCTCGCTGCTCGCGAAGACCGAGTACGGGGTGCCCCGGGTGGTCGCCCGGGTGAACAACCCGAAGAACGAATGGCTGTTCAACGAGTCGTGGGGCGTCGACGTCGCGGTCTCCACGCCGCGCCTGATGTCGGCGCTGGTGGAGGAGGCGGTGAGCGTCGGCGACCTGGTCCGGCTGCTGCGCTTCAGCCACGGCGACGCGAACCTCGTGGAGCTGACGCTCCCGCCGGAGTCGGCGATGGCCGGTACGTCGGTGGGCGACGTGGCCTGGCCGCAGGACACCTCGCTGGTGACGATCATCCGCGGTTCGCGCGTGCTGACGCCGGGCCCGGAGGAGACCCTGGAGGCGGGTGACGAGCTGCTGTTCGTCGCGGCCCAGGCCCGCGAGGAACAGTTGGAGGATCTGCTCTCGGTGCGCCGCGAGGACGCCACGAGCTGAGGCCGTGCCGTACGGCGAGGGGCCCTGGACCACATACGGTCCAGGGCCCCTCCGCGTACACCGGTCCGGTGTGTCCGGCGCAGCGCGCCGTGGCGTCCGGCGGGTGTCAGACGTCGCCGTGGTGGGGGTGGGGCGGGGGCGCCTGGCCCGCCGCGGCGGCCTTGCGCTCCTCCTCGGCGCGCTCCTCCGCCTCCATCTCCGCGAACACGTCGATCGGCGGCGGCGCCTTCGCCAGGAACAGCCAGGTGAGGTAGACCGCCAGCAGGAAGGGCGGGATCTTCAGGATGACCAGCACCCAGCCGAGCTGGGTGGTGTCCGCCCACCAGTACAGCGGGAAGAGGATCGCGCACTTGGCGAGCAGGATCAGGCCCCAGGCCCAGCTTGCCTTGGCGTACGCCTTCTTGCGGCCGGGGTTGCGGGTGCGCCAGGAGAGGTTCTCCTTGAAGACCGGGCCGAGCATCAGGCCGATCAGCGGGACGCCCGCGAGGGTGGTGACGATGTACGCGATCGCCAGGCCCAGCGTGTAGAGCATCCCCGGCAGGTAGAAGTCCTTGGCGTTGCCGGTCATCATCGCGAAGACCACGCCGAAGGCGACGCCGAAGACACCGCTGAAGGCGTGCTTGACGGTGTCGCGGCGGACCAGGCGGACCGCGACCAGCAGCAGGGACACGCCCAGCGCCGCGAGGGCCGACAGGTGCAGGTCCTTGTTGATCGTGTAGATCGTGACGAAGAGCAGGCCGGGGAGGACTGTCTCCACCATGCCGCGCACGCCGCCGAAGGCGTCGAACAGGGCCGCTTCCGTCACGGCCCTGGAGTCGTGCGCGCCGTGGGCGGGGCCCGGCGCGGCGGCCCGGTCGGCGTCCTGGTCGGTGGGGGTCGGCTTGTCGAGTGACGTCACCGGCTACTCCTGTCCCAGCGGTCGGAGTTCGTATTTGGGATTGAAGAGGACCCTGCGGCCGTGGCTCATGGAGATCCGGCCGGAGGCGATGAGCTTACGGCCCGGTTCTATGCCCACGATGGACCGTCGGCCCAGCCACACCACGTCCAGCGGGGCCGTGCCGTCGAAGAGTTCCGCCTCCAGCGCGGGCACGCCGGCCCGCGGGCGCAGGGTGACCGTCCGCAAGGTACCAGTCACCTTGACGATCTGCCGGTCGTCGCAGTCCGAGATACGGATGCACCCCGAAGCCTGCGTGTCCTCCCGGAGCTCCTCCGACTCCAGCTCCCCCTGGGAGCTGGAGAGCCGGTCGAGCATCCGGCGGAAACGGCCGGTCTGCTTCTCGGTTCGCGGTGCAGCACTCATACAGAAAGCGTACCGGCCCTCATTGGCGGCGGATCAGCGCTCGAACCTGTACCCCATCCCGGGCTCGGTGATGAAGTGCCGGGGGTGCGAGGGGTCGGCCTCCAGCTTGCGGCGGAGCTGGGCCATGTAGACGCGGAGGTAGTTGGTCTCGGTGCCGTAGGAGGGTCCCCACACCTCCTGGAGCAGTTGCTTCTGGCCGACGAGCCGGCCGCCGTTGCGGACGAGGACCTCGAGGAGGTGCCATTCGGTGGGCGTCAGACGTACGTCACGTCCACCGCGCTGGACCTTCTTGGCGGCGAGGTCCACCGTGAAGCCGGCCGTCTCGACCACGACGGTGCCGTCGTCGCCGCCCACCGGTTCGGCCCGCCGCACGGCGGCGCGCAGCCGGGCCAGCAGCTCGTCCATGCCGAAGGGCTTGGTGACGTAGTCGTCGGCGCCGGCGTCCAGGGCCTCGACCTTCTCGTCGGAGGTCTGGCGGGCGGAGAGCACCAGGATCGGGACGCGGGTCCAGCCCCGCAGGCCCTTGATCACCTCGACGCCGTCCATGTCGGGCAGGCCGAGGTCGAGGATGATCACGTCGGGGTGGCGGCCGGCGGCCAGTTCGAGCGCCGTCGCGCCGTCGGGTGCCGCGTCGACCTCGTACTTGCGTGCCTTCAGGTTGATCACGAGGGCGCGCACGATCTGCGGCTCGTCGTCGACCACGAGCACCCGCGTCATGAGGGGCCTGCTTTCTCCAGCGGGGGGACGGGGGGAACAGCGGCGGGGGCGGCCGCCTTGAGGGTGAGGACCATGGTGAGGCCGCCGCCGGGGGTGTCCTCGGCGGTGATGGTGCCGCCCATCGCCTCCACGAAGCCGCGCGCGACGGCGAGGCCCAGGCCGACCCCGGCGCCGCGCGGTGCGTCGCCGTAGCGCTGGAAGGGGGCGAAGATGCGGTCCTTGGCCTCGTCGGGCACGCCGGTGCCACGGTCGACGACGCGCAGCTCGACGCGGTCGGCCATGGCGCTGGCCGACACCAGCACCGGTGCGGCGCCCAGCCCGTACTTGACGGCGTTCTCGACGACGTTGGCGACGGCCCGCTCCAGCAGGCCCTTGTCGACCTCGACCATCGGGAGGCTCTCGGGGATGTCCAGCTCGGCGCTGCCGTCGGGCACGCCGCCGAGCGCCATGGGGACGACCTCGTCGAGGTCGATGGCGCGGATCAGCGGGGTGACGGTGCCGGTCTGGAGGCGGGACATGTCGAGCAGGTTGCCGACGAGGTGGTCGAGCCGGTCGGCGCCCGCCTCGATGCCTTCGAGGAGCTCGGCGCGGTCCTCCTCGGACCACTCGACGTCGTCGGACCGCAGCGAGGACACGGCGGCCTTGATGCCCGCGAGGGGCGTACGGAGGTCATGGCTGACGGCCGCCAGCAGCGAGGTGCGGATCTTGTTGCCCTCGGCGAGCTTGCGGGCCTCCTCGGCCTCGCCGACCAGCCGCTGCCGGTCGAGGACGACGGCGGCCTGGGCGGCGAAGGCGCCGAGCACCCGGCGGTCCTCGGCGGGCAGGACGCGGCCCGACAGGGCCAGGGCCATGTGGTCGCCGACGGGCATGTCGACGTCGGCGTCCTCGGGGCGCGCCACGGGCCGGCGGCCCACGCTCCCCGCGCGGGTCCACGGTTCGACGTCGCTCTCGCGCTCCAGGAGCGCCACCGACTCCATGGAGAACGTCTCGCGGACCCGCTCCAGCAGGGCGTCCAGGGCGGTCTCGCCCCGCAGCACGCTGCCGGCCAGGAAGGACAGCACCTCGGACTCGGCGCGCAGCCGGGCCGCCTGGTGGGTGCGGCGCGCGGCGAGGTCGACGACGGAGGCGACGGAGACGGCGACGCCGAAGAAGACGGCGATGGCGACCATGTTGCGGGGGTCGGCGACGGTGAACCGGTACAGGGGCGGGGCGAAGAACCAGTTGAGCAGCAGGGAGCCGAAGGCCGCCGAGGCCAGGGACGGGGCCAGGCCGCCGAGCAGCGCGGAGGCCACGGTGAGCGACAGGAACAGCAGCATGTCGTTGGCGAGGCCGAGGTCCGCCTCGATGTGGGTGAGCAGCAGCGTCAGCAGCGCGGGGCCGGCGACGCCGGTCAGCCAGCCGCAGATGGTGCGGGAGCGGCCGAGGCGGGCACCGCGGGCGACGGGCAGGCCGCGGCCCCGGGCGACCTCCTCGTGGGTGACGATGTGGACGTCCAGGTCGGGTCCGGAGTCCCGGGCGACGGTGGCGCCGACGCCGGGGCCGAACACGTACTGCCAGGTCTTGCGGCGGCTGGAGCCGAGGACGATCTGGGTGGCGTTGACGCCGCGGGCGAACTCCAGGAGCGCGGAGGGCACGTCGTCGCCGATGACGTGGTGGAAGGAGCCGCCGAGGTCCTCGACGAGGGTGCGCTGGACGGCCAGCTCCTTGGGCGAGGCGGAGGTCAGGCCGTCGCTGCGGGCGATGTAGACGGCGAGCATCTCGCTGCCGGAGCCCTTGGCCGCCATCCGGGACGCGCGGCGGATGAGGGTGCGGCCCTCGGGGCCGCCGGTGAGGCCGATGACGATGCGCTCACGCGCCTGCCAGGTGGTGCGGATGTTGTGCTCGCCGCGGTACTGCTGGAGGTACTCGTCGACCCGGTCGGCGGTCCACAGCAGGGCCAGCTCGCGCAGGGCGGTGAGGTTGCCGGGGCGGAAGTAGTTGGAGAGGGCCGCGTCGACCTTGTCGGGCTGGTAGATGTTGCCGTGGGCCATGCGGCGGCGCAGCGCCTGGGGCGACATGTCGACCAGCTCGATCTGGTCGGCGCGCCGGACGACCTCGTCGGGCACGGTCTCCCGTTGCCGTACGCCGGTTATGGACTCCACGACGTCGCCCAGCGACTCCAGGTGCTGGATGTTGACGGTGGAGATGACGTCGATGCCGGCGGCGAGCAGTTCCTCGACGTCCTGCCAGCGCTTGGCGTTGCGCGAGCCGGGGAGATTGGTGTGGGCCAGGTCGTCGACCAGGGCGACGGCCGGGCGCCGCGCCAGGACCGCGTCCACGTCCATTTCGGCGTGGTGGGTGCCGTCGTGGGCGAGCTCCTTGCGGGGTATCTGTTCCAGTCCGTGCAGCATCACCTCCGTACGGGGGCGGTCGTGGTGCTCGGCGAAGGCGACGGCGCAGTCGGTGCCGCGTTCGACGCGGCGGTGCGCCTCGGAGAGCATCGCGTACGTCTTGCCGACGCCCGGTGCCGCACCCAGGTAGATCCGTAGCTTGCCGCGTCCCATGGCCTCATTGTCGTCATTTGTCGTTCGACTGCTTGTGCGTAGACCTTACGACCGGTGGTGGCGGCGAACCGGACGCGGAGGGGGGGTTCCCGGGCGTCTTGACGGGATTCTGATGCGGCCGGCGGTGCGGTCGGGGGCCGACGCCGGCAGGCGAGTGCGGTCGGGGGCCGATGCCGCCGGCGGGCGGGGTGCCGTCGCCCGGTTCCGCCTGGGGACAACGCGGTGGGCCGCACCCGTCGTACGGGTACGGCCCATCATGGGTGCGGGAGAGAGGGGTCAGCGGACCTCGGTGATCTCCGGGCCGCGCTGGAGCTGTCCCATGCCGCCGGAGAACCGCGACGACTCCTGGTCCTCCTGCTGGACGCCCTCGGGCACCATCTGCGCGTCGTTCGGCAGCTTCAGGACGATCGGGTCACGGGGCGCCATGGGGCCCTCGCCCCGTACGACGACGGTGTCCCGGAAGATCTGCTCCAGCAGGCCCGCGGCCTCCGGCTGGACCGCGCCCTGGCCGGAGATGACCCCGCGCAGGAACCAGCGGGGGCCGTCCACGCCGACGAAGCGCACGAGCTGTACGCCGCCGGTGCCGTCGGGCAGCTTGACCGGCACCTGGGCCCGGAGCTCCCAGCCGAGCGGGCCCTCGACCTCGTCGATGATGCCGCCCTGCTGCGTGATCCCGGAGGCGATCTCCTCGCGGACCTCGCCCCAGATGCCCTCCTTCTTGGGGGCCGCGAACGCCTGCAGCTGGACGGCGCTGTCGCGCAGCACCACCGTCGCCGCGACGATCGCGTCGCCCGCGACCTCCACGCGCAGCTCCATGCCCTCGACCCCGGGCACGAACATGCCGCCCAGGTCCACGCGGCCCTCCTCGGGCCGGGAGACCTCGGAGACGTCCCAGGGGCCGTCGGGCCGGGGCGCCGGCGGAAGGTTCACCCGGCGCGGCTCGCTGTCCGCCGCGTCGTCAGTGCCGACCTCGTCGACGACCTGCTCGGCCTCGCCCGCCGCGTCGGCAGCGGCACCGCTCTTCTTGCGACGTCCGAACACGTCACTGTCCTTCCCGGTCGGATACGACCGAAGCGTATCGATTCCCACCCGTCCAGCCCTCCGTGGCGGCATGACCGCCGGTGGACCCGAAGCCCCCCTCGGCCCGCGCCGAGCCGGGAAGCTCCGCCACTTCGTGGAAACGGACCTTCTCGACTTGCTGAACGACCAGTTGGGCGATCCGGTCGAACCGCTCGAACCGCACGCTCTCGCGCGGGTCCAGGTTGACCACGATCACCTTGATCTCCCCACGGTACCCGGCATCCACCGTCCCTGGGGCATTCACGAGGGCCACTCCGCAACGAGCTGCGAGACCCGAACGGGGGTGCACGAACGCGGCGTACCCGTCGGGCAGCGCGATGGACACTCCGGTGGGCAGGACCGCGCGCTCGCCGGGGGCCAGTTCGGCGGCCTCGGTGGTGACGAGATCGGCGCCCGCGTCGCCCGGGTGCCCGTACGACGGGAGCGGCACCTCCGGGTCCACGCGGCGGATCAGGACGTCGACAGGGTTACGCATCAGGGGTTCACCTCGAAGGCGCGGGAGCGCCGGACCTGGTCGGGGTCGGCCATGGCCGCCCGGATCTCCTCCGGGCGCCCGTTGTCGATGAAGTGATCGACCTTGACCTCGATGAAGAGGGCTTCGGCGCGGACGGCGACGGGCCCCTCGGGGCCGCCGATCCTGCCGGTCGCCGTGGAGTAGATCTTCCGGCCGTGTACGGCGGTGACCTCGGCCTCCAGGTGCAGGACCGTGCCGACGGGCACCGGGCGCACGAAGTCGGTCTCCAGCCGGCCGGTCACCGCGATCACCCGCAGCAGCCAGTTCAGCGAGCCGAGCGTCTCGTCGAGCGCGGTGGCGAGGATGCCGCCGTGCGCGAGGCCCGGGGCGCCCTGGTGGTCGGTGGTGACCGTGAACTCGGCGGTGACGGTCACGCCCTCGCCCGCCCTGGCCGCGAGGTGCAGCCCGTGGGGCTGTCCGCCGCCGCAGCCGAAGCAGTGCTCGTAATGGGCGCCCAGGAGCTCGCCGGGGGCGGGCGCGTCGGGGTGCCGTGCCGGCGGTATGGCGTCGGCCGGGGGCGTCAGTGCAGTGCTCACAGCGGGAGACCTTACCCGCGCGGCGGAGCACCGGTCGCGCCGTGCCAAGCTTGGGTGTATGCAGCCTTCCGCAGCGGCTTCCGTTCCGGCCTCCGCCCCGCAGTACGACGAGCGTCTCACCGCTCCCCGCTCCTGGTGGCTGCTGGCCGCCCTGGTCGGCGTCTCGGGGGCGCTGATGACGATGCCGCTGGGCACCCTGCCCACGCTGGGCGGACTGATCGTCGGGGGCGCGCTGGCGGCGATGGCGGTCAGTTCGTACGGCTCGGCACGGATCCGGGTGGTGGCGGGCTCGCTGGTCGCCGGGGACGCGCGCATCCCGGTGTCGGCGCTGGGCGAGCCCGAGGTGCTGGACGCCGAGGAGGCGCGGGCCTGGCGGACGTACAAGGCGGACACGCGCGCGTTCATGCTGATGCGCGGCTACGTTCCGGCGGCGGTGCGCGTCGAGGTCACCGACCCGGACGATCCGACCCCGTACGTGTACCTCTCCAGCCGCGACCCCGAGGCGCTGGCGGCGGCGCTGACCGCCGTACGGGCCCAGGCGTAGGTCCCGGGCGGGCGACCGCGCGGGGGCGTTTCCCCGGGCGGGCGACCGCGCGTGAGCCGGGGGCGGTCCCGGGGGCGGGCGAGGGAGTGTCCGGAAAGATCGGCGAGACACCCCCTAGAGGCCGAGCTCCTTGGGGTTGTCCGGCTGTTCCAGCGGGGGCAGGGCGGGGAGCGCGTCCCAGGGCACCTGCCGGGTGCGGAGGTCCTTGCGGATGCGCTCGGCGAGCTTCTTGGTGTCGCGCCGGTTCATCACGGCACCGACGGCCGCGCCGACCATGAACGGCATCAGGTTCGGCAGGTTGCGGACCATGCGCTTCATGATCTGCTGGCGCAGTTCGCGTTTCATGCGGCCGCCGAGGGCCGCGTTGACGGTGGCGGGCTTGGTGACGTCGATGCCCCGCTCCTCCGTCCAGGAGGTCAGGTACGCCGTCGCACGCTCCTTGAGGTTGCCCGGGGGCCGCTGTCCGTAGACCTCGTGGAGTTCGGCGATGAGCTTCAGCTCGATCGCCGCGACGCCCGTGATCTCGGCGGCCATCTCGGCCGGCATCGCGGGCGGTACGGGCAGCATGGCGGCCGCGCCGACGCCGGCGCCCACCGTGGAGGTGGCGTTGGCGGCGCCCGCGATCAGCTTGTCCGCGAGCTGCTCGGGGGTCAGGCCCGGGAACTGCCGGCGCAACGTGGCCAGGTCCCGGACGGGAACGCGCGGGGCGTTCTCGATGAGCCGGTCGGCGAGGTGGGCGAGGCCCGCCTTGGCACCGTCACGGCTCTTGAGCACGCCACGCCGGACGGCGTCGATGCGCCGTGCCCCGGTGGACGGGGCGGACGTGGCGGTCAGGTCGACCGGCGCCCCCGCCCTTCCGGCCGCCTCGAGCGAGGCCGAGGGGCCTCGCTCGTCTTCACGCGCGCCGGGGGAGGGCAGGAGGGCGGAGGACTCGGCGGGCGCGTCCTGTGCGCCTGGTGCCGGGCCTGTGCCGCCCTGGTACGCCTCCGGCTTCCGATGGAGCCGGAAGCGTCGCTTCCGAGACGGGGTGTCGCCTGCCACGGCCGACGGACCTCAGTCGCAGTCTCGGCAGATCGGCTGACCGTTCTTCTCGCGGGCCAGCTGGCTGCGGTGGTGGACCAGGAAGCAGCTCATGCAGGTGAACTCGTCCGCCTGCTTGGGCAGCACCCGGACGGCCAGCTCCTCGTTCGAGAGGTCCGCGCCGGGCAGCTCCAGGCCCTCGGCCGCCTCGAACTCGTCGACGTCGACGGTCGAGGTCGACTTGTCGTTGCGCCGGGCCTTCAGCTCTTCAAGGCTGTCCGAGTCGACGTCGTCGTCGGTCTTGCGTGGGGTGTCGTAATCCGTTGCCATGTCGCTCTCCCCCTCTGGGTGGTTGCGGTGTCTCCAGCGCACGTAACGCGTGAGAGGCCGGACTTGTGCCCGACCTGAGGCGGAGATTTTGCCTCACATCAAGGTCTGTTACTCAATCGACACCCAACCGGACCCCTCGAGAGTGATCGGGTTTGGATGGCGAACGGGACCGTACACGGTCCGGGAGCCGCGCCCTACAGGCGCCACCCCCTGTACTTCCCGTGATCTCACCCCCCGGAAACCCGGACTTTTCCTGGTTTTCCGGGGGAATTCTTGATCACGGAGAGTAGATGGCCGGAACGATTCCCTTGTGATCGATCACACACGTAACTCTCGTGAACAGGTCACGAGAATTCCGCGCAAAGCGAACAGCTCGGACGGCTCGACCGGCGTGTCACAACGGAAGCGTGACACGCATGACGAGGCCGCCGCCCTCGCGGGGCTCCGCGATGATACGGCCCCCGTGGGCCCGCGCGACCGACCGGGCGATCGACAGGCCCAGTCCGACCCCCTTGTCACTGCCGGTCCGCTCCTGTCGCAGGCGTCTGAACGGCTCGAAGAGGTTGTCGATCTCGTACGCGGGAACCACTGGTCCCGTGTTCGAGACGACCAGGACCGCCTGGCCGTGCTGCGTCTCGGTGGTGACCTCGACCCAGCCCTCGTCCACGTTGTACCGGACCGCGTTCTGGACCAGGTTCAGGGCGATCCGCTCCAGCAGCACGCCATTGCCCTGGACGACGGCGGGCGCCCGCTCGCCGCGGATCTCCACGCCCTTCGCCCCGGCCTCGGCCCGGGTCTGGTCGAGGGCACGCGAGGCGACCTCCGCCAGGTCCACGGGCTTGCGCTCCACGATCTCGTTGTCGCTCCGGGCCAGCAGCAGCAGGCCCTCCACGAGCTGCTCGCTGCGCTCGTTGGTGGCCAGCAGCGTCTTGCCCAGTTGCTGGAGCTCCACGGGCGCCCCGGGGTCGGAGAGGTGCACCTCCAGCAGGGTGCGGTTGATCGCCAGCGGCGTGCGCAGCTCGTGCGAGGCGTTGGCGACGAAGCGCTGCTGGGCGGTGAAGGCCCGCTCCAGGCGGTCCAGCATGTCGTCGAAGGTGTCCGCGAGCTCCTTGAGCTCGTCGTCCGGCCCGTCCAGCTCGATCCGGCGGGAGAGGTCCGTACCGGCCACGTTGCGGGCGGTACGGGTGATCCGGCCCAGCGGCGACAGGACCCGGCCGGCCATCGCGTACCCGAAGGCGAAGGCGATGACGCTCAGGCCGAGCAGCGCGAACAGGGAACGGCGCAGCAGATCGTCCAGGGCGTGCTGGCGCTGTTCGTTCACGCACGAGTTCATCGCCCGGTTGAACTCGTCGGGACCGGCCTCGACCGGGAAGATGCAGACGTTGCTCGCCACCTGGCCGTTGACGATCTTGAACGGGAGTTCGCTGCCGACGTGCAGGGCCTGCGCGGCCAGCAGGTAGATGATCGACAGCAGCAGGATGCCGGCGATCAGGAACATGCCGCCGTACAGCAGCGTGAGCCGTATGCGGATCGTCGGACGCAGCCAGGGGCGGACGGGCTCCCGGGGGTCCCAGGTCGGCTTCGGGGGCGCCTGTGGCGGCGCGGGGGTCGCGGCCACGGGTCAGATCCGGTAACCGGAGCCAGGCACGGTGACGATCACCGGCGGCTCGCCGAGCTTGCGGCGCAGGGTCATCACCGTGACGCGCACCACGTTGGTGAAGGGGTCGGTGTTCTCGTCCCAGGCCTTCTCCAGAAGCTGCTCGGCCGAGACGACGGCACCCTCGCTGCGCATCAGTACCTCCAGGACGGCGAACTCCTTCGGTGCGAGCTGGATCTCCCTGCCGTCGCGGAAGACTTCGCGCCGGTTCGGGTCGAGCTTGATCCCGGCCCGCTCCAGCACCGGCGGCAGCGGCACCGTCGTCCGCCGCCCGAGCGCCCGCACCCGGGCGGTGAGCTCGCTGAACGCGAACGGCTTGGGCAGGTAGTCGTCGGCGCCGATCTCCAGGCCCTCCACCCGGTCGCTGACGTCCCCGGAGGCGGTCAGCATCAGCACCCGGGTGGGCATGCCCAGATCGACGATCTTGCGGCAGACGTCGTCCCCGTGGACGAGCGGCAGGTCGCGGTCGAGGACGACCACGTCGTAGTCGTTGACCCCGATGCGCTCCAGGGCGGCCGCCCCGTCGTACACGACGTCGACGGCCATGGCCTCCCGGCGCAGACCGGTGGCCACCGCATCGGCGAGCAGCTGCTCGTCCTCGACGACGAGTACGCGCACGGCGCTGTTCCTTCCTCCGAGCCCGGTTTCCGGGCAGGTATTTCCGCACGGAGTGTGCGGGTGTCCATCCTGCCCCTTACGCGCGTAAACCGGCTGTAAGGCGGCCTGCGGCAGCGACGGACCCGGCGGGGCGGCGCGGGAATCGACGGAATTCCCGGAGCAGTTGAGGTTTCCGTGAGGAAGCCATTGGGGAGGACGACTGCACACCCGAGATCACGCCGCGTATGTGGCGCGCCACGAACCGCTCTGTCTCCCAGAGGGTGCAATGCGTGATCGAACGACAACCCTCGGCACACCCCCGTGCCACCGACCCATGACGAGGGGGCGCACGATGGACGCTTTCACCGCAGGACTGCTGCAGCGCATAAGGGCCACGGAGACCGACCTCACGCGGGCTCGCGAGACGGGAGACGACTTCCTGGCCGATGTCGAGCAGGCGGAGCTCGACGACCTCCGCCGGCTCGCCGCGGAACACGGCGTGGACGTCACCCCCGCGCACGCCTGACACGACACGAAGGGCGCGCAGCCCACCGGCCCCGGCCCCCGCGGAACCCCGCGGCGACCGGGGCCTTTCGTACGCCCGGGGGGCGGCCCGAGCCCGGGTGGGGCTCGGGTGGGGCTTGGGCGCGGTCCGGGTGGGGTCCGGGTGGGGCTTGGGCGGGGTCCTAGTCGTGCCAGGCGCCGAAGTCCTCCAGGAGGGCCTGGAGCGGTGCGAAGACGCCCGGGGACGCCGCCACCGTCAGTTCGCCCGACGGGGCGGTGCCGGGGCGGCCGCCGGTCAGGGCGCCGGCTTCGCGGGCGATCAGGGCACCGGCCGCCAGGTCCCAGGGGCGGAGCCCGCGCTCGTAGTAGCCGTCCAGGCGGCCGGCGGCGACGTCGGAGAGGTCGACCGCGGCGGAGCCGCTGCGCCGGATGTCGCGGAGCCGGGGGATCAGGCGCCGGGCCACGTCGGCCTGGTGGGCGCGGACCTCGGCCACGTAGTTGAAGCCGGTCGACACCAGTGCCTGGTCCAGCGGCGGGGCGGGCCGGCAGCGGATGGGCCGGTCGTTCAGGAAGGCGCCACCGCCGAGCACCGCGCGGAAGGTCTCCCCGCGCATCGGGGCCTCGACGACCCCGACGACGGTCTCGCCGTTCCGCTCGGCGGCGATGGAGACCGCCCAGGTCGGCAGGCCGTACAGGTAGTTCACCGTGCCGTCCAGGGGGTCGACGACCCAGCGGACGCCGGTGGTGCCGTCCATGGCGGCGCCCTCCTCGCCGAGGAGGCCGTCGTCGGGGCGGTGCTCGGCGAGGAAGGCGGTGATCAGTTTCTCGGCGGCGATGTCCATCTCGGTGACGACGTCGATGGGGCTCGACTTGGTCGCCGCGACGCCGAGGTCGGCCGGGCGGCCGTCACGCAGCAGGGCACCGGCCCGGCGCCCGGCCTCCAGGGCGAGGTCCAGGAGCTCGGTGAGGAGCGGGTCGCGCGGGTCGGTCACAGCGTCTCCTTACGCGTACGGGCTGTCGGCGCCGGCCGCCGCGGGCCGCTCGGCGCGGGCCGGGCAGCAGCCGGCCGGGCACAGGTCGTGCGAGGCGCCGAGGGCGCCCAGCGCGCAGCGCTCCACCGCGGTGCCCCGCTCGGCGGCCGCGCGCTCCAGGACCAGGTCGCGGACGGCGGCCGCGAAGCGCGGGTCGTCGCCCACCGTCGCCGACCTGCGTACCGGCAGGCCGAGCTCGGCGGCCTTGGCGGTGGCCTCGGTGTCCAGGTCGTACAGGACCTCCATGTGGTCCGAGACGAACCCGATCGGGACCATCACGACCGCCGGTGCCCCGGCGCCGTGCAGGGCCTCCAGGTGGTCGCAGATGTCCGGCTCCAGCCACGGGATGTGCGGGGCGCCGCTGCGCGACTGGTAGACGAGCTCCCAGGGGTGGTCGATCCCGGTCTCGTCCCGTACGGCGTCGGCGATGAGCCGGGCGACCTCCAGGTGCTGCCTGACGTACGCGCCGCCCTCGCCGTGCTCGCCGGCGGGGCCGGAGGTGTCGGCGGCGGAGGTCGGGATGGAATGCGTGGTGAAGGCGAGGTGGGCGCCCGCGCGGACCGGCTCGTCGAGCTCGGCCAGCGACTTCAGGACGCCCTCGATCATGGGCCGGACGAACCCGGGGTGGTTGAAGTAGTGCCGCAGCTTGTCCACCCGGGGCAGCGGCAGGCCCTCCGCTTCCAGCGTGGCCAGGGCGTCCGCCAAGTTCTCCCGGTACTGGCGACAGCCGGAGTACGAGGCGTAGGCACTGGTGGCGAGGACCGCGATGCGGCGGTGTCCGTCGGTGACCATCTCGCGAAGCGCGTCGGTGAGGTACGGCGCCCAGTTCCGGTTGCCCCAATGGACGGGCAGGTCGAGGCCGGCGTCCGCGAAGTCCTTGCGCAGCGCGGCCAGCAGCGCGCGGTTCTGGTCGTTGATGGGGCTGACGCCGCCGAAGAGGAAGTAGTGCTGCCCCACTTCCTTGAGGCGTTCCTTGGGGATGCCCCGCCCCCGGGTCACGTTCTCCAGGAACGGGACCACGTCGTCGGGGCCCTCGGGGCCGCCGAAGGAGAGCAGCAGCAGGGCGTCGTACGGGGCTGGATCGCGCTGATCGGCCATGGCATCGGACATGGGATCGATCCTGCCACCAGGGTCCGACAGCCGGGAAACCGCCGTGCGCCGTCACCCGTTCGGACGTAACCTGTGAAGGCTGCCCATACGCCTTACGCAGGCGCCCCCATGCTCACTGGCCGGAGACCGTCTTGCCCAGTCCCTACCGCGCGATCTTCTCCGCCCCCGGCTCCGTCGGTTTCTCCGCCGCCGGTTTCCTCGGCCGGATGCCGCTGGCCATGATGGGCATCGGCATCGTCACGATGATCTCCCAGGTCACCGGCCGGTACGGGCTGGCCGGCGCGCTGTCCGCGACGCTCGCCGTCTCGGCCGCCGTGCTCGGCCCGCAGGTCTCCCGGCTGGTCGACCGGTACGGGCAGCGCCGGGTGCTGCGCCCGGCCACCCTGATCACGGTGGTGGCCGTCGCGGGGCTGCTGGTCTGCGCCCAGCAGGGGCTGCCGGAGTGGACGCTGTTCGTGTTCTCGGCGTCCGCCGGGTGCGTGCCGAGCATCGGGGCGATGACCCGGGCGCGCTGGGCGGCGATCTACCGGGGCTCACCGCGCGAGCTGCACACCGCGTACTCGTTCGAGTCGATCGTCGACGAGGTGTGCTTCATCTTCGGCCCGATCGTCTCCATCGGCCTGTCGACCGTCTGGTTCCCGGAGGCGGGGCCGCTGCTGGCCGCCCTGTTCCTGCTGACCGGCGTCTGGTGGCTGACCGCGCAGCGGGGCACGGAGCCGACGCCGCACCCGATCGAGCAGCACACCGGCGGCTCGGCGCTGCGCTCCCCCGGCCTCCAGGTGCTGGTGGCCGCGTTCGTCGCGACCGGCACGATCTTCGGCGCGGTGGACGTGGTGACGGTGGCGTTCGCCGAGGAGGAGGGCCACAAGGCCGCGGCCAGCCTGGTGCTGGCGGTGTACGCGCTGGGTTCGTGCCTCGCGGGCGCGGTCTTCGGGCTGCTGCATCTGAAGGGCGAGCCGTCGCGCAGGTGGGTTCTGGGTGTCTGTGCGATGGCCGTGAGTATGATCCCCCTCCAACTGGCCGGGAGCCTGCCGTTCCTGGCCGTGGCGCTCTTTGTCGCGGGCCTCGCCATCGCACCGACGATGGTGACGACCATGGCCCTCGTCGAGGCCCACGTACCGCGCACCAAACTGACCGAGGGCATGTCCTGGACGGGTACCGGGCTCGCGGTCGGCGTGGCGCTCGGCTCCTCGGCCGCGGGCTGGGTGGTCGACGCGCACGGGGCGGCCGCGGGGTACGCGGTCCCCGGCGTCGCGGGAGTGCTCGCGGCCGCGGTGGCGTTCCTGGGGTACCGCCGGCTGCGCAAGCCGGTGCCGACGTGGGAGGGGCAGCGTGAGCAGGACCCGGAACAGCCGGAGCGGCAGCACCACGTGGCGTAACTGGGCGGGCACCGTGGCCGTCACACCCATACGGGAGGCGCGTCCCGCTTCGGTCCAGGAGCTGGCGGACACGGTGCGGGGCGCCGCGGAAGAGGGTCTGAGGGTCAAGACGGTCGGGACGGGTCATTCGTTCACGGCCATCGCCGCCACCGACGGCGTGCTGGTCCGCCCGGACCTGCTGACCGGCATCCGTCGGATCGACCGGCGTGAGCTGACCGTCACGGTGGAGTCGGGCACACCGCTGAAGCGGTTGAACGCGGCCCTGGCGCGGGAGGGCCTGTCGCTCACGAACATGGGCGACATCATGGAGCAGACGGTGGCGGGCGCCGTCAGCACCGGTACGCACGGCACGGGCCGTGACTCGGCGTCGATCGCCGCGCAGATCCGGGAGCTGGAGCTGGTCACGGCCGACGGGCGGGTGCTGACCTGCTCGGAGAAGGAGAACCCGGAGGTGTTCGCGGCCGCCCGGATCGGGCTGGGCGCGCTCGGGGTCGTCTCGGCCATCACCTTCGCGGTGGAGCCGGTCTTCCTGCTGACCGCGCGTGAGGAGCCGATGACCTTCGACCGGGTCACCGCGGAGTTCGACGCGCTGCACGCGGAGAACGAGCACTTCGAGTTCTACTGGTTCCCCCACACCGGCAACTGCAACACCAAGCGCAACAACCGCAGCGCGGGCCCGGCGGCCCCGCCCGGGCGCGTCAGCGGCTGGATCGAGGACGAACTGCTCTCCAACGGGCTCTTCCAGGTGGTGAACTCGATCGGGCGGGCGGTTCCGGCGGCCGTCCCCGCGATCGCCAAGGTCTCCAGCCGCGCCCTGTCGGCCCGTACGTACACGGACATCCCCTACAAGGTCTTCACAAGTCCACGCCGGGTGCGATTCGTGGAGATGGAGTACGCGCTGCCGAGGGAGGCGGTGGTGGGCGCGCTGCGCGAGCTGAAGGCGATGGTCGACCGGTCGCCGCTCCGCGTCAGTTTCCCGGTGGAGGTGCGGACGGCGCCCGCGGACGACATCACGCTCTCGACGGCCTCGGGCCGGGACACCGCGTACATCGCGGTCCACATGTACAAGGGCACGCCGCACCGGGCGTACTTCACGGCGGCGGAGCGGATCATGACGGCCCACGGGGGACGGCCGCACTGGGGGAAGCTGCACACCCGGGACGCCGCGTACCTCGCGGAGGTGTACCCGCGGTTCGGCGAGTTCACCGCGCTGCGTGACCGTCTGGACCCGGACCGGGTGTTCGGCAACGACTATCTGCGACGGGTGCTGGGCGACTGACCGTCCGCCGGCCGTCGCTCCGTCCTTTCTGTACCGGTTTTCCGCGTGTACACCCTCTCATCCCTCTCTACTCTCTGTTCACCCATCTGCCCCAACATGCAAGGAGAAGAGACCTTTAGGAGAAGCGAATAGTTCCATTTCTACGGATTCCATGCACGAGGCCACGGGTGACGGCCGGTCAGGGAGCCCAACTGCCGTACGCCCGGAGAACTTCGGCGGCGCGCCGGTCCACCCAGGTGGCCCGAATGGAGTACTGTGGCGAGCCCTGGGCCCCGATCCCTTTCGGGTGTCCGGGACCAACGGGAGGGGGCCGAAAAGCGGCACTCGTTCCGGCGGCGCCGCAGCACCGCACGGCCGCCTGCTGCACGGAGTGACCTCGACGGTCACCCTGCGTGGCGAACAGGTAACCGTGCCATAACGGCGTTCAGGGCCCACGCCCGACACGCCGGGCAACACGGCAAGGTTGTGGCAGGCTGCACCCGGGCAGGCCACACTCGACTAGCGGAAGCAGCGACGCAGGTGACGTCGGCAGGCACCACCCGGGAGGTCCCCATGCCCGAACTGCGTGTCGTGGCCGTCTCCAACGACGGCACACGACTGGTGCTGAAGGCTGCTGACAGCACGGAGTACACGCTTCCGATCGACGAGCGGCTGCGCGCCGCCGTGCGCAACGACCGCGCCCGCCTCGGCCAGATCGAGATCGAGGTGGAGAGCCACCTCAGGCCCCGGGACATCCAGGCGCGTATACGCGCCGGTGCCTCCGCCGAAGAGGTCGCCCAGCTCGCCGGCATCCCCGTCGAGCGGGTACGACGCTTCGAGGGCCCCGTCCTCGCCGAGCGCGCCTTCATGGCCGAGCGGGCCCGCAAGACCCCCGTCCGCCGGCCCGGCGAGAACACCGGTCCGCAGCTCGGCGAGGCGGTGCAGGAGCGGCTGCTGCTGCGCGGCGCCGACAAGGACACCGTGGTCTGGGACTCCTGGCGCCGCGACGACGGCACCTGGGAAGTGCTGCTGGTCTACCGGGTCGCGGGTGAGGTGCACTCGGCGAGCTGGACGTACGACCCGCCCCGCCGGCTCGTCCAGGCCGTGGACGACGAGGCGCGCGCGCTGATCGGCGAGACCGACGACGCGGTGGCCGTCCAGGAACCGAGCTTCCCGTTCGTACCGCGTATCGCGCGCCTCCCCCGCGATCGGCCGCTCGACCGCGCACTCGACCGGCAGATCGACCGCCCGGCGCCCGTTCCGGCCCCCGAGTCGGAGGACGAGCCCGAGCGCGACTCGCTGACCAGCCTGCTGGAGGCGGTGCCGAGCTTCCGGGGCGACATGGTCGTGCCCGAGCTCCCGGCCGCCGAACCCGCGGCGGCGGCCGAAGCCGACCAGGAGCCGGACGCTGAGGAGCCCCCGGCCCCGGCCGCCTCGGCGGGCGCGGGTTCGGCGTACGCGGACGTCCTGATGCCGCGCGCGGTGAGCGGTCACCGCGACCGCCTGACCGGCACGACCGACCGCCAGGCCGAAGCGGACGGCGTCCGCCCCGGCCGCCGGGCGGCGGTCCCGAGCTGGGACGAGATCGTCTTCGGTACACGCCGCAAGAAGCAGGAGTAGCGCACGAGTAGCGGGAGCAGCGGAAGCGGCCGGAGCGGCCAGGCTCCGTAGGCGCTTGGCGTGAACGCGTGACGCGTGAGCGCGTGAACCGCCGCCCCACGTCCCCGGTACCGTCCGGGGCGTGGGGCGGCGGTGTGCGTGGCCGGTGGCTTCGGTGACCGGCGGGCGGCGGGTTGCGGGCGGCCCGATCAGCCGCGGGACGGGCCCTTGGCGACCGGACGGGCCGGGTCGGAGGACCACTCGGACCAGGACCCCGCGTACAGCCCGGCCCGGATGCCGGCCAGTTCCAGGGCCAGGACCTCGTGGGCGCCCGACACGCCCGAACCGCAGTACACGCCGACCTCCGGGGCGTCGGTCGCGCCCAGGGCCTTGAAGCGGGCCGCCAGGGTCTCGGCGGGCAGGAAGCGGCCGTCCTCGTCCACGTTCTCCGTCGTCGGGGCCGAGGCCGCGCCCGGGATGTGCCCGCCCACGGGGTCGATCGGTTCCACCTCGCCCCGGTACCGCTCCCCCGCCCGCGCGTCCAGCAACAGGCCCGTGCGCGCCAGCGCCGCCGCCGCGTCCGCGTCCAGCAGCGGCAGGGCACCCGGCTCGGGCGTGAAGTCCCCGACCACGGGCGTGGGCTCCTCGGTCGTCAGTTCGCCCCGCCAGGCCGCGAGGCCGCCGTCCAGCACCCGCACGTCCGGGTGTCCCGTCCAGCGCAGCAGCCACCAGGCACGGGCGGCCGCCCAGCCCTGGCCGCCGTCGTACACCACGACCGGCCAGCCGGCGCGTACCCCGGCCCGGCGCATCACCGCGCCGAACTCCGCCACGTCCGGCAGCGGGTGGCGGCCCCCGGCGCCGGGCGGCCCCGCGAGCTCCGTGTCGAGGTCGGCGTACACGGCGCCCGGGATGTGCCCCGCCTCGTAGGCGGGCCGGCCGGGCGGGCCGCCGAGCTGCCAGCGGACGTCCAGGAGGACCGGCGGGCGCGCGCCGGTGAGCTCATCGACCAGATCGGATGCCGAGATGATGGGATTCATGACGCCATCCTCGCGCAGACGCGGGCCGTCGCGGACGAGCCGGGAGGACCGGGCCGGTCGCGGCGGGGATGGGAAACGGAATTCTGGGCATCCTCCTGCGGAATCGCGCCATTCCACGGCGCGGCCGGGGCCCACCGCGCGGCCGATGGTGCAAGCATCTGACGGGGCGTACGGCCGGGCCCACGGCCCGTGGCCGCCACCGCGACGGCCCCGCCGCACCGGCACGGCAGCGCCGGGTCCCCGTACGGCCACGACGATGGTCCGAGGAGAGAATGACGATGAGCGAGGCGGCTCGGCGCGAACCCGGTACACCCTGCTGGGTGAGCTTGATGGCACATCGCCTTGACGCGACGCAGCGGTTCTACGGGGAGCTGTTCGGCTGGCGGTTCGAACCGGGCCCGCAGCAGCTCGGTCCGTACGTGCGCGGCCTGCTGGACGGCGAGGAAGTGGCGGGTATCGGCCAGCTTCCGGCCGACCGGGACCTGCCGACCGCCTGGACGACGTACCTGGCGTCCGACGACGCCGGCGCGACCGCCGAGGCGATCCGCTGCGGTGGAGGCACGGTCGCCGTCGGTCCGCTCACCGCGGACGACGCCGGACGGCTGGTGATCTGCTCCGATCCGACCGGGGCGGTCTTCGGGGTCTGGCAGGCCGCGGCGCACCTCGGCACGACCGTGGGGGGCGTGCCCGGGACGCCCGTGTGGAACGAACTGCTGACGCAGGAGACCGAGGCGGTCGGCAAGTTCTACAAGACGGTGTTCGGGTACGAGCTCGATCCCGTCGACTCGGCCGAGGCGGACCTGGTGACGCTGCGGGTGGGCGACCGGCCGGTCGCCTCCCTGCGGGGCGTCGGCACGTCCCTGCCGCGCGACCGGGGCGCTCACTGGATGACCTGGTTCGAGGTGGTGGACACCGATGACGCGGCGCGGCGGGTGACCGGGCTCGGGGGCCGGGTGCTGGTGGGCCCGCACGACGAGCCGGCCGGTCGGGTGGCGACGGTCGCGGACCCGGAGGGCGCGGTCTTCACTCTGGTGCGGTCGTCCGCGGCCGGGCGCCCGGCGGCGGAGAGGTGACGGTGGTCGCGGGGACGGCGGTACCCGGGCGACCCGCCGGCTACTCGGCCGGGACGGGGAGGACGTCCGGGGACAGCGCGGCGGCGCGGGCGCTGGCGGCCGTCATACGGCGCCGGTGGTGGCGGCGGCACAGCACCTCGTACCCGACCTCGTCACCGGCGTTGACGTCGCCCACGACGACCTGCGCGCCCTCGACGACCATCTCGCCGCCGACGGTGCGCGCGTTGTGCGTGGCCCGCGCCCCGCACCAGCACAGGGCCTCGACCTGGAGCACCTCGACCCGGTCGGCGAGCTCGACGAGGCGCTGGGAGCCGGGGAACAGCTTGGAGCGGAAGTCCGTGGTGATGCCGAAGGCGAAGACGTCCAGTTCGAGGTCGTCGACGACGCGGGCGAGCTGGTCGATCTGCTCCGGGGCGAGGAACTGCGCCTCGTCCGCGATCACGTAGTCGCAGCGGCCGCCCTTGGAGAGGTGGGCGACGAGGTAGGCGTAGAAGTCGAAGCCCTCGGCGGCCTCGACGGCGTCGGTGACCAGGCCGAGGCGGGACGACAGCTTGCCCTCGCCGGCGCGGTCGTCACGGGTGAAGATCATGCCCTGGAGACCGCGCGCGGACCGGTTGTGCTCGATCTGCAGAGCGAGGGTGCTCTTTCCGCAGTCCATCGTTCCGGAGAAGAACACCAGCTCGGGCATGGGGAAGTGACGACCTTTCGGGTCAGGCGGGAAGGGAGGGTCGCTGCGGGCGGTTACGCGCGTACTTCGAGGAGCGGGACGAGCTGCTCCACGGGCGTCATCGAGCCGTGCACGCCGACCATCGCGGACTCGTTCGGCTCGTTGACGGACGCCGTGATGATGACGTCGTCGTGGGCGGCGGCGACGACGTCACCGATCCTGCCGAGGACGCGCTCGTCGACGGCCGGGCCGAACCAGCCGGCGTCGATCGCCTCGTCGCGGCTCGCCACCCAGAACTGTTCGCCGAGCACCTCGCGCCAGCACGCCAGTACGTCGGCGGCGGCTCCCGGCACGGCGTAGACGTGGCGGGCCCGGCCCTCGCCGCCGAGCAGGGCCACCCCGGCGCGCAGCTCCCAGTCCTCGTCGAAGTCGATGCGGGACCGCTCGTCGAACGGGATGTCGATCATGCCGTGGTCCGCGGTGACGTACAGCGCGCTGCGGTCCGGTAGCTGCTCGGCGAGGCGCTGGACGAGCCGGTCGACGCACATGAGCTGGCCGCGCCAGGCGTCGGAGTCGACGCCGAAGCGGTGTCCGCTGCCGTCGACCTCGCTGTAGTACGTGTAGACGAGGGACCGGTCCCCGGCGGCCAGTTGCGCGGCGGTGAGGTCCATCCGCTCCTCGCCGGTGAGCCGCCCGTGAAACGTTCCGCCACTGAGCGCGACCTTGGTCAGCGGGGTGTCCCGGAAGGTCGGGGAGGAGACCTGCGCGGTGTGGACGCCTGCCGCGTCGGCGAGCTGGAACACGGTCGGGTACGGCTGCCAGGCGTGCGGCGGCGTCCAGGGCTTCCAGCGGAGCTGGTTCATCAGCGCGCCGATCGCGGGGTCGCGCACGGTGTAGCCGGGCAGGCCGTGCTCGCCCGGCGGCCGGCCGGTGCCGACCGAGGCCAGCGAGGTGGCGGTGGTGGCGGGGAAGCCAGCGGTGATGGGCCGGCCGGTGCCGCCCCGGGAGCCGGCGAGGAGCGAGGTCAGATAGGGGGCCTCGTGGGGGTGGGCCTTGATCTGCTCCCAGCCCAGGCCGTCGATGAGGAACACACAGTTCCGGTCGGCGGGCGTCAGCTCGGTGATGCGGTGCTCGCACCCGGGGACGCCGAGGCCGGCGGCGAGGGTCGGCAGCAGGTCGGCGAGCGAGCCGGAGCCGTACTCGGGCACGGGCGCGGTGTCGAGCGCCAGCGGGGCCGGCTCGTCGGGCCAGGTGGACGCCATGTGTGCGGGCTGGACCATCAGCGGGTGGCCGCGGTGGCTTCGGACAGCGCCTGGGCGAAGGCGAGCGCCTGGCGGACCGTCTCGGGGCCGTCGCCGGCCTCGCTGACGCGCAGGCTCAGGTCGTCGGCCGTGGAGTTGCCGGTGTAGCCGTGATCGGCGTCGCAGTTCGGGTCGCCGCAGGCGGCGGGCTCCAGGTCGATCCGGGAGACGGCGCCCCAGCCGATGGTGAGGACCACCTCACGCGGCAGGGTGCCCGGCGTGTACGACTCCGGGTTGGCGACGACGCGGCTCAGGACGACGGACGAGATCCGGCCGAGCTTGACCGACTCGGTGGAGGTCGTGGCGTAGGGCGTCGGGGAGCTGGTGTCGGCGTTCTGCTCGTCGGTGTGGCTGACGATGAAGCGGTTGGCCGTCAGGACGAGGACCGTCACGTGGCGGCGCACCTCGTTGGCGTCGAAGGTGGTCTCCTGGTGGACCAGGTACGACGCGATCGGCTCGCCGCCGACGGCGGCCTCGACCGCCTCGGCCACGAGGGCCGGGTAGTAGCCGCTGCGCTCGATCGCCGCGCGCAGCCCCTGGGTGGTCGTACCGGTCTTCGCCATGAGCTCCATCCTACGGGGGCGCGGTGACTGCGCGGGACGCTGTGGAGCCCGGTGTGGTTGCGGGGAGGGGGCGGCTCCCGGGCGAGGCGGTCGCCCGGGCGCGGCAGGGGGCGGCCCCGGGGCGGGTCAGTAGCTGGGGAGGCGGCGGGGGCCGAGGTCGGTGCGGGCGGGGGGTGGGGCGAGCCGGACGGTCGCGCCGAGGACCGAGAGGCCGCGCGGGGCGACGACCACCGGCTCCAGGGCGACGGCCACGATCTCCGGGTGATCGTCGACCAGCCGGGACACCCGGAGCAGCAGCTCCTCCAGGGCGGGGGTGTCCACGGGGGCGGAGCCGCGCCAGCCGAACAGCAGGGGCGCGGTGCGGAGGGAGCGGATCTGTTCGGCGACGTCCCGGTCGGTGGCGGGGACCAGGCGGTGCGCGGTGTCGCCCAGCAGCTCGGAGGCCGCGCCGGCGAGCCCGAAGGACAGGACGGCGCCGACGGCGGGGTCGATGGCGGCCCGTACGACGGTGTCGACGCCGCGCGGGACCATGGCCTGGACGACCGGCTGGAGCTCCTCGGGCTTGCCGAGGGTCTCGGTCAACTCCGCGTAGGCGGTGCGGAGCTGCTCCTCGGTGGCCAGGTCGAGGCGTACGCCGCCGAGGTCGGGGCGGTGGCGCAGGTGCGGCGCGGTGGTCTTGAGGGCGACGGGGTAGCCGAGGCCGGCGGCGGCCCGGGCGGCCTCGTCCGGGGTGGGCGCGGGCAGGGTGGGGTGTACGGGGACGCCGTAGCGCCCGAGCAGCTCGCGGGCGGCGCCGGGGGCGAGGGTGACGCCCCGCTCGTCCACGTCCTCCGAGAGGGCGCGTTCGATCTGGGCGGCGGCCCCGGGCTCATCGATGCCCTCGTACTCCGGTACGCGCCCCGGGTCGGCCACCTGGCGGCGCCACTGTCCGTACCGGACCGCCTCGGCCAGCGCCCGGACGGCCCGCTCGGCGGCGGGGTAGGCGGGGATCCGGTGTCCGTCGGCGGGGACGCCGGACGCGGCGGGCGCCTCCGGAGCGGGTGCCTCGGCGGCGGTGGCCCCGGCGGCGGCCGGCGGCTCGGGGGCCGGGGGTGCGCCCGGGGCGGGCGGGGCGGGGGCGGTGGGCGCCGTGCTGGTGGCCGCCGCGAGGGCGTCGGCGAGGGCGCCCATCTCGACGTGGACGACCAGCACCGGTTTGGCCGGGGCCTCCGCCGAGGCGGCCCGCAGCGCTTCGGCCAGGACCTCGCCGTCCCCGGACTCGGTCACCCCGTTCTCACCGACCCAGGGGATGGCCGTGACCACCACCGCGTCGCACCCGTCGTCCCGGAGGGCCTCGGTGAGGGCCGCCCGGAAGTCCTGCGGGGTGGCCGCCGTGGTCAGGTCGCGCGGCCGCCGGGGCCGCAGCCCCTCCGTCAGGCAGGCGTCGTAGGTGAGCAGGCCGAGCGACTCCGAGTTGCCGAGGATGGCCACCCGGGGCCCCGCCGGGAGCGGCTGCCCGGCCAGGAGCAGTCCGGCGTCGACCAGCTCGGTGACGGTGTCGACGCGGATCACGCCCGCCTGGCGCAGCAGCGCCGACACCGTGGTGTGGGGGATGCGAGTGACCGGTACGGCGTGCCCCGGGGGTGCGCTGCCGCTGTGCCGGGCTCCCTTGACGACGACGACCGGCTTGACCGCCGCCGTGCGCCGGGCGAGCCGGGTGAACTTGCGGGGGTTGCCGATCGATTCCAGGTAGAGCAGGACGACGTCGGTGTCGGGGTCGTCGTACCAGTGCTGGAGGATGTCGTTGCCGGAGACGTCCGCGCGGTTGCCCGCCGAGATGAAGGACGACAGGCCGGCTCCGCGCCGGTGCAGTCCGGACAGCAGGGCGATGCCGATGGCTCCGGACTGGGTGAACAGCCCGATCCGGCCCCGGGCCGGGGGGTGCGGGGCGAGCGAGGCGTTGAGCCGGACGCCGGGCGCGGTGTTGATGATCCCGAACGCGTTGGGGCCGATGATGCGCATGCCGTACGAACGCGCCTGGCGTACCAGTTCCCGCTGGCGCGTCCTGCCGTCGGCGCCCTGTTCGGCGTACCCGGCGGTGAGGACCACCAGGCCCCGCACGCCGTGTTCGCCGCAGTCGGCGACGGCCTCGGGGACCCGCTCGGAGGGTACGGCGACGACCGCGAGGTCGACCGGCTCCCCGATGTCGGCGACCGACCGGAAGGCGGGCACGCCGTCCAGGGAGGTCGTCGTCTCCGGAAGGGCGCGGTTCACGGCGTACACCCGGCCCGTGTAGTCGGCCTCCAGGAGGTTGCGGAGGACCGTGCGGCCGACCCCGCCGGGCGCGCGGCCGGCGCCGACGACGGCGACGGAGCCGGGGGCGAGGAGCCGCTGCACCGACCTGGCCTCGGCGCGCTGTTCGCGGGCGCGCTGGACCGCCAGGGAGCGGTCGGTGGGCTCCAGGTCGAGGTGGAGGCGCACGGCACCGTCCTCGAAGCTGCGCTTCTGGGTGTACCCGGCGTCGGTGAACACCTTGATCATCTTGTTGTTGGCGGGCAGGACCTCGGCCGCGAACCGCCGGATGCCCCGCTCGCGCGCGACGGCCGCGATGTGTTCGAGGAGCGCGGAGGCCACGCCCCGCCCCTGGTGGGCGTCCTGGACGAGGAAGGCGACCTCGGCCTCGTCCGCCGGGGCGGAGGCGGGCAGCCCCTGCTCGTTGATCCGGTCGTAACGCACGGTGGCGATGAACTCGCCGCCGATCGTGGCCGCCAGGCCCACCCGGTCCACGTAGTCGTGGTGGGTGAAGCGGTGCACGTCCTTGGCGGAGAGCCGGGGGTAGGGTGCGAAGAACCGGTAGTACTTCGACTCGTCCGAGACCAGCTCGTAGAAGCTGACCAGGCGCTCGGCGTCATCCGTGGTGATCGGCCTGATCCGCGCGGTGCCGCCGTCCCGCAGCACGACGTCGGCCTCCCAGTGGTCGGGGTACACGTGTTCCGGCTGATCCGACGGGGTCCGCATGGGCCCCAGGGTACGGTGCGGGCCGCCGGTCGCGGAGGTGCTGTGGACAACGCAGGGTGAGGCGGGCCGAGCGGCGGTCCGGGCCCGCGAGGCCGGTTCGAGCACCCTGCGGGACATGAGAGACTGGCTGCGACAACTGGTCTAGACAACCTCCGAGACTCGAAGGGCAACACCATGGCTGAGCGCCGCGTCAACGTCGGCTGGGCCGAGGGCCTGCACGCCCGCCCCGCCTCCATCTTCGTCCGCGCCGCCACGGCCGCCGGCGTCCCCGTGACGATCGCCAAGGCCGACGGCAACCCCGTCAACGCCGCGTCGATGCTCGCGGTGCTGGGCCTGGGCGCGCAGGGCGGCGAGGAGATCGTGCTCGCTTCGGACGCGGAGGGCGCGGACGCCGCCCTGGACCGTCTGGCGAAGCTGGTCGCCGAGGGGCTCGAGGAGCTCCCCGAGACGGTCTGACCCCCTCGGTCGCGCACCACGCACGACAGCTTCGGGCGGAGCCGTTCCCCAGACACCGGGGGAACGGCTCCGCCTTTTCCGTCCGGTCACGGGAAACGGGCACACGCCAATTCCGGCGAGGGAAATGCGGGGCGATAATTCCCCCTGTTTGTATACGGCACCGCCGTTAATGAGGGATGCCCGCGGTGTTTACGCGGTGTTGCGAAGTCCTCACGTACGCGCCCGCCTGGCGTGCCGGGGAGCGCCGCAACCGGTGGGTGGCGAGCCAGCGCTCGACGTGGACGGCGGTGAGCGTGCGGGCGCGTTCGGCGTCGCCCCGGGCCACGGCGTCCACGATCGCGCCGTGCTCGGCCCAGGCGTCCGCCGGACGGGCGGGCGTCTCGACCGCGTACATCCAGGTGGTCTTGTGCCGGAGCTGGGTGAGCAGCGCGGTCAGGGCGGGGCTGCCGGACGCCTGGGCGAGCGTCTCGTGGAACCACCCGCCCAGCGAGCGGAGGTCCTCCGTCCGACCCGCGCGCGCCCGCTCCTGACCCAGCCTGACCAGGCCCCGCAGCACCTTGAGGTGGGCCTCGGTGCGGCGCTGGGCGGCACGGGCGGCGCCGAGGGGCTCCAGCAGGGTGCGCATCTCCAGCAGGTCGGCCGCCTCCTGCTCGGTGGGTTCGGCGACGCAGGCGCCGGCATGGCGGCGGGTGGTGACGAAGCCCTCCGACTCCAGGGTGCGCAGCGCCTCGCGGACCGGGACGCGGGAGACGCCGTAGCGGCGGGCCAGGTGTTCCTCGGTGAGCCGGCTGCCGCGCTCGAACACGCCGTTGACGATGTCGTCGCGGATCGCCGTGCATACCGAGTGCGCTGGAATGCGCATACCAGAACCCCCTGTGAACCGCGCGAAATTCAAACGCTTGACGCTTGTGCGATGACTCTATTGCAGCGGGCCGAAAATTCCGACAGTCGCCCGGAATCCATGGAGTTCTTTTCGGCCTCGTGCGGGACGCGACACGACGAAGGCCCCGGTTCGTGTCCCGAACCGGGGCCTGTCGGAGGAGCGGAGGCGGTCAGACGTTGACGCCGTGCGAGCGGAGGTACGCGACGGGGTCGATGTCCGAGCCGTAGTCGGCGCCTGTGCGGGCCTCGAAGTGCAGGTGCGGGCCGGACGAGTTGCCGGTCGAGCCGGAGAGGCCTATCTGCTGCCCCGGCATCACGGTCTGGCCGACCGAGACGTTGATCGAGGCCAGGTGGCCGTACTGGGTGTACGTGCCGTCGTTCATCCGGATGACGATGTTGTTGCCGTACGCGCCGCCCCAGCCGGCCTCGACGACGGTGCCGGCGCCCACGGAGACGACGGTGGTGCCGGAGGCGGCGTGGAAGTCGACGCCGGTGTGGCTGCCGGAGGACCACATGGCGCCACCGGTCTGGTAGCCGGTGCTGACGTAGCTGCCGGCGATGGGCGCCTGGAAGGAGTTCAGCCGCTTGCGCTCGGCCTCGCGGTCGGCGCGCTCCTTGGCGTCGCGGGCCGCCTTCACCCGGGCCTCGGCCTTGAGCTTCGCCTCGGCCTCGGCCTTCGCCTGGGCGGCGGCCTTGGCCGCCGTCTCCTGGGCCTCCAGTTCCTGGGCCTCGGCCTGGGCGTCGATCTGCTCGGCGAGCGTGTCGGTGATGACCGCCTGGTTGAGGCCGGTGTCCTCGAGCGAGCCGGGTGCGGCGTCCGGGGCGGCGGCGAGCGCCGGGGAAGCGAGGGTTCCGATGACGCCGGTGGTGGCGAGGGCCGCGACTCCGGCGACGTGTGCGCTCTTGCGGCTCAGGCGGCTCGGGGCACGGTGCTTCCCGGTGGCACGGGTGAACGCCATGAAGTGGCTGATCCTTTCCTTCCTTCTCGCCTACCGGGTTAGCTGACGGGTTCGGAGCAGGAAGGTCTCCTACGGGCCCCTCCGCGGCTGCGAAGGCGTCCGATTCACCCCAGGGACTTCATGGGTCCCCGGCTCCCCTGGCTCGCGCCTGACGGGGACTCGGCGATGGCTGCCCGGTGCCGCGGGTGCGGCGGGTACCGGTCGGACAGCCCATCAGACGCTAAGCGGCCGATCTTTCAATCACCAAACAGACACGGTTTTTTGTAGCGCACGCCACAGGGCAGACACCGAATCTCCGCAACAAACCGGACATTTGGCCGGGCATCCGGGAGGGGGACACGGGTGGACCCCGGCGTCGGGGGACGCCGGGGTCCGGGAGCGGTCGCGGAAGCGGGGCGACAGCGTCAATCAGCCGGTGACCACGGTCACTTGGCCGATTCCGAGCGCCTCGACGGGCTCCTTGATCCGAGCGGCGTCCCCGACGAGGACCGTGACCAGACGGTCCACCGGGAAGGCGCTGACGACCGCCGCGGTGGCCTCCACGGTGCCCGTCTCGGCGAGCCGGGCGTACATCTGCGCCTGGAAGTCGTCGGGGAGGTGCTGCTCGACCTGGTCGGCGAGGGTGCCCGCGACGGAGGCGGCCGTCTCGTACTTGAGGGGGGCGACGCCCACCAGGTTCTGCACGGCCGTCTCGCGCTCGGCGTCGGTCAGTCCCTCGGCGGCGAGGGTACGCAGCACCTTCCACAGGTCGTCGAGGGCCGGGCCGGTGTTCGGGGTGTCGACCGAGCCGCTGATGGCGAGCATGGCGGCCCCGCCGTCCGGGCCGGAGCGCAGTACCTGGCCGAAGGCCCGTACGCCGTAGGTGTAGCCCTTCTCCTCGCGCAGGACCTTGTCGAGGCGGGAGGTGAGCGTGCCGCCCAGGCAGTAGGTGCCGAGCACCTGGGCGGGCCAGACCCGGTCGTGCCGGTCGGGGCCGATCCGGCCGATGAGGAGCTGGGTCTGCACGGCGCCGGGGCGGTCGACGATGACGACCCTGCCGCTGTCGTCCGCCGTCACGGGCGGCACGGGGCGGGGCTCGGCCGAGTCGCCGGTCCAGGCGCCGATGGTGTCGGCGAGCACCGCGTCGAGGTCGACGCCGGTGAGGTCGCCGACGACGACCGCGGTGGCGGTGGCGGGACGCATGTGCGCCTCGTAGAAGGCGCGCACGGCCGCCGCGTCGATCCGGGCGACGGTCTCCTCGGTGCCCTGGCGGGGGCGGGACATGCGGGAGGTGGCCGGGAACAGCTCCTTGGAGAGCTGCATGGCGGCACGGCGGCCCGGGTTGGCGATCTCGTGCGGGATCTCGTCCAGCCGGTTGCGGACGAGCCGCTCGACCTCGCTGTCGGCGAACGCGGGGGCGCGCAGGGCCTCGGCGACCAGTCCGAGGGCCTTGCCGAGCCGGGAGACGGGGACCTCCAGGGAGACGCGTACACCGGGGTGGTCGGCGTGCGCGTCGAGGGTGGCGCCGCAGCGCTCCAGCTCTGCGGCGAACTCCTCCGCCGAGTGCTTGTCGGTGCCTTCGGAGAGGGCCCGCGCCATGATCGTGGCGACGCCGTCCAGGCCCTCGGGCTCGGCCTCCAGCGGGGCGGCGAGGAAGATCTCGACGGCCACGACCTGCTGGCCGGGACGGTGGCAGCGCAGCACGGTCAGGCCGTTGTCCAGCGTGCCGCGGTCGGGCGCGGGGAAGGCCCACGGCTTGGGCGTGCCCGCCTGGGGCTGCGGGTGGAACTCCATGGACGTCAGGGACACAGCGGCGTCGCTCACTGGTCGGCTCCCTCTTCTACCTGGTCGCTGTGGTCGGTGCCGGCGGGTTCGTAGACCAGCACCGCCCGGTTGTCGGGGCGGAGGCGGGCCTTGGCCACCGCCTGCACCTCCTCGGCGGTGACGTCCAGGACGCGCTGGACGGCGGTCAGGGCGAGCTGGGGGTCGCCGAACAGCACGGCGAACCGGCACAGTTCGTCGGCGCGGCCGGCGACCGTGCCGAGCCGGTCCAGCCACTCGCGCTCGAGCTGGGCCTGGGCGCGCTCCATCTCCTCGGGCGTGGGGCCCTCGGCGGCGAACCGGGCGAGCTCGTCGTCGACGGCCGCCTCGATGTCGGGGACCTCGACGCCACCGGACGTCTTGACGTCCAGCCAGCCGAGCGAGGGGGCGCCCGCCAGACGGAGCAGGCCGAAGCCGGCGGCCACGGCCGTGCGGTCGCGGCGCACCAGGCGGTTGTGCAGCCGCGACGACTCGCCGCCGCCCAGGACCGTGAGGGCGATGTCGGCGGCGTCGCACTCGCGGGTGCCGTCGTGCGGGAGCCGGTAGGCGGCCATCAGGGCGCGGGCCGGCACCTCCTCGACGACGACCTCACGGAGCTGCTCGCCGATGACCTCGGGCAGCGTCCCGCCCCGGGGCGGCTGCTTGCCGTCGTGGGAGGGGATGGAGCCGAAGTACTTCTCGACCCAGGCGAGCGTCTGCTCGGGGTCGATGTCGCCGACGACCGACAGGACGGCGTTGTTGGGCGCGTAGTACGTGCGGAAGAAGTTCCGCGCGTCCTCCAGGGTGGCGGCGTCCAGGTCCGCCATGGAGCCGATCGGGGTGTGGTGGTACGGGTGGCCCTCGGGGTAGGCGAGGGCGGTCAGCTTCTCGAAGGCCGTGCCGTACGGAACGTTGTCGTACCGCTGGCGGCGCTCGTTCTTGACGACGTCCCGCTGGTTCTCCATGGACTCGTCGTCGAGCGCGGCGAGCAGGGAGCCCATCCGGTCGGCTTCCAGCCACAGCGCCAGCTCGAGCTGGTGGGCGGGTACGGTCTCGAAGTAGTTGGTGCGCTCGAAGCTGGTCGTACCGTTGAGGGAGCCGCCGGCACCCTGCACCAGTTCGAAGTGGCCGTTGCCCTGGACCTGCTTCGACCCCTGGAACATCAGGTGCTCGAAGAGGTGGGCCAGGCCGGTGCGGCCCTCGACCTCGTGGCGGGAGCCGACGTCGTACCAGAGGCAGACCGCGGCGACCGGGGTCAGGTGGTCCTCGGAGAGCACCACGCGCAGGCCGTTGGCCAGGCGGTGCTCGGTCGCTGTCAGGCCGCCGGAGCCGGCCTGGGCTGTGGCCGTGTGACCCATGGGCATGTACGTCCCTTCGATCGCTATGGGGGAAAGATCCAGCTGCGGGCCGCTGGGAAGTCCTGCCACTGTATGCGGCCCTCGCGACCTGCCGTGGACCGCTGTGGAAGTCCTGCCACTGTATGCAAGCGGACTGACACCCGGTGGAGTTCCCGGATCCCCGTCGCGTCCCTCTTCCGGGTCGCGGTCGGCGTTGTCAGTGGGACGGTCCACAATGGGCGTCGTCAGATCAACCTTGTTGGTGAAGGAGCCGCAGCCGCGATGGCCCGCCGCAGCACGAAGACCACGCAGCCCGACGACTTCGAGGAGAAGATCCTCGACATCGACGTCGTCGACGAAATGCAGGGCTCCTTCCTCGAGTACGCGTACTCGGTGATCTACTCCCGGGCCCTGCCGGACGCCCGTGACGGCATGAAGCCGGTGCACCGCCGGATCGTGTACCAGATGAACGAGATGGGGCTGCGGCCCGAGCGCGGCTTCGTGAAGTGCGCCCGGGTGGTCGGCGAGGTGATGGGCAAGCTCCACCCGCACGGCGACGCGTCGATCTACGACGCCCTGGTGCGCATGGCGCAGCCGTTCTCGATGCGCCTGCCGCTGGTGGACGGGCACGGCAACTTCGGCTCCCTGGGCAACGACGACCCGCCGGCGGCGATGCGGTACACCGAGTGCCGGATGGCCGACGCGACGTCCCTGATGACGGAGTCGATCGACGAGGACACGGTCGACTTCAACCCGAACTACGACGGTCAGGAGCGCGAGCCGGCCGCGCTGCCCGCCGCCTTCCCGAACCTGCTGGTGAACGGCGCGTCCGGGATCGCGGTCGGCATGGCCACCAACATGCCCCCGCACAACCTGGGCGAGGTCATCGCCGCCGCCCGCCACCTGATCCGGCACCCGGGCGCCGACCTGGACACCCTGATGCGGTACGTGCCGGGCCCCGACCTGCCGACCGGCGGCCGGATCGTGGGCCTGTCGGGCATCAAGGACGCGTACGAGTCGGGCCGCGGCTCGTTCAAGATCCGCGCGACGGTGTCCGTGGAGAACGTGACGGCGCGCCGCAAGGGCCTGGTCGTCACCGAACTGCCCTTCGCGGTCGGTCCCGAGAAGGTGATCGCCAAGATCAAGGACCTGGTGGCCGCCAAGAAGCTCCAGGGCATCGCGGACGTCAAGGACCTGACCGACCGCGAGCACGGGCTGCGGCTGGTCATCGAGGTCAAGAACGGCTTCATCCCGGAGGCCGTGCTGGAGCAGCTCTACAAGCTGACGCCGATGGAGGAGTCCTTCGGTATCAACAACGTGGCGCTGGTCGACGGGCAGCCGCTCACGCTGGGTCTCAAGGAGCTGCTGGAGGTCTATCTGGACCACCGCTTCGAGGTGGTCCGGCGGCGCAGCGAGTTCCGGCGCGGCAAGAAGCGCGACCGGCTGCACCTGGTCGAGGGCCTGCTGGTGGCGCTGCTCGACATCGACGAGGTCATCCGGGTCATCCGGTCGAGCGACAACTCGGCGCAGGCCAAGGAGCGGCTGATCGAGCGCTTCTCGCTGAGCGAGATCCAGACGCAGTACATCCTGGACACGCCGCTGCGCCGGCTGACCAAGTTCGACCGGATCGAGCTGGAGAGCGAGCGGGACCGGCTGAACAGCGAGATCGAGGAACTGACCCGGATCCTGGATTCGGACGCGGAGCTGCGCAAGCTGGTCTCCTCGGAACTGGCGGCCGTGGCGAAGAAGTTCGGTACGGAGCGGCGCACGGTCCTGCTGGAGTCGGCGGGCGCGCCGGTCGCGGCGGCGTCGCTGGAGGTGGCGGACGACCCGTGCCGGGTGCTGCTGTCGTCGACGGGGCTGCTGGCCCGCACGGCGAGCGGGGAGCCGCTCCCGGACAGCGGCGGCAGGCGCACCAAGCACGACGTGATCGTCTCGGCGGTGCCGGCGACGCAGCGCGGCGAGGTCGGCGTGGTGACGTCCGCCGGGCGGCTGCTGCGGCTGTCGGTGATCGACCTCCCGCAGCTCCCGGACACGGCGTCCGCGCCGAACCTGTCGGGCGGGGCGCAGGTGTCGGAGTTCCTGACGCTGGAGAAGGACGAGGCGGTGATGTGCCTGACGACCCTCGACGAGTCCTCGCCGGGCCTGGCCATCGGCACCCTCCAGGGCGTGGTCAAGCGGGTGGTGCCGGACTATCCGGCGAACAAGGAGGAGTTGGAGGTCATCGGCCTCAAGGAGGGTGACCGGATCGTCGGCGCGGCCGAGCTGCGCACGGGCGAGGAGGACCTGGTCTTCATCACCTCCGACGCGCAGCTGCTGCGGTTCCCGGCCTCGGCGGTGCGGCCGCAGGGCCGTCCGGCGGGCGGCATGGCCGGCATCAAGCTGGCGGCGGGGGCCGAGGTGCTCTCGTTCACCGCGGTCGACCCGGCGCAGGACGCGGTGGTGTTCACGGCCGCCGGCTCGTCCGGTGCCCTGGACCCGACGGCGGCCACCTCGGTCAAGCTCACCCCGTTCGACCAGTACCCGCGCAAGGGCCGCGCGACGGGCGGTGTGCGCTGCCAGCGCTTCCTCAAGGGCGAGGACGTGCTGGTCCTGGCCTGGGCGGGGGCCGCGCCGGCCCGTGCGGCGCAGAAGAACGGCACCCCGGTGGACCTGCCGGAGATCGACCCGCGCCGGGACGGCTCGGGCACACCGCTCGCGAAGCAGGTGGAGGTGCTGGCCGGCCCGGCGTCGTAACCGCGGCTACTGCTCCGGCCGGTCCGGTAGGTACCCGTCCGGTTCCGGCCGGTCCTGGTCCGTCCCCGGGTCCGGCCGGTCCGGTACGTACCGCAGGACGCCCCACATGCTGTGCTCCTCGGGCGTGTCCCGCGGGCCGGTGACGCGGCAGTCGTCGAGGGCCTTGTGCAGGGCGTCGCCGTCCGTGCCGGAGCCGATGAGGACGAGCTGGGTGAGGCGCTGCTCCCCGCGCGGCCAGGGCTCGGGGTAGAAGCGCAGGAAGCGGCCGACCGCGTGCAGGGTGTAGCGGTTCGCCGGGTCGAGGGTGCCGAAGTCGACGAAGCCCTTGATCCGGTAGAGACCGTCCGGGCGGGAGTCCAGGAAGTCCAGCAGCCGCCGCGGGTGCATCGGCGCGTCGGCGGTGAACGAGACCGTGTCGTAGCCGGCGTGCGGGTGGACCTCCGGCACGACGTACAGCTCGTCCAGGTCCTCGAAGGTGAGCTGGCGCGGGCCGTCGTCGTCGGTGCGGGCGGCGCGGTCGAACAGGAGCTCGGGGTCGACCCTGCCGTAGGCGGCGTCGATCACCGCGGCACGCCCGGCGAGGCCGGTGACGGCGGTGTGGACGCGCCGCAGTTCCCCCGGGTCGACCCGGTCGGCCTTGTTGACGACGACGAGGTCGGCGATGCCCAGGTGACGGTCGGTCTCGGGATGCCGCTCCCGGGTGGCGTCGAACTCGGCGGCGTCCACGACCTGGACCAGCCCGCCGTACACCACGCGCTCGTTGTCGCTGGCGAGGATCATCCGCACCAGTTCCTGGGGCTCGGCGAGGCCGCTCGCCTCGATGACGATGACGTCGAGGCGCGAGGAGGGCCGGGTGAGGGTCTCCAGGTAGGTGTCGAGCTCGCTCGCGTCGACGGCGCAGCACAGGCAGCCGTTGCCCAGGGAGACGGTGGAGCCGACCTGCCCGGCGACGGTCATGGCGTCGATCTCGATCGAGCCGAAGTCGTTGACCATGACGCCGATGCGGGTGCCTCTGGCTCTGCGCAGCAGATGGTTCAGCAGGGTCGTCTTGCCCGACCCCAGGAAGCCCGCGAGGACGACTACGGGGATCTGCTGCACGCTGCTCAAGGCGCACCCTTCTCGTTCGGCGGCCGGCGGTCGGCCTCAGCGGTGGTCGGACATCGGCTTGGGCGGTCGGCCATCGGCGTCGGCGGTCGGCGCCCGGCGGCCGTCACTCGGCGGCCCCCAGGATAGGCGGGCGTGACGGCGGACATTTCGCGAAGGGCGGGGCTCCCCTTACGGTTCCTGGCATGCACCCCGCCGCGCCCCCGCCGCCCACCCCCGCGACGCCGCCCCCGCGCCGCGCGGAGGCCCGGCGCCGGTGGTCCGGCCGGCCGCGGCGGGTGTTCTCCCAGGTCCTGCTGATGCACCTGGCCATCGTCACCGGCGTCACCGTGCTGGCCACCGGCCTGTTCCTGGCCCCGCTCAGCGCCCAGCTCGATGACCAGGCGATGCGGCGGGCCCTGGCGATCGCCGGGACGGCCGCCTCGGACCGGGTGGCCGAGGAGCTGACGGACACGCCGCCGAGCGCCGCCGGGCCCGTCCAGGCGGAGGCCGAACGGATCAGGAGGGCCACCGGCGCCGAATACGTCGTGATCATGGACCGGCGGGGGGTGCGGTGGTCGCACCCCGACCCCCTCAAGATCGGCAAGGTCGTGTCCACCGACCCCAGCGAGGCCCTGGCGGGCCGGGACGTGATGGAGATCGACAGCGGTACGCTCGGCCGCTCCGCGCGCGGCAAGGTCCCGCTGCGCGACGCGACGGGCGGGATCGTCGGCGCGGTGTCGGTCGGCATCGAGTACGACAGTGTCCGCGCCCGGTTGCTGGCCGCGATCCCCGGCCTGCTCGCCTACGCCGGCGGGGCCCTCGCGGTCGGGGCGCTGGCCGCGTACCTGATCTCCCGGCGTCTCCAGCGCCGCACCCATGACCTGGCCTTCTCCGACATCTCGGCGCTGCTCGCGGAGCGGGAGGCGATGCTGCACGGCATTCGCGAGGGGGTCGTGGCACTGGACGGCCACGGGCGGATCCGGCTGCTGAACGACGAGGCGCAGCGGCTGCTGGGCGTGGGGCCCGAGGCCACCGGGCGCCCTCTGGAGGACGCGCTCGGCCCGGGCCGGACCGCCGACGTGCTGGCCGGACGGGTGGCCGGCGAGGACCTGCTGACCGTGCGCGGGCACCGGGTGCTGATCGCCAACCGGATGCCGACGGACGACGGCGGCGCCGTGGCGACACTGCGCGACCGGACCGAGCTGGAGCGGCTCGGGCGCGAGCTGGACTCCACGCGGGGCCTGATCGACGCGCTGCGGGCCCAGGACCACGAGCACGCGAACCGGATGCACACGCTGCTGGGGCTGCTGGAGCTCCGTATGCACGAGGAGGCGGTGGAGTACGTCACCGAGGTGGTGGGCGTGCACCGGGCGACCGCCGAGCAGGTCACCGAGAAGGTCCACGACCCGCTGCTGGCCGCACTCCTCGTGGGCAAGGCCACGGTGGCGGCCGAGCGGGGCGTCTCGCTGCGTCTGACGCCCGGCACGCTGCTGCCGGACCGGGTGGTGGAGCCGCGCGAGCTGGTGACCGTGGTCGGCAACCTCGTCGACAACGCGGTCGACGCGGCGGCGGGCTCCGAGCGGCCGCTCGTGGAGGCCGAGCTGCGTGCGGAGGGCCGTACGGCCGTCCTGCGGGTCACCGACAGCGGGCCCGGTGTGCCGCCCGAGCGGCGGGAGCTGGTCTTCACGGAGGGCTGGTCCACCAAGGACCTCCCCGCCCACGGGGGGCGCCGCGGGCTGGGTCTGGCCATGGTGCGCCGGCTCGCGGAGCGCCGGGGCGGCAGCGCCCGGGTGTCCGCCGGCCCGGATGGCGGGGCGGAGTTCACCGTGGTGCTCCCCGAGGCCCTGACGGACCCCGCTCCCGCCGCCGGTGACCGGGCCGGGCGCGGCGGCCCCGCCGGGGACCCGCCGCACGGGGACGCTCCCGCGGTTCCCGCGGCCCGTGGGACGGCGCCCGGGGCCGGGACGCACCCGGAGGGCCGGCCGGCGGGGCCGGGGGGTGCCCGGTGATCGGCGTGCTGGTGGTGGACGACGACGTCCGGGTCGCGCGGATCAACGCCGCGTACGTCGCCAAGGTGCCGGGCTTCCGGGTGGTCGCGTCGGCCCACACGGCGGCCGAGGCCCTCGCACGGGTGGAGGACACGGCGGTCGACCTGATCCTGCTCGACCACTACCTGCCGGACGGCAACGGCCTGGCGGTCGTACGGGAGCTGCGGCGGCGCGGGCACCAGACCGACGTGATCATGGTGACGGCGGCCCGGGACGTCGCCACCGTCCGGGCGGCGCAGCGCCACGGCGCGCTCCAGTACCTGGTGAAACCGTTCAACTTCGCGGGCCTGCGCCCCAAGCTGGAGGCGTACGCGGCGCTGCGCAGCGCCCTGGAGGGCGGTGGTGAGGCCGAGCAGGCGGAGGTGGACCGGATCTTCGGCGCCCTCTCGGTCGCCTCGGGCGCGCCCGACCTCCCCAAGGGCCACTCCCCCACCACGGCCGAGCTCGTACGGCAGGTGCTGCTCGCCGCCGACGGCCCGCTGTCCGCGCAGGAGATCGCGGAGCGGGCGGGGGTGAGCCGGCAGACGGCCCAGCGGTATCTGAAGCTGCTGGAGCGGGCGGGCCGGGTCCGCCTGTCGTTGCGGTACGGGGAGACCGGGCGTCCCGAGCACCGCTACACCTGGGCCACCTCCTGACCCCGGCCGGACGGGACTTCCGGCACCCGCCCCGGGTCGTCTCCCCTAGACCGCGCCCGCGCCCGTCAGGGCCCGTACCTCGGTCTCGGCGTGCCCGGCCTCGTCCGGGGCCTCGGGCGAGGTGACCGTACCCAGCCAGCCGGCCAGGAAGCCCAGCGGAATGGAGACCATGCCGGGGTTCTGGAGCGGGAAGACCTGGAAGTCCACGCCGGGGAAGAGCGCCTCGGGGCTGCCCGAGACGACGGGCGAGAGCAGCACCAGCAGGACGGCCGGGACGAGCCCCCCGTACACCGACCAGACCGCCCCGCGCGTGGTGAAGTTCCGCCAGAACAGGGAGAACAGCAGCACCGGGAGGTTCGCGGAGGCGGCGACCGCGAAGGCCAGCCCGACGAGGAACGCCACGTTCAGGTCGCGGGCCAGCAGGCCGAGCGCGATCGCGACCGCCCCGACGCCGGCCGCGGCGACGCGTGCCACCGCGACCTCTCCGTACCGCCGCTTGCCGCCGGGGCGCTTCAGCGAGGCGTACAGGTCGTGGGCGACGGACGCGGACGACGCCAGGGTGATGCCCGCGACGACGGCGAGGATCGTGGCGAAGGCCACCGCGGCGACCACCGCGAACAGCACCGCCCCACCGGTCGTGCCCGCGCCCCCGCCCAGGTCGAGGGCGAGGAGCGGGACGGCCGTGTTGCCCGCGGCGTTCGACGCCCGTACCTCCTCGGGCCCGACGAGCGCGGCCGCGCCGAAGCCCAGGACGATGGTCATCAGGTAGAAGCTGCCGATGAGGCCGATGGCCCAGACGACCGAGCGGCGGGCGGCCCGCGCGGTCGGCACGGTGTAGAAGCGGGCGAGGATGTGCGGCAGCCCGGCGGTGCCCAGCACCAGGGCGAGGCCGAGGCTGATGAAGTCCAGGCGGGCGACCGGGTCACCGCCGTACTTGAGCCCCGGCGAGAGGAAGTCCCGCCCGTGCCCGCTGCGTTCGGCCGCGGCGGTGAGGAGCTGGTTGACGTCGCCGTGGAAGCGCAGCAGGACGAGCACGGTGAGCGCCAGCGCGCCCGCCATCAGCAGTACGGCCTTGACGATCTGGATCCAGGTGGTGGCGCGCATACCGCCCAGCGACACGTAGACGACCATGAGGGCGCCGACACCGATCACGGTCCAGGACCGCGCGGCCTCGCTCGTGCCGCCCAGCAGCAGCGCGACCAGGCTGCCGGCGCCCACCATCTGCGCCACCAGGTAGAGCACGGACACGGTCACCGAGGACGTCCCGGTGGCGATCCGGACCGGCCGCTCGCGCATCCGTGCCGTGATCACGTCGGCGAGCGTGAAGCGGCCGCAGTTGCGGACGAGTTCGGCGACCAGGAGGAGCACGACGAGCCAGGCGACCAGGAAGCCGACCGAGTAGAGCATGCCGTCGTAGCCGAAGAGCGCGATCAGGCCGGAGATGCCCAGGAAGGACGCGGCGGACATGTAGTCGCCGGAGATCGCGAAGCCGTTCTCCATGGGCGAGAACAGCCGCCCTCCGGCGTAGAACTCCTCGGCCGAGCCGCGCCGGTGGCGGCTGACCCAGGTGGTGATCGCCAGCGTGCTGGCGATGAACGCGCTGAACAGCAGGAGCGCGAGGGCCTGGTGGTCTCCGGTCAACGCTCAACCGCCCCTCGGATCAGGCCCCGGCCCCGCTCCTGGTCGAACACGGTCCAGCGCAGATCGAGCGCCGCGCGGTCCCGGTGCAGTCGGGCGTGGCGTACATACGCCCAGGTCAGCGCGAAGGTGGTGAGGAACTGGCCGAGTCCGGCGACCATCGCCACGTTGACCGCTCCGGCCACCGGGCGGGACATGAACTGCGGCGCCGTGGTGGCCGCCACGACGTAGGCCAGGTACCAGGTGAGGAAGGCCAGGACCGCCGGGCCGACGAAGCGCCGGTAGCGGTCGCGGACCTCCTGGAAGGCGGCGCTGCGCTGCACCTCCAGGTAGATGTCGGCCGCGGCGGGCCGCTCGTGGGGCGGCCGCGCGGGGCCGGGCACCACCGGCGCCGGTGTCCCGGCGCCGTCCGTCTCGCCCCAGCCGGAGGCCAGTGCGTCGTACCACGGGTCATCGATCCGCGCCGTGGCGGGATCGAGCCCTTCCCTGTTCTCCACCGGTCAACTCTCCTTGTCGGCGAACCGTTTCGGCCGCGTAGACAAGGATGGGCAGACCGGGAACATCCCGGACTCTTCTCTTTCCGCTCTTCACCCCATCAGGTGATGTCGTGCCCCATGTCCCGGCTCCGTACGGTATGGGGGGAGCCGGGACGTCGGTCGGGCGGACCGCCGGGGAGCGGCGCGCGTAGGCGCCGGCGCGGGTCAGGCGTCGATGCGCGAGCGGTCCAGCGTCGCGGCGGAGCTGGTGATGAACTCCTTGCGGGGCGCCACGTCGTTGCCCATCAGCAGGTCGAAGACCTGCTCCGAGGACTCGAGGTCACCGATGTTGATCCGGCGCAGGGTGCGGTGCCGGGGGTCCATCGTGGTCTCCGCGAGCTGGTCGGCGTCCATCTCACCGAGGCCCTTGTAGCGCTGGATGGAGTCCTTGTAGCGGACGCCCTTGCGCTGGAACTCCAGCAGTGTCTGCCGCAGCTCGTTGTCCGAGTACGTGTAGACGTACTTGTCCTGGCCCTTCTTGGGCTGGACCAGCTCGATGCGGTGCAGCGGCGGTACGGCGGCGAAGACGCGGCCCGCCTCGACCATCGGCCGCATGTAGCGCTGGAACAGCGTCAGCAGCAGGCAGCGGATGTGCGCGCCGTCGACATCGGCGTCCACGAGCAGGACGATCTTGCCGTACCGCGCGGCGTCGATGTCGAAGGTCCGGCCGGACCCCGCCCCTATGACCTGGATGATCGCCCCGCACTCGGCGTTCTTGAGCATGTCGGAGACGGACGACTTCTGGACGTTGAGGATCTTGCCGCGGATCGGCAGGAGCGCCTGGAACTCACTGTTGCGGGCGAGCTTGGCCGTACCGAGCGCGGAGTCGCCCTCGACGATGAAGAGCTCGCTGCGCTCCACGTCGTCGCTGCGGCAGTCGGCCAGCTTGGCGGGCAGCGAGGAGGACTCCAGGGCGGTCTTCCGGCGCTGCGCCTCCTTGTGCTGGCGGGCCGCGATCCGCGTACGGGCGGCGGCGACGGCCTTCTCCAGCACCGCACGGGCCTGGGCCTTGGCGTCGCGCTTGGTGGAGGTCAGGAAGGCCTTCAGCTCCTTGGCGACCACGTTGGCGACGATCCGGTTGGCCGCCGACGTCCCGAGGACCTCCTTGGTCTGGCCCTCGAACTGCGGCTCGGCGAGCCGGACGGTCACCACGGCGGTGAGGCCCTCCAGGGCGTCGTCCTTGACGATGTCGTCCTCGGCGACGCGCAGCAGCTTGGCGGAGCGCAGGACCTCGTTCATCGTCCTGGTGACCGCGCGCTCGAAGCCGGTGACGTGGGTGCCGCCCTTGGGGGTGGCGATGATGTTCACGAACGACTTGACCGACGAGTCGTACCCGGTGCCCCAGCGCAGCGCGACGTCGACGCCGAGCTCGCGGGTGACCTCGGTGGGCGTCATGTGGCCGCGCTCGTCGAGGACGGGCACGGTCTCCTTGAAGGTGCCCTGGCCGGTCAGCCGGAGGACGTCGCAGACGGCCTTGTCCTGCGCCAGGTACTCGCAGAACTCGCTGATGCCCCCGTCGAAGCGGAACGTCTCCTCGGTCTTGCCCTCCCCCTCCAGGCCGCGCTCGTCGCGGACGACGATGGTGAGGCCGGGCACCAGGAAGGCGGTCTGGCGGGCGCGCTGGTGCAGGTTCTCCAGGGAGAGCTTGGCGTCCTTGAGGAAGATCTGGCGGTCCGCCCAGTACCGGACGCGGGTGCCGGTGCGGGCCTTCGGCACGCGCTTGGTCTTGCGCAGCCCGTTGCCCGGGTCGAACGGGGCGTCCGGGCCGGACTCGGTGAAGATCCCGGGGACGCCGCGGCGGAAGCTGATGGCATGGGTGGAGCTGCTGCGGTCGACCTCGACGTCGAGCCGGGCCGAGAGCGCGTTCACCACGGAGGCGCCCACGCCGTGCAGGCCGCCGGACGCCGCGTACGAGCCGCCGCCGAACTTGCCGCCGGCGTGCAGCTTGGTCATGACGACCTCGACGCCGGAGAGGCCGGTCTTGGGCTCGACGTCCACGGGGATGCCGCGGCCGTTGTCCCGCACCTCCACCGAGCCGTCGTCGTGGAGGATGACTTCGATGTGGTCGCAGTACCCGCCCAGGGCCTCGTCGACCGAGTTGTCGATGATCTCCCACAGGCAGTGCATCAGGCCCCGGCTGTCGGTGGACCCGATGTACATGCCGGGCCGCTTGCGAACCGCCTCGAGCCCCTCAAGGACGAGCAGGTGCCGCGCGGTGTAGTTGGAACCGTCACGGTCTGCGGTCAGCAGCGCACTGGACGGCACGGACGTATCGGCGGTCACGCGGTTCGCTCCTCGCTGAATTTGGAAAGTGGCCTGTGGGGGTAAAGGCCCGGCGTCTGTCACCGGTCAGAGGGTACAGAGGCCTGGTAGAGCCGTTGTCACGCCACCCACGTGAAAACTCATGCTAGTCCAGAGTCGCAAGGGTGTTCGATCCCTCGATGGAGTGACGTGGACATCACGTTCCCTTCGAGGCATGAACCATTTAGGCTCCGGGCACGTCCTCATGAACAACCGGCATCCGCCGGGAGGGCTGAACGAGACTGAACGAGACAAGCAACGCGAAACCCGTAGAGCACCGCAATACGGCTCATTCGCCGCCAACCGGCAGCAGACAGCCTCCTTGGAAGAAGTTTCAAGGAAAAGCCACGAGCGGGAACGTTTTCGGCCTGGTTGGATGTTGACCCTGGTACGACAGCTCGTCGAGCTAGAGAAGAGGCGACGTGACTACTGTTCTGACCCCCGCGAGCCCGCTGACGGCCGCCGACCGCTGCGACCGCTGTGGCGCCCAGGCATATCTGCGCGTCGTGCTGACCAGCGGTGGTGAACTGCTCTTCTGCGCCCACCACGGGCGCAAGTTCGAGCCGGAACTCAAGAAGATCGCCGCGGAAATACAGGATGAGACGGACCGGCTCACCACCGTGCCGAACGCAGTCGAAGAGGACCGCTGACACTCGCATCCACGACGAGCCAGGGGCCGGTCCCGGACCGGCCGGCGGGCGACCGCCCCCACCACCAGGGGGCGGTCGCCCGTTCTCATGCCCCGTTCCCGCCGCTCCGCGCGGGCCGCCCGGCCCTGGCCGGGCTCCTCACGGTCCTCCCGCCCGGCCCCGCCGGGGCCGTCACAGGGGCGGCAGCACCGCCGAGACACGGGTGTAGACCCCCGGGCTCCCCGCCTCGCCACAGCCGCTCCCCCAGGACACCAGTCCGATGAGCCGCCCACGGGCCACCAGCGGCCCCCCGCTGTCTCCCTGGCACGCGTCCCTGCCGCCGTCGGGATCGCCCGCGCACAGCATCGTGGCGGGCAGGTACCCCCCGCCGCCCGCCTCCGCGGGGTAGGCCTTCGCGCACACGCCGTCGGGCAGCACCTGGACGTTCGCCGCCCGCAGCGTGTAGGCGTACGAGCCGCTGCCCGAGGTGTCGCCCCAGCCGTACACCGCCGCGCTCGTCCCGGGCCGGTAGGCCGGGTCGCCCTGCGGGGCGGTCCTGATGACGTACGTGCGCGGCAGCGCGCTCGCCAGCGTCAGCACCGCCAGGTCGCCGGACTGGGTCTCGGCGTCGTACCGGGGACTGATCCACGCCCCGGTCACCGGAATCTCCCGCCCGCCGGCCTCCCGTAGCTCCGTACGGCCCGCGATGACCTTGAGGTCGCTCAGCTCCTTGACGTCCGTGCCGAGCACCGTCGGCCCGAGACAGTGGGCTGCGGTCACCACCTTGGTGGGCGCGACGACCACACCGCCGCAGAACTGGCCCGAGCGCGTACCCCCGAACCGGTCACGGCTGGAGAGAGCGACGGCCCAGGGACTGTCGGCGGCTCGCACCGGTTCTCCCCCGACGACGACGCTGTCGGCGGCGGCGGGCGCGGGCGTACTGAGCGGCAGGACGGCCGCGGCCATGAGGGCGGCCACGGCCGCGGTCCGCTTCCGGCTGATGGGACGACGCATGCGGTCTCCTGACTCTCCGGTGAACCAGCTTCACCCAGAGTCGGCCAGCGTGCCGTGGCCCGCACCCCAGCCGGGACCCGGCCCGGGCATGCCGGAGGGCCCGGCCCCCCTCCGGGGAACCGGGCCCTCCGCCTACGGACGACCGTACGGTCCGACCTCAGTCGAGGTAGTCGCGCAGCACCTGGGAACGCGACGGGTGGCGCAGCTTCGACATGGTCTTCGACTCGATCTGGCGGATCCGCTCACGGGTCACGCCGTAGACCTTGCCGATCTCGTCCAGGGTCTTCGGCTGGCCGTCGGTCAGGCCGAAGCGCATGGAGACCACGCCCGCCTCGCGCTCGGACAGGGTGTCGAGCACGGAGTGGAGCTGCTCCTGGAGGAGCGTGAAGCTGACCGCGTCGGCCGGCACGACCGCCTCGGAGTCCTCGATCAGGTCACCGAACTCGCTGTCGCCGTCCTCGCCGAGGGGGGTGTGCAGCGAGATGGGCTCACGGCCGTACTTCTGGACCTCGATGACCTTCTCGGGGGTCATGTCCAGTTCCTTGGCCAGCTCCTCCGGGGTGGGCTCGCGGCCCAGGTCCTGGAGCATCTGGCGCTGGACGCGCGCGAGCTTGTTGATGACCTCGACCATGTGCACCGGGATACGGATGGTGCGGGCCTGGTCGGCCATGGCGCGGGTGATCGCCTGACGGATCCACCAGGTGGCGTACGTGGAGAACTTGTAGCCCTTGGTGTAGTCGAACTTCTCGACCGCGCGGATCAGACCCAGGTTGCCCTCCTGGATCAGGTCCAGGAAGAGCATGCCGCGGCCGGTGTAGCGCTTGGCCAGGGAGACCACGAGACGGAGGTTGGCCTCCAGCAGGTGGTTCTTGGCGCGGCGGCCGTCCTCGGCGATGATCTCCAGCTCGCGCTTGAGCTTCGGGGCCAGCTTGTCGGAGTTCGCCAGCTTGTCCTCGGCGAACAGACCGGCCTCGATGCGCTTGGCGAGCTCGACCTCCTGCTCGGCGTTGAGGAGCGGGACCTTGCCGATCTGCTTCAGGTAGTCCTTGACCGGGTCGGCCGTGGCACCGGCGACGGCGACCTGCTGCGCGGGCGCGTCGTCCTCGTCCTCGTCCGAGAGCACGAAGCCCTTGTTCTCGCCCTCGGCCTCCTCGTCCTCGCCCTTGCCGGGCGCGACGTCCTCGAGCAGCTCCTCGCCCTCGATGACCTCGTCGGCGTCCTTCTTGGACGTGGCCTTCTTGGCGGTGGTCTTCTTGGCGGCGGTCTTCTTGACCGCCGTCTTCTTGGCGGCGGTCTTCTTGGCGGCCGCCTTCTTGGCAGGGGTACCGGCCTCGTCGGCCGGCGCGTCCGCGCTCTGGGCCGCCGGAGCCGCGGCGGCCGCGACGGACTTCGTCACGGTCGTCTTGGCGGTGACGGTCTTGGTGGCGGTGCGCTTTGCCGGGCTCTTCGCTGCGACGCTCTTGCGGGCGCGCTTCGGCGACTCCGCTGCACTGACCATCAGCGTCACACCCTCTTCCTCGAGGATCTGATTGAGGCTGCGCAGAACATTCTTCCACTGGGTTGGCGGAATCTGGTCAGCCTCGAAGGCCCGACGCACGTCATCGCCGGCGATCTGCCCATCAGCCTTTCCCCGCTCGATGAGCGCCATCACAGACTCGGACTCGGCGATCTCCGGCGGGAGCGTACGGGATGTGCTGGCCGACACGAACAACCTCTCGGAACGATGGAAACGGCTTCCGGCCCCGCCCATGATCGGGCCGGAGCCGACGACCGCCGGCTGGGAATGTGCCGACGACGCGGGCTGAACCTCGGAAGTGGACAGCGCCGTGAACCGGCGGCTGTATTCCCTCCTCGGCTGTCACCTCTTAGGTCATCGCAGGGCTTCGAAGAGCGTTACGCCCAATCCGCGTGGCCCGAGTCACACCCCGTATACGTCCAAATACCCCCAGACCGGGATGTCACCCCCCAGTCCGCCACCGAATCCGCCGTTCACCCGGGTACGCCACCGGCCTCACCCGTGGGCCGGCGGGGGCCGGCACGGGGGATTACGACGTACGCCGTCGCGCACGGTCCGGGCGCGCCGGGCCCCCCGGACAGTGCCTGGGGCCCGGCGATGTACGCCACGTGCGCGAGGTTCGACGCGCTGTGGACGGTCAGTGCTCGCGCGGCGCGGGAACGACCCGCTCCACCTCCGGGTGGACCATCAGCAGTTGGCGCATGGCCGCCTCGGCGGCCGGACCGTCGCCGGCGGCCAGGGCGTCGACGATGCGCGCGTGGTGGGCGAGGCAGGGCTCGCTGGGGCGGTCACAGCCGGTCGTGGGGGAGCCGGAGACCTGGAGGGCGGCGGAGACGATGCCGGAGAGGTGCTCCAGCATCCGGTTGCCGGCGAGCTGGATCAGCAGGCTGTGGAACTCGGCGTCGGCGCGGGAGAACGTGATCACGTCACCCTGCGCGAAGGCATGGCCCATGATCTCGACCATGTCGCCGAGCCGCTGCTGGACGTCCTCGCGGCCGTGCCCCGCGGCGAGGCGCGCCGCCAGCGGCTCGATCGTCCAGCGCAGCTCGCCGAGCTCGCGGCGCTGGTCCTCGCGCTGCGGCCCGAAGGCCCGCCATTCGATGATGTCCGGGTCGAGCAGGTTCCAGTCGCTGACCGGGCGGACCCGGGTGCCGACGTTCGGGCGGGCGCTGACCAGGCCCTTGGCCTCGAGGACGCGGAGGGACTCGCGCACGACGGTGCGGGAGACCTCGAAGCGCTGACCGATCTCCTCGGGGACGAGCGGCCGGTCGGCGCCCAGGTCGCCGGAGACGATCATCTGGCCGAGCTGCTGGACGAGTTGGCCGTGCAGGCCGCGGCCGCGACTGCCGGCCGACCGCCGGCCCACCCGGCCCAGCTCCGTGTCGGCGCCCTCCCAGGAGGGGGGCCCGACGCGGTCGGCGACGGAAGCCTCCGCGTAGGGGTAGCGGTCCAGTCCGCCCGGAGCCGAGAGGCCGGTCTCCATGGGGCGGGCGGCGGTCATCATGGTGTGCGCAAGGGTACTCACGCATCCTTTGTCGGCGCGCGTTCCACCGCCCTTGAGGTCTTTGGTGAAAAGCACACGAAAGGGTGATCGGCGCTCGCTCGGTAATTGACGCCTTATCGGAAGGAACCGGGCAATTTCCAAGGGAGTTGTGACCGTTTGCAGCGCTATGGTCACCGCTCGGTCACCATCGGCTCCTCAAGGGGCTACCAACGGGCCCGGCGGCGCAACCCGGTGAACAGATAAGCGCACGTGAGAGCCGTCACGGACAACACCAGGGCGGTGCCGACGGGTTGGGCGACCACCCTCGCCGCGGCCAGCAGCCAGCGGTCGGTCTCGTACGGCCACTGTCCCCAGGCCAGTTCCCTCAACCGGCCCGGAAGTCCGGCGATCGAGCGCACCGACGGGCCCACCAGCGCCTTCTGCACGAGGGGGGCGACGACCACCGGTACGGCGAGGACGGCGGCGACGCCCGCCGCGGTCGCCCGGAAGACCCCGGCCGCCAGGAGCCCGGCCCAGGCGCAGCCCGCCGAGAGCCCGGCCCAGCCGACGCAGAGGCCCGGCCAGTTCTCCGGCACGGGGATGGCGCCGGCGCCGTACAGGAGCCGGAGCACCCCGAAGTCGACGGCCGCGACGAGCAGGGCGAGCAGCAGGGCGGTGGCGGAGGTGACGGCGAGCTTGGCGAGGAGCAGGCCGAGGCGGCGCGGGACGGTGCCGCGGCCGGAGGCCAGGACGGGGTGGCGGTACTCCTCGCCGAACGACAGGGCGCCCAGCAGTCCGGCGCCGAGGGCGGCGGGCGGGAGCGGGAGGAGGCCGGGCCAGGCGGCCAGGGCGGCGGGCAGCGGGGCGGCGCCGGTGCGGGCGAGGAACGCGGCGAGGACGGCGGAGCCGACGAGGACGGCGGCGACGACCAGCGGGGTGACGGGCACGCCCGTCAGCCGGCGCAGTTCGTACCGGAGGGGGCGGAGCGGGCTGCGGACGGGCCTGGGGACGAGCGGGGGCGGCAGGGGGTGCGGGCTCCCGGCGGCCGGGCGGGAGGCCGGCGGCGGTACGGGGGCGGTACCCGAGGCGCTGTCCGCGGTGGTACCTGAGGCGGCGCCCGAGGCGGTGCCCGCGGTGGTACCTGAGGCGGTGCCCGAGGCGGTGCCCGCGGCGGGCGCCGGTCCGGTGTCGCCGGTCTCGTCCGCGAGTTGGTGGAGGAGGACGCCGTGCCGGAAGGCGGTCTCGCCGATCTCCGCGCAGTCGCTGCCGTACACGCAGAGCCGGTTGCCTTCCTCGGCGACCACTTCGACGGAACGCTGCGCGGCGCGTGCCTCGCGGCCGACGACGGCGGCGAGCCGGGCGGCGTGCGGGGTGCGGACCGCCACACGCGGGCGCAGCCGGGTGCGGGCGAAGGCGGTCACGTCCTGGTCGGCGACCAGCCGCCCTTCGTCGATGGTGACGACGTGGTCCGCCGTGCGGGCGGCCTCCTTGGGGTCGCCGGTGGTGTAGAGCACGGTGCCGCCGTGGGCGGCGTGGGCGCGGAGCAGGCCGAACAGCCAGCCGCTCTCGCGCGGGGACAGTCCGGCGGCCGGCTCGTCGAGGAGCAGCGTGTGCGGGTCGCCCAACAGGGAGGCGGCGAGGCCGAGTCGGCGCTCCATGCCCAAGGAGAGCGTGCCGAGCCGCTGGTGCGCCAGGCCGGCGAGGCCGACGATGTCGAGCATGTCGTCGGCGCGGGAGGCGGGTACTCCGGCGGCCGCGCAGAGCATGCGCAGCTGGCCCCGGCAGGTGCGGGCGGGGTGGCCGGGTACGTCGCCGAGGAGGACGCCGACCTCGCGGGCGGGGTGGGCGATGCGGTGGAGGGGGCGGCCGCGGAAGTAGGTGACCCCGCGGCCCGGTTCGAGTTCGAGCATCATGCGCAGGGCGGTGGTCTTGCCCGCGCCGGTGGCGCCGAGCAGGGCGGTGACACCGCCGGGGCGGGCTTCGAAGGTCAGATCGTCCACGGCGGGCGGACGGTCTCGGCGGGGGGTGCTGGTCAGTCCGATTGCCTGGAGCATCGCTTCTCCCGCGGTAGAGGAAACCGCTCGGCGGCAGGGCGGGTACCGCAGCAAGATAACGCGACATATGGGACTTTTGGCGCAGGGTTGGGGCGGGCGCCCGAGGTGTCAGACCTCCGGGCGCAGCATCGGCGGGTTGAGCAGCGTCGCTCCTCCCGCCCTGAACAACTGGGCGGGACGGCCGCCCTGACGCGTCGTGGTGCCGCCCGAGGGGACCAGGAAGCCCGGCGTACCCGTCACCTTCCGGTGGAAGTTGCGCGGGTCGAGCGCGACCCCCCACACCGCCTCGTAGACCCGGCGCAGCTCGCCGACGGTGAACTCCGGCGGACAGAAAGCCGTGGCCAGCGACGAGTATTCGATCTTCGAACGGGCGCGCTCCACCCCGTCGGCCAGGATGCGCGCGTGGTCGAAGGCGAGCGGGGCGGGCTGCTCGTCCTCCCGCCCGGCACCGCCCTCCTGGTCGAGCAGCTCGTCGACCGGGGCCCAGCGCGCGCTGTTGGCGTCCCCGCCGGCCCGGGGCGCCGGAAGGTCGGGGGCGAGCACGAGGTGGGCGACGCTGACCACGCGCATGCGCGGGTCCCGCCGGGGGTCGCCGTAGGTGGCGAGCTGTTCGAGGTGGGCGCCGTTGCCGGCTTCGGGGAGCGGGGTGCCCGGATCGTGGGCGCACAGGCCCGTCTCCTCGACCAGCTCGCGTGCCGCTGCCGCGCCGAGGTCCTCGTCGGGCCGCACGAACCCGCCCGGCAGTGCCCAGCGCCCCTGGAAAGGCGGCTCTCCCCGGCGGACGACCAGTGCGCACAGCGCGTGGCGGCGCACGGTGAGCACCACCAGGTCGACGGTCACGGCGAAGGGCGGGAAGGCCGAGGGGTCGTAGGGCGACATGCGGCGATCATAGTCGTCTTCCTGACGATAAACACGTCCTCCGGCCTTCTCGACGGTCACCTCTTCCCCCGTCCCCAGCCCGCGTCGCCCCGCGTCCACGGGCGGGTGCTCCCCCGCGACGGTCCGTACCCCGTGCGCCGTGCGCGGCACGCCGGGGGGCACCGGGTCATACGCCGAGCTGGAGGCCGGGGGCGGCCTCCTCGACCATGCCCAGCCCCAGCCTGCTGAGCCGCACGGCGAACGGCTCCCCCGCCACGCACAGCCCGGACAGCCGGACCTCCCCGAGCGGGGCTCCGCGCATGGGGTGCAGGGCGACCGTGCCCGCCGGCACGTCCGGGCGGATCCCGGCCACGGCGGTGAGCAGGTGGACGACGGCGGCCGACGCCACGGCGGCGGGACGGCAGGCCGCCGGGTGGGGGACGGGCGCACTGCCGGTGGTGCGCTGGTCCCCCGCGTACATCTCGGGCAGCCGGTAGGAGAAGGCCTCGGCCGCGTCCAGGAGGCCGCGCAGCAGGGAGGTGGCCTCCTTTTCGTACCCGGCGGCGGCCAGGCCCGTGACCGCGACGGCCGTCTCGTGGACCCGGACCGCGCCGGAGCGGTGTCCGAAGGGGTTGTGAGCCGGCTCCTTGGCGCCGAGGCTGCGGAGGCCCCAGCCGCTGTCCATGGCCGGGCTTCCCAGCAGGCGCGCCAGCTGCTCGGTCTGCACCTTGTCGAGCAGCCCCTCGGCCATCCGCCCGCCGCCCAGGAGACCGGTGTCGAGCAGGTGCGCGGCACCGCCGCCCAGGTGCGGCAGCGGCCGGCCGGCGGGGGTGAGCGCGGCGACGGGGCGTCCCCCGCCCGGGTCGTCGAGCCAGAACTCCTCGCGGAAGCGGTGGCGCATGGCGTGGGCCCGGTCGCGCCAGTCGTCCGCGCCGGGACGGCCGCACGCCTCCAGAAGGTCCGCGCCGAGCAGGGCGGCCCGATGGGCGTGGGCCTGCGTCTCGGCGCGGCGGAGGCCGGAGGGGCCGGGCTCGCGCAGCAGACAGCTGTCGTCGGCGGCGGCACGCAGCCAGTGCAGACAGCGCTCGGCGGCGGGCAGCAGCTCCGCGAGGTCCTGGTCCGGCAGGCCCCAGCGCCGGGCTTCGGCCAGCAGGGCGGGGAAGGCGAGGGTCGCTTCCGTGCCGGTGCAGCTGGGCGGCAGGTGGGGGCCGGTGTCGCGCAGCGGTCCGGGGATGCGGCCGGCGCCGGGGACCGGGCCGGTGAGCTGCGTACGGGCCAGGGTGCGGAGCGTGGCGGCGGCGAGCCGGGTGCCGAGCGGAAGGGCCATGCGGGCGGCCCACAGGGCCTCGGCGGGTGCCGGACCGCAGCGCCACGGCACACCCGCCGCCACGTGCAGGCCGGCCGGATGCTGCGGGTCCCGCACGAGGAGCGCCCGCAGATCGGCCAGGCCGGTGCGGAGGAACCGCGCGACGCGCGGGTCGTCGCCCTCGGCGCGGGCGTCGGGGACGCCGAGGGAACCCGGCCTGCCGACGGGCCGTGCGGCGTGCGGGAAGCGGGCCCGTACGTCGATGGCGATGGTGCGGGGGACGCCGGGGTGGAGGTCCAGCTCCCAGCGCAGCAGTCCGGTGGCGGCCAGGGTGTCCTTGGGCGGCGGGTCCGCCGTGACGGTCGCACGGCCGCCGTCGGGTGCCGACCACCGGAGGCCCGCGTCATGGACCGTGGCCCGCAGTTCGGGGCAGGGCCTCCCGGACGCGACGGCGCCCAGGTCGGCGAGGTCGGTGCCCAGGACGAGTTCGACGGGAAGCCGGAGGGAGCGGCCCACGAAGCTGCGGAAGGTGATGCGCTCGCTGCCGTCCGCCTCCCGGACCCGCTCCACGGCGACGCCCGGATCGGGTCCGGGGTCGGCGGAGGTACGCACGACCGAGGTGAACCGCGCCCGGCCGGCGGACTCGAGCCTGCCCTGCACGGCGACCGGGTCGCGGCCGGCCACGCGGAGCCGGCAGCGGGAGAGGACCCGGCGGCCGGAGTGGTAGACGCCCTCGAGTCCCTGGCCGGTGAGCTGCCCCTGCCGTGCCGAGACGGCGAAGGCGGGCAGGGCGACGCAGACGAGGGCGTCGTGCACCGGCGGCAGGTCCGCCGGGCGACCGGGGGCCGGGGCCGCCGGGCCGGCGGCCGGTGGCTGCCGGAACGGCGGAAGGGGGCTACGGGAGGGGACGGTGAGGTCCATGGTGGATGTGCTGAGCCTTCTGTGCGCTCCGGACAGCCGCTGGAGGTACGACGGCACGGGTCGGACGACGCCGCCACTGAGGGGAACGGCGCCACCCGGCCCCGGGTCACGCCCGTCATTCCCCGCTCCTGCTCCGGCGCCCTCCGCCGGGGCGGGCCGCACCGCGGCGGAGGCGGGCCGCGGGCCCCTCGGACCGGGCCGTGCCGGGGGACCCAGGCCCCGTGTCCTTCCCGGCGGAGGACCGCGGGCGGCGCCTGGTGCGGCGGCCCGCTCCGGGCGTCCCCGCCCGGACGCCGAACCGCGCCCGCAGCCCGGACGCGGCCCGCGCCCCGGCCGCTGCCCGCGCGTCGCGCTCCCGGCGGAGGCACCGGCGCAGCGACTCCGGGTCGAGGCCCTCGTTGCAGGCCTGGTGGAGCAGCCTGGCGAAGACGTACTCCGGGTCGGCGTCCAGCGCGAGTCCCAGCGCCACCCGGGCGGCGGGCTCGTCGCCGGTGGACCAGGCGACCCAGCCGGCGAGCGTCAGCGGCGCCGCGGAGTGCTCGACGTAGGCGCCGACGCAACGGCGGGCCAGGGCGCGCCAGAGCCGCAGGGCGGGGGCCGCCCGGTCGCCCTCCATCCACTCCGCCGCCCGGTCCCGGGTCTCCCGGTCCTGGAGGCCCAGGACGACCGCGGCCGCCTCGTCGTCGCCGATCAGCGCGTCGTCCTGGGCGTCGGCCTTCGCCGGGTCCATGATCCGGGGGCTGCCGGCGAGGCGCTCCACCAGCGTCTCCGCGAGCCGGATCGTCTCCGCGCGCACGCCGTCACGGCCCACCGCGTCCAGGATCCGGGGCACCAGGGCGGCGCCGGCGGAGTCGAGCGCCCGCACCTGCCCGGCCGAGGACGCCGTCCCATCGGGCCACGGGCGCAGCCGCTGCTCCATGTCGCGCAAGGACCCGCGCACCTGGATGCCGGCGTACGCGGCGGCGGCCGCCATCACCGACGTACCGGGCAGGGCCAGGGGGTTGCCCTCGGGCGGGCAGCAGCGGGTGTCGGGGCAGCAGTAGGACCAGAAGCGGCCGTCGGAGATGCAGAGCGCCTCGTACACCGGCACGTCGAGGGTGCCGCAGGCGGTGCGCAGCCGCTGGGCGAGCGGCCGGAGCCGTTCCATGACGCGGCGGCCGGTCTCGCCCTCGGCGGGGTCCTGGCAGAGGAAGACCACGATGCCGTCGGGGCGGGAGCCGCGCCGCTCGCAGCCCTCGACGAGGCATTCGGCGAGCTGCTCGGCGACCGGTGACCATTCGCGGGGCGAGCCCGGGATGCCGAGCCTGAGCCGGCCGCCGAAGCGGCCGCGGTCGCCGTGCAGGGCGACCATCACGATCGAGTCGGTCGGGTGGTACCCCATCATGTACGGCAGCGCGTCGGCCAGTTCGGCGGGGCCGCGCAGGGTGATCTGCTGCTGGTCGTCGGCGGGTCCGGTGGTGTCGCGGTGCTTGTTCATGGTCACGACGGTCCCGCGATCGGCCACGGCCGTCGACCCCTGTGGAAAACCGCCGGCCGGCGCGGATCGCCCCTGTCCACAGGCCTGGTGGCCGGCTGGCGCCGCCGGCCCGCGAGTGGTAGACGCGCGCGGCGCGACGTATCCGTACCGCCGCTCGGCCGTCGGTTCGCCCGTTGTCGGACCCGTGCTGTTGCATGGGGGCATGGAGCAGACGAGCAACGCAGGACCCAGCACCCTCCGCGCAGCCGCCGACGCCGTGCTCGCCCGTCTCGTCGGGGACGAGAGCGGTACGGCCAGGCTGCGGGAGGACCAGTGGCGGGCGATCGAGGCGCTCGTCGCCGACAAGCGGCGGGCGCTGGTCGTGCAGCGCACCGGTTGGGGCAAGTCGGCCGTGTACTTCGTGGCGACGTCACTGCTGCGGGAGCGGGGCAGCGGCCCGACCGTGATCGTCTCGCCGCTGCTCGCGCTGATGCGCAACCAGGTCGAGGCGGCGGCTCGGGCCGGTATCCGGGCCCGGACGATCAATTCGGCCAACCCCGAGGAGTGGGAGACGATCCAGCAGGAGGTGGCCGCGGGCGCGGTGGACGTGCTGCTGGTCAGCCCCGAGCGGCTCAACAACCCGGACTTCCGTGACCAGGTACTGCCCCGGCTGGCGGCCGCCACCGGCCTGCTGGTGGTCGACGAGGCGCACTGCATCTCCGACTGGGGCCATGACTTCCGGCCGGACTACCGGCGGCTGCGCACCATGCTCGCCGAGCTGCCGTCCGGCGTCCCGGTGCTGGCCACCACCGCGACGGCCAACGCGCGGGTGACGGCGGACGTCGCCGAACAGCTCGGCACGGGGGCGGGCACGGACGCGCTGGTGCTGCGCGGCCCGCTGGACCGGGAGAGCCTCAGCCTCGGTGTGCTCCGGCTGCCGGACGCGGCGCACCGCCTGGCCTGGCTGGCCGACCACCTCGGGGAGCTGCCCGGCTCGGGGATCATCTACACGCTCACGGTCGCCGCCGCCGAGGAGGTGACCGCCCACCTGCGCCAGTGCGGCCACACGGTGGCCTCCTACACCGGCCGCACGGAGAACGCGGACCGCCAGCAGGCCGAGGAGGACCTGCTGGCGAACCGGGTGAAGGCCCTGGTGGCCACGTCCGCGCTGGGCATGGGGTTCGACAAGCCGGACCTCGGGTTCGTGGTGCATCTGGGTTCGCCGTCCTCCCCCATCGCGTACTACCAGCAGGTGGGACGGGCGGGCCGAGGGGTGGAGCACGCGGAGGTGCTGCTGCTGCCCGGCAAGGAGGACGAGGCGATCTGGCAGTACTTCGCGTCGGTCGCCTTCCCGCCCGAGGAGCAGGTGCGGCGCACCATCGACGTGCTGGCGCACGCGGACCGGCCGCTGTCCCTGCCGGCCCTGGAGCCGCTGGTGGAGCTGCGCCGCACCCGTCTGGAGACGATGCTCAAGGTCCTCGACGTGGACGGCGCGGTACGCCGGGTGAAGGGCGGCTGGACCGCCACGGGGCAGCCGTGGGTGTACGACGCGGAGCGGTACGCCTGGGTGGCCCGGCAGCGGGAGGCGGAGCAGCGGGCCATGCGTGAGTACGCGTCCGCGACCGGGTGCCGGATGGAGTTCCTGCGGCGGCAGCTGGACGACGAGGAAGCGGCCCCGTGCGGGCGGTGCGACAACTGCTCGGGGCCCCGGTTCGACGCGAAGGTGTCGGCGGCCGCGCTGGACGCCGCGCGCGGTGAGCTGGGGCGGCCCGGGGTGGAGGTCGAGCCGCGCAAGATGTGGCCGACCGGGCTGCCGGCGGCCGGGGTCGATCTCAAGGGCCGTATCCCCGCGGGGGAGCTGTGCTTCCCGGGGCGTGCGCTCGGGCGGCTGTCGGACATCGGGTGGGGCAACCGGCTGCGTCCGATGCTGGCGCCCGGTGCGCCGGACGGTCCGGTGCCGGACGACGTGGTGGACGCCGTGGTGCGCGTGCTGGCCGACTGGGCGAAGGGCCCGGGTGGCTGGGCGTCCGGAGCGGCGGACGCCCCGCCCCGCCCGGTGGGCGTGGTCACGGTCGCCTCGCACAGCAGGCCGCGGCTGGTGGGTTCGCTGGGCCGGCGGATCGCCGAGGTGGGCAGGATGCCGCTGCTCGGCGCGGTCGAGTACGTGCCCGAGGCGGCGGACGTCAGGATCTCGCGGACCAACAGCGCGCAGCGGGTGCTGGGGCTGCACCGGGCGCTGGAGGTTCCCCCCGCGCTGGCGGAGGAGCTGGCCGCGGCGGGCGGGCCCGTGCTCCTGGTGGACGACCTCTCGGACAGCGGCTGGACGCTGGCGGTGGCGGCCCGGCTGCTGCGAAGGGCCGGGGCGGCGGGCGCGTTTCCGCTGGTCCTCGCCGTCCAGGGGTGAGGGGACGCGTCATTCCGGGCCGATGGGGAAGGATATGAGTGCCATACCAGAACATTCCAGTCAGCAGCCTCAATTGCTCGTTGCCGCTTGCCCGTTCCGCCAGCAAGAATTGGAATCCGCTCCCCGCACGGCCCGTTCGCGGTCCAGAAGGGCTGTGCCGGTGCGTCCCTCACTCGACCCTGCCCGCTCTGTGGGCGCGTATGCGAAGGGAGGACCGTGACCTTCGGATTCGCTCCGTCCGCAGCCACCTCGATCAGCACGCCCGCCGACTCCGCCAGCCGCCTCGCCCGGATACTCGAACCCGCCGAGTGGGCGGCGGCCGGCATCCCGCTGCTGCGCAACCCGCGCGAGGTCGTCAGCGGCCTGCACGCCCGCCATCGCCCGACGCCCAGCACCGCGGTCGTGGCCGTCCTCGACCATGAGGAGCGGCTGGCCGCGAGCGCCTCGTTCACCCGCCGTGCCGTGCCGGCGGACGGGTGGGAGTTCCGCAACTCCCTGCTGGCGCACCTCCGCAGGGTCATCCCGCACGACCTGCGGCGGCGCACCCCGGCGCGTACCGCCGTCCTGCTCTACTGCCGGGACGGCGACGAGCGGTGGACGGAGGAGGACGGCGCCTGGATGTGGGGGCTGCGGGACGCCTGCACGCTGCACGGGCTCCGTTGCGGGGCGTACATCACGCTGACCCGCGGCGGCTGGCAGGTGCTGGGCGAGGGCCGTGGCGGGCGGAGCCCGCACTCGGCCTCTCCGCCCGGCAACCTCGCGGACGCCTCCGCCGACGAGATACTTCCGGCTCCGCGCACCGCGAGCGGCGCGGCGGAGCCGTTGCGCCGCACGGCGGCCCGCTGACCGGTCCCCTGTCGTGACCGGCACCCTTGCCGCCGTTCCACCGGCGGCCCGCATCCCGGTCACCGGCCGTCGCCGCCCGCCCCTCATGGGCGCCCGCCCGTCATGGTCGCCCGCTCGTCGCGGGCGCCCCGTCGCGGTCACCCGCTCGTGGCGGGCGCGGGGGCACGGTCACAGCACTCGGTCCCGTAAGGCCGCGCCGCGTGGCCCCGGCCGTGGTCAGGGCCGTGGTCAGGGCCGTGGTCAGGGCCGTGGCCCGGCTCCGCGGGCCGGTCCGCCGTGGAGCGGGGACGGCACGGTGCCGTGCGACGGGCCGCGGTGGGCCCGGGGGCCCGGCACCGGCGTCCCGGGCGGGACGCGGTGCCAGGGGTGGCCGTGCGTACGGGTCAGACGCCCGCGCCGAGCACGGAGTTGATGCGCTGCGGGTCACCGCACACGATCAGCAGGGCGCTCGCCCGGGTCATCGCCGCCGGGAGGGCCCGGGCGGCCGCGTCGTCATCGCCGCCGTTGACCGCGACGACGACCACGGGACGGGCCGAGGCGCGTTCCACGGCAGCGGCGTCGGCGAAGAACACGTCGTCGCGGGCGTCGTGCTGTGCCCAGTAGGACGCGTCGCCGAAGGACAGCTCGTGGGTCGCCCACGGGTGCGGGTCGCCGGTGGTCAGGACCAGGATGTCGCCCGGGGCCCGGCCGGTCTCGAGCAGCAGGTCGACCGCCTCTTCGGCGGCGTCGAGCGCGCCGTCCGCGGGGGCGGGGACCAGCTGGACCTGCGGCTGTGAGGACGACGGGGACCGCGGCGCGGAACGATTCTCCGGCCGGGGCGTCGGGGGCTGCACCGGGCCGGCGTGCTGGCGCGGGGACGCCGGGGGCGCGGGCCTGACCGGGCCGGGGCCCGGACGGCCGGGGCGCGGCGAGGCCGCGGAACGCGGACCGGGTACGAGTCGGGGGGTCGGCGCGGGGCGGCCGGTGGCCGAAGTGGCGCGGGGACCCTGGGCACTCTCGTGAATCTGAGGCTCCTCGGGGGTGAGAGGCATGACTGGATGTCTATCAAACACCGGTGCGAGTGGCACCGGCGGGTGGCGCATTCATGCGCCGCGGAACGGAAGTCTCATCCGTGCGACGCGTGGACGCGGCCTGCTGTTGGGCTGGGCGCTGCCGGGCGTTCAGAAGTCGAAGCCGAGTTGGCCCCCGCTTTCCAGTGCGGCCGCCTCGGCGGAGACGCGGACCTTCTTGAGGTGCCGCCACCGGGGCAGCGCGTCCAGGTAGGCCCAGCTCAGCCGGTGGTACGGCGTGGGACCCCATTCCCGGAGCGCCGCCTTGTGCACCGGCGACGGGTACCCGGCGTTGTCCCCGAACCCGAAGACGGCGCACTGGGCGGACTCCGCCTCCAGCTCCGCCATCATCGCGTCCCTCCGCACCTTGGCGATCACCGAGGCGGCGGCGACCGCCACACAGGACTGGTCGCCCTTGATCACCGTACGGACCCGCCAGGGGTCCCCCAGGTAGTCGTGCTTGCCGTCCAGGATCACCGCGTCGGGCCGCACCGGAAGGGCGTCCAGGGCGCGCACGGCGGCGAGCCGCAGTGCCGCGGTCATCCCGAGCTCGTCGATCTCCTCCGGGGAGGCGTGCCCGAGGGCGTGGGAGGTGACCCACTTCTCGAGCTCCTCGGCCAGTTCGGCACGGCGCTTGGGGCTGATGAGCTTGGAGTCGGTCAGTCCGGCCGGGGGCCGGCGCAGTCCGGTGACAGCGGCACAAACCGTGACGGGACCGGCCCACGCCCCGCGTCCGACCTCGTCGACTCCGGCGATGATCTTGGCGCCGGTGGTCGCCCTGATCGAGCGCTCGACGGTGTGGGTGGGTGGTTCGTACGGCATGGCGCCAGACAGGTTACGCCGCCCGGGGCCGCCCGCGATACCCGGATTGTGTTCCGCCCGCCGGGCGACCCGGCGGCCGACTCCCGCTCACCGGGCCGGGGGGCGCAGGAGCGGAATCATGACCCGATCGATCATCTCCGCCACATCGGCGTCGGTCCATTCGCTGGCGCACATTTTTGACCGGTACATCATCAGGGCGGGCACCACATCGCCGACCATGCGGTCGGTCGCGTCGGCCCGGACGTCACCGCGCTCGATTCCGCGGCGTACGACCTCCTGAAGGAGGCGGGTGAACGGTTCGATCACTCCGTCCACGATCAGCCCCTGGAACCGCCGGGCGGTCACGGTGTCGCATTCGTGAATGACCGCACGGAGCGCCTGGCCGGGCTTGGAGTACATCGCGTCCCGCATCCGGAGGCAGACGGCGGAGAGATCCGCACGGATGCCGCCGAGATCGGCCGCCTCGTCGAACGTCGGAAGTCCGGCCCGGAGGGCGTCCGCGACCAGGTCCTCCTTCGAGGGCCAGCGCCGGTAGACGGCGGCCTTGCCGGTCCGAGCCCCGGCCGCGACGCCCTCCATGGTCAGCCCGTTCCAGCCGACCGTGCTGAGCTGGTCCAGCGCGGCGTCGAGGATCGCCCGCTCCAGCACGGCACCCCGGCGCCGCAGGGACACCGGACGCGGCCGGGCGGCGGCCGGCGAAGGCGTAGTAGCCATCAACAACTCTCCATCAGGGGAACTCAGTTGAAACCCGGTTGACTTCCGGAAGTGATCAGTGAACGGTTGCGTTCACTGATGGGGACTCACTACCGTTGCCGAGCAGTGAACGGGCACGTTCACTAACTCGCTCATGGGGGAACCATAGTGACAACCTCTCCACCCGTAACACAGACCAAGCCTGGCGCGGCCCGCCGGGAGGGGCGGCCCGGCGTCGCCCTCACCGTCATCGCCGCCTGCCAGTTGATGGTCGTGCTGGACGCCACGATCGTGAACATCGCGCTTCCCCACATCCAGGACGCGCTGTCCTTCTCGACCACCGACCTCTCGTGGGTGCTCAGCGCGTACACCCTCACCTTCGGCGGTCTGCTGCTGCTCGGCGGCAGGGCGGGCGACATCCTGGGGCGCCGCCGGGTCTTCATGACCGGGATCCTGGTCTTCACCTTCGCCTCCCTGCTGGGAGGGTTCGCCCAGGAGCCCTGGCAGTTGCTCGCCGCACGCGCGCTCCAGGGCGTGGGCGGGGCGATAGCCTCGCCGACCTCCCTCGCCCTCATCACCACGACGTTCCCCGAAGGGCCCGAGCGGAACCGGGCGTTCGGGGTCTTCGCCGCGGTCTCGGCGGGAGGCGGCGCGATCGGCCTGCTGGCCGGCGGGATGCTCACCGAGTGGCTCGACTGGCGCTGGGTGCTCTTCGTCAACGTACCGATCGGTGTGCTCATCGCCGTACTGACGCCGCTCTACATCAACGAGTCGGAACGGCACCCGGGCCGGTTCGACGTCGCGGGCGCCCTGACGTCGACGCTCGGCATGGCCTCCCTGGTGTACGGATTCATCCGCGCCTCCGAGGAGGGCTGGCGCGACTCGCTCACCATCGGGTCCTTCGCGGCGGCCGTCGTCCTGCTGACCGCCTTCGCGGTCATCGAGTCGCGGGCCCGCGAACCGATCACTCCGCTGCGGATGTTCGCCGACCGCAACCGCTCCGGCACGTACCTCATCATGCTGAGCCTGGCCGCCGCCATGTTCGGGATGTTCTTCTTCATCGTTCTGTTCGTCCAGAACGTCCTGGCCTACAGCCCCATCGAGTCCGGGCTCGCCTTCCTGCCGGTGACGGTCGCGATCATCACGGGAGCGGGGCTCTCGCAGCGGCTGCTCCCGGTCCTGGGGCCGAAGCCGTTCATGGTGACGGGCTCGGCGATCACGGGCGTGGGCCTCTTCTGGCTGACGCTCATCTCGCCGGACAGCTCGTACGTGGGCGGGGTCCTCGGTCCGATGGTGCTGTTCGGCTTCGGCATGGGGCTGAACTTCGTGACGCTGACGCTGACGGCCGTCTCGGGCGTCGCACAGCACGAGGCGGGCGCCGCCTCCGGACTGCTCAACGCCACCCAGCAGGTGGGCGGTTCCCTGGGCCTGTCCATCCTGGTCACCGTGTTCGGCACGGCGAGCCGGGAAGAGGCGGAGAAGCAGGTGCCCGCCTTCCTGGCGCAGGCCACCCCGCAGCAGCGGGAGCAGTTCGCCGCGACCCGCGAACTGCCCGCGCCCTGGGGCCACGACGTGCTGACGGCCGGCATCTCCAGCGCCTTCACGGCTGCCGTGGGCATGGTCGCGGTGGCGCTGATCGCCGCGCTGGTCGTGGTGCGGGTCCGCAAGAGCGACCTGGAGGCGCTCAACGGCACGGCGGAAGCGGCCGGGCCGGCGGGGCCCGGGGTGTAGCCGCGGTGGCGGTCCGTCCTCCCCCGCGGCGAGGGGGAGGACGGGCGGCCGGGCAAGACGATGCGGACACGACCTAGCGGTCGTCGTCCGAACCGTGCTCCCCTTCGGAACCGTGGTCGTCGTCCGAGCCGTGGTTCTCGTCGTAGTAGTAGTCGCCGAACGGGTCGTCGCCCTCGTCGCGCCCCGGTGCGCAGACATAGCCGGTGACCGAGACGCCGCGCGAGTCGATGATGTCCTGGGCGCGTGCCTCGCCCCGGCTGACCGCGTACCAGGGCGTCTCGTCGGCGTCCAGGTCCCGTGCGATGTGCCGCAGGGCACAGGACCGCAGCGGCTCGGGCAGCCGGTCGAGAGCGGGCACGGCATCGGCCGACAGGCCGTCCAGATAGCCGATGTCGATCTTCCCGGTCCTCTCGTAGCGCTGTACGTTCCGCTCGGCGACGAGCCCGTCCGGTGACAGCAGCCCGAAGGCGAGGACACCGGCCGCCGCGCTCGCGGCGACGGCGCGCGGCAGCGGCAGCCGACGGGCGCCGAGCAGGCCGGCCGCCATGATCAGTACGAGGACGACGCCGAGCCACAGCTCCATGGCGGCCACCGAGACCCGCAGCCGGGTGAGCCCGTACGCGTCGACGTACAGGTCCATCCGCCGCAGCGCGGAGGCCACCACCACCAGGGTGAGCACGCACAGGGTGCCGAGGACCGACCGGACCAGGGTGCGGTCGCGGGCACCGTCCCGGGGCGCCCAGCGGAGGGCCAGGCCGATGACGACGAGCGTGAGCAGGGTGGCCCACAGGAGCTGCCAGAAGCCCTGGCGCGCGTACTCGGCGTAGGTGAGGCCGGTCTGGCTCAGTACCTTCTCGTACCCGCCGAAGAGGACGGCGAGCTGGACGGCGTTGAACACCGCGAAGAGCACGTTGAGGACGATGAGCGGCAGCGCCCATTCGAGGCGGGCGCGCGGGCGGCCCGGGGGTACGTGGAGGCGGTCCCACCGCAGCGGTGCGGCGGCCGTACGGGCGGCGGCGATCGCGCCCACCAGGCCGAACGCGAACAGGATGGTGTGCCAGGGCCCCTCGGTGACGGACACGTCCGGCATGAGGGAGCCGAGCAGGTCGGCGAAGGCGGCGTCGGCGCCCGCGAAGAGCGCGCCGAACACGACCAGCAGGCCCACCGCCACCGCGGTCGTACGCAGCACCGGGCCCATCCGCCCCTGGGCGCCGCCCGCCCGCTCCCGCAGCCCGTGCCAGGCCCAGACCAGGCCCGGACCGGTGGAGTGGAAGAGGCCGATGGGGCTGAAGAGGATGCCCCGCCAGGTGCGGCCGCCGTGCAGGGCGAGCGCCGCGAGGTTCAGCGCGGCGACGACGGCGAGGAAGGTGGGCCAGCCCGCGTCCCGCAGCGCGGGCACCGCCAGCAGGGCCAGTCCGCCCACGCCCCAGACCACGGTCCAGGGGCGGAACCGCCGGCCGGCCGCCGCGGCGGCGAAGTAGGCGGCGAGGGCGGCCGGTACGGCGACGATCAGCAGGTTCAGGCCCATGCCCTCACCGAGCAGGAGTGCGCTCAGGACGGCGGTCGCCAGGGCCGACCACAGGGCCGGTGCCGTCATCGGCGCGGGCGGGCGCGGGCGTATGCGCGTCAGCAGAGGCGGAACCTGCGGTGGGGGCGGCCGGTACCCCGGCGGTGCGGCCGCCGGCCACCCGGGTGCCGCGCCCGCGCGGGACGGCGCGTGCCCGTGACCCCGCCAGGGACCGGATCCAGGTCCGTGTCCGTGTCCGGGCCCGTGACCCGGTGCCGGTGGCTGTGCCTGGCCATGCCCGTGACCCGGTGCCTGGCTCTGCCCGTGCCCCTGGCCCGCAGCGGTCGCGTGACCGGCACCCGGAGTGGCCGTACGGGAAGCGGCGCCGGGGGCCGGGGCCTTGTCGAGGGGGCCCTGAGCCGCAGCCTTGTCCGCGGAACCCGGGGCCGGGGAGACCTTCGGGGCTGTCGGGGCCTTTGGGTCTTCTGCGGCTGCCGGGGCCTCCGGGGCTCCCGGGACGTCCGAGGGCGCCGGACCCCGCGCGTCCTCCGGCAGCGGCCCTTCCGGCGCCCCTTCCGGCGCACCGTTCGGCGCACCGTTCGGCGCACTTCCCGACGGCTCCTCCGGGGGAGGTGACGATGATGGCGATGCGGACGGCGTGTCTGGCACGGGACCCCCTCCCGACCGGGGCCCTGGCCGCACGGCGGCGGTGTCGTACGGGCCCGGCCTCTGGTCAGCGCGCACTTGTCATGATCAAGGCGGCGGCGTGGCCGAAAGGGTAGCCCGGAAGCGGGCGGGTTCCCGTCCGGCCGCCGGGCTGTGGCAGGACCGTGACACTCGGGTCAGCGGGCGAGCGGTCCCGTGGGCACCCAGCCGGGCAGCGCTTCCGTCCGGTCCAGCCACTCCGCCGGGGGCGCACCGGCGGCCGTGGCGGCCACCACTCCCCCGGCGATGGCGCACGTCGTGTCGACGTCCCCGCCGACCTGCGCCGTGGTCCAGAAGGCCCGCTCGTAGTCGCCCAGGGCGCGGGCGGCCGACCAGAGGGCGAAGGGCACCGTGTCGTGGGCGCTGGTGCGCCGGCCGCTGCCGAGCACCGCCGCGACGGTCGCCGCGTCGCCGTAGTCGAGCATGTCCCGGGCGCGGCGCAGTCCCGCCCCGACCGCGCTGCGCGGCACGAGCGCGACGACGCCGTCGAGCAGCGTCTCCGGCGTGGGCGGTCCCGCCGGGTCGGCCGCGAGGGCCGCGGCGGCGGCGACCGCCATGCACCCGACGACGGCCTCCCGGTGCTGGTGGGTGGTGTACGAGGAGATCTCGGCCTGGTGGGTCGCCTGCTCCGGGTCGTCGGCATACCAGGCGCCGAGGGGGGCGATGCGCATGGCCGCGCCGTTGCCCCAGGAGCCCTGCCCCTTGAACAGCCCGGCGGCCAGTTCCCGCCAGTCGCCGCCCTCGCGGATCAGCCGGAGCATCCGGTTGACGGCGGGCCCGTACCCGCGGTCGAAGTCGTGGTGCTCGGCGAACGAGCGGGCGAGCGCGTCCTGGTCGACGCGGTCGTGCTCGGCGAGAACGGCCAGCACGGAGCACGCCATCTCGGTGTCGTCGGTCCACTGCCAGGTACCGGGCGGCAGCTCGCGCCGCTTGAGCAGGGGATAGTGGGCGGGTACGAAGAACTGGGAGCCCAGGGCGTCTCCCACGGACAGGCCGCGCAGGCTGGCCAGGGCGCGTTCGAAGCGCCGGTCGGAAGAGGAGTCAGCGGTCATCGCCCTGCCACTCTATCCGGGTGCCGTACGGCTCGGGGGCACGCCAGCGCTCGAACGGCCGGTCCAGCGCGTAACGCCCGTCCTCTCCCAGCAGGAGCATCCGGACGTCGCCGTTGCGCGGGTTGGACAGCGACTCGAATTCCGCGACCGTCCAGTGGAACCAGCGCATGCAGAACAGCCGCATGGTGAGCCCGTGCGTCACGAGCAGGACGTTCGGCGGGTGGTCGGGCGCCTCGAAGCTGCGGTGGAGGCTCTCCAGGAAGGCGCCGACCCGGTCGTACACGTCGGCCCCCGACTCGCCCTGGGCGAACCGGTAGAAGAAGTGGCCGTAGGCGTCCCGGTACGCCTTCTGGCGCCGGACGTCCTCCCGGTCCTGCCAGTTCCCCCAGTCCTGCTCCCGCAGCCGGGGCTCCTCCCGGACCCGTACCAGCGCCGGGTCCAGCCGCAGCGCCCGGAAGGTCTCGTGGGTGCGGCGGTACGGGGAGATGTAGACGCTCACGCGCTCGTCCCCGAAAACGACCCGCAGCCGCTCCCCGGCCGCCTCGGCCTGCCGCCTCCCCCGCTCGGTGAGCCCCAGGGCGTGGTCGGGCTCGCGTTCGTACACGGTGTCATCGGCGTTGCCCTCCGATTCGCCGTGCCGTACGAGAACGATGCGCCGCGGTCGTGCCATGCCACGACCCTAGAACGCCCGCTCCGGGGCGGCTCGGCCGGGACCGGCGCCCGCCCTCCGTCCGGCGTACCACCGAGGCGGCATCCCGCCACAGCCCACCGCCGCCGCCGGCCCGCCACCGCCACCGCCCGGCCGGCGGCGCGCCCAAGCCGCTCAGACCGTCCAGGCCGCTTCCAGGTCCACCACGTCCCCCGACAGGGCCGCCACGTCCGCCTCGATCTGCGCGCGCAGGGCCAGCCGTTCCACGCGCTCGGTGCGGTACTTGCCGTGCTCGGCGGCCGAGCGCCACATCGACAGGACGAGGAACTCGTTGCCCGGCGCTTCCCCGAACAGCCCGCGCAGCATCCCGGGCGAACCGGCCATCGCGGGGTTCCACACCTTCTCCTGCATCAGCGCGTAGTGCTCGACCCGCTCCTCGTGGATCCTGCTGTGCGCGACGCGGACGACGTCGGCGTCGGTGAAGCGGGGCTCGAAGCCGGTCTTCACGTCGAAGCGGTGCTCGAACAGTTTGACCTGGGCGTCCTTGAACGTGCCCGACTGCCCGGCCGCCAGCCGGTCGTGCGAGCGCGCCATGAACGAGTCGTAGAAGGGCCGGCTCTCCCAGAAGGAGAAGACATGGGCGACACCCGGCCGGCTACGGCTCCAGCCGCCCCCTTGGCCACGGAAACCCGGCTCACCCAGCAGCCCCGCCCACTTCCGCTGCCCCCGCTCGAACCCACGACGGTCCACCACGGTGCAGCGAATCCACTTGACCAGCACCGCGCCATCGTACGGCGCCGGGCCGGGCCCCGGCCCCCGTCCCGCCCACCCCGTCCGATCGGCCACCCGCCCCGGCACACACGTCCGACGGGGGTCGAACGGCCCGCACAATGGCGCGACGAGCTGCCCCGGCAGCGTCCGGCACGCCGGATCCCGCAGTGAGCGCGTGACACCATGGCACGGGCAAGGAGCGTTCCGTCACGGGCGGTTGGCCCGGCCCGTGGGAGAGCAGGAGAGAGGGGAATCCCGTGAGCAGTGCCAACAAGGGGGTCGGCAAGGTCGAGGTGACACTCAAGTGGGACCCGAGCCCCGCCGGTGCCCCCGACCGTGATCTCGACATCATCGCCGCCGTCTACCGGGCCGAGGAGCCGCACGGCGCACCCGCTTATCTGGTGCACTTCGGCAGCCGTTCCCCGGACGGGACGATCACCCTCCAGAGGGAGAGCCGCACCGGGCAGGGCTTCGGTTTCGACGAGGCCATGACGCTGGAGCTGAACCGGCTGTCACCGGAGTACGCGCGCGTGGTGGTGGGTGTGGCCATACAGCAGGGCGGCGGACGCACCACGTTCGGCGACATCGCCAACGCCCTGGTGCTCGTGAAGGAGGGGTACCGGGAGCTGGACGGCTACGACTTCGCCGACCTCGGCGAGGCCACGGCCGTGACCGTCGTGGAGTTCTTCCGCGACGCCGGCGGAGGCTGGGCCTGGCGCCGTGCGGTCCGCGGATTCGACGCCGACCCGCAGGCGTTCACCGAGCTGATGGGCGCCGAGCAGGCCTAGGTCGTGTCCACCCCGGCGCCCGGCGCACCCGGACGGCGCGGGAACGGGGACAGCACGGGCACGGGGACGGGGACGGGGACAGCACGGAACGGGAGCGGGGACGGGAGGGCCGGAACGATCCGGCCCTCCCGTCCCCGTCGAGCGCTCAGCGCCCGGGCGTCAGCTGCAACCGCTGGTCGAGCCGCAGCCCTCGCAGATGTAGCAGGAACCGGCGCGCTGCATCTTCGTACCGCACGAGAAGCAGAGCGGGGCGTCCGCGCTGATGCCGAGCTGCATCTCGACGAGCTCCGCCGAGGTGTGCGCCTGCTTCGGGGCGGGAGCCTCCGCCTTCGCCGGCGCGGCGGCGGCCGCGACGGCCTTGGGGGCCTCCTGCTGGCGCGGGGCGGACTGGGCCAGGCCCTCGACGTCCACCTCGACGTCGTCGGACTGCTCGTACGAGCCGGTCTCCAGGTGGCGCTGGCGCTCCTCGGCCGAGTGGATGCCGAGCGCGGAGCGCGTCTCGAACGGCAGGAAGTCGAGCGCCAGGCGGCGGAAGATGTAGTCGACGATCGACTGCGCCATCCGCACGTCCGGGTCGTCCGTCATACCGGCCGGCTCGAAGCGCATGTTCGTGAACTTGGAGACGTAGGTCTCCAGGGGCACGCCGTACTGGAGACCGACCGAGACGGCGATGGAGAAGGCGTCCATCATGCCCGCGAGGGTGGAGCCCTGCTTCGACATCTTCAGGAAGACCTCGCCGAGACCGTCGTCCGGGTAGGAGTTGGCGGTCATGTACCCCTCGGCGCCGCCCACCGTGAAGGAGGTGGTGATGCCGGGGCGGCCCTTGGGGAGGCGCTTGCGGACGGGACGGTACTCGACGACCTTCTCGACCGCCGCGCGGATCGTCTCCTCGGCCTTCTCCGTGACCTCGGCCTTCTCCTGCTCCTTCTTCTTGGCGGAGAGGGGCTGGCCGACCTTGCAGTTGTCGCGGTAGATGGCGAGCGCCTTGACGCCCATCTTCCACGCCTCGAAGTAGACCTCCTCGACGTCCTCGACGGTGGCCGTCTCGGGGAGGTTGACCGTCTTGGACAGCGCGCCGGAGATCCACGGCTGGATCGCGGCCATCATGCGGACGTGCCCCATCGCGGAGATGGAACGCTCGCCCATGGCGCAGTCGAAGACCTCGTAGTGCTCCGGCTTCAGACCGGGCGCGTCGATCACGTTGCCGTGCTCGGCGATGTGGGCGACGATCGCCTCGATCTGCTCCTCGTGGTAGCCGAGGCGGCGCAGCGCCTGCGGCACGGTGCCGTTGACGATCTGCATCGAGCCGCCGCCGACCAGCTTCTTGAACTTGACCAGCGCGAGGTCCGGCTCCAGGCCGGTGGTGTCGCAGGACATCGCCAGGCCGATGGTGCCGGTCGGGGCGATGACGGAGGCCTGGGCGTTGCGGAAGCCGTTCTTCTCGCCGAGGCGGATCACGTCCTGCCAGGCCTCCGTGGCGGCGGCCCAGATCGGGGTGTCCAGGTCGTCCATGCGGACGGCCTTGGCGTTGGCGTCGGCGTGCTGGCGCATGACGCGCTTGTGCGGCTCGGCGTTGAGGGCGTAGCCGTCGTACGGGCCGACGACCGCGGCCAGCTCGGCGGAGCGCCGGTAGGAGGTACCGGTCATCAGCGAGGTGATGGCGCCGGCGAGGGCGCGGCCGCCGTCCGAGTCGTACGCGTGGCCGGTGGCCATCAGCAGGGCGCCGAGGTTGGCGTAGCCGATGCCGAGCTGGCGGAAGGCGCGGGTGTTCTCGCCGATCTTCTGGGTCGGGAAGTCGGCGAAGCAGATGGAGATGTCCATCGCGGTGATGACCAGCTCGACGACCTTGGCGAAGCGCTCGGAGTCGAACGACTGGTTGCCCTTGCCGTCGTCCTTGAGGAACTTCATCAGGTTCAGCGAGGCCAGGTTGCACGAGGTGTTGTCCAGGTGCATGTACTCGCTGCACGGGTTCGAGCCGTTGATCCGGCCGGACTCCGGGCACGTGTGCCAGTGGTTGATGGTGTCGTCGTACTGGATGCCGGGGTCGGCGCAGGCCCAGGCGGCCTCGGCCATCTTGCGGAAGAGCGACTTGGCGTCGACCTCCTCGATGACCTCGCCGGTCATGCGGGACGTCAGGCCGAACGTGCCGCCCTGCTCGACGGCCTTCATGAACGTGTCGTTCACACGGACCGAGTTGTTGGCGTTCTGGTACTGGACGGACGTGATGTCGTCGCCGCCCAGGTCCATGTCGAAGCCCGCGTCACGCAGGGCGCGGATCTTCTCCTCCTCCTTGACCTTGGTCTCGATGAAGTCCTCGATGTCGGGGTGGTCGACGTCCAGGATGACCATCTTGGCGGCGCGGCGGGTGGCGCCACCGGACTTGATCGTTCCGGCGGAGGCGTCGGCGCCGCGCATGAAGGAGACCGGGCCGGAGGCGTTGCCGCCGGAGGAGAGCAGCTCCTTGGAGGAGCGGATGCGGGAGAGGTTCAGGCCGGCGCCGGAGCCGCCCTTGAAGATCATGCCCTCTTCCTTGTACCAGTCGAGGATCGACTCCATGGAGTCGTCGACGGACAGGATGAAGCAGGCGGAGACCTGCTGGGGCTGCGGCGTCCCGACGTTGAACCACACCGGCGAGTTGAAGCTGAAGATCTGGTGCAGGAGGGCGTACGCCAGTTCGTGCTCGAAGATCTCGGCGTCCGCGGGGGTGGCGAAGTACTGGTGGTCCTCGCCGGCCTTGCGGTAGGTCTTCACGATCCGGTCGATGAGCTGCTTGAGACCGGTCTCGCGCTGCGGGGTGCCGACGGCCCCGCGGAAGTACTTGCTGGTGACGATGTTGACCGCGTTCACCGACCAGAAGTCGGGGAACTCGACGCCACGCTGCTCGAAATTGACCGAGCCGTCGCGCCAGTTGGTCATGACGACGTCACGACGCTCCCACACGACCTCGTCGTACGGATGCACGCCGGGGGTGGTGTGGATGCGCTCGATGCGCAGTCCCTTGTTCACCTTGGAGCCCTTGGTACGGGACCCTCGTGCCGGGCCGCTCGCCGTCTCTGTCATGCCGCCTCCCATATACGGGCAAAAACACCCTGAAGTGCCCAGATCTTCCCAAGGCACATTTTCTGTCTGCTGTCCCGGACGCCACGCACAGCGCCCGTGACACGTCGATGTCCGCTCAGCCGCCTGCCGCCGGCCCCTCGCCGGGCCGGCTCAGTCGGCGGCGGTGGCGGGAACCGGGACCCCGGGGGTCGCTCCGGTTCCGCCGTCCTCCACGGGGGGCCGCTGCTCGCGGAGTTCCGCGATGGCGGCCTCGAAGTCTTCGAGTGAGTCGAACGCCCTGTACACGGACGCGAAGCGCAGGTACGCGACGAGGTCGAGTTCCTGCAACGGGCCCAGTATGGCGAGTCCGACGTCATGAGTGGTCAGCTCCGCACTGCCGGTGGCGCGCACCGCCTCCTCGACCCGCTGGCCGAGCTTGGCGAGGGCGTCCTCGGTGACCGGCCGCCCCTGGCACGCCTTGCGCACTCCCGAGATGACCTTGCTGCGACTGAAGGGCTCGGTGACCCCGCTGCGCTTGATCACCATGAGCGACGCGGTCTCCACCGTGGTGAAACGGCGGGAGCAGTCGGGACACTGCCGGCGGCGGCGGATGGCCGTTCCGTCGTCGGTGGTGCGACTGTCGACGACACGGCTGTCGGGGTGCCTGCAGAAGGGGCAGTGCATCTCCCAACCCTCCTTCACAGCACGACTGAATAGCCTCGTCAGGGCCGTGAGAGCCCCTCGAAGCAGCCACAAGCATAGGCGATGACCACGCCCCCGACAGACCGGGGGACCACAACTTGTGGGTGGCCGGTGCAATCCAACCACTAGATCTGGGGTCGAGTCGTCTTTTCGGGACCTGACGCGTGTCGCGCGCCATGGCCTCGGGGACAGCCCCAGAGCCTACGGGAAGCGCGCGGCGCCCCGGATCGCGGGGGGCGGCACGCCCGCCCGGGCCGAGGTCCACGGAAGGCCGCCCAGGCACCGGAAGGGCACCGCCCGGCGCCACACGGGGACGGCCGGAGGCCCGGGGCCGGGCGTTCCGGGGCCCTCTGCCCCGGAACGCGGCGCACACACCCAACGGGGGCCCTCGTGACGGCCCGTAGTCGCCCGCACACACCGGCGCGCTGGGGGCGGAGGTCGCCGTACGGGTCATGGAAGGCCGCCCGCGAACCCACCGGGTCCGGACCCAGGCCGGGCGCCCGCCGGTGGCCCGGGCCCCGCCCGCGGGCCCTCCTCCCCTCCTCGGCAGACTGGAGCGGCAGCGGAGGGCGGCCGGCGGGCCCGCCTCGGGCGGCGGCGTCGCCACGGGGGCTCCGCAGGGCGGGCCATGAGGGTCCGAATTCGCAGGAGCGAACGCTCGGAACCGTTCCGCCGGCGCCCCGGTTCCCGCGTCCTCCCCGGCGGGCGTTACGGTGATGACCGGATCACCCCGGCCTCGCGCGGCCGGAAAGTGATCGCACATACACCTCGACACACGCACACGTAAGCCAATCTGCGATTTTTCACTCGAACGTGTGTTTGGCGCAACCTTTCGAAAGCAACTACCGTTGTCCAGCTAGGGAGACCATTCGAGAGGGGCCGCCGACGTGACCACCACCGCAGACACCGCCACCATCACTGCCCAGGACCGCTCCCAGAGCCGACTCGAGCCGGTGCATGCCATGAACGAGACGAACACGAACGCGGAGGGGCCCAAGCCCACTCGCTCGCTGCCCGGCCGACCTCCAGGCATCCGGGCGGACAGCTCCGGGCTCACGGACCGGCAGCGGCGGGTCATCGAGGTCATCCGGGACTCGGTCCAGCGGCGCGGTTACCCGCCGTCGATGCGGGAGATCGGCCAGGCGGTGGGACTGTCCAGCACCTCGTCGGTCGCCCACCAGCTGATGGCCCTGGAGCGCAAGGGCTTCCTGCGCCGGGACCCGCACCGGCCCAGGGCCTACGAGGTCCGCGGGTCCGACCAGCCGAGCAGCCAGCCGACCGACACCACGGGCAAGCCCGCCGCGTCGTACGTCCCGCTCGTCGGCCGTATCGCGGCCGGCGGACCGATCCTCGCCGAGGAGTCGGTGGAGGACGTGTTCCCCCTCCCCCGCCAGCTCGTCGGTGACGGAGAGCTGTTCGTGCTGAAGGTCGTCGGCGACTCGATGATCGAGGCCGCCATCTGTGACGGCGACTGGGTGACCGTCCGCCGCCAGCCCGTCGCGGAGAACGGCGACATCGTGGCGGCCATGCTCGACGGCGAGGCCACGGTCAAGCGCTTCAAGCGCGAGGACGGCCATGTCTGGCTGCTCCCGCACAACGCGGCGTACCAGCCCATCCCCGGCGACGAGGCCACGATCCTCGGCAAGGTGGTGGCCGTACTGCGGCGCGTGTGACACACCGCGCCGGCTCCGACCGGGCCCCGGGACCCACTGCGCCGGTCCCGGGGCCCTACCTGTCTGCCGAGGGCCTCGCCGCTCCCCCGCCGGTCCTCCGCCTCTCCCGCTCCCCCGCCTCTCCCTAGGGGGTGGACTTGGCGGCGGCGTCGATGGCGGCGAGCGAGCGCCGCACCTGGTTGCGGTCGGTCGTGTACCAGAAGTCGGGCAGCGAGGCCCGCAGGTAGCTGCCGTACCGGGCGGTGGCCAGGCGCGGATCCAGCACCGCCACCACCCCCCGGTCGCCCGTCGCCCGCACCAGCCGGCCCGCGCCCTGCGCCATCAGCAGCGCCGCGTGCGTCGCGGCGACGGCCATGAAGCCGTTGCCGCCCGCCTCCTCCACGGCCTTCTGCCGGGCGCTCATCAGCGGGTCGTCGGGCCGGGGGAACGGAATGCGGTCCATCACCACAAGCTGGCAGTTCGGTCCGGGCACGTCCACGCCCTGCCACAGCGACAACGTGCCGAACAGGCAGGTCTCCGCGTCGGCGGCGAAGTTCTTGATCAGCTCGCCCAGGGTGTCCTCGCCCTGGAGGAGGATCGGCCTGTCGAGCCTGCCGCGAAGCTCCTCGGCGGCGGCCTGGGCCGCCCGCATGGACGAGAAGAGGCCGAGGGTCCGCCCGCCGGCCGCCTCGACCAGCTCGGCCAGCTCGTCCATCATGTCGCCGCGGCTGCCCTCCCTGCCCGGTGTGGCCAGGTGCTTCGCCACGTACAGGATCCCCTGCTTCGGGTAGTCGAAGGGCGAACCGACGTCGATGCCCTTCCACACCGGCACGTCCTCGTCCTCCGTGCCCACCGTGCCCTCCGGGGGCAGCCCCAGCGAGGCGCCCACTCCGTTGAAGTCACCGCCCAGCTTGAGCGTGGCCGACGTGAGGACGACCGAGCGCTCAGCGAAGAGCTTCTCCCGCAGCAGACCCGAGACCGACAGCGGCGCCACCCGCAGCGACGCCCCGAAGCGGTCGTGCCTCTCGTACCAGACGACGTCGTACTCGGAGCCCTGGGTGATGCGCTCCGCCACGTCGTGCACGGTCTCCACGGAGGCCCTGGCCTGCTTGCGGACGGCGTCCTCGTCCTGCACGGACTTGTCGCGGGTGGTGCCCAGCGCCGAGACGACCGCGCGCGCCGCGTCCCGCAGCGCCATCAGCGCGTACCCCAGGTCCTCGGGGATCTCCTCCAGCCGGCCGGGCAGGGCCAGCTCCATCAGCCGCTCGAAGCCCTCGGCCGCCGTCTGGAGCTGGTCGGCGACCTTCTCGTCGACCAGCTTGGCCGCCCGGCGCACCGCGCGGTTGACCTGGCCGGGGGTGAGCTCACCGGTCGCGACGCCGGTGACCCGGGAGACCAGCTCGTGCGCCTCGTCCACGATCAGGACCTCGTGCTGCGGCAGCACCGGGGCGCCCTCGATCGCGTCGATCGCGAGCAGGGCGTGGTTGGTGACCACGACGTCGGCGAGCTTGGCGCGCTCGCGCGCGGCCTCGGCGAAGCACTCCGCCCCGTACGCGCACTTCGACGCGCCCAGGCACTCCCGGGACGTGACCGACACCTGCGACCAGGCGCGGTCGGACACACCGGGCGTCAGGTCGTCCCGGTCCCCGGTCTCGGTGTCGTCGGACCAGTCGCGCAGGCGCAGCAGGTCCTGGCCGAGCTTGCTGGTCGGCGCGGCCGCCTCGAAGGGGTCGAAGAGGCCGTCCTCCTCTTCCTGCGGAACGCCCTCGTGCAGCCGGTGCAGGCACAGGTAGTTCGACCGCCCCTTGAGCATCGCGAACTCCGGGCGGCGCCGGAGCTGCGGATGCAGGGCGTCCACCGTGCGCGGCAGGTCGCGCTCGACGAGCTGGCGCTGGAGGGCCAGCGTCGCCGTCGCGACCACCACCCGGTCCCCGTGCGCCAGCGCGGGCACCAGGTAGCCCAGCGACTTTCCGGTGCCGGTGCCGGCCTGGACCAGCAGGTGGGAACCGTCGTCGATGGCCTGCGCCACGGCCTCGGCCATGGTGACCTGGCCTGGCCGTTCCACGCCGCCGACGGCGGACACGGCGGCGTGGAGGAGCTCGGGGAGGGATGGCTTCGTCATAGCCCGTCCACCCTACGGCGCGCCACTGACAACCGGGTCACGCGAGCGGGTTGGGGACGGTGCCGTGGATGGCCGCGTGCGGCCGCTCGGCCCGGTCGCGGTAGCCGTCCAGGTGCAGTCGGTTCCGGTTGAGGCACAGCCGCTCGATACGGGGCGTGAGCAGGTCGAACAGCTCGTAGCGGTCCTTGAGCTCCGGGAAGCGCGCCTGGTGCCCCAGGATCTCCGCCCGGACGAGTGACCAGAAGTCCCGCTCGGGCACGTCCAGTTGCTCCTCGCACAGCGGCGCCAGGTAGCGGAAGACGCCCACGAAGAGCCCCGAGTGGATGAACTGGGTCAGGAACGCCGGCTCCTCGGTGAGGAGCACCGCCCGTACGTCCTCCGGCATCGAGTCGAGCTCGGGGACGGGACGGGCGCTGACGTTGATGTCGTCGACGAAGTCCTTGATCGCCAGCCGTACCGGCACGTCCCGGCCGTCGAAGACCACGATGGTGTTCTCGCCGTGCGGGGAGAACACGGTGCCGTAGCGGTAGAGGAAGTGCAGCAAGGGGGGCAGCAGGGCGGCGAAGAGGTGCCGCAGCCAGTCCACGGGGTCGAGACCCGACCGGGCCACCAGCTCGGCGGTGAAGGAGCGGCCGGCGGGGTCGGTGTGGAGCAGGGCCGCCAGGGTGCGGGCGCGCTCGCCGGGAGGAAGGCGCAGGGGCTCCCGCCAGATCGCCCCGAGCAGTTCCTTGTACTGGTACGGGGCCTCCGGCAGGTGGTCGTACAGGGGGTGCTCGACCGTGACGGAGGCGACCTCGCCCAGGAGGACGACCCCGCAGTCGTCGCGCAGGAACGGGTCCGCGTCGCGCAGGGCGTGCACCCAGGAGGTGACGGCGGGGGCGGCGAGGGTGCGCTCGGTGGGCAGTCCGCGCCAGACGAGGGTGTTCAGGACGGACAGCGGCAGTTTCACGCTGAACCGGTCGGGCCGGCTGACGTTGAGGAACGTACGGATGGACTGCTGGGGCAGGCGGAGGTCGCCGTCGGCCGGGAGCGGCACGATGGTGCCCTCGGCGATGGCGGGCGCGTAGAGCGGCAGCAGCACCTCGTCCCACTGCCAGGGGTGCACGGGGAGGTAGAGGTACGCCGCCGGGTCGAGGCCGCGGGCCCGGAGCTCGGCGGCGAACGCGTCGCGCGGCCCGGGGTCGAGTTCCCGGTCGTAGAGGTGCCCGGGGGTGGGCAGCGCGGGGACACCGCGGTAGGAGGCGAGGGACGTGCTGACGGCGATCCAGGGAAGCGGGGCGGCGCGGCGTGCTTCCGGCGCCCACCGGGCGGCGTCGCCGGCGGAGAAGCCGATGCGGCCCTTGTTGAAGACGATCCACGGGTGGCCGGTCTGGTGGCCTTCGAGTTCCGCGTAGCCGAGGTCGGCGAGCCGGTCGGCGGTGAGCGCCGTCCGGTCCAGCCGGGTGTCGGCGGCGAGCGTGGTGGTCAGCTCGCGGAGGAGGTGCCCGAGCGTGGCGCCGTCCAGGCGGAGGAGCCGGCGGGCCCGGACGAGGAAGTCCAGGGGGTCGGTGAACGGCTGCCCGTCCCGGGTGATCGACCCGGGGTCGACCCGCCAGCTCCCGTAGGCGGTGCGGCGCGCGTGGAAGGCCAGCTCGGTCCCGTCGTCGAGGCGGAGCGTGTACGGCGCCTCCGGCTCGGACGGGTCGGCGCGGTCGGACGGGTTCGTGGGCGGCCGCCCGCCGGCGGGGGCGGCGTCGGGCGTGGTGGCCGGCCGGGCGGGCTCGATGATCTCCTCATACGCGAACTCGCCCAGCATCTTGGCCAGGAGATGGCGCGAGGCGCGCGCCCACGCCTCCGGGTTCAGCTCGGGCGGGGCCGGCGGGGACGGCGGTGCGGTGGAGGGTTGCGGCGCGCGGCGGGACGGCGGCACGGGCCGTGCGGGCGCGGCGGGCGGGGCCGTGGTGGCAGGCGCGGCGGGCGGGGCCGTGGTGGCGGGCGGGGCGGGCGCGGTGGTGCTGGTCGGCGGCATGGGCGGCTCGGCGGAGTCATGGGTGGCAGGCGGTTTCGGCACGGGGACTCCTCGGGTGGGAACCGATGCGGGTCGAGCGGGTATGGAACGCGGCGGGTGGTTCACAGCAGGTGTCGCAGACGGCGGTCGCGGATCACCAGGGCGGCTCGCTTGTCGGGGAGGTCGAGTTCGGCGGAGAAGCGGAAGCCCGCGCTCAGGAAGGCCGACACGGACGGCGTGTTGCGGATGTCCGGTTCGGCGATCACCCGGGCGCAGCGCGGGCGGTGGTCGAGGACCAGGTCGGAGACCGCCCGGAGCAGGGCGGTGCCCACGCCCCGGCCGCGGTCGCCGACGCCCCCGACGAGCAGGTGGACACCGGTGTCGTGGGGGCGGGCCGGGTAGTGGCGGGCCAGCGGGTCGAGGTCGGCGCGGTAGATCTCGAAGTAGCTCATGGGCGTGGCGCCGAGCACGCCCAGGCACGGCACGCTGCGCCCGTCGCCGTGGAGTTGGGCCCGTACGTGGGCCTCCGTGACCGACTCGGCTCCGGCGAGCTCCCAGAAGGCGGCGACCGCGGGGTCGTTCATCCACCGGCTGATCAGGGTCAGGTCGCGCTCGATGCGTACGGGGACGAGCCGGAACTCACCGAACGGGGTGGTGGTGGGGCCCCAGTCGGCGACGGCGTCCAGCAGTTCGCCGTCGCCGCCGGCCGGGGACCGCGGTCCGGGATCCGGCCCGTCCGGCCCGCCGAGCAGGGTGATCAGCTCGTCGGGCAGCCGTAGGTCCAGGGTGTCCTCCGTGCCCACGCCGGCCGTGGCGGGGGAACCGGATCCGGTGGCGGAGCTCGCGTCGGTGGGAGGCACGGGGCGCTGTCCTCTCGGCGTTCGGGTGGGGGCGTCGCGTCAGCGGCGGAGGGGGTTGGCGATGGTGACGTACACGGACTGGGTGTCGACGGGCCCGACGAGCTCGTCGAGGCCGTGCAGCCGGGTCAGCAGGTTGGCCTTGCAGCGCAGGGTCGGGCTCTCCAGGAGCCGGGCCGGCAGCGGTGAGCCGAGGCCGGTGGTGGTGGTGAGGAACCGGCGGAAGGCGGCCAGGAGGAGCCGTTCGTCGGCGAGGCGCTGGGCGCCGAAGGCGCCGATCAGGCCGAAGACGTTGTTGATGGCGAGGTAGTAGGCGAACCGCTCGTCGGTGACGTCGTCGGAGACGAAGGTGTCGCTGCGGGTGCCGATGCCGGGGAGCCGGCGTTCCAGTGCGGCACGGTGCGACTCGCGGAAGTAGTAGCCCTGGTTGTCGCGGTAGCGGCCGCCGCGGGGCCACCCGTCCGGGTCGAGGATGACCAGGGTGTTCTGCTGGTGGGCCTCCAGGGCCACGCCGGCCGTGCCGTCGAGCCAGAGGACGGGGCGGACGACCTGGTCGAGGTAGCGGAGGAACCACTCGGCGGCGACGGCTCCGGTGGGCCGGCCGGTGCGGGCGGCGAGCCGGGAGACGGTGAGGGCCAGCCGGGAACGCATTCCGGTGCTGCCGGGCCAGGGGCGCGGGGCGGTGAGGCCCGCGATGCAGACGGCGTCGTCCCCGATGCCGAAGGGGTTGTGGCGGAGGATGACGTCGAGTCCGGGGACGGGTTCGCCGGCCGGGGTGTCGACGGCGAGCCAGGCCGGGTCGCGCACGATGTCGAAGTGCGGGTGGGCGGCCTGCCACTCCTCGGCGAGGCCGGTGCGCAGCAGCCGGTGCACCTCGACGCCGCGGTGCAGTTCCTTGCGGAGGTTCTCACGGCGGGAGTTGGTGATGCGGACGCCGAGGGACAGCTTGAGCATGGCCGGGGCGCCGGGCCGGTGGACGGTGCGGACGGAGGAGGTGGGGTGCCAGTGCTCGCCGTGGGCGCCGAGGTCGTGGAGCAGGCCGGCGGAGAGGAGTTCGGCGACGGCGGGGCGGTGGCGCAGGTCGCGGGCCTGCCAGGGGTGCAGCGGGAGGGCGGCGGTGCCGGCGGGCAGGGGGAGGTCGCCGGCGAGGCGGGCGGTGAGGTGCTCGGCGGTACGGGGGCGGCCCTGTTCGGTCCAGGCGGAGTCGGTGGCCAGCACGGACCGGTCGACGGCCATCCAGTGCAGCGGGAAGGAGCCGTTCACCTCGGGCGAGTAGAGCGCGGCCTCGGCGTCGGAGAGGCCTTCGCGGCTCTTCGGGGTGGGGTGGAGGGGGTGGCCGAGGAGGAGGGACTGCTCGGCGGTCAGGAAGAGGTCGGCGTCGGCGGTGGGTCCGGGGTGCCGGCGGCGGTGGGCGATGAATCCGGCGGTGCGGCGTACGGAGTCGGCGACCCGGCTTACCAGGTCGGCGCCTTCCCGGCGGTCGCCGGCGGGGCCGGACTCGCGGCTGATGAGGGCGGCGAGGGTGACGGCGTCCACGGGCGGGGCGCCCGGTGGGGCGCCTTCGAGGGCGGGCGGTCCGAAGCGGTGCCAGCCGGTGGGTGACCAGTGGTGGACGGGGACGAGGAGGGCGGTCCCGGAGGCGCCGAGCGGCACGCGGAGGGTCGTGCCCGCCGGCGGGGGCGGGTTCTTCTCCCGTACCCAGCAGCGCAGCAGGTTCTCGGTGGCGGCGGCGTCCGCGGCGTGGTGGGCGTCCGGATGGTCCAGGGGGTCGAGGGGGTCGTCGTGCGTTCCGCTGCCGGGTGCGGTGCCCGTGGCCGCCGGAGCGGGGCCGGGCAGGTCTTCGTACCCCCCGGAGTGCTGGCGCGGCACGGTCGTCGACTCGCCCGGGAGGACGCCGGGGGCGGTGGGAGGGCCGTCGGCGCCGGGTGCTGCGGGGACGGGAGTGGGGTTCACGGCGTGGGACTTTCTGGTGAGGAGGTGCGGGTTCAGCGGGACGGACCCGGGTCGCCGGTGTGCGGCGGGGTGCGCTCGGCGGCGGCCAGGGCGTCGGCGAAGCGGTCGAGGACGGCGACGGCCTGGCCGTCGGTGAGCGTGAGCGGGGGCAGGAGGCGTACGACGGCGTCGCACCGGCCGCCGAGTTCGACGATCAGGCCGCGCCGGAGGCACTCGCGCTGGACGGCGGCGGCGAGGGCGGCGTCGGGGGGCGGAACGTCGGCGGTGGTGTCGGGGTCGACGAGCTCGACGCCGATCATGAGTCCCCGGCCGCGCACGTCACCGATGCGGGGATCGGCGGCGGCCAGGCCCTGGAGCTGCCCCAGCATGCGCCCCCCGAGGATGGCCGCCCGCTCGGCGAGGCGGTTCTCGCGTACGAAGGCGAGGGTGGCGGCGCCGGCCGCCATGGCGAGCTGGTTGCCGCGGAAGGTGCCCGCGTGGGCGCCGGGCCGCCAGACGTCGAGGGCGGACCGGTAGACGATGACGGCCAGGGGGAGGGAGCCGCCGATGGCCTTGGACATCACCATCACGTCGGGGACGACACCGCTGTGCTCGACGGCCCAGAACGCGCCGGTGCGGCCGACGCCGGTCTGCACCTCGTCGGCGATCAGCGGGATGCCACGGTCGGCGGTGAGTGCCCGCATCCGGCGCGTCCAGCCGTCGGGGGCGGGGATGACCCCGCCCTCGCCCTGGACGGGTTCGAGGATCATCCCGGCGGGCGCGGGGACACCGGACTTGGGGTCGTCGAGGAGGCTCTCGGTCCAGCGGGCCGCGATGTCGGCGCCGCGCTCGCCCCCGACACCGAAGGGACAGCGGTAGTCGTACGGGTAGGGCAGGCGGGTGACCGTCACGTCGGTGGCGCCGCCGGAGGCGGCCAGGGCGCCGGCCGTCATGCCGTGGTAGGCCCCGGTGAACGCGAGCAGGCCCTGGCGGCCGGTGGCGTTGCGCACCAGTTTGAGCGCCGCCTCGACCGCGTCGGTGCCGGCCGGTCCGCAGAACTGGACGCGCGCGTCGTCGGCGAGCGGGCGGGGCAGCGTGGCGAACAGCTCGGTGGTGAAGGCGTCCTTGACCGGAGTGGCCAGGTCGAGGACGTGCAGCGGCGCTCCGGAGTCGAGGACCTTCCTGATCGCCTCCAGGACCACCGGGTGGTTGTGGCCGAGCGCCAGGGTCCCCGCTCCGGAGAGGCAGTCGAGGTAGCGCCGGCCGTCGGCCCCCTCGATCGTCAGCCCCCGGGCCCGGACCGGGACGATGGGCAGGGAGCGCGCGTAGGTGCGGGCGGCCGATTCGCGCAGCGACTGGCGGCGCAGGATCCCTTCGTGCGCGGACGTCGGTGCCACCGGTGCGGATTCGGTCACGGCCACTGCTTCGGGTCCTCCCGGTCGTGTTGCGTAGTCCGTCGGTGTGTAGCTCATCCGTCCGGGGCCCGTGGTGCTTACCGGCCTGATGTCCCCCGTACGTACCAACGAGCGTGACCGTTCCGGATCACGGGCTGCGGGAAGATCCTTCCGGTCGGGGAACCACGGCCCTGCCGTACGCCGTCCCCATCGGCACCGGCATAGTGGGGGCCGCACTCCGGTGCCGAAGTCCAGCCGAGTTCAGACGTGCTCCGTCACGAAGTCCCAGGGGGATCAACGACATGCGACCCATTCGTCCGCTGCTCGCCGCAGCCTCCGTCGCCGCGGCGCTGGCGCTGACGGCCACGGCCTGTGGCCCGAGCGAGGACAACGCGGGCGGTGAGCCGACCGCTTCAGCCGAACGGCCGTCCGACGGGAAGATCACGATCCCGGACGACCTGAAGGACCGGCTCAAGGAGCACGGGATCGACCTGGACAAGTGGAGGAACGGGGAGTGGAAGAACTGGGACAAGGACACCTGGCTGCGTGAGGCCAAGGACTTCGTCAACCCGATCATCGAGGACCTGTGGGACCCGGACCGGATGCGGGACGCGGAGCAGCCCGAACGGCCGGTCGAGGACGGGGACATCGACGGTGACGAGGGCGTCACGGACCCGACGCCCGAGCCGGTCGACGCGACGCCGGTGAAGACCCCGTACCACTCGGGCGTCCCGGAGGCCGGCAAGGTCCTGTTCGACGGCCCCGAGGGCTCGATGGTCTGCTCGGCGACCGTGGTGAAGGACCCGGCGCACCCGGGCAAGTCCAACCTCGTCTGGACGGCGGGCCACTGCGTGCACGCCGGCAAGGACGGCGGGTGGTACCGCAACATCGCCTTCGTCCCCTCGTACAACGACGGCGGCCGGACCGGTGCGGCGCTGGAGAGCGCCACCCGGGAGGACATGGCGCCGTACGGCGTGTGGTGGGGCGACTGGGCGCAGACCTCCGAGCAGTGGATCTCCCAGGGTGCCGCCACCGGCGGCAAGGGCGCTCCGTACGACTTCGCGGTGATCCACGTGACGCCGGAGAAGGGCGGCAACGGCAAGTCGCTGGAGGAGACGGTCGGTTCGGCGCTCCCGGTCGACTTCGACGCCCCGGCGGTGCCGCAGATCGCGAGCATGGAGGCGACCGGTTACCCGGCGGCGCCGCCGTTCGACGGCCAGCAGATGTTCCAGTGCGCGGACAAGCCGGGCCGGCTGTCCCTGGAGGCGGACCAGCCGACGATGTACCGCATCGGCTGCACCATGACGGGCGGTTCCTCCGGTGGTGGCTGGGTCGCCCGGGGCGACGACGGCAAGCCGGCGCTGGTGTCCAACACCTCGATCGGCCCGGTGACGGCGGGGTGGCTGGCCGGTCCGCGCCTGGGTGCCGAGGCGAAGGGCGTGTACGAAGAGGTCAGCAAGAAGTTCGCGGGGCGGTAGCCCCCGGGGCTCGGGGCGGGGCGCCCGGTGCGGACCGGGCGCCCCGCCGGGCCGGGCGGGCGCGACCGGCCCCGCCGGGCCGGCTCCGCGCGCCTCGTGGAGACTCCGTGCAGGTCACCCGGGGTGGCAACGGCCGCCGGGCGCACCGGCATAGAGTGAGGGCGCATGTCCTGACGGGCGGTCCGGGAAGACCGCCCGTTTGTGTGTCAGGTTCATGGCACGCCGTTCCACGCACGCGTTTTCAGGGGGAATCGTCACCATGCGATCCATACGTCCGTTGCTGGCCGTCACCGGCCTGGCGGCGGTGCTCACACTGACGGCCACCGGCTGCGGCCCCACCGAGGACGAGGCAGCCGGCCGGCCAGCCTCCTCCAGCCCCGCCGGATCCGGAGCCGGCGGCGCGGACCTGCCGGCCGACCTCGCCGACAAGCTCAGGGAGCACGGGGTCGACCCGGAGAAGTGGAAGAACGGCGAGTGGAAGAACTGGGACAAGGACACCTGGCTGCGTGAGGCCAAGGACTTCGTCAACCCGGTGATCGAGGGGCTGTGGAAGCCCGAGCGGATGCGGTCCGCCGAGTCGCCGCGGAAGACGATGGCCGCCGGCACCGGCTCGGCCGACCAGGGCGCCACGGATCCGGAGCCCCGGCCCGTCCGGGCGGTGGCGGAGGAGAAGCCGTACCACCGCAACGCCGCCCCGGTGGGCAAGGTCTTCTTCGACTCCCCCGAAGGCTCGATGGTCTGCTCGGCGACCGTGGTGAAGGATCCCGCGAACCCCGGCAGGTCCAACCTCGTCTGGACGGCCGGCCACTGCGTGCACGCCGGCAAGAACGGTGGCTGGTACCGCAACATCGCCTTCGTCCCCGCGTACAACGACCTGGGCAAGTCCCCGGCCGAGCTGGAGAACGCCCGCCCCGAGGAGGTCGCTCCCTACGGCGTCTACTGGGCGGACTGGGTCTCGACCTCCGGCGAGTGGATCTCCCAGGGCGGCCCCACCGGCGGCGAGGGCGCCCCGTACGACTACGCCGTGATGCACGTGAAGCCGGAGAACGGCACCAGGTCCCTGGAGGAGACGGTGGGCGTGGCCCTCGACGTCGACTTCGGCGCCCCCGAGGCGTCGGCCGTCCCCGCCATGGGCGCCTGGGGTTACCCGGCCGCCCCGCCCTACGACGGCGCCCTGATGCACAAGTGCGTCGACCGGCCCGGCCGGCTCACCCTCGCGCCCGGCACGCCGACCATGTGGCGGATCGGCTGCACCATGACCGGCGGGTCCTCCGGTGGCGGCTGGTTCATCCAGAAGCCCGGCAACAAGCTGGCCCTGGTGTCCAACACCTCCATCGGCCCGGTGACCGCCGGCTGGCTGGCCGGCCCGCGCCTCGACCGGGGCGCCGAGCGGATCTACACCACGATGAGCGACAAGTTCGCGGGCCGGTGACCGGCCCGTACGCCCGGTGACAAGCGGAAAGGCCCGCCCCCTCGTGCGGAGGGGGCGGGCCTTCCGGCGTTCACCCGGCCGTCAGTGGGCCGCGGGGACGTACGGCGCCAGGAACGCGGCCAGTTCCTCGTGCACCCGCGCCTTGATCAGCGTGCCCTCCGGCGTGTGCTCCTCGGAGAGCACCTCGCCCTCGGCGTGAGCCCGCGAGACCAGCGCGCCCTGCGTGTACGGCAGCAGCGCCTCGATCTCCACCTGCGGGCGCGGCAGTTCCGCGTCGATCAGCGCGAGCAGCTCCGCGATGCCCGCGCCGGTCCGCGCCGACACCGCGATCGAGTGCCGCTCGATCCGCAGCAGCCGCTGGAGGACGAGCGGGTCGGCGGCGTCCGCCTTGTTGATCACCACGATCTCGGGCACGTCCACCGCGCCCACGTCGCGGATCACCTCGCGCACGGCGGCGAGCTGCTCCTCCGGCGCCGGGTGCGAACCGTCCACCACGTGGAGGATCAGGTCGGAGTCACCGACCTCCTCCATGGTGGAGCGGAACGCCTCGACGAGGTGGTGCGGCAGGTGCCGTACGAACCCGACGGTGTCGGCCAGGGTGTACAGCCGGCCGCTGGGCGTCTCGGCCCGGCGCACGGTCGGGTCGAGGGTGGCGAACAGCGCGTTCTCCACCAGCACGCCCGCGCCCGTCAGACGGTTGAGCAGGGACGACTTGCCGGCGTTGGTGTACCCGGCGATGGCGACCGACGGCACCTTGTTGCGCCGGCGCTCCTGCCGCTTGATGTCACGGCCGGTCTTCATCTCCGCGATCTCACGGCGCATCTTCGCCATCTTCTCGCGGATCCGGCGCCGGTCCGTCTCGATCTTGGTCTCACCGGGGCCACGGGTGGCCATGCCGCCACCGCCGCCGCCACCCATCTGCCGGGACAGCGACTGGCCCCAGCCGCGCAGCCTCGGCAGCATGTACTGCATCTGCGCGAGCGCCACCTGCGCCTTGCCCTCGCGGGACTTGGCGTGCTGGGCGAAGATGTCGAGGATCAGGGCGGTCCGGTCGACCACCTTGACCTTGACGACGTCCTCGAGGTGGATGAGCTGGCCGGGGCTGAGCTCACCGTCGCACACGACGGTGTCCGCCCCGGTCTCGAGCACGATGTCCCGGAGTTCGTTGGCCTTGCCCGAGCCGATGTAGGTGGCCGGGTCCGGCTTGTCGCGGCGCTGGATCACTCCATCGAGCACCAGCGCGCCCGCCGTCTCGGCGAGGGCCGCCAGCTCGGCGAGGCTGTTCTCCGCGTCCTGCACGGTCCCCGAGGTCCAGACACCGACCAGCACCACGCGCTCCAGGCGCAGCTGCCGGTACTCGACCTCGGTGACGTCCTCGAGCTCGGTGGAGAGGCCCGCGACGCGGCGCAGCGCCGCACGCTCGGAGCGGTCGAACTGGTCGCCGTCCCGGTCCCCGTCGATCTCATGGCTCCAGGCGACGTCCTCTTCCATCAGGGCATCGGCCCGAAGGCTCTCGGTGCGGTTCTTGTCCGCGAAGCTCTGCGCGTCCTGGGAAGGGGATGAAGAGGAGGTCATTGGATCCTTACGTCGTGGGTGACTCGGGCGGCCGATGCAGCCCGAGCGGCTCGTCAGTCACAACGCGTGACTCCCCCGGATCATTCCCGGGGCGGGCCCTCGGCATTCCAGGGGCCCGGCAGCGCCGCCGACCCGTCGATGGTCGCACGGCACCACCGGGCCCGTCACCCGGGTTTCCCGGCTGTGGAAACCCGGGCGTCACGCCTGTGGAGAACTCCCGTCAGCGCTTGGCCGCGGGGGCCGGGGCCTTGGTGGAGCCCTTGGCCGGTGCCTTGCTGCGCCAGTCCGGGTGGCCCGGCATCCTCGGGGTGTGCTCGCCGTACAGCCAGCCCTTCAGGAAGGCCGACATGTCCCGCCCCGCCTCCTGCGAGGCGAGCCGGACGAAGTCCGCGGTGCTCGCCGTGACGTGCGCGTTCTCCGTCACCCAGCGGCGCTCCAGCCGCTCGAAGGCGCGTCCGCCGATCTCCTGGCGCAGCGCGTACAGGACCAGGGCGCTGCCGTCGTAGACGACGGGGCGGAAGAGGCTGATCTTCTGGCCGGCGGCAGGGGGGCGGGGGGCGGCCGGCGGTCCGCCCGCCGCGCGCCAGCGGTCGGAGTCGACGTAGGCCTGGCGCATGCGCCGCTCCAGGGGCTGTCCGGCGGTCTCCTCGGCGTACAGCGCCTCGTACCAGGTGGCGTGTCCCTCGTTGAGCCACAGGTCGGCCCACCGGTGCGGGGAGACGCTGTTGCCGAACCAGTGGTGGGCCAGTTCGTGCACCATGATCGACTCGATGTACCAGGACGGCAGCGCGCCCCGGGTGAACAGCGAGCGCTCGAAGAGGGACAGCGTCTGGGTCTCCAGCTCGAAGCCGGTGTCGGCGTCGGCGACGAGGACCCCGTACGTCTCGAAGGGGTAGCGGCCGACCTTCTCCTCCATCCACTCCAGGTGGGCGGGGGTGCGCTTGAGCCAGGTCTCCATCCGCTCGGCGTCGGCGGACGGCACCACGTCGCGCACGGGCAGGCCGTGGGGTCCGGTGCGACGCACGACGGTGGAGCGGCCGATGGACACCTGGGCCAGCTCGGTGGCCATGGGGTGGGTCCCGCGGTAGAGCCAGGTGCGGAGGCCGCCGGCGAGCGACCGGGCGACGGGCCGCCCGTTGGCCACCACGGTCAGGTCCTCGGGCGCGGTGACGCGGAACGTGAAGTACGCCTTGTCGGAGGGGTGGTCGTTGCCGGGGAAGACCCGGTGGGCGGCGTCGGCCTGGTTGGCCATCGCCAGCCCGTCGGCGGTCCGCACCCAGCCCCCGGCGTCCTTGGGGCCGGCGGGGTCGCTGGTGTGGGCGACGGCGATGTGCATCCGCTCGCCGGCCGCGACCGGTCGTGACGGCTCGATGACCAGGTCCTCGCCGGTCAGCGTGAAGGCGGCGGGCCGGCCGTCGACCTCGACCGAGCGGACGGTGCCGTGGGTGAAGTCCAGGTTGACCCGTTCGAGCCGGTCGGTGGCCCGGGCGTCGATCTTGGTGAGGGCGTCCAGCGGCTTGCTGTTGTCGCCCCCGTAGGTGAGGGCGATGTCGTACGTGAGGACGTCGTAGCCGGGGTTGCCGAGCCGGGGGAAGAGCGGGTCGCCGATGCCCAGCGGCTGGGGGGCGGGCAGCGTCGCGCCGATCAGGCCGGCCGAGGCCGCCGCCACCAGGGCCACCCGGAGGCGTCTGGACGTGCGGGCCGTGCGGGGTGCACGCGATGTGAGGGACATGGAGCAACCGCTACCAGCGCGCCGCGCCGGGAACGCGACGGCGCGCGCCCCGCGCACCCGAACGGGCTCGGGGGTGGAGCAGGGGGCCGTGACCGCGGGCTCAGCCGGCGGCCGGCGCCGGCTGCTGGGCGCGGCTGACGTCGTACACCCCGGGGACGTCGCGCATGGCCCGCATGAGGGCGGGAAGCTCGGCCGCGTCGTCGAGCTGGAGCGTGTACGTGTGGCGGACGCGCTGCTCGCTGGGGGGTTCCACGGTGGCCGAGACGATCGCCGCGCCCGCCGTGGCGATGGCCTCGGTGAGGTCGGCGAGCAGCCGGGGCCGCCCGAACGACTCGGCGACCAGGGTGACCCGGCACTCCGCGGTCTCCCCCCACCGCACGTCGACCGGCACCCGCCCGGCCGCCTCCATCCGCCGTACGGCCGGACAGCCGGCGCGGTGGACCGTGACGTTCCCGCCGCGCACGGGGAAGCCGGTGACCGCGTCGTGCGGTACGGGGGTGCAGCAGCCGGCCAGCCGCACGGTGGCGTCCGGCAGGTCGGCCACCACGGCGTTCGCGGCGGCGTCCCGGGGGGCCGGGGTCTCGGCGCTCACGGCGGCGGACGGCGGGCGGGGGGCGGCCGCGGGGACCTTCACGCCCCCGGGGTGGGCGGCCAGCCAGCCGGTGATGGCGATCCGGGCGGCCGGGGTGCGGGCGTGCTCCAGCCAGTCCGGGGAGGGCCCGGTGCCGTCGTCCACGCCGACGGGGACGGGGCCGGCGGGGCACGCGGGGTCCCCGGGGCCGGCGGGGCTCCCGGGTCCCTCGGCGCTCCCGGGGGCCACGGCCGGACCGGCCGCCCCGCTCCCGCCGCCGGAGCCCCCCGCCGGCGCGTTCTCCGGCGCCGAGTCGTCCCGGGCGAGCAGGGGCTGCACCGTGTCCCCGTCGTTGAGGACCGTGCCCAGTGCCGCCAGGCGGCCGTTGACGCGGGCGCCGACACAGGTGTGGGCGGCCTCGCCGTACTGCGCGTACGCGGCGTCCACGCAGGTCGCGCCGGCCGGCAGCGCGAGGGTGCCGCCGTCCGGCCGGAAGACGGTGATCTCGCCGTCCTGGGCCAGGTCGTCGCGGAGCGAGGTCCAGAAGGTGTCGGGGTCGGGGGTGGCCCGCTGCCAGGCGAGCAGCCGGGAGAGCCAGCCGGGCCGGGTCGGGTCGGTGCGCTCACCGTCCTCGCCCGCCGGCTCGGCGCCCTCGGCCGGTGCCGCGTAGGGGTTGCCGAGGGCGACGACGCCTGCTTCGGCGACCTTGTGCATCTGGTGCGTACGGATGAGGACTTCGGCGACGGCCCCGTCGGGCGCGGCGACGGCGGTGTGGAGCGACTGGTACAGGTTGAACTTGGGGGCGGCGATGAAGTCCTTGAACTCGGAGATCACCGGGGTGAAGCAGGTGTGCAGCTCGCCCAGCACCCCGTAGCAGTCGGCGTCGTCGCCGACCAGCACGAGCAGCCGGCCGAAGTCGGTGCCGCGCAGTTCGCCGCGCTTGAGCCGGACGCGGTGCACGGACACGAAGTGGCGGGGCCGCACGAGCACGTCGGCCGGGATGCGGGCGTCCCGGAGCACCGCCCTGACGTCGTCGGCGATGGCGGCCAGCGCGTCCCCGGCGGTGGCGTTGCCGGCGATCAGCGCGCGGGTGTTCTCGTACTCGGCGGGGTGGAGGATGGCGAAGACCAGGTCCTCGAGCTCGGTCTTCAGGGCCTGGACGCCGAGCCGTTCGGCCAGCGGGATGAGGACGTCGCGGGTCACCTTGGCGATGCGGACCTGTTTCTCGTGGCGCATCACGCCGAGGGTGCGCATGTTGTGCAGCCGGTCGGCGAGCTTGATGGACATGACGCGTACGTCGTTGCCGGTGGCGACGAGCATCTTGCGGAAGGTCTCGGGCTCGGCGGCGGCCCCGTAGTCGACCTTCTCCAGTTTGGTGACGCCGTCGACGAGGTAGCAGACCTCCTCGCCGAACTCCTCCCTCACCTGATCGAGGGTCACGTCGGTGTCCTCGACGGTGTCGTGGAGGAGCGAGGCGGTCAAGGTGGTGGTCTCCGCGCCGAGTTCGGCGAGGATGAGGGTGACGGCGAGCGGGTGGGTGATGTACGGCTCGCCGCTCTTGCGGAACTGGCCCCGGTGCGAGGACTCGGCCAGGACCCAGGCCCGGTGCAGGACGGCGAGGTCCGCGTCCGGGTGGTGGGCGCGGTGCGCGTCGGCGACGTGGCCGATCGCGTCGGGCAGCCGGTCGCGGGTGCCGGGACCGAGCAGTGCGGCGCGGCCGAGCCTCCGGAGGTCGATCCTCGGGCGGCCGCGCCGGCGGCCGGGCGTGGGGTTCGTGGCCTCGGCACTCAGATTGGTGGCCTCTGCGCTCATGGGCACCTCCGACGGCATCGACCGGCGGTGGGGCGGGCAAGGCGTGCCCGCCGGGCCGGTGCTTGATGCTACCGAGCCCACCACGTAGCGCTGACCCGCTCTCGCTCAGCGTGAACCGGATCACCCATTCGAGCGAAGGTGACCCGGACGCCGTTCGGCGCTCAGGCGCGAGGGGAGGACAGCCAGGCCGGGTCGACGTGACCCTCGGCCACGATGACGGCGGGCCCGGTCATCTCGATCTCCCCGTCGGGGTGCTCGGTGATGACGAGCGTGCCGCCGAGGACGTCGACGGTGTACGTGACCGGCGTGCCCGTCCGGGCCGGGTCGGCACCGTCGCGGCGGGCGGTGGCGACGGCGACGGCGCACGCGCCGGTGCCGCACGAGCGGGTCTCGGCGGCGCCGCGCTCATGGACGCGCATGGCCACGTGGCGGGGGCCCCGGTCCACGACGAACTCGATGTTGACACCGTCCGGGTACACGGCGGCGGGCTCGTACGGGGGCTCCGTCCGCAGCTCACCGGCGTGGTCGAGGTCCTCGACGAAGGCCACCGCGTGCGGGTTGCCCATGTTCACGTTCCGCGCGGGCCAGCGGCGGTCGCCGACGGTGACGGTGACGCCGTCCTCGGGGAGCCGTGCGCGGCCCATCGAGACGGTGACGTCGCCGTTCTTGGCGAGGTGGACGCGCTTGACGCCGCCGCGGGTGGCGACCGCCACGTCCCCGGCGGCGACGTGCCCCGCGTGCTGGAGGTAGCGGGCGAAGACCCGGACGCCGTTGCCGCACATCTCGGCGACCGATCCGTCGGCGTTGCGGTAGTCCATGAACCACTCGGCCTCGTCCGCCATGCCCCGGGCCTCGGGGTGGGCGGCGGACCGGACGGCGTGCAGCACCCCGTCGCCGCCGATCCCGGCCCGGCGGTCGCAGAGGCGGGCCACGAGGGCGGGGGGCAGGTCGATGGCGTTCTCCGGGTCCGGCAGGATCACGAAGTCGTTCTCGGTGCCGTGCCCCTTGAGGAAGGCGATGGGCGCGCTGGTCACGGATTCGGTGGTCACCCGATCAATCGTACGGGTGCCCGCCCCGCCCCGCCCCGCCCCGGTCCGGCCACCCGGCCACCCGTCCGCCTGTCCGTCCGTCACGGCCCGGGGGCCGCGCGGGGTCAGCGGAGGCGGGCGACCCGCCAGACGGCCAGGACGACGGGGACGGCGACGCCGACCGTGTACAGGGCGATCACGCGCCAGTCGGGGCGCTCGCCGGAGCCGCGCGCGGGCAGGCCCGGCCAGGTGTAGCCGACGCGGCGGGCGGCCATCATGCCCCAGCCGGCGGCGCAGCCGCACAGCAGCAGGCCCAGCATCGCGAGGACCGCGCCGCCGTCGCCCGAGCCGAAGGCGAGGGGGAAGCCGAACATCAGCGAGCCGATCACGCCGAGGCCGACGATCGGCGCGAGCTGCCAGATGCGCAGCTTGCGCTGCGGGCGCAGTTCGACCTCGACCTCGTCGATGGGGATGTCCGGGGTCCCGTCCTCATTGAGGTCGGGACCGTCCGGGCTCAGGCCCGGTGCGTCACTGGCCACCTGGGTGTCGTCCGGTACTTCCTGGTGTTCTCTGTCGCGAGGGCCGGCCTCCATCGCCACGCGCCCTCCCAACTCGGGTTCCACTGGTCGATCGATGCTCGATGATGGCACGCCGCCGGCCGCCGGAATGACGGGCAGGGCGTCCCGATGCCATCACGTGATCAGGCTGTAACCGCTCGTTCGACCAACGCCAGCGCCAGCCGCGGAAGTTCCGCGCGCTGGTCGGCGGCCCCGCTCAGCCAGTGGACGCGCGGGTCGCGGCGGAACCAGGAGTCCTGGCGGCGCGCGAAGCGCTTGGTGGCGCGTACGGTCTCGGCGCGCGCCTCCTCCTCGCTGCACTCGCCCGCGAGCGCTGCCAGCACCTGCTGGTAGCCGAGCGCGCGGGACGCGGTGCGGCCCTCACGCAGCCCCCGGGCCTCCAGGACGCGGACCTCCTCGACGAGGCCCGCCTCCCACATCCGGTCCACGCGCGTGGTGATCCGTTCGTCCAGTTCGGGGCGTGCGACGTCGACGCCGATCTGGATGGTGTCGTACACCGAGTCGTGGCCGGGCAGGTTGGCCGTGAAGGGCCGGCCGGTGATCTCGATGACCTCCAGGGCCCGCACGATCCGCCGGCCGTTGCCGGGCAGGATGGCGCGGGCGGCCTCGGGGTCGGCGGCGGCGAGCCGGGCGTGCAGGACGCCGGAGCCGCTCTCGTCGAGCTCGGCCTCCAGACGGGCCCGGACGGCCGGGTCGGTGCCGGGGAACTCCAGGGCGTCGATGGCGCCGCGTACGTACAGCCCCGAACCGCCGACGAGGACGGGCGTGCGGCCCTCGGCGAGCAGCCGGTCGATCTCCGCGCGGGCCAGCCGCTGGTACTCGGCGACGCTGGCCGCCTCGGTGACGTCCCAGACGTCGAGGAGGTGGTGCGGGACGCCGCCGCGCTCTTCGGGCGTCAGCTTGGCGGTACCGATGTCCATCCCACGGTAGAGCTGCATGGAGTCGGCGTTGACGACTTCGCCGCCCAGCCGCTGGGCGAGGTGGACGCCCAGATCGGACTTTCCGGCCGCGGTGGGGCCGACGACGGCGATGACCCGCGGGGCGGGAGCTGTACTTCTCACCGTCACAGTCTCGCAAACCCCGGGAGGGGTCCTCGAACGAGTTACGTGACGGCACGAGAGCGGGGTCGTTGCCTGTTGCGAGGTTCCGACCGCCGGTTTACGGACCGGCGCCACCGGGCGACGCAATGGGGCGCTCCGGATGGCGCGGAATTTCGCCCGCACGAGTACGCTATGGAGTGGATATGGGCGTTTTTGCACGGTTTCGTCGGCGTAAGGAGACGGAAACCGCCGAGGCCTCGTCCCAGGAGACCGCGGCGGTGACGCAGGCCGAGGTGTCGTCGGACGGGACGGCGGATCCCGACGAGCAGGCCGAGGGAGCGCCCGCCACGGCGGAGGCGGACCACCAGGAGGAGGCCGCGGCCGCCGAGGGCGTGGAGATCCCCAAGCAGCAGTCGGCCGAAGAGGCGGCGGACAACGAGGCCGGTGAGAGCGCCCGTAAGTAGCATCGCTTGACGACGGTTACTCCGAGGGAAGGTGCCCCATGGGCTTCCTGGATTCATTGAAGGCCAAGCTCGGTCCTGCCAAGGAGAAGGTTTCCGACCTCGCGCAGCAGCACGAGAGCAAGATCGACCACGGGCTGGAAAAGGCCGCCAGGATGGTCGACCAGAAGACCAAGGGCAAGTACAGCGACAAGATCCAGTCGGGTACGGGAAAGGCCAGGAACGCCGTGGGCCGGATCGCCCACAAGGACGGCGGCGGCGGTACGCAGCCGACGCCGCCGGCCCCGCCGGCCCCCTGACCTCGTTCACGCGCCTCGGCGCGACGGACGGCCGCGCAGCACGGTGCCGTGCTGCGCGGCCGTCCGTCGTGTGCGCGGCCGGGTGCCGGAACGTCGGCTCGGCGGCGCGGCGGCTGAGCGGTTGGGCGGCAGCGCGACGGTAGGGCGGCTGAGCGGGGCTGGAGGGCGGTGCGGCGGTCGGGCGGTCGGGCGGTCAGGCGGACAGGCTGTCAGGACCAGGCCGCGACGAAGTATCCGACGCCGTAGGGCGCCTCCTCGTGGAGCAGGCGGCCCTCCAGACCGGCTCCCTCGGCGGCGCCCGCGAGGACCTGCCAGGGAGCGCGACCGGCCACCTTCAGTTCGTACGCGAGGTGCTCGTCCAGCTCGGCCAGGGCACGGGTGTCCGCCGAGCCCAGCGCCCGGGCGGCCCGCTCGTCGAACGGAGCGGCACGCTCGTCGAGGTACCCCGGCGCCTTGAGATCGCGGCACGCGCTGCCGTCCCCCAGCACCAGCAGGGCGAGGCGCCCCTCCCCTGCGGCCAGCTCGCGGCCGGCCTCGGCGCACCGGGCGGGCGCGAGCCGCTCGGCCACGGCGAGGCCCTCGACGGGGGCGTCGGCCCAGCGAACGCGCTCCAGCAGCCAGGCGCCCACGGTCAGCGGCACGGGCAGCAGCCGATCACCGGCCCCGTCCCGCTCCACTCGCCCCTCCCCCGCCGCGCTCCCGCTCCCGCTCCCGAGCCGTACGCGGACGTCGACGCCGAAGCCCCGGAAGTCCCCCGCCGACCCGGCCGGGTACCGCTCCAGGCCCTCGGCCGCCCCCGGACCGACCACGACGAGCCGGTCCGGGCGGGAGGCCGCGAGCACCGCGAGGGCGTCGGAGCAAGCCGTGCGCGCGCCGTCCAGCTCGGGCGCGGCACCGGCGGCCACGTCGGGGACGAGGAGCGGCGGGCAGGGGCACACGGCGGCGGCGACAAGCATGATCCGCAGCGTACTAGCCGTGCGAGCGGCGCTCCCCGAGGCGCCCGGCCGTGACCGCGACGCGCCCGCGCCGGGCCCCGCCGTGCCCGCGCCTCGGGTCAGCCGACGGCGCAGCCGCCCGTGACCGGCGGCAGGGGGGCCGGGGCACCGATCTGCGGCAGGCCGAGCATGACGCCCGCGGGCTTGGCGGCCGCGGCGGCGTTGCGCTTCTCCCAGGCGTCGCCCGCGCGGGTGCGGCGCACGTCCTGGGTGGGGCCCTCGGCGAGGAGGTGGTGCGGGGCGGCGTAGGTGATCTCGACGGTCACCACGTCACCCGGGCGCACGTCCTGCTCCGGCTTGGTGAAGTGGACCAGGCGGTTGTCGGGGGCGCGGCCGGAGAGACGGTGGGTGGCGCCGTCCTTGCGGCCCTCGCCCTCGGCGACCATGACCTCCAGGGTGCGGCCGACCTGCTTCTTGTTCTCCTCCCAGGAGATCTCCTCCTGGAGGGCGACCAGGCGCATGTAGCGGTCCTGCACGACCTCCTTGGGGATCTGCCCGTCCATGGTGGCCGCCGGGGTGCCGGGGCGCTTGGAGTACTGGAAGGTGAAGGCCTGCGCGAACCGCGCCTCGCGCACCACGTGCAGGGTCTGCTCGAAGTCCTCCTCCGTCTCGCCGGGGAACCCGACGATGATGTCGGTGGAGATGGCGGCGTGCGGAATGGCCTCCCGCACCTTGCCGATGATCCCGAGGAAGCGGTCCTGGCGGTACGAGCGGCGCATCGCCTTCAGGACGGTGTCCGAGCCGGACTGGAGCGGCATGTGGAGCTGCGGCATCACGTTGGGCGTCTCGGCCATCGCGGCGATCACGTCGTCGGTGAAGTCGCGCGGGTGCGGGGAGGTGAAGCGGACGCGCTCCAGGCCCTCGATCTTCCCGCAGGCGCGCAGCAGCTTGCTGAAGGCCTCGCGGTCGCCGATGTCGGAGCCGTACGCGTTGACGTTCTGGCCGAGCAGGGTGATCTCGGAGACGCCCTCGGAGACCAGCGCCTCGATCTCGGCGAGGATGTCGCCGGGACGGCGGTCCTTCTCCTTGCCGCGCAGCGCCGGGACGATGCAGAAGGTGCAGGTGTTGTTGCAGCCGACGGAGATGGAGACCCACGCGGCGTAGGCGGACTCGCGCCGGGTCGGCAGCGTGGAGGGGAACGCCTCCAGCGACTCGGCGATCTCGACCTGGGCCTCCTCCTGGACGCGGGCGCGCTCCAGGAGCACCGGCAACTTGCCGATGTTGTGCGTACCGAAGACGACGTCGACCCAGGGCGCCCGCTCGACGATGGTGTCGCGGTCCTTCTGGGCGAGGCAGCCGCCCACGGCGATCTGCATGCCGGGCCGCCTGGTCTTCATGGGGGCGAGCCGGCCGAGGTTGCCGTAGAGCTTGTTGTCGGCGTTCTCGCGGACCGCGCAGGTGTTGAAGACCACGACGTCGGCGTCGCCGTCCGAGCCCTCGGGAGCGCGGACGTAACCGGCGTCCTCCAGCAGGCCGGAGAGGCGCTCGGAGTCGTGAACGTTCATCTGGCACCCGTAGGTGCGAACCTCGTACGTCTTCAAACCGTCCACTACTCCGCCAGCCACGTCGTTACCGCTCACCCGTCAAGGGTAAGGGGTCCCGTCGGCCCACCCTCCTGCGTCCGGGCAGCCAGGCCGTCGAGCGGGACGGACGCCGCTCCTCCCGAGCGGTCCGCCCCGCTGCCGCGTGCGGTCAGGAACGGGCGCGGAGGGTCGCGAGCAGGGGCGCCGACGGCTGGACCAGCAGGGCGGCCCTGGCCGTCACCTCCTCACCGGGGAGGTCCAGGCGGAAGCGCTGCGCGAGCGCGGCGAGCACCAGGACGGCCTCGACCTGCGCGAACCGGGCGCCCAGACAGGTGCGCTGCCCTCCGCCGAACGGGAACCAGGCGTGGTCGGGTACGGCCTCCGGGGCGGCGTCGTCCCAGCGTTCGGGGCGGAACTCGGTGGGGCCGGGGAACCAGCGCGGATCGCGGTGGGTGGTCCAGGGGCTGCACCAGACGATGGTCCGGGGCGGGACGGGCGTACCACCGAGGGTGGCGCCGTCCCGGGCCACGCCGGCGAGGAGCCAGGCGGGCGGGTAGAGCCGCAGCGACTCCTTGACGATCCGCCGCGTCCAGGTGAGCCGGTCGACGTCCTCGACGGTGGGCGGGCGTCCGGCCAGGACACGGTCGAGTTCGTCGTCGAGGCGCTCCCGGGCCGACGGGGACCCCGACAGCAGGTACCAGGTCCAGGTCAGGGCGGTCGACGTCGTCTCGTGCCCGGCCGCCCACAGCGTGACCGCCTCGTCGCGCACCTCCCGGGACGACAGGGGCCGGCCCTCCTCGTCCCGGGCCGCGAGGAGGCGGCTCAGCAGATCGTCCCGGCCCGCGCCGTCCCCGCCGCCCGCGCCGTCCCGGCCCAGGTCGTCCCGGCCCTCGCCGTGCCCCCCGCCGGTGGGGCCACCGGCCTCCGGCGCGTCCCGCAGCCGGGCGCGGATGAGCCGGTGCACCTCGGCGTCGATCATGGCCACGGCCGCCCGCAGCCGCCGCCGCGCCGGGGTGGTGACCCAGCCGGGCAGGAAGAGGCCCATGCTCCGCACCTCCCCGCCGATCACCTCCTCGGCCACCCGCATCGCCTCGGCCAGCGCCCGCGTCCGGTCGCCGAGGTCGTTGCCGAACAGGCAGCGCAGCACGATCCGCTGGGTGATGAGCGCCATCTCGCGCCGTACGTCGATCCGCTCGCCGTCCCGCCACCCGTCGGCGGCCGACCCGGCGCAGTCGACCATGGTGGCGGCGTACGTCCTGACCTGACGGGGCCGGACGACCGGCTGGACCAGCGAGCGCTTGCGGCGCCAGTCGTCGCCCCGGCTCATGATCACGCTCCGGCCGACGACCTGCTGGAACGCCCAGCCGATGTCGAGGATGTCGTACGCGTGGTCACGGGCGGCCAGCATCTCGCCGATGTGCTCGGGATGGGACAGGAACAGGCCGGGCCGGGGCCCCAGCGACCAGCGCACGGCGTCCCCGAACTCGTCGCGCAGCCGGGTCAGGAACGCCAGGGGATCCTTGCCGAACTCGGGCACGTTGCCCAGCACGGGCAGGCCGCGGGGTCCGGGGACGGGATTCAGGGGGACGCTGCACGTGGTCACGGATGCTCTCCAGCGGTCGAACCCGCGCGGGCGCGCGAGCGGCGGTACGAGCGGCGGCGGTGCTCGACACGCCTAACGCGAGAGGGCCCGCGAGGTGATGCGACGCGGGGGGCGCGCCGGGGCCGGTGCGGGGCGGGAGCGCGGGGCGGGGGCGCGCGGCGCGACCCGGCGACGACGGCCACGGCCACGGCGACGGGGGCGCGGATGCCCGGGGCCGCCGCTGCCCGGCGACGGCGTCGGAGCGCGCGGCGGCACGAGCCCGGTCGCCGCCGTGCGCGGCGAAGCGACGGCCCGGGCGCGCGGGCGAGAGCGCGGGCCCCGCCGGGGGGCCGGGCGGTCAGTCGACGCTGCGGAGCAGCGTCTCGACGGCCTTGACGCGGTCCCCCAGCTCGGCGAGCTGTCCCCGCAGCGCCTCCTGCTGGGCGACCGCCTCCTCGGCGAGCTTGCGGTACGAGACCATCGCCAGGGCGTCGGCGCGGTGGCGCTGGAGTCTGAAGTAGGCGACCACCCCGGCCGTGATGCCGCCGACGACGATCAGAACGACGGCGATGGCGATGACAGCCCCGGTCATGTGCGTTTCCCCTTCACGTCTGCCAGGCCCTTCCGGTCCTTCGGGCCCGCCGCGTCCCCCCGCTCCGGCGCGGCACCGGCGTCCGTCGCCGCGGACTCGTCCGCGCGTACGGCCGCGAGGATCGTATCGACATTCAGACGGAGGTCGAACGCGCCCAGCTCGAAGTACTTCAGCGCCTTGCCGTCCTCGGACAGCTCCAGGTTGCCCACGACCAGTCCGGCCTTTTCCAGCCGTTCCAGGTGCATGTAGAGCAGGGGACGGGACATCCCGAGGCGGCGGGCGAGCTCACTGACGTACATCCGGCCACCGGCGAGTTCGGCGATCACTCGGAGGCGCTGCGCGTGACCCACGGCGGCGAGAAAAGCCAGAAGCTCCTCGCTGGTCATGGCACACCTCTGACATCCCGGGAAACTTTGGGAGGAGACTACACGGACGGCACGGAGCGCCGGTCGTCACGTACAGGTACCGAACCGTTGCCGGGCGGGCCTGGTCTCCACCGGGCGTGAGCTGGCAGGATCGCGCCATGCTCCAGGCCCTGTCCCGCGTCAGCCGCCGTCGTGCCCTCCGGGGGTCGGCGGCCGCCCTCGTGGTGCTGGGTGTGCTCCTGTGGTGGTTCGTTCCCGCCGGGGAGCCGTCACCGCGCGGCAAGGTCACCTTCAGCACGGGCGTACCGACCGGGGTGTACCAGCGGTACGGCGAGCTGCTGGAGGAGGCGCTCGGGCGCACCGTGCCGGACGTCGCGATAACGCTCCGGAACAGTGAGGGCTCCCGGCAGAACCTGGCCCGGCTGGCGTCCGGGGAGGCGGACTTCACCGTCGCCACGGCGGACGCGGTCGCGACGTACATCCGGGACAGCAGGCCGGGCGCGTACGACCTGCGCGGCTGTGCCCGGCTGTACGACGACTACGTCCAGCTCATCGTCCCCAAGGGTTCGAAGGTGCGTTCCACCCGGGACCTGCGGGGCCTGCGGGTCGGCGTCGGGCAGGACGGGTCGGGCGTACGGCTGATCGCGGACCGGCTGCTCCAGGCGGCCAAGATCGACCCGGCGACGGACATCGAGCCGGTCTCGGCCGGGATCGACACGATGCCGACGCTGCTGGAGCAGGACCGGCTGGACGCCTTCTTCTGGTCGGGCGGCCTGCCCACCAGCGCGGTGCAGAAGCTCTCCGAGCGCTTCCCGATCCGGCTCGTCCCGCTGGAGGGCGACCTGGTGAACCGGGTGCACGAGGGCGGCGGCAGCGGCCGTTACTACCGCTCGGCGGTGGTGCCCGCCGACGCCTACGCCCTCGCCCAGGAGGGCCGGCCGGTGGAGACGGTGGCCGTGGCCAACCTGCTCGTCACCACCGACCGTACGGACCCGGCGCTGGCCGAGGCGTTCACGCGCACGGTGATCCAGAGCCGTGACCGGATCGGCCGTGAGGTGCACCCGGCCCAGCTCGTGGACCTGCGGACGGCGGTGTACACCGACCCGCTGCCCCTGCACGAGGGCGCCCGGCGCTACTACCGCTCGGTCAAGCCGTAGGTCGCGTCCGCGAAGTCGCCCGGCTCGCGGTGCCCGCGGCGTCAGCCCGAGGCGTCGTCCGGGGCGGTGCGCGGGACGGTGACGGTGACGCGCAGGCCGTGCGGCTCGTGGTGGGAGTACGTGATCGAGCCGCCGCCCGCGGCCAGCAGCGCGCGGGAGATGGACAGCCCGAGGCCGGACCCCTTGACGTTCTGGTGGCGGCCGCTGCGCCAGAAGCGGTCGCCGATACGGGCCAGCTCGTCGTCGGTGAGCCCGGGGCCGCCGTCCGTGACCACGATCGTGGAGGTGTCCCCGTCGGCGGTGACGGTCACGGCGACCTCCTCCCCGGCGGGCGTGAACTTCAGCGCGTTGTCGATCACGGCGTCGAGCGCGCTGGACAGCGCCACGGGGTCGGCCCAGGCGGTGACGGCCGATCCGCAGCCGGTCAGGCGGACGCGCTTCTCGTCGGCGAGCGGCCGCCAGGCGGCCACGCGCTCGGCGGCCAGCTCCCCGATGTCGGTGAGCCGCAGGTCGGCCGGGGCGTGCTCGGCGAGGGCGAGGTCGAGCAGGTCGTCGAGGACCTGGGCGAGGCGCTTGCCCTCGGTGCGTACGGAGGCGATCTCGTCGTTGCCGGGGGGCAGCTCCAGCGCGAGCAGCTCGATCCGCAGCAGCAGCGCGGCGAGCGGGTTGCGCAGCTGGTGCGAGGCGTCGGCGACGAAGGCCCGCTGCTGTTCCAGGACCTCCTCGACGTTGTCGGCCATCTCATTGAACGACCGTGCGAGGCGGCGCAGTTCCGGCGGTCCGCCGGCCGCGGCGACCCGTGAGTTCAGCCGGCCGGTGGCGATGTCGTGGGTGGCGGCGTCCAGGACCTTGACGGGCTTGAGGACCCACCCGGTGAGCCGGAACGCCGCGCCGACCGCCAGCAGCATGGCGGCCACCTCGCCGGCCGCGATCAGCAGCCAGCCGTTCAGGATGCGCGAACGGAGCTGGCCGGTGGGCGAGTCGGTGAGCACGACGGCGACGACGTCCCCGTCCCGTACGACCGGTGAGGCGACCGCGAGCCGGGCGTTCGGCTGCCAGGGCCAGACCTGCGGCGGGTCGTGACTGCGGCGCCCCAGCAGGGCCTCGCGGAAGGCACGGCGGGGTTCGCCGCGCTCGGGGACGTCCCAGTACTTGGGGGCGCGGGCCATGGCGGTGGTGTCGCGGTAGAAGACGCCCACCTCGATCCCGTACACCTCGTGGTAGCGGACGAGTTCGCCGTTCAGGGTGGACTGGCGCTCGTCGATGCCGCGCCCGCGCTCGGTGACGAACTGGGCGAGCGCCGCGAACCGCGCGGTGTCGTCGATCCGGTCGACGACGACGGTCTGCTGCTGGGCGGCGGCGAGGCTGGCCGCGAGCGGGAAGCCGAGCGCGAGCAGCACGCCCGCCATGAGGACGAGGAGGAGGGGGAGCAGCCGGGTGCGCACGGGGGCTTCAGGGCGTTACGCGGCGGGCGCGACCAGGCGGTAGCCGACGCCGCGCACGGTCTCGATGAGGGCGGGCATGCGGAGCTTGGCGCGCAGGGAGGCCACGTGCACCTCCAGGGTGCGGCCGGTGCCCTCCCAGCTCGTGCGCCATACCTCGCTGATGATCTGCTCCCTCCGGAACACGACGCCGGGCCGCTGCGCCAGCAGGGCCAGCAGGTCGAACTCCTTGCGGGTGAGCTGGACCTCCGCGCCCGCCACGCTGACCCTGCGGGTGGGCAGCTCGATGGTCACGGGGCCGAGGCGCAGGGGTCCCGCCTCGTCCGTACCGCCCGTCCCTCCGGTGCCACCGCCGGTGTCGTCGGGGTCGGTGGCGCCGGAGCGCCGGCTGACGGCGTGGATGCGGGCGAGCAGCTCACCGGTGTCGTACGGCTTGGTGACGTAGTCGTCGGCCCCGAGGTTGAGCCCGTGGATCCGGGAGCGGACGTCGGCCCGCGCGGTCACCATGATCACTGGGGTGGTGGTGAGCTTCCGGATCTTGCCGCAGACCTGGTAGCCGTCCTGGTCGGGCAGGCCGAGGTCCAGGAGGACCACCCCGAAGGGGGGCCGTCCGGCGTTCGCGGCGGGCAGCACGGCCTGGAGGGCCTCCTCGCCGTTGCGGGCGTGGGTGACGTCGAACCCGTGCTTCTTGAGGATCGCGGACAGGGCCGCGGCGACGTGGTCGTCGTCCTCGACGAGCAGCAGTCTCATGGCCCCCCTCCGAAAGGTGCGATCGCTTGAGTGACCCTATGGCCACTTCGGCATGAACGCTGATGCGTGCCCCGACAGTCAAGAGGGTTCCGGCGGCGACGGGGGTTCCGTTATGCACCCGTTCTCCACAAGGCCGTAGCAGGGCCGTCCCGTTCACGCATAGTGTCCGGTTGAAGCCGGATCGTTATCCTCAATTTCCGCTCAGATGTAATGACGCTGGTCGCACCACGTGCTTAGTGTCCTCCTCAACCGAGGAGGACGGAGCAAGAAGCCGATGAGCGGAGTGTCAGTGACCAAGGGCGCGGAGGACGCCGTACCGACGGCGGGCGACCTGGTCGTGCTGAGCAACGTCAACAAGCACTTCGGCGCGCTGCATGTGCTCCAGGACATCGACCTGACCATCGCCCGTGGCGAGGTCGTGGTCGTCATCGGACCGTCCGGGTCCGGCAAGTCCACGCTGTGCCGCACCATCAACCGCCTGGAGACGATCGACTCGGGCAGCATCACCATCGACGGCAAGCCGCTGCCCCAGGAGGGCAAGGAGCTCGCCCGGCTGCGCGCCGACGTCGGCATGGTCTTCCAGTCGTTCAACCTCTTCGCGCACAAGACGGTGCTGGAGAACGTCATGCTGGGCCAGGTCAAGGTCCGCAAGGCGGACAAGAAGGCCGCGGAGCAGAAGGCCCGGACGCTGCTCGACCGGGTGGGCGTCGGCTCCCAGGCCGACAAGTACCCGGCGCAGCTGTCCGGTGGACAGCAGCAGCGCGTCGCGATCGCCCGAGCCCTGGCGATGGACCCGAAGGTGATGCTCTTCGACGAGCCCACCTCGGCGCTCGACCCCGAGATGATCAACGAGGTCCTCGAGGTCATGCAGCAGCTGGCGCGGGACGGGATGACGATGATCGTCGTCACCCACGAGATGGGCTTCGCCCGGTCCGCCGCCAACCGCGTCGTCTTCATGGCGGACGGCCGGATCGTCGAAGAGGCGACGCCGGACCAGTTCTTCAGCAACCCGCGCAGCGACCGGGCCAAGGACTTCCTGTCGAAGATCCTTCACCACTGAGGGATCCCGCTTGACGCCAGCGGTGACGACGACCAACGAACCACGACATAAGGGATGTTCACCATGAAGCTCCGCAAGACGGCCGCGCTGGCCGTTGCTGTGCTCGCGCTGTCCGCGACCGCCTGTGGTGGCAAGGAGGGGTCGGCGGGCGACAAGCCGGCCGGCGTCCAGCCCGGCTCCTCGAACGCTCCGGCGCTGCCGAAGTACGTCGTCGCGACGGACGTCGACCTGAAGGACTCGGCGACCTTCAAGAAGGCCAAGGAGCGCGGCAAGCTGATCATCGGCTCCAAGGCCGACCAGCCGTACCTCGGCTTCGAGGACCAGGCGACCAAGAAGCGCTCCGGCTTCGACGTCGAGATCGCCAAGATGATCGCCGCCGAGCTGGGCTTCACCGAGTCCCAGATCGAGTGGAAGACGGTGGACTCCAGCACCCGTGAGACCGCCATCTCCAAGGGCCAGGTCGACTACTACGTCGGTACGTACACGATCAACGACAAGCGCAAGGCGCAGGTCGGCTTCGCGGGTCCGTACTACAAGGCCGGCGCCGACCTGCTGGTCCGCAAGGACGAGTCCTCGATCACCGGCCCGGAGGCCGTCAAGGGCAAGAAGGTCTGCTCCATCAAGGGCTCCACGCCGCTCCAGGAGATCAAGCAGCCGAAGTACGGCGCCCAGACCACCGAGCTCGGCAAGTACTCGGACTGCGTCCAGCAGCTGCTCACCAAGCAGGTCGACGCGGTGACGACGGACGACGCGATCCTCAAGGGTTACGCCGCGCAGAACCCGACCAAGCTGAAGGTCGTGGGCAAGCCGTTCACGCAGGAGCCGTACGGCATCGGCATGAACAAGGAGGACAAGGCCCTCCGCGACGCGGTCAACAACGCGCTGGACAAGCGGATCAAGGACGGCACGTACAAGAAGATCTACGAGGCCACCCTGGGCCTGTCCGGCTCCGCCTACACCGCTCCGCCGGCGCTCGTGCGCTACTGACCCGGCCGGGCCACCGCGCCTCCCCGCTCCACCGCGCTTGACGCACCGCCGCTTCACGCACCACGGCGAAGCGCCCCGTACCCGGCCGGTACGGGGCGCTCCGTCCCGTCGTACCCGGGCCGTACCACCACGTACCCGGCCCCCGGGGCCGGGTACGGCGCCGGGGCCGCGGGCCGGTCCGGGTGGCTCGCCCCGCCCGTACCCGACCGCAGTGCGCCCCGAACGCCCCGCACCCCGGCCGCACGCACCTCGACCACCCGCATCCCGACCGCACGCACTTCGACCGCCAGCCGCTGACCGCCGACGCGGAGACCCCATGAACGTACTGCTCGACCACTTCTCAGAGTTCCGCGACGGCTTCATAGGAACCGTGTCGATCACCGCCGTCAGCACCGCCATCGCGCTGGTCCTCGGCGTCGCCATCGCCGGCTTCCGGGTGTCACCCGTGCCGCCGCTGCGCTGGTTCGGCACCGCGTGGGTCACCCTGCTGCGCAACACGCCGCTGACGCTGCTGTTCCTGGTGACGACGTTCGTGGTGCCGGAGATCCTCTTCCCGGGCATGAGCGCCTTCGTGCTCGGCTCGATCGCCCTCGGCTTCTACACCTCCTCCTTCATCTGCGAGGCGGTCCGCTCCGGCATCAACACGGTGCCGCTGGGCCAGGCCGAGGCCGCCCGCTCCCTCGGCATGACCTTCTCGCAGACGCTGCGGCTGATCGTGCTGCCGCAGGCCACCCGTACGGTGCTGCCGCCGCTGAGCTCGATCCTCATCGCGCTCACCAAGAACTCGGCCATCGCGGGCGCCTTCAGCGTCACCGAACTCTTCGGCTGGCAGAAGCTGATGAGCGAGGAGGGCTACGACATCATCCCGATCTTCGTCTGGGTGTCCCTCGCCTACCTGGTGGTCACGTTCTCCATCAGCGGCGTCTTCCGCATCCTTGAGCGCCGCCTGGAGGTCGCCCGATGAGCGCCAGCGTTCTCTTCGACGCCCCCGGCCCCAAGGCCGTCGTCCGCAACCGCATCTACGCCGTCGTCGGCACGCTCGCCATCCTGGGGCTGCTCGCCGTCACGATCGTCCGGCTGAGCGACAAGGGGCACCTCGCCCCCGAGATGTGGGACATCTTCAACTACGCGGGCATCCGGCAGAACATCGCCGACGCCGTCCTCGCCACCCTCAAGGCGTTCGGGATCGCGGCCGTCGGCTCCCTGGCGCTCGGTGTGCTCCTGGCCGTCGCCCGGCTCTCCGACCACAAGCCGGTCCGGTGGCTGGCGACGGGATTCATCGAGCTGTTCCGCTCCATCCCGCTGCTCATCACCATCTACGCCGTGTGGGTCGGCTTCCTGACCGACTACTCGATGTGGGCGCTGGCGGTCGGCCTGTCGATCTACAACGGCTGCGTCCAGGCCGAGGTGCTGCGCGCGGGCGTGAACTCCGTGCCGAAGGGCCAGCGGGAGGCCGCGTACGCGCTCGGCATGAGCAAGACGCAGGTCATGACGTCGGTGCTGATCCCGCAGGCCGTGCGGGCGATGCTGCCGACGATCATCAGCCAGCTCGTGGTGACCCTCAAGGACACCTCGCTCGGCTTCATCATCCTGTACCCCGAGCTGCTCCAGACCGCCCGGCTGATCGCCTCCAACACGCAGGTCAACGGCATGTACCCGTACGTGTCGACGATCGTGGTGGTCGGCGCCATCTACGTCGCGATGTGCCTGGCGCTGTCCGGCCTCGCCACCTGGATCGAGAAGCGCGGCCGGCGCGCCAAGACCGGCATCGGCCCGGCGGCGGGCGCCGGCGGCACGGCCGTCCTCGGCGGCGACGCCGGCAACGCCGCCGCCACCGCGATCCTGCTCGGCGGCACCGACGGCACCGCGGGCGGAGCCGGTGGTGGCGACGGCGGCGCCGGTAACTGACGGTATGTGACATCATCCGGGTGTCTTACGGGTTGTGCGGGGGCAGTGGCGGTCGCGCCACTGCCCCCGTCACTTGACGCAAGCACCCGCAGTAGGTTGCATACGTTCTGTGATCGCGTCGCGTCGGACTCCAGCCGCACTTCCCCGTGTTTCCCCTGCTCACCGCATGACCGCGCGGGTCCCTGGAGTCACGCCGTGGACCCGGTGATCGTGGTCGGCGCCGGCCCGGTCGGGCTGGCGCTCTCCCTCGCCCTCGCCGCGCAGGGCGTGCCCTCCGTCGTCCTGGACGAGGGCGCCGGGAAGGACGAGCCGCGCGCCGCGCGCACCGCCGTACTGCGCCCGGACACCGCGGCGTTCGTCGAGCGCCTCGGCTGCGCCACCGTACGGGACGAGGGGGCGCGCTGGACCGGCTGGCGGTCGATGCGCCGCCGGCAGCAGATGCGGCACTTCACGTTCGGGCTCCAGGCCCCGTCCCCGCTGCACATCCCGCAGCACGCCCTGTCGCGCGGGCTGCGGGAGGCCATCGCCGCGCTCCCGGACCCCGAACTGGTGCGGGTGGTCACGCACAGCCGGGTGGACGGCATCGAGCAGGACGCACACGGAGTCACCGCGCACACCCGCGGGCCCGGGGCGCGCTCCTGGCGCGGCAGCCACCTGGTCGGCTGCGACGGGGCCCGCTCGACGGTGCGCAAGCTCCTGGGCGTCCGCTTCCCCGGGCGTACGGCCGTCGAACGGCACGCCGTCGCCACCCTGCACGTCGAACTTCCCTGGCCCGACGAGGCCCTGCTGCACCGTCAGCCGCCGTGGCGCGGCGTGGGCGAGGAGATCACGGCCCGGCCGCTGCCGGACGGAGGCTGGCGGCTGGACTGGCTGTTGCCGCCGCGCGGCGACCTGGTGACGCCGGACGCACTGGTGGCGCGGATCCGGGAGACGCTGGCCGGCTGGTGCGAGGCGACCCCGGCGTACGACCTGGTCGACACGGGCGTCTACACGCTGCACCACCGGCTCGCCAAGCGGTGGCGCGTGGAGCGGGCCTTCCTCGCCGGGGACGCGGCCCACCTGCTGGGCGCGCTCGGGACGCAGGGGCTGGACGAGGGGCTGCGGGACGTCGAGAACCTGGCGTGGAAGCTCGCGCTGGCCTGGCACCACGGCGCCTCGGAGGTGCTGCTGGACAGCTACCAGGCCGAGCGGCGCACGGCGGTCGCGGCCCGGCTGCGCGCGGCCGACCAGTCGCTGCCGGTGCTGCGCGGCGCGGGTGGGCTGCGGACCTACCTGCGGGGCGGCGGGCACGACGCGCTGCTGATGGACGGGCACGTGGGGCGCGGCCCGCTGGGCGCGCCGCCCGCGTACCCGCACTCCCCCCTCGCACCTCCGCACGCCGAGGCGCACACGAGCGTCGGTACGCCGCTGGGCGCGCCGGTGGAGGACGTGCGGGTCACGGCGCCGGAGGACGGCACGACGGTGCGGCTGCGGGACCGGCTGGGCCGGGGCAGGCTCCTGGCGGTGCTGGTCGCGCCGGGTACGGGGGTGTGGGACCGGCGGCACTGGATGTCCGCGGGCGTGATGCCCCGGCTGGTGGAGGCGGTGACCGCGCTGCCGGTCGACGGCGAGGTGCTGGTCACCGAGGCGTACCCGGGAGCGGCCGCGCACACCGTCCTGCTGGTGCGGCCCGACGGGCATCTGGCCGCGGCCTTCAACGGGGTGCGACCGGAGGACCTGCTCGCGGCGGCCGACGCCGTTCGGGGCGGTGCCCCGTCGCACGAGCACAGCGACCGGACCGCCGACGTCATCTGACCCGCCCGCCCGAGGCGGGCCCCGAGCGGGCCCGGCCCGAGGCGATTGACGCGGGCGCGGGTCCGTGCTGTACTCCCGATCATGAACGGCACCGATGTGCGCCTGTGGCGGAGGGTCCATATGGACCTGGTCCGCTACGCGGGCTGCGTGTGTCGTCCGTCCTGCTGAGCTCTCGCCCCCTTTCCCCGGCGCGCGCCGGCGTCGTTCCCGGTGTCCGGGATCGGTGTCCGGGCCCCGCGCCCGTGCCGCGCGCGCCTCCTTCGCGACGTCGAGTCCAGGACCCCAGGACGGTTCTCCCCATGTCCCAGTCTGTCTCCGCCTCCGTACCCGAGGCCGGGGCGGCGGCCCCGACCGCTGCCCAGCTCCTCGCCTTCGTCCGCCGCACTGCGGCCGACACCGAACTGATCGCCTCCCTTCCGCTCGACCCGGAGGGCCGCACCTGGGTGCGGCTGGACGGCCCGGGCGGCAGTGAGGCCTGGCTCATCGGCTGGCCGCCCGGTACCGGCACCGGCTGGCACGACCACGCCGAGTCGCTCGGCGCCTTCGCCACCGCGCGCGGCACGCTCAGGGAGAACTCCCTCGCCGTGCGGCTCCCGTCGGGCGGCTGGCGGTCGCTCGAACTGCACGAGGACGTCGACCGCGAGCGTCTGCTGGCCGCGGGCGAGGGGCGGGCGTTCGGACGGCACCATGTGCACGAGGTGCTGAACGGCTCGGCGGTCGAGCACGCCGTGTCGGTGCACGCGTACTATCCGCCGCTGCCGCTGATCCGGCGCTTCAGCCGGACCGGCCCGGTGTTGCGGCTGGAGCAGGTCGAGCGTCCGGAGGACTGGCAGTGACCATCGACGAATTGCTGGAGCGGGTCCGGGCGGGTCTCGACCGGGTGACCGCCCGGGAGGCGTTCGCGGCGGCCGAGTCGGGGGACGCGCTGCTGGTGGACATCCGGTACGCGGCGCTGCGCGAGCGGGACGGGCTGATCCCGGGGGCGCTGGTCGTCGAGCGGAACGAACTGGAGTGGCGCCTCGACCCGCTGGGCAGCCACCGCGCCCCGGAGGCGGTGAGCCATGAGCTGCGGGTCGTGGTGGTGTGCGACGAGGGGTACGCGTCCTCGCTCGCGGCCGCGTCCCTGCACCAGCTCGGGCTGCACCGGGCGACCGACCTGGTCGGGGGCTTCCAGGCCTGGAAGGCCGAGGGACTGCCGGTCACCACCGTCTGATCCGGGCCTGTCTCCCCCGCCGGGAGCGGAACGCCGCCCCGGGCCGTCGTACGGTGCCGCGCCGGCCGTGTCGCGCCTGTCGTCCCGTTCGGGACGGCGGGCGCGGGCTCCGGGGGCTCGCGGGTGGGGCCGGCCCCGGCCCGCCCCCCGGGGGGGCCGTAAGCCGGACCCCTCCGTGCCGGTGCGGGGGCGGCTTCCGGCGGCCCGCCGCGCCTCCGAAGCCTCAGAAGCCTTCGTGCAGGTCGTCGGTGTCCTCCCCCTCGTCCTCCAGCGCCTGCCGTACGACCCGCAAGGCCATGCCTTCCGGATAGCCCTTGCGGGCGAGCATGCCCGCGAGGCGCCGGAGGCGGCGGTCGCGGTCGAGGCCGCGCGTCGACCGGAGCTTGCGCGCCACCAGCTCGCGGGCCGTCTCCTCCTCCTGTTCGGAGTCCAGCCGCCCCACCGCTTCGTCGATCAGCTCGGCGTCCACCCCCTTGGTGCGCAGCTCCCTCGCGAGGGCGCGGCGGGCCAGGCCCCGGCCATGGTGCCGGGACTCCACCCACGCGCCCGCGAAGGCCGCGTCGTCGATCAGGCCGACGTCCTCGAAGCGGGACAGGACCTCGTCGGCCACCTCGTCCGGGACCTCACGTTTGCGCAACGCGTCCGCCAGCTGCTTGCGGGTGCGTGGGGTCCCGGTGAGCAGGCGCAGGCAGATCGCCCGCGCCCGCTCAGCCGGATCCTGGGGCGACAGCTCCTTCTCGGCCCTCGACGAGTCGGCGCTGTCGCCCGGCCATTCGGTGCGCCTGACCACGGGGTCAGGCCTTGGCGGCCGCGGTCTTGGTCGCCTTGGTGGCCTTGGCCGCCGGAGCCGGGACCGACTTGGCCGGTTCGTCGCCGGCCGGGGTGGCCGCCGCGTCCGCAGCGGGCTCGGCCGCCGGGGCCTCGGGCCGGACGCCCACGCCCAGCTTCTCCTTGATCTTCCTCTCGATCTCGTTGGCGAGATCCGGGTTGTCCTTGAGGAAGTTGCGGGCATTCTCCTTGCCCTGGCCCAGCTGGTCGCCCTCGTACGTGTACCAGGCGCCCGCCTTGCGCACGAAGCCGTGCTCGACGCCCATGTCGATCAGACCGCCCTCGCGGCTGATGCCCTGGCCGTAGAGGATGTCGAACTCGGCCTGCTTGAACGGCGGCGCGACCTTGTTCTTGACGACCTTGCAGCGGGTGCGGTTGCCGACCGCGTCCGTACCGTCCTTGAGCGTCTCGATACGGCGGATGTCGATGCGCACCGAGGCGTAGAACTTCAGCGCCCGGCCACCGGTCGTGGTCTCGGGGGAGCCGAACATCACGCCGATCTTCTCGCGGAGCTGGTTGATGAAGATCGCGGTGGTCTTGGACTGGTTGAGCGCGCTGGTGATCTTCCGGAGGGCCTGGCTCATCAGACGCGCCTGGAGACCCACGTGGGAGTCGCCCATCTCGCCCTCGATCTCCGCACGCGGGACGAGCGCGGCCACGGAGTCGATGACGATCAGGTCGAGCGCGCCGGAGCGGACCAGCATGTCCACGATCTCCAGGGCCTGCTCGCCGTTGTCGGGCTGGGACAGGATCAGGTTGTCGATGTCGACGCCGAGCTTCTGCGCGTACTCCGGGTCGAGGGCGTGCTCCGCGTCGATGAACGCGACCTGGCCGCCGGCCTTCTGCGCGTTGGCCACGGCGTGCAGGGTCAGGGTCGTCTTGCCGGAGGACTCCGGCCCGTAGATCTCCACCACACGACCACGCGGCAGGCCACCGACGCCGAGCGCGACGTCGAGCGCGGTCGAGCCGGTCGGGATGACCTCGATGGGCTCCCTGGACCGCTCGCCCATGCGCATCACTGCGCCCTTGCCGAATTGCCGTTCAATCTGTGCGAGCGCGGCGTCGAGCGCCTTCTCGCGGTCGGTTCCTGCCATGGGTTCCACCCGATTTGCTTGAGTCGATCGCTTCACGTCAAAGACGCTAACCCCTGCCACTGACAATGGGCCCCGACGTCCCTCCGACCTGTGGATAACTCGGCGGCCACCGCCTCGCCGCCCCCGTCGCCGCGGGCCGGAACCCCCATAAGAATGGATGTTCGATTTTGCTGTCAAGCGAGCCACACCGGTCCGCGGCTCGTGTTCCGGCGCCGCCGTGCGGCGCCCGTCCGGTACCCCGCCGGGCCGGTTCCACGCGGGCCCGGCGGCCCGGGTTCGCCGGGCCGGCTGCCGGTCGGCGGCCCGTTCGTACGCGGGCCCGGCGCGCCTCAGGAGCCGTCGGCGGGCGTGGCCGGGGAGGCGGCCTGCTCCTTCTCCCGCTTGGCGCGCAGCGCCCGCTGCACCCGGGCGAGGACGGCCTCGCCCTGCCGCCGGTGGCCGTGCATCCGCGGGTCCTCGGTCACGTCGTACCGCTTCACGTACGCGCCGAGGAACGCCTGGAGGGTGGCGACCGCCGGGATGGCGATGAGCGCGCCGACCGCGCCGAGCAGCGCGGTGCCAGCGATGACCGAGCCGAAGGCGACCGCCGGGTGGATGTCGACGGTCCTGGCGGTCAGCTTGGGCTGGAGCACATAGTTCTCGAACTGCTGGTACACCACGACGAAGGCCAGCACCCACAGGGCGTACCAGGGGTTCTCGGTGAAGGCGATCAGCATCGGCAGCGCACCGGCCAGGTAGGTGCCGATGGTGGGGAGGAACTGGGAGACCAGCCCCACCCACACGGCGAGCGCGGGCGCGTACGGCACCGCCAGGAACTCCAGCAGGACGTAGTGGGCGACGCCGGAGACCAGCGCCATGAGCCCGCGCGAGTACAGGTAGCCGCCGGTCTTGTCGACCGCGATCTCCCAGGCGCGCAGCACCTCGGCCTGCTTGGCGGGCGGCAGGACCGAGCACAGGGCGCGGCGCAGCCGCGGGCCGTCGGCCGCGAAGTAGAAGGAGAACAGGAAGATCGTCAGCAGTCTGAACAGCCCGCCGAGCACGGTCGCGGAGATGTCCAGGACTCCGCTCGCGCTGTTCTGCACGTACTTCCGCAGCCAGTCGGAGCGCAGCAGGCTGTCCTGGACCTCGACCCTGGACAGCTCGGTATGGAAGGTGTGGTTGCTCCAGTTGATGAGCGAGTCGAGGTACCGGGGGAAGTCCTCGACCATCTCGATGATCTGTCCGGCGAGCATGGAGCCGAGCAGCACGACGAACCCGATGCCCGCCGCCAGCACGGCGAAGAAGACCAGGAAGGTGGCGAGGCCCCGCCGCATCCCCCGGGCGGCCATCCGGCCCACGGCCGGCTCCATGGCCAGGGCCAGGAAGAACGCGATCAGGATGTTGACGAGCAGGCCGATGAGCTGGTGGAACGCCCAGCTGCCCAGCTGGAAGCAGGCGTACAGGGCGAGGGCCAGGACCATGGCCCTGGGCAGCCACCGGGGCATGCGCGCGGGGGGCGTCCCTCCGGTGGGGGCCGCCCCGGGCTCCGCGGTCCTGCTGGGCGGCACGGCGGCCGCGTTCGTGGCCGGTGACGCGGGTCCTCGCGTCACCGGCTCGGTGGTCGTCGTCTCGTTCTCGTCAGTCGGGGCCACGGGGCAAGTCTCGCGCACCGCCACGGCGACCGGCCTACCAGCCCGGCGTCACCGCTTGTCCGGCGGGACGTCCACGGCGGCGCAGACCGCGCGCCAGACGTCCTTCGCCTCCCAGCCCGCCTCCAGCGCCTGGTACACCGTCCGCCCGCCCAGCTCGGACATGACATGGTCCCGCGCGAAGGACTCGGCGTACCCCTCACCGAAGTGGTCCGCCATCCGCTCCCAGAAAATCGTCAACCGCATGCCTCGAGTATCCAGCTCCTGAGAGTGCAGCCCGGCCCGCGCCCCTTGCCGAAAGCCCTTTCCGCCCTACGGTCGGAACATGGCTGGAACTCCCCTCTCCCGTGCCGGGCACTTCATCTGGCTGACGGCCCGTGTGCTCGAACAGCGGCGGTTCGCTTACCACTTCCTGGGCGGTGCCGCCGACCCCGTGGAGACCGCCCTCAACGCCCACCTCAATGAAGACGGGGGGTACGGGCACGCACTGGAGCCGGACCTGCGCGGCCCCGTCAGCCAGCCGTTGCACACCGCGCACGCGCTGCGGGTGCTGGACTCCATCGGCCGCTGCGGAGGGCTGCGGGTGGAGCGCGTCTGCCGCTACCTGACCGGGGTGTCCACCCATGACGGGGCCCTGCCGGCCCTGCACCCCTCCGTCCGGGGCTACCCGGTGGCCCCGTTCCTCCCGGTCGTGGACGATCCCCCCAGCGACCTGCTCGCCACCGGCCCCGTGGTCGGGCTGCTGCACCGCAATCAGGTGTGGCACGCGTGGCTGTTCCGCGCCACGGACTTCTGCTGGGCCGCCGTCGACGCGCTGGAGAAGTCGCACCCGTACGAGATCCAGGCCGCCGTCGCGTTCCTGGACGGCGTTCCGGACCGCACCCGGGCCAAGGCCGCCGCCGACCGGCTCGGCCGCCTGGTGCGGGACCAGGGCCTCGCGGTCCTGGACCCGGAGCGGATCGACGCGTACCCGGTGGCGCCCGGGTACGCCCCGGGCGAGCACCACTTCCCGCACGACTACGCGCGCGTGCCCGATTCCCTCGCCCGGGGCTGGTTCACCGACGAGGAGCTGGCCCGTTCCCTGGACCACTTGGCGGCCTGCCAGGAGGACGACGGGGGCTGGCCCATCGGGTGGCGCCTGTGGGCGCCGGGCACGGCCCTGGAGTGGCGTCCGATCGTGACGATCGAGGCGCTGCGCACCCTGCGGGCGCACGGCCGCCCGATCGACGGCTGAGCCCCGCCCGCCCGGGTCCCGGGGCGGCGGCCCCGCTTCCCGCGCCGGGCGTCCGCGCTCAGCCGCCGATGGCCCGGACGCCCGCCGTCACGACGACGGCCGCGGCGACCACGACCAGGAACGGGGCGCGCAGCACCAGCGCGACCGCCGCCGCGGCGAGACCGGCGCCCCGGGCGTCCAGGACGAGGGCGCTGCCGGAGCTGAACGTCTGCTGCGCGGTCAGCGCCGCGAGCAGGGCGACGGGCAGCAGCGCCGACAGCCGCTGGACGAGCGGCCGCTCCAGTGCCCCGGCGGGCACCAGGAGGCCGATGAGCTTGACGAGGTAGCAGCCGGCGGCGGTCAGGCCGATGGCGATCCAGATGGTCAACGGTCCGTCTCCTTCTCGTGCGCGCCGGCGGTCCGGCGTCCCTGGAGCCACAGCACGGCGGGCGCGGCGAGCGCGGCGATCAGTACCGGCACCCCGGCGGGCAGTACCGGCAGGAAGCCGAGCCCGAGGACGACGGCGAGGCCGGCGACCGCACGTTCGGTGGTCGTCCGCAGCATCGGTGCCAGGAGGGCGAGGAAGACGGCCGGCCCGGCGGCGTCCAGTCCCCAGGCGTCGGTGTCGCCGATGGCCTCGGCGCCCAGCGCCCCCAGGAGCGTGGTCAGGTTCCACAGCACGTACAGGGTGAGCCCGGTGACGGTGAAGCCGATCCGGGCGGCCCTGCGGTCCGGCTGGGCGAGCGACACGGCGGCCGTCTCGTCGATGACCCAGTGGGCCGCCAGCGGCCGTACGGGGCGGGGCAGGGCGAGAAGCTGCGACAGCCGCAGCCCGTAGAAGGCGTTGCGGGTGCCGAGGAAGAAGGCGCCCGCCGCCGCGGTGAACGGGTTGCCGCCCGCCGCGAGCGCGCCGACGAGGGCGAACTGGGAGGCGCCGGTGAAGACCAGCAGGCTGAGCGCGCAGGTCTGGAGCAGGCCGAGTCCCGCCCCGGCCGAGGTGACGCCGAAGGCAAAGCCGGAGAGCCCGACGGCCACCCCGACGCCCAGGGCGTCGCGGACGACCGCGCGGTCGGGCCGGGCGGCGGCCCCCGGGCCGGTGGGCGGAGCGGGCGGTGCGGATGCGGGTGCGGGTGCTGTCTGGTCTGCCACGCCGGCGACGTTACGGACCGGGCGGCTCGCCGGTCTTGTACGTTCTTGCGCGCTCGCGCTGGTAGGCGCCCGGGGGCACGCCGACGATCCGGGTGAAGTGCCGGTTCAGGTGGGGCTGGTCGGTGAAGCCGACCGCGACCGCGACGGCCGCCGGTGGGGTGCCGGCCTCCAGCAGGCGGCGGGCGGTACGCACGCGCGCGTTGGTCAGCCAGGTGTGCGGGGGCATCCCGTGGGCGGCCTTGAACGCGCGCAGCAGCGCGAAGGGGCTGGTGCCCAGCTCGCGTGCCAGCTCCTCCAGTGAGGGCGGCTCGGCCATGCGCTGCTGGAGGAGGTCCCTGGCGGCGACGGCCGCGCGGGCGCCGGTGGCCAGCGGTGCCCGCCGGGGCAGCGCCCGGCCGTGGCGGCGCAGCAGCCGGGCGACGGCGATCCGCAGGACGCTGTCGGCGGCCAGCGCGTTGCCCTCCTCCGCCGCCCGGTGCACGGCGCGGATGAGCCGGGCGGTGTCCTCGTCCTCGACGATGGTCTCGGCGAAGGCGGCGGTGCCCCGCAGCGTCGTCTCCTCCTCCGCTATCGAGGCGACGAGTGCCGACGAGGGGTAGAGGGTCGCGTAGGACCAGCCTTCGGGAACCCCGGCGTGCGCCGAGTGCGGCACCTCCGGGTTGATCATGACGACGGTGCCCGGGCGGGCGCGGATGGTTCCCTCGGGCATGACCACGTCCTCGACGCCGCGCCGTACCGCGCCGAGGACGAAGCCCTCGTGGCTGTGCCGGGCGAAGGAGTGGCGCACGTACCGGGCGCGGAGCAGGTCGAGACCGGGCACGCCCGGGTACTGCCAGTGCCTGGCCCATTCGCCTTCCCGTTCGTTCGCCATTCCTCCATTCTGCGTCCGCCCGTGCACCGCTGACCTGCGGGTCCACGTCGCGGACGGTCGAGGCCGGGGGGTGCGCGCTGCGCCGTCGCGCCGGATTGTCAGAGGCGGGGTGCACGATGGGGGGCATGACCGGCACCGCGCTCGACTCGTTCTCCCCCGCGACCCGCGGCTGGTTCACGGGGGCCTTCCACGCGCCCACCGCGGCCCAGGAGGGCGCCTGGCGGGCGATCGCCGAGGGTTCGGACGTCCTGGTGGTCGCCCCGACCGGGTCCGGCAAGACCCTGGCCGCGTTCCTGGCCTCGCTGGACCGGCTGGCGTCCACCCCGCCGCCCGCCGACGCGAAGAAGCGCTGCCGTGTGCTGTACGTGTCCCCGCTCAAGGCGCTCGCCGTGGACGTGGAGCGCAACCTGCGCAGCCCGCTGACCGGCATCCGTCAGGAGTCGGTCCGCCTGGGCCTGCCCGAGCCGGAGGTGCGGGTCGGCATCCGCTCGGGCGACACCCCGGCCGCCGAGCGGCGCTCGCTCGCCACCAGGCCGCCGGACATCCTGATCACCACGCCCGAGTCGCTGTTCCTGATGCTCACCTCCGCCACCCGGGACGCGCTGTCGGGGATCGAGACGGTGATCCTGGACGAGGTCCACGCGGTCGCCGGTACGAAGCGGGGCGCCCACCTCGCGCTGTCCCTGGAGCGGCTGGACGAGCTGCTGCCGCGCCCGGCCCGCCGGATCGGCCTGTCGGCGACGGTCCGCCCGGTGGACGAGGTCGCGCGCTACCTGTCCCCGCAGCGGAAGGTGGAGATCGTCCAGCCCGTTTCCGGCAAGGAGTTCGACCTGTCGGTGGTCGTCCCGGTCGAGGACCTCGGGGAGCTCGGGGGGTCGCCCGCGACGGACACGGACCAGGCGGAGCGGCCGTCGATCTGGCCGCATGTCGAGGAGCGGATCGCCGACCTGGTCCAGGCGCACCGCTCGACGATCGTGTTCGCCAACTCGCGGCGGCTGGCCGAGCGCCTGTGCAACCGGCTCAATGAGATCGCGTACGAGCGGGCCACCGGGGAGCCCCTCCCCGAGGACGGGTCCCCAGCCGAGCTGATGGCGCAGTCCGGTGCCGCCCAGGGCGCCCCGCCGCTGCTCGCCAGGGCGCACCACGGGTCGGTCTCCAAGGAGCAGCGGGCCCTGGTCGAGGAGGACCTGAAGGCGGGCCGGCTGCCCGCCGTGGTCGCCACCTCCAGCCTGGAGCTGGGCATCGACATGGGCGCGGTGGACCTGGTGGTCCAGGTCGAGTCGCCGCCCTCGGTGGCCTCCGGCCTCCAGCGGGTCGGCCGCGCCGGGCACCAGGTGGGCGCGGTGTCGACGGGTGTGGTGTTCCCCAAGTACCGGGGTGACCTCGTGCAGGCCGCCGTGGTCACCGAGCGGATGCGCTCCGGGTCCATCGAGTCGATGCGGATCCCGTCCAATCCGCTGGACGTCCTGGCCCAGCAGGTGGTCGCCATGGTGGCGCTGGACACCTGGCAGTTCGACGACCTGCTCGCGGTGGTCCGGCGGGCCGCCCCGTTCGCCTCGCTGCCCGAGTCGGCGTTCACCGCCGTCCTGGACATGCTGGCCGGCCGGTACCCGTCGGACGCGTTCGCCGAGTTGCGCCCGCGCGTGGTGTGGGACCGCGTCACGGGTGCGGTGACAGGCCGCCCGGGGGCGCAGCGGCTCGCCGTCACGTCCGGCGGCACGATCCCCGACCGGGGCCTGTTCGGGGTGTTCCTGGCGGGCTCCGACCCCAAGAAGGGCGGCGGCCGGGTCGGTGAGCTGGACGAGGAGATGGTGTACGAGTCGCGGGTCGGCGACGTGTTCACCCTCGGCACCTCCTCGTGGCGCATCGAGGACATCACCCGCGACCGGGTGCTGGTCTCGCCCGCGCCGGGGGTGCCGGGCCGACTGCCGTTCTGGAAGGGCGACCAGCTCGGCCGTCCGCTGGAGCTGGGCCGGGCGGTGGGCGCCTTCCTTCGCGAGGTGGGGTCCCTGACGGCGGACGACGCGCGGCTGCGGATGCTCGCGGCGGGCCTGGACGCCTGGGCCGCGGAGAACGTCCTGTCGTACCTGGACGAGCAGCGCCGGTCCTGCGGTCATGTGCCGGACGACCGGACCATCCTGGTGGAGCGGTTCCGCGACGAGCTGGGCGACTGGCGGGTGGTGGTGCACTCGCCGTTCGGCGCGCAGGTGCACGCCCCGTGGGCGCTGGCCCTGGGCGCCCGGCTCACCGAGCGGTACGGCATGGACGCCCAGGTGATGCACGCCGACGACGGCATCGTGCTGCGGCTGCCCGACGCGGACCTGATGGGGCTGGACCTGCTGGACCAGGCCCCGTCCGCCCCCGGCCTCGAGTACGACGGCGACCAGGCGCCGGTGGGCGCCGCCGACGTCCTGTTCGACAAGGGCGAGGTCGACCAGATCGTCACGGACCAGGTCGGCGGCTCGGCGCTGTTCGCGTCCCGGTTCCGCGAGTGCGCGGCGCGCGCCCTGCTGCTGCCGCGCCGCAACCCGGGCAAGCGCACACCGCTGTGGCAGCAGCGCCAGCGCGCCGCCCAGCTGCTCCAGGTGGCCAGTGAGTTCGGTTCGTTCCCCATCGTCCTGGAGGCCGTCCGCGAGTGCCTCCAGGACGTGTTCGACGTGCCGGGCCTCAAGGAGCTGATGGGCGACATCGAGTCCCGCCGCGTCCGGCTGGTCGAGGTCACCACCCCCGAGCCGTCCCCCTTCGCCCGTTCGCTCCTCTTCGGGTACGTGGCCCAGTTCCTGTACGAGGGCGACTCACCGCTCGCCGAGCGGCGGGCCGCCGCCCTGTCCCTGGACTCCCGGCTGCTGTCGGAGCTGCTGGGCCAGGCGGAGCTGCGCGAGCTGCTCGACGCGGACGTCCTGACCGAGCTGGAGGGCGAGCTCCAGTGGCGCACCGAGGACCGCCGGGTCAAGGACGTGGAGGGGGTCGCGGACGTGCTGCGGGTCCTGGGGCCCCTCACCGACGCCGAGCTGGTGGAGCGCGGCGCCGACCCGGAGTGGCCCCGGCACCTGGGCAGGACCCGGCGGGCCATCCAGGTGCGCGTGGCGGGCGCCGACCACTGGGCGGCCGTCGAGGACGCGGGGCGGCTGCGCGACGCCCTGGGCACCGCCCTTCCGGTCGGTGTTCCCGAGGCGTTCACCGAGCCGGTCAAGGACCCCCTCGGTGACCTCCTCGCGCGGTACGCGCGCACCCACGGCCCCTTCACGTCCGCCCAGGCCGCCGCCCGGTTCGGTCTCGGCACCGCCGTGACCGACGGCGCCCTGCACCGTCTGGCCGCCGCCGGGCGCGTCGTCCAGGGCGAGTTCCACCCGTCGGGCGTCGGACAGGAGTGGTGCGACGCGGCGGTACTGCGCCGGCTGCGCCGCCGCTCGCTCGCCGCCCTGCGCCACGAGCTGGAGCCGGTCCCGCCGACGGCGCTCGCCACCTTCCTGCCCCAGTGGCAGCACCTCGGCGGCAACAGCCTGCGCGGCATCGACGGACTGGCCCGCGCCGTCGAACAGCTCCAGGGCGCGCCCGTCCCCGCGTCCGCGCTGGAGAAGCTGGTCCTGCCCTCCCGCGTCGCCGGCTACAGCCCCGCCATGCTCGACGAGCTGACCACCACCGGCGAGGTCCTCTGGGCCGGAGCGGGCGCCCTGCCGGGCAAGGACGGCTGGGTCTCGCTCTACCTCGCCGACGCCGCGCCCCTGCTGCTCCCGCAGCCGCACCCACTGGAGCTCACCGCGCTCCACGAAGCCGTCCTGACCACCCTCTCCGGCGGCTACGGCCTGTTCTTCCGCCAGATCGCCGACCAGATCCGCGCCACCACCCATCCCGAGGCGACCGACCCCCAGCTCGCCGACGCTCTGTGGGACCTGGCCTGGTCCGGCCGGCTCACCAACGACACCCTGGCGCCCCTCCGCTCCCTGCTCGGCTCCGGCCGCACGGCCGGCTCCACCGCCCACCGGGCCAGGCGCACGGTCCCCCGCGGCCGGTACGGCACGCTGACGGCGGCCGCCCGCACGGCCTCGCGCACCGGTCCGCCGACCGTCAGCGGGCGGTGGTCCCTTCTTCCTCCGCCGGAGCCGGAGCCGACCCACCGGGCCCACGCCCTGGCCCGCACCCTGCTGGACCGGCACGGCGTGGTCACGCGCGGCGCGGTGGCGGCCGAGGGGGTCGAGGGCGGCTTCTCCGCGACGTACCGGGTGCTGTCGGCCTTCGAGGACAGCGGCCAGGCCCGCCGCGGTTACGTCGTCGAGGGCCTGGGAGCCGCCCAGTTCGCCATGGACGGCGCCGTCGACCGCCTCCGTGCGGCGGCCAGCGCCCGGGACCGCGCCGACACCTCGGCCGCCCCGCGCGCCGTCGTCCTCGCCGCCGCCGACCCCGCCAACGCGTACGGTGCCGCCCTGTCCTGGCCCGAGCCCCCCACCGGCGCCGGACACAAGCCCGGCCGCAAGGCGGGTGCCCTCGTCGTCCTCGTCGACGGGGAGCTCGCCCTCTACATGGAGCGCGGCGGCAAGACCCTGCTGTCCTGGCCCGTCGAAGTGGACGACCCGGCCCTCCATGCGGCCGCCGAGGCCCTGGCGGCGGCCGCCCGCGCGGGCTCCCTCGGCACGGTCACCGTGGAGCGGATCAACGGCGGGGCGGCGCTCACCTCGCCGCTGTCCCGCGCCCTGGAGGGGGCCGGCTTCCACGCGACCCCCCGAGGCCTCCGCCTCCGCGCCTGACCCGCCCGCCGGCCGCCATCGGCCCCGTCCCGTCCGCCCACCGCGTCCCGCATCATGGAGCCATGCCCGAAGGAGACACCGTCTGGCTGACCGCCCACCGCCTGCACTCCGCCCTCGCGGGCAAGCTCGTGACCCGCACCGACCTCCGGATCCCCCGCCTGGCCACCGTCGATCTCACCGGCCGCACGCTGCTCGACGTCACCCCGCGCGGCAAGCACCTCCTGACCCGGTTCGAGGGCGGGCTCACCCTCCACTCCCACCTCCAGATGGACGGCGCCTGGCGCGTCTACACGCCCGAGGAGCGCTGGAACGGCGGTCCCGGCCACCAGATCAGGGCCATCCTCGGGACCAGCACCCACACCGCCGTGGGCTACCGCCTCCCCGTCCTGGAGCTGATCCGCACCAGCGACGAGGCGTCCGTCGTGGGCCACCTGGGCCCCGACCTGCTGGGCCCTGACTGGGACTCCGGGGAGGCCGTCCGGAGGCTGCTCGCCGACCCGTCCCGCCCCCTGGGCGAAGCACTCCTGGACCAGCGGAATCTGGCGGGCATCGGCAACGTCTACAAGTGCGAGCTCGCCTTCATGGCCCGGGTCACTCCCTGGCTCCCGGTCGGCGACCTCCCGCCCGGCGTCCCCGAGCGCCTGGTCGCCACCGCCCACCGCCTCCTGGAGGCGAACAAGGAGCGCTTCGACCGCCGGACGATCCTCACCACGAACCGCCCCGACCGGAAGCTGTACGTCTACAGCCGCGGGAACCACCCCTGCTACCGCTGCGGCACCCGGATCCGCCGCAAGGAGGAGACGCTCCGGGAGCGCCTGTCCTACTGGTGCCCGGGCTGCCAGTCGGGCCCGGGCCCCGACGACCCCACCCGTTGACGACCCGTCGGATCGCGTCGTACGCGCGCGGGTCCCCGCTCGGCCGGGTGGGTGAACCGGGGGACGTCGCCCACGCGGGTCCTCCATCCGGTATCCGGCACCGGTCCTTCACCACGGGCCGGTCCGTCCGCCCGAACGGCGGTGCAGCCACGCCCTGGTGAGGCCCGGCGCGCGGGACGGCGTACGGGTCACGGAGACCGTGCCACGGGCCGAGGCCACGTGCACGGGAAGCAGGCTCAGACCCCAGCCGCCCGCGGCCACGGTCCCCTCGACCGGGCCCGCCTGACCGGGCGCCAGCAGCAGCCGCAGCACCGCCCACCACCACAGTCCGCCCAGCACCAGCGCGAGCGCCAGCAGCGGAACCCGTCGCCGAACCATGGCCGCCTCCTCCGGTCGACGCTAGACCGGCCCGATCACATGGCGGGAGGGCGTACCGGTGCGCGCCTCCGGCGCACGCCGGGCGCTTCGATACACCCTCCCGTCCCGTTCGTTCCGGCACCCGGCGCCCGAGCCCGAGGCCCGGGGCGGGCACCCGACACCCGCGGAACTACGGGTTGTCCGCCTGACGGCTCTCGGCCTGGAACATCCACGCGTGCTTTTCGAGGTCCGCCGTCAGCGCGATCAGCAGGTCCTGCGTCACCGGATCGGGCTTGTCGGTCGCCTCGATCCGCTCCCGCATCCGTCCGACCACCGTGACCAGGGCCTCGACCATGATGCGGACCGCTTCGTCGTCCTTGATCCAGCCCGTCGGCACGTTCTTGATGGCCGTGCTGGACGCGAGGGTCGTGGCTCGCCCGTCCGGGGTGACACCCAGCGCCGAGGCGCGCTCCGCCACGATGTCGGAGTGCTGGCGCGCGGTGGTCACGACCTCGTCCAGCTGGAGGTGGATCGAGCGGAAGCGCGGCCCGACCACGTTCCAGTGCACCTGCTTGGCCACCAGGGACAGGTCGACCGCGTCGACCAGCGCGCCCTGCAGGGCTTCACCGACCACCTTCAGATCGGCGTCGGACAGGGGGCTCTTCACGACAGACATTCCGAATCCTCCGTTCCCGGCGTGCGGTGGGAAACACACGCCCGACCACCATGACACATACGACCTAAAACGGGCATTCGGGGTAAGCGAAAGCCCCGGTCGGCCATTCGTGTACCCGACCGGGGCTCAGCCCCAAACGTGCGCTTTCACCATGTGTGCGCGCGAACGACGTGCCACTCACGCGGCAGGAACACCGCGCGGCGGGAACACAGGAACGAGAGTCCTCGCAAGGACCCTCGCTCCGGTGTGCGTGGAATATCTAGGCGGCGACGACGTCCACCGCCTCCGCGGGCGCCTTGATCGTCACCCGCTCCGTCGGCACACCCGCCACCGACGTCACGGACACAGAATTGAGCATCGGGCGTACTGGGGCGGGCACCGGCTCACTCGCCGCTGCCGATTCGGCCAGCTCAGCCAGTGAGAGCTCGTCGCTCACCTCTCGCATGAGCTCGGACATCCGTACGTCAAGCGCGTCGCAGATCGCGGAGAGCAGCTCGGAGGAAGCCTCCTTCTGCCCCCGCTCCACCTCGGAGAGATAGCCGAGCGAAACTCGGGCGGACGAGGAGACTTCGCGCAGAGTACGGCCCTGGCGCTGGCGCTGCCGACGCAGCACGTCACCCAGCAGGCGACGGAGCAGAATCATCGGTGGCTCCCTCCTCGGACCGTGTAGCCGCATCCTTCACGCCCCACCGTACCGCCTCGCGCTGCGGCCGTGCGGGGAGCGATGACGTGTTCACTCAGGGCTGCAAACATCAGTTCCCCCCGTTCTGTTCCGTATCCTGTGCCCGCGCATTTCCCGAGAGTTCGTCCATGAGCAGTTCCAGCACGCTCCGTACACTCTCTCTACGAATTTCCGCACGGTCGCCGTTCAATCGCAGGGCGGTGACTTTCCCCGCGCCGCGGGGCCCGTCGGCCGGCCCGCAGACCGCCACGTACACCGTGCCCACGGGCTGTCCGTCCTGGGGCTCGGGGCCCGCGACACCGGTCGTCGCGATCCCCCATCCGGCTCCCAGCCGGCCCCGCACACCCGCCGCCATCTGCAGGGCGACATCCGGGTCGACGGCTCCGCGCCGCGCCAGCAGCGCCGCGTCGACCCCCAGCAGTTCGTGCTTCAGGGCGGTCGCGTACGCCGTGACGGACCCCCGGAAGGACCGGGAGGCCCCGGGCACGGAGGTCAGTTCCGCCGCCACCAGACCGCCCGTGAGGGACTCCGCCACAGCGACCGTCTGGTCACTCTCCGCGAGGAGGGCCAGAGCACGCGCCGCCGCGTTCACCGTCCCGACTCCGTCCCCGAACGCAGCCGCGCCCTTTCCGCGCGTTCCGCGGCGAGTCCCTGACGTCGCATGACCACCGCCTGCCGCACGTAGTCGAGCCCGGTGACGACCGTCAGCACGACGGCCACCGCCATCACCCAGAAGCGCAGTGTCGCGAGTGGACCGGTCAGCGCCAGGACGTACATCCCGACCGCCGTGCCCTGCGCCAGCGTCTTCATCTTGCCGCCGCGGCTGGCCGGAATGACCCCGTGACGGATCACCCAGAAGCGCATCAGCGTGATGCCCAGCTCGCGGAAGAGGATCACTCCGGTCACCCACCAGGGCAGGTCCCCCAGTGACGACAGGCAGATCAGTCCGGCCGCCATGATCGCCTTGTCCGCGATCGGGTCGGCGATCTTCCCGAAGTCCGTGACGAGGTTGTACGCGCGGGCCAGGTGTCCGTCGAAGATGTCCGTGATCATGGCGACGGCGAAGGCCGCCCAGGCCCAGGCACGCCAGGCCGGGTCGTACCCGCCGTCCTGGAGCATGAGCACCACGAAGGCCGGTACGAGCACCAGCCGCACCATGGTGAGGATGTTGGCGATGTTCCACAGGCTGGCCTGATTGACGGCCGCAGCGCCCAGCTTGCCGCCGGGCGCCGGCCTACCCGTACCGCCCGCAGCGGATGCCGGGGCTCCGGTCATCTGCCCGCCTCCTCAAGACACTCCGCCACCAGGTCGACGCCCTCCGTGCCGACGACCTTGGCCGTGACCATGCGGCCGGGCACCAGACCCTCGACGGTCGTGAAGACCACCTGGCCGTCGGTCTCGGGCGCCTGGTGCGCGGCGCGCCCCACGGCACCGTCCCCGTCCGGCGTCTCGTCCACGGACTCGACCAGCACCTCCAGGGTCTCGCCGAGCCGCTCCTCCGCGCGCTGCGCGGTCAGCTCCTCGGCGAGCCGCGACAGGTGGGCGAGCCGCTCGTCGACGATCTCCTGGTCGAGCTTGCCCTCGTACGTGGCGGCCTCGGTGCCGTCCTCGTCCGAGTACCCGAACACGCCGATGGCGTCGAGCCGGGCGTGCGTGACGAAGCGTTCCAGCTCCGCGAAGTCCTGCTCGCTCTCGCCGGGGAAGCCGACGATGAAGTTGGACCGCACGCCGGCCTGCGGGGCCTTGCCGCGGATGGTGTCCAGCAGCTCCAGGAACCGGTCGGTGTCCCCGAAGCGCCGCATCGAGCGCAGCACCGCGGGGGCCGAGTGCTGGAAGGACAGGTCGAAGTACGGGGCGACCTTCTCGGTCGACGTCAGGACGTCGATGAGCCCGGGCCGCATCTCGGCGGGCTGGAGGTAGCTGACGCGGACGCGCTCGATCCCGTCGACCGCCGCCAGCTCCGGCAGCAGGGTCTCCAGCAGGCGGATGTCGCCGAGGTCCTTGCCGTACGAGGTGTTGTTCTCGGAGACCAGCATGATCTCCTTCACGCCCTGCTCGGCCAGCCAGCGCGTCTCACCCAGGACGTCGCTGGGACGCCGGGAGACGAACGATCCGCGGAAGGACGGGATGGCGCAGAACGAGCAGCGGCGGTCGCAGCCGGAGGCGAGCTTCACCGACGCCACCGGGCTGGTGTCCAGCCGGCGGCGCAGCGGAGCGCGCGGCCCGGACGCCGGGGCGACGCCCTCGGGCAGGTCCTCGGGGGCGGGGGCGGGCTCCTGGGAGTGGCCGGGCAGGGCGACCTCGGCGGCCGCGTCCTGCCGCTGGACCGGGCTGAGCGGCAGCAGCTTGCGCCGGTCGCGCGGGGTGTGGGCCTCCACACTGCCACCGCTGAGGATGGTCTGGAGGCGGCCGGAGATGTCGGCGTAGTCGTCGAAGCCCAGGACGCCGTCGGCCTCGGGCAGCGCCTCGGCGAGCTCCTTGCCGTACCGCTCGGCCATGCAGCCGACGGCGACGACGGCCTGGGTGCGGCCGTGGTCCTTCAGGTCATTGGCTTCGAGCAGGGCGTCGACGGAGTCCTTCTTGGCGGCCTCGACGAAGCCGCAGGTGTTGACGACCGCGACATCCGCGTCGGCGGCTTCCTCGACGAGCTCCCAGCCGTCCGCTGCCAAGCGGCCTGCGAGCTCCTCCGAGTCCACCTCGTTACGGGCGCAGCCAAGAGTGACAAGGGCGACGGTACGGCGTTCGGGCATGGACTCAAGACTACTTCGTCCCAGCGACACCCCCATCGCTCAGGGGTCCCGCCCCCCAGCGCCCGGGCCGGCCCCGCCGTGCCCACGGGGGCTCCCCCCCGGCTCGCCGGCCGCGAAACCACCCGACCCGGTGGTCCGCCCCAGCGCGCCGAGACCCGCGCCGGGCCCTTCTCCGGGCCCGGCCGGTCCGTCATCCGACCTGCGGGTCGCCCTTCGAGTAGGTCAGGCGCTCGACCTGGCCGTCCTCGAACTCGTCCTCGACCTTCTTGCCGTTCACGAACAGCTCGATCGCGCCGGCGTTCCCGAGGATGAGGTCCAAGCGCTCGTCGTCCTGGAACGTCTTGGAGTCACCCTTCAGCAGCAGCCCGTCGAAGAGCAGCTTGCCGTCGCGCGCCTTGGCCGAGATCCAGCTCTTGTCCTCGGTCGCGGTGAGCTTGACCGTCACCTTGTCCTTGGGGACGGCCGCGATGGCGCTCTCCGAGGGTGCGGGCGGCGGGGCGACCGCCTTCGGAGGCTTGGGCTTGGGGGTGGCCTTCTGCGCCGGGGCCGGGCCCTCGGCGACGTGGTGGGTCCGCGAGCCCCCGCCGTCCCCGTTGAACAGGGTGAAGCCGACGAAGCCGATCACCGCGACGATCGCGGCGACCATGGCGGCGGTCCAGTTGGGCCGCCGGCGCTCCGGGCGGATGCGCTCGGCCTCGAACAGCGGGGCGGCGGGCGTGGGCGACGGGCGGCCGCCGTGCTCGGCGTCGTACTGCTCGACGAGGGCCGCCGGCTCGAGGCCGACGGCACGCGCGAGCGTGCGGACGTGGCCGCGTGCGTACACGTCGCCGCCGCACCGCGAGAAGTCGTCCTCCTCGATCGCGTGCACGATCGGGATGCGCACGCGGGTGGAGGAGCTGACCTCCTCGACGGTCAGGGCGGCGTCGATGCGTGCCTGCTGGAGCAGGCGGCCGATCGAGGGCCGGTCGTCCTCGGGAGCGAGGGGGGCGGGGTCGGCCGTGGATCCGGCGGCCGTGACGGAGGCGGCCACGGCGTCCCGGCCGTCCGGGGCGTCGGGCACATCGCCCTTGGCTTGATCCGGACCCTGGCCGGGGCCCTGGTCGCGGGCCTGACCACGTGTGCGGGAACGGAACCGGGAACGGGGGGCGCCGGAGGCCGCGGAGGCCCTGGCGGACTTGCCGTCCCGGAGGACCTCGGGGGCGTCACGGGCGTCGGGGGTCGAAGGCCGGTCGTCTTCGGGGGAGTTGCCGATGGACACGAGGGCGCCTTTCGAGCGTGTAACCACCTGCTGGAGGTTCAGTCTATGGGTGGTACGAAAGGGTGGAGCAACCGGGCGGACGCACTTTGTACGCCATCGGAATGGCATGCGCCCGAGAAGCGGGACAACTCTTTTCCGCCTCTCCCTCCAACGTGATGTACGGAAGGAGGAAACGGTTGCCCACGGTTTCCTCACGAGTGAGGCTCCTACGACTCCGACTCCCCCCGGATGACAGCGAGTACTCCATCCAGCTCATCCGGCTTGACGAGGACGTCCCGCGCCTTGGACCCCTCGCTCGGGCCCACGATGTTGCGCGACTCCATCAGGTCCATCAGCCGCCCGGCCTTGGCGAAGCCGACGCGCAGCTTGCGCTGGAGCATGGACGTCGAGCCGAACTGGGTGGAGACGACGAGCTCGGCGGCCTGGCACAGCAGGTCGAGGTCGTCACCGATGTCCTCGTCGATCTCCTTCTTCTGCTTGCTGCCGACCGTGACGTCGTCGCGGAAGACGGGCGCCATCTGGTCCTTGCAGTGCCGGACGACCGCCTGGACCTCTTCCTCGGTGACGAAGGCGCCCTGCATGCGGACGGGCTTGTTGGCGCCCATCGGCAGGAACAGTCCGTCGCCCTTGCCGATCAGCTTCTCGGCGCCCGGCTGGTCGAGGATGACCCGGCTGTCGGCCAGCGAGGAGGTGGCGAAGGCGAGCCGGGAGGGGACGTTCGCCTTGATCAGACCGGTGACGACGTCCACCGAGGGCCGCTGGGTGGCCAGCACCAGGTGGATGCCGGCGGCCCGGGCGAGCTGGGTGATGCGGACGATCGCGTCCTCGACGTCCCGGGGCGCGACCATCATCAGGTCGGCCAGCTCGTCGACGATCACCAGCAGGTACGGGTAGGGCTGGAGCTCCCGCTCGCTGCCCTCCGGCGGCGTGACCTTCCCCGCGCGCACGGCGGCGTTGAAGTCGTCGATGTGCCGGTAGCCGTACGCGGCGAGGTCGTCGTAGCGGAGGTCCATCTCCTTGACGACCCACTGGAGGGCCTCGGCGGCCCGTTTGGGGTTGGTGATGATCGGGGTGATCAGGTGCGGGATGCCCTCGTAGGCGGTCAGCTCCACCCGTTTGGGGTCGACGAGCACCATCCGTACGTCCTCGGGGGTCGCCCTTATCATCACCGAGGTGATCAGGCAGTTGATGCACGACGACTTGCCGGAGCCGGTGGCACCGGCGACCAGCACGTGCGGCATCTTCGCGAGGTTGGCCATCACGTAGCCGCCCTCGACGTCCTTGCCGAGCGCGACCAGCATCGGGTGGTCGTCCTCGGCCGCGTCCGCGAGGCGCAGCACGTCGCCGAGGTTGACCATCTCGCGGTCGGTGTTGGGGATCTCGATGCCGACGGCGGACTTCCCGGGGATGGGCGAGATGATCCGTACGTCGGGGCTCGCGACGGCGTAGGCGATGTTCTTGGTCAGCGCCGTGATCCGCTCGACCTTGACGGCCGGGCCGAGCTCCACCTCGTACCGGGTGACCGTCGGGCCGCGGGTGAAGCCGGTGACGGCGGCGTCGACCTTGAACTCCGAGAAGACGTTCGTCAGCGAGGCGACGATCGCGTCGTTGGCGGCGCTGCGCGTCTTGCCCGGGCCGCCGCGCTCCAGCAGGTTCAGCGACGGCAGGGAGTAGGTGATGTCCCCGGCGAGCCGGAGCTGCTCGGCGCGGGGCGGCAGGTCCTGCGGATCGTCGCGGACGGGTGCGGGCTTGGTGAGGTCGGGTACGAGGCCGCCGGACGCGTCCGCGTCCCTGGCGGACGGTACGGGGGTGGGCTCGCCGCCCCGGACCGCCCGGCCGGTGCGGGCCGGTCCGCCCCGGGCGCCGCCGGCCCCCCGCGTGTCCTGTGCCGCGCGGGCGTCCGCGCCCCGGTCGCCGGTGACGTCGCGGGTGAGGTCGGCGACCAGGGGGGAGGGGGGCATGCCGTTCAGCACGGCGCCGTCCAGCGCGGCGGCCGCGGCCGCGGCGACGTCCACGGCGTCCCTGGGCCGGTCGGCGTCGGGCCCGGCGGGTCCCCCGGGGGCGGCGGCCGCCTTGCGGGGCCTCCGGCGGCGGGTGAGCGCCTGCTCCTCGGCCTGGTCGGGGTCGTAGGCCTCGGGCCCCGCGCCGCGCCGTCGCGCCCGGGCCGGCAGCGCCTCGCGCCACTGGTCGTCGTACCGCTCGTCGTCCACGCCCATCGGCTGGACGTCGGGCTCGACGATGCCCAGCCGCACCCCGAGGGCCCGCAGCCGCTGGGGGATGGCGTTCACGGGCGTGGCGGTGACGACGAGCAGCCCGAAGACGGTCAGCAGCACCAGCATCGGTACGGCGAGGACCTCGCCCATCATGAAGATCAGGGGCTTGGAGGCGCTCCAGCCGATCAGGCCGCCCGCGTCCCGCACCGCCTCGCTGCCCAGGTCCCGTCCGGGCGAACCGCACGCGATGTGGACCTGGCCGAGCACGCCGATGACGAGCGCGGACAGCCCGATCACGATCCGTCCGTTCGCCTCCGGCCTCTCGGGGTGGAGGATCAGCCGGATGGCGATGGCGCCGACGAGGAGCGGGACGAGCAGGTCCAGCCGGCCGAACGCCCCGGTGACCAGCATCTCGACGAGGTCGCCGACCGGGCCCTGGAGGTTGGCCCAGGTGCCGGCGGCCACGATCAGGGCGATGCCGAGCAGCAGCAGGGCGAGGCCGTCCTTGCGGTGCGCGGGGTCGAGCCCCTTGGCGCCGCGCCCTATGCCCCGGAACATGGCGCCGACCGCGTGCGCGAGGCCGAGCCACAGGGCCCGCACGAGCCGGTACACGCCGGCGGTCGGCGAGGGTGCGGATCTGGCCGCCGTCTTCCTCACCGCGGCCTTCTTGGCCGGCGCCTTCCTGGCGGGCTTCGCCGCCCGCACGGGCGCGGTCTTCCTGGCGGGGGGCTTCCCCGGGGTCGCCGCGACCGCCTTCTTCGCCGCGCCGGTCGTACGGCCGGCGCGCGGCTTCGCGGTACCCGCCGTGCCCTGAGAACCCTTGCCGGACGTACGTGAGGCCATGGTGGTGAGATTACCGGTGTGGGACGCGGTGGACACGTGTGCCCACCGCTTCACCCGTTCGTGTCGTCCTGTACGTGTACGGGGCTGACGCCCGCTCAGCCGGGAGCGTCCGGCGGGGCGCCGGGCCCCACCGGGCGGGCTCCCGGCGTCAGTTGGGGGCGGGCAGGGCGGCGGAGCCGCCGCCGGTACCCGGTTCGAGCGCGTCCAGCGCCCTGCGCAGTCCGGTGAGCTTGCGCTCCAGGTGGGCGGCGGTGGCGACGGCGGCCGCGTCGGCCGAGTCGTCGTCGAGCTGCTTGGACAGGGCCTCCGCCTGCTCCTCAACGGCCGCGAGGCGGGCGGACAGTTCCGCGAGGAGGCCCGCCGACTCCTTGACGGTCCCGCCCTGGCCGCCGCCCTCAAGCTGGAGCCGGAGCAGGGCCGCCTGCTCGCGGAGCTGACAGTTCTTCATGTACAGCTCGACGAAGACGGACACCTTGGCGCGCAGCACCCAGGGGTCGAAGGGCTTGGAGATGTAGTCGACCGCGCCCGCCGCGTACCCCCGGAAGGTGTGGTGGGGGCCGTGATTGATCGCCGTCAGGAAGATGATCGGGATGTCCCGTGTCCGTTCCCGACGCTTGATGTGCGCGGCGGTCTCGAAACCGTCCATACCTGGCATCTGGACGTCCAACAGAATGACCGCGAAGTCGTCCGTCAGCAGCGCTTTGAGTGCTTCCTCCCCTGACGATGCCCGCACCAGCGTCTGATCGAGCGCAGAGAGGATGGCCTCCAGCGCCAGCAGATTCTCCGGTCGGTCATCGACCAGGAGGATCTTGGCCTTCTGCACCATGGCCCGTCCTCCTCGCCCCGGCAGTTGGCCGGGCGCCGCCCCAGGGGACGACTCCCTTGCGCCGTCCGTCCTTGTGCCGGTCATGGTAGCCGCACCCCGCCTGTCACCACACCCTGTCACCGCGATGTCACTGTGCACGTAGCAGAAACGCGGTGGGAGACCAGAAGGTTCCCCGAATCCCGCCCTCTCACACGCTCTCGACCACAGTCAGTCAGCAAGTCGCCAGGAAGTCACCTGCTTCCGCTCACTCTCCGCTCATCCACTGCTCCATCACCGCGAGCAGATGATCCGGATCCACCGGCTTCGTAACGTAATCGGAAGCGCCCGACTCGATCGCCTTCTCCCGGTCGCCCTTCATCGCCTTCGCGGTGAGCGCGATGATCGGCAACCCGGCGAACTGCGGCATGCGCCGGATCGCCGTCGTCGTCGCGTACCCGTCCATCTCCGGCATCATGATGTCCATCAGTACGACCGTCACATCGTCATGCTGCTCCAGGACTTCGATGCCCTCCCGGCCGTTCTCCGCGTACAGCACCGACAGCCCGTGCTGCTCCAGGACGCTGGTGAGCGCGAAGACATTGCGGATGTCGTCGTCGACGATCAGCACCTTCTCGCCGTGGAAGTCGAAGCCGCGCTTCGGCTCGCCCGCCTCCTGCCCGGCCGTCCCCCACGCCTCCGGTGCCCCGGCCGAACCGGCCGACCCGGCCGACCCGGACGCCCCTCCCGGCGCCGCGGCCCCGGTCGTGCCCGCACCCCCGGCCGCCCCGCCCGGCTGCCCGGACCGGCCCGGCCGGTCCGGCTGCCCGGTCCGGCCCGGCAGCGCCGTCCGCTGCTCCGCCCCGCCCAGCGCGGCCCGCCGGCGGTGCCGGAACAGCGCGCCCGCCCCGGAGCGCCGCTCGGAGCGCTCACCCGGGGCCTGGACCGGGTGCCCCTGCTCCGTGTACCCGTCCAGCAGGCCGTCCTCGGCGCCCTGGTGCAGCTCGGGGCCGGAGCCGTGCCCGTAGCCCTGCGGAGGCAGTTCGCTCGGGTGGAGCGGCAGGTACAGCGTGAAGGTGGAGCCGCGGCCCGGTTCGCTCGCCGCGTGGATCTCGCCGCCCAGCAGGCGGGCGATCTCCCGGCTGATCGACAGCCCCAGGCCCGTACCGCCGTACTTGCGGCTGGTCGTGCCGTCCGCCTGCTTGAACGCCTCGAAGATCACCCGCATCTTGCTGGCCGCGATGCCGATCCCGGTGTCCGTCACCGAGAAGGCGATCAGGTCGCCCTCCGGGTCGCGCAGCGATCCGGCCTCCAGGAGCTGCTCCCGGATCGACGGCGGGACGTCCGTCCTGGCCGGCCGGATCACCAGCTCCACCGCACCGCTGTCGGTGAACTTGACCGCGTTCGACAGCAGGTTCCGCAGCACCTGGAGCAGCCGCTGCTCATCGGTGTGCAGGGTCGCGGGGAGCTCCGGCGACACCCGTACCGAGAAGTCGAGCCCCTTCTCCGCGGTCAGCGGCCGGAAGGTCGCCTCCACGTAGTCGACGAGCTGCACCAGCGCGATCCGGGTCGGGCTGACGTCCATCTTGCCCGCCTCGACCTTCGACAGGTCCAGGATGTCGTTGATCAACTGGAGCAGGTCCGAACCCGCCCCGTGGATCGTCTCGGCGAACTCCACCTGCTTCGGCGACAGGTTCCCGTCCGCGTTGTCCGCGAGCAGCTTCGCCAGGATCAGCAGCGAGTTCAGCGGCGTCCGCAGCTCGTGCGACATGTTCGCCAGGAACTCGGACTTGTAGCGCATGGAGACCGCGAGCTGCTCGGCCCGCTCCTCCAGCACCTGCCGCGCCTCCTCGATCTCGGTGTTCTTCACCTCGATGTCGCGGTTCTGCTGGGCCAGCAGCTCGGCCTTCTCCTCCAGTTCGGCGTTGGAGTCCTGAAGTGCCTTCTGCCTGCTCTCCAGTTCGGCCGACCGCTCCCGGAGCTGCTCGGTCAGCTCCTGCGACTGCTTCAGCAGCACCTCGGTCTTGGTGTTGACGCTGATGGTGTTGACGCTCGTCGCGATCATCTCGGCGATCTGGTTGAGGAAGTCGCGCTGGATCTGGGTGAACGGCTGGAACGACGCCAGCTCGATCACCCCGAGGACCTTCCCCTCGAACAGCACCGGCAGCACGATCACGTGCGCCGGGGCCGCCTCGCCGAGCCCGGAGGAGATCTTCAGGTACCCCGGCGGCACATTGACCTGGATGGTCCGCTTCTCCTCGGCCGCGGTACCGATCAGCGTCTCGCCGGGCCGGAAGGACGTGGGCATCGCCCCGGACGAGTAGCCGTAGCTGCCGCGCATGACCAGCTCGTACGAGCCGTCCTCGTCCGCCCCGATCTCACCGCCGGCCCCCGTCGGCAGCGCCAGGAAGAACGCGCCGTGCTGCGCCGAGACGACCGGGGTGAGCTCGCTCATGATCAGCGAGGCCACGTCGTCCAGGTCGCGCCGGCCCTGCATGAGGCCGGAGATCCGGGCCAGGTTGCCCTTGAGCCAGTCCTGCTCCTCGTTTGCGAGGGTCGTGTCGCGCAGGTTGGCGATCATCGTGTTGATGTTGTCCTGGAGGACCTGGATCTCGCCCGCCGCGTCGACGTCGATCTTCAGGTTGAGGTCGCCCCGGGTCACCGCGGTGGCGACGGCCGCGATGGCCCGCACCTGCCGGGTCAGGTTCCCGGCCATCTCGTTCACCGACTCGGTCAGGTCGCGCCACGTACCGTCGACGTCCCGCACCCGGGCCTGGCCGCCGAGGATGCCCTCCGTACCCACCTCGCGGGCGACCCGGGTGACCTCCTCCGCGAACGACGAGAGCTGGTCGACCATCGTGTTGATGGTGTTCTTCAGCTCCTGGATCTCGCCCCGGGCGTCGATGTCGATCTTCTTGGTCAGGTCGCCCTTGGCGATGGCGGTGGTGACCGTGGCGATCTGGCGCACCTGACCGGTCAGGTTGGACGCCATCGAGTTCACCGACTCGGTCAGGTCCTTCCACGTACCGGAGACACCGGGCACCCGGGCCTGGCCGCCCAGCTCGCCCTCCGTACCCACCTCACGCGCCACCCGCGTCACCTCGTCGGCGAACGACGACAGCGTGGTCACCATGGTGTTCACGGTGTCGGCCAGCTCGGCGACCTCGCCGCGCGCCTCCACCGTCACCTTCTTGGTGAGGTCGCCGTTGGCGACGGCCGACGACACCCGCGAGATGTTCCGCACCTGCGAGGTCAGGTTGTTGGCCATCACGTTGACGTTGTCGCTGAGGTCCTTCCAGATGCCGGTCACGCCCCGCACCCGGGCCTGGCCGCCGAGGATGCCCTCCGTGCCCACCTCGCGGGCGACCCGGGTCACCTCGTCGGCGAAGTTCGAGAGCTGGTCCACCATCGTGTTGACGGTGGTCACCAGGTCGAGGATCTCTCCCCGGGCGTCGACGGTGATCTTCTTCGACAGGTCGCCCTTGGCGACCGCCGTGGTCACCTCGGCGATGTTCCGCACCTGGGAGGTGAGGTTGTTGGCCATCGAGTTGACGGACTGGGTCAGGTCCTTCCAGGTGCCGGAGACGCCCTGCACCTCGGCCTGGCCGCCCAGGATGCCCTCGGTACCCACCTCGCGGGCCACCCGGGTCACCTGCTCCGCGAAGTTCGAGAGCTGGTCCACCATCGTGTTGAGGGTGTTCTTCAGCTCCAGGATCTCCCCGCGCGCGTCCACGTCGATCTTCTGCGACAGATCGCCCCGCGCCACCGCGGTGGCGACCTGCGCGATGTTGCGCACCTGGGCGGTGAGGTTCCCGGCCATGCCGTTCACCGAGTCCGTCAGGTCGCGCCACACACCGGCGACGCCCGGCACCTGCGCCTGGCCGCCGAGCCGCCCGTCCGTACCCACCTCGCGGGCCACCCGGGTCACCTGCTCCGCGAACGCTGAGAGCTGGTCGACCATCGTGTTGATGGTGTTCTTCAGCTCCAGGATCTCCCCGCGCGCGTCCACGTCGATCTTCTGCGACAGGTCACCGCGCGCCACCGCCGTCGTCACCTGCGCGATCTGACGCACCTGCGAGGTGAGGTTGCCGGCCATGAAGTTGACGGAGTCCGTCAGCTCCTTCCACGTACCGGAGACCCCCGGTACGCGCGCCTGGCCGCCGAGCCGGCCCTCCGTGCCCACGTCCCGCGCCATCCGGGTCACCTGGTCGGCGAACGACGAGAGCTGCGCCACCATCGTGTTGACGGTGTTCTTCAACTCCAGCATCTCGCCCGCGACATCGACCGTGACCTTCTGCGACAGGTCGCCGTTCGCCACCGCCGTCGTCACCTGCGCGATGTCCCGCACCTGGCCGGTGAGGTTGCGGAACGCCGTGTTCACCGAGTCGGTGAGGTCCTTCCACGTCCCCGCCGCACCCGGCACCTCCGCCTGACCGCCCAGCCGGCCCTCGACGCCGACCTCCCGCGCCACCCGGGTCACCTCGGACCCGAACGCCGAGAGCTGGTCGACCATCGTGTTGACGGTGTTCTTCAACTCCAGCATTTCGCCGGCCACGTCGACCGTGACCTTCTGCGACAGGTCACCGTTCGCCACGGCCGTCGTCACCTGCGCGATGTCCCGCACCTGCGTGGTCAGGTTCCGGAACACGGTGTTCACCGAATCCGTCAGGTCCTTCCACGTCCCCGCCGCACCCGGCACCTGCGCCTGACCGCCCAGCAGCCCCTCGGCACCGACCTCGCTCGCCACCCGCGTCACCTCGTCGGCGAACGTCCGCAGCGTCTCGGTCATCTGGTTGATCGTGTCGGCGAGCTGCGCCACCTCGCCCCGCGCGCTCACCGTGACCTTCTGCGACAGGTCGCCGTTCGCGACCGCCGTCGTCACCTCGGCGATGCCCCGCACCTGGGACGTCAGGTTCCCCGCCATCGTGTTGACGGAGTCGGTGAGGTCCTTCCAGACCCCGGCCACGCCCGGCACCTCGGCCTGGCCGCCCAGCTCGCCCTCCGTACCCACCTCGCGCGCCACCCGCGTGACCTCGGAGGAGAAGGACGAAAGCTGGTCCACCATCGTGTTGACGGTGTTCTTCAGCTGGAGCATCTCGCCGGCCACATGGACGGTGACCTTCCGCGACAGATCGCCCTTGGCGACCGCCGTCGTGACGAGGGCGATGTCCCGCACCTGGGCGGTGAGCCGGTACGCCATGGTGTTGACCGAGTCCGTCAGGTCCTTCCACGAACCCGACATCCCGCGCACCTGCGCCTGGCCGCCCAGCTTGCCCTCGGTGCCGACCTCCAGCGCCACCCGGGTCACCTCGTCGGTGAAGGCGGACAACTGGTCGACCAGGTTGTTCACCGTACGGGCGACCTTCAGGAACTCGCCCCGCAGCGGCCGCGCCGACCCGTCCTCACCCTCCGAACGCAACTCCATACGCTGGTCGAGGTCACCCTCCGCGACCGCGGACAGCACCCGCCCGACCTCGGAGACCGGCCGCGTCATGTCGTCCACCAGCGCGTTCGCGGCCTCGATGGCCTGCGCCCACGCGCCCTCGCTGGCCCCGACCTCCAGCCGCTCCGACAGCTTGCCCTCGCGCCCGACCATCCGCCGGACCCGCTGGAGCTCACCGGTCAGGTGCAGCTTCCGGTCGGCCACCTCGTTGAAGACGGCGGAGATCTCCGCCATCACCCCGTCGCCGGTGACGGTCAGCCGCTTGCGGAAATTGCCGTCCCGCATCGACACCAGGGCCGTCAGGAGCCGATCCAGAGCGGCGGCGTCCACCTCCACGGTCCCACCGCTCCGGGGCCGTCCGCCCTTCGCGCGCGTGCTACCGCCCCGCGCCGTCACGCCAGACTCCACCGTGTCCCTCCCGAAGGGGTTGACCGTACTGCTCGGGCATTGCCGCTCCCACCGCCGATGGAAGCCTTCCCAGTGTTTCACCACGACGGAACCAGGCCATAACAGTTCGGCAGCTTCGCATAACGTCCCCGTCCTCGGGGGACGGAAACAGCGGTGACCACCATCCGCCCGGACAGCGAAGGTAAGTAACCTGGCATCCGGCTGTCCAACCGCCCCGGTCCGCCCGGCAGGGGCGGCGCGACGCTGTACGACCACCGGGCACCGGGGAGGGGCAGGGCCGATCATGGCAGAGCCGGGCGTCGAGACACGTACGAGGAGTTCTGTGATCACCGCTCGGGCGGCCGCCACCTTCGAACCCGTGGGACGGTCCGTGGCGACCGCCCGGGCCTTCGTCCGGGACACCCTCCAAGGCTGGGGGTACACCGATGTCGTCGACGACGCCGTGGTCCTGACCAGCGAACTCGTCACCAACGCCGTCATCCACGCCGGCACCGCCGCCGACGTCCTGTGCCTGCGCACGGAGAACGGCGTGCGCATCGAGGTCGCCGACCGCTACCCCGAGCGCGAGGTCCCCCTCCAGGGCACCGCCCAGTCCCTGGGCAACCCCGACAGCGAGAACGGCCGCGGCCTGCTCCTGTGCGCCGCCCTGGCCTCCCGCTGGGGCGTGGAGTACTCCCCCACCCGCAAACAGGTCTGGTTCCAGCTCGACCTTCCCGAACGCCCCGTCGGCACCCGCTCCGCCGGCCCCGTCCTGCCCATCGACCTGCTCCCCGTCGCCGACGAACGGGTCCGCGTCGCCGTCGCCCAGATCGACCGCAACGGCACCATCACCGCCTGGAACGAGGACGCCGAGCACCTCTTCGGGTATGCCGCCGAACAGGTCGTCGGCAAGCCCCTCGGCGACCTGGCCGCCTGGCCCCATACTCCCGGCATCGGCACCGGCATCGCCGAGGCCCTCCGCCTCTCCCGCTGGGAGGGCAGCTACGGCATCCGCGGCACCGACGGCCGCGTCATCCCCGTCTACGCCTCCCACCTGCGCGTACGCGACACCCACGGGGAACCGTCCACGGTCTGCCTCCTCGTCCGCGACTATGAGCGCGCCGTCCTCCAGTCCCCGCCCCGCACCCCCGTCGACTCCAGCAACGAGAGCCGCAGCACCGACCCCTTCGAGGTCTTCATCGGCTCCCCCGCCCCCGACGACCTGGACGGCCTCCTCCAGCGCACCGTCGAGCGCGCCCGCGACATGCTCGACGGCGACGCCGCCTTCCTCCTCCTGGCCACCGACGACGAGACCGAGCTCGAGGTCCGGGCCACCACCGGTCTCCCCTCGGCCCGCCAGCGCTTCGCCCGCGTCCCCGTGGAGGCCGCCGGCACCGGCCGCTACTCCTCCGCCCGCATGCCCGCCGTCCACGACGACCTCTCGGCCGTCCCCGGCTCCGTCCCCCTCCTCAACGGCACCGGCATGCGGTCCGTGGTCACCGTGCCCCTCAAGGTGGAGGGCCGCCTGACGGGCTCGCTCGGCGTCGCCGCCGAATCCGCCGGCCGCTACTCGAACGAGGAGGCCCTCCGCCTCCAGTTCGCCGCCGACCGCATCGCCCTCGCCGTCGAGTCCGCCCGCCTCGGGGAGCTGGAACGACTCCGCCGCGGCTCCCTCAGCTTCCTCGTCGAGGCCTCCGACCTGCTGGCCGGCACCCTCGACCGGGACCAGACCCTGGCCCTCATGGCCCAGATGACGGTTCCCACCCTCGCCACCTGGTGCGCCGTCTACACGATCGCCGACCCGACCTCGGATCCCTACCTCTCGTACGTCCTGCACGAGGACGAGGAGCGCATCGACGGCCTCAAGGCCCTGCTGTCAAGGATCCCGCCGCCCGAGCCGGTCCCCTCCCCCGGCGCCCGCGTCTGGACGGCCCCCGCCGACGCCGCCCACCAGGCGGCGCTGCGCACCTCCATGCGCGAACTGGGCCTCGGCTCCTCGGCGGTGTCCTCCGGTATCGGTACGACGCTGGCCACGGCCGCCGCGGTCGGCGGCGAGACCGTCGTGCTGCCGCTGGTCGCCCGCAACCGCGTCATCGGCATGCTCACCCTCGGCAAGCCCTCCGACGACCACTTCCGCCAGGAGATCCTGGAGCTTGCCGAGGACCTGTCCCGCCGGGCCGCCCTCGCCCTGGACAACGCCCGGCTGTACTCGGAGCGCACGGCCATCAGCCAGTCCCTCCAGCGCAGCCTGCTGCCCCCGGGACTGCCCCAGATCCCCGGCGTCGAGGTCGACGTCATCTACCGGGCGGCCGGCGAGGGCAACGAGGTCGGCGGTGACTTCTACGACCTGTTCCCCATCCGCGACGACGCGTACGGCTTCGCCATCGGCGACGTCTGCGGCACGGGCCCCGAAGCGGCCGCCGTCACCGGCCTCGCCCGCCACGCCCTGCGCCTGCTGGCCCGCGAGGGCTTCGGCGGCCCGGCGGTCCTGGAGCGGCTGAACGCCGCCATCCTCGACGAGGGCGAGCGCAGCCGCTTCCTCACCCTGCTGTACGGCGAGCTCTGGCCCCAGGAGGACGGCAGCGCCCTCCTCAAGGTCGTCTGCGCCGGCCATCCGCTCCCGCTGCGCCTCCGCCAGGACGGCTCGGTCGAACCGGCCGCCGAGCCGCAGCCGCTCCTCGGCGTCATGGAGGACCTGGAGCTCTACGAGCAGTCCGTCACCCTCGACCCGGGCGACGTCCTCCTTTGCGTCACCGACGGCGTCACCGAGCGCCGTGAGGGCAGCCGCATGCTGGGCGACGACGGCCTCGCCGACGTTCTCACCACGTGTACGGGCCTGACGGCAGGCGCCGTCACCGCCCGCGTGATGCGCGCGGTCGAGCGCTTCGCGGCGGACCCCCCGTCGGACGACATGGCCATCCTGGCGATGCGTGTCCCGGAGCCCCACCAGGACTGACGGAAAACGAAGAAGGCCCCCGCCACTAGGGCGGGGGCCTTCTTCTTGGATGGAGCCCCCAAACGGAATCGAACCGTTGACCTTCTCCTTACCATGGAGACGCTCTGCCGACTGAGCTATAGGGGCCGGCTTGTCGCTCCGGGGTTTTCCCCTCGGCAACGGAATAGAGCATACATCGAACGAGCGGAAATGCCCAACCGGCGATGACGTGCCATCAGGACCCCAAGTAGCCCGCCCCGGCCGCCGGCTGACCACCCCTCACTTCCCCACCGTCACCGGCACCGACACCGAGACATCGACCGGTGAACGCAGAAAAGCCCCGCACCAGAAGGTGCGGGGCTTTCCCACAATGATTGTTCGGCGGCGTCCTACTCTCCCACAGGGTCCCCCCTGCAGT
>NZ_JBVKAH010000012.1:0-54900 GCF_055598725.1 Streptomyces sp. NPDC039423
CAGCGAGGCCTCGCGGCCCTCACGCAGTGGGTGGAGAAGGAGGGTGACCGGCCGGTCCCGCGCGGCGCGGTCGTCGAGACCGACGTCGACGGCGAAACGGAACCGATGCGCGCTAGGCGGGAGAAGCTCACGGTGGAGCAGCTCGAGGCGCTGCGAAAACTGGGGGCGCGGTGGGCGTGAAGCGTACCAAACGCGCACAAAGGGCGTTCCTACCGCCAAACCACACCCACCCCCGGCCTGAACATCGAAGCCCAGCACGAGGCCGCCACCGAGCCGCCTGCCCCGCAGCCCGCGCCGACGCTGGCGGCCCCGGCGAAGCGGCGGGCGCGGGAGCACCCCGAGGAGTGCGACGAGGCGCTGTACGAGGGCGGGAACTACACCTGCTGGTCCATCGACAGGTTCGGGCCGCCCTCCGAGCGAGAGAGCTACGTGGACAACCTCTGACCACTCCCCTGCCTCACGAGACCCCCGCTCCGCCCGGGAGGAGACGCGGGCGGGGCTCACACCCGTGCCCCACCGTCCGGCGAACTCCTCGCTCACCGCAGCAGCACGAGAAAGTCCTGTCAGACGAGGACCGGGGCTGGAGCCCGCAATTCGCCCGCTGCTTGGGAAGGAGGGCACGGATTGGGCGTGAGCAGCCACAGGATCTGATCAAAGGGTGTTGGGTGCAGTCACACACAGCTACGCTGGCAGCTGTGCGCAAGGGGGGTTCATGCTGTTTGAGCAGCGGATGTATGCACACGTCAAGTTCCTCGAGTTGATGGCGGAGCTCTACGAGAACGAGTTCGAGGACTTCTTCCATCGGCTGATGTGTTTGCGCTATCCAGACTTCCTCGACGTACGCACGGCTGGCAGTCTGGGTGACAGGTCGGCCGATGGCCTGAGCCTGCATTCGCGAAAGCTGTACGCCTGCTACGCACCGCAGACCGTGAAGCCGGACAAGATCCGCAAGAAGTTTGACGGGGACCTCTCAGGGGCGGTCGCCAAGCGAAACGGCGAATTCGACACCTTTGTCTTCGTGCACAACGACAGGCGGGGTGTGCATCCGGAAGTGACATCTCTGCTGGCAAGCGCGCGGGACAACATGCCTTCGCTGCGGTTCGAGCAGATGGGCACCCGGCGGCTGTGGCATGAGTGCATGCAGCTTGATCAGATGGCGGCCGAGGACGTCCTCCGCTGCGAGATTCCCATCAAGGACAGGACTTTCGGCATCGGGATGGAGGACCTGGCACCGTTGCTGAAGCAGCTGCAGGACATCCGCGCCGAGTCCAACCCCTTGATGTCTCTGCCTGACGTGCCGGTCGAGAAGCTGGACTTCAACCGGATCGAAGGAGCGGATCGGGAGGACCTCCTGCGGGGTATGCGCCAGAGCTACCTGGTAGACGCGTTCTATGCCGGCACCCGGAGTGAACTGGAGCACGATGAGGTCGCGGAGGGCTTCCGCCTGTACTACCAGCAGGTGCGTCGCGACTACAGCGATGCCGACGACGTTCTTTGGCAGCTCAAGATGTACTTCCTGGGGAACGCCCAGCCGCGACCGAAGGTGCTGCGCGCTGCCCTTGTTGTCCTGGCACACTTCTTCGAACGATGTGACATCTTCGAGACGCCGCCCGCCGGCTGGCAACCGGGCATCGGACTGACCGCATGATCACTCCGACGAAGGGAATCGCTCCTGACCGCTGCCTACTCGCCGTCGGTGCGCAGGTTCTCCTCCAGCTCGATGAACCGCGGACCGTCAGCCAGACGTGGGCGCGGCTGAAGAGCTGGCGCGCTGATCAGGCCCATACCTCGCCGGTATCGTTCGAGTGGTTCGTTCTGGCCCTGGACATTCTCTTCGCCATGGGTGCGGTGGAGCTGGTCCAGGACGTTCTCGTCACAAGGAGTACGGATGCTGCGCCGTCTGAGCGCTGACGACGCGCGGTTCAAGACGGTGGAGTTCTCGCCGGGACTGAATCTGCTGGTCGCGGACACCACCTCGTCGTCGGCTGAGACCGACAGCCGTAACAGCGCTGGCAAGTCGAGCGTGATCGAGCTGATCCACTTCCTCCTGGGAGCCAAATCCGCTGGGTCGCTGGCTACGAACAAGGCACTGCGCCACATCACCTTCAGCCTCGCTATGGACTGGCCGTGGCAGGACGATCCGATCGAGGTACGACGACGCGGAGACAACCCCAAGGTCGTGCGGCTGAGCCAGGATGTATCCGGCGTGCCCGCCGACACGCTTTTCACGGACAGCCAGGATGTCGAGCTGTCCATGGAGCAGTGGAATCGCGTTATCGAGCGGGACCTCTTCGGGCTGGAAGGAGACCATCCCGGAGTGAGCGGTCGCACGCTCCTGTCGTTCCTCATCCGTCGCGTCTCCGCTCACGGCTTCAACGAGCCGACCCGGACGTTCTCCCGGCAGGCCGCCGCGGAAGCCTCGTCGAACCTTGCCTACCTCCTAGGGCTGGACTGGCAGCTGGTCAACGGATACCGCGAGCTCAATGCCCGCAAGGCGACCAGAGATCAGCTGAGGAAGGCTGTCAACGATCCCGTATGGGGACGGATCGTCGGGTCCACGGCCGATCTCAGGGGCCAGATCACTCTCGCCGAGGCACAGGTCGAACGCCTGCGGGCTCAGGTTGCCGCCTTCCAGGTTGTCCCCGAGTACGAGCGGCTCAAGGAGCGGGCTGACCAGGTGAGCCGCCGGATCAAGCAGCTCGCCCAAGAAGACGTGATCGACCAGCACAACCTCGAAGAACTCCAGAGCGCGGTCACCGAGACGACCGACGTTGAGGTGTCTTACCTCGAGCCGGCCTACCGCGAGCTCGGAGTCATCCTCAACGACCAGGTCCGGCGTCGCTTCGACGACGTCAAGGCATTCCACCACTCCGTCGTACGCAACCGGCGCAGGTTCCTGGAGGAGGAGATCCAGGAACTCACCGCTCGCCTGGCCGCCCGGCGTCAGGAACGTGCCGACCTAGGCGAGGACCAAGCCCGCCTCCTGCGCGAGCTGGCGGACGGTGGAGCGCTGGAAGCGCTGACCGCCCTGCAGACAGCCCTGGGTCGGGAGGAGGCCGCTCTCGGTGCTCTTCGCCACCGCTTCGACGCAGCGCAAGCCCTCGAAGCCAGCGCCCGCCAGATCACCGCCAAGAGCGTTGAACTGCAGCAGGCCGTCGACCTCGACCTCCGAGAGCGTCGGCAGCAGACAGACGAAGCGATCCTGCTGTTCTCCCGGTACGCCCAGCGTCTGTACGGCGAGGGCCGCGAAGCCTATCTCGCCATCGAGGCCGGCCGGACCAGCCTCAGCATCACGCCCCGGATCGACGCCGACGACAGCCGTGGCATCAACAACATGGTCATCTTCTGCTTCGACCTCACCCTGGCCGTCATCGCACACCGCCACGAGCGCGGCCCCGACTTCCTCATCCACGACAGCCACCTCTACGACGGCGTCGACGAACGCCAGGTCGCACGAGCCCTCGCGCTAGCAGCCGAAGTGACGGAGGAAGAGCACATGCAGTACATCGTCACCCTCAACACCGACACCCTCAGCACCGCTGCCCAGCGCGGATTCAACCCCGAGCCCCACATCCGTAGTCCCCGCCTCACCGATGACGAAGAGGGCGGCCTCTTCGGCTTCCGCTTCAAAGCCGCCGGCAAGGCATAGCGCCGACATCGCGCCAGGCGTGCTGATGGACAGCCACTGCGGCCGGTGGTCCCAGCAGCGGAGAAGCTGGCCCCCCGGGTACGGCTGCTGCCCGAGCAGCAGGCGCGGCTGGCACAGAATCCCTTCAAGGCCGCCCCTCGGACCGAGTACCGGCGCGGCTTGGACTCCGGCGGCAGGCTGTACCGCCCGGACGTCTGGGGTACGGCGCGGGCAGGCTGCGGAACTCCCCCGCCGGGGGTTAGGTGGCGTTGATGTCGGCGGGCAGGCTGCTGGGCGGGGTGGTGGTGAAGAAGTCCCGCAGGGGCTGGTCGATGCGGTCTCTGCAGCTTGTGCACTGCGCGGCGTCGTCGAGCAGGGGCGCGAGGTCGTCGGTGTCGGAGGGTGTCAGGACGAGCCAGCGCAGGATGATCTGCCGGGTCAGGAGTCTGAGAGTTCGCAGCTCTTCCATCTTCTCCCGTTCTGTCTGGTTTTTGATTACGTCGCCATGTACGTACGTGGATCGGGCCGAGTAGGCGCGCTGGACGATGTCCCCGACCTGTTTCTGGGGTTCGGGGGTGAGGAACAGCGCGGACGCGCGAGAGCGGATGTTGTTGGCGATGCCTTGGCGTTCGTCGTTGGGGCTGATCAGGAGGGCTTCCAGGGCGATGACGTAGTCGAGGTGCAGTTCGTCGGCCTCTACCTCCCAGACGGTGTAGTCGTTGTAGGTGCGCTGGTAGGCGGTCAGGAGGTGGCGGGCGGCGCGTTCGAGGCGCCGGGCGCGACGGTTGAGGATGCGCCGCTGATGTGACGCGCCGGCCATGACCGCGTCGATCTTTGCTGAGATCGCGGTGCAGAAGGCCCTCATGGCCGGAAGGTCTGTGGCCGGGACGTAGAAGTCGCCGGTGTCGCGGACCTCGAACTCCTGCTCTCTTCCGTGTGAGCCGTCGTAGATCTTGATGGTGGTCGGTACTTCCTGGGGGTTCAGGTCGAAGCGGCGTCCGCGCGCGACGGTGAAGGTCGAGTCCACGCGCAGGAGTTCGCTGTCCCACAGCATCAGGGGCAGAAGGGCCCGCCAGTGCTGGGCTTCCGCGCGCGGACCAGTGAAGTCGAACCAGGTCGGCCGGCGGGTGACCTTGCGGCCGGGATCGGGGATATGGAGGAACGGCGCTTCGGCGATTAGATCGAGGTCGAGGCTGCGGGGCAGCAGGCCATGGATCGCCGGCATCGGGACCGCTCGGCGCAGCTCGTCCAGGGTGAAGGTCTGCAGGGTGTACTGGCCCAATGGGATCCGCGTCCCGCGGGGGAGGTCGGCGTTGAGGAGCAGCCATCGCTCGGGAACCGGCGCCGGTCCGGTGCAGAAGGCGACGAAGCTGTCGGCAACCTCGGCAAGGGGCACATCCGCGCCCTGGGCGAGCAGGCGTGTCGCCTCGCCCAGGCCCGACTCGCCCAACAGGGCGGAAAAGCTCGGGATCCGGTCCCCGTCTACCTTGCCGTAGAGGTCGGGGTGCTCGTCCCTGGGCACCGCAGCAGCAACCGCGTCTTCCAAAGATTCCCACTGCGGCAGGGCCGCCAGCGCGACATCGGTGATGGCCTGGGGTGTCGGCGGCAGGTCGCGGGCGTGCTCGAGCCACGACAGCACGGCTTCACGCAGGGGGAGAGTCTCGTTCATACGGCCCGAAAGTAGTTGGCCGCTGTGCCCACGGGCAGCAGTTTTCCCACATTGAGCTCGGCCGGAGACCGTGACGGCGCCTGGAGCCGAGAAGGTGCGGGGACCGGGCCCGAAAACGCAGGACGCCGCGCTCTGGGCGGCTGCACACTGGCGGACATGACCATGGAACCGGCCGACCTGCCGATCATCGACGTGGACGTCCCTGCCACCTGGCCCGATCCGCTCGCCAACCTTGTCGGCTGGCTCGCCGACGATGCCCGCCGCTCAGGCCACCCCCCGCAGTACTACCAGGACCTCGACCTCCTGTCGTACGAGAACGCTGTCCTCGCCGAGCTCGAAGGGCACCTCATCCGGGCCCGCCACCACACCCGACTGCTGGACCACGAGAAGGACGCGATCCGCGCCCAAGGCCTGCGGCTGCTCGACGCCCACCTCGTCAACGACCGCTTGGAACAGGCTCTCGCGCTCGGGCACCTGACAGCGGCGGAGCATGAGAGGCTGCGGACGGTGAACGAGGCGGTCCCCGGACAGCGCGGGTGGGACAGGCGTGAGGGCCAGGTGTGCCTGACCCTGTCGGCCGCGCCCCAGGCCCATGACGTCGGCGGGATCCACCGGCTGCTGACCTACTGGGGCGGCGAGGCCATCTACTGGCAGCACTGCGAGGGCTCCCCCGCTCTCGCTGAGAAGCTCCGCAGCCTGGGAGCCCCCTCGGTCGTCACCGCCCTGCTGGATCTTGCTGCCCCCGTCCAGGAGGGGCACAGCGTCTTCCCCTCCGTCGTCCACGTCTTCGTCGGCAAGGCCCTGGGCCACGAGCCGGCCGACGCCGACGTCCTCTACAGATCGCCAATCCCTCCCCAGCGGATCGAGTCCATCCTGTCCCCCGGCGATCCGGCCTACGACCGGTTCCCCGCACTGCCGCGTGGCTGACCTACGCAGCCGAGTCGGCCGGTTGCGGCTGCTCAGGCGCCGACACCGCCGCGGGCTTGGCTACCAGCGCAGGCTCGGCCGGTGCCTGGGCGGCAATGCAGCCTGCTCAGCGATGGCGAGGAGGCACTCGGTGATCTCCTCCCCGACCGTCTCGACAAGCCGCTCAACGCTGGACGCAACCAGGATCCAGGGGCGCGACGACGGGAGCACCAACGACTGCACCCGGTTCGCCACCGTGGTGGAAGCGATCCGGGCGCCCCGGATCGGACCCGGACGCCCCCGCACCCCGGCCCGCCCCCGTCCTGGGCGACAAGGGCTACAGCTCGAGGGCGATCCGCACCTGGCTCCGCCGTCGGGGCATCCCGCACACGATTCCCGAACGGGCCGACCAGGTCCGCAACCGGGCCCGGCGAGGCAGCGGCGGCGGCGGCCCAACGGCCTTCGACCGCGCAATCTACAAGCACCGCAACGTCGTGGAACGCTGCTTCAACCGTCTCAAGCAAATGGCGCGGCATCGCCACCCGGTACGACAAGAACGCCTAGTCCTACGAAGCCGCCGTCACCCTCGCTTCACTTCTGATGTGGGCGTGACACTTGACGACAGAACCTAGGGGCCTCGGCTTGTCCTGCACAAGGCCGACACACAGAAGTCGGACACCGCTGCACGGTGCCTCAGCCCCACTGGCTCCTGGGCCCAGCCCGGCCCCGGCATGGACCGCGCGCACGCTGCACACGCGACATCCAGAACCACCCGTAAAGGCTTTCGCTTGCAGGTGCAGCGCGAGCACGGCCTGGCGCCGTCTGTGAGCGGCCCCCCAGCATCCTGCGTCAACTCCAAGCGAACTAAGACTCGTTGGAATTGGATGTTTCGCGGACATCGGCTCTCGACGGCGGTTTGATGAACCTATGCAGCAGTGGAAGACGTACGCACTCATTGGGTGCGCAACCGTCTGCGGGACAGCGGCCGCATGTCTGGTGGCGGTCGCCGTCTTCATGGACCTCGCAGCTGCGGATCGGCTTGGGAGCGTGATGGGGGCGGTCGCCGGGCTCGTGGGCCTCACTGTCTCGGTGTGGGCGCTCGCCGGCTCTGGACGCCTCTCAGTCGAGGCGCGCGACGGTGCCGTGGCGTCGGGCGGACACGTGGGGCGCGTCATCACCGGCCATCGCAACGAAGCGGTGTCATCCCCGGCAACGCCGCTCCGCAGTCCGCCCGTGAGCGGCGGCGTGCGCGCCTCGGGAGCGGGCAGCGCTGCCGCCGCGGGAGACATCGGTGAGGTCATCACCGGGGATGGTAACCGCACATGACTCCCATGTGGGACCGCCGGGACCACGGGACACAGGACGGCGGTGGAGGCAAACCCCCCGCGCCGGGTGGCCGGGTGCAGGCGAGCAAGGAGTCGGTAGCCGCAGGCGGAGACATCGGCGCGGTCATCAGCGGTGACCACAACGCCGTCGCGCACGTCTACGTCCTCCCCTCTCCGCAGCCGGGCAGCAGCACGAGCCAGGAAGCACCAGCCGCTCGTCTCATCAGCGAGTGCCACCCGCTCGACCTGGAAGTGCACCACGCCATCCGTGTCGCCGCCGGGGACGATGAGTTGCCCGCCTACGTACCGCGCGAGCACGACGCCCATCTGCGGCGGGTCGTAGATGCTGCGCGAGGCGGCAGGAGCCAGCTGTGCGTGCTGGTGGGCGAGTCCTCCACCGGCAAGACCCGTGCGTGCTGGGAGGCCGTCCAGCCACTGGCGGCCGAGGACTGGCGGCTGTGGCACCCGTTCGACCCCACCCGAGCCGAGGCAGCCCTGGCCGGCCTAGCCTCCATCGGGCCAAAAACTGTGGTGTGGCTGAACGAAGCGCAGCACTATCTGGCCCCTCCCCAGGTCGGAGACCGGATCGCCGCGGCCCTGCGGACTCTGCTGACCGACAGCGAGCGCGCTCCGATCCTGGTGGTGGGCACTCTCTGGCCCGTGCACTGGGATCAGCTGACTTCCCTGCCGACCAGGCCGGAGTACGATCCGCACGCCCAGAGCCGACACCTGCTGACGGGCCGACAGGTTCACGTGCCGGGCGCTTTCACCACACACGACCTCGTCGCCCTGCGCAACGCTGCGGAGTCGGACGAGCGCCTTGCACAGGCTCTGGCAGGGGCATCTGACCGCCGCATCACCCAGTTCTTGGCCGGTGTCCCAGCCTTGCTGGACCGGCACAGGCATGCCGGACCGGGTGCCCGGGCGGTCCTCGACGCCGCCATGGACGCGCGTCGCCTGGGCTGCGGGTCTGACCTTCCAGCAACGTTCCTGGAGGAGGCGGCCACCGGCTACATGCCCCATTCAGTGTTCCAGTCTCTGGACGACGGCTGGTTCGAACACGCCCTCACCTACACCAGGCGTCCCGTCCACGGCGACGCAGCACTGCTGCATCGGACACGCCACACCACAGGCTGGCGCGGCGACTGCTGCTTCCGGCTGGCTGACTACATGGAGCAGCACGGCCGGCGGACACGAAGCCACCTGTGCCCGCCGGCCTCATTCTGGGAGGCGGCCCTGCAGCATCTGCCACGACGTACCGATGTCAGCGCGCTAGCGTCAGCAGCCTCAGCCCGATGGCGGCTGCGCTACGCCGGTCTTCTGGCAGAGCGCGCCCGGCAAATGCCCTGGACCGATCCCGCCATCGGCTCGGACATGCAGTCCCCCGAGGACGACTGGCTCGACAAGGACGCCAATTGGCCAGCCGAGCACCTGACCTGCCGGGCCCTGACCGACCTCGCCTTCACCGCTGCCGAAGCCTCCGACTACGAGGAAGCTGCGGCCCTGGCCCTGCAGGCCGCCGAATGCTGCCAGCCGGACGCGCTCGCCGAGATCGCGCTGCGGCACGAAGAGGCCGGACTGACCATCGAGGCATCCGACCTCGCTCACCACGCCGCAGCCAACGGAGCCCCCACCTGCCTGAGCCACCTGGCGATGATGCGAGAAGAGGCAGCCCTGCTCGACCAGGCAGAGCACTACGCGCGAGCCGCCGCCGAGTACGGGCTGACCAGCACACTTGCCGACCTGGCAGTGCGCCGCGAAGCAGCGGGCAACAGAGAGCAAGCCCAAGACCTCTGGGAAGCCGCGTCTAGATACGGGCACCCCGAAGCTCTTACCAACATCGCCCGCTTCCAGTACGAAGCCCACGACATCGACGGAGCAGCCCGAACCGCCCGCGAAGCACTCGACCGGGGAGACGCCGTCTCCCCCCACTACTGCGTCGAACCTCTATGGGCACGGCTATGGCCGCACGGCATTGAACCGGACGGCACCCCCACCCTCCCTACCCCCCAGAACCATTTCTGGTAAGGCAGCGGGGCAGCCCACTACCCGCAGGGACAGCACTCCGGCGCCCCTTCCCAGACAGTCGGCCCACGCCAGGTACGCCATCCGCACGCCATATGTACGCGTCAACACGGGCGTGCCCCAGTCCGTTCCAGGGTGGTCCAAGATGGGACCCCAGCATCGCCGTTCGTCGGTGAACTTCGCCCCGCAGCCACCCACCTGCCGTTGCCATGCCCCAGGCGGTAGGCGGCGCGGCCAAGCGCCACCGCATACCAACCATCACTGGCCCCGAACCTTGCGCAGCGCAGATGACAATAGGGGCGGCGCGTAGAGGTCATCGGCCAGGCCGGGACCGTCGCCCACGACGCCTCCAAGGCACGCCACCCACAGGGGCCCGGCCCCGCTGAAGCCCCGGGGCGGCCGCCCACCGTCAAGCAAGCCGACCGCCCCGGCCCCATTCCAACCCCGAGACAGAGCGCCGTCATGGCACTGAAGATGAGCATGTCCCTGAACGAGCTGCGCGACCGGAACGAGCGGAGCCAGGCCGCTCGTTCCGCTGAGAAGAGCCAGTCCACCCCTGCACCGAAGCCCAGGAAGGAGTGCCGCCCGTTCATCCAGCGGACGCCGCAGCTTGCAGCTTCAGTCGCGTCCCGGGTCAGCCTGCCCAACCTCACGCCGGAGGCGCTCGACCTGCCTGACGCTGAAGCTGGCGATGACGTCAATGTGTCCCTCCCACCGCTCCCTGGCCCGGCGCACGCGCCGGTAGCCCGAGATCAACGGAGTCAGCGTGACGGTCATGAAGCCGATCATCAGCACGACGAAGCAGAACCACGCCACTCCCTCGCTTCCGGCCCGCCCACCGCCGCCCAACCACCAGAGGGCACACCCCTCAGCAAGAACCATGAAGGCTGTCAGCGTTGACCAGCACGCCCAGGAGGCATTCTCGGTCCAACCACTGCTGCGGAACCTGTCATGCGCGGCCACCTGGGTTCCCACGAACCGATCAGCGATTTCCGTCAGCTCGTCAAGCGAGACGTCCTCGCGAGCCTCTTCGATGAGCTGGTGCTCAGTTGCGAACATCCGCTCAATCTCTTCTACCGTTTCCGCTTCACGCTTGGTCATCTGGTGCAGCTCGACGGCACCTACGAGCCAGATGACCGGTACCACCCCCGCCACCGTGGTGGCAAAGGCCTCGGTCATGTCCATGGATCCAGTGTGCTCCGCCATGCTCCGTCAGGGGCCAAATGGGCGTAAGGCGTACTAAATGGTGTACCTATCGCGAACCGTCAGACGAGTGGCCGGCCACCGGCACAGCCCCGCCACCGAGGGGCGCGGCCCGGTCGTCCCGGTGACCGGGCACGGGGCGGACGTCGGGCGGTGGCTCGAACGGCAGCGCGAGACGTGGGCGGAGCTGAGCGAGGCGCAGCGGGAGCGGCTGGGCGCGCTCGGTGTCACGGCGCCGGCGACACCGCGGGCCGGCGGCGGCCGGGCCGCCGCGTTGGAGCGGGGTGTGGCGGCCGCTGCGGTCCGAGCGCAGGGTCATCGCCCCTGACGTTCGCCTGTCGCGTGGCCGCCGGTCAGTCGGCCCGGGGCTGGTCGTTGGAAGTAAGGCGGGCATCCGTGGAGGGCATCCGGTGTGACGTGGACGCTGCCGGAGCCGATGCCGGGCACTCCCGACGTTGTCGGTGGCGGCCGATACGTTGCGATCATGGGCATCTATCTGGTGAGTGTCGCCGCGCAGGACTGGTCACGGCCGGGGGAGGACGGGTACGGAGACGTCGCCACCGCGCTGAACACCGAGCTGGAGCGGCGGGGGCTTCCCCCTTATGAGCCGCGGCAGGCCGCACGGGAGGAGCCGGGCTGGTTCGAGGAAAAGGTCAGCCCGTCCATGGACGGCTTCGTGGCGCTGTGCAGGACGCGGCTGACCGACGCGGAGCTGTCGGCCCTCCTCGACTGGAGCGTGCTGGTTCCGTTCGCGCTGGAGGAGAAGATCGTGCTCCCCGTCGGCACCGCGTACACCGGCGAGGAGACAGCGGTCGCCGGGGCCCGCGGGTGCTCGCCCTGGCCGAGCGGCTGGCCGGCGCCGTCGGACTGCCCCTGGACGCGATACCGGGGGGCGAGAACCTCGCACTGAGCCTGTGGTTCCTCCAGGGCGGTGCGAAGCAGACCGCCCAGGTGCGGCCAGGACCGTGGGCCGAGGACCGGGACGCGGCCTTCTACGTGGCGCTCTACCTGCGCGCCGCACAGTACTCCCTGCGGCACGGCTGCCCGATGACCTACTCCTGAGCCACCCCGCCGCCAACCGGCCGGAGAGACCACGAACGGGCCCACGTCCGAGCCGGAGGCCCCGTACGCCCCTCCCCCCGCCCGAGGCCGTGTCCTACCGGAACACCGGCGCGGTGCGTGGCTCCTGGAAACCAGCGGCAGCGCTGCACACGCCCGATCGGTTTTGAAACCGGCACGATGAACGAGGGGAAGGACTGGCCTCGCTGGGGAGAGAGGCGAGATGTTCGCCGCTGCCGCTCGCCGGTGCCATGGCCTCCGATCAATACCAGGACGTCGCCGTACGGCTTGGGGCGGCGCGACCAAGACCGTAGCGAAGCGGATGAGGTCATGGCGGCGGGCGTGCCGGGACGGCGGCTACGAGGTTTAGCCTGCCAGGCCTCGGCAGCACACCGGGACACGAGTTCGACGGCCACGCGCACATCCGGTGACAAGGGCGCTGTATGACAGGACGTTTTCACCCCCTGCCCGTAAGCGGCGTCCTAGTGTGTGAGGGCACCGCCCGCCAGCCGACCAGCAAGGAGGACCAGGCTGTGAACGTCGAAATCCCCCCTCACGTACGCGACGCCGCCAGCCAATTCGGGGACGGCGTCCCCTACGCCCTGAAGGTTCTGGGCGGCCAACTGGCCGACGACCCGGACATGGGCCGACCCTCCAGTCTGCCGGGCATCCTCACCGTGACAATCGACGGCGACTTGTTCGAGGACTGCCCTGCCCTGGCCATCGGCTACATCCGTGAGCCTGACCGGATCGAGATCCGGTATGTGAACTTAGCCCCCTCCGCCCAACCGGCCGAGCCGGCCGAGAATGCCCAGGAGCAGGAGCTGTCTGCCGATCCTGCCAGTGCTGCCACTGCTGCCACTGCTGCCACTGCTGCCACTGCTGCCACTGCTGCGGTCACCGTACGGGAGATTGCCGACGCCTGGCAGCGCGTGACCGGCTGGCTTCAGCGCAACGCTCCCGACTCTTACGCCGCGCTCCGCGGTGGCGCCAGCTCCGCCGCCATCGCCGCCCTGGAACGGGACCTCAACATCGAGATACCCGCAGACCTGGGCGCCCTGTGGTTGCTGAACGCTGGTGACGACGGGGTGAACGGCGCGGGCTGTCTGCCCGGCAATCAGGCCCTGATGACCCTGGACGCCGTAGCTGCCTTCTACCGGCAGCAGATGGACTCCCAGGCCCACCAGGACACGCTCAACGCCCGCCGTCCCGAATATGACCGGATCACTGTGTGGAAGCCGACCTGGATTCCGGTTGTCGCCTTGGGTTCGGCTGACAGCACCTCGGGCCTGTATCTGGACGCCGCGACCGGTTACCTGGGCCGCTGGTCCCGCTACAACGAAGGCCCCGGCGAGGAGCTCGACACGCTGGTCACCTACCTGGAAGACATCGCCGACATGCTCGAAGCGCCGGCCCTGGCCACGCGGGACAAGCCCGGCCGGGTCGGTGGGGCGCTGGTATGGGGGAGCAGGATCGACCCCGCGCAGGAAGACCAGTGGCAGCCCCTGAGCGACTGACCGCACCCGAGGAGGGGGCCAGCCGTTTGGGCTGGCCCCCTTGGTGCTTCGCCTGCTGGCGCTCCGGCTACGTCAGCCGATCTTGCGCCACGTGCAGGTCGTCGCGGTCGAGGTGCAGTGCTCGTATCCCGGAAGGGTTACGAAGAACCCGTCGCCGTCCAGCATCCGCCACGACGGAGCCGGGAACCCGGTGAACGCCCGCTGGTTCTGAACGCTGGGGATTGCCGCACGCCCGCACCGTTCCGTACCGCTCGGCCCGTTCGTGGCCGTGCGGGTGTCAGCGAGGATGCCGAAGTTCGCCGAACCGTCGCCCATCTTGTCGGTGTACAGCTGGGCGCACTTGCTGCCCGATGTCACCAGGTTCACGCTCTTCGGGTAGCCGCCGGACTCGTGTGTCGAGGCCATGGCGAATTCGTCGCAGTCGACCGATCCCACTGACGCGTCGGACGGGTGGACACTCCAGGAGTTGTCGCAGACGCGGGTGCGGCTGTTGTCCGAGGTCCAGGTTCCGCCGGTGCTGTTCTTCACCGGCGTGTCGGGTCCTAGGTAGTGCATCAGACTGTCCCACCGCTTCGAGCCGGCGTGATCGGGCATTACCTGCTGCATGTACCAGTAGTACGCGCCGGCAGCGGGGTACAGGTTGGTGTCGACCGTCCAGTTCGGATTGAAGTACGGCAGCACACAGCCCGGCGCCGAGCCCTTGACGATGTCGTCGCAGCGTGGGGCGAGTTCACGAACGCGTGTGTCTCCGCTGGTGCCGAAGTCGGCGGTCGCCGAGGAGGTCAGGCTGGCGTCCACGGTGCCCCGGATGGCCCATCCCAGGTCGATGATCTCCTTGCCCGTACCGGACCAGGTGGTCTGAACGGTGCCGTAGCGGGCATTGAGCGGACCTACCTCGGAGAAGCTCCAGTGGCCGGTGGCGGCGGCGCCGTTGATGTCGGTCCATCGCGTCTGCGAGGTGGTGCAGGAGGAGCAGTTGTTGGTGGGTAGCCAGGTGAGATTGACGCCTTGAAGAGCGGCGTCGATGCTGCGGGGCATCGCCACGAGTTGCTGGTCGAACTCGGCGAAGTCCGAACCCGATGCGCCCTTGTTCGGGTACGTCTTGATTCGCTGTTGCAGGTCGAAGGTGGCCAGGCCGAGGGCGGGCAGATCCGGGTCGGCGTCCAGGAAGATCAGCGTGGCGGAGCCGAGGTTCTTCAGGCACGCCTCGCTGCGGGTCATGTAGTCCTTGCCGAGCGGCTTGCTTCCGCACCACGACACCAGGTCGACGGGGCCGGCGGCCCTAGCTCGCGGGGATGCTGCGGGCTCCTCGCTCTGCTTTGACGGCGGAGTGATCTCGATGCACAGCTTGCGGCCTCGAGTATCGACCGTGGAGCAGGACCGCTCACCGGGGGCCTTGCGGCCCGTGAGAGCAACGGCACCCGGGTCGGTACGGGTGACCTCGATGTCGGCCTGGGCCAGCGGGTCGATGGTTGACGTCGTCTGCGGCGCGGGGAACTTCGTGTACGGGTCGATACGGAAGTCCGCCCAGGGAGACCAAGTGGTCTCGTACAGACTGCCGTCAAAGGCGGAAGTGCGGAACTTGTACAGCACACCGGGCTTCAGCTTGCCGTACGGCACCGTCACCTTCGCCGTGCCACCCGAGGCCACATACGGCGACACCAGCACACCGTGCTGACCCGACCCGTCGAGGTCAACCTGCGCCTTCGGGGTGCCGTCCGCGTTCGTGGTGTACACCTGGAACGTCAGGTTGGCGGTGTCTCCGTCCGCGTCGGTCACGGTGTTCCGCAGAACCACCTGCGGGGTGATGACCCGCCAATAGGTGCCCGACTTAGCAAACTTGGGACCGGCCGACGGTGTCTTGCCTGACACGGGCCGATCACCCCCGGCGGCGATGGCGGCCAGGTCCTGCGGCCCGGCTGCCGCCACCGCCGCCGGAGATGCAGCCAGGCCCGGTGTAGGCGGGGTAGGGGCCGCTGCTGCGGTGCCCATCCCCGCCAGTAGCGCCAGCGCGGCACCAGTAGCAACATGCTGCCACGCCGACGTACGTAAGAGTTTCACTTCTTCAAACTCCCTCTGCGTTTGCGAGTTGCGCACGCCCCAACACCTTTCGAACGCACATGCGAACACGAGTTGCAGAGGGAAATCCACCCGCGTTGAAGAAGTGACCGGAAACGTCTCTCAAAGTGTGATCGAAGTCCGGAACGGAGCGCCACGCCCCGCCGGAAGGCAGGGCGTGGCGCTCAGGGTGAGGCTACTGGGTGGTGGTGTCGGTGACCACGAGGAACTGGTCGCTGCTGAGAGGTCGTTTTCACCTGCCTCAGGTTGTTATCTGATGATTCGCGGATGGCGGGATCGTGGTACGGAAGGGGGAGGTGGGTGTGGCTGCGATCGATGGGCTGGAGGGGTGATCGTTGAGGCGAGGGATGGCTCGTTCCTGTCTCATCCCGAGATGCCCGGCTTTCAAACTGTGTGCTTCCGTCGTCATCGTTGCGCGCCTGGGCGCACTCGGTCTGCGGCAGTACTCCGGATGCATGGCGAAGCGACGTCTGTATCCGAGTGATCTGTCCGATGCCCGATGGGAGTTGATCGAGCCGGTGCTGGCGGCCTGGCGTTTCGAGCGCCGGGGCAGGGCCCTGGACTTCGGCCGGCCACCCCAGCACGATCTGCGCGACATCATCGACGCGATCTTGTATGTCGACCGGACCGGGGTGCAGTGGCGCTATCTCCCGCACGATTTCCCGTACTGGAACACGGTCTACGGCTACTTCGCCAAGTGGGCGGACGAGGGTGTGTTCGTCCAGCTCAACGGCCTGCTCCGGCAGCTGCTGCGGGAGAAGGAGGGACGGGATGGCGAGCCGTCGGCCTGTGTGATCGACGCCCAGAGCGTCAAGACCTCCACCAGCGTCCCGGCTGTCGGCCAGGGCATCGACGCCGGCAAGAAGATCGTCGGCAGGAAATAGGCGACTGGCAGCGGGGCGCCCTCTGCAAACTTCGAGCATCGCCGACAACGTCCATGACGAGGTGGTCGAACTCCAGTGGGAAACGGTCCAGCTCCGATGTCAGAGGACAACCCGGCCGGAAGAGCGTGGTGCGGTCAGCTGGCGCCGGAGCGGGCGAGGTGCGCGGCGAGGGCACCGGCCCAGAATGAAAAATCCGAAGGAACAGGCCCACAGCTAGCCACTCGGTGACAGCCGCCCTCCCGGGACATCCTCCGGCTTCGCCGTAGCCTACCGATGCCCGCGGCAACGTCTGCACCGTTCATGGTCCTCGACCGGGTCCGGATGCCGGGGCAGAGCCGTGTCGCTTCGGGCTCGTTCTCGAGCCTTTGGTCAGTCGCCGATGAGCTCCTGCCTTGTGACGTCCTTGACAAGCGTCCAGGTGTCGCTGGCTGGTTCGAAGACATAGACGTACTGCCCCGCGTACGGGACGTCAGGCCGTTGATCGGCGCCGGAGCTGGCGGTCGTGTAGGGCGTGGTGATTTCCTGGATCCAGACCTTGGCGCGCTTCCCCTGCATCTCCACCCGGTTCAAAGTGACCTTCGCCCGTGCCACACTCCACACACGTCCCGCAGGGGCGGCGTGCCGCCGCCACTCCGCATCCTTCTTGTCGGCCCTGGCCTGAAAGATGCTCTCGGCGGCAAGGCGAAGCGATTCCCGCTCCGCCGCACGCTCCGCCTCCTCCTTCCGGTCCTGTATGACGAACATCGCCGCCCCCGCGACGATCACGACCGCCAAGACTGCGAGCAACAGCTTGTGGATCTTGCGCATGGTCCCCCCTCGAATGCTGCGAAAGCGCAGCGTACGCGATCACTCATCTCCCGGGACGAGGGCAATAAGACCGAGGCCTGGATCCAGGCCGAGCCGACGGCGTGATTGACCGCACGACTGCAATCCTCCCGCTCAATCCGGAGGAGCCACGAGAAGGAGCCCTCGAGGCACAGAGCCCGGGCATCGTGGGCACTGCTCTCGCCTTGTTCGAGCACATGTGGGTCACCGCCACGTCCTTCGGGCAGCCGGCGCCGGAAGACGACCACGGCTGCAGCCCTACCGAGCGCGCGCTCCTGAAGATCATCGCGGCCGGTGAGACCGACGAAGTGGCTGCGCGGAGGCTGGGCGTCTCACTGCGTACCGTCCGCCGGATGATGTCGTCGCTGATGGAACGTCTGGAAGCCGCCAGCCGCTTCCAGGCGGGATTCCACGCGACGAGACGCGGCTGGCTCTGATCGGTGGGCATGTACGCTCCCGCTCTGCCATCGGCTCCTCGGCGAAAGCGTGCAGGAAACGGGGTGCGAACATGAGGCTGGCGTCCTCGAACGACGTACCGACCACGTGCGTAAGCGATTGGTGCCAGCAGGAGCAGGATCCGCCCACCCACCCAGATGGTTCGCCGGACTGCACGGGCCGGTGCTACGCACCGGCCAGTGTGGCACCCCATGCTGCGGGCATTTCGGCGGCGGCCAACGGCTCTGAGGGAGCTAGTTCCGGTCCCCGCCGCCTGTGGAGGCACCTGCCAGGCCCGTTGCTAAACGTGTCGGGACTAAGGTCATGGCCACAGCCCGGTTGTTGCAGAGAGGTAGACATGTCTTCACCCGCCCCCAAAAGCCCCGACGAGCTGCTTCAGCACTTCGGCCAGGAGGGCATGAGGCAGTTCAAGGCGAACAGCCTTTGGGACGCACGCCTTCCGGACGCAGCGAGGGCCCTGTTGACTGAGGTCGGAGTGCCGTGCGGGGTCCGGCCTTACTGGCGGGCTGCTGCTACGCATGAGCCGGTACGACTTGGAGTTGTGGCAGCACAGTCTTCGGGGCCTCGTGCGCCCGCCGCCCTGGAATCGTGGCTGCGTATCGGCTTCGACGGGCTGGCACACATGTGTGTCCGTCCTGACGGCGCTGTGCAAGCCGTCGTACTGGAAGACGTGGCGGATGACATGTTCGTCAACACAGATCTCGCCGCGCTCAATGCTTCACTTCTGGCCCTGGACCGTGCGCAGCCTGTCATCGCCGCGTCGTCGGGGTTGCAGGAAGCGGCGGCTGTCTTCCGCGACTTGAACGCGGAACTTCGGCGTGTCGACGGAGCGGCTTTTGAGCAGCGGGAGTCGTGGTGGCCACGGGTGCTTGACGACATTCGGCACACGCTGAACTTTCCCTTCTCGGCAGCGTTCGAGTATGTGGATGCCGCCGGGGAGAGGCATGTGGTCACGGAGGCGGCAGGGCCTGGGCGTCTGCATCCCGAAGAGGCCCTTTGGCATCGCTTGTCCGCTGATGGTGTGGAGGCAAGTCGTATCCGGCGTGTCTATTGCGAACTGGAGCCGTGTCTCATGCCGGGGCACTACTGCGCGGTCTGGATGCGGGCCGTCTTTCCGCAGGCGCAGTTCACCCACAGTTTTGATTACGGTGACACAGCGGAGTCCCGTGAAGAGGGGCTGCAGCAGTTGATCAGGCACGCTGCTGAACAGGCGAGGCGCGTATGATGCCCTGGGAGCGCCCGGCTGCCGGCCGGGAACCTGCCGCTACGGCCCTCCTTGGCTGGCTCGTCGATCCGCATGCACCTGGTCTGTGCCTGGTTTCCGGTTCGGCAGGGTGTGGAAAGTCTGCGCTGCTGGCCTGGCTCGTCCACCACGGCACTCAGAAGAACGCCCCCGCGGAACGTGCTGTTCACGCTGTCGTGCCCTCGGCTGGCGACAGCTTGCAGAGCACTGTGTGGGCGCTGGCGAACCAACTTGGCGTGACAGCCAGCACTACGGAGCATCTCGCGGCGGCGTTGGGGGCAGATGGCCGCCGCACCGTCATCGTCCTGCCGGATTTCCACGCGGACAGCGCCATCGAGCTCGTTTTCTCCCTGGCCCCGCTAACCAACGTGCGGCTCATCGTGGAGACTTGCACCGCCAGCTCTGCTCACCGTCTCCTCAGCCGGACCCCCTGCGCGGAGATGAACCTGGATCTCGATCAGTGGAGGGACCAGGCCCGGTACGAGCAATGGCGGGCGCACATGACGGCGGCCCCCGTTCCTGTCATGCCCGCCACTGACAGTGTGCGGGTCGATCTCTCCGACCCGGTCGCCATCTGCTCAGCCGACCCATGGACGGTTACCGCCGTGTACGAGAAGGATGAGCAGGATCACGGCGGTCTGCGCTCGGCGTGGCTTCGGGCGGGACAGTCCCTGTGCCAAGAGCAGCCGCCGGCGGCACGCGCCCTGACGCTCGCCTCTGTGCTGGGAGACCGCGCCGACCCCAGACTTGCTCCAGCCCTTGCGGATCTGGCCAAGGGTGCACCATGGCGACTGGAGTGGAGTCGTGTCCGAGGAGATGTGACCCCGCCCTGGCCAGGGCCGGCCATGGCCCTGGCGACGGGCGCTGGCCCGCTGGCCGGTTGCCTCCTGGTGGCCGACCACCAGAAAACCGTGCGGGTGGTGAGCATGAGTGATGCGACGGCCCGCGGGCGTACGGCGACCGTCAGCGGACGATGCCGGTCCATAGCTGTCATGGCGGACGGCACCCTCCTCCTGCTCGACGAGAGTGGCCACGTGGATGCAGACACCACATGGGCCGCGCAGCCCACAACGTCTGGGCTTGCAGCTCTTCTTGAAGCCCACCCTACTGACGTGGAGTGCCTCCTTGCAGAGCTGAAACAGCACACGGCGACCGCTCTTGCCACCATCCCTGGACCGGCCACCGGGTTCGTGGTGACAGGCACCGGGAAGGGCACGGTCAGCGTGCACGGAGAGGCGTCGGATGCGATGTCCCTGCACCAGGGACCGGTAACCGCCGTAGCCGGTCTCCATCTGCCCGGCGACGGTGAAGCGGCCATGCCGGTCATTTACAGCGGCGGAGCTGATGGCACGGTGCGTGTCTGGTCTCCCGGACATCCCCCCTTGGCCGCACCTGTGCTCCAACGTCCGTTCCCCGTGGTATACCTCGACGCCGCACGAACAGCAGAAGGACCTGCGGTCGCAGTCGCATGGAGCGACGGCACAGTGGACTGCATTAACTGGGAAACAGGTACTCAGCGCAGGTTCCGGCCGGGCCGTCCCGTCCACGCGGTGGCCCTGGCCGAGGACAGCCGGCTGTTCGTCGGGACGGACCAGGCCCTCACCTGCCTCGCCGCGTATCCGGAGACTTGAGGGCCCAAGCCCCCTGGCCGGACTGGTTTCACGGGCCCCCCTGCCGGAACTTGACGGTTGATCACCACGCCCCGGAGAGTTGGGCGGTTGAGCAAGGGGGTAACGATGGGCATGCAGCTACCGGATGACCTGGTGGAGGTACTCGACCTGGTCGGTGTCGACTGGCCACAGATCGACGAGGATGAAGTCAAGGCCTCGGCCAAGGACTACCGCAACCTGGCCGAGGGCATCCGCGACGCGGTCAAGGAAGGAAACAAAGCCTGCTCCCACATCGTTGGCGGCAAGAGCAAAGGCGAGACGGTCAAGGCCATTGACCGACGTTGGGGCACCCTCACCACCAGAGACCTCGCCACTTTCGCCAACAGATGTGACGATCTCGCCGGCGCTCTGGACTCCTGTGCCGACCTCATCCTCGGCTGCAAGATCGCGATCATAACCAAGCTGACCGCCACCGCCGCCACGGCTACCGCCGGCGTCGTCGGCATGTTCTTCACTGCCGGCCTCAGCGGGTTGCTGTCCGCCGCAGCCATCGGAGCGGCACGCTTGATCATCCAAGAGGCCATCGACTACGCCATTGACGAGATCACCACGATCGTCACCGACAAAATCGAAGGCAAAGTCCTCGCCGAGATCGAGAAGCTGTTCACTACGGGCGGCACCTACGACGTCATGGCGTCGGGCAGCTCCGAGATGGCCCAAGGACTGGTCATTGAGTTCGACGAGTTCGAACAGGCTGCGGGCGGCTACAAGGAGACCGCCACCAACTTCGACAAGAAGAAGGGGACCTTCAAGGAGGGCGGCGCGCAGCGCAAGACTTCCGTCAAGAAAGACAGCCGGTTCCACAAGCTCGCCACCGCGATGGATAAGGCCGAAGACGCGGTCGAGAAGAAGGCCGACGAGATGGTCAAGACTCTCGAAGACCACGGTGGCAAGATCGACAAGAGCAAGGGAGATCACAAGGGAACTGACACTGCCGCAAAGGAGAAGATCGACAAGTGCAAGGTCGACAAGCATGATGCCGACGACGTCCCCATGTACCTTCTCAACGCCGACGGCTCCGTACAGGTACTGCTCCCCAGCGGCGACACGGAAAAGCTATCCAAATCCGATGACTCAGGCATCTGGAACATCCTAGATAAAAAGGATGGAACTGCCTGGCGTCCCGCACCAAGAGAGAAGCACGACTGGAACGTTCCTCAGAAGCGAAAAGGACCTAAGGTCAGCTCCACCAAGATTCAACCCGGCAGCACTGACCTTTCTCGCGCAACCGAGATAGCCCGGTACGCCAAGAACGACTACCGCGGAACGAATTTTGCGGCAGGACGCTACGTCGATCCGGACACCGGTCGGGAAATGATTCTCGTTGGTGACAGCCAGGGTCCGCACTCCGAGCGAACAATCGGGTATCCGCTACTCAAGAATGGTCGCGAAGCAGGCCTCCAGGAGGTGTACACAGAACGAGAACCATGTCAGCTGTCACCCAAATGCGATCAATGGCTGGATCTCCATTTCAAGTCAAAGAACCCGAATTTGGAAGTCACCCACGCCAACGACTATGATCAGACCGAGAAAAGCCTGTACAAGAGAGATGCGGAACACCGTAAATACATGGAAGACTTGCAGAAGCGCCACAAGTCCCAAGGCCACCCGTAACTCGAGAGGCGGTTGAGATGCTGACTTCCATTACACCCGATGACGTCTTGCACACTTTCGGGCTGACCGGGGTTACTTACTTCCCCAGCTCCGCTCACCAGCGGCTACACGCGGACACTGCACTCTTCCTGTCCCGGGTTGGGATCCCCTCAAACGAGACATTCTCGCCGAAACTGGACCTAGACGGCCACACCCGGACCCTGTGCGCTCACAGCCTGAAACGTGAATTCGAGATGCAAGGGGAGGAATGCCCGCCTGAAGCTGAAGAATGGGAAGTCTTGGGCGAATTTCAGTACGCCATGGTCGCCATCGACCCTAGCGACGGAAAGATCTACGCCTTTCCCGAGGGCGAGGATTCTTATGTACCCCTGCACGGTGACGCGTCATCGCTAGTACAGTCACTTATGATCCTGAAAGAATGGCAAGACCGGTACAAGGGCCTACCCAATGATGATGCCGGTTATCAGGCCAGGATCGAAGCAGTGGAACAGATGAAAGAGCGTATCGCTGAATACGATGAGACACCTCTGCACAGCGACAGCCCATGGTCGGCCCTCTTCGACGAAATCGCCATGGGCATGTGGGGTTGATCTCGGAAAGCTGATTTAGCCGCCGGCCCGACCGCTCCCATGCCCAATTCGGCGACTCCCGTCTGATGGTTACCGTTCCCCCCCATGCACAAAGGGCGCAACTGAGCGGACCGGATCCGACCGACCGCGGCCAGAACAGAAGCAGACACAGGCCTGAGGATCCCGCCCAAGGGCCCTCCGGGGTGGGCGGGGAGAGCCGGGCGCCCAGGTAGCCGTCCGGGCGGACGACGAACGCCGTCGTGCCTGTGCCAGCCGCCCCGTAGAGCCGTCCGAACGCGCCCCGGCCGTCGCGGTACACCGGCAGCCGTACCGGGCCAGCCGGCGTGCCGTCGGCGAGCACCGCGAAGGGCGTCCACCCGGCCCCCGGACGCCTCCCGCACCACCGCCTCGAGGGGTGTCGAACCGCTCGTCCACCGCCCCGTCCGCGTACAGCACCAGATGTGGTCGCGGCCGCGCAGGAGGTCGTACAGCCGCAGCGGATAGGCGGCGATCTCCCGCAGCAGGCCGCCGCAGTCCGGCGCCCGCTCCCCCGGCCGGGTCCCGGGAGCGGGGCCAGGGCCGGGCTGCGGGGCCGTCACGAACAACACGGTGGCTCACGGCGGCCAGCCGGGCTGGGCAACGCCGGTCAGGACACACTGCGCTGGCCGGGACTCCCGCCGCGACACCCTGGTGGCGCAGCCGCTGACCGACGCAAAGGCTACCGGCTCGCGCGCCGGAGCGGCCGCCACCCCGGCCGTCTGAACTACCGAGGGTCGAGTGCCCCAGCTCGGACAGCGCCTGACCGGCCACCAGCCCGCCGGCCGCCGTGCCGCCCTGCGGGCCTTGGAGGTCCTGGTGGCCGGTGGCGGTCATGTCAGCGGGACAAGGCCTCCAGCCCTGTCAAGACGCCGTACCTGGCCAACCAGACGGTGGGTGAACAGTCGACGGGCATATACCTCGCCGCAGACGGCGATGGTGGTCTTGACGAGCAAAGGGTCCTTCTCAGCGGCGGCGCGAATGCCGATGATTTCTTCCCGGGTGAGTTGCTCAAGGGCTACGAGACCGTCTTGGCCGACTTCGTAGACCGGCATGATGTCGTCGTCCGGCGGCGGGTGCATTGCGGCGATGGCAGCATTGACCTCCGCTGCGACGACGCGGCTGGTGGGCGCCTGCCACGGGCCGTTCCATTCGGTGTGCCGGGCCTCTGCGGCGCGGCGCGATTCCCGCCACCAGGCGACGACAGAAGCGCGGCGTTCAGGGGTGCTGTATAAGGCGTGGGCTCCGCGAAGGCGAGCTGCGAGGAAGCCGGACGGCCGGTGGACGCGGCGGGCCGGGTCCTGCAGGCCGAGTACGGCGATGACGTCAGTGGCCGTCCATCCGGCATCCGCCACGTCGCGGACGACCCAGGCGATCCGGTCAACGCTCGCACGGCCGAGCCAGGGCACCTGGACGCTGAGTTCGCGGGCGAGCTGGAAGCGGCGTCCGACGGCATTCAGTCGGCGCCGCTGTTTGCGGTGCCCGACTCGCTGGAGGGTGCGTCGGCCCTTCCGCCGGAAAGCTGGTTCTCAGGGGGGAAGCGTAGGAATACCGGTAGGGGAAACCGTAGAAGTACCAGCCCCTATTGGGGTGCAACAGGGGATCGAGCGCGGCCGGCGGGAGCGGGGGCGTCTGGCAGGACGGCGTGCGGAGCGGCAGGCTAAGCGGGCCAAACGGTTCATGAGGGGCAGGCCGGCCGGGTCGATGCCGCGCACGCCGCGGATGTACCGCTCGGATGGGCCTGTACGCAGGTGGAGGTCGTCGTCGAAGGCTGGAGGGAGGATGCGGACGAACTCGCTGGCCTGGCCGCCGACCCCGCTCACGCGCGTGCCTTTCGTCCGGTAGGCGAGCAGACCGATCCGACGCAGGAGCGCGAACCATCTCGTCCCTGCCGGGCAACCGACGGCGAAGCGTCGTGCCATTGATCCGGGGCCTTTTGGGTCTGGCACGCTCCGAGCCCCACGACGCTGATGACGGCCACAAGCGCTGACCGATCGTTTCACGATGAGGTCGCCAAGGAATGTGCTGCCGGTGACGGCGAGCGGGGTTTCATGACGGTCGGCGATCAGGTGCTGCTTGGAGCGGGGCGGGCGCGGTCCGGGCCGCCGTGAAACACCTTTCGAGAGCCCGGACCCGTCGACCCGTCACCGGAGCGGTCGTCCGTGGCCAGCGGGCCGGTACGGCGCGGCAGCCCGCGCCCGTCAGCTCCTCGACAACAGTTGTTGCCGTGCGGATTGGCTGCGCAGGTACTCGCGCCCCAGTACGCGTAAGGCAGCCACTGCCGGGGTCCGCGGAGGTCCTTCACGGAGCGCCGGGCCTTTGGACTCGACCGCCCGAAGCCGTAAGAACTGCACCGCGATCAGCGCTCGGACAAACGGGCGGGCAGCGGGTAGAACTTCGGCGTCGAGGCCATGCGCCCGGGTCAGCAGGCTTCTGGAACGTTCCACCTGGCCGGCGAGCAGTCGTCCCACCGCGACTGAGTTGTCCGCCTGGGGAAGCAGATCCGCAGGCGTAACGTCGTGGGCAGTCATCTCGGTGCGTGCGATGCCCAGTCGCCCCAGCGGCAGGTCTTCCGCCAAGTCCTCCATCCAGTCCAGACGCTGCATCGCTTCGATGAGGTCCCGGCACCCTGCCCGGAACGCCGGGCTCGGGGCGCCCTGACCGAGAAGGCACGCGGTGAGCATGAACGCGGGCAGAGAATAGGCCTCGATGTACTCGTGCAGCTGCGACTCATTCGCGAAGCCCTGCCAGCCGACCTCGGCCTCGGCACCGGTGAGGAAGGTCTGCACGTACCCGGTGAGCTGGGGGTGCCGTGCGGCCGTGTGCAGGAGCGTTCGCAGCACCGGGCGGTGCGCTTCTCCACTGCGCAGCACCTGGTGCACCTCACTCGTCCAGGCCCGCAGCGCTGCCGAACGCTGTTGGTGGTTCCCGCGGTCGATGCGGTCATCCGTCTCGTGCATGAAGGCGACGGCTGCGAGGACGTCGGGTACCAGTTCAGGTGGCAGGAACAGCCGGGCCGCGACATATTCCGCCCTGGCGAAACGCGCCACGGTCCGGCGTTGCGCCTCGTAGTCCCGGCGCAGCGGTCCGGCCGGGATGCGCGCCCGCTCCAGGGTCCGTGACCAGCTGGTCGTCATCGCTCACCACGCGCCACGGACCGGTTCGAGCCGGCTTCTGCCCCGGCTGGGGCGGCACCGTGCCGTGATGCCGTCAGGGCGCGTGCGGTCTGCCACAGCAGACGCGGACGTGTCAGCGCCTTGGGGTGGGCTCGCATGTGGAGGACGTTCATGTAGACCTCGTTCACTACCGGGTCCACGACGGAGGCCTCCGTGATCCTGTCCCCCGCCCACCGCAGGAACCGGTATCCGCGCGGGTACGGTCCGAGAACGTGCGGCTGCGCAAGGTCGGCCGTGGTGGACAGCCGCCATGCCGCGTCCACGATCACTGCGGAACGGCGGAAGTACCCCCAGGCGGGGGCATGCGGGTCGGCTCCCGAGTTCAGATGCGCGGACAGGCAGGAGGCATGAAGGGCGGCAACGGTCAGCCCCTGCCCGTAGACGGGATTGACCGACGCAAGGGCGTCACCGACCACGACCAAACCGCCGGGGAACCGGTTGAGGTCGGTGTAGGTGCGCCGCTGGCTCTCCCGGAAGTGGAAGGGCTCGACCGCACTGTCCATGGAGCACGAGTCCGCGACCGTCCTCAACGGTGAAACACAGCGGCGCATACGTGTAAGGAACTCGTCCTTGCTGGTACCGGGAGCGTGGCGGGCGTAACCGGCCAGCACGACGCTCCATCGGTCGCCCTCGATCGCCGCCAGCGCTCCTGGCTCGACGATCGCGGGCTGGTAGTCGCTGGCCGGCCCGGGTGTCGAGTGGGCGATCACGGTGCCGGGGAGTTCCGTCCCACGCCGGAACGTGGCAGTGGCGTAGCCGAGGTCGACCCGCATGCGGTCGACCGGAGCTGCTCCCCATCCGTGGCGTTCAAGCCACGAGCCGAGCCGGCTGGACCGGCCCATGGCATCAACGACAAGGTCCGCGGTGATCGCCTCGGACGCGCCAGCCGTGACGCCGACCTTGACGCCGGCGACCCGGTCTCCGCTGAGGACCAGGTCGCGGGCCACGCCGCTGTGGAGACGCACGTGCGGGAGGGCGGTGACGCGTCGGCGGACGTGCCCCTCGAGGTAGGGACGCGACGCGCCGAGCATGCTGAGCCGCGCGACCGGGGGCTTGAGTACTCCATCGACGTAGAACCGCACCGCTGGGCCGGCTCCCAGAAGTGCTCCGCCCTCGACGAGTTCCTCGGTCAGTCCGGGCAGCCAGCGCTCCAGTTGGGTGTGTCCCATGGCGAGGAGGGCGTGCAACTGAGCCCGGTGTGGCGCACCACGGGTGGGTGTGCTGTCGTCCGGCGTTTCCGGTTCCACGATCACGACCTCTTCGGCGTGGTCGCTGAGAATGCGAGCCGCCAGAAGGCCCGCGAAGCTACCGCCGAGAACTATCGCCCGTTGCACCATTTTCCCCAAGAGACCGATGGTTGCCCGGCTCGTGGACACGGCCGGATTGCTTAGAGAGCCTCAGCGGAGGCTACCTGGCCGGCCGGCAGGAGCGGTCGGCTCAGGGAGCAGCTCGGCCGAGTACAGCCGCTGAGCAGCCAGGGTGAGCGGGTGGTTGAGCGCTCTGAACACGCTGATGAGCCGCGCCCGCTCGTCGGCCGCCGCGGTGTTCTCTCCTGGAAGGGACACGAGCGGCCGGGACGGCGCCGACGGCGTCCTTGAGCAACACGGCCGTGATAATGGATTCGAGGTCTTCCTCTGCGACCTTGAATCGCCCACTTCTGCGCAGCTCCGCGACGGTGTGCAGTGGCTGCTCGGCGATCCAAGGGCGCACGGTGCGGACGCCGTCGAGGATCTCGATGACGCGGCGGTGCAGCATGAAGCGGACGTTCATCAGACGGCCGCTGTAAGCGCTGGTGGGGCTGAAGGCCAAATCGCGGTCCACGCCGGCGACGACCAACTCCCACAGAGGTTGCAGCGCACGGAGGTCGCGTCGTTCCCGCAGCCACGCATGGACGGCAGCACCGGTCATGCCATAGCTGGTGGTGAGGGCACCCGCGGAGCCGAAGCCTGCCCCGAGGACACCGATACCGTCGAGGGCCTGAGAGCCGAGGGCAGCAGCCACGATGGCCGGGGCGAAGCAGACGACGTATCCCCAGACCAACAACATGCTCACGGAAAAATAGTGGAGAGCGTGTTGGAGGCGCGGGTCCTCCAGCCGGGTGCGCCGCGCTTGACGGTAGGTGTTCAGGGTGCCGCAACTGAGCATGATCAAAAAGATCGCAAGGAACGCCTGCACATGGGGCTCGGTCCTCGCACTCCGCCGAGCCGCGACTACTGCTGCTTCTGGAGGGCTTCGGCCGTCTGGTTCGTCGATCTGGCGCGCGAGCGGATAGTGCGTACTCCCTGGGCACTTATGGCAGGCGAACTCTGTGTCAACGCGAGCCTGAACTGGGGCAGCGTCAGCAGTCAGGCACGATGGGACCGGCCCCTACGTGGGCACCCTGTTGTGCTCAGAAGAGGTCCCTGAGAAGTACAGGAACCCTGACCCGCCGCCCTGGGGAAACTCACACGAGCGCGCCAGGCTGCTCGCCCGCGGTGACGCGGTCCTCGACGTGCTGCCAGCCCTGCAGCAGGCGCCGTACAGGCTCGAGGACGTCGCCGTCGTCTTCGACCGCCTCGACTTCGGCAACCGGGCCATCGTCGACCACTTCCTGGTTGAAGACCACCGCACCATGCTCGTCCGCTTCGCCCTCACCCGCCCACAGAACCGGCCCCGGTCCACCAACGACTGCTGGGCGCCCGGCGGACCGGTCCATCTGGTACACACTTGCATCGTCCATACCTACAAGCACGCGAGGGAAGAAGGTCCCGTACCAGCCATCATTTTCGTAGCCGCCCGCCACCTCGGCCCCACCCTCATCAGCCGCGAAACCTGGGGCTGAGGCCGCCCTGTAGCCGGTTCACGCATGCGGCGCGTGGCCGGCCAAGCCCACGGCGTGTGGGACCAGGCGCGGAATCCGCTGGGGGACCGGATGCAGTTCCTCGAACACCAGAGACATGACATCCACGTGGCGCAGTTGCCCGTCAGCGCCGCGGACCTCGATGACGGGCCCACCCCCTGGGTACGGCAGGGTTGGGGACGGCCCTCCAGGCGCCGCCCCGGACGCGGACCTGACGAAGTCACCCAGGAGCGGCACAGCCGCCAGCGGGTCACGCTGAACGCCCCCAGGTCACCGCCCAGGTCCTCTACCATGCCACGGATCGCCGGACCAGCTCCCGTCGCGAGCCCCTCGATATCGATATCCATCTTGTGAACCTAACCCTGGCACCATGCAGCCCCGTCGGCAGCCCTGACCGGTCAGAGGTTGGTCCGGGGGGCGGGGTGTAACTGGTCGGGGTGGCGGAGTGTGCGCCGTCTGGCCGTGGCGATCGCGGACGTCTTACGAGGCGAGCGGGCGGGCAGAGGGGACGTTGTCCGCGAGCCGGGCGGCCGGTGGGATGTGTGGGTGGTCAGGGCGCGGATGTGTTCAGTGAAGTCGGGGTCGGGCAGGGGCAGCTCGACATCGTCGTCGACGTAGCTGACGGCTGCGGAGACGTAGTCGATGACCGCTTCGACGGTGGGCGTTTCATCCTTGGCGTGGCCGGTGTGGATCTTGAGGGCTTTCAGTACGCGAAGGGTGGTGGGGAGGCTTGCGTCGGTGGCGATGTTGCGTTCGGGGTCGACGAACTGCGTCGGCTGGTGTTCTTCAGAGGTCGGTGGTGGGGTGGGGGCGGCTTGCTGGTGCCACCAGGTGGCCTGGTCCTGCTCGCCGAGGGCGAGGTGGTGGAGGTAGAGGCAGTAGGAGGCCGCGGCGTCGCCGGCGCCGGCGGCGTACTGCCACCAAAAGCGGGCGGAGTCCTCGGCGTCGGTTAGTTGCAGGATGCAGCCGAGGACGCGGGCGCCGAAGGGCTCGGTGAGGAACTCTCCCAGAGCGGCAACGGCCGCGTCGTCACTCACGACGGTCTCACAGAGCGCGGTCAGATCCTCGGCCGCCGCGCGACGGTCAGCTTCACCAGCTCCTGGACCCGGGGCGGTGGTGGACACCTGGGGGCAGGCGGAGGGCTTGCTGGTGTGGGTGATGTCCAGCGGCACGTAAGGGCGGTCGATGAGGCGGGCGCGGGAGAGGAGTTCGTCGATGGGTGAGGTCACCGGGGTGTCCCTCCTTGGTGATGCTGGGAGTAGATCAATGCGTTGAGGGTGCGCCTCGCGTGGCGGGCTGTGGAGCGTACCGCCGCGAGGGACAGGCCCATTTCATCGGCTACCTGGGCATCGGTCAGACCGCGCAGGTGCTTGAGGACGGTGACGTCCATCTGCCGGGATGGTAGGTGGCTGATGGCCCGGAAGAGGGTCATAGATTCGGTGATCTGGTGCATGGGATTTGTACTGGTCTTCAAAGCGAGGGTGTCGAAGGCCGCATCGACGAGCGTGGGTCGGCCGTTTTCTTTCGGTGCCCTTTCCAGGACCGTCTCCCGCAGCAGCTCCCAGGCGTACTGCTCGAGCCGTTCGCTGCCAAGGGCGTCCGGCCAGAGCAACAGCAGCAGGGTGAAGACATCCCTCACAGCCTTATCAGCGGTAGCGGGGCCGCGGAGGAAGGTCAGGGCGTAGGCGGTGTAGTGGTCCTGGTGCATCTCGCGGAAGGCGTAGTAGTCCAGCGGGACCGCGTCGGAGTCGGCCAGGGTGGAGTCTCCGCTCTGGGCCAGGCATGCGGTGATCCAGGCTGTGCGCTTGTTCGCCTCACGGGCCGCTTGGACCCATTGCAGCCGCACGACCTTGTACGTCATGCCGGACCAGTCCAGTCCCGTCATGACGTCGCGGGTGAACGACCAGCGCGGGTAGCGTCCAGCGGCCCGCAGGAGTTCCGAAAGCTTCGACTTGGGCCATCCCGTTCGCTGGTGCAGTTCCCCGAGTGTCATTCCGCTGGCGTAGAAGGCGTCGCGCAGCGGCTGGAGCCAGGCCCTGTGCGCGGGTCCGGTGCCGGGAAGGATGGGGCCGAGTCGACGGCCGGGCTTGCCGCGTGGGGGAATGCCCTGAGGGGCGGGAGGTGTCGTCATCCGTGCTGCTCCCGCTCTCGCTCCTCAGCGGGGTGCAGCACGGGTGGGAGCGTGGGGGCGGGTGGGGCGGTGGCCTGCACGATGTGCTGCACACCGAGGGCCATCGAAGGAATGAGGGTGGTGATCGCCGCAACCGGCTGCCCCATCACGAGCATCACCACGCTTAACGTGAAGATCACCACGAGTGCCGCCACCGCGGTGATCACCTTGCCGTGCTTCATGCGTGTCCTCAGCCTGTTTCGCTGCTGTCTGTCCGGAAGGCCCGCAGCGTTTGCTGACGCCATGTGAGCGAGCCGGAACCAGCATGGAGTCCGCGTCCAGTACCAGGCGCGTGAAATCAAGAAGCGGGAACATTCGCCTCCACCGGCGCGCGCCCCGACGACAGGAGGGGCGCGCAACGTACGCCGTGCGCCGTAGCGCACCACCCCTGGCGGAAAGTACCGGTCAGCGGAACGTTCCCCGTTTTGCTTGCGCCGTCGGGCTGGGGCCCCTCCAATGGAAGGCAGTAGGTGCCTCGGCGCCGATACGCCTTTCTGTCCGGAAGGCCCGTCGCCCCCCTTGTTGCTGCGAGGGGGGCGCTTCCATCGTGGCTAGCATCAAGCGCCCCCTGCCGTCCTGCACATCGGCACAGGCTCTGGGTGGGCGGCGCCCTGTCCAGTGCACCTGCCTGGTGGGCGAGCCGTGGAGGGGTATCTCGTGTGCAGTAGGGGGTGGTCCATGTCACCGAAAGCCGCACGCGGGCGACTTAGTTGAAGCATCATGAAGTGCGACGAACCGCATGCCGCCATGTCCAGCAGGTGAAGAGGTCGACTGTGAGTGAGCAGACTGGTGCGATCCCTCCGATGCCCACCATCCCCCCTCCATCTTCCCCGCGCCAGCGTCGAGCCCCGTTCCTGATGGGGTTCGGCCTAGGCGTGGCGTCGAGCGCCGTCGTGGCGCTAATCCTTTTGCTCACCATCGGCGACTCTCACCCCTCTGGTGGAGAAACTCAGACAGCAACGCACTCCGTTCCGGGAAGCACCACACCGGTGGAGGCAGCTGCGACTCACGAGGATCCGAATGCGCCCAAGGAAACGTACAACGTCGTTCCCACGCCCGAAGACTTTAGCGTCACCCTGAAAACCACTTCGAAGCAATGCTTCGGTTCCGCCGGATGTAACGTCACTGTGGAACCGAAGGTGTCCTACGTCGGGGCGCTACCGCTGGATCCGGGGAAGTCTTACGCGATTACCTATGAGGTGCGCGGCTCGGAGGACGGATCGATCGTCCAGACCATGGAACTGACAAACCAGACCTCCGTCTCCTACCACCCCACGTCCCTATCCACGTCAACAAGCGCGGCGAATCTAACCGTCGAAGTGACGGACGTGGAGGAGCAGCAGTAAGCAGCCCGAGGGTGTCCGACCTCATAGCGTCTGCTGTCAGAGGTCACCGGCATGCGCACGGGCCTTACCTCACTCGACGTCGGCTCGGCCGTGCGGGTCCGTGCACACCCAAGTCGACGTTGCCCGCTGGACTGAGGTTAGCCCTGAGCGGCCGCCCGTACTTGACGGCAGTCAGAGCGGAAGCGTTATCCCCAGCTCCTGCATGGCTGCCGAAGGGGGGCCTCCTTCGGACCGTTCGGTCTTCCGTCCTCGGCTGCCGGCGGTCACCGTTCGGGGATCGACGGCTTCGGCCGGCGCCCCTGTGGCGTAGAGGCCGTCGGGGGCGGTGTCGCGGTCGTGGGGCAGGAGCCAGAAGACGCGGCGGCGGAAGGTGCCGGAGGCGCGGGATGCTTTGGCTTTGGGGCCGAGGATGGCGTAGCCGACCATGCGTCCGTCGCGGAAGTACGCCGGTTTGCCGCTGCGGGTGGGCAGGCGGTCGAGGCTTTGGCGCACGTAGTCAAGGTTGGTGATGTCCTCGAGCCAGACGAGTTCGGTCTCGTGCTTGATCTCGTCGTCGCTGATCAGGGCGCTCATGCCATCTCCTCGTCGGCGAGCAGTCCGATACCAGGGTAGTACTTCCGCGAATTGGACAAGATCATCTCTTTTGGGGAGGACAGGCCGACGAGCTCCCGGGCTCGGGCGGCGAAGGCGCGGCTGGAGACGGGTGGGGAGCCTTCGCTCTGGCACCAGGCCTTGTACGCGGCATACAGGCTGGACTGTTCGGTGCGCGCGTCGGGGTTCAGGATGCAGGCTTCGTCGAAGAAGCGGCCGGTGTGGTCCTCGGTTTCGGCGTAGGCGTTGGTGGCGATGCGGACCTTGTCGGGGCCGGTGAGGTCTTTGTCGCCGCCGAGGTAGCGGCGTGCTCCCTCGATGAGCCAGTTGAGGATGCCAGGGCCCTCTTCGGCCACGAGGATGTCGGCTAGGTTGTCGATCTTGCGGTCGTCGGAGACGGTGCGTTCGAAGGGGATCAGGCGCATGCGGCGCCAGAAGGCGAAGCCTCCGGTGCCAACTTCCGGGCGGTGGTTTCCGAGCAGCCAGAGCTTGTGGGTGGGGGCGAAGGAGAAGAAGTCCTGGCGCATGCGGCGGGCTTTGATGCGGTCGCCGCCGGTCAGGAGCTTGACGCGGGCCTCGTCGAACTTGTCGCCGGGTTTGACCTCGGAGCAGACGATGACGCGCCGGCCGTGGAGTTCGGCGAGGTCGGTGGGGTGTCCTTCGTAGGGGCGTGCCATGAGGAAGCCGGGGGGCGCGGCGTCGGCGTAGTCGCCGAGGAGCTTCATCAGGACGTCGAGCAGGACGGACTTGCCGTTCTTGCCCGCGCCGAAGAGGAAGGGCATGACCTGCCCGCCGACGTCGCCGGTGATGGAGTAGCCAAGGAGGAGCTGGAGAAATCGGATCATTTCGGCGCCGTCGGTGTCGTCGCCGAAGGTGTCGGTGAGGAACCGGTTCCAGCGCGGGGTGGGGACGGCGGCTGGGCCGGTGGTGGTGGAGCGGGAGTGGAAGTCCTTGTTCGGGTCGGGGGTGCGGACCAGGCCGGTGCGCAGGTCGACGATGCCGGCTGGGGTGCACAAGGCGTAGGGGTCGGCGTCCAGGAGGGCTGCGTTGAGGACCATGCCGGGGGCCGATTTCGCCTGGGCGAGCATGGCGTTGATGCCGGAGGTGCTCAATGCTCGTCTGCGGTGCTTCTTGAGCGCTTCGGCGGTGTGGAGACCGCGCGGGTCGGTGGTGGCGATGTGCTCGCCAAGGTCGCCGGCGGCCCAGAGCACGGTGTCGTCCTCGTCCATTTGCCAGCGGGTGGTGTCCCACCGGTACCAGCCAAGGCCGGGGACGTGCCGGAAGTCAGAGGCGTAGATCCGTACGAACAGCTTGGCGTTGCCTCGGTCGGTCAGAGTATCGGGGAGCAGACCATGCGCGGTGGCTGGCCCCTGACCGTAGGTGGCCTCGCCGGCTGCCTGGGAGGGCACGGGGGCGGCGACAGTCTTGGCGATGATCTGCTCGGCCATGGCCTGGGGGTCGAAGTCGAACAGGACATTGTCGCCGCCGACGGGCGTGTTCACAGACGGCTCCCAGGGCTCAGGGGACGCCGGGAACCGGCGCGCATACCGCTGCGGATGATCTGCAGGCAGTGGCGTTCCTGGCCTGGACGGGCCAGGACTGCTGTCTCCAACAGGACACGTTCGGCGTCCTGCTCCGTGAGGTGACCGGCGGCCGTAAGCCCTCCCACGGTGAAGGCTGCGCGGTTGAGCTTCTCGGAGAAGGCCGCTCCTTCGGGAACCGCGGCGCACGCGGCGACCTCGGCAAGAACGGTCGCCAGGGTCTTGGTCGCCGCGTCGCGGCCGCCGCCGGCTGCTACGACCGCTTGCCTGGCTCGGGCGGGAACAGGTCTGGGGGCAGGGATGTGTGCGGCGGGCAGGTGGTTGGTGCGCTCCAGCTCGAGGGCGAGCCAGTCCGGCAAGGGTGCCGGGGTACGGGCAGTGCCCACGGGCAGATAGGTGCCGGCCGAAGTGCGGGTTCCAGGAGCGACGATGTATCCGCCGTGAGCTCGGACATCGACTTGCCAGGCAAGGCCGCGGTTGGTGCCTGAGCCGGCGGAGCATTGCCAGCGGCGGCTGTCGGTGGCTCGGTACCAGATGTGCAGGCCTCCGGAGGGCGTTCGTACGCGCAGCGTGGTGTCGTCGTCGGCGGGGCTGGGCTGGCCTCGCAAGGCCGCGAGGACGGCCAGGGTGTGGAAGCCGGTGGTCATGGATGAGACGTCGATGTCGGCCGCGATGGGAATGCCGGGCAGGAGCCTGTCACGGGGAGGAGGCTCGGCCGCGTGGGCGTCGACGTCGATGATGACAAGGTTGGCTGGCCCACAAGAGACACCGACGCCCATATGCGGGCGTGTGCCCCACCATTGGCCAATGCGGGTCATGTCCAGGGTCGCGGCGTGGAAGCCGTGGCACCAGCGCCCTGCGGCACGGCAGGTGCAGGTCTCGCGTTTGTGGTCCCGCTGCTGACAGCTCACACAGTTCGAGGCCGGGGTCTTTCTCCCCGCAGCCAGGGGGTGCACAGGCCAGCCGTGGCTGACACACCACCGTGCGATGGCCAGCGACTCAGCGACCGGCGGGACAGATCCTGAGTCGCTGGGAGAAATCCGCAGGTCAGCAGGCATGCGACTCCCCCATCAGCGACCGAAGCGACTCAACGACGGACACAGCCTAGCGAAAACGCTTGTTCGGCGGATCAACCTGCCCTACGGCGGCGTGCCGAGCCGGCTTCTCAGCGACTGAAGATGCGGAGCAGCGACCCAGGGCGTCTGAACACCGTCCACGGTCTCCATGGGTAAAGCCGAGGTCAGAGGCTGATAGAACAGCGAACAGCGACTGAAGCGACTGAAGGTTCCTATATATGACGCACACGCGCACATGCGGTTTCGCCCATATACCCCACCCAGAGTCGCTTGAGTCGCTAGTTCGCGACCCAAAGGCTTCTGACCTGCAGTTCCTGCCAAGTGACTGAGGCCCGGCCGGTCGCTGACGTTCAGTCGCTGCCCCTTCGACGCTGCCTCCGAGCAGGTACTCAAGCGACTGAAGCGACTCAACCTTGGCCAAGGCGGGTGAGATCAGCGACGGAGGGGAGCTCCGCCTGGGGCCGTCAGCACAGGATGTGACGCCGGCTCCTCGCCAGGAGAGGATCCAGTGGACGGTGGCACACCTCGCACTGCAAGTCGCCAACCGCCACTGGCGGCCGAGGTATGGGCAGCACCGCCTGCTGGGATGCCTGGGCGGCCCGCTCGCGGGCCTGGCGGGCATGGCGTGCTTCGCTCGCCCGACGCTGCTCCGCTTCCTTTCGCGCCTGCTGCTGAGACTCTTGCAGCCGCGTACGGAGGTCCGCCGGCAGCACTACGCCGCCGTGGCCCAGGTGCAGGACGGCGAGCGGAATCGTCACCCTCTCCAGCGCGTCGAGTGGGCACGGCGGGTGATGCAGGGCGAAGACCGACAGGTCCGGCGCCCGCCACCACTGGTGCACGCGTGCATGCGCCAGTCCCAGCGAGGTCGCCGCTTCTCGCTTGGAGACGGAGTAGAACCACACCGGCAGTCCCTCTCGGAGCACGATGTGTGGGAAGTGCACCCGCGGGCGCCAGAACCACACATCAACTACCTGCTGCCGGGCGTAGTCCCGATGGCGGGCCAGCCATCCATCGTCCGCCATCAGCTGGCGCTGGGCCTCCAGCGCCACCTTCGTGCCGTCCTTCAGCAGCACTTCGACATCGGCCCGCCGGGCGCGATCCTCCGTCCACTGCTCCAGCCGCACACGCTCGACGCCCGGCAGGGAGCGGGCCCAAGCCGCCAAGACGTGCTTGGTCGTGATGTGCCAGACCGTCTCAGGGCCGTGCCCTCCCGCCGGGGCTCGGCCAGGCGGGTGCGCGAAGTGCCGGCGAACCTTCCCACCCACCCTGCCCCGCGTAACCAGCGGCACCCGGGTGCCTACCGGGGCCTCGAACCCATGGAAGCAGTAGAAGCACACCAGTTGACCTGTCCCGCGATACCCGAGCCGCTTCCACTGCTCCGCTGGGCGCTCGGCGACGTGCACCTCCCGCCGAGTCTCCAGATCGAACCCCACCACCAATAAGTCGTCCTGCACCACGCCCCTCCCCTGCCTGATGTTCCTCCAGGGCGATGTACCTCTGCCCTCCCCAAAAGATCATCACTCCTCTTCCCCCACCCCGACGGCCAAGCAGGCGGAATCCGGGTGGACGCTGATGATGACCGAGAACGACCGCGCATGGGCCTTCGGCGGCATCGTGCTGGGCGGCGCGGTGACGCTGTCCGCCGCCAGCTGGGCCGGAGCGGCCGCCGGCGCCGTCCTGACCGGCGAACCCGCCGCGCCCGCCTCCCCGGTGACCATCTACCGCATGGCCACCGACTGGTCGGCGGTCTGGAGCGGCTCCCCGACCGCCTCCGCCATCGGCGCCGGACTGCTCGACGTGGCCGTCGTCGCCCTGGTCGTGTGGGGACTGCGGGTGTCGCTGCGCTGGTTCCACAACCCCCGCCACCTGGCCACCTTGCACCAGGTCCGTGACCTCACCCCGAAGCACGCGGGCCCGCACCGCGGCCCGCCTGCGCGCCTCGCTGAAGGAGACCGAGCCGAAGCAGATCCCGGCTCGCGACCGGGGCGTCCTGCTCGGCGAACCACCTGCCCTCCGGCGTGGAGCTGCGCGGCTCCGACGAAGATACCTACATCGCCATCATGGCGCCCCGCGCGGGCAAGTCGACCCCCTGGCCATCCCGGTCGCCGACGAGGCGCCAGGGGCGCTGCTGATGACGTCCAACAAGGCCGACGTCTACGCCGCGACCCTCGCCTCCCGGGCCCGCATCGGCCACCTGGATCCTGGACACTCAGGGCTGTAGTTTGGTTGCAGGGGCAGCCTTCGCTACTGGCTCACGGGGGCTTGTGGTTCTAGAAGTGGTCCGGGAGCCACGGCTCGTGATCTGTTGTACTTCGGATCATGCTCGCAAGAGCTCGTTCGGAGACGGCTTGGAATCCGGCCAGGCGGGCGCTGGTGGTCGTGCGGTACCCGCCGGCGTACCAGACCGCGAGCTGCCTCCGGCTGAGCGTCACTTCCCCAGGTACGGACGTGGGGGTGAGTTCCGCGGACCCGTCCTTGATGTGGAGCAGGCAACGGTCCCAGCCGTCGCCAATCAAATTCTCAATCTCGACGTAAATCGTGATGGTGAGGTCGGCGGGCCAGCCGCGCAGTCGGATGGCCTCGGGTGCGTCGAGGATGCGGAGCATCCAGGGGTGCCAGGACTCTGCGGTTGCGCGGTGATGGCGGAGGCCGTGGAGCAGAGTCGGGTAGGGCGGTAGGGCGCCGCGGCGGAAGTTGATGGTCCGGGCCCGGGTGTTGTGTCGGCCGAGGAAAGCGAGCATCGCGGCGGCGGTGGGCTGGCTGGCGGCCCAGAAGTCGTGGACGACCAGGCTCATGCCGTGGCGCTCGTGCCGTTTGGTCGCAAGGGTGAGCAGGCCGGCGGTGGGCAGGCCCGGGCGGGCGAAGCGGTAGGTGGTGAGGCTGCTCTTCTCCTGCTTCCACCGGGTCCACCAGGCGGGGCGGTGGACGGGCCCGTTCCACTGCCGGGCGAGCTGGTGCTGGAGGTCTTCGGCTTCGTCGGTGAGTCCGTGCTCGACTTCGAAGTCCTCTCCGGTGAAGGCCCTCTTGAGGTCGTCGGTGGCCACAGCCCAGGCGAGGACGTCGACCGGGGCCTCCCAACCGAGGCGCCGGGCGTAGCCGGTGGAGGAGGTGACGATGGTGGAGATCACCGCCCCGCGGTCGATGAGGGACCGCAGGCGTTCGGTGGCCATGTCGGTGGCCAGGTGCTCGCCCCGTTCTTCCGGGGCCACGCAGCCGTCGCCGAGGCAGGCGCTGGGTACGGGGGCGCCGCCGAAGAACTGGTCGACGAGGAGGCCGAGGCCGCCCGCGACGACGCGGCCGCTGCGGAGGGCGACCTGGAGGTCGGCGTGCTCGCGCAGGTGGGTGACGTCGGAGATCGGGTGTCCGTAGGCGCGGGCGGCGAGCTGGTCGTACTGCTCCCACAGGCCGCCGTCGGCCGCGGTGAAGGTCAGCTGATGGTTCATGGGCCCGCCCTTCTAGTAGTGGGTGGCGTCGCGGACGGTGTCGGCGTCCAGGGGGACCAGGAAGGTCCGGTTGAAGGCCATCACGTCGGTGTCCGTCTGGTTGCGCGCGATGGTGTGGCAGGTGATGACGCCGTTGCCGGGGCTGCTCTCCGAGGGGCGGCGGGTGAGGATCCTGGTTTCGGTGTAGAGGGTGTCCCCGATGTGGACGGGGGCGGTGAAGCGGACGCGGTCGACGGCGAGGTTGGCGGTGGTCAACCCGCTGATGCTGCGGACGGTCATGCCGGCGACGAGGTTGAGGGTGACGCCGGAGCAGACCAGGATCCGGCCCCACTTGGTCTGGCTGCTGTAGTGGGCGTCGGTGTGGATGGGGGCGACGTTGCCGCTCAGGGCGGCGCCGAGGAGGCTGTCGAGTTCGGTGACGGTCCGGCCGGGCCGGTGCTCGACGACCAGGCCGGGTGTGAGCTCGCCATAGGACAGGCCGACGCTCTCCCGGATCCGGTCGTCGCCGATGGCCCGGTATCCGTGGGGCAGCGCGGTGCTCATGAGGTCCGGTCCGCTTCGGCGACCAGCGCGCGGGCCGCGTTGAAGAAGGGGGTGCCGCGCATGTGGCCGTCGACGGTGGTGACCGAGCCGCCGCTGGCGTCGGCGGCCGTGACGATGGCGCGGGCCTCGGCGATCTCCTGGGCGGTGGGGGTGAAGACGTCGTCGATCACCTCCACGTGACGGGGGTGGACGCAGCCCTTGCCGTAGAAGCCGAGTCCCTTGGCGCGTTCGGCGTCGCGACGCAGGGCGTTGGGGTCGTCGATTTCCCAGGTGGGGGCGTCGAGGGCGGGGATGTTGGCGGCGGTGGCGGCGTTGATGAGGGCCGAGCGGGCGTAGCGCAGGGAGTCCCAGTCCAGGGCGCAGCGGACGGAGGCGGCGTAGTCGGCGGAGCCGAAGATGACGCCGCCCAGGCGGGGCGCGTGCGTGATCTCGGGGAGCGCGTTCAGGGCACGGGGGGTTTCGATCAGGGCCCAGATGTCAGGGGTGTAGCCGTCGGCGTCCAGGGCGGCGGCCACGAGTTCGACGTCGCGGGCGGATTCCACCTTGGGGACCACGATCAGGTCGGGGCGGGAGGCATAGGCGGCGAGGGCGACGAGGTCCTTGATGCCGTCGCGGGTGGTGAGGCTGTTCATGCGGATCCCGAGCGTGCACGGCGGTTCGGGGAGGGCGAAGAAGGCTTCGGAGGCGGTGCGGGCGGTCTCTTTGTCGGCCAGGGCGACGGAGTCCTCGATGTCGACGACGGCGACGGATGCCCCGGAGGAGCGGGCGGCCTCGAAGCGGTCGGTGCGCAGGCCGGGGGTGATGATCCAGGCCCGTCCGGGCCGGCGGCTGCTGTGGGTCATGGTGGTCTACCTTCCGGTGCGCTTGCTGGTGATGAGGCGGTCGAGCTGGCCGAGGGTGGCGGCGCTCGTGATGTCGCTGTCGGTGACGTCGATGCCATAGCGGTCGGTGAGGAGGACCGAGAGCTCGACGACGGCGAGGGAGTCGAAACCGGCGTAGTCGAGGCTGGCGTCGTCGGCCAGCCGGTCGGCGGCCAGCCCCAGGTCGTCGGTCAGGATGCGGACGAGGTCACCGGTCATGCCGAGGGTCCTTCCAGGCGGCGGGCCCGGGAGAGGTCGGGCCAGGTGAGGGTGAGGGCGCCCCAGGTCAGTCCGGCGCCGAACGCGGTGAGCAGGGTGCGGTGGCCGGGCTTGAGGTGTCCGTCGGCGACGGCGCGGTCCAGCAGAAGGGGGATGGAAGCCGCGCCGGTGTTGCCGACCTCGCCCACGTTGCTGAGCTGTCGGTCGGCGGGGACGCCGAGCTGGTGGGCGACGAAGCCCGTGATGCGGCTGTTGGCCTGGTGCGGGACCAGCCGGTCGACGTCACCGAGGTCCCATCCGGCGGCGTTGGCGGCCTGCCGGGAGGCGGCGGCCATGCGGTCGACGGCGTGGCGGAAGACGTCGGCTCCGTCCATGTGGAGGGCGCCAGAGTGGTCGGCGCGGATCAGGTCCGCGCCGGTGCCGTCGCTGCCCAGCACGACCGGGCCGAGCGCCCCCGGCTCGTCGGTGGTGCCGCGCCGCAGGAGCAGGGCGCCGGCGCCGTCGCCGAACAGGGGAACGGTGGTGCGGTCGTCGGGGCGGGGGAGGCTGGCCAGGCGGTCCGCCCCGATGACGAGGACCGTCCGCGCGGTTCCGGCGGCGATGAGCCCGGCGCCGGTGGCCAGGGCGTAGAGGAAGCCGGTGCAGCCGGCGGCCAGGTCGAAGGCGGGGATCCCGGTGAGGCCCAGGCGCATGGCGACGGTGGGCGCGGTGGCCGGGCAACAGCGGTCCGGCGTGGTCGTGGCGAGGACCAGGGCGTCCACGCTCTCCGGTTTGTTGCTGGTCAGGGCCTGCATGGCGGCCCGGACGGCGAGGTCGGCGGTGGACTGCTCCGCTCCAGCGACGTGTCTGCGGGTGATGCCGGTCCGTGAGCGGATCCACTCGTCGGTGGTGTCCAGGCGCGCGGTCAGGTCCTCGTTGGAGACGACGGACGCAGGGAGCGCGGAGCCGGCCGCGGCGACCACGGCGGCCCGGGTCATCGGGTGTCCGCCTTGATCTGCCGGGCGACATCCCCGATCAGGTCTTCCTGCCCGGCGACGATCTGCCGCTCCCCGAGGGCGAGGAACAGGTCGATGGCGTCGACGCCTTCGGCGCGGGCGGCTTCCAGGACGGGGCGCTTGAACCCGGAGAACACTCCGGCCAGGCCGCCGGCGACCGCGATGGAGTCGATGGAGGGCGGGGCCTTCATCAGGTGGTCGGCGGCGATGTCGGCGGCGGACAGGATCTCGCGCAGGCCGATTCCGGTGTCGAAGCCGCGCCGGTCGAGGACGGCCACGAGGGCTTCGAGCTGGGTGTTGCCTGCTCCGGCACCGAACCCGCGGGCGGTCGCGTCGATGAGGGACGCCCCCGCGTCCACGGCGGCGAGCGAGTTCGCGACGGCCAGGCCCAGGTTGTTGTGGCCGTGGAAGATGACCGGGACATCCACGGCCGAGGCGATGGCGTGGATCCGCTCGGCGACGTCGCCGGGGAGGTAGTGGCCGGCGGAGTCCATGATGCCGACGGCCTGCGCGCCGTACTTCACCATCAGGGCGCACTGCTCGGCGAGGCGTTCGGGGCTGGCCATGTGGCTCATGAGTAGGACGCCCTGGGCTTCGGCGCCGATGTCGCGGGCGGTTCCGAGGTGGCGTTCGGTGACGTCGGCCTCGGTGCAGTGCGCGGCGATGCGTACGACGTCGGCGCCGAGGTGGACGGCGGCCGTCAGGTCGTCGGAGGTGCCCCAGCCGGGGGCCATGAAGACGCCCATCTTCGAGGAGGTGAGGGCTTCGCGGACGGTGGTGAGCATCGTGGTGTCGTCGAGGAGGGCGCGGCCGATCTGGAGGCTGGAGGCGCCCAGGCCGTTGCCGTGGCCGACTTCCACGACCGGCACCCGGGCGGCGTTCGCGGCGGTGGCGTAGGCGCGGAGCTGGTCGGCGTCGAGCTGGTGGCCGACCGCGTGGTGTCCGTCGCGCAGGGTCGGGTCGTGGATCACGACGGGGGGCCGAGGATCGTTCGGCGTGCTGTTCACGGGCGTGGTTCCCTTCATCGGGAGGCGGCGGCCGACTGCTCGGCGAGCAGGACGGCGGCGGCGTTGATGATGTCGACGCTTCCGGCGTGGCGGGGCAGGTGGCAGCCGGAGGGGGTCACTTCCACCACGACCTGGATCCGGCCGGGGTCCACCGCGAGGGAGGTCACCTTGAACCCGGGCGCGTACGCGCGGACGGCGTCGGCGGCGGCCGCGATGCTCGTACGCACCGGCGCCGGGCGGAAGGTGTCGGCGAGGACGGTCATGGCCACCCGGAACGGCGGGGCGGGCCGGGCGGGACTGATGTTCACCATCACCTTCACTTCCCGGGTGCCGGTGAAGGTCCGGATCGCGGCGGAGGTGGTGGCGATGTACTGGTCGAGGTTGAGGCGGGTGGCCGGACCGGCGCTCGCGCTCGCCCCCGTGGAGATCACCTCGATGTAGGCCGGGGTGCAGCGCTGGGCGAGGGCGTGGAGGATCGGGATGGATGCCTGACCGCCGCAGCTGACGAGGTTGAGATGCCGGTGAGCTGCCGAGCTGTGGCCCGTGGCCCCCGGCACGGTGGCCGTCCCCAGGCCCGTGGGGGTCAGGTCGATCAAGGTGGTGCCGGTCGGGCGTAGGACCGCCCAGTGCTCGGCGTGGCTGTCGGCGTTGGTGGCGTCGAAGACGAAATCGAACGCCTCGACCTCCGCCAGGGCGCGGACACCGCCGGCGATCGTGGGATGGCCCATCTGTGCCGCCCGGCGCAGGCCCAGACTGTCGCGGTTGCGGCCTGCCACCAGCTCCAGCTCCAGCTTCGACGACCGGGTGATCTTGCCAGCGAGGTCGACCCCGATCAGACCCGCGCCGAGTACGGCGACACGGCGCCTTCGTTCTTCAGCAGCCATCGGCCGCTCCTTCGGTCAAGGGAGAGGTGGGTGCGCAAAGAAGTGGTGCCGGGCCGGTCACCGGACGCGGAGCTCGACCGGCGGCAGGTGCAGCGACCGGGCGCGGACCGTGCTCCCGGCCTCCAGCGGGAGGCTCGCGTGTACGGCGCCGGCCAGGACCAGCTGACCGGCCCGCAGACCTTCGCCGAAGTGGTGCAGCCGTCCGGCGAGCCAGACCAGGACGAGCAGCGGGTCGCCCAGGACCGCCCGGCCCTCGCCGGTGGCGAGGGCGGTGCCGTTGACGCTCACGACGAGTGGCTCGGCCGCCAGGTCCAAGCCCTCGTCCACGGGCACCATGGGGCCGGTGACTACCCGCGCGCAGGAAGCGTTGTCGGCGATGCTGTCCGCGATGGTGATCTGCCAGCTGGTGAACCGGGTGTCGATCACCTCCAGGGCGAGGAACACCTCCTTCACCGCCGCCCGCGCCTCTTTCAGGGCGACGTCGGGCCCGTACAGGTCGCTGCCGAGCCGGAAGGCCAGTTCAGCCTCTACCCGCGGCTGCATCAGCACGGAGCGGTGCACGGTGCTGCCGGTGGGCAGCACCATGTCGTCCAGGAGGACACCGGAGTCCGGCTCGTCGACCCCCGCCTGCTCCTGGATGGCCTTGGAGGTGGCGCCGGCCTTGTACCCGACGACGCGGGCACCGGCCGCCACGTGCCGGGCCACGGTGGCCGCCTGGATGTGGTAGGCGGTCTCCAGCGGCAGACCGGGCCGGCGCCGGGTCAGCGGCTCGACCGGTACGCTCTCGTGTTCCGCAGCCAGCAGCGCCGCCGCGGTGGCGGCGATCCAGCGGTCATCCGGCTCATCCATGAAGGTCCTCCCAGGGCATGGGGCAGCATCCGTAGGGCTCGCAGACGTGGGCACGGGAGCAGATCCGGGGCGGCGTCGATACGGCTGCCGGCCGCCGAGCTCGGGCCTGATGAACAGTCAACCGGGGTGCCCTTCACAGCGGTACGGTGGCGGGCAGGCCAAGCGGTATATCGCGTATATCCCAGGCAGGTGCTCATGACCACGCGCACGCCGAACGACCAGCTCAGAGCCCTCGTCGCGGAATCCGGCCTCACCTACGAGGCGCTGGCCAAGGCCGTCTGCGCCGTCGCGGCCGAGTGCGGCACACGCTTACGCACGAACAAGTCGAACATCGAGCACTGGATCGGCGGCTCCGCACCCCGCGGGGATACCCCCCGCTTCCTCGCGGTCGCCCTCTCCCGACGCCTGGGCCGCCTGCTGACCCCCGCCGACCTCGGACTGCCCTCCACAGCCGAGGCCGAAAGTGACACCATCGGACTGTCCCTCGGGATCGACCCCCTGGACGCCCTGCTGCCCATGTGGAGGTACGAGTTGCACCGCCGCCGCTTCCTGACGGCCTCCGCCTACTCCGTCGCCGCCGCAGCCCTGCCACTCCACCACGTCCAGGACATCGCCGCCCGCACCGCCGCAGCACGCACCGGTCACACCGTCGGCATGGCCGAGGTCGCCGCCGTCCGCGACATGATCAATGCGTTCTCCGAAATGGACGAACGCCACGGCGGACAGCACGGCCGCAGCGCGCTCGTCACCTACCTCCGCGACGATGTCGCCCCGCTGTGCCGGGCCCGGTTCCGCACCGACGAGGTCCGACAGCACATGCTCTCCGCCGCCAGTCGAGGCGTGCACCTGCTCGGCTGGAAGTCCTACGACGCCGGCCAACAAGGGCTCGCTCAGCGCTACTACCTTCAGTCCTACGCCCTGGCCACCGAGTCGGGCCTTCGCGGGCACGACGGATTCGTGATGCGCACCATGGCCATGCAGGGTCTCAGACTCCACCGCCCCGAGCACTGCCTGGGCCTGGCGGAGACCGGCCTGAACCGGGCCAAGGGCCACGTCGACGCCCAGACCGAAGCCCTCTTCCGCGTCGTCCACGCCCACACCCTGGCCAAGAACGGCAAACACCGCGCCGCCCTGGCCGCCGCCGACCACGCCCGCACCCTGCTGACCAGCGCCCCCGGGGACGAGGTGCCGTTCTGGGCGCTGGCATGGGGGCCGCCGGCCGCATCCGTGTACTCCCGCACCGCCAAGGTCCACGAGACCATCGGCGACCACCGCGCCGCCGCCGAACAGTACGCGCTGGCCGCCACGGCACGCCCATCCTCCACCTACGCGCGGATCGTCGCCCTGGACCTGGTCGCGGGCGCCGAAATGCATCTCAAGCGCGGCAGCATCGAGCAGGCGTGCGCCACCTGGCACCGCGCCATCGACCACATGGGCGGCGTCCGCTCCGTACGGACCCGAAAGGCCGTCTCCAGGATGCGAGGCGACCTCGCCCGGTTCCGGGCCCGCGGACTGCGGTGCGTGGCCGAGCTCGACGAACGCGGTCGCGAGTTCCTCGCCGGCACCTGAACTCTGTGCGTCAACGCCTGAGCTGGTCGGCGAAACGCCGAACCAGCGGCTCCAGGTAGTCCGCGTGGGGACCAGACAGGAACTTCAGTTCCCGCGGGGAACCCACCAAGGCGATGTCGTCAAGCTCCGGCTCCCGCCCCTGAGCCCGCTCGGCGGCGGCAGTAGCGGAAAAGGCGTCCCGTACCGCCGCTTCCGGCAGAACCGGGGCACGATACGTCAGGCCGACGCTGCCGTTCTCCCCCCGGGTCACAGCCCACAGCCTCAACTCCTCCGCGCCGGCATCAAGCCCAAGCTCCTCGAACAGCTCCCGCGCGGCCTGTCTTGCCAAATCCGCCTCCGCCAGCCCCTCACCCGCCCGCGGCGGTTCCACAGAGCCCCCCGGCAACTGCCAACGGCCAGGCGCAGCCGTGGAGGACGACATCCTGGCCACCAGCACCCGGCCGCCATCGGTGGGCTGAAGCACGTTCACGAACAGCGACGGCAGGGCTGTGGCGCCAGGGACACGGCGCAGGGCGTAATGCCTGTAGGTAACCCGTGCCCACGACAAATTCAGGACGCCCGGATCCATGTGCTCCAGACCAGCGCAGGCCACCACGGGCCCGTCAAAGAGATCCGGGTTGGCCTGGACCGCCATCTCCCACACGTGATCTCTGGCCGCTTCGTCTGCGGGCGAGAGGCGCGGTTCCTCCCCTTCCGTGAGCTGGAGGCGCTCAACGCCGAAGAAGAGGGCAACCGCGGGGGGCAGCGTCTTAGGCACCCGTTCATCGTAGGACCCTGAGAGGTGGCGGCGTGGTGGTTGGAGACCAGCCGGGGCACCCCAGGGGATCAGAGGGCGTCCAGGTTCCGGCACGAGGACTTCGGCGGTCACCCACGTGGTGACGCCGACGACTTCCACCCCGCCCCCGGCGGCGGACTGCGGCGGCAGATCGTCCTTCGGGTTCTGCCACCGGTTCCCGCCCGGCACCCAGATCTCCCGGCGCCGCAGCGCGGTCCCGCAGCGCCACGCGCACGCAATCCGGACCGGCCTGGCGACGGTACCGTCCGGTTGCTGCCGGTGGACCTGGTCCGCCGCCGGGCCCAGCGTCCCGAGGGGCGCCGGACCTGCTGCGCGCCACCAGCACCGGCCTGGCCGCCGGCAACACCTACCACGAGGCCGTGCTGCACGGCCTGCTGGAGGTGGCGGAGCGCGACGTGCTATACCGGGACGCCGTGGCCGGCGGGCGGCACCGCACCCTGATCGACCTGGCCAGTGTCGACGACCCGCACGGCCGCTGGATGCTCGACCGGCTCGCGGCCGCAGGGCTGGAGCTGGAAGTCGCGATGGTCCAAAACCTCTACGACCTGCCGGTGTGTGTGGCCTACCTCTGGTCCGAGGATCACCCGGTGATCTTCGCCGGAGGTGGCTGCCACCTCCGGCCGGGCATCGCGCTGACTCGGGCGGTGAGCGAGGCGGCGCAGTCCCGGCTGGCCGTCATCGCCGGAACCCGCGACGACCTGCCCACCGACCTCGCTCCCGCCGACCGGGCCCCTTTCCGCCCGGCCGCGACCTCCAGGCTCGCACCGTGGCCGTTGGCCGCCGCCGTGGGGCCGGAGCCGATCGGCGGGTCCTTCGCCGAGCAGGTCGGCACGGTGGCCCGCCGCGTGCAGCAGGTCACCGGCCGCCAGCCGGTGGCACTGGACCTGACCGTGGAGCCGGCCGGTCCCGTTCACGCCGTGCAGGTGATCTGCCCCGGCGCCCGCTCCCGCGTCAGGAGGATGCCGCGATGAACCTCACCACACCCCTCAGCACGGCCCCGGCGCCGGACAGCTCCACCTCGGCGCCCGGCCGCGCACCCGGCGCCGCGCCGGGGCCTGGCGCCCGGGCCGCCCAGTACGACGCCTTCCACGCCGCCCGCGCCCGCTCCACGGTGGTCGCCCGCCTCTACGCCGAGGCGATGGGCCGGGACCACCCCCCTCCAGCTCGTGCGACTGGCCCCTGCTCGGCCTGCTTGCCGCCCGACTGCGCCTGGGCCCGGGCCGGCGCCTGGTGGACGCCGGGTGCGGCGCCGGCGGTATCGGTCTGTGGCTCGCCCGGGCTTTGAACTGCCACCTGGTCGGCTTCGATCTGTCCCCGGTCGCCGTTCACCAGGCCGCCGCCCGCCGCCCCGCCTTCGGCCTGACCTCCTCCCGCGCCGCCTTCCACGTCGCCGACCTGGAGCACACCGGCCTCACCCCCGGCGCGGCCGCCGGAATCGTGTGCGTCGACGCCCTCGGACGCGCCGGCAACCGCACTGCCGCCACCCGGGAGCTGGCCCGCGTGCTGGCCCCCGGCGGCCGGCTGCTGCTGACCCGCGCGACGCGCTCGGGCACCACCCCGGCGTGGGGCGAGCAGGCCCGGGCGGCCGGGCTGGTGGTCGAGCACGTCGACGAACGCCCCCACGAGCCCGCCATGTGGCAGCGGCTGTACCGGCTGTGGATCGCCCACGCCGACCATCTGCACGCCGAGCTCGGCGAGCAGCAGGCCCGCCGCATGCTGGAGGAAGCCGGCCGCGTGCTGCCCACCCTGCCCGGGCGCCGCGCGGTGCTCCTCACCCTGCGCCGCCCCCCAAGCGCTCCGGTGGCAGCGGACCCGGCCACTAGGATGGCCGCGTCCGGCGAGCCCGGCACCCGGCCCGCCGCCCCCGAGAGGACCCTGCCGTGACCCACCCCCCCGTCCGCGCGGCGGTACTCTCGGCCGGTTCCTGGGGCACGGCGATGGCCAAGGTTCTCGCCGACGCCGGCACCACGGTCACCGTGCACGCCCGCCGACACGAGATCGCCGACGGCATCAACACCACCCGCCGCAACCCCGGCTACCACCCCGACGTCGAGCTGCCCGACACCCTGACCGCGACGACCGACCCGGCCGCTGCCCTGACCGGCGCCGACTTCCTCGTGCTGTCCATCCCCGCGCAGTCCCTGCGCACCAGCCTCACCGCCTGGGCACCGCTCATCGGCCCCCGCACGGTGATCGTGTCGCTGATGAAGGGCATCGAACAGGGCAGCGGACTGCGGGCCAGCCAGGTCATCGCCCAGACCACCGGCGTGCCCGCCGACCGCATCGCGGTCCTCTCCGGCCCCAACCTCGCGGCCGAGATCATGGCCGGTCAGCCCGCAGCAGCCACCATCGCCTGCCCCGACACCGACGCGGCCCGCCGCTTCCAGCAGGCCTGCCACACCCCGTACTTCCGCCCCTACACCAGCCCCGACGTGGTTGGCTGCGAGCTCGGCGGCGCGCTGAAGAACGTCATCGCCCTCGCCGTCGGCATCGCCTCCGGCATGGGCTTGGGCGACAACGCCGCGGCGATGCTCATCACCCGCGGCCTCGCCGAGACCGCCCGCCTCGGCCTGGCGATGGGCGCCGACCCGCTCACCTTCTCCGGGCTCGCCGGCCTCGGCGACCTGGTCGCCACCTGCTCCTCTCCGCTTTCCCGCAACCGCACCTTCGGCGCCCACCTCGGCCAGGGCATGACCGTCGAGCAGGCCACGGCCGCCACCCGGCAGACCACCGAAGGCGTCAAGTCCGCAGCAGCCATCCTCGAACTGGCCCACGCGCACGGCGTGGAGATGCCCATCACCGAGGTGATGGCCGCCCTCCTCCAGCAGAAGGTCACCCTCGAACAAGCCGCGGCCGCGCTGATGCAGCGGCCCCCCAAGCCCGAGCGCTGACCATCCCGCGCGCCCCCGGCCCACCGCCGGGGCCGGTGCCTTCCACCTTTCGCCCTCCCGCCACGGAGGTCTCCGCCATGCACCCATCCGTGCCGACCGCCGTCCAGTACGCGGTCACCGCCGCCCTGACCATGTGGATGATCACCGGCTTCACCCCGCTGCCCGGCCGCTGGCTGCGCTGGCGGATGTTCTGCCGGGCCACCTTCACCATCACCACGCTCACCGGCACCCGGCCCGACGGCCGCACCGAACCGGTCAACGTCTAGCAGCACCTCTCCCCAGGCAGCTTCATCCTCGGCCCACCCCAGTTGCAGGCCATCTTGAACCACCTCACCGCAACCGGCCGCTACACCCGGATCGACGGCCACGGCCGCGTCCTGTCCGCCCGCGGCGAGCAGCCGATGGAGGTGACCCGCAGCCGTGTGGTTCTTTGACGCCCTCACCTCCGGCTTCCACACCCCCACCGACCCCGCCCGCCTGCACGGCTTCCGGATCCTGTTCGGCGCCGTGCTCACCGCCCGCTTCACCCTCTCCTTCGGCCAGGGCGGCTGGGACCGCTTCGCCCCCGGTTCACTCAGCACCCACCTCGCCACCGAGCGCTTCGGCCCCAGCAGGGCCCACCTGCTGACCACCGCCTACCGGCCCGCCCTCATCGCCCGCACGGCCGCCGCCCTCGCCCTCACCCTCGGCATCGCCCCGCGCCCAGCGCTCGCCCTCGTCCTGGCCGGCGCCGCCATGGAGCTGCTCTACCTTCGCAGCCCCAACGCCGTCCGCTACACCCTGCTCACCGGAACAGCCCTCCTGCTGGCCGGCGACCTCGGCACCGGACTGACCCTCCGGCACGGCGCCAGCACCGCCAACACCTGGGCCCAAGTGCTGCTGGTCCTCATCACCACCGACATCTACTGGAACTCCGCCTGGCAAAAACTGCGCTCCCACCAGTTCCGCTCCGGGCTCTACCTCGCCCAATGGGTCCACACCCTCCACCAGGTGCGCGACCAACTGCCCTACCGCCGACAGTTCGCCGTCCCCGCCGCCGTCCGCCGCCGCACCGGCAACCTCACCCCCCGCGACATCCACCTGTGGCGTCTGGCCGCAGCCGCTGCCATCACCCTGGAGATCGCCCTGCCCCCAGCACTGCTCCTTCCGCAGACCCTGCCGTACGCGGCGGCCACGGGCATCGTCATGCACGCCGCCTTCACCCTCCTCAAGCCCCGCCAGCTCATCACCCTCTCCGGGCTGACCACAGCCACCTATCTCGCCTTCGCCGCCTGACGGACCTGGTCTATTTGGCCAGATAACCCGCGCGCCCCGGCGGTCCCCTTCGAGGGGAGCCGGGGCCCGTGTCGTCGTACGTCCGCGCCATGGTGGTGCACCATGCAGCATCTACGGCACGGTGCCCGCAGTACTCAGGCTGGGTCCGCTGAACCTCGTTTGTCCTCAACGTGGACGACGTGGAGCTCGGTGCCGTCCCGGTGACGCTTGGAACGTCCGAACAGGCCGACACTGATCTGCGACTGATCCTGAGGCTCATTGGGGCCGACGTAGGTAAGGACGTCGTTGTGATGCCCGGTGACGACCCATCCTTCGACATCCTTGGGGTCGATCACCCCAAAGTCTCCTGCGGAAGATCCGGCATGCGCAGGGCCGAACTTCTTCAGGATCTCGGTGGCCTGTTCAGCAAGCTCCCCTTCCGGAGCGGTCAGCACGACACAAGTGCCATGCTCGAACAGCACCCACGACTTGCGAGGGTCAGCGAGAAGCCGCTGCCAGGCGTGTACAAGTATCTCGGTGTCCATGGCGGTCATCATGCCGCAGAGCATTGACACAGGGTGACGATCGGCTGGCGGCGACGGCGAATACGCGACTCCTGAACATGCGGGCCTACCAGTCTCGAGGGCGGGCGAGGAGCGAGTTCGGTGTCCGGTTGGCACACCGCGCGGAGCCCCCGGACATCGGCGGATTCAACAAATCGTCGCAACACGTGAGTCGTTGTGAGCGGTGTTCAGGACTCTTCGAAGGCGCTCGGCTGGTGTCTCCCAGCCGAGCGCCTTCCGCGGTCGGTCGTTCAGTTCGGCCGCCACGGCCTCCAGGTCTCGCCGCGTGTGCTCGGCGAGGGTTTGTCCCCTTGGGGAAGTACTGCCGCAGCAGGCCGTTGGTGTTTTCGTTCGAGCCGCGCTGTCAAGGGCTGCGGGCATCGCAGAAGTAGACCGGCACGCCGGATGCCTGCGAGAAGGCGTAGTGGTGAGCCATCTCGGCACCCTGGTCCCAGGTCAGCGAGCGCTTCAGGTGGGCTGGGAGATCCCTGACATGGGCGCCGCTGGAGGCCTGGTCCAGCGCCGCGGACCCCACGCCGGAGCGGCGCGGTCAGGGGATGCGGACGCGGAGGACGGTCACCACCGCGCCGGGAGAGGCTCGGGGACACCGAGTGCCCGCCACCGGCGAGGGTGGCGGGCACTCGGTGTCTCGATCAACTATTTCCGGACAGACCCCTGTTGCATGGCTGGAACGCGTGCAAGGCTGTGATCAGCAGGGTTTCCCCTTCCACCCCCGGAAGAGACCCGCGTCCGGCCCCGCCCTGGGGTGCTCCATGGGCGGGGCCGCGCCGTCCCTCCCGACCTCTCCCTGCGGGAGGGCAGGCGGCGTGCCCTGACTCTGTGGAGGCCAACGATGTCGACCCAGTACGCGGGCTTGGCCGGACGCCGGATCACCGGGCACTCCGCCCGGCGGGGTCTGGTCACCACCGGCCGCAAGAAGGGCAAGCGCGTCGAGAAGTTGCGCCGCCAGGGCGGCTGGTCGGCCAACTCGCCCGTGTTCTGGGAATACGTGGACGAGGGTGAGGCGTTCGAGGATGCCGCGACCGAGGGGATCGGCCTGTGAAGAACTGACGCCCGTTCACGCCCGCCCCGGACGGCACAGGCCGCGGTGCCGTCCGGCGCGCACCCAGCGCAACCCCTATCTTCCTTCCCGCGCCGGTGGGTGCCGCGGGGGTCTGGGGGCCGGCGAAGGCCCCCGGGACCACCGGCCCCTCGCCACCGATCCGCCCCATCGAGCAGATGGCCGCCCTGCAAGAGCAGCACCCGCACACCGATTCGCAGACCACAGAGGTACACCGATGACGGGCACCGCGACGACGGCAGAGGCGACCGTCCCCGAGCAAGCCGCGCCGCCCGAAGACGAGACGTGGCCGGAGGCACTGGGCACCAACCGGCTGGCCGACATGCTCGCCGAGATCACTGGCGAGCCGGTCCGCGCGCCGGACGTCGAAGTGCTCGTGGAGCGGGAGGTCCTGGCCGAGGTCGACCGGTACAAGGGCTGGCCGCTGTACTCCACCAAGGCCGCGCGCGAAGTCGACGTCGAGCTGCTGCGCACGATCGTCGCCGAACGGGTGGCGTGGTTCGAGGCGAGCCTGCCCCAGGACGCGGCCGCCGAGCGGATCGGCTGGCACTGGAGCGACATCGCCCGCATGGGCCGCGAGGGCCGCATCGCCACCGGGCGTGCGGACCGCTACCTGATCGCCGATCTGGACAAGCTCGTCGAGGAGGCCGACGGCGAGCAGTACATCACTGCGCAGGCCGCCGCCGATGTCCTGGAGATAAGTGGAGTTCCGACGGGTTCCCTGAGCGGCCCTTGGCTGATGTTGTCGCATCTCAGCAGGTAGCTGGCACGTTCTGGTCTCTCACTCGTTCGTGTGGGATCTCCGCGATAACTGGCAGAATATGCGAGCAATCCGCGTAATTTGCCGGTCCATGGCGGATTCAGGAAGTCGTCGGCTGTCGCTGGTACCACCACCTGGGCCCCGGCGCCGCAGGAACCCCGAGCACAAGAAGAGGGCCTGGCGGATGTGCTGACGCTGCAAGAGCGAGCCGCAGCTATCTCCAGCGAGGCGGACGAGGTGGCGTTCTTCCACGACACCGTGGCCGAGTACACGTGGGCGCGGGACGTGGCCGGGCTCGCAGCGACCACGTTGCGGCAGGTGGTGCAGCCGATCATCGAGGTGTGCGATTTCTACGACACCGTGCCGTGGCATCTCACCTCACGGCAGGTCGACTGCTACTTCGCCGGCCCCGGCAAGCGGGCGCACAGGACCATGCGGCAGAAGATGGTCCGGATCGACGGCTTCTTCGCCTTCCTGGAGCAGCGGTACGCGGGCGAGATCCTGCGGCGTTTCGGAGCGGCCGTCGAGTCGCCCATCGACCCGTTCAACCAGCCCCGGCACCGTGGGGAGTTCGGGCTGCGGATCCCGCCGTCGAAGCGGGCGACGACGGAGTTCTTCGCCTCCTGGCGCAAGGATCTGCCGCACGCTCGTAAGTACCCGGTGGCCGCACGCGACTACGTCATGGCGAAGATCGCGTACATCTCAGGCGTCCGGGCGACCGAGCTGTGCTCGGTGCGGATCGGCGACGTCCACTGGGAACTCGGCCAGTGGGGTCGCTTCGTCGTTCAGGGCAAGGGCGCCCGGGGCTCCGGCCCGCGCGAGCGGGAGGCGTATCTGTTCGCCGAGGGCCGCGAACTGCTGTGGTGGTACATCGAGGAGATCCGCGGAGAGTTCGCCGACGATCCCTGCGACCCGTGTGCGCCGCTGTGGCCCTCGGAACGGCTGCCAACGGCGGTCGCCTCACTGAACGTCCCCATCGCCCCGCCGGTCGGATCGGATGCGTTCCGGCGGGCGCTGAAGGCCGCCTCGAAGCTGCATCTGACCGGGCCGGTCACCACGCTTCACCCGCATCTTCTACGGCACGCGTGCGCGACCCACAACTACGAGTCGGGCATGCCGTTGTGGGACGTGCAGAAGATCCTCGGCCACGAGTGGCCGACCACCACGGTCGGCTACCTGGGATCGGTCAAGGCCGACCCGGAGAAGGCGAGCCTGGCAGCGTCGCACCGAGCGGTGCGACGCCTGATTGGAGAGGCGTGAGACGGTGAAGTGGAACTTGCGCATGGTAGCGGCCCAGCGGGACATCTGGCGGCCGACGCAACTGCTGGTGGCGTTTCGGGAGGTCGGGTTCACCCCCTCCCTGAGCAAGGTCGCGGCCCTGTGGTCGGGCAAGCCGGTCACTGTCCGGCTGGAGGACCTGGACAAGATCTGCGCGGCCCTGGACTGCACGGTCGCCGACTTGATGGTGGCCGAGCCTCAGCAGCACCTGGCGCAGCGCGAGCAACCGCAGCAGCGGGCCGTCGGCGAACAGCGGGAGGGCGGGCCGGTCCGGCCGGTTCCGCGTCGCGGTGGCGGGCCCCGCCGCGGCCTGCCGCCGAACTGAGGCGGCGGGACCCATGGTGATCAGCGAATGCGTCCGCTGCCATGGCTGGGGACCGGTCCGTCCGCTGGGCAGCTGCCAGACCTGCCTCAGATGGACGCCCCGCGGCGGTTACAAGCGCCGCTGCCATCGGTGCCGG
>NZ_JBVKAH010000012.1:54996-96505 GCF_055598725.1 Streptomyces sp. NPDC039423
CCGGCACGAGGGCAAGGTCAACCGCGACGGGCTGTGCCGGCTCTGCCTGCTGGAGATCCGCATGGTCCCCGATCATGAGTGGGCCGACGCGGCGGCATCGGTGCCGGCACGAGGGCAAGGTCAACCGCGACGGGCTGTGCCGGCTCTGCCTGCTGGAGATCCGCATGGTCCCCGATCATGAGTGGGCCGACGCGGCGGCCAGGCGGACGCTGGGCCCCGTCCGGGATCTGCAGCTGCCGCTGCTGCTGGAGGGTGTTCGGCTGCCCGTGGTCCTTGCGCGCCACCATGACCGGCCGCTGGTGCGCGAGCGGCTGCGGACCGAGCGCTCGGCAGGCCCCTGGACCTGGGCCAGGAAGGGCGATGACCTGCAGGTCTGCCCTCCGCAAGTCACCGGCCAGCTTCCGCTGCTGCCCCGCCTTCCCAGGACGTTCACCCGCCAGCACGGCTACCGGATCGCGGCCCGCAACTTCCCCGAGTGGGCGGACGTCCTCCAGGCCGTCGAGCGGGTCCGCGTCCGGCGCGATCTGTCCGCGGGGTGGAGCGAGAGCGTGGTGCAGATGATGCGCCTGGCGCTGGCCTCCCGGGAGGCCAGCGAGCAGCTGGTCGACGAGTACGTCGTCGCCGAGCTGCCCCGGATGAGACCTGCCGTCGCCGAGGTCCTGCGGGAGGCTGGGCTGCTGCGGCGTCGACTCGGCTCCGGACTCGCTCAGAACGGCTACCGGCGTGAGCGCCGGCGCATGGTCTCCTGCGAGCACTGCCTGGCCTGGAGCGGGGATGCCAGGCCGCTGTGTGACTCATGCCGGGAGTGGGCTCGTCAACTGGACCGGGCGATTGGCCCCTGCCTGCGGTGCGGCCGGACATGGCCCCTGAAGGACGGACGGTGCCGGTTCTGCCACCTGGTGCTGAACGAGCACGTCGGAGACGGCCCGGCGGTCGAGCAACTCTGGTTCGGAGCCGGCCTGGGCCACGGCCTCTACACGAAGCAGCCCGGCGACTACAGCCAGGGCAGCCGCAAGAGCCGTCGGCGGGAAATGGAGCGTCGGGAAAAGCAGACCCGGCAGGCCGACCGCCGGCTGTCCCCGCACTTGATCAACCCGCACCAGCTGGAGCTGTTCTCGCCCCCGGCGCGTGTCTGGAAGCGGGCACAGTACATCCGGCTGCCCACGATGACACCAGAGGCGGAGCAATTCGTCGCCGATTTCTGGCAGTTCACAGCTGACCAGCACTGGACCACCCCCTCCCGGGACATCAACGTCAAAGTCCTGCGGCTTCTCGTCGCCTGGCTCGGTATCGACGCCCCCCTCCTCGAGGCCGACGTCCGCGCCGTCACCAGACTCGGCCCGAACTGGTCAGGACGTCGCGTCGCAGCCTTCCTCGCCCAGCGCGGACTACTCGTTCCCCTGGAGCGGACGGATCCGGATCAGGCCGCGCTCGAACGGCTCCTGCAGGGTGTTCCCGATCACCTGCGGGACGAGGCGGACGCCTGGGTCCGCGTGCTCCGCGGCGAAGGCCGCAAGCCCTCCCTCACGATGAACTGGGTCACCATCCGACGCTATGCGCACTACAACGTCCCGGCCCTGCAGCAGTGGGGCCAGCGGGTCAGCAGTCTCCGTGAGATCACCCAGAAGGACATCGAGGACATACTCAGCAGCCGCACGGGAGAACAAGCCCGTTCGCTCCACGCAAGCCTGCGATCGCTCTTCCGCGCATTGAAGCGCGAGCGCGTGATCTTCCGCGATCCAGCCCGCGGTGTCTCCGTGGCCTCCACCGTCAACGCACCCCGGCGCATCCCGTCGGACCGGCTCGTGGGTCTGCTGGACAAGGCACCGACCGCGATGGCGAAGGTCGTCGTTGCTTTGGTGGCCATCCACGCTCTGGGGCCACAGGAGATCCGTCATCAGCTCCTGACCGGCCTCGACCGTCCGGCAGGGCGCTTGGTCGTCCGCCGTCGCTTCGGTGATCACGTCGTCTATCTCGACGAAATGACCATGAAGCTCCTGAGCGACTGGCTTCGCGAACGGGCTGAGCGCTGGCCCCGCAGCACCAATCCGCACCTGATCGTCACGCAGGTCACCGCGGTCGACCCCAACGGCCCGCCGGTGTCCAAGGACGGGCTGCGGTTGGTGTTCAGAAAGCTCGGTATCCAGCCCCGGAGGCTCCGCATCGACCGGCTGCTCGATGAGGCACACGAAACTGCCGACCCCGTGCACCTGATGCGCGTCTTCGGGGTCTCCGACACGACCGCACTGAAGTACGTCAGAGCAGCCCACCCTCACCGATTCGGGCCAGAGCCCACCCAAACTCCGTGCGTGTGGCGAGTTCGACGATGACCTGCCGACCGGTCCGGCTGTTGACCAGCTCGGCGATGATCGCCTTTACGGCTCGTCCGGGACCGCGTGATGCCCGACTGGCGTGCCCTATTTATGAGCTTATCGAAAGTCGGGGGCGCGGCGGCGCTCTTCCTCTTCCACGGCGGTGATCCGTGCCCTGACCGCGTCGTTTGCGGCAAGGCCGCCTTCGCCCAGATGGGTAGAGTGCCGGGGCCGGGCGGATACCAGTTGGTCAACCCCCAGGCTTGGCGCTAGCTCAAGGTGGGTGCCGTTCAGATCTGCGCCGTCCAGGTGGGCGCCGAGCAGATAGGCCCACAAGTAGGCGTTGGTCAGGTTTGCGCCCTCAAGATGGGCACCGTACATGACCGCCCCGTCAAGGCGGGCGTCGGTCAGGTTCGCCCCCTCCAGGTGGGCGCTGTGCATGGTCGCATGCTCCAGGTGGGCGTCGGTCAGGTCCGTGCCCTCCAGGTGAGCGGCATCCATGGCCGCCCACTCCAGGTGGGCGTCGGTCAGGTTTGCCCCCTTCAGGTTCGCCTTGATCAGCGTCGCCTTCTCAAGGTGAGCCTTGGACAGGTGCGCCCTCTCAAGACAGGCTCCGTCTAGGTTCACTCCGCGTAGGTCTGTCCAAGCCAGGTTGATGCGGAAAGGCTCGTCGCGGCCCTCTGGCCGACGGCCGAGCACGGTCAATGCCGCCTGGACCGGTTCGGCCGGATGATGCGGATCCCAGAGATCCCGCTTCGTAAGGCTTCCGCGCTGCACAGTCGTGTCCGGTGTTCCGACGCGCAGGCGTCGGCGAGCGAGTTGCAAGCGGTGCTGGTTTGAGGGGGGCTGAAGGGGGGCCGGTGCATGTTCGCGAACGAACGCGGCGAGGACCTCGACCACGGTGATGTGGTCCTTCTCCGAGTCACGCATGATGCGTTCCAGCGCGTAGATGCCACCGAGTTGTTCGACCGGATTGGCAGAGGCGATCTGATCGACAGCCTTGGTGTACCGGTCGGTGTACTGCCCCTCCCGGGTCAGCTCCGCTTGCTCGTCGTCCCTCTCTCGGGTGTGCTGCAGGGTGCGGTGGGTGTACAGGATGCCGACTGCGGCCAAGCCGCCGGCTCCGATCGCCAGGAGGGCGGTGCGCACCCCGGTTACGGTAGTTGCCACGGGCTGCTTCAAGTTGTCGTTGAGGTAGTGGTCGTCGATCCACCAAGGCACTTGCCACATGGCGACGCCCGCCAGGGCGATTCCAGCGAGTACTGCCAGGACGTACCACACTGTCACCCGGACCTGTTTGCCCCGCGGCTTCGACTCCTTCATGCCATCCAGCAGAGCGCGTTGCTGTTCGCCCAGCCGCGCGGCTCGGTGCAACGCGCAGCAAGACCACCCGCACGGGGGGCGGGGCCGAACCTCGCAAATGCGGGGGCCGAGCCCTAAGGGCTTCTAGATCATCTCGTTGCCGCCTTTGGCGAGGCGGTCCACGTCCTCCGCGGACAGCCCTCCGCGCGGGGCGGGCGCATCCAGTCGGGCAGTGCGGTCATGCTTCGCCCTAGCGCTGCGTCGGGTCCGGAAGGCGGCGCGCGGCGGGGCTGTCCTACTCGGTCGGCAGACGGAGCATCGGTTCGAAGGTCGCGTCCTCCTCGCCCTCGACCGAAGGAAGGAAGCCGTCCGGGACGGTGCGGGCGGCCGTGGTGAGGAGGCGGGCCAGGACCTCGGGCTCGGTGGCCGGGGGGAGGCGGAGGGCGGCGAGGAGGCGGTCGCGGACCTCGGGGTGGTCCGGGTTGTCCTCAAGGTAGTCGGCGTTGAGCGCGGGGGGACGGAAGCCGGCCAGGGCGTCGTGCCAGGAGGGGAGGACGATGGCCAGGGTCAGGGCCTCGGCGAGGGACTCCGCGATGAGGGAAGCCTGGCCCTCGGAGTCGGTGTAGAGGACGGGGCGGACGCGGTCGGAGCCGGCCGGGCCGCAGAGGTAGTGGGTGCCTCCCGCGTTGCAGCCGGCCACGGGCTCCACCGGGAGACCGGCCGGCAGGGCGATCGACTCGATGGGGTCGGTCCGCGTGAGGTCGAACTCGCCGTCGCAGGCGAGGTACGCCTCGACCTCGGGGTCGGCGGCGATCCGGCGGAGCAGGGCCTCGTCGGAGAGGGCGGCCGGGTTGAGGCCGCGGGCGGCTTCGGGGGTCAGGGGGTGGCCCGCGAGGACGTGGCGGACGGTGTCGAGGGGGACGGGCCGCCCGTAGTCCTCCTCGAAGTGCGCCTGGACGGCCTCGGGGGAGCGGTCGGTGAGGAGGCGGAAGAGGTGCCCGGAGCCGTCCGGGTCCGGGCTGCCCGAGGGGAACTCGATGCCCGAGCCGGTGCGCCAGGCGCTGCCGCCGGTCTCCCACCACAGGCAGGCGGTGACCCGCGGGGCGCCGAGGCCCTCGTCGACGAAGGCCGGGTCGTCCAGGAGCGGGCGCAGCGCGGCGGGCACCTCGTCGATGACACCGGGCCAGACCTGTTCGTCGTCCGTGGCGTACGGGCTCATCTCCGACTCGTGGTCGAAGCCGCGGACGAGCACACCGGCCGGGGTGAAGAGGACGGAGAAGTCGTCACCCGAGCCGTTGTCCATCAGGGCCGCCTCCGTCCCAGGCCCCCAGGTGGTGGAGAAGGAGTAGCGGGAGAACTGCGGGTCGCGGCAGATCGCCTGGTCCAGCACGGCCAGCGCGCGCAGGTGCGCGCGGAGCTCGGCGGGGTCCGGGAGGAGGGCGGCGGTCGTGTGCACGGTGTCCATGGGCTCATGTAAGCAGCCGGCACTGACATCCAGGGCGGCGGTTCGGTCACACCCGCTCTCTCACTCAGGGAACGAAAAGCCCAGCTCACGTAGGCGGGGCAAGCACGTTGCGAGGCATTGCTCCACAGACGCGGCATCGGTTCGCACCAGGACGTCCTCGCGCAACGGCGCTCCACTGGCGGCGAAGGTCCAGGGCTTGCCCCTCTCTGCCATCCGCTTAGCGTCGGCCTTGAACAGCACCGTTACGCCCTGTTCAGCCAGTGCTTCCATAATCGCGACGACGTCCACCGGCACTCTCCCCTCCCGAAGCGCTTCGAACGCGCCATCGGACGAACATACTCACTCCGGGCCGGACCCTGGACACCGCCCGCATGACCCAAAGTGACCGATCGGGGCGCTCTGAGCTGGAATACGCGACACCTCAACATGCGAGCTCACCAGTCTCACACCCCAACCCGTCGGCTACTCCGCCAGCGGGCGCCACGTCCCCCTCCGGTTCCCCGCGATTCCACCCCGAGAATCCGCGAACCCGTCGGCTTGCCGGCCCGCGGACTGGAAGTACGTCGAGGCGGCCGGGTGGATCGCGCGGGCGGAGACGTACGAGCGCGAGGTCGGCCGCTACCGAACCGTCACCGTGGTGCTCTACCGGCTCGGCGACGTCCGCGACCTGCGGGACATTCCCGGGGTGGACTAGGAGGCCGCCCGCGGCGTGGCCAAGGGCAAGCCGTCCCCGCTGCGCGAGTACGCCGCCGTCGAGCAGCTGCGGGCCCTGCCCGCCGACCAGCGCGAGCACGACGTCCGGGACGAGGACGTCGCCCGCCTCTCCCCGCTCAAGCACGCCAACCTGAACGTGCTTCGGCCGCTACACCTTCCGCCACTCCGGCACGGCCGGCGGCGGCCTACGACCCCTGCGCGACCCGGCCGACGAAGAACCCAACGAGTAGGCGACCTCGGGCTGCCGGTTGCCATGCTCCGCTCCGGGTTGTCCGGAGGTCGGTCAAGCACTGCGGCCTCCCGCAGTTGATCACGCGAGAGGCCGTTGTCTCCCCTGTTCGGGGTTCAGGCGGGGGTCACTTTTTGCTGTCTTCGGCGAGGGTGTGCGCGACGAGGGCGTTGGCGTGTCCGTGGCCCAGGCCGTGCTCAGTCTTGAGCCAGGCGACGAGCTCCATGTGCTTGGTCAGGGGCGAGGAGCGGATCAGGTCCTTCCACTCGGCGATCGGGCGGCCGTACTTCTTCTCGATCGAGGGGAAGTAGCTGGCGGGGCCCTTCACTGGTTCGGTCATGCTGCTGAATCCCATCTGCCCATACTTGGTGATCTTGGATCGTCGCCCTGCCGGGAGTGGCGGGCAAGGAAGGGGTGGCTACCCCCGCGCCGGGGGCGCCGCGGCCCTCAGCCGGATGGTGACCACGGTGAGCCAGAGGAGGCCGAGTCCGGCTCCGGCGGTGAAGGCCAGGACGGTGGCGGACGAGCCGACGAACCCCATGAGGATTCCCGCCGGGACGATGCGGGAGGCGACGGCCCACCCGCGCCGGTTCTGGGCGGCAAAGCGACGGGCCAACACGGTGAATGCGGCGCACAGCGCCAGGTATCCCACCATGCCGCTGAACATGTGGATGGCGCCGTGCGTGCTCAGGGAGGCGGCGCGGGCCTCGGGGGCGCCAGCGGGGAACCCGGCGCCCGGGTCCGCGGCGAAGGTACCGGCGAGCAGGAACGAAGCGCCGAACACGCCGATCAACCGCGGTGCCCAGGTGCAGCCAGGCGCATCACGCAGCGCCTGGCGCATTCCGACCGCACCGGCGATGACCAGGACTCCCGTGAGCAGGAAGGTGGTGACCTGGATCCATCCGAGGTCGCCGAGGCTCAACTGGCTGAGGGCATTGCGGGTGAAGTCGAAGCCGTCGCGAGTGAGGCCCTGTATCAAGCCCGTGCCCAGGAACAGCGGGCCGGCCACGGCGGCGCCGCTCAGCAGGGCCCGCGTTGCCGGCCGGGCCGGAGCGGACGCAGAGATCGGGGCGCTGATGGTCTGGGTCATGTGTCTTCCTCGGCGAAGCCCATATCGGAACTAGACGGTGTGGTACTGATTGGAACTGGACGGTACGGTACTCATTCAAGTACTGGACTGTCCAGTACTTAATTCGGGAGGTGGCGTGGAAGCACGCGAGCACAGCCGGTCAGCGCTGAAGCGCCAGGCGATCATGGAGGCCGCGACCAGCGCGTTCATGAGCAAGGGCTACTCCGGCACCAGCATGGACGACATCGCGAAGCTGGCCGCGGTGTCCAAGCAGACCGTCTACAAGCACTTCGAGGACAAGGAGAAGCTGTTCGCCGAGATCGTGCTGGCCACCACCGACCGTATCGACGCCATGGTCGACCTGGTGGCCGACATCCCCGCGGAAGCCGACACCCTGGACGAAAGCCTCACCCGGCTTGCCCGCCAGTTCCTCGCCGCCCTCACCCAGCCGCAGGTCATCCAGCTGCGCCGCCTGATCATCGCCAACGCCGACGTCTTTCCCGAACTCGGCGCGGCCTGGTACGAACAGGGCTTCGAACGGGTCCTGGCCACCCTGGCGGCCACCTTCCAGCGCCTCACCGACCAGGACCTGCTCCGATGCGACGACCCACTCCTGGCCGCCCACCACTTCTCCGGACTCCTGCTGTGGATCCCCGTGAACAGGGCCATGTTCCACGGCAGCCCCCAGCACACCGAGGCCGACCTCGATCACTACGCCACCGCCGGCATCCGGGCATTCCTCGCCGCCTACCGCTGACACACCGACCCGACACACCCTTGAGGGGGCCCAATGACCTGGTCCGAGCGCACAGTGGTGCGCGACGGCGTACGCATCTCCTGCCGGGACTGGGGCGGGGCCGGGCCGTCCGTCGTCCTGCTGCACGGCCTGGCCGGCCACGCTGGCGAATGGGACGCGATTGCCCGGCACCTGAGAACCCGGCACCGTGTCGTCGCAGTGGACCAGCGCGGCCACGGCGCCAGCGAGCGGCACCCTCACGACCGATCGCGCGCCGCATACGTCGCCGACGTCGTCGCGGTCCTCGAACAACTGGGCCTCCGGCAGCCTGCCCTGATCGGCCAGTCGCTCGGCGGCCATACCGCGATGCTCGCCGCCGCTGCGCATCCCGACCTCGTCTGCGCGCTCGTACTCGTCGAGGCCGGGCCTGGCGGGCCGAGTCCGGAAGTTCCCGCCGAGATCGGCAGATGGCTCGACTCATGGCCTGCACCGTTCCCGTCGAGGAACGCCGCTGCGGCGTTCTTCGGCGGCGGCCCGGTCGGCGAGGGCTGGGCCGCCGGGTTGGAGGAGCGTGACGGCGGATGGTGGCCGCGCTTCGACCGCGACGTGATAGTCGACTCCCTGACGGAGAACGCCCATCGCTCCTACTGGGACGAGTGGGCAAGCATCACCTGCCCGACGCTGGCCGTGCTGGGCCAGTCCGGTTTCTTCGCTCCGGCGGAATGCGGCAGGATGTTCCAGCATCGGCCCGAGACGGTGGCCATGAGCGTTCCCGGGACCGGACACGACCTCCATCTGGAACGACCCGACATCCTGCTGGAGGCGCTCGAACGGTTCCTCCGGGACACCACCGAGTCCCCTAGCGCCATGCCGAGCCGACCGGCGACCGTGACGCCGTACGTCCATTGATCCGTGGGGGCGGAATCGGTCGATTCCGCCCCCATGGGTCGATCCAATCGCCACAGGACCCCGGCCAGCGGAAATGCCTGCGCCGATCCAATCAGATCCAGTCCGTAATTCCGCCTCCCCATTCCGGCCCCGAAGATGGGCTGCGGACGTCGCCGGGTACCGACCGGCCCACCCCGGGGAAGGCGAAGAGCGTATGGCTGACCGGATCTACCTGCGGCACTCCACCGATCAGCAGACCGACGCCCGCCAGCGCCACGCCCTCGCGCCGCTGCTGGCCGCCGGCGCCTCCGTCTACGACGACCCCCGCCACGTCCACCCGCCAGCTCTCCCTCGACCGGGCCGGCTTCACCAAGCTTCTGCACGAAGCCGCCGTCGGCGACACCATCCGCATTGCTGACGCCGCCCGCCTCTTCCGGTCCTTGGCCGACATCCTTGCCCTGCGGCCGGTCCTGATCCGCCGAGGGCTGCACCTGCGCGTCGAGTCCGGGCTGCTGTCCGGCATCGACCTCGCCTCGGATGACCCCGGCACCAAGATGATGGTCTCCGTCCTCGCCGCCGTGCTGGAGTTCCAGCGCGACATGATCAGCGAGAACACCCGCGAGGGCGTCGCCGCCGCCGAAGCCGCCGGGAAGGTACTGGGCCGCCCCGCCGCGCTGGACGAGGCCGAGGCCGCCGACGTCGTGCAGGCGTACCAGCAGGGCGCCGCAGTCAAGGCGCTCGCCCGGCTGCACGGGGTGGACCCGAAGACCATCCGCCGCGTCCTGGACGCCGCCGGTGCCCGCCAGCTGCCCGAGCAGCTCGACGTCCTCCCGGACCAGCCCGCCAAGCAGCAGCTGGAGCCGGACCCGGAGATCACCCTCGACCTGCCCGGCCTGCTCGCCGACCACCTCGCCGGCGTTGGTGGCGAGACCGTCCGCGCGGCACTCGCCTCCGGCCGGACCATCCACCGCGGCCAGAGCCACTCCCTCCGCGTCACCGCCCCGCTCGAACTCCACCGCACCGCGCTGCAGCAGGCCGCTGCCCTCGCCGCCGAAGCCGCCGGCCCCGCCGAGCGCAAGGCCCACCGGGTCTACGCCACCCGCATCACGGCCGTGACCTGATCATCAGGGGCTTACCGCTAAACACGTCCTGATTGATCCCCGAAGCCGATACCGGAACCGCCGCGCCCCCTTCGGCAACAGCGGTTCGATACGCTCCCACAGTTCATCCGACACGACCCATGGCGACGCCCCCATGACCTGACCAACCGGTGAAGGCCGGGCTGGGACACGATGATCGGTTCGGATACCGTCCGAGTGAAGAGACGCCACCAGGGGGATGGGATGAACGCAGAGAACGTCACCGCGATATGCGCGGTCGTGATTGCTGTCGCGTCGCTGGTCGTCTCGGTCTACCAGACGCACGCCACGCGGCAACACAACCGCCACTCGGTGCGCCCGATACTCCAACTACACCGCGGCTGGCCGACGGGAGGCAGAGCAGGGATCCGGCTCATCAACTCCGGACTTGGGCCTGCGGTCATCGTCGACAGCACGCTCACCGTTGATGACGAAGTGATCGGCGCCTGGAACTCACTCACTGTCGACCGTGTCCGCGACCGCCTGTCGGTGCAGCCGTCCGCTGTGACCTTCAACCAAGGAGAGGTCATCGCCACCGACTACGAACAGTACTTGTTGAGTGTCGCGAGCTATGACCCGCAGAACCACGCCGAAATCGAGGACCTGATCAATCGGCGGCTCACACTCAAGATCCGCTACGAGTCCCTGTATGGCGGAGAAGACTACACAGCCGTGCTACGCCCAGCCCGTTGACGGGGCCACCCCACGCCACGCCGCCGATCATTCTGTTAGGGCTTGTTAAGAGGTGACTTCAAGCCTCGGATTCTCCACGCGGACGGGCGCCTCATCCTGGCCGAGCCGGTCGGTCCCGAAGGTCTGGACGGTCTACACCGGGTGTCCCCCGAGGACCCCGTGCGCCGGCCGGGCGGAACGTTCACCCGGTGAATTCCGCGACCCACGCGAGTGATGCACCCTCTGCGATCGACCCGGCGTGCGGCCGCGGCCGGTACACCGGCCGCGTGATCACTCCTCTTCTCCGCGCCACCGCGGCGGCCGCGCTCACCGTGCTGCCCCTGACCGCCCTCACGACCGCCCCCGCCCACGCGGCCGCCGCCCCGGCGCCGCGCGCGGCCGTGGCGATGCCGCTGGGCCAGGCCATCGCCTCCCTGCCGCGCGCCGCCGAGTCCCGCGAGGGCTACACCCGCAGCAGCTTCCGGCACTGGGTGGACGCCGACCGCGACGGGTGCAACACCCGCGCCGAGGTCCTGATCGCCGAGGCGTTCGAGCCGCCCACCGTCGGCGCCCGGTGCGCGCTGACCGGCGGGGTGTGATGGTCGATGTACGACGAGCAGCAGGTGACTGCGGGGTCCGCCCTGGATGTGGACCACATGGTGCCGCTCGCGGAGGCCTGGGACTCCGGGGCGAGCGGCTGGACGGCGGGGCGGCGCCAGGCCTACGCCAACGACCTGGACGCCGAGCGGTCCCTGATCGCCGTCACCGCGAAGACGAACCGCTCGAAGGCCGACCAGGACCCGGCCCAGTGGATGCCGCCGCCCAGCACTGCGTCGCCGACTGGACCGCCACGAAGCTGCGCTGGCAGCTCACCGTCGATGACGCCGAGCGCCAGGCCCTGGCCGCCACTGCCGCGCAGTGTCCGGGGCGACGGTGACGTACGAGCAGGTACCGTAACCGCCTGGCGGGATCACCACCCGGTGAGCGCCTTGTCCCCCGCCACGTGCCCTCGCCCCGCGCTCCGGAGCGACGGCGCCGGCACGTCCGCGACCTTGCTCAGCGGGCTAGGCCCGCAGGAGCCCCCGGAGGACAGACGGGTACTACTCGCCGGGCTTGACCCGCACGATCTCCACGGCCGTGGCCCCCTCAGCTTCGAGGCGCGCCTTGGCCGTCATGGCGGACGCCTCGTCGTAAGAGACCGCCGACGTGTGCTGGCGCCCGTCCTGGGTCCACGTCAGCCGGAATTCACCATCGCTGCTCTCCAAACTCCCGAAGATGCCCGGCGGAGCATCGGCTTGTGGGTGACCGCCGGGCCCGTACAGGCTCGCACGCAGCACTGACAACGCAGGTGGGGGCCGCTGGAGGCCCGGACCAGCGCCGAGGCCCCGACGCCGTAGCGGCGCGGTCAGGGGATGCAGACGCGAAGGACGGTCACCACCGCGTGGCGGGTCGCGCCGCTGGCGACCTCCACCTCCAGCTCGGCGGTGGTGCTCGTGTAGCGGTCGCCGGCGGTGGTGTGATCGCTCATCGGACTGGCCGGCGTGTTGGGGCTCCACATGATGGGTCTCATCCCTGACGGCCCGACAGCGGGCGCGGCGCTCCTCGCTACCGCGGCCCGGCCTGCTCATCAAGCAGAGCGTGTACCGCGGCCCTGAATGAGCCGTTAGGCCAGGGGCGCTGCCGAGCGCTCCCGGCCGTGTGACGTCACAGCAGTGCTGCTGCTCGTTGATCCAGTTCTGCCACGCCGGGGGTCTTGCCGTAGCGGGAGAGCCGCACGCGGAGGTCTGTCAGCGCGTCGGTGATTTTCACGGACTGGACGCCTTCGGCGCAGTCGATGAATTCGCCCCACGCGGTCAGGGCACCGTCAAGGTCGCCCTGGCGAAGGTGCACGTGGCCGAGGTCGCCCAGGACGATGGCGCGGGAGCGCCGGCGGTCCAGGCCGTGGATGTCGAGTGCGTGCTGCAGGTGTTCGCGGGCGCTGTCCAGGTCGCCGAGGCGGGCCAGGATCATGCCGGAGTGGTGGGCCCACCGGCCGGTGGAGAAGTGGGAGGCCCAGGACTCACCGGGGGTAGCCGTCGCCTTTTCGATGGCGTTCTGGGATTTCGCGAGGGCGCCACGGGCGAGTTGCTGGTCGCCGTCGAGGGCGGCGGCGTCCGCGAGGGTGGTCTGGTAGTAGGCGATGGCCTTCGGCTCATCGAGCTGGTCCGCGTACTCCACACACTTCTCCGACAGCCGCAGGGCAACGGCCCGGCCGCGTGGTCCGAGGTCGATGGCCTGGGTGGCCATCCCGCGCAGGGCGGTGGCGGCCAGCTCGGGCTCGCCTGCCTCTTCGGCGAGGGCGAAGGCGTGTGCGTAGTACCGCTGGGCGAGGCCCTGGTGGTGGTCGTCGTTGCCTTCGTCCTGGACCATCCACCCGCACAGGTGCACCAGTTCGGACGCGGCGGCGAACAGGGCCCGGCCGGTGTTTTCGGTGTACCGGCCTTCCAGCCAGGGGCCGACGTTGCCGACGAGGTACTGGACGGCCAGCCGGCGGGCGTGGGCGCCGCCGTATTCGGCTGCGGTGTCGCCGAGGGTGCGTGTCATCTGCCGGATCGCCGCGACTTCACCGGCCCCGACCCGTAAGGCGCCGGCCGGTGCGGCCATCACCCGGCGGTTGATGGCCTCGGCGTCGGGGAGGTTCAACGCCGATAGCGCGAACGCGGCGGTCGTGGCCAGCATGGTACGGCGTTCCATGTCACTCCTCCCCAGGGCAAGGACTGATCCCACGGTATCGGGGGCGGGCGGTTCAGGAGCACCCCGATCAGCAACGCAAATGCGAGACAGGTCCAGATGTAAGACCTGGACGACGTAGGGCAGCCACCCGTCCGGCGACGGAGTGCGCTCGCCCTTCATCCACCGGCGGGCGTACTGCCGCTCCAGGCCGTCCGGCCCGCGACCGGCAGCCACGGCGACTTCGCGGGCCAGCTTGGTCGGGCCCCACCCGCGTTCCTCGCACGCCGTCCGGATCAGGTCCGTGATGGTCACCGTCTGCACCGCTGCCCCCCTTGGCCTACGCGGGCTTACAGAGACCTACAGGATGGCCCCTCCTCCTGCTTGGTCACAGGCGGTTGACTGATGCTCACCCGCCCGGTCTCGCCTCGTCCACGTCCGACGCCCCCGGGCGGGCCCTGACCCGGCATGGGGTGACCGTGGCCCGGGCCCGGGCCACGTCACGAGATCCACCCGAACCCATTTTGTGGAGGCATCGTGCATCACCGCTCAGACCTTGCCGTCCTCTCCGGTGCCACCGTCCTGGTGACCGGAGGCGCGGGACTCGTCGGCTCCCGCATCACCGCCCAACTGCGTGCCCTGGGGGCCCGCCCGGTGTCGCTGTGCGCCATGAACGCCTACCCCGACCACGTGTACGCCGACCTCTTCGGTGTGCACGCGTCGGACCCGGACGTGGTGCTGGGCGACGTTCGGGATGCGGCCCTGGTCCGCAAGCTCGTCGGCGAGGCGGACTACGTCATCCATGCCGCCGCCCTGGCGGACGTCGCGGCGTGCACCCGCGAACCGCTCGCGGCGATCGACACCAATGTGGCCGGCACCCAGACCGTGCTTGATGCCGTGGCCGCGACGGACCGGGTGCGCCGCATGGTGTTCGTCTCCTCCGCCAGCGTCTACGGCGACGGCAACCCCGAGGAGACCGACAGCCCCGAGCTGCTGACCATGCGGCAGCTTCTGGAGTCCGTGCACGGCCGCATCCCGCCCCAGTTCCACGAGTTCGCCCGCATGCGGCCCAAGTCCGTCTACGGCAACACCAAAGCGTGGGGCGAGGAGCAGACCGCCCTGGTACTGGGCCAGGTCGGTACGTCGTACACGATCGTCCGCTACTTCTCCGTCTACGGCGAACCCCAGACCATCAAGCCGCACTCTCATTCCTGGGTCGTGGCCTGGTTCGCCGCCCGCGCACATTTGGGGCTGCCCCTGCACCTGAACGGCGGCGGACGGCAGGTGCGGGACCTGGTCCACGTCGACGACATCGCCGAGGGCACGCTGCGCGCCCTGGTCAGCCCGAGGGCCCACACCGAGACGGTGAACATCGGCACCGGCGTGCCCACCTCCGTGCGGAAGGTTGCCGAACTCGTCCAGGGCCATTACCCGCACACGGCCTTTCTCGACACCCCGCTGCCGGCCGGTGACCCGCTGGGCGGCTATGCGGCCGTCCGCAAGATGGAGAACATCCTCGGCTGGAAACCGAAGGTCACCATCGCCGAAGGCGTCGACCGCTACGTGAAGTGGCTTCAGACCACTCCGGCCGCAGTGCCGGACTGGCTCCGGCCAGCCACCGCGGTCTAGATGACCGGCGGGCGGCCAAGCCGGGTCAGCCGCCACACCGTCCGCCACCGCATCGGGCGGCGCGGGCCGCCGGAGGTCCTGACCCCTTCGGCGAACCCGCCGAACCAGGCCCGCAGACCGGCCAGAGACCGCGTGCGGGCCATCGTCAGGCCGATCCACACGCCGAGGTAGAGGGGAACGAGCGGCGCCGGCAGGTGCCGCTTGGCCAGCCAGACCCGGTTGCGGGCTGTCATCCGGTAGTAGACCGCGTGCCGGGCCGGGGACGTCCTCGGGTGCTGGAGAACCAGCTGCGGCTCGTACAGGACGTCCCAGCCCCGGTCGATGGCTCGCCAGGCCAGATCGGTCTCCTCGTGGGTGAAGAAGAAGGCGTCCGGCCAGCCGCCGGTTTCCTCCAGCATCGGCATCGACAGGGCATGCCCGCCGCCCAGGAAGGTGGTCACCAGGCCCCGCCGCATCGGGTCACCCGCCCGCAGGCGCGGCACATGGCGGCGCTGGGTAGCGCCGGACTCGTCCGCGATCCGGAAGGAGACGATGCCCAGCCGGGTGTCTGCCCCGTACAGGTCCGCGATCCGCCGGAAAACGTCCGCCTCGATGAGCAGGCCGTCGTCGTCCAGGTCCACCAGGACGTCCACGTCCCCGAACTCGCGCAGTCGCTGCCAGGCGACATTCCGGCCGCCGGACACGCCCAGGTTCTCCTCCAGCTCCACCCCGGTCACACCCTCGGGCAGGCCCGGCAGGGCCGTGCCGTTCCCGACGACCACGATCCGGGCCGCTGGTTCGTCCTGCTTGGCCACGGAGTCCAGCAGGGCCAGCAGCTCAGGCATCCGGTCGCCCATCGTCAGCACAGCGACACCCACACGCGGCCGGGACACAACCACCACTTCCTTCCGGGGGCCAGGTGAACGGCGAGCCTACCGCCGACGAACACCGGTCCCGAACCCGAGAGAAAGGCCCCCGCCATGGCACGGATCATCCTCGGCGACTACGTCACCGCCCCCACCCGCGGAGCCATCGCGGCGACCACCTACCAGGCCTTGGAGACGTTCGAGCTGGCCGACTTCCTCGCCCAATGGCCCGGCCTCCAGCGCGAGGCCCTGGTCCTGCTGGGAGAGGACCAGCGCATCCACCCCTCCGCCTACATCCACCCGACGGCCATCATCGGGGACGACGTGATCATCGGGCCGGACGCCAAGGTCCACGAATTCACCACCGTCCGCAAAGGCAGCATCCTGTGCGCCGGGGCCCAGGTCGGCTTCAACTGCGAAGTCACCGCCGCCTTCGTCGGAGAAGACGCCGTCCTTGGACACCGCATCGGCATTAACCGGACCATCCTCGGCGCCCGGACCCACCTCTCCGCAGGCGTCACCGTCGCCGCCATCAACATGACTACCGACATGCGTAACCCCGACCGGGAAGTCATCATGCGGACCCCGACCGGGCTGTACCGGTGCGGCACCACCCAGTTCGGCGCCGTGATCGGCGACGACACCCAGACCGGCAACAACATCAGCATCGGCCCCGGGGCCGCGATCGGCCGACGCTGCCAGATCACCAGCGGCGTCACCCTGGCCATACGGGCCATCCCGAACGACTGCACCGCCACCGCCCCGTACGCCGCCGAGACCAGCATCCGCCGCCGACGGTCCTGACGGCCACTCGGCCCTCGGTCCCGTCGGCCGCGCGGATCGCCGCGCTGCACTCCATCCTCGGGGATGCCCGGCGGAGCATCGGCTTGTAGGTGACCGCCGGGCCGAGGACCTGGCCCACATCTCGCCGTACCTGACCGAGCGCATCAACCGGTTCGGCGAGTCTCCACCCACGAGCTCGGCATCAAGCCCGACGCGTACGACCCGAAGCTCGACCTCGCATTCATCGCACTGCGAGAGGGTGGCCTGACCAGCGAGGGCTTCAGCCAGGCCGCCTGAACGGTACGCCTGCACCGAGCCAACCATGAGACCAAGGACGGACACGCGGCCGCGTGTCCGACGGTTCAGCCTTACGCCGGATGGGAGAGGTTGCGCTGTTCGGCGGACGCACCCCGAAGTCCGCTGGAGATCAGGAGTCCTCGGCATGCCGCTCGACGGGTGCCGCCCTTCGGTATCGGCCGCCTCCCCCTTCACGTCCGCTTCGCAGCGGTGACGCGTCCCAGCACGGCGAAGTGCCGGAACGGCCGAGCGGGCACCAGCTCGAAAGCGGCCCGCCATCCCGGACCGCGGTGGCCGCGGCGGCCGCTCCCCTCGGTGCGGTTACAGGGCGTCGGCGAGTTCCTCGATCTGTTCGGCGAGGTGGGGGTCGGGATGGAGGACGCGGCCGAGACCGAACTCTTCGACTTCGTCGACCTTCAGCCGGTCGACGGCTTCGCGAAGCGCGGCGCTGGGGAAGCGGGGCTGGGGTCCGGTGGCGGGTTCGAAGAGGGGGCTGGGGTAGTGGTCGCTGAGGTTGATGGCCTGGTGGGCCCAGTGGTCGGCGTCGCGGAGTTCGCCGTGGCTGAGGTGGAACAGGTGGAGGCAGTAGGCGGCCAGCGCGTTGCCGGCGCCGGCGGAGAACTGCCACCAGAACTGGGCGCCGGTGGGTTCGTCGGCGAGGCTCAGGACGCAGGCGAAGTGCAGGGCGCCGTCGGGGTCGATACCTTCGTCGCACAGCTTGTGCAGCCGGTCGGCGACGTCGTCGCGGTGCAGGAGCTGGGCTGCCAGGGCCTGGAGGTCCTTCATGGCCCGGTCGTGCACGGTGGGGAAGTGGCCCACCGGGGCCAGCCGGGTGCCGAACATGAGGCTGGCGGTGACGTCGCGGACGACGTCCTGCTTGAGACCGGCGATGTCCTCCTCGGTGAACGGATCGGGCTCGGCGGCGTCGGCGAGGACTTGGTTGATGCTGCGCGGCACGGTGTTACTCCTTGTCTTCGTCGGTGGCTGGGTGGTCAGACAGGCCGAGCTTGGTGGCGATGCGCTCCCTCGCCAGGCGCCGGTGGGAACGGACGGTGTCGGGCCTGATCCCCATGATGTTCGCGATCCGGGAGCAGGTGTAGCCCAGGACGTAGTGGAGTACGACGACGTCGTACTGCCGGTCGGGCAGTGAGGCTATGGCGGTGTACAGGCCGAGAGCCGAGTCCATGACTTCGAACTGGCGGCGCATCGCTTCCAGCGTGGCGCGCGCGGCCTGCTGGTAGCTGGTGGTCTGGATCGCCTCGTCCGTCGCGCCCGTCAGCCGCAGATGGGTCTCGACGCGCTGCTTGAGCAGCGCGAAGGCGTACGCCTCGGGGCTCTCCTCCTCCAGGACGACGACCCAGTTCAGCGCGAGGTGCGAGTAGACCCGTCGCACGACGGCCTTGGCGGCCTCCTTGTTGCCGAGCATGGTGTAGGCGTACCGGAGGTGGGCCCTGGCGTAGAGGTCGTAGAAGGCCTCCAGGTCGGGCTGCATGCGGTACTCGACGCCCTGGAGGTCGTTGAGTTCGTCGAGGAAGCTGGTGGGCAGCGTGAACTGCGCTTCGCCTGCCCCGTCGCTCTCGTCCGGGGACGGTGGGATGTTCATGGTCAGACCTCCTCGTCCCGCACGCCCCTCGGCAGGGCCGAGGAGCGGATGGGGGCGGAGGAGTCGTGCAGCAGATCGGCGGCACCGACCCGCACGCCGGCGCTGAGCGCACGCCGTACCAGCGTGCGTACGTCCGGGGCGAAAGCTCGCAACGCGGTGGCCACGACCACCACGTTCAGCGCGTCGTTAACGGTCACAGAGTCCTGTCCTCGTGTCCTACGGACGGCGCCCAACTCCCTTTGCCCGTAAGGGCGCCGAAGGACTTCACGTCCTCACCCGCAGACTTGCGGATCACGGGGGTCAAACGCGTACCGACCGCCAAACTTTCTTCACTGTGCGTGATCATGACAGGACACTCTGGAGTAGACCATTGCCTTATGTGCTCATATGGTTACCGTGAGGTACGGGCATCTGACCAGGCGGGACTCTGCGACCCCCTGCTCGACTCCCTGCCGAGGCGTCACCACCCAGCCGGTCGGCGGTGACCTAGATCACAGCCTCAATGTGTGAGGTGGCCCCCCTTCAGGCGCACCTCGGCCCCGGTCGTGCGCTCCCCAGCAGCACAGCACCTCCATGAAACCGCCACGCGCGGAATGCCGGAGCTGATCGACACCTGTCCGCGCTCCGGCAACACGCGCCCGAATCGGTTCACCCGTGATCGCGCCCTCGTCGCGGCCGGCCCGACGCCGAGCGGGAGGCGCTCGGCGCCCAGCGCGGGCGGATACGGAATCGGCCTCATACAGGAGGTGGCGCAGCGGGTCCTTGCCCCAGGGGAGGAGGTCGAGATGAACTTCTCCTCCGAGGGTTTCCGTCCCGCGCAGTGATCCCGCCGCTCCGGCCCGCTGTCAGCGGGCCGGAGCGTAGCCGTACCACCACGACGGCCCGTGCGGCGGCGGCACGGCGGCCCAGACCGGCGCCACAGCGACGGGTCCACCAGTTCAAGCGGCCACCGCGTGGCGGGATGCCCCGGCTGCGGGAGCCCCGTGCCCGAGTGCGGAGCCCGGTGCCCTGGCCCCACACGCTGGCAGCACCGCGCCAACGTGCACCCCGCCCAGCGCAGTAGCTGCGGGTGCCTTGTGACCTGCACCGTTTTAGGCTGGTCGTCCACCCAGGGGGGCAACCTGGGAGGTGCAGGATGCCTCGGCCTGTCTGGTCCGGCGCGATCAGCTTCGGTCTCGTGACAATTCCGATCAAGGTCCTGCCCGCGACCGAGTCGCACAACATCTCCTTCCACCAGGTGCACGAGACCGACGGCGGCCGGATCCGCTACCAGAAGGTCTGCACCCTGGACGACAAGGTGCTGAGCCAGGACGAGATCGGCCGCGGGTACGAGATCGCGAAGGACACGGTCATCCCGATCACGGACGCCGAGCTGGACGCGATGCCGCTGCCGACTGCGAAGGCGATCGAGATCGTCGCGTTCGTCCCGGCCTCCTCCATCGACCCGATCCGCATCGGCGACTCCTACTACCTCGCCGCCGACGGGCAGGTCGCCGCCAAGCCCTACAAGCTCCTCCGCTCCGCCCTGGAACGCTCCGACCGGGTGGCCATCGCGAAATTCGCCTGGCACAACCGGGAGCGCCTCGGTCTGCTCCAGGTGCTGGAGGGTGACGTGATCGCGCTGCACGCGATGCGCTGGCCGGACGAGATCCGCGACGCGGCCGCCGTCGCCCCGCCGGCCACGGACATCGACGACTCCGAGGTCGACGGAGCGGTCGCGCTGATCGACGCCATGACCACCGAGGACCTGGGCCAGTTCCGCGACGAGTACCGCACCGCGCTGGAGGAGCTTCTCCACGCGAAGGCCGAGCACCGCGAGCCGCAGCCGGTCGGCGCGGCCCCGGAGGCGGCCGGCGGGGAAGTCGTGGACCTGATGGCCGCCCTCAACGCCTCCGTCGAGCAGGCCAGGGCCTCGCGGGCCGAGAGCGGCGAGGACGCCACCGTCCACGAGATGCCCCAGCCGAAGAAGAAGACCGCGGCGAAGAAGACGACCGCCAAGAAGACCACCGCGACGAAGGCCCCGGCGCGCAAGCCCCGCAAGGCCGGCTGACCCCGCCGACAGGGGTCTGGCCGTGGGGTGTGCCGGTGCCCGCCCCGCGAGGGGCATCGGGAAGCGGGCACCAGGCGACGGTGCGGCCGCCGAGGATCCCGTCCTGTCATCCCGAACCACCAGGGCCGCACCCTCTGGCTACGCGCCGGGCCGCGGCCGCGCGAGCGGGAGGGGGCGTCCGGCCGTCGTGAATCGCTCGTCCGGGTGGCGCGGCCGGTGGGCGGCGAACCGATTCCCCCGCCGGGTCCGTCGGTGAGGGCATGGACATCGACGAGGAGCACATCGCCGAGCCGGGGCTGGTGGTCCTGGACGTCACCGCCGCGGACGAGGAGAGCGTCGAGGCGGTGATGGAGGGCCTCCAGCGGCTGTGGGCGACCTCCGGCGTTACACCGGTGTGGCGGGTCCCGGGCGAGGCGGGGGTGCGGGCCCGGGTGTACGCCGACATCCGCCGCCCACTCGGAGCATGACCGGCCGCACGCCGGGACAGGGCGGCGCGGATCCTTGCGGCCACCGGCGGCCGGCGGTACTCGTTCCGGTCGTCTTCGCCCGTTCACCCCCCGGCCGGGCAGCAGAGGCGGGCATCGTCGGCGACGGGAGCCGGCGCGTGTCCGGCCCCGGGGGAGGTGTGCGGTGGGATGGAGCGTGGAGCCGTTCGGGTCGTGCCACGAGGGCATCACCGGGGCGGTCCTGGCCGACGGCAGCGAGCCCAAACCCGTCTACCTGGACTGCGGCAGCGGCGCCGGAACGGGCTGGTGGACCAGCGAATGGTGGGCCTACGCCGGCCAGGGCCTCGACACCTCCCACGCCTACGGCGACTGGAGGGCGCACATCGACACCGTCGAGCGGCAGACAGTCCCCCTGCCCGAGGAACTCGCCGAGACAATCACGCAGCTGGACGAGCAGCTGTACCGGTTCGCCGGGCAGGCGCCCCTCGCCGTCCTCAAGGCCGTGAGCACGCTCGAAGGCTTGGTCCGCGATGTCGCCCACCAGGCCGCGCACGCGGTCGAGGCCGATGACCTGTCACCCGAGACGATCGGCACCGCCCTGGGCATCAGCCCGGACAAAGCCAGCTTCCGCATGACCGGCTACCTCTACCACCGCTGAATCCAGCCGCACGGCGGCGCGGCGGCGGGTTCCTTCAGGCGTCGGCCGCGTTGATGCGGGGGGCGGACGCCGGATCAAGGCCCCCTCGTAGGCTCGACGGTGTCCGGAGGGCTTAGATGGGCGCTCAGCCGTTCACTGGGACGTCGAACATGGGCGATCCGCCCGTGTCCAGCCGTCGTTTGGGGCATGGACATTGGCGAGCAGCACATCGGCGAGCCGGGGCTGGTGGTCCTGGACGTCACCGCGGCCGACGAGGAGACGGTCGCGGCAGTGATGGAGGGTCTTCAGCGGCTGTGGGCGACCTCCGGCGTCACCCCGGTGTGGCGGGTCCCGGGCGAGGCGGGAGTGCGGGCCCGGGTGTACGCCGACATCCGCCGCCACCCCGTACCACGACGCCTGACACGACCCGAAGCTCAACGCCCGCCGCCGCCCGACCGGGCGACCGCAGCCCGCGCGGGGCGGGAGGTCCTCTACCCGTCGATCAGGCCGAGCTCGGTGTCCGGCCGGCACACCGCACACGCTTCGACGCCCTCCACCAGGGCGCGCCGGGCGGTCAGGTCGTCCACGCCTGGTCCCTTCTTCGCCAGGGCGCAGTCGCCGAGGTGTACCCGGACGACGGTGCGGGCGGCGTCCAGGCCGCGCTGGAGCCGGTAGGCGGGCGGGGGCGGTGGGGCGGTGCGCTGCTGGGTCTCGCGGCGCCGGGCTTCGGCCGCGCGCGCTTGGCGGACGTACATCAGCTGCACGGTCAGGTACGTCTCGATGTCGGCCAGCCGCTCGTCGTCCGGCGGATACGGGGGCGGCAGCGGGTCGGACACAGTCTCGGTCCTGTCGGGATCGTCGTACGAAGGGGTAGTGGTCAGGCGGCTTCGGCGACGTCCAAGGCCGCCGCCGCGGCGGCTCGGGTGGCCTGCTTCAGCTCCGAGCGGGCCATGGCGACCTTCTCCCTCTCGACCTGCTGCCAGAAGGGGTGGCCGCTGACCTCCACGGACAGCTTCAGGCACCGCGTGCGGAGCCGGTCGACGGCCGCCTTCTCCTCCTCGGTCCAGCCCGGGCTCGCCTCGCGGCCGCCGGTCACCTCACCGGTGTGCGGGTGCTCCGTGCCCGGCCAGCCGGGCAGCGGTTCCACACTCCATGGCAGCCGCTCACACAGCGCGGCCAGCTCGGCGGTGGCCTGGTGAAGGCGGGTCTGCGCGGCACGCAGGTCATCGGGGAACGCGGTCTCAGCCATGGCCAGAATCATACGCCTGTTCGATTATCTGGGACACGCCCCGGCCCTCCGCCGGTCACCCGACAGGCGCCGAGTCGGTACCCGCACCCGGCCACCCACGGCCCGTGGCCCGTACCGGGAGCTGCCCGCCCCGGCCACCCGCCGAAGCCCCTGACCGCCAGATGGACCTCGCCGGGTACCGCGTCTACCGGCGGCTGAGCAACACCCCGTGGGCGCAGGTCAGCGGTAGCTCGCTGCTCACCACCCCCTCCTTCGTCGACGCGCCGCCCGCGACCGGCCAGACCTTCCTCCGGCGCCAGGCAGGCCGACGGCACGGTTAAGTGGCTCGGCCCCGACCACTGCTGGGAGGGTGTGAGCAGCCCGCTCGCGATCGTCTGCGGCAACTTGCCGGACGGCGAGACACGCGTGTACGCGGTGATCGCGAAGGACCACTGGGGCAACGGGCTGCACCCGAGCGACCCTAAGATCACCGCCGTCGAGGCCACCGAGCTCGACGTCCGGCCCTCCGTGACGGTCACCCGGGACTGGAACCTCGGCAGCCTCAGCCACAACCCGACGGCCACCCGCCCGTCCGGCGACTGGCAGTGCACCGACACGACCCGGTGCGGCGCCGTCACCGGCTACCGCGTGAATCGGTGGAACCCCGCGACCAAGGCGTACGACCCCCAGCACGACGGCCTGCTCCCGGCCGACGCCCGAACGTGGACGGACCTCACGGCAACGAAAGGGAACACGTACTTCTACACACTGGACGCCGTGACGGCCGACGGCGCCGTGGTGGGGACGTACCCCTGGTACACGATCTTCCAGGACCGCGTCTAAAGCCCCGCCTGACTGAGCGCCCCAGCGGCCGCCTCCTCTACGGAGGCGGCCGTTTCCACACCCCTGGCACGGCGGCCTTCGGCGAGTACGGCCCGCTGTTCGTCCACTGGGCCCTCGTCCACCGCGGCGCGGCCTGGCTCGACGCCGCCCTGATGGTCCCTGACCCATAGGTGCGAGGCCCGGCCGAGTCGGCCGGGCTGGGCGGGGCGGGCAGCCTGCCAGCACGAGAGCGTCGAGGAGGGCGGAGGCGAACTGGTGCGAGGGAAAGCGCTGCCCCGAGAGATACCGGGACACCATCGCGGGGCTGAAGGCGTACTTCTTGGCGAAGGCCCTCTGGGACACATCCGTACGTTCCAATAGCGCGTTCAGGTTCTGGACGTAAAGCTGCTCGGCCGGACTGGCCACCGGGTCCTGCTGCGCGGACATGCATCCCCCTCGGCACACGGCGCCTCGGTATGCCATCAATGCCCACGCACTCGGCCGCCCAGCCGTCCCCGCCACAAGGATCCCTCCCCACCAGGGGGCAGGGCGTCGGGCAGACGGTCCGGCGCCCCGCCCGCCCCGCGTCACGCGGGGGAACGGGACCTGCCGGGACGCGCGCCGTGCCCGCCCGCTACCCCCGCGTGTCCACCACCGAGCGCAGCTTGCCGCTCCTCGGGCTGCGGTCTAGTGCCGCGCCGTCCACCGCCTCGACCGACAGGTCGAGCAGCCGCTCCTCCACGGCCGTGCGCAGCTCCGGGTAGCCGCTCAGCAGGACCGCCCGCAGCCCTTCGGGATCGGGCGCGCAGGACCGCTCCACGCGGACGGTGAGCCGTTCGCGCGCGTCCTGCCCGGCGAGCACGATCTGCAGTTCGCCCTGGTAGCCGCCTTCTTCCCCGGCGAGGGTCACGAAGCGCCTGTGGTCGAGGAAGTACGTGGCGACCCGCATCACGTCACCCAGCCGCCCGCGCAGCTCGAAGCGAGGGGCGTGGCTGCCGCAGGGGCAGCGTCCGGGAACGGCGCGGCCGAGGTCGCCGATGACGTACCGGCCCAGGTCCTGGCCGCGCCGGGCATGGGTGCTGAAGACCAGGCGGCCCGTCTCGCCGGGCGGCACCGGCCGGTCCGAGTCAAGCGCCAGGATCTCCATGGTGTGCAGGTCGGCGTGGAGGTGGTGCACGCCGCCTGTGCTCTCCGTGCACTGGTAGCCGAGCGGGCCGAGATCGGTGCTGCCGTACGTCAGCGAACGGACGACGTCGACGCCGAAGGTCTCCCGCAGCGTGCGCCGCTGCGCGTCGGTGAAGTGCTCGCCGCCGTAGAAGATCTTGCGGATGCCGCCGTAGGAGCGCAGCGCGTCCGCCTGGTCGTGCAGCAGCTGCCACAGGTACGACGGCATCCCGAAGAGCGTGTCCGCCCGGTGGGCGATCAGCGCCTCGGCCGTCGCCCGGTGGTCGGGGCCCGCCGCTAGCGGCAGCTGGACGCCGCCGAGCCGCTCCAGGATGGAGAAGAAGCTGATGAAACTGCCGTACATGCCGCCGCAGTAGAAAAGGTTCGCCGTCCGGTCGCGCACCGGGTCGTAACCCGCGGCGAGCAGACCGCGGGCGGCGGCGTGCATCTGCGTGTCGTAGTCGTCGTAGCTGAACAGCGACAGGGCGGGCAGGCCCGTGGTGCCGCCGCTGCGGAAGTACAGCTCGGCGTCCTCCCGCGAGACGTGACGCCCGCGTTCCTGCGCCTCCTCCTTGCCGACCAGGGGCCCCGAGGGCGGCGGGAGGACGACGGGCCTGGCCAGGTCGTCCAGGCAGGCGGTGTTGGCGAACCGCTCGTCGGCCCGCACCGCCACGCGGCGGCTGTAGCGCTGCAGGGCGTACACCCCGTCGTGCGGTTCACCCGAGTAGCTCGCGTGCATGGAGCCGAGGGGCGTGACGCGTGTGACCCCGGCGGCCAGTGCGAGACGGGAGAGCTCGGCGACATCACCGCGACCGCCCGCCAGACCCATGGTTTGCAGGTACCGGCGCATCGGTCGCAGCGTGCCGATCAGCCGCTTGCGCGGCAGTGGCTTGACCCACACGCTGCGGTGCAGCGGCGAGGCGGTGAGGGCGGGCCGGGTGTCGGCCATGACCCGCCACGAGCCGTCCGGCGCGGCGAACACGCGGGTCAGCCCGAGGTGCTCCTCCAGCCGGGCGAGCAGCTCCGTGGTGCTCAGTTCCGCCTCCTCGGCGAGGTCCGGAGCATGATCGGCCGGGGCCGGCTCCCGCGCCGCCAGCACCGCGGCGAAACGCTCCGCGAACGCGAACAGCTCCGCGTCGTCCTCCGTGTCGAGGTAGACCACCTGCGGACTGGCGCACGCCTGCTGCTCGTACAGGCAGACGTCGTCCGCCAGCGACTCGAGCGTGCCGGCATCGCTCCAGGCTTCCCGCGTGAGGTAGGCGAAGGAGATGCGGTGCCCCCACTCCACCAGCCGGCAGCCCGGAGGCACATGGGCCGCAACGCCCTCCACCGCGCTCTCGCCGCCCCAGACGGCGACCGCGTCGGCCGGCGCGCACATCAGACGCAGCCACTCCTGCCGCGCGGACGGGAAGCGCAGCACGATGACACGGGCGGCCACGGCGCCGCTCGGGTCCAGCGCGGCCAGCTCGGCCAGCAGGTGCTGGGCGAGCAGCGTGTCACCGCCGCTGGTCTTCAGGACATTGACGTTCCCGGCGAGCAGGCCCTCGACGACACCGAGCGGTGCGACGGTCGCGGCGTTGCCCGGCACGATGTGCGCGACCAGTCCGACGGGCGCCCACGCCTCGTACACCGTTTCCCGCGCGTCGGGACGGTTCAGCCGGTGCGGCGCGGCACCGCCGAGCTCACGGCGGAGCTTGCGCGTCAGCTCCCGCCGGCTGAGGGCGCCGGCGATCTCGGCGAGCACCGCCGCACCCTCACCCTCGGGCAGATGGGGCGCGAGCCGGGCGTGCACCGGGTGCACCGGGTCCGCGAGGGCGGTGGCCAGGGCGTCGCACGCGCCGAGCAGGGCCTCCGTCTCCAGCGGCGTGCCGAGCGCGTCCTCGACCGTCCCCGCGAGGTCCGCCAGCCGTCGCCCGGCCTCCTCGTCGTCGATGAAAGCGCCCTGCCAGCAGTGGTGTGCGTCGGCGCGGTGCGGCTGCACGGTCGTCATGACATCCCCTTCATCAGTTCGGCGGCGGCCACCGCACAGCTCCGGTTGCGGCTCACTCCGGCGCGGCCGTGCACGGTGAACCAGTCGGTGGTCAGCTCGCACCCGCACGCCGCCCCGGGCTGCGCCGAGGCGAGGTCGCCCATGACGACGCTCTGGGCCGGTACGGAGGTGATGTAGGGCGACACGAGGTGCAGGTAGCCCGTCTCCCCGTACGGCAGCGGCTCGAGCGTCCGCGTGGAACGGATGGTCACCCGTGACCAGACCGGTGCGTGCAGGCGGTGGTGGTTGCACTCGATGTACGGGATGCAGTGCTCGACGGAGCCGAACGTGTCGCGGATCCGTTCCCCCGGGATGCCCAGCTGCTCGCTGACGCGGGCGTACAGCTCCACCTTGCCGATGCGCCGGTCCGCATGGCCCTTCCAGCCGCCGCCCAGCACCACGAGCGAACCCTCGGGCAGCCGCAGCGGCGGCAGGCCCATGGCCCGCATCCGCTCCATGGTGAAGAAGAGGAAGGCGGGGAAGCCGAGGATGCGGACCGGCGCGCCGTCCCGCTCGAAGCGCTGCAGCGCCGCCACGCACCCGAAGGGGTCGAACTCGTGCTCCTTGCCGGTGTTGCGCAGCGCGTACGCGACCGAGCGGGCGGGCGCGAAGTCGCAGAGGTAGTTGTCGGTGAAGGCGGTGCCGAGATTGAGGGCGGGCGCCGGCTCGTAGCTGTACAGGAGGTAGTTGACCTCCTGGTCCGGGGTGATCCACCCGTTGCGCTCGAAGATCCGCGCCACCATGCGCTGCGCCGCGCGGATGGTCCACCGGTCGAAGAACATCTGCGACTTCTGGCCGGTGGTGCCCGAGGACGTCAGGTGCAGGTCCACGCGGTCGCGCGGGATGGACAGCACCTCGTGGCGCTTGAAGAAAGCGGCGTGCACCAGCGGCGTCCGGTACGGCAGCGCCGGTGGTGTCGCCTCGTACAACGAGCGGAAGAACGGCGACCGTTCGGCGTGCCAGGCGTTGATCTCCGCCATGGCCGCGGCGAACAGCCCGTCCTCGGCGGGACCGTGGGCGTAGGGGTCGGCCAGGTCGCACAGTTGCTGCACGTGCGGCAGGAGGGCCGGGTCGGGGACCTCGACTGGGGCGAGATGAGGGTTCATGAGGCAACCTCGAAAGGGGGCAGGTGGGCCGATGCCCAGGCCGACAGGTAGCAGTCCAGGTACGGCTGGAGCGGCGGCTCGACGACGACGTCACGGAAGTCGATCCGCTCCGTGGAACGGGACAGCACGGCGTAGTCGTGGAAGCCGTCCCCCTCCCGCCGCATCGCCGGGTACAGCGCACCGGCCACGAACCCCTGGGCGAGGAAGGCCGAGAGCGCGTCGTGGTGCGCCAGCGGCACCAGCGCCTCGACGTACCCGGCGCCGGCCCTGGTCAGGGTCCGGGTGACGGGTTCCAGGTACGCGGCCGCGGCGGCCGGATCGGGATGGGCGGCGACGAGCGAGCAGTAGCGGCCGGTGCGGTTGAGGTAGGCGTACACCTCGAATCGCCCGTCCTCCGGCGTGAGCAGTACGTTGGGCGTGTGCAGCGGGTAGAACCAGCGCTCCGCGTCCGGGAACCGCTCGCGGAAGCGCCGGCGCACGAAGGCGGGCGCCTCGATCGTCTCCAGCTGCTCGGTCGAACCGCCCCCGGTCGCACGGGCTGGGGCCACCGCGCGCGTGCCAGCAAAACGCATGCCCAGCGAGCGCTCGACGGTCCGCAGGAGCGGGAGCAGCGGCGCGGGCACCTCGCGCACTGGATGGCGGCGCTCCAGCACACCCGGGCGGTGACGCGCGTAGAGCGCGAGGCTCTCACGGTTGCTCAGATCCACCGCGTTGGGCAGGACGCCGAGCGGGCGGAAGCCGTTGCGCGCGACGACGCGCTGCGGGCCGGGGCTGACGGTGCGCACCGTGGCGTACACCGAGTCCAGCCGTCCCGCCGCCAGCGTCCCGGCGCACAGCCTTTCGGTGAGGCGGGCGGCCAGGCCCCCGGACCGGTGGTCGGGGTGCACGGCGAGCCCTTCCAGCCGGCCGACCCGCCCGCCCGGTTCCCCGCGGACGGCGGCCGACGCGGCCAGCGCGCCGGTGTCCGGGCAGCGGGCGACGAGCCACAGCGTGTGCGGGTCCTCGATGAGCCGGGCCATCGCCACCGGGTCGGTGCCCAGGGCGACGGGGTAGTGGGGCCCGTAGACGGCGTAGTACAGCTGGCGCAGTTCGGCGATGTCGGCGCCGTGCGCGGGTGCGATCACCGCGTTCACCGTCCGCCTCCCGACGGCGAGCCCGGGCGGTCCGCGCGGTGGCCGCTCATGTCGTCGGCCTCTCGTCGAGCACGCGGACGAGCTTGCCCGTACGCGCGTTGACGGCGAGGTCACGGTGGCGCGCCCACTCGACGGCGAGCGGGTGCACGAAGCCGGCGCGGACGCTGTCCGGGTACAGCGGCCGGGCCTTCTCCAACCGTGCCGTGATCGTCCCGGTGAGCTCCTCCAGGCCGGCCGGGTCGTCGTCGCCCGGGGCGGTGGCCAAGCGCAGGACCAGCCCGTCCCGGCCGTCCCAGCGGCGTACGACCAACTGCATGCCGATGACGCGGCCGGTGGTGTCCGCGTCGGCCACGGCGTCCTGCGCGTCGCGCGCGTAGAGGGACACGGGCCCCACCCGTACGCCCTCCTCGGCGCGGCCGAGGATGCGGAAGTGGCCGGCTTCGGTGTCGGTCCACTCGGCGCGGTCGCCGGCCGGGTAGCGGATGACGGGCATGAGGCGGCGGAAGAGGCTGGTCACGACGACCCGCCCGGGACGCCCCGGTTCGGTGACGGGCTCGTCCGTCGCGTCGTCGAGGATCTCGACGACCGAGTACGGTGCGAACGCCCGGTGCACCCGGGGGTCAGGGCCCGGCACGGGGCGCCCGAGCAGGCCGGCGTCGACGCTGGCGTAACCGACGGACCGCGCGGCGGCGTTCGGGAACGCGCTGGCCAGCAGCCGCCGCTGGTCGGCGAAGAGCGCCTCGCCGCCGAAGAGCACCAGCTCCACGTCGTCCAGCCGCAGACCGGCCGCGATCAGGTGCTCGGCCAGCCGGCACAGGGTGGTCGGCGTGCCCGCCACGACCTGGGCCGCGAAGTCCCGCAGCGTGGAGACCGTCGACTCCAGGGGTGCCGCGCCGCCGATCGGCAGACGGACGTTGTCGACGGGGCAGTGGGCGAGCGCATCCAGGACGAACAGGAAGCTGGCGTAGAGCTCACCGGCGTAGAACAGGTCCGCGACCCGGTGCCCCGGGCGCAGTCCTGCGTCCACGAGCCCGTGACCGAAGGCGGTCACGAAGGTGCGCCACTCGTCACGGGTGTAGACGGAGAACTTGGGTGCGCCAGTCGTCCCGCCGGTCTGGTAGACGGTCGCCTCGCTGAGCGGACCGGTCAGTACACGGTTGCCGTGGCGGGTGTTGGCCGCCCAGAACGCCTCCTGGTCGACGACCGGCAGGTCGGTGAGGCGATGGGCGTCCGGCGGAAGGGAGGCGTAGAGCTCCCGGTAGAAGGGCGAGTTGTGACGGGCGAAACGTATGAGGTCCGATAGCTGATGGGCGGACATGCGGCCTTTGCCTAGGTGAAGGTGTCTGGGTGGGAGTCACCGCGGCGGGGCAAGCCCACGAACTCGCCGCCGGCGGGATCGAGCGTTGTGCGGGGGAGACTCCGGATCCCCCGCTCCCGTGGCGCGCCGACATCTGACGCGCAGTCATGATGATGAATCATTCGTCGGCTCATCGCAAAATTGACAGCAATTATTTCGCTTTGGGTGGCTGAAACAAGAGTTGTTACGGAATCAACCATTCCGATCATTCTTCTGCCGATTCGGGAACGCGTGCCGCGCCCCCGTGCTTGAGGCGACCTGCGCGGCACCGGCCCCGTCCGCCCGGGCCGCGGTCCACGAGGTGCCACCGTCGCCGGGCTGAGGGATGCGCGGCTCGGCCGGGCAGGTGGATCATCGTGTTTGATGCTGGGCCGACGTGACCCGTCAGAGGCGGAAGCCGACGATGCGTGCGGTGCAGGGGGCGATACGGATCATGGATTACGGCGTGAGGGAGCCGGCTCGGCTCGGACGGACCCGGCTGCCGGACGGCAGGCACATGGGCTGGGCGGAGTGGGGGCCGGCCGACGGCACTCCCGTATTGCTGTGCCCGGGGGCGGCGACCAGCAGGTGGCTCGGTTTCGGCGGCGATGCCGTCGATACATTCGGGGTCCGGCTCGTCAGCGTGGACCGGCCCGGCCTGGGAGCCTCCGACCCGGCCCCCGGCCGCACCCTGTCCAGCTGGGCCACCGACCTGCGGCACATCATCCAGGACCAGGCCCTCCACGCGCCGTCGGTGGTGGGGTTCTCGCAGGGGGCTCCGTTTGCCCTCGCCCTGGCGGCAGACGGCCTGGTGAAAGCCGTCGCCGTGGTGTCGGGCAGCGACGAACTCGCCCATCCTCGCTTCACCCACTCACTGACCCCGCAGGTGAAAGCCATGGTGGACACCGTCGCGGCCGACCCCCACGCCGCTACGGCCTCCTTCGCAGACTTCGGCAGCGCCGACGCACTGTGGGATCTGATCATCACGACGAGCCCCGAGGCCGACCGCGCGGTCTACACCGACCCGGCCTTCCGGCAAGCCTTCCGGCACGCGATGGACGAGGCCTTCAGCCAGGGCCCGGCGGGCCACGCCCGCGACACCGCTCTCGCCATGGCCCGCTGGCCGTTCGACCTCGCCGGCACCACCGTCCCGATCGACCTCTGGTACGGGCAGCACGACACCAGCCCGGTCCACTCTCCCGACCTCGGCGCATCGCTGGCGGGAACGCTCCCGACGGCAACCCGGCATCTGCTCCCCGACGCAGCGGGATCCCTGCTCTGGACACACACGGAAGCCGTCCTGCGCACCCTGCTCGACCACGCGCGCTGACGGCGGCGTACTCGAGCAGCCGGGGCGTACGTCGCCTACGAGCCCGGCCCGGCTCCTGCTGGGCGGACTGCTGGCCCGCGCACTCGGGTTGTCATGGCCCTTCCCCGTCGCCGGCGCTCTCGTCGTCGCTCTCGGGCCGATCCTGTTCCGCTGGCTCAGCAACGACCGCATCGAGGTGACGCTCCGCACCCAGCAGGCGACCGAGGAGACGAAGAAATAGGCGGCAGTCGCCGCCGCAGGAGACCAGCGACACCGAAGTGCCGTGTGTGGCGCTCTCGTCAGCGGCGCTGCGCGGTGCTGCTGGTCCGGTGGAAGGGATCCGCTCGACCGGATCGCCCGACGCCGATGCTGTGACCGAGTGGCGGTGGCATGACACCGCCACTCGATCACAGCGGCCGGTGGCCGCGCTTCACCGCAGGGGCATCTTCAACGGGCGCGAGGTGATCCGAAGGGAACGCCTCGGCCCGGGAGCTCCTTGACCAGCTGGGCCAGGTACTCCCTTGCGCGCAGGCCATCGCCGGCCAGCGCCGCTGCCTGCCCGGCCCACAGGTTCACGTACTCCGGCCTCCCCTGGGCTGCGGCTGCCCGGCGGATGGGCTGCATCAGCGCGTTCTGGACGGGGTAGGGCGGCACGGCGTCCTCGTACGCCGCCATGTCGCGGACGAACCGGTTGGGTATGCCGCGGGCGGTGCGGCCCGAGAAGAGCCGGGTGAGGACGGTCGTACGGGCCGCTGGGGTCCCGAGCCGACGCCTGTGGACGTCACTTGCGCCGGACTCCCGGGTGGCGAGGAATGCGGTACCGATCTGCACGGCGTCGGCGCCGAGGGCGAGGGCGGCCCGGATGCCGCGGCCGTCGGCAATGCCGCCCGCCGCGATGACGGGCGCGGTCACGGCGTCGGCGATCTGCGGCACCAGCGAGAAGGTGCCGACCAGCGACTCCCGTACGGGCGCGAGGAACGCCCCGCGGTGCCCGCCCGCGTCGCTGCCCGAGGCCACGATCGCATCGAGGCCCGCGTCATCGAGGGCGACGGCCTCGTCCACTGTCGTCGCCGTACCGATCAGGGCGATGCCTCGGCGGCGCGCCCCGTCGACGACACGGCGAGGCGGGATACCCATGACGAAGCTGATGACGGGCGGCGCGGCGGCGAGGAGCGCGTCGACCTGGTCGTCGAAGTTAGGCAGGGCCTCGAGGGCCTCGTAGGCAGGGGCGGCGGCGCCGAGTTGGTCGTAGTAGGGGCGGAGCCGCTCGGTGTGGGCGGTGAGTTCCGTTCGGTCCGGCAGCGCGGAGCGCTCGCCCTCCAGCGGCACCCAGAGGTTCACGGCGAACGGCCGGCTCGTTGCGGCCTTCAGCTCGGTGACGAGCCCTGTGATCGCCTCGGGCGTGAGGATGTGCGCGCCGTAGGAGCCGAGGCCACCGCCCTCGCTGACCGCGGCGGCGAGGGCGACGGAGGAGAGTCCGCCGCCGAAGGGGCCCTGGATGATGGGGTGGTCGATGCCCAGCAGACTGCCGAGCCGGCCCGGGCTGTGTGTGAGGGTCACGCGGTCACCGCCGGGGCGGCGGCCTCGCGGCCGCGGGCGAACTGGAGAGCGGTGCGGGCGACGCGGGCGCCGAGGTGGTGGGCGGTGCGCAGGTCCGAGTCCGTGGGGGCCTGGTCGGGGCCCAGGTCGGAGGCGGACTGAGCCATGGCGCCGACGAAGCCGCCGAGACGGTTGAGGTCGTCCGGGCTGCCAGTGGAGGTGTAGGCCCAGCCGGGGAGCAGGCCGAGCGAGACCCAGGTCATGCCGTGCTGTGCGGCGAGGACGGCCAAGGAGAGCAGGGCGTTGTCCTTGTTGCCGTTGATGCCGGCGGAGTTCGTGAAGCCGGCCGCGAGCTTGCCCTGCCAGCCCTGCTCGGCCCATACCTTGCCGCTGGCCTCGGCAAAACGCTGGAAGACGGCGGAGGTTGACCCCATGTAGGTGGGCGAGCCGAAGATGATCGCGTCAGCGTCCTCGAGAGCCGCCCAGAGGCTGTCGTCCAGAGCGGCGACGTCCCGCAGATCGGCGCGCACGCCGGGGACCGTATCCACGCCAGCCGCGACGGCGGCGGCCTGGCGCCGCGTGTGGCCGTAGCCGCTGTGATGGGCGATGACGACGGAAAGTGGTGCGGACATGGGTGTCCCTTCGTCTTCTGTGGTCCGGTGCGGATCAACACGGCTGACACTAGGCGACCGGTCAACTATTTCCCAGCCCGTCGGTCAAATAGTTGACCGGCCGTATACTCGGTCCATGGGACGCACCAGCACCGCACGCGACCGCCTCATCGACGCCACCGGGGCGCTGATGCGGACCCGTGGATACAGCAGCCTCGGTGTCGCCGAGATCTGCGCCAAGGCAGAGGTGAAGAAAGGCAGCTTCTACCACTTCTTCGAGTCCAAGCAGGCGTTGACGGTCGAGGCCGTCAACGCCTACTGGAACGCCGAGCGCACCTGCTGGACCACCGAGCTGGCCGCCACCGGCCCCGCCCTCGACCGCCTGCGGCGACTCCTGAACACCATGGCGCAGCTGCAGCGTCGGATGAAGGAGACCTCGGGAACGGTCGACGGCTGCCTCCTCGGCAACCTCGCACTGGAGCTCTCCACGCAGGAGCCCGCCGTGCGGGCCTGTCTGGAAGAAATCTTCGACGAACAGATCGCACTCGTCGCCGCCACCCTCGGCGCCGCCGCCGATGAGGGAACCGTCCCCCGCGAGCGAGCGACAGAGGCCACCGCGCGGGCCGTGGTCGCCCACATCGAAGGACTGGTCATGTTCGCCAAGCTCAAGAACGACCCCAGTGTCCTCGACGACCTGTGGCCGCACACACTGCTGCTGCTCGGAGCCGCGGGCTAGGGTTTGTCGTCAAATGATCTTCGGTCGGGATCATGGTCGGGTGATACGCCACCATGAACTGTCCGATGCCGAGTGGGCGTTCGTGCAGCCACTGCTGCCCCGGCCCGAGCGGGGCCGCAGACGGCTGGACGACCGGACGGTCCTCAACGGGATCGTGTGGAAGTTTCGGACCGGCTCGGCCTGGCGGGACGTGCCCGAGCGGTACGGCTCCTGGGCCGCGCTGCGCACCCGCTTCCGCCGGTGGGCCAAGGACGGCACCTTCGAGCGGATGCTCAGGGCCGCCCAGGCCAAGGCCGACGCGGCCGGGAACATCGAGTGGCTGGTGTCGGTCGACTCCACGATCGTTCGGGCCCACCAGCACGCGGCGGGAGCGCGAAAAGGGGGCTTCGCAACCCAGGACTCGGCCGGTCCAGAGGCTTCAACCGCCTCAAGCAGTGGCGCGGCATCGCCACCCGCTACGACAAGACCGCCGAGCCGTCGCCCTCGCATCGCTGCTGATGTGGGTGTGACATTTGACGACAACCCCTAGGGTGGAGCGGTGTCCAGCGCCGATGCCCCGCCGCCGATCACGGTGCTTCTGCCCGACGGCCAGGAGATCAACGGCGTGCTCCATGAGCGGCCAGCAGAGGCCCGACACCTGGGTGCACCTGGTGGGGATCTTGGTCTGGAACATCAGCGAGCCCGGACACCTTGAGGCGGCCGAGTACCGGTCGTGGGCATTCACACCGTTCCGAAGTCGTGATCCGCATTCCAAGGATCGACCTCGTGAGCCGCAGGCTCACCCAAGAATCCACCCTGAACTGGCGGTATGCCTTACTCCAGAGGCTTCAGTGGAGCGGGTGCGAGCGCTGACGCTGATCAGGCGGGGCGAAGCTCAGCCCATTCTCGTCGAGAGCATTGAAAACGGTCACCCGACTCGTCTCGAAGACGAAGCTGACGTCGACGTTTCCCTGAGCCAGATCCCTGCCTGTCCACTCGAGCAGTTCGACCCCGTTGAGAGACAGGCCCCGCACAGCCTGAAGTCCGGGAAGAGACTCGGAACGCCACTGCAGGTCGAAGCCGGGCCACCGGACAGGGCCACTGGGGTCAATCGTGTTCCACGTGAGGGAAAGATCATCGAACTTGTGATGATTGATTTCGACCTGCTCGCCCTCGAAGTCGAACAAGACCGGGCAGTCACAGAACCACTTGTCGTCCTGACGGTCCCAGACCATCCAGACTCTCGTCAGAGTCCGGCCGGCAAGACCACGCAGGCGATGCGCATGCTCCCGCACGACCTCACTCCGGCGGTTCAACCACAACGGCTGGTAGCCCTCGATTCCAAAATCGAACATCGCGTCATCTTGTCAGAGCTGCCTCACGTCAGCTCCGCCTCGCCCGCTGCCAGCCGCTCGACGGCGGCCCGGGCGCTCCGGCGGTCCCAGCCCAGCGCAAGGCCCGCCGCGAGTACGAGAACCGCGTCAGCACCCCACACCGAGCCCGTGATCGTTCTCACCGGGATTTCCTGTACCCGACTACTCACACCCGATGAGGGCAAGCCGTACGGGCCCCGTCGCGGTCGGCGTCCACCCAGTGGCGGAAGTTGCTGCGGGTGTAGCCGTCGCGGGACTCGGCGGCGCGCGGCAGAAAGGCGATGGCCTGGCCAGCGGCACGGTCACGGCCACGCGGGGTGCGGGGGCCGGCGCGGCTGGGGCGGTGGTGGGGAGGGCCGTCTGGGACAGGACGGTGAGCGCGGCCGCCGTGGCGGTGCGAAAAGAGGAGTGATCACGCAGCTTGGTGTACCGGCTCCGGCTGTACGCCGGGTGGCTCTTGGCGGGCGTATCACTCGCGCGGGCCGGGAGGTTCACCGGATGAACGTTCCGGCGGCCCGGCCGGTCGTGCTGCGGTCCCTCCGCCGGGTGCTCGCGACTTCACGTGTCGTCGGGGTGGCGGCGTACGTCGGCGTACACCCGGGCCCTGACCCCGGCCTCGCCGGGCACCCGCCACACCGCGGTCACCCCCGATGTCGACCACAGCTGCTGGAGAGCCTTCATCACCAACCGCACCATCTCCTCGTCGGCACCGGTGACGTCCAGAACCGCGAGACCCGGCTCGGCGATGTCCAAGCCCCAACCGACGGCCGACACGGGTCCGATTCGGCGCCGACCGCCGGTACCACCCGGACGAGCGACGCCCCGCCGCCAAAGGGCGAGCCCGCAGTCGCACCACTGCGAGCGGAAAGGTAGGCAGAAGGTGCGGTTCGTGGCCCCATACGACAGGACGGGGGCCACGAGCCGCGTAGCTCTTAGAACTCCTAACGAAATGATCTTTGATGGGCCGGTTCCAGGTGTTGGAGTGTTGTCGGGCAGCATGGGGTGATGAACTCGGATGAGCCGGTGCCTCGGGAGTTGAAGGTTCTCGATACGGCCTCGCTGGTCAGGCTTGAGGAGCGGGCATCTGGGCTCCGCCTCAACCAGCGATTGGACCCGGCATGGGTGCAGGCGAATGCAGCGTCCGATGGGACCCACTACCTGTGGCCAGCCCCTGTGGAACAGCCTGCCCCATCGCCCCGGCATCCCGCGCCAGTTGCGGTGCGAACTGCTCATCACGCTTCATGGGGGAGACCGCGTGATGAACTTGCTGGACGTCCTGCCTGATGACTTCGCCCCTCTGCCGAGAGTGATCTCCCGGGACGAGGGTATGGAGGTCGGCCGACTCCTAGACAGCTCCCCGAGCGTCAGGGAATGGCTACTAGGCAGGAGTGTCCCGGGCCAGCCGTGAGAGGCGGCGCCAGCAGATGAGTGCACATCCCAGGCTCAGGAAGGCTTCGTGGATGTCGTCACGTATCTCCCAGCGGATGCGCAGGCGACGGAACCAGTGCAGGTGGGCGAAGGCGCGTTCCACGACCCAGCGCTGAGTGCCGAGTCCGGAGCCGTGCTCGGTGCCCCGGCGGGCGATGAGCGGTTTCACTCCGAGGTCCCAGACCAGGCGGCGGTACTTGTCGTGGTCGTAGCCGCGGTCGGCCAGCACCACATCGGGGCGCCGCCGGGGCCGGCCTCGCTTGCCCCGGACCGGTGGCACTGCCTGGAGGAGCGGGATCAGATGGGTGACGTCATTGCGGTTGCCGCCGGTCAGGGTGACGGCGAGCGGGATGCCGGTCGCGTCCGTGATCAGGTGATGCTTGCTGCCCGTCCTGCCCCGGTCGACAGGGCTTCGTCCCGTCTTGGATCCCCCTTTAGCGCCCGGATGTGGGAGCCGTCCACGGCCGCCCGGGAGAAGTCCAGGGCGTTCGCGCTGCGGAGCTTCGCCAGGAGGACCTCGTGGAGCCGGGCCCACACACCGGCTTCGGTCCACTGCGCCAGACGGCGCCAGCACGTCATGCCCGAGCCGAAGCCGAGTTCCTGCGGCAGGTGTTCCCAGCTGATCCCGGTGTGCAGGACGAACAGGATGCCTTGGAACACCAGCCGGTCCGGATGCCGCTTGCGCCCAGGATTCCGGATGCGGCGCTCGACCTTGGGCAGCAGCGGCTCGATCACCGCCCACAGCTCGTCGTCGACCTCCCACGGCTTCGGTCGCGCCATCCTGCACCCCCGGATCATCGGTCCCGGAGAGATCCAACCACCTCGAAGATCATTTCGTTAGGAGTTCTTAGAGGAAGCGCAGGGCTGGTCAATGAGCATGCGGGCATGGTGGCTGTCACCGCCGATGGCATCGCCGCCTTTCGCGCGGGTGCCACAACCGAGATTTCCGATGCAAGTGCGTGCTGGCCTAGCCCGGGCCCTCCAGGTCGATGAGGCCCTCTTCCGGGACGATGCCGAGGTCGACCCGGCGGCCCGCATTTTCCTGGAGGCACCCCGCTTCCTCGGCTCGATCCCCGAGGGCAGATTCTCGGCCTGTCTGCCCGCGGCAAAGCAGCGACGGTCCGCCGAGATGATGGCCCACAGTAACGAGCTCGTCGGAGAGCTGAAGCACAAGGTGCCGGAGGTGCGGGACGGGGAGTAGTGCCCCCCGGGGGGACGTTCTTCGCTCTGCCGGCTTGGCGCCGGATACGGATCGTTGACCGCGCGCGGACCAGCTGCCTGACCCCTACTGGGAGCATCGCCGTAGTCCCTTCACTGTTCCCGGTCCCGGCGCTACGAATGCTCAGCTCCGACATCGAGACGGATCGGACCGCCGAGCGGCCGGCCCCGGGGCTTTAAGAAACAGCGGGCCCATACAGGTCCGAACTCCGCGGACAGGGGCAAGCCGGGTTCCATGGTGCACGTCCGCACACGGGCTGCGCCTTGTCGTCGAGGTCTCAGCCGCCAACATCCGGAAAGCTTCTTGATCGGCCAGGAGGGTGTCAGATGGGCTCAGGGGGGAGAGCGCCAGTGACGGCTCGTCGCTCACGACTTTTGGGGATAGGTTGGAAATGAATGCTCCCGAAGGGGGCTCCACGACTCGGCGAGGGGCGTGGCCGGTGTCACGAGCAGGCGCGGTAAGGGAAGCAGAAGCCTAGGCTGCACTCCGGCTGCTGGGCCCAGGCGGGGAGCCTGTTTTCCACATCCCACTAATGCGTGGGGGCGAGCGATGGTACCGACTGATGAGCAGCTTGGCGTGGTATTCGTCCATGGTTTCGGGTCAAACCCCGCCGTGTGGGACGAGTTCGTGGAACTGATGTCGGACGACCCCGATCTTGGGTTCGTCGCCCCGTTGCGCTTCGAGTACGCAACATCGCTGGTGTCTTTCCATCCCCTTCGCCGAAACCCGACCTTTGAGACCGTCGCCGACAGTCTCAAAGAATTCCTGGAGACGGAGGGCGGAGGCTTTGAGGATCTGGTGTTGGTATCCCACAGTCAGGGCGGGCTGGTCGTTCAGCGCTATCTAGCGCGAATGCTCGGTGAGGGACGTGGGGAAGATCTGAGCCGCATCCGTCTGATTGTCATGTTCGCCTGCCCACACACCGGCTCAGATCTTGGCCGGGCCCTGCGCCGGGGGCTGCCCTTCAATCCTCAGGAACAGCAACTGCGCCCGTTCAGTGAGCCAGTGGCTGACGCTCAGCGCATTGTGATCAGCAAGATCGTTCACGCCACGACGATCACTGGGTCCACGTGCCCGATCCCGATCAAGGTCTATGCCGCTGAGGAGGACGACATCGTCACGGCCGCCTCGGCGCGTGGCTACTTTGACGACGTGGGTGCCCTCCCCGGGGACCACCACTCGATCGTGCACCCCGACTCATCGCAGCACCGTTCCTACACCGCCCTGAAAAGGCACCTGGTCAAGGCGTTCAATGACAGACCAATAGAGACTCCTAGATCGGTCACGGCGGCGACGCTGGAAGTCCATACCGCGGTTTCGCCCGGCACACCGGCCGCCTCCTCACTCCTCACGCCTTACGTTCTGCGCGATCACGATGCCGATCTGCGCCGAGTCCTTGCTCCGGCGCTGGACAGCGGTCCGTCAGTCTTGGCAGTACTGACCGGCGAATCCTCCACCGGCAAGACTCGCGCCCTGTACGAGGCCCTCCTTGCTCTTGCCCCTGACCGTCGGCTCCTGCGCCCGGGCACCGCGGAGGACGTTGTCGCCCTCATCGAGCAGGGCCAGATCAAGGCAGGAACAGTGCTGTGGCTCAACGAAGCTCAGCGATGCCTGTACGGAGAGGCTGGCGAGCGGGCAGCCGCAGCGCTGCGGGACCACCTGGGGCGGAAGCCCGGTGTGGCGGCGGTGGCGACGCTATGGGCTGAGCCGTACTGGCGCGAACTCACAGCCGAAGGGGTATCCGGGGATCCGCACGGCCAGGCCAGGGCCCTGCTGACGGGACCGATCGCCCGGCGCATCCCTGTTCCGGCTGAGTTGTCGGAGCGCGACAGTGATCGCTGGCTCGACCCCGCCCGGATGGACGACCGGCTGGCCCACGCGTTGAAGGCCGGAGCGGGTGACGGACGAGTGGTTCAACAGCTCAGCGGTGGCCCCCAACTGCTGGACGCCTACCTGCAGGGGCCCGGAGCGGCCTTCACCCACGCCGAGCACGCGCTGATCAACGCTGCACTGGACGCCCGCCGCTTCGGCTACCACTCTCCTCTGCCCGCCGCCCTTCTCTCTGAAGCCGCCGACGGATCCCTCGCCCCTCGCCACCGCAGTGCCGACCCCGACTGGGCGGAGCAAGCCTTGCACGCCCTGAGTAGTAGAAACCGCCCCGACGGCACCCTTCGCCACAGCCTGCCCCCACTCACGGCCCTACGCTCCCGCTCCGGCGCCCCCGCCCGATATGAGCCTGCCGACTATCTCGACCAGCAAGCCCGCGCCCTGCGCGCCGACCAGCTCGGTACCCCCGCTCTGTGGGAGGCGCTCACCACACACACCACCGACCCTGACGACCTCGGCTTTTTGTCTCACAACGCTTGGCGCCTTGGCCTACGCAAACAGGCCGTTCAAATCGGACGCAGAGCCGTCCTTGCGGGTGACGTGCGGACGCCGAGCGAGATGATTGACCACCTTCAAGGCCCCCTCGATCCTCACCACCATGCCGCCCAGTGGGCTGCCTCCCATACCCAGCTCAGCCATCCGTTCGGAGTCGCCCAGCTACTCGACAGGCTGCGGAAAGCGGGGGCAGACCAAGCAGTGACGACGCTGTTGAACCGGAACCCAGCCGCCCACGCCAACCTCAACACGGGAAGCGGCGTCGCCCGGCTGCTGGAGTCGCTGCGGGAAGCGGGGGCAGACCAGGCAGTGACGACGCTGTTGAACCGGAACCCAGCCGCCCACGCCAACCTCAGCACGCGAGTCGGCGTCGCCCGGCTGCTGGAGTCGTTGCGGGCGGTTGGTGCGGACCGGGAACTGGCGTTGCTGTTGGACCGCGATCCGGCTGCTCACGCCGATCTCAGCAGTTCGTACGGCGTCGTCACGCTGCTGAAGGCCCTGCGGGAGGCCGGCGCGGACCAGGCCGTCAACACCCTGGGCCAGCGAGCTGCCACTCATGCCGAGCTCAGCGATCCCTCCGGCGTCGCCAA
>NZ_JBVKAH010000012.1:96603-178189 GCF_055598725.1 Streptomyces sp. NPDC039423
TCAGCGATCCCTCCGGCGTCGCCGAGCTCCTGCACGCCCTGCGGGAGGCCGGCGCGGACCAGGCCGTCAACACCCTGGGCCAGCGAGCTGCCACTCATGCCGAGCTCAGCGATCCCTCCGGCGTCGCCAAGCTCCTGCACGCCCTGCGGGAGGCCGGCGCGGGCCGGGAAGTGGCGCTGCTGTTGGGTCGCGACCCGGCCACTCATGCCGAGCTCAGCGATCCCTCCGGCGTCGCCGAGCTCCTGCACGCCCTGCGGGAGGCCGGCGCGGACCAGGCCGTCAACACCCTGGGCCAGCGAGCTGCCACTCACGCCGACCTCTCCGATCCCATCACCGCCGCGTTGCTCCTTCTGACCCTCCAGGATGCGCGAGCCGACCAGTCTGTCGTCGAGGCGGTCGTCCGCCGAGCCGCCACTCAGGCTGACACCACTGACAAAGGCGTTAATTGGCTATTGTCTATCCTGAAGTTGGAGAGCGCTGACCAGGCTGCCGAAACGTTGAGCCGCCGGGCTCAGAATTCAAGCTCAGGGGTTCCGACGCCCAGTTCACGTCGCTATGGGCGTGAGATCGATGGCCGTCTCGCAGCTCCGTGGACGTGGAACGACATCCCCCTCCCACCCGATCCAGAGCCGAAGCCGGGTAACGGAATAGGGCCCGCCCCGCTTCTGTAGTGGGGTCGCCGATCTGCGGCCCGACGGAGATAGTGACCAGGTATTGATCTCGACCTGCCAGCTGTCGAAGGCCGTGCCACGGAGCTCGGCGGACAGGCAAGCTCGGCTCATGGGGAGTTCGACCATGACGTCCTTGCCAGTACCGGCCTTGAGCGTTTGAGTGCCGAAGTGGATCACCCGCGCGGTGTCATCGGTGGATTCGACGGTGGGCGACGGTTTGTGCGTCGGGCCTACATGACAATGAGGTCCTCCTCAGTGCGGCACGCCGCCACCTTCGGCATCGATATGGAGATCACCACCCGCAAGCCCGGGGCCAGGGGTTTCACCCCCATCCCGAAGCGGTGGGCGGTCGAGCGAACCTGGGTTTCATCATCAAGGCCCAGGCGGCGGCGGTTCATGAGCCAGCCGAAGGGCCGCTCGACGACCCAGCGCCGCGGGGATGACCTTGAAGCCCTCCTGCCCCGGATCGCGGCGGGTGACCTCGACGTCGATGTTGAGGATGGCGCCGTGGTCGCCGGGACACCTCGAGCACGTCAAAGACAATCAGGTGGGCCGGCCGCTCCAGCGCCGCCCGCCTGGCCGTGGCACCCCGGCGTCGGGCCCGTTCCTGCAGCGCGGCGAAGTCGAGCCCGTTCGCACCCCACACGACCAGCTCGGCGTCCAAGACTGCCTCGATGCCGAGCGCGGCCGCGGCCGAGACGACCTCCGGGAACGCGGGGCCCAAATCCGCGCCCCGCCAGGCCTGGAGGAACGGCTTCTGACCCGCTGCCGCGCCTCCCCCTCCGGCACACCCTGCTCGACGAGCTCGGCGACCTCCGTACGCCGCCGCTGGTGCGCGGACACCTTGGCCGTGAGCGCGTAGTTGAACGCCCACCGCGCGGCACCTGCATGCCGGGCCAGCGCCTCCGCCTGCGAGGGGTTCGGGTCCAGCGCGAACTTGAACGCCCGAAGCACCTCCTGTGCCACCAGCCCACCTCCTGCGGCGTCGTCCTGGCAACCCATCAACTAGCGGGCACTGTACAGGCCGCCACTGACAATGGCCGCTGACCTGCGCGTATAGCCGTGTGCCCGAGCGGCATCCACTCGGGCACGTTCCGGACGACGCGCTCGGTGACCACTCATGCCGTCCTACCGAACGACCGGGGCGGGGCCTCGGGGGACAGCGTTCCCACTCGTTCGGCGCGGCTCGGCGCAGGCCAGCGGCGCTGTGCGCGGGCCTACTCGATCAAGGCCAGCGCGTGGTCTGGGACGGCGTCGTGCTCGGGAAACGCATGGCGGGACAGCTCGCGCATCGCGGCGGTCTGCCGCTCCACCGTCGAAGATGGCCGGGCATGCACGGACGGCGGCGCGGCCTGGCGGTGCGCCGCTCGATCGCGCGGCGGTAGCCGTTCAACGGAGCGGTGGCCGTCTACGGCCGCGTCACCGCCGACGCGGTCTCAACGGTCTGGCGTTGTCGGTGGTGGGAGGTACCGTCAGTCAGTTAGGCGTCCGGCAGCGTGGCTGGGCGCCGACCGGAGACGGATCCCCGTCTCCAGCACGGCTGGAGGTTGCATGGCCCTGGACAAACGCCGAGTGCAGACCGCAGTAATCGGCCACGCCGATTCTGAGCTCCCCGTGGTCCTTCCGATGGAAGCGATAGAGCTCGACGACTTCCGGGCCCGCCATGCCGGCGAGACCTACTGGTGCGGGGTGTGGCTGGGTGGGTGCGGACACCAGCTCACCACCAAGCTGTACACCGATCGCGCCTGCCACTTCGCCCACGTGCCGGACCCCGAGCACACCTCCAGCTGCGCCCGGAAGGCCTCCGGTGTCTCCAGCGCGGACCACCTGTACATCAAGCACGGGCTGCTGAACTGGATGGCGGAGCAGGACATCACCGCCACCGCCGCCATCTCCCGGGGTGCGGATGGCACGATCGGTGGGGAAGTACTCTTCTCCCCCACCGGGCGTACCGGCCTGCGGGTCCTGCTCTCCGAGACGCCCGGCTTCCCCGTACCGGCGGGAGAGGACGCCGCGCGCCTGGTGCTCGGGCCCGAGATGCCGTCCGACCCGGACGTGCTGTTGCAGCAGGGATACGTCAACCGCATCCAGCTCGTCCCCGACGGCACCCGGCGCCGGATCCAGGTCGGCACCGAACGCCACGGCGGCACGACCGAGTGGTTCGAGCTGCACGAGGTGGAGCTCACTGACTCTGGCCTGACTACCCCGGCCGTGGAGGAGATCCGCCGGCTGCGTACCACGCGGCGGCCCATCGGCGTGAAGGTGCCCAAAGGGGCGGTGCCGCAGGCCCGGCCGATCGTGCAGCTCAGCGATGAGGCCCACGACATCCCGTCGGAGGACCGCGGGGCGGTTATGGCGGCCCTTGAGCAGGCGGTCAGCGACGGGCGCAGCCGCACGGAGATCCGCCGCTGGCTGAACAGGGCGGAAGAGGTGACGCACGGTGGGGCCACCGCTGAGGAGAACGACCTGATCAGAGCGGCTGTCGACGCGCTGCTGCGGCTGGAGCGCGCCGTCGGGATGCCGACACCACGCGAACCGACCTTCAACGAGCGCAAGGCCCTGAAAAAGGTCGAGCGGCTGCTGGGCGACCTCGCGCAGCAGAAGGCCCGCGGGGTCCGCGGCATCGCGGCCCGCCAGCGCAACCAGCTCACGCAGGCCGCGCAGCAGGCATCCAGCTGGCTCACCAATCACCAGCGCTCCGAGGTTCAGGCATGGCAGACCGCTCCCACGCTGCCGGTGCCCATGCCGCGTGACCCCCGGCTGCCCCTGCCGGGCCGGCCACCGCGTGTCCCGCCCGCCGCCTCGCAGCCCGAGTCCTTCGACGCGGCCGGCCTCGCCGACGGAGTCCGCGACGTGCTGGAACACGCGGCCCGGCTGGGGAAAACCGTGACCTTCACCAGCCTGTGCGCCCAGGTCAAGGGGCTGGGCGAGCTGACGGAATCCGATCAGGTGCAGGTGCTTCGGCGGGTCAAGCCGACCGCTCGCCCCCGTAGCCCGAAGCCTCAGCGCCCGGCTCTGCTCACCGCCCTGATCACCGATGAGGCGGGAACCATGCACCCGCTCTACCGTCGGCTGGCCGACCACGCCGGTCATCATCTGCCCCAGCAGGCCGACGGCGTGTGGACCAACACGATTGAGATCCTGCACGACCGCTACCGCAACCCGTAGCAGAGAGCGACGCTAGCCACGGTGGACTTCGCTGAGTACAGCTCTGAGGGCCGCCGCAGCCGCACATCGTCGGCCGTTTCCGTGAGAAACGGCCGACGGGCCCTGGTGACGGCTACTCGACGGCGTCGCCGTGCGCCGGGGCAGCCCCGCGCCCTAGCCGAGGTCACGGCGGCACTGACGAACACCCGCGTGGTCGGGGCCAGCCGGGCCACCCGGGAAGAAGGGCACGAGGCGGTCCTGTCGGCCAACCAGCTGCACCCTCACCGCGTTCGGCGAAACCAAGACCCTCGCCGCATGGACGAAGAACCCCCGATGCCAACCTGGACGCCGCGCTCACCGCCGGCAGCGACCCCGACCTTGAGCACGGCACCGAAACCGCCTACTGCTGGGGCGGCTGCCGTTGCCCCGACTGCCGCGCCGCCCACGACGCGACCTGCCCCACCGCCTAGGGGATCGACTTGTAGCATCAAGGCCGTAGGCTGCCCGGAGAGCCCCCGGTGGAACTGTCCGCCGGGGCTCTTCACCGGCATCCCGGCGAGGGGTGGGTATGAGCCAGTCGGGCGGAGCGTTCTCCCGGTGAAGTGTGTGGCCCTTGCGAGTGACGCACCCTCTGCGATGGACCCGGCGTGCTGCCGCAGCCGGTTGACCAGGCGCCCCGTGCGCGGGTCAGGCGAGGCTCACGCCGGACGACGCCAGCGGTGAGGGGGGTAGAGGCGTGTGCGCCTCTACCCCCCTCACCGCTATACGAAGTGCCCTCTAACTCGAATAGAAGGGTCAGATCCTAATATTCTTCGTAGAAGCCAGGGTCATCCCACTCAACACATGTGGGTCGCTTCCCGCCGGAGGTCACGAACTCCTTGACGGCTTGCCGTACCTTCTCGATGGGGATTTCTGAAAACAGCGGGAAGTCGTGGACCGAGTCGACACACGTGTAATACACGGGCCCCCGGCCGAGTTCGAGATTTCCGACGGATACTACGTGGCCTACCGGCTCGCAGTTAGCATCCATCGAAGACAGGACTCCCGCCTTCCTGTCCTCACGTACACCCGCGATGAGTTCATGATCGGGCCATCCTTCCGACGTGTCCGGTCGATCGAGCGAGAAGAACTGGACCGCATGGATGTCTTCTGCCAGGAGGACGCTGAACAAGTCATCGACGTCTTCCGCGGTGGTGAGGATTCGCGGGTTCTCGAAGTGCTCGGGCTGGTAGATTGCTTTGATTCCACGCATCGCCGCGTCTAACTCTTTCTCTTCGGGCGCCCATTGCCGTACGTGTGCGACTGATAGCCGCCATTTCCGTCCGGCCAGTGTACCTTGAGCGTTTTGTTGCCTAGCACTGCATTGAGGACGTCGTTACATCCCAGGGGCAGCATGCACGGCCCCGTCGGATAATTGATGACGATCTCGGCGCTGTCGATCCCCTGCTCCCACATGAGGGCGGCGAACTTTACCTCTACATGGTCGGCGTTGCCGCTCTTGCCTTTCAGGCCCTTCTTCTGGAGCCTTGTGTTGACTATATCGATCAGCTTCAGGTCTTCTGCTGGCCGTCCGCTCACCATTTCATGGGAGATACCTTCGCCGTCGATGAAGCGCCCCAGGGTCGGATCGCCCTTTTTCCATGCGGGGAGACCGTGACCTATGGCCTTCGGGTCGAACTCGAAACAATTGTGTACGAGTACCGGTGTGGTGCCGGCCACCACGTAGTAAGTGTGAACCCCGACGACCGATAGGTTGTACGTGGTCGCACTAAGGGAATACGGCCGGTTATTTTGGACAGTGACGTGCTCAGCGCCGCCTGGGGTGCGGAGCGTCATCCCCTTGCGGAGATCTGCGGCCTTGACCCAGGTCTTCTCGGACGGTGACCAGAAGAGGTGCTCGTAGGTCGGGTTCAGTCTCTCAGGGCCGCTGGGGGTGCTGACCGTAAGTTCACTGAACCACTTGTCATCCTTGGTGATGATCTGTCGGGAGACCGGTTGCTGACTGGTTACGCCGGTGGCGGGGTCGGTGGCGATGACCCGGTCACCGGGCCGGATTTCCTCGATGTTCTTGGTGCTGCCTCCCGCCATGAGTACCTTGGTGCCGGGGAGGAAGCAGGCGGGGCATTTGGGTTTGCGGAGGCGGACCTTCTCTGCGAGTTCTCCAAGCTTTTCGAGCTTGCGGAACTTGAGGAGTTTGCCTGCGGGGATGACCTCGGCGAGCGCGAGAGTGCACTTCGTGAACTGTGGGTCGTTGAGGCAGTCGAGGATGCCGTTGATGCCCGTCAGCTCCAGGGCCAGGTCCTTGAGGAAGCCCGGGACCTGGGGCGGTTCGATGATCGCCTTGTCACCGTTCCTGTTGACGCACTGGAGGAAGGCGTAGTCGCCCCTTTCGGTGAGGGGCTGATAGCAGGTGTGGTTCCGTCGGTCTTCTTCTTCCTGTTGCTTCCGTTTGAGTTCCGCTTCGGCCTGGCGCTTGGCTTTTTCGAGCTCTGCCTTCAGCAGCTGCTCGGTCTTGGTCCAGGCGGCCTTCTCGTCGGCTGCCGCAGCCTCCGAGCTCTTGCCGGCCCGCTCGGCGTTTTCGCGGGCCTCGGCTGCTGCTTTACGGGCCTTGGCTGCCGAATCTCGGGCGTAGTTGGCGGAGAACTGGGCCCGGAAGGCGGAGGCCTCGGCGTTGTCGGCGTCGCGGTTGGCGTCAGCAGCAGCCTTTCGGGCGGTGGCGGCGGACTTGGCCGCTTGGGCTGCTGAGGTCTCAGCGGCATCGGCGGACTTGTCGGCATCGGCGGCGTAGATAGCCGCCTGCGCCTCTGACTTCTTGGCCTGGGCTGCGGCGTTCTTGGCCTCGGTGTCTGCGTTGGCAGCGTCGGCAGCAGCAATGGCGGCCCGCCATGAGTCGGTACGGGCGTTGGCGGCGGTGCGGGCCGCTTGGGCGATGAGCTGGGAGGTCTGGGCGATGTGGGCGGTGGTCAGCTGGTCTTTACTGTCGGCCTGGTACTGCCCGTACTCGATGAATTCGTGTAGTTCGTCTGCCGGGCCGGTCAAGGCGATGCGGGCGGCAGCCTGGACTTCCGGGCCGCCGTTGGAAAGGAGCTGGCCGGCGCGGACGCGTTCGTCGGTGTTGCGCGCGGTGTACTGGTCCGCCAGCAAGAAGGCCGCGAGCTTCTTTGGGTCGTTCTCCTGGAGCAGCGCCTTGGAGGCTTCCTTCACTCCGGGCCCGCCAGCGCTGTGCACTTGGCCGACCTTTATCCGGTACTCCGTGACCGCAACTTGGTGCTGGCCCTGGCGCAGGAAGGTGTCGACGTCCTTGTCGCTGCCCTTGAGTGCCTGTATAGCTGCGTCGCGCACCACTTGGTAGGGGCTGTCGGAGGCAAGCTGTTCCACCTGAAAGCGGGTGTCACGCGCTATAGCTACGCCGCGCCCGGTGCGCAGGTAGACCAGAATGGCCGTGTCATCGCCGGCAAGGGCGGCCGCAGCGGCTTCCTGAGTCCAGGGACCGTGGTCGCCGTTCTTCATCGCCTTGACGGCCAAGGCGCGGCCCTTGGCCACGAGGTCCTTGGGGTCGGCGCCGGGCTTGGCGGCGTCGGTGGCCAGATGCGTGGCCTCGCCGTCCAGCGAGTAGGTCTGCTGGAGAGTCTCGGCGATCTTGCCGTTGAGCGCCTCGCGGTTCTTCCTACGCGCCTCAGCCTCATCCAGGCCGGCGGCGGTACGGTCGGCGAGTTCCTGGGCCTCGGCGTCACGGGCTAGTGCGAAGACCTGCTGGGCAGTAACGACGGCCTTTTCGGCGGTGTCAGCGGCGTTCTTCGCCCCGAGGGCGTGCTTCGCGGACTGTGCCGCAGCCTTGCTGGCGTCGCCGGCATGGTCAGCGGCCTCGTCTGCAGCATCCGCGGCGTTGCGGGCGTGCTGTGCTGCGGAGCGGGCATTGTCTCGTGCGGCGTAGGCCGCGGCGGCTGATTTACGCGCCAGGTTGCTGGATGCAGTGGCGGCACGGTCTGCCTCGTTGGCGTGTCGGCGAGCGCGGGCCGCCGCTTCCTTGGCCTCGTCGGCGTTGGCCCCGGCCTGGCTGGCCCATGTGCCTGCATCGGCCGCGGCATCAGCGGCGGCGTTGGCATTGCCGGCCGCGCTGCGGGCGGCAACGGCGGCGCTGTCGGCTGCCTCGGAGGCCTTCCCGGCCTGTTCGGCGGCGGCGGCTGACTGGGTGGCGAGATCGGCGGCCTTGCGGGCCTCGGCCGCCAGCTTGCGCGCGGCGTCCGCCTTGCTTGCATTTGTGGCGGCGTCAGCGGCGGCGCCGAGAGCGCGCGAGGCGGCATTCGCGGCCTTCGTCGCCGCGGACGCTGCTGCGGCCGCGGCACCGGCGGCTATGCGGGCGGCGGAGTTGGCGGCACGGGCCGCGCCAATGGCGTTACGGGCTTCCGCCGCCGCGCCACGGGCAGCTTCGGCGGCACGGGCAGCCGCGTTGGCGGCGCGGACGGAATCCCTGCCTGCTGCCTTGGTCTCCGCCGCCGCGACCTCCGCAGCCTTTTGGGCCAGTTCGGAGGCCACCTTGGCCTGCTGGGCGGACTCGACGGCCCTGTCGGTCTCTTCCTTGGCCAGACGGCCGGCTTGTTCCGCTTGCTTGGCCAGCTGCGTGATGGTGGCCTGCTGACCGTCGCGGGCACGGGCGGTGAACTGCCCGATGGCGAGGAACTCGGCAACATCTTGCGGGGTGCCCTTCAGGGCGAGCTTTGCGGCGGCCTTGGTGGCCGGCCCGCCCACGCTCATGATCTGCCCGACCTCGACCCGCTGGTCGGTAACGCGTTCTTGGTACTGGCCCTCGTCCAGGAACTTCTGCACGTCTGCGGGGGAGCCCTGAAGGGCGTCCTTGGCCGCTTCCTTCACACCGTTGCCGCCGGTGCTCATGATCTGTCCGACACGGACCCGGTTGTCCTGCTCCTGCGACTGCTGCCAGCCGTTGATCAGGAATTCCTCGAGGTCGTCCTGGGTGCCGGACAGAGCCTTTTTGGCTGCTTCACGCACGCCTGTGCCGCCGACGCTGGCCATCCGGCCAGCCGCGACCCGCTCATCGTGGTATTGAGCCAAGCCCTCTTCGGTCTTGAGGAAGGCGAGGATGTCCTCGTCGGTCCCGCTCAGGGCGGCCTCCGCGGCCTCCTTCACCCCCGGACCACCTTCCCGCCACGCCTTGACTAGGTAGCTGCGATCCCAGTGGTCCACCTGTTCGAGGGCGGCATCGTCGGCCGCGGCAGGGTTGATACTTGCCCCGACGACCAGGACAGACGTTGCCAGAGCGATGGCACCCAGTCGGCGGCTCCAGGAAGCCTTTCCGGACATGTGGCCATTTGCACCCCCTGGAACGAAGGGTGATCCGCGGTCAGGTCGTTGTTTCATGATTCCCCCTGCGGGACGCCGCAAGAGGTTCGCACTGCTCCTGGGTGTAGGCGTCAGCGTGCATGCAGGCCAAGGAGCGAGAGACGCCTTTGACGGAGCGTCACGCACTGGTTGTAGCGGTCAGGCACGCCTTCGGTCATAAGGCGGCGCACCGACCTTACATGATCTTCTTACAAGACCTTTACTGATAGCTTGCTCTGACTTCGCATCATGCAGGCGAAGTATGACCATAGTGCAGAACGTGAAGGTTTAAACCTTGATATCTCGATCGATGAAGGCCTGGCTGGCCGGGGGACTTGGCCTGCTTGCTCTGGGGGCGACGGTCACTGGCTTGGCTGCGGCGAATGCCTCGGCGGCACCTGGGGACGCTCGGGCGGCCGCAGCAGACGACATTCCCTACGCGGTGGAGGACTTCACCCACCCCGGCGCGGACAAGATCCTGCTGGACCGCAGGATCGTGCTGAAGCGGGGCGACGGCGGGATCATGCTCAAGCCGGGTGACGGCGTCGGCGGCCTTTCCGGCTGCAGTGAAGCCCGGGATATCTGGGTGGAATCCCGCGTCGACAAGGCGCGGGGCTACTGCTTCGTCGCCACTGGAGCCTCCGGCTACCTGGCGATGGAGATCCCTGACTCCTTCATGCTGTGGACCCAGGACCGCGCGGTCCGGGCCACGGTCACAGCCGACGGCAAGAAGACGACCTACGAAGCCGGCAAGGACCAGGTCACCCCCATCGGCGAGGCGGACCAGACGGGCGGCGAGAAGCGCTCGGTACTTGTCGAGCTGCGCATCACCGGCTGACGTCCATATCGCAGTCGTCTCTCGTCTCACAGCAAGGAAGATCCGTACCGTGTCCCGCACACGCACTCGTCCCGCCGTGCTCGCCCTACTCCTGGCAGCCACCACCAGTTCCACCATGCTGACCGGCCACCCAGCCACGGCCGCCACTGGTTCTGACTCCCCCGCCGGCGCCCAGGCATCTGTCGCCCGCCTCCACATCGGCGAGGGCGACACCACCCGTTCCTGCTCTGGTGCCCTGGTCGACGGCCAGTGGGTTCTGACCGCCGCGGTCTGCTTCGCGGCCGATTCCGCTCATCCGACGCAGGTCGCTCCGGGCAAACCGGCCCTCAAGACCACCGCAACCATCGGCCGAAGTTCCCTGACCGGAACTGGCGGACACACTGCCGACGTCGTCGAGCTCGTCCCGTCTCCCAGCCGCAACCTGGTCATGGCTCGCCTGGCGACACCAGCCTCCGGTATGGCGCCACTCGCGCTGGCCGCATCCCCCGCAGGGGAGGGCGACACCCTGCAGGCAGTCGGGTTCGGCCGCACCAAGACCGAATGGGTTCCCGGCGCGGCTCACACCGCGTCCATGAGGGTCGGCGCCCTTTCCGACACCGAGCTCACACTGGCCGGCGCCACGGAAAACGACGCCCTCTGCAAGGGCGACACCGGTGCCCCGCTGCTGCGGGAGGCTGAAGGGCGCCTCGAGCTGGTGGGCGTGGCGACCCGGTCGCGCCAGGGCGGCTGCCTGAGAGAGACTGAGACCCGTACCGACGCCATCGCCACGCGCACGGACGACGTGGCCGACTGGGTCGCCACCACCGTGGGGCGGCCATGGTCGCAGCTGATGACCGCCGCCGACTTCAACAGTGATGGCAAGGCCGACCTGCTGACGATCGACGCCGCCGACGACTACCTGTATGCCCAGCCGGGAGACGGCAAGGGCAAGTTCGGCAAGCGAGTCAAGGTCAGCGAGGGCAAGTGGGCCGGCATGCGTCTGCTGGCCGCGACGGACTTCACCGGTGACGGGAAGGCCGACATTCTCGCCGCCCACACCAATGGCAACCTCTACCTCTACCCCGGCAACGGCAAGAACGGCGTCACTGGCTCCTCCGTCGCCGCAAGCGGCTGGGGCAGCATCCGCCTGCTTGCCGCCGCCGACTTCAACGGCGACAACAAGGGTGACCTGATCGTCGCCCACACCAACGGCAATCTCTTCTTCTACGCGGGCAACGGCAAAAACTTCGCCGCGGGGACCGTGTCCAGCTCCGGTTGGACCAACATGCGCCTGCTCGTCGCCGGTGACTTCAACGGCGACGCCAAGGCTGACATCTACGCTGTCCACAACAGCGGAGCCCTGTACCTGTACGCCGGCAAGGGAGACGGCACCTTCCACGGGGCAAAGAAGAACGGCGACGGCTGGCAGAACATGCGCCTGCTCTCCGCCGCGGACTTCAACGGTGACAAAAAGGGCGACCTGATCGCCCTCCACACCAGCGGAGCAATCTACGCCTACCCTGGCAACGGCAACGGCGGCTTCAGCGCCCCGATCGTCACTCCGGGCCCGGTCCACTACGTCGACCTGATCCGCAACGGCACATTCACCACGAACGTCGACGGCTGGTGGGCCACCGAACGTGCCTCGATCACTCATGCCGAAGGTACATTGCTCGCCACCGTCGAGGCCGACGCTGCCTCCTCGTGGGAAGCCATCGCCGGACAGAGCGACTTCCTCCTCCGCAAGGGTGCCACGTACACCCTCACCTTTGATGCCAAGGCATCGGCCGCCGCGCAGATGCGGGCCATCGTCCAGCTCGGCGAGGAACCGTACACCTCCACCCTGGACCAGGTCGTGGACCTCGGCACCGGCTTGAAGCGCTACAGCTACACCTTCACCTCGACTGTCGACACCACGGTCGGCTCGCTGAACTTCGAGATCGGCGGCAACCCCGTCAAGACCGCAATCACCCTCGACAACGTCTCCCTCACCACAACGAGCTGAGACCCCTAGCCTGATCACGCATGGTGCCCACGGTCGTACAGTGACCACGCGGCACCGCCCACCCGACCCCTGTTTGCCAGTTACCGCGTCGAAGAGGTGATGGCACCGGATTCCCTGCCCCGGGAGAAGCATCTGGACTGGGACCGGATGCATGCAGTGCTCCCTGAGGACGGCCACACATACGCCTGTCCAACGAGTGCAGATGTCGGGGTGGCCGTCCCTGTACAGCCACCCCGACAGTCCGCTCGACTACCACTGGCGGTGCTGGATCCAGACCGTGAGAAGGCTGATGGCGCCGGTGCCGATGCCGTAGCAGGCGCCGCGGAGCAAATGTCCGAGTGCGGCCCGGGGACGCAGGGACGCCCAGCGGAAGATGCCGTGGGCGAATCGGTGGATCGCGCGTGCCTGACTTTGGGCAGGGTTATGGTGCATGACAGATGTTCCTCTTCTTCGGGGTGCGTCGTACGAAGGAGCCCTTTCGACCCGGTGGCCTCGGAACCGTGGGGTCGAGGACGGGCTCCTTCGCCATGTGGCCGGTAATCAGCGGCGGGCGAAGTCGTGGAGCTGGTCGGCCAGGCGCCGGTCCGGGCCGCCGACGATGATGCAGGAGTCCTTCGTCGCCAGGCGGTCGACTTCCATCTCGAGGTCCCCCGTCGGCGGGGCGGCCCCGGAGCCGTTCCTGCGCACGTACCTGGCGAACATCTCCAGACAGTCCAAGAAGGCCGCATCCGGGGCTTCGGAGTCCACCACCGAGTGAGTCACCTCATGCAGCCAGTGCTGCGCTTCGCGGCTCTCGCCCAGGGCCAGGTGGTGCAGGTGCAGGCAGTATGCGGCCGCGCGGTGACCGGCTCCGGCGGCGAGCTGCCACCAGAACTGGGCGCTTTCCGGATGCCCGGTGAGGTACAGCAGGCACGCGAAGACGAGCGCGCCGTCGACGTCCAGGTGCTCCTCACCGCGCTCGGTGCCGTCGGTGTCCTCGGCCAGCCGGTCGACGTGCACGGCGGCGTTTGGCTCGTTGAGCACCCAGCGGCAGACCACAGCCAGGCGCTTGCCGGCCTCGGCAGCACGGGCCATGTCCCTCGGCGGTGACGCCTTCGCCGCATCCCTGGCTAGCCGACGGAGGGCCGCAGCCACATCGAAGGAGGCCGCCGGTGACACCGGCACGGTCGCCTCAGCCAACAGTTCATCGATGGTGGCAGTCACTGTCCCGTCCCTTTCTTGTTCTTGCTGCGCTGCGGTGCGGGAAGCCCAAGCTGCGCTCGCAGCCGTTCCTTGCCCTTGCGGCCGTGGTAGTCGACCGTCCGCTCGTGCAGGCCCATGAACCGGGCGATCCGGGATGTCTCATATCCCAGGAGGTGCCGCAGCACGATCACGGTGAACTGCCGGGTCGGCAGTCCGGTGATCGCCTCGTACAGGCCGCTGGTGGGACTCCATCAGCTCCAGCTTGTCCTTCGCCTCGCGCAGGGCACGGGCTATCGGGCCGTTGATGACGAACGCCGGTTCACGGCCCTCCTTCTCCAGCCGGGCCCGGACGTGGCGGTGCAGTACGGCGAGCGTGCGCTGCTCCAGATCTCCTTCCTGCAGCAGCCCGTCCCAGCCCGCGAGGATCTCCAGGAAGACGTGGTGGACCACTTCTTCTGCTGCACGCCGGCTGCCGAGGTGGATCTCGCCGTACGCGTGGAAGAACTCCTGATGGCCCAAATAGAAGGCCTCGTAGTCCAGGGGCAGGTTCAGCGCCTCGTCGGCCTTGGGCTGGCCACCGGGGCTGTCCTGGGGCGAGCCGTCAGCGTTGACGTCGCCATCTCTCACACGGGCCTCCGCAATGCGTCGACCACCGCATCAGTCCTCATCGTCGAGGGCGGTGGTGCAGGAACAGGTGCGGGCAACTTGCCCGCACAAGAGCCCTGTTGGCCCTCAGGAACCACCCTGTCGATCTCCAGGCCGCCACACTCATGACAGCCCGAGAAAAAATCACCTAACGATCATGGATCATCACACTACGTGAATACGAGACACGGATTCACGTTCGAAGGAAGCGCTGCGACCTGGGGGAACGTGCGCCTGCTCACAGCACAGCCTGACGGAGGTCAACCTTGAAGTGGCATACCTCACATCGAAGTTGTTCCACATCGGACACCAGGCGAACCACACCACGCACAAGGCGACCGGCGACGAGGGCACCTCGACGACCTGCCGGACGGCGCCTCCTCACGCTCGGGCGCCTCGATGCGGTGACCCTCGGCATCGACGACCTCTTCCAAGGCTTCTCGGTACTCGTCGCGTAAGCCGCTGATGTCATCGGTAGTCGTGGCGTCTACCCGATTTCCATGGTGTCAGGCGCGAGCGTGGAACGGGTCGCGAACAGCCGCACCCATGACGCCGAACGAGTGGACTTGCCGGAACGCCACGCGACCGGGACCCGCGTCGCGGAACCGGGATGTTGATGTGGCCGTCCGCTTCCCGTACCGGAAAAGGCGCCCCACATGCGACGCATCCTCAACCGCCGGCCGCTCGCCGCAGCCCTGCTCGCGGCGTCCGTCCTCGCCCCCCTGGCGGCGACACCCACCACCGAGGTGCACGCCGCCGCCGTCGACCGCCACGGCGACGACGAGTGCCGGCACCACTGCGGCCTCGGGCCCGAGCTGACCGCCCGCCTCGACAAGACGATCGACAACGTCCGCAGACAGGCCCACATCCCGGGGGTCGTCGTAGGACTGTGGATGCCGGGCAAGGGGCAGTACGTCCGGGCGACGGGCGTCGCCGACGCCCGCACCCGCGAGCCGATGGCTGTCGACTCCTATGTCCGGATCGGCAGCGAGACCAAGACCTTCACCGTCACCGCGCTCCTCGAACTCGTCGACGACGGGCGGGTCCGGCTGGACGACCCGATCTCCCGGTACGTCGCCGGTGTCCCCAACGGACACCGGATCACCCTGCGACAGCTCGCCGGCATGCGCAGCGGCCTATTCCCGTACACCGCCGACCCCGACTTCGTCCGGGAGCTGGAGAGCGACCCCGGGCGGCACTTCGGCCCGCACGAGGTGCTCGCGTACGGCTTCAAGCACCCGAACACCTTCGCGCCGGGCAAGGCGTTCCAGTACTCCAACACCAACCTCGTCCTGCTCGGCCTGGTGATCGAGAAGGTCAGCGGCCACCGGCTCGCCGACTTCATCCACCACCGGGTGCTGGGCCCGGCCCACCTGCACCACACGCTGTTCCCGCGGGACGGCGCCGAGTTCCCCGAGCCGCACCCCCGCGGCTACACCGACCAGACGCCGACCGGCGCCGTCCAGGACGCCACGGACTGGAACCCCAGCTGGGCCTGGGCAGCCGGCGCGATGATCTCGAACCTGCACGACCTGCGGCGCTGGGCGAAGATCCTCGCCACCGGCGAGCTGCTCAGCCCCGCGACCCAGGCCCAGCGGCTCAAGACGCTGCCGACCGGTTTCCCCGGCACCAGTTACGGCCTCGGGATCTTCGACGCCAATGGGTGGATCGGGCACAACGGATCCATCCCCGGGTACGAGACCGTGACCGTGTACCTCCCGTCGCGCAAGGCCACCCTGGTCATCATGATCAACACTGACGTCCGTCGGCAGGGTCAGGAGCCGTCCACGCTCCTCGCCCGCGCGATCACCCAGGTCGTCACCCCAGGCAACATCTACGACAGCAAGGCCATCTCCCCGCGCGGGTGACGAGCCGCTTCTGGCGGCCCGATGCGCCCACCACCGCCCACGCGACCCCGACCCGCCGTACTGACCTGCTGCTGGACTGCGTCGCTGCTGGTCGTGGACGCTTTGCCGTGGGGGCGAGGTGCCCTCGGGCAGGGGGTCGGCACCCTCATCTGCTACCGCAGACTCGCCCAAGCAGACGACGTCTAGGATGCGTCGGCGTAGGCGAGATGGGCGCCGCAGATGGTGCAGTGGAAGAGCATGGCGGTCGCGCCGTTGCCCAGGTGGGTCAGGAAGTGCTCAAGCTGGTTTTGGTCCTGCCAGCCGTCGAGGCGCATGTCGGCCCTCAGACGGTCGAGGGCTTCGGGATGCGCCGCCAGCTCGGTGTACCCGACCTCGCCCACGAACGCGGCCGCGTCCTGGCAGTGGACGAGCCAGTGCGGATCCTGCCAGGCCTGGAAGCCAGGGGTGCGGCGGGTCACCTCATGCAAAACATCCTCGCTGACACCGTCAAGCCCATAGGAGTCAGTGAATTCACCCGCGAAGCGGTCAGCAGCGCTCCCGTCTGCGACGCACCACGGGCAGAAACGTCCGCTGACCTCGTGCGCGGTGTAGAAGGTGGCCGTGTAGATCCAGCCCGTGTCGCGTTTGCAACAAGCGCACGTATCGGCGGCCGCGCGGATGGACCCGCTGGCAAGGGGGTCTGGGTGATAGCGAAAGAAGGGCAGGCTGGCACTCATCGCCGGTTCCCGATCTGCACTCTGGTGGCCATGCCTACTGATCCCATGGAGCGCAGTCTGTCCCCGAGCAGGTCCTCGATCAAGCGCGGCCTCGGATTCCTCTCGACCAGCCAATCGAGACAGCTTGTAAGCGACGGCCGCGAAGTGCGCAGGAGTCTGGAGGCAGACTGGTTACGCCTTGGGGGCGTGGGGGCCGGTGTCGTCGGCCGCCGTCGGCAGCGCTGAGTGGCCTTCGGACCAGGCGTTGACCCACCCGCACACGCCGCAGGCGTATCGGCCGTTGAGGCCGGACACTGCGGCGCCGCATGCACGGCAGTCGGTGTGCGTGATCTCCAGCTCCCTCTCGCCGCTGCCCGCCCCTGCCCCTCTGGTGCGGGTATCGAGGGGTTCGGTGGCCCAGCAGGCCGGCTCTGGCCGACGTGGTGCGGTCATGCTGTGGAGGGTAGCGGCAGCCGGGCTGTGCGGCAGGCAGCGTCGGCCCGGTGTTCGCGATGGCGCCGCTGACCGGCCCGCACAGGGGACACGACCACGATCCGTCGGGTCCCTGCTGTGCCGAGCCCCCGCACTCGGGCACTGCACGGTTGCCCACCCCCTCCTGCGCGATGCAGGCACCGGTGTGCCTGTCCGTCAGCATGCCTGCTAGGCAGGGCTGGTCAAGGGCAGCGGCCAAGGGCGGCTGGATGACGTCGAGGGGGGAGGCGGGCCCGGCGACCGGGGGGGCCGGGCCCGCGGGTGCACCCACCGTTCAACGACTGACGGCCGTGGAGGGATGCGCGCCGGCCGGGAGACCGCTTTGTCAGCGTGTGTGGCGTAGGGCCCCGGGGCGGAGTGGAGTGCCGAGGATGCTGAGGACGAGGCGTCGGTGGGCGTCGTGGAGGGTGCGTACGGCGGCGCGGCGGGCGCCGGGTGGGACTTGGTCGTCGAGGGGGCGGCCGGTTTTGGTGGGCACCCATGGGTGGCCGGGGTCGGAGCCTTCGAGGGTGGAGGTGATGCCGGCGCGCTGGCGCAGCCACCGCCGCAGGGTGCGCACGGTGTCGGTACCGGCCGCGCTGCTTGAACCAGGAACGACCTCCGCGGGCGCGGGGACGACGCCGGCCACGATCCACGCCAGGACACCCGTGGCGAACGACCCCCGCGGGCACGGGGACGACAATTGGCGGGGGCCACTCCCGGACCGTGCGGAAGAACGACCCCCGCGGGCGCGGGGACGACGGTCCTACGCGTGCGCGCGCGAGGCGCACTCGGGAACGACCCCCGCGGGCGCGGGGACGACGGGCAACGACGTGGAGAGCAGACTCAATGGTGAGAACGACGCCCGCGGGCGCGGGGACGACACCTCCACCGACGCGGGGCCGTAGCCAATGAGGGAACGACCCCCGCGGGCGCGGGGACGACTCGATGCCGTCGAGGATGGACGCGATACCGAGCGAACGACCCCCGCGGGCGCGGGGACGACGATGCGGAGCCGCACCTGACCGACGAGGAGTACGAACGACCCCCGCGGGCGCGGGGACGACGTGGCGATCAGCTACCCGCAGGACCCGAAGAAGGAACGACCCCCGCGGGCGCGGGGACGACACGGAAGGTCAGACGGACCGCCGTCATATCCTGGAACGACCCCCGCGGGCGCGGGGACGACATGCGGGCGGCGAGCATGCTGATCTTCTCCGCCGAACGACCCCCGCGGGCGCGGGGACGACTGGCGATGACGCCCAGTGCGAGTACGAGTACGGGAGCGACCCCCGCGGGCGCGGGGACGACACCTCGCCGGACGCGCGGTCCCGCGCGACGAGGGAACGACCCCCGCGGGCGCGGGGACGACACGACCCCGCCCGCGATGCGGCGGCGGTCCTGCGAACGACCCCCGCGGGCGCGGGGACGACGTCGTCCCCCGCACGGTGACCGAGGACCACCCGGAACGACCCCCGCGGGCGCGGGGACGACGGCGCGGCAGGCTCTCCTCGCGCGAGGTTTCCGGAACGACCCCCGCGGGCGCGGGGACGACCCTTGTTGACCTGGGCGGTTATCACGAGTTCACGCCGTTTTCCTTTACTTGCTCAGCGGCTTTCCACGGCGCTGCAGGACTGCCCCGCGGTCTGGACATGAGCGTGAGCCCGTCAAAGTCCGTCGGCGTCCAGCGGTCCTGCCCGGCGGTTCGGACGGCCCATCCCTGTTCGGTTCTGGCAGGCTCGATCATGACTGCCTGCCCGTCGCGGATGCGGTCGGCCAGGACTCTCCAGAGACTGTCGCGGATGCGAGTGTTAGGGCTGCCGACGAACACTCCGGGGGAGACTTCGATGAACCAGCGGGTCAGGTGGCCCCGCAAGCCGGGAGGGGCTGCGATGAGAACTACGACTGTCGATGCCGCCGTCACAAGGGTGTGCTCCTGTCCAGCTCCGGAATCACGTCCATGTGGGTGTCGGGGTCGAAGTACCCAGAGCCCCAGTTCCGCCCGCCACTGACGACGCTGCCTCCGTCGTCCCATAGTCCACCAATGTCGTCTTCGAGCAGCGTGGTGCCGTCGGCTACCAGCAGGTTCTTGATGTCCGTGACCACGCGAGGCAGCAGCTTGCCTTGGACCACTGCGTCGCGGAGAGCTGTGCGCGCGTCGCGTTCCCCGGTCAGTCCTTTGGCTGCGAGGTCGAAGGCCAGCGGGATGGTGAACTCGGCCTTGTAGAGGTCGGCCACGTCCAGGACGAAGGACAGCATGGATCCCGTGTGTACGAACCCGAGGGCGGGGCTGGCGCCGATGCCGGTGATGACGGCGTGGCAGATGCCGTACAAGGCGGAGTTGGCGGCGGACAGCAGGCGGTTGACGTCATCACCTGCGGCGAAGGCATCACCGGCTTTGTATTCCCGCTTGTTCCATGGCACTCCGGTGCGTTGGGAGTGCTCGGCATAGAGTCGGCGGACGCGTGTGCCTTCCCGTCCGCGCAGTTGCTGAAGGGCGAGGCCGCTCGTCTCTTCACCGGGAAGGCGCATGTCGTACATGCGGCGGGCAACAGCGACACGTTCTTTCGGGCGCGTGACCAGCCATGCCTGCCGCATCTGGAGCTGGGAGCCGCGCGCGACGCTGTGGCCGGAGGCGTAGAGGCGGACGCCGTGTTCGCCGACCCAGCACACGGCTGTGCCGGAGTCGGCGAGGAGTGTGACGGCTGCGTGGGTGATGCGGCTTCCGGGGCCGATGAGCAGGACGGCGAGCCAGGCGCCTGGCACGTGCACCACTCGTGCCTTGTTGACCAGGACGATGGCGTTGTCGTCGCGGTCGATGTGGCAGCGTTCGGCGTACAGGGTGGAGATGCGGTCCTCCAGCCTGTGCACTTCCTGGGGGCCGGCTCGCCACCAGGGCTCAGCCATGTGTCACCGCCGTCTGGGTGCTGACGGGGGCCAGGGTGAGCAGTCCTTGTCCGTATCCCTTGGCCGGCCCGATGCCTCCGAGGAGTGCCGCGCGAAGCGCGTCGGGGTCGGTCACCTTCAGTCGCCCTTCGAAGGTGGCTGTGGAGAGGGTGACACGTGGTCCGTCGCGGCGTTTGGTGAAGCGCAGGATGTCGCGGCTGACGATCGTCACGGCCGGACCAGCGCGCAGCGCCTCGTCTGGTTCCAGTCCGGGTGCCGGCGGGTTGGCGGAGGCTTCGGGGATGGTGAAGCCGTGGCGTTCGGTTCGGGCGAGGAGCCACTTGAGCTGGTGGGCTGCGGTTCGGTGGGGTACGCGGAAGCCGCGGGGGCTGCGGTTGGCGGTGGAGGGTTGTTCGGCGTGGGCTTTGAGGCGGGCGTGCTGCTGCTCGCTCGGCTTGGTGGGGTGGGGGACGCTTTGGACGGGGTTGGCGGTGAGGCGGAAGCCGAATTCCTTACCTCGTGTGATGCGTGCGAGGAGGGGGGTGTAGTCGGCGATGAGTGGGTCGCCGCCGTCGGCGCCGGGCCAGCCGGCCTCGTCGATGATGTGGTGCCAGGAGGGGCGGCTTTCGGTGAGGACGAGGATTTCGGCGCGGTGGGGGGTGTTTTTGTCCAGGCGCCAAAGGACGCGTTCGGTGACCGGTTGCACGGCGAATCCGGCCAGGAGTGCTGCGTGCAGGCGGTGGGGGCTGGCGAGCAGTGAGACGGCTTGGCGGCGCCGGGGGTTCAGGGCGATTTTCGACAGGTAGGGCATTTCAGTCACCAGCCCAGGAGGGCGAACGGGTCGTGGCCAGGATCGTTGCGGGAGTTTGCCGCGTCGGCCGGTTCGGTTTCGGGCCGTCCTGTGGGGATGGTGACCCACAGGTGGCGGACGGATCGGCGGCCGAAGACGGTGCCGGTTTTGAGGTCGTAGGTGTCGGGGACGTCGACGGCGAGCTGCTCGCCGGCAGGGTCTTCGATCGTGGCTTCGAGCCGGACTTGCGCACCCTGGACTTGTGAGCGGCGGTGAGCGGAGGCCTGCCACGGCACGGCGGCCAGCGCCTCCTCGAGTTCGGTGTCGCTCTGCAGGCCCAGGCTCACCGGGCCGGTCGGGGGACAGGAGCGGCGGCCGAGGGAGAGCGGGTAGACGCAGTGTCGTAGGGCTTGGTCGAGGCGTTCCAGGAGGGTGGCCGGGCCGCGTAGGGCTGCGACGAAGACGGCGTCCTGGAGGTAGAAGCGCTGGGTGACGCCGGTGTACTTGGGCGGGCTGGTCTTGGTCTGCAGGCCCTTGGCGTTGACTTTGGCGGAGGGCAGCGGGATGCCGCGGTGGTCGCTGTAGGTGTGGTAGTCGCGCAGCAGCGTGCCCGGCTGGTCGACGCGCACGCCGAGCCGCAGGTCGATCAGGTCGGTGATCGAGGCCTCTCGAGGGCGGCCCTCGGCGGCGGCGAGCAGGCCGAGGACGCCGGACTTGGTGGGCTCGGGGCGGGTCTCGCGCCGGTTGTAGCGGGAGGGGCCGCCCCAGGACTGCAAGGGGGCGGCCAGCCTGAGGGCGAGGACGGCGTGGCCGGTCATCAGGCGCCGGCCTTGGGGAGGTGCCCGTCGGTGAGCCAGTGCCCGACCAGTTCGCCGAGGGAGTCCAGAAGGCCGGGGAAGGTCTGGGAGGGGCCGAATTCTTCGGTGAGTTTGTCTGCCTCGATGTTGTAGGCGGCCAGAACCCTGGCCGGGGTGGCGCCCCAGGTGGTGGCGACGGACTTCAGCTCGCCCGCCAGGCGGACAGCGGATTCGGTGGCCAGGCCGCTGACGCCGGCGACCGGCTCCTCGTAGGCGGAGACCAGGTTCACCGGCTGATCGGTGCGCACGGTGATGAGCACCAGGTGGGGAAGGGTGCGGTGCGCGAAGGAGTTCTGGTGGCCGGTGGGCATGGAGCGGGTGAAGGCGTCGACGAACCGGACGGCCGTGTCGCGGGTGTCGTCGGCGGAGGTGAGGTTGTCGCGCAACTGGTGAACACCGAGAACGGCGTAGCGGTAGAGGGTGGAGGAGTTGAACTCGACGGTGCCGATCATGCCCGCGCCGTGGTCTTCGGTGTTCTCGTCGTCCACCGCGGTGTAGTAGTCGAATTCGGTGCGCACGGCGTGGGTGGACAGGGCGTGCGCGACCTGGACGGCGGCGTCGACGTTGAGGGTGGGCAGGTCGGCGACCATGCGGCCGAAGAGGGCGACCTCTGCGGGGTGGCCTGCGGAGAGGGTGGCGATGACCGGGAGCTTGGTGACCTCGGCCTTGAGGTCTGCGTCGGAAAGGTCGGCCAGTTCCGTGGCGCGGCCGTCCAGCGATTGCACGAGGGCGTCGAGCTGCCGCTTGCCGAAGAACAGGAGGTAGGCGGACTGCTCCTCCTTCTTGGACGACTTGGTGATGCCCAGCGGCTCCAGAAGGGCGGCCGCCAGGCGGGCGGCCTGGGCGGTTTCGAGCCCCGTGCCGCCTTCGGCCACCGGCCGGGTGAGGCGCTCGGCGAGCAGGGAGGCGATCCGCTTGGTCCTGGTTGCCCGGTCGGCGGGTTCAAGCGCCTTGGCGAACTCCACGCGGGTGGCTCGCTTCCACGCCTGGGAGGAGACCCGGGCGCGGCGGGCACCGCCGTACAGGGCCTGCTTGGGGGTTCCGGAGTCGTCCCGGTTGGCGTTGGAGGGGGGCAGGCTCTGGAGGATGTGCACCTCGACGAACAGGGTGGGCTGCGTCATGAACGGCTCCAGGGGGTGCTGCCGCGTCGCCGTGCGGCGACACGGGTGAAGGGAATGGTGAGGAGAGCGTCGGCCAGGGGGTGCCCGGCCGGCGCTCAGTGTCAGGACTGCTTCTGCTTGGGCTCGACACGGAAGTCGCGGTCCCAACTGGCGCGGAAGCGGCCCTGGGCGTGGGGCCGCCGGGGGTCGTCCCAAGTTCGCAAAGCGGTGCGCAGCAGGTCGTAGTCGAGGCCGATCGCGGCGCGGGCGCAGAGAGTGACGAGGCCTTTGAGGTGCATGGCCAGTTCACTGGTGTCGACGGAGGTAAGCAGGGCGCCGATCCGGCGCTCCAGTGCCTCCTGGCCGCTGCTGCTTGTCCCCGCCAGCAGGCGCGCGGCGGTGCCCGGGCTGTGGCCGGGATGGTGCATCGTGCGGCTGTGGCCCTGCTGGTGGCGTCCGAACAGGCAGAGGGCGACGTGCTCGGCGGCCAGGTCCCTGGTGAGGGCGCCCTTGCCGCGCAGCCCGTCGGGCATGCGGGTGCGGTAGTAGGGCCACATTGCGGGAACGGTGCCGGCTCCACGGCCGGTGCCGGAGCGCAGGGCCGCGAGCTGCGCCCCGCCCTCCGCGCCGCTGGGGGTGAAGGTGGCCCAGTACGGGGCAGGATCGTTGTCGACGTCGATGGAGGGTGCGGTGTACTGCAGCCCCCACGCTCTCAGTACCCCGTCGCGGGCAGGGCGGTCCCAGGCTTCGAGGTCGTACAGCAGCCGGGTGTAGTCCAGGCCGATCCCCGCCTGTGCCAGCAGCGGGACCAGCCGGTACAGGTGCTGGAGCAGTTCTGGAAGGTCGTGGGCGGTGGCGGCCGCCATCAGCCGCCGCTCCACCGCACTGTCCGACAGCGTTTCGGCCCGGCGGAGTTCCCAGCAGGCCCGGCCCAGGCCGATCTGCGGGCGGTGAGCGGGTTCGGCGGCTGCTTGCTGGTGCCGGCCGAAGAGGGTCAGGGCGGCGTGCTCGGCGGTGTAGAGGTCGGGCAGCCGATCGGCATCCCGGGCGGCGTCCGTGACCTGCACACGGTGGACATCCCGCAGTGCGGGGGCGGCGCCGGGTTCTGCGGCGATCCCCTCGCGCAGTCCGCGCAGCTTGCGCGTGACGTACTCCGAGAAGCCCGGGCGGCCTTCCTGGGCCCGGATGCGCCAGTCGGCGGCGGCCTCCTCCCAGAAATAGGCGCGCAGGGCGCTGCGCCGGTTTCCCGTGGCCGCGCTCATGCCGCCGCCTCCCCGTTGTCGGCACCGTCGTCTTCGTAGGCGAGGGGCAGGATCTCGGTGAGCTTCTTGTGGAAGATGCCGGCAGCCTTGCCGCTGCGGTAGACGATCTCCTTGCCGTTGTTCTTCTCCACCCGCCCGATGACGGCGCGCGGCGGCGCGGCGGCCAGGAGCGCCTCGGCCTCCCGGACGGCTGCTGCGCGCACCGACTGCTCCCAGGCGAGTTGAGCGCGCTCGAGCTTGTCGTCGTCTTCGCCGACGGTGCGCAGCCCGGTGAGCAGGCGGCGCATCGTGGAATCCAGGCTGTGCAGGAGCCGGGAGGAGGGGCGCTGGCCCCGGTCCCGGGGCAGGGGCTCGCCGCCGGAGGCACGTCGTAGGTCGTTGTTGAGGTTGTCCAGCGCGCGTCCTGCTTGGTCCGCCTGCCTGACGCATTCGAGGATCGCGGAGCCGAGCCAGTCGTTCTCAGCAAGGAGGGAGGCGACCGGGAGGGGCAGGTTGTCGCCGATGGCGTTCTCGACGACGGCGGACTGGTTGCCGTATTCCAGCCCGCAGAGCTCCACATCCAGCGGATAGCCGGCGGGCAGGGCCTCGTCGTCGCGTAAGTCACCGATCTGCCGTAGGAGGAGTGAGGTGTATGGCCCGTCTGCGTCGACGGGCAGGTCCAGGGCGAGCAGGGTGCTCAGGCCCTGCCAGGCCGAGCGTCCCGAGACGTGGCGGCGGGGGCGCCGCTGCGGCTGTCCCGCCTTCGGTTTGGCCGTGTAGGACCAGGCGGTGTGCGGGTCCTGCTCCGACGTCGCGGTGAGGCGGTCGCCGGCGCAGACGATCGCGCGGTGCACCCTCAGGTCCCCGCTCTGGGTGGGGATCAGCCGGATGCGGCGGGCCTGGAAGGTGAGCAGGTCCAGCAGTCCGGCGGCCGGGCGGGTCGACCACTCCGGGCCGGTCGGCGCCTTCGAGCTGAGCGATGCCGGGCGTTCGTCCCAGGCCCACTGAGGCCGGTCCGCCGGGTCAAGGCCATCGGGCAGGACCGGCGTGTTCAGCAGCAGCGTCTCGAACAGATTCTCGCCGACCGGCACGATTACACCGAGCTGGCCAAGGGGTCCTGTCGGGTTGCCCACCGTCTTGCCGTTCTTCGCCTGCGCATCACCTGCGGCGCCGGTCTTGATGGCCGCGGTGTCCCAGCAATGGGCGTGCAGCAACCACAGCAGCGCCTGATCGGGCGGCAGCAGCAGCTCGTCGCCCTCGGTGAACACGCTGAACAGGGGAACGTTGTTGCCCGAGGCGATCGACGGGACGAGTTGCGCAGCCGATTTCGTCTCCCCGTTCAGGGCTTCCAGGCCGGCAACCTGCGCGAAGGGGCGCTTGGCGTCGAAGAGCCGGAAGCGGTCTCGGTAGCGGCTTTCGAGGTAGTCGGTCAGCTGCTCCACTTCCGTGTCCGAGAACCGGCCACGCTTAAAGCGCTGGGCCCACTCCCGCCGGCTTCGCGGCACACCGAGGGCATCCAGCACGACCGGTAACAGCAGCTGGCGCAGCAACGCCGGCAGCATCGTCGACACCGGCAGCTCCAGCCGCCTGACCGTATGCGCGCCGACCAGCACACTGAGCAGGCCGGACCTATGGACTGCACCGGTGACGTCGACCGCGGTCAGAACATCTCCGTGAACGAGATCTCCGTCGGCGTCCATGCCGCCACCCCCTCAGAATCGAACACATGCATCCTCTCGAGAAGCATCCCTGACACACCAACTAACCCTGGCGTGAGGGAAGTTGGGGCCGGCAGCCCTCATTCAGGCTGACACACAAGGCTTAGTGCTTGCAGCCGGTTCGCATCAGTTCGATCGGTTGTGCCGATTCCCGGCCCGGGCGAGCGGCGACCCTGTACCGTGCCCGACGGCGCGTGGAGCCGCCCCTCCCTGGTTTCGGGGGTGTTCCCGCCTAGTGCTTCACGTCGTCCCCGCAGCGCGGGGGACCGGGATCCGGGCCCGGCTCCATGCGCCCTTTCAGCAGCGGTCGACGACCAACCCGAGCTCGTCGTCGTACGAGACCCGGTCCTTACCCACGACAGCTGCCCCGTCCTCCTCGAGCACCAAGGCGCGGGCATAGCGCAGCCACGGATGACCGGCCCAGGCCGGCAGGGGGACAAGCCCCGCCTCAGCAGCCTCTGTGAGCCGGGTGGGCAACCGCACGGTGCCGTTCAACAGCCGGCCGACCGCCGCCTCGTCGTCCACCTCGCCGTGCACGCCGATCCAGCTCCCGTCCAGCGCCCGGTAGCCACTGGCTGAGCGCCGGACGATCACGGCCTCCACCGACCGCTTGCCGTCGCGCACCACGGCGTCGAAGTCCTCTTCGGATTCGGCCCGGGAACCCGCGTAGTGCAGCCCTTCCAGGGTCGGTGCCCCCCACTCGCGCGGGCGCGTCAGCAAGAAGCCCGCCGCCTTGCTCTCCCGCTCCACTTCCTTGGCCCGCCACACCTCCCAGGCAGCCGCCTCATCCCACTCCGGTGGGCACACCGGCGCCTCCCCATAGGCCCTGGCGACCAGTCCCGGTACATCGGCCGGAATGCTCCACCCGGCGTCTTCCGACGTGGCGCCCTCCAGCGGCCCAGCGGCCTCGGCCACCAGGGACGCTGCCCGCAGCAGTACCCACCGGCCGTAGATCGCCTCCGACGCGGGAAGGAACAGCGGGCCCGACCCGCCAGCACTTACACCCGTCACCAGAACACGCGGCGCAGCGAGCGCGGCGGGCCGTCGCGTCCCGTCGTGCCGGTGGAGCCGCCCGATGCGCTGCAGCAGCAGGTCCACCGGAGCAAGATCCGTGATGAGCAGATCCGCGTCCACGTCGAAGGACTGCTCCGCAAGCTGCGTGGCAACCACCACCATCCGCTCCGGCCGCTCCCTGCCGGCGCCCGGACCCAGCAGGCGGAGGCACTCCTTGGTCCTCTCCGCCCGGTGCGCCGAGCACAATCGCCCATGCAGCAGCCGGATCCGCCCCGTGAATCCGCTCGCCAGCAACGCACGGTAGACGGCTTGGGCGCGGTCGACCTGATTGACCACCACCAGCGCCACACCGCCGCTCGCCAGCTCTTCGTTCACCGTGGAAGCGATCAACGCCCCGTCCCGGCCGACATCGGGCAGCCATCCGATCCGGGTCCGTACCGAATCGCGCCAAGAAGGCACCGCAGCAGCCGAACTCACCGCGACCGGAGCTCCCGCGTCGGCATAGGCAGCAGTGACACACGGATAGCCCGCTGGCTCAGGCACCGGGCAGACCGTGTCCGCGGCGCTCAGCGCACCAGACAGATACGCATCCACGCACGCCTGACGCTGCGCCGGCGGGAGCGTCGCCGACAGCAAAATCACCGGGACCCTGGCCTGGCCAAGCCAGCGCAGCGCCTCCAGGAGGAACTGCCGCATGTAAATGTCCGCCGCGTGGACCTCGTCCACCACCACGACCTTGCCGACCAGACCGGCGAAGCGCAGCATGACGTGCCGTGTGCGGGTCGCGGCATACAGCAGGTGATCCACGGTGCCGACAGCAAACGCGGTCAGCAGCCCTCGCTTGTTGCCCAGGAACCACCGGGCCGGACCCTCATCCTCCTCACGCCGGTGGCCGCCGCTGCCTGAGGCAGCAGGCGGCATGCCATACTCCGCGTCCTCCTCCAAGGCGCCATAGACGTCAAACGGATCCAGCACCCCCGGCTCGTCGCCGCCGCCGGCGCCAGGCGAGCCCGCCCGTTCGCTCTCCCAGATCGCCCGCCATGTCGGGTTGAAGCGACGCTTGCCGTGCAGCAGTCCAACCTGTGCTTCCAGATCCGGATCGAACGAGCGCACCCAGGCCAGCACCTGCTCGTACATCGGGTCGCTCGTCGCCTGTGTCGGCATGGCCACGAACAGCCCGTCCAGACCGAACCGGGCAGCGAGCACCTCCGCTGCCGCCAGCGCGGCTTTCGTCTTACCTTCCCCCATCGGCGCCTCAGCCACCAACAGTCCCGGCGCCGGCATGGACCAGGCCCACTCGACAAGCTCCCGCTGCGAGGCCCTCGGCACGACACCCAGCCGCCCAGTCAACGGCTCAAGCCGACCGCGAGGCGGCACTAGACCGTTCCACCCGCCCCGCAGCCCGAGCCGCTTCCACGCCGCTCCAGCCCGCCGACGAGCACCCGCAAGCGACAGCTCGGCCGCGTCCGCGACCCCCTCGAACTGCTCGCTGTCGCTTGCGATCCAGTCCGCCATGACGATCAGCCCGGACAGAGCCATCTGCTCCGCCTTGTTCAGCGCCCCCACCGGCCGAACGTCGGCCAGGTCGTCGAAGCCGACCGCTCGCGTGAACACGTCCACGACCGCCCTCTGCACCTCATCCCAGGCGGCCCCACGCCCCTGAACCTCTCGGTGTCTCGGCTTCAGCCCTTGAACCGAGGGAAACGTCCCGTGGTGACCGGCCACCAACGGCCACACCCACGCCGCGCTCTCCGCCTCCCCCCACTCCGCGACCAGCCTCGGCCGCAACAGCGCCGCGCCCGCCACGTCATGACGCCACCGCTGCCGCCGGTCCGCCGGCAGCCGCCCCCACGTCAGCCCTGTCGCCCTGACCGGCGCAGCTTCCGCCTCATCCAGCGCCTGGAAGGCAGGGCACGCCTTCCCGCAGTCATGAATCCCGCAGATCCACATGAACCACAGACGGCCGCGACCACCACTGACCTCCTCCAACCGGGAGCGCAACGCGGCCGACAAGTACCGGTCCCACATCACCTCGGCCACAGCCGCGGTATCCAGCAAGTGGCCGAGCAGCAAGTGGGTCCGCCCCCCATTCCGAGCCGCGGACTTCCCCCATAACCGCGAGACCCTGGCAACGACCTCCTCCGACAACCCCATCGTCCGCAACAGGTCGACAACCGACCGCATATGCTCCACCGGCCCAGCCCCCTCCGTACAGTGGGAACCGCACCATAAACCCACCCTCTGACAACGGCCCTTGCTCCATGCCTCGCCCACCGACCGTGCCGAACGAAAACAGGGCCCACCGCTAGCATCACCGCAGGTCAAGAAGTGTCGTCCCCGCGTCCGCGGGGGTAGTCCCCCTTGCCGGCGGGGAGGTCGAGGTAGAGGAACGTCGTCCCCGCGTCCGCGGGGGTAGTCCGACCAGCGGGAGGTGACGGCCGCGGATCTGCACGTCGTCCCCGCGTCCGCGGGGGTAGTCCTTCGGAGGCGTACGCGAGGGCATTCTTCGGGCAGTCGTCCCCGCGTCCGCGGGGGTAGTCCGTAGATGTCATCGGTGAGCTTGGTGAGCCCGACGTCGTCCCCGCGTCCGCGGGGGTAGTCCTCCATGTCGCCCCATCGCATGTGCTCGCCGAACGTCGTCCCCGCGTCCGCGGGGGTAGTCCGACCGGCGCGTACGGCACGGAGACCGCGCTTGAGTCGTCCCCGCGTCCGCGGGGGTAGTCCGGGGTGCGGCCGGTCCGCCATCGCGGGCGGCGTCGTCGTCCCCGCGTCCGCGGGGGTAGTCCGAACCCCATCACGTTCGACCCCTCCCACACCCTGTCGTCCCCGCGTCCGCGGGGGTAGTCCGGACACCCTGCCGGTCCTCCGCACGGGCGTTATGTCGTCCCCGCGTCCGCGGGGGTAGTCCTGGCTGTCCAACTGCCGTCGGCCGGGCGCGCTGGTCGTCCCCGCGTCCGCGGGGGTAGTCCGCGGCTGTGGAACCCGCTGGTGGTCGCCATCGGGTCGTCCCCGCGTCCGCGGGGGTAGTCCGACGCGGCGGCCTTGGCCGACGCCGGCCACCTCGTCGTCCCCGCGTCCGCGGGGGTAGTCCCCAGCGGGGGACGCGCCGCCGGCGCTTCTCCGCGTCGTCCCCGCGTCCGCGGGGGTAGTCCCCACGGCGACCCCACAGACATCGACGAGATCCGGTCGTCCCCGCGTCCGCGGGGGTAGTCCTCGAAGCCGTCCGGGTGGGTCCTGTGGCCGAAGGTCGTCCCCGCGTCCGCGGGGGTAGTCCGCCGGTTGCCGCGTCCCAGTCGCCGCCGTTGTGGTCGTCCCCGCGTCCGCGGGGGTAGTCCTCAGCCTGCTGCACATCGAGACGGCCAGCCGTCGTCGTCCCCGCGCTCGCGGGGGTAGTCCGCCCGACGAGGGCGGCAACCCGACCGACGCCGAGTCGTCCCCGCGTCCGCGGGGTAGTCCGAGCGACGAGCCCGGAGCTGGGCGCAAGATCCGGTCGTCCCCGCGTCTGCGGAGGTGGTCCCAGACGCTCGCCGAACTGCAGCAGTGGAGCCGGGTCGTTCCCGCGCTCCCGGGGGTAGTCCCACGTTGTCGCCCAGCTCGCGCAGGAGCTTGGCGTCGTCCCCGCGCTCGCGGGGGTAGTCCGCCCGACGAGGGCGGCAACCCGACCGACGCCGAGTCGTCCCCGCGTTCGCGGGGTAGTCCTAAGCGTCGACTGACGGACATCGTTGGTGAGTTGTCGTCCGCGCGTCCGCGGGGGTAGTCCGACGCTTCCGGGCGGAAGGGCCATACTCGGCGCGTCGTCCCCGCGTCCGCGGGGGTACGCGCCCGCGGGGACAGCAGGCGTGGGCGGAGGGGTGTCCTCCACCGCAGCGCCGTACAGGGGATCCGCACCAAAATTGGCATGTCGTCGGCTTGCTGCTGTGACCGCCGATTCCGCCGAATGAGAAGCGGCCACACTGCCGCCATCAGTGGAGGGCAAGAAGTGTCGTCCCCGCATGTGCGGGGGTAGTCCCGCGACCGGCGCGAGCGCGGGCACGCCCGGCTCGTCGTCCCCGCATGTGCGGGGGTAGTCCGCCGTGTCGAGTAAACCGCCAGGGCGGCGCTTTCGTTCCCGCGCTCTCGGCGTCGGCGTCGCGCGGCGCCGGGAAGCTGGCCGCCCAACGGCAGCCGAACTGGTTCCGTTCACGAACCAGTCCGCTCGGCCGTCGGGGAACCGCCGTCCCCTCGCCTACCAGGCAGTCCCCCAGACCGACCGGGCGCATGGCCGAAGCCGCGCGCCAGGAAGCCGATGGTGCCCAATTCCAAGAGGGGCGGCGAGGAAACGACGCTTGTACGGCGGGACACCGGCGGCGCCCGACCGGGCTCGGCAGCGGGTCTACGGTCAGTGCCAAGGCGGCGCGACCCCGGCGGCCGCCCGACGGCGCGCGGCCGGGAGGGGCAGCACGGCGGGAGGACGCTGGCGGCCTCCAGGCGGCGGAGCCAGTGGAGCTCGGTCACAGCTCGCAACTGAACGACGTGTCGGCAGACGAGGCTTCATCAATGATCGTTGCCGATTCCCCGGTGGTGCCTGTGGCCACGCTGCCATGATCGGACCATGCTCGCAGAGTCCTCAGACCTACCCGCTCCCACGTTCGAGCCGCGCAGACGGCGCTGGCCCAGCTGCGTGCCTGGAGCTCGGAATCATTCTCGGCGGAACAGGCGTAGGAGCGGTGTGGTGGGTGACCTTGAGGGAGGAGGTCAAACCCTTGAACGGCCCTGCCTTCACTGCTGCGGGCCAGGTCACGGTGTTCGGCTCATGGGTGCATGGTCAAGAAGGCGAGGGCTGTGTTGGAACGGATGCTTTCCCCGACCTGCGCGGCGGTGCTCCCGTGCGGGTCTTCGACCTGTCGGGAAGGCAGGTCGCTCAGGGGACGCTCCAAGACGGGACAGCCGGTGAAGTGATTGGCGACAGCTGCACGTGGCCCTTTGATGTTACGAACGTGCCTGGAGGTGCGTTGCAGTATCAGATACAAGTAGGTGACCAGGCCCCTCTGACGAAGACACCCGAAGAACTACAATCCGGCCTCAAACTCTCCTACGGCACCAGCGATCTCTCTCGCTGACCTCGTGCCTCGGACGAGACGAGGCCAGTCGCCGGAGGTGACTGATAGCGGCGCCCGAGCGGTGAAGGACGACAAGGCGGCGGCCGCGCAGTTGGACGGCAAGCCCGGTCGCCGACCGTGCCGAACGAAACGAGGCCCCGCTGGACATCAGAGGGGATTTCCACAGTCGAGGTCGTCCCCGCGCCCGCGGGGGTAGCCCTGACAGCCAGGCGATGCTGTCGTACGTCGTCCAGTCCTCCCCGCATGGGCGGGGGTAGTCCGCGGAGCTGTTCCGGGGTGAACTTCCAGGGCTCGTCGTCCCCACGCCCGCGGGGGTATCCCGCCCGGTCCCCGTTCTGGCGACCGGACTGGCCTGCGGGGGTAGCTCCTTGGCGTCGGTCTTTTGGAACGTGCCGCCGCTGTCGTCCCTGCGCCCGCTGGGGTAGTCCGCTCGTCACGCCGCAGTCGGCATGTTGGAACAGTTGTCCCCGCACGTGCGGGGGGCGCTGTGCAGGATCACCTCTCGCCGTCGGCCCCGCGCGCGGGGGTAGTCCCGAGACGACATCCGGCCCATCGCTCGCCGTCAAGTCGTCCCCGGACGCGCGGGGGTAGTCCGGCGGCCTGCTGGCGCAGGCATCCTCCGGTTTCGTCGTCCCTGCGCTCGCGGGGGTAGTCCAGCGCGCGGCACCGAGTTCAAGGCGGAGGCCGCGTCGTTCCCGCACGTGGCTGGGCAGTCCTCCCTGGGTTTCGGCGTCGATGTTGCCGTAGGCGTCCGCAGCGAGCCCTCCTCGCCCTGTGACCGATGTCAGTGGCTCCTGGAAGCATGCCTTCGTCCCGCGACAGCCGTATCAGGAGCCATGCATGGGAACTTGGGGAACCGGGCCGTTCGACAACGATCTCGCCGCAGACTTCGTCGATAACTTGAGGGACTCACCCACCAGCAGGTCATCGACGTGTTGGAGCGGGCATTCCAGCGAGTCATCGACTCGGGAGAGCGCGTCGAGGGCAGGGACGGGGCCGAAGCCGTTGCCGCCGGCGCTCTCGTCGCCAGCACCCTCCCATGCAGCCCTATCGTGACTGACCCCGATGACGGCCCCCGAAAACCGCTGCCCCTCCTGCCGACCTCGCTTCGCGCGTCGGCGAAGGTCGCACTGGACCGGGTTCTCCAGCACGGGTCAGAGATGGCAACCGGCTGGGTGGACAGCGCCGACGCCGACCAGTGGCGCCAGGAAGTGCGACAGATCCTCCAAGCACTCGAAACAGCCACTGATCGCTCGTCGTGACCGCTTCACGGAGGTCGTGCCAGATCCGCTGCAGGTGAGCGATGCCATCCGTACATTGGACCCGTACCGCTGCTGACATGTCGTTGACTTGCCGCTGCATTGCCGATTCTGTCGAATGAAAAGTGGTCGCACCGCTGGCATCGGTGCAGGTCAAGAAGTGTCGTCCCCGCATGCGCGGGGGTCGTCCGGCTGATGCGGTGCGGCGCGTCCGTGAGGCGCTGTCGTCCCCGCATGCGCGGGGGTCGTCCGCGTCGGGCCAGGTGTCCGCCGCATCAGCGTCCGTCGTCCCCGCATGCGCGGGGGTCGTCCCACGGCGACCGGCACTTTCAGGCGCTTGGCGGCGTCGTCCCCGCATGCGCGGGGGTCGTCCATGAGGGTGAGTGGATTGGTCCGGAGCCGGAGGGTCGTCCCCGCATGCGCGGGGGTCGTCCGCCGGGGATGGTGGCTCCGGGTGACGGTGGGTTGTCGTCCCCGCATGCGGGGGGGGGGGCGTCCGCCACCAGACAGAGCGGGGGGAGGGACGGGAGTATCGTCCCCGCGCCTGCGAGGGTAGTCCCCATCTGCGCCAGCCGGAGGCGGTTCTTACCCCGTCGTCCCCGCGCCCGCGGGGGTAGTTCGAGGTACCCGGTCTGCTGCCGGGAGGCGTGAGCGTCGTCCCCGCCTGTGCGGGGGTAGTCCGGTCAGGCCGTGAGCCCCACGCTGCTCGCGCAGGTCATCCCCGCCGTGCGGGGGTAGTCCGCGGCGCCGCACCTACCCCGCCGTCAGTCCCGAGTCGTCCCCGCGCCCGCGGGGGTCGTCCCATCCCGTTCGACTGGATCGACGGCGACACCATGGCGTCCCCGCGCCCGCGGGGGTAGTCCCTGGCGGAGGCCGAGGAGCTGCCGCAGTGGGCCGTCGTCCCCGCGCCTGCGGGGGTAGTCCCTCTACCCCGAACGGGAACTGCGTCGGGTACGTGTCGTCCCCGCGTCCGCGGGGTAGTCCGGATGCCGTGGAGGACCACGCCCGCAACTTCCCGTCGTCCCCGCGTCCGCAGGGGTAGTCCGGCCCGCGGGAGGTGTGGGAGGACATTCTCCGAGTCGTCCCCGCATGCGCGGGGGTAGTCCGAACACGCACGAAGGGCCATGCCCTGGCATACGGTCGTCCCCGCGCCCGCGGGGGTAGTCTGTGCGAGGCCACTCCCATGACGAACGACACGAGGGTCGTCCCCGCATGGGCGGGACGCCGAGCGCTGAGTGGACCGCGTGTCGTCCCCGCTCGCGCGGGGTGGACCACATCAGCTGCGTCCCCTTCACCGACGGCGCCGTCTGCTCCCCGCGCACCGTGCCAGTGCGCCGCTTCGGCTTGCGGGAGGCGCCATTAGCCGGGGCTGGCCGACACCCTCGTGGCGTCCTGCGTGAACGCGCGGCAGGTGGTGACGAGCACGGCGACGTTCGCGCCGGTGTCGGCGGAAGGGGCGAGCGCCGGTGGCAGCCTGGTCACCCACTGTGCGAGGCCTCTGCCGCCGGCGGCCGGGGCGACCATGCCGCGCTCGTTCATCATCAGGTTGATCGCTGCACAGAGCCCGAGGGGCTCGCGACCGTCCCGCTCTACGGCGGTCCCGGTGCGCCGCTTCTGCTTCTTCCTCTGGGCACCGTTCTTCTTCGCCGCTTCCCGGGTGGCGATCAGGGCTTGGCGCGCGAGGTCAACACCGCTCAGCTCCGTCATGCGATCACCGCCGCGCTGGCGTCGGTGTTCAGCGGGCGGGCGGCGAGCTCGGGCAAACGCTGCGACCACGGCGCGGGCCGGACCGGCTCGGGGCGGGCCTGAATACGCAGCTGCTTCAGCCGCACGGCGAGGAGGTGCTCGGCGGTGCGGGTCTGGGCCTGCGCGGCGGCCTCGGTCGCGGCACGCAGAGCGTCGTCGCTGTCGGGCAGCGCCTGGTGCCAGGGCTTGGCGACTTCCGTGGTGTACGCCTTGCGGGCCTCGGCCTGGGCTTCCTGGCTGAGGCCGAGCATCACCAGGGCCTCGTGCCGGTACTCCGCGGCCGCGCTCTCGGCGGTCAGGAACGCGTTGTGCGCGGCGGCGTCCTCGACGGCGTTGGGGCCAGCCGCCTCCAGGGCGGCCGGGTCGGTGATCTGCCGGAACTGCTCCCACTCGGCGGCGATGGCGCCCTCGACGGCCGTACGGACCTCGGCGGTGACGGCCGCGACGCTGGACGGGTCGGTCAGGTCAGCCGACCAGGCGGCGGCAACGAGACCGGCCTCACCGATCAGGGCCTCGGTCTGGCGCCGGTGGTCGCACGCCTCGCACAGCCCGGCCGACCGCGCACGGCCACACTCCTGGCACGCCACGGCCTGCCGGGCCGCCGCCTCAGCTGCTGCCCGCTCCCGCTCGACCGCAGCCCGCGCCTCTGCCTCGGCACGGGCCGCCGCACGCTGGGCCTCCCGCTCCCGGGCCTCGGCCTGCCGGGCCACGAAGTCGACGGCTTCCGCCTCGGCGTGACGGCGCATCCGGGCCTCGATCTCCCGATACCGGGCGCCCGTCCCCAGACCGGGCAGCTCCTGGTCGACATCGGCCGCGATCCGGACCCGCCACGCCCTCCGGATGTGGACCACGTTGGCGCAGTTGTCGCAGTCGGCGCCGGTGTCGAGCCGGACGCCGTCGTCGCACCGCCGGTCCGTGCACGACGGCCGGCGCACCAGCCCGCGGCGGGTGATCCACCCGAACGGGCGGGTGATCCGGGCCTCGCCGCCGGTCTCCTCAAGCCGGGACGTCAGCCGCGCAGCCAGCACCGAGCGGGCCTGCGCCGGCCACTCCAGCACGTTCCGCAGCTGCGCCAGCTCGAGCTTCGTGGCCTTTACGACACGATCCTGCTGCCAGCGGTTCAACCCCTGCCACAGCCACGCCACCGGCGTCAGAACCACCCGCAGGTCAAGATCAGCCGGAAGCGCCGACCGCCCCTGCTGCTGCGTCGTTCGACCACCCTCGACCGTCAGCCGGGCACCAGCACCAGCGGCGACGCCGCCCGCCTGCTCCCGCTCGTCGACCAACTCCTTCGGCTTTTCACCGCGAAGCGGGCCGACCCAAGCCACCAAGCTCCCGGCCCCGGCAACGGCGGTCTCGCCCCCGACGGCCTGGTCCTCGCGCACGCACACGCGCTTTGGTCGACGGCCCTGACCCCCACGGCCTTCGCCGGAAAAGCGACCAGCCAGCGCGAGATCAACTACGGGAGTAACTAGGTGAGGGTGGTCAGTGTGAAGGGCTGCCGCAACATCGGGGTCTGCAACATCCGGCTCAGCCGTCACAGACGGGCCGCTGACCTGCGCTTCCGTCTCCATCTCCAGGGCCTCACTAGGCCCTGCCGTACCGTCGGGGTCTGAAAACTCGGGCTCCAGATCCTCCGTACGGTCCCCCTGGACGTTGTCGGCAACCGTACGGCCGTGCGCGGCGGCGACCGCCGGCACCATCAGCCGGGACCGGTGCGCTAGCCCGGACGCCTTCTGCACACGAACCCGGCGCACCAGCCCCCGGTCCTCCAGGCGCTCCAGCACCCTCTCCCCCGCCGACGCCTTGCAGCCCAGTAGCCGGGCCACCGTCGCCGCCGCACGGCCGCGCTTGGTGTCCACCGCGCCGCCGCACTGTCGTACGCGGCCGTCCTCCCGTGCCTCCAGCACCAGCAGCAGCAGCGCCAGACGGTCCGTCGCCGCACCCCGACCGGTACGCGTACCGATCAGCCCGGCCGGAGTGACCGAGCCGTCCCGGTGCGTCCATCCCGGCCCCATCACGGCCTCCAGCAGCCGCCAGAAGGTGGCGTACTCCTTCTTCACCAGGTTCAGCGGGTGCCCGACCACCCCATGAGCCGCGCACAGCGGCAGCACCCGGCACTTCAGGCCGACGTCCTCGCCGTACTCGCCCTCCGCCGTCTCCACCGACACCACGCCCGAGCGGCGCAGCCCCGGCACCACCGCGGAGGCCGTGTACGACGCCGACAGCCCGAGCCACCGGCCCAGCTCCGGGGTGCGGATCTCCACCACGCCGCTTTCTGACGGCGTCCGCGACGCCAGCACCAGCATCGCCAGGCGCACCGCGTCCGACGCACCCTCCAAGCCCGCCGCATTGAGCAGGGTGTGCACCGCACCACGAAGACGCGCACGAGCGTCGCGACCGAGCCACAGCGGATGACCCGCGGACCGCTCCGGGACTGGTCCGGCCTGCGCCGGGACCGACTGCAGCCGACGCCGCGACGCCCCGCCGACGGACTCCGTGCGAGGGCGCGGGAGCACGGCGGCCGACGCCGCCACGGCGCTCATCGGCCCACCGCGGGCACCGCGAGGAGCGAGGTCATCTTCGTCATCGGGCCGGTGCATACCTCAAAGGGGACACCCCCTTGAGCAGGCAGAACGCGCGATTCTTCATCCACCCGACGCCCCTGCACCGGGAGCCCTGTGGACAAAGTCCGCCGAGCCCCGATCGACCCCGAGACTCCCGCCAGGCGGGCAACAATCTTGGGACCCGTCCCGCCCAGCGGGACGGAGCCTCGCACCGCCGTCGTGGCCGGCGCCGTCAGGAGGACAAGACGCCGGACCGGGGGGCGCGTGACCCTCCACCCCGAGGAATCTTCGTGACTAATGCCGCGAAAAGGGCAAACATGGCATGCGAATCCCGTCACGCGGGAAGCATGGAGGACTCGAACCGGTGTGAATCGGGCACGGTCGAGCTGACAAGGGGACACCGGATCGTGCACTATGGCGGGACACCAACCTTCATATGGATCGCCCCGACCGCGACCAGGCCCCTGCCAAGGGACCCGACCACGGCCGAGCGCTCTGTACGGACGGAGCCCCGAGCCCGACGGCCTGCCAAAGCCGCCGGAACCTGGGGTGACGCTGGTGGCTCAACAGAGGCCCCCTGCCAAAGGGGCTCCTGGAGAGCCGGGGTGGCCCGCTTGCCAAAGCGGACCGGGTGCCCGCCTGCCAAGGCGGGGTTTTGCGAAGGAATCAAGTCCCAGCTCGATGAGCTGGAGCCCAGAACCGGCGCCAACCGGGGACTGGGCGGCCGACCTGATGGTCGGCGAGACGGGCCGCGCGGGGCCACGTGGATTGCACTCCACCTATTGGCGCGCGCGGCCGATGGCCGCTAGGTCATGGCCGACCCCCTCGAATCCGAGAGCGGAGTCGGCGCATACCCAAAAGCGGATCCGAGGGCGTGATCGCAAGGGTGAAACAGCGCAGATACGCGTGCAGTTCCACAGACGCGGGTACTCTTCATCCCGCGATCACCTCCCATCAGGTATCGCCCAAACGGAGCTTCGCCCCGTTCGAGAGCCCTGGGACCCTGCACGGTCCTGGGGCTTTCGCCGTTTCCAGTGATCCACAGCCTAGCCCCATAACCGGACACAAATGTCGGACGAATTCGAGTAACCCCCGACGTGCCCGGGACGCCGAACGTGCCGGAGGGGAAGGTCAGCTGTCGCACAGACACCTCCCGGCTTCCTTCCAGGTGGGGCACTCCTGCTCCACCCGCTCGTACACCCTCGGAGGAACATCCGGCATCCATACAGACCACTCCTCCAGGGAGGCGTAGTTGGGATCCAAGTCGTGCACCGGCTGCCGACGTCCCGTGCGCTCGTCTTCCTCCACCTGCGCGGCCTTCACAAACGGGGTTACGAGTGCCACCGGGTCCGGGCCGAGGTCGAACCACTCGCCGTGACGGCGCTTATCGGCGAACTGGCGGTGAAGTTCGGCTTCGACAATGGCACCGCCCTCGAAGACCGCGAGCAGATGCAGAGGTACAGGAGAACCTGTCTGCAGATTACGGAGTCGACGCTCCGGATTGTCGGACCACCCGATCTTTACGAGCGGCGAACCGAGAGAGCCGATCAGATATACGCGCTCAACCTTGTTCACTGGCCACCTCGCAGTTCGCGGAGGTGAGCGATGAACGCCTGGGCCTCGCCGGCGTGGGCGTAGTGGGATTGGAGGGCCTGGCCGAGGTCGGCGGCCACCATTGCGAGCGACGGCAGAGACTTTCGGTCGCCGGCCAGCGCCTTCTCGCCGTACGCGAGGGCGGTGTCGAGGTCGCCTTCGCGGGCCGCGACGACGCCGAGGGTGACCCGGGCCTCCGCGTTCCGCATGGGTGAGCGCTCCGTACCGTCGAAGTCGGTCCCGGCCCGGATTACCTGATTAGCCAGCTGCTCCGCAAGGCGGTTCTCGCCCACCCGGCGCAGCGCGTCCATCCGGTAGAAGTCGTACTTTCCCGGGTCGACGACGAAGTGGTCTTCGATGTTCTCCGGGTACGGCAGGCGCTCCAAGAGCTGCCGCCCCTTGTCCAGCGCCACCTCGGTCTGGGACCGGTCCCCCAGCCGCGCCCATGCCTTGGCCTGCTGCGCGTACAGCTGCGCCGCCACGCTTTCGTTCGGCGCCACGGCGATGCCGGCTTCCGCGGCCGCGATGACGCCGCGGTAGTCGCCCCGGGTCAGGGAGAACCAGGCGCGCATCTCGTGCGCCCAGCCCTGCACACTCAGCTCGCCGGCCTCCTGACCGAGCATCAGCGCGGCCTGCCGAGTCGCCTCCGCGCCGCGCGGCCGCCCGGAGTCGTACTCCACGCAGCCCACCAGGAGCGCCAGCTTCCCGGCGAGGGCGACGATCTCGCGGTGCTGCGCCAGGCTGACCCGCTGGTGCTGGAGGCCGACGACCCGGGCGAGCCACGCCTTGCCTTCGACGAGCAGCTGGTCGGCGGGCATGTACGCATACTCGCAGCACAGCCGGTCTGCCGTGATCCGCAGCGCGTCCAGCGTCGCGGTGTCGACGTCCGAAGCACGTAGCCGCGCGATGATGTCCACGGTGTCCATCCCGCTGACCTGCAAGATTTCAGCGCGCCCGTCACGGCGGCCACGCTCAGGGAAGAACGCGCCGGTGGTGGTGCCGAAGGTCTGAGCGATGGCCGACCGGTACTTCACGGGCTGCGCGTCACCGGCCTCCCACCTCTTCCACTGCCGGAGCAGGTCCTGCTCGCTCACGACCTGGTCCTCCGGGAGCCGGGCCATCAGCGCGCGCACCGCGTCGGTCTGCGACCAGTCCCGAGCCGCGCGCTCCTCCACCATCCGGCGAGCCCAGTCAGGACGCTCGTCAACCATCGCGGTCCCCTTCCCCGTACGGTTCAGCGGCGCATCCTGCGCCCCGACAGGGTGAAGCCCGCGGAGCGGAAGCCGGCCCTTCTGCGGCCGAGCATGGCACGGCCCCTTGATCGCGCGGAGGTGACAAGTAGTGGTGACATTCCGAATGTCACCGCGTGCTGTCACTTTCCGCGGCCGCAGGACCCGAGCACGGTCATGGTCAACAAGTGCCTGGTGCTGCGCGTGGGAGGTAGAGGTCAATGGGGGCCGCCATCCGAGGAAGGACGTGCACGGCGGAGCTCCGCCAGGACGTGCTCCGGATGACCGTCGTACGCGATGTGCGGCTCTTCGTCGGTGGGCGGAGAGAAGCGGCCCGCGTGGCGAAGCAGGTCTTCCTCGCTGAACTCGATGCTGTTGGCGTCAACCAGGGACTGCTCGTTGCGCAGCCTGATCCGGTTCCAGCGCACCTCGTGCGGCACCGGCAGGTAGATCAGGACCGGTGCGCCGCCGGCCTCCATCGCCGTCGCTGCCCAATGCGCCCGCTCTTCATGAGTCCAGAGGCCATGGTCGAGTACGACGTCGTGCCCGGCCCGGAGCAGCTCCCGGAGCTCAAGGGCGATGTCTGCGAGTACGGGGGCCTCCCTGACCTTGAACTGGCCGCGGGGAAAGTCCCTGCCGTAGTGGCCGTAGCGGCGGAACATCTCCTCGTCAGGGCAGAGGCGCCGGAACCCTGCCTCTTCCAGGGCCCGGGCGAGGGTCGTTTTGCCAGACCCCTGCAGACCCGACATGAGGATCGCGCGAGGCGCGGGCCCCGGGCGGCCGGACAAAGCGGCAGAGATGCGCGTGATCTCGAATCGTCCTTCCAGCATGAGGGTGTCGGTGTGCTCGGCTCGCAGGAGCTGACCAAGGCGGCCTTCGAGACAGGAGACGAGCGTGTCGTCCAGGACAACGGCGCTTCGCGTGCTCACTCCTGCACCTCCGACGTCGTGCGACGAGTGCGGCCGGGGGCGCCCAGGTCGACCCCGTATTCCAGCAGCTCGCCGTCGGCGTCCCAGAAGGACGCGGTCAGCACGAGGATCGCCGCGACGGTGTCGGCCTCCAGCTCCAGGAGCGCCAGGTCGTTCGCCGTGGCGATCCGAGCCGTCTCCTCATCCACGCGCTTAACGACGCGCCGCCCCGTGGCCCGAGCGATCAAGTCCAACGAGAGGCCGCCCTTGAGTCGCTCGCTTCGGGCTAGCTCGGGTACAGCCTGGGCGAATTCGGCCGGGATCCATGAGGTCGAGTGGGAGACGATGCCATGACCGTCCCGGTAGACACGGCTGCGGCGAATCACGTCGTCACCAGGCGAAATGCCCAGGACGTGAGCGACGTCTTCAGGAGCCTCGACTATGCCGGCGGTGTGGCCGGACGACTTCTCGCCGACGCCCCACGACGACTGCGTCTTGCTGCTGCGGTCGTGGCGCTCCGCCCCCGAGGACAGGGACACAGGGCGTTCCATCACCTCGGTGCCGACGCCCGGGATGCCTCGTACGAGCTTCTCTTCACGCAGCAGCCGCATGGCTCGGTCCGCAGTGGCTGTGCTGACCTCCCACTCCGTCGCCAGCGTCTTGATGCTGGGCAGGAGGTCACCCGGCGAGAGGGCCCCGGAGCTGATGAGGTCGCGGTAGTGGCCCGCGATGCGCGCGTACGGCGGCCGATTGTCGGCTCGGGGCGGCCCGGACATGTGCCTTCGCCTCCTTCGATTCTCCTCTGGGTGCCTCACTATACCGCTTGACACATGAGGTTACCTGATGCAACCTGATGCATGTAGGCGTCGGTGATCCTCCGGGAGCACCGAGTGAGCACCACCGCAGTAGTCGTCCGCCCTTCGGGGCGGCGGGGTAGTCCTCGGGTTCGCCCGGGACGCGAGAGCACCATCGAACTCCCCCGGAGCCTGACGGCACGACGACTGCGTGTACGTCGCAGCGCTGTGCGCTGTCTGTCCTGCGGGACGCCAGCCTTGTGCGCGGCCTGGAGGGCGGAGAGAGCATCGCGACGCTCCCCTGCCGTCCGTCCGTGAGGAGTTCAGATGTCTGCTTCGACCCTTGAGCGCACCGCCCGCCCCCGGAAGAGCCGGACCCGCTCCCGTACCGTCAGCGCTCGCCCGGCGCTCGCCCTCTCCACCCTTAAGCCCAACCAGTACGACCTGCTCCCCGCCTGCGCGTCGCTGGTCTGCCCCGACTGCGAGACGTGGGTGCCGATCACCGGCCTCCAGACCAAAAACCCCAAGGTGGTGCCGCACGACGCCGGCCGCGCGGGCAAGGACGCGGCCGTCCGCTGCCGCCTGGGCAGCAACCGTCTGGTCCTCGTCGACGTCACGGTCAGGAAGTGGCAGGAGAGCCTGGAGGACGGTTACGCGGAGACCGGCCACCGCCGCCGGACCACCGTGCGGCGCAAGCCCAAGGTCGCGGTCGCCCCGGCCGTCAGCCAGATCGCCGCGCAGAGGCAGGCACCGGCGGACGACGAGCGCGGCAACAACCGGCCCCTGTGGCTGCTGCGCAAGGAACAGTGGGCGGCGACGGAGTCCGCGGTTCGCGACGCCGACACCCGCCGCGCGCAGATGCCCGCCGGTGCCGCGCCGCTGGGAGCGCCGCCGGTGCCGCTCAAGACGCTGCACCCCGAGCGCCGCGCAAGCTGATCCGCTCCGGACGAACGACCACGGCCCCGGCCGCCCCTCTGACGGGGTGGCCGGGGCCGTGGCTGCTCGTACGACAGCCAATACGGCGACAGCCCCGGCGACTTGAGACCCCCGGGGCTGTCCAGGACCCGATTGGAGACCTGATGCCTACCAGCATCGCACGGAACGACGGCGACTCCGACCCGATCATGGACGAGGCCCTGCGCCGCGTCCGCGAAGGGCGGTGACCGGCATGGACTGGCGCCACAACGCGGTCTGCCGCGAAGAGGACCCGGAGCTGTTCTTCTCCATCGGCAACACCGGCCCGGCGCTCCTGCAGATCGAGGAGGCCAAGTCGGTGTGCCGTCGCTGCCCGGTCATGGAGCAGTGCCTGCAGTGGGCGCTGGAGTCCGGCCAGGACGACGGCGTGTGGGGCGGGCTGTCCGAGGACGAGCGGCGGGCGATGAAGCGCCGCGCCGCCCGGAACCGGGCCCGGAGCGCCAAGGTGGCGGCATGACGGACGCCGACCAGAAGCGCTTGGAGGACGACCTCCGCCGGACTAACTCCGATCACGACTTCGGCCGGCGCTCGCGTGGCTGAGTCGCTGTACGACCGCTACATGAGGGCCGCGGCTGCCAACCGCGCGCACGGCGAGACCTGCACCAGGTGCTCGCCCGGCGCGCGGTGCGCCGCTGGCCAGGGCCTGTACGAGTCGTTCGCCCGGCTCCAGGACGCCTACCTCGCCCAGCAGAAGCAGCGGCGAGGCTGACCGCCCGGCGGGACGGAAGTCCAACTCCACTCCCGCCGGGCGCTGTTCGGCCAGGCCGGTCGCCCGCAGGACGGGCGGCCGGCCTTCCGCACGCCTTCAGCCCGGGAGACCCTCTCGGGCTTCCCCCGTAGGAGAGCCCATGCGTAGCAGCACCCCGCTCGACACCGCGACGACCGCCGGCACCACCCGGCTGCCGGACTCGCTGTGCACGCACAACCCCACGTGCCCGACCGCCGACAGCCCGGACCGGGAGGCCGCACACGTCGTGGCCGCTCACCCGGAGCAGGGCTGGAGCCTGCTGTGCAACGCCGTCGTGGTCTTCGAGGACACCGGCGAGCTGCTCCCCGACGGCCAGGTCATCGCCCCGCACCGGCCGCTCGCGGCCCTGGCCTGACGGCTGCCTGATCCGCCCGCACCGACCGCACCGACCGCTTCGGCGGCCGGGTCGGGCGGTGACTGGGAGCCGGACATTCCGGACCACCTGACCCGCCAGGAGTTGCCGTGCACAACAGCGCCCAGAGCACCACCCCCGCGATCAAGTTCGAGCGGGGCCAGTTCGTCCTGTACCGCGACCCGGAGATGTTCTGGACCGGGCAGGCCGGCCACACCTTCGTCTGCCGCATCGAGCGGGGGTGGATGGACGGCACATATGACCTGATCGCCGTGGCCCGCGGCCGCTTCGTCCACTACGCGAACGCGGACTACATGCGGCTGCTTCCGGCCGTCGACGCGATGCGCGACATCGACAGCGCGCCGCTGAACAGCGACGGCGCAGCCGACGACATGACGGCGGCCGCCATCGCCTGGCTCACGCAGCAGCACGCGACCGCCAACCAGCGGCCCGAGCTGCCCGAGCAGCGCTGACCACCTGCTCCACGCAGACAACCCTCCGAGTCCCCGGCATTAGAGCTGCCGGGGCCTCGGAGGGCCTGGTCACGACCTTACCGACCGACGCCGACCCGCGGTGACCTCTTGCACGAGGCGCCGGAAAGAGAGGACACCCCCGTGGCCAACACCACCACCCGGCGCAGGCGGAAGCCCGCCCCGGCCGCGAAGCCCCGAGGCGCCGGACGTGCCAAGGTGCCGACGCCGCCGGCCACCATCCCCGCCCAGGCCGCCGCTCCCGAGGAGATCGTGCCGCTGGTGTTTGAGGAGGCCGACCCGGTCCTGGCCGACGCCGCCGACCGCGCCGCCGACCTCCGGGACCTGGCCGCCGACGACGCCGCGCGCATCCTCAACGCCGGCGAGCAGCGGGCCGCTGAACTGCTGGACGGCGCGCGGACCGAGGCGGCCTCGATCACCGAGGCGGCCACGGCCGAGCAGGCCCGCCTCCTCGCCGACGCGGCGGCCGGCGCCGACGGGATCCGCACGGAGGCGGCGACCAGCGCGGCCGCCGACGCCGACCAGGTCCTGGCCGACGCCGAGGCGAAGGTCAAGCAGCTGCTCGCCGACGCCCGCGCGGAGGCCGACACCATTACGGCGACGGCGGCCGGCAACGCCGACCAGGTCCTTGCCGAGGCCAAGGCGTCTGCCGAGCAGCTGCTCGTCGACGCCCGCCGCAAGGCGGAGGAGGTCACCGCCACCGCGGCCGCGCAGGCTGACGAGGTGCAGATGCAGGCCGCACAGGCCGCCGCCAAGGTCCTCGCCGACGCGGAGACCAAGCGCACCGAGCTGCTCGCGGCTGCGGAGCGCACCGCGGCGGAGGCCCGTACCCGCGCCGCCACCGACGCCGAACAGGTCCTGGAGCGGGCGCGGGGCGAGGCCGACCGGATGCGCGAGAGCGCGGACGGCCAGGCTGCGCAGGTGCGGGCCGGGGCCGAGAAGGCTGCGGCCGGCCTTCGCGCCGACGCCGAGCGGGCTCTGGATGACGCCCGCACCTCGGCTGAGGAGCTGCGGGCCGTCACCGACAGGGACGTCGCCCGGCTGCGCGAGCAGGCCGAGACGGACGCGAAGACGGCCCGGGAGGCGGCGGCCAAGGCCGCGGCCGACCAGGCCGCCGCCGCGCGAGCCCGAGCCGAGGCCGAACGGGTCCTGGAGGCAGCGACGCAGCGCACCGTGCAGCGTGCCCGCCGCCGGGAGATCAAGGCGGAGTCGCGCGCCAAGCGGCGCAAGGTCCGCAATGACGCCCGGCCCGCCGGCGGAGTGCCGCCGCTGTCCGGGCAGGAGCTGGTGCTGGTCGTCGGGATCGTCCTGGCGGCCGCGGTCGTCTCCACCCTTGGCCTGCTCTCCTCCTACACCGCGCTGGAGGCCAAGGCCGCCGCGTGGGGCTGGGAGTGGCCGTGGCTGTTGCCGGTCGGCATTGACGTCGCGATCCCGGCCTTCACCGGCGCCAACCTGATCCTGATCCGGATGGGGATGGAGCTGCGCTGGATCCGCTGGGTGCCCCGGGGGCTGACGGCGGTCACCGTGTACCTGAACTGGAACGCCTCGGACTCCGCCTCGGGCCGCATTGGGCACGCCGCTCTCACCCTGCTGTGGGTGGTGTTCTCGGAGATCGCTTCGCACGTGTACGCAACGCGGATCGGTGCGGTCACCGGCAAGGTGCGGATGGAGACGGTCCGGCGCTCGCGTTGGATCCTCGCTCCGATCCCCACCGCCCGGCTGCGCCGCCGGATGATCCTGTGGGAGATCACCTCCTACGACGAGGCGCTCACCCGCCTCCAGCAGGAAACCTGGCTGCGAGCGCGGCTGCGCGAGGAGCACGGTCTGCTGTGGCGGTGGAAGGCTCCGCTGGAGCAGCGGATGACGCTCAAGCTCGGTACGGCGCCGGCCGCGCTCGCCGACACGCTCACCCCCGACGGCGCTCACACCATCGAGCGGGCGGAGGAGTGCGGCGACGCTCACGACGCTCACCCGGAACTGAGCGCGCTCACCTCCGGGAACGTCGACGGTGAGCGTGAGCGTCCGGCGCTCACCTCGGGCGCTCACCACGGTGAGCGCGACGCGGAGGGGGGCGACGCTCACCGAGCGGACAGCCCTCGCACGCGCAGCGAGCGGGACGCGCTTACCGAGCGCCGCCACGACCGCATCCGTCTCCTCTACACCGAGCTCGGGCGCCGCCCGCAGTGGACGGAGATCCGCGACGCGCTCACCGAGGCGGGTCTGTCCGACGAGCCGGTCTCACGCCCGACCGCCCAGCGCCTGCGCGAGCAGGTCGAAGAGAGCGCCCAGGACGCCCTGGTGAGCGCGAAGGCGAGCGCCCCGGCGAACGCCTGAGCGTCCCACCCTCTGCACAGCACCTGCCGCTCATGGTCGCCACCGGCCCGCGCCACACGCTCCCGAGCGTGAGCGCCGGGCCGGTGACGGCCACGGCCGGCAGGCCGCTCACCTGCGCCCGCCCCGAGCGGGCGCGGGACAGCTCGTACCGAGCACCGCCACCCCGCGCAACAGCCTCGGGGACACGGACTCCCTCCATCCCCAACCCCCGAGACCTGGAGGTCTTCTCGCATGAACAGCCACGACCCGAACCACTCCCCTCTGCGCGACGTCGCGCAGAACCCGGAGGCAACCGCCCGGTACCTGGCCGACGTTCAGCGGGTCCTGCTGGACATCGGCAAGAACCTGGAGACCCTCGCGCGCGAGACCCGCGTGCACCTGCGCGACACGCACGTGGAGGGCGACCGCTGGTACCACGCCAGGCTGCGTGCGATGCCCGTGGAAAAGGCCCTCGGTCAGGTTCTCAGGAATCTGAACAACCTCACCCAGGGCCTGGAAAAGAGCGCCTATAAGCGGCGCGCCCACGACGAGGCCGTGGTGAATACGGTCAAGGAAAGGAAGGAAAAGGAGCTGGAAAAGTGGCGGAAGAAGAACCCGCGGCCGCTCCAGGCCGCGCCGAATCCGCCGCAGGAGGGTGCGCAGAGTCAGAATCTCGGCTATGGTGGCCCCACGTCGATTTTCGACCTGGGTAACAGGGAGTCGGCGTGACGCGCCCCCTCACCAGTGTCGAGCGCTCGATTCAAGGGCGGAACAGATGGTTGCAGGAAGAGGAGCGCAAGGCGATCGAAAGTCGCGGCGAGATGGGTCGGATGGAATTCTGGCTCCGCGTGACTCGGTCTCGAATCGCCAAGGACGTCAAAGCCGGACGCAATGACGTCATCCCCGGATTCACCAGCGTGTGCCGCCTGTTCAAGCTCGCGATCGACAAGCGGGCCGAGGGCGACGCGAGGCTGTGGAACCACCTTATGCAGTACGCGCAGCAGGTGCTGGAGCAGCACGGCCCGCGTAACTGAACGTCACCAACGAAGGCCCCGCCGGGCTCTGGCGGGGCCTTGCGCGCGTTAAGCGTGCACACGTGCACGTGCACGCGCGTGCACACGAGACCCCACTGTCTGTCAAGCCCTTGGAGGGAGGTGCACCGTGTCCGACGTGGACGATCCGAACGGGATCCTGGTCCGCGGCCCGTGGAGCGGTGATTCCACCTACGCGCCGCCGCCGATCCCGAATTTCGCCGACACCATCGTGTCGACGGAAGACATTCCGGAGGCTCCACCGGAGTCCCCGGAGGAGACCACGATGGAGTTGATGCCGATTCCGGCCGCACCGGACCCGGAATTGGCGCTGCGTTCGGAAGGAATTACGGCCCCGGCGACCGAATATGAGGAAGACGAATACGAGGAAGGCGAATACGTTCAGCCTCGTTCTCTCGCTGACCGTCTCGGTGACTGGCTGGAATTCCGGCTGGAAAGGGCGCGGGCGCTCCATGAGGGCGAAGCGCCTTTCCGGGAGGCTGAGATAGCGCGTAAGGCCGCGCTGATCGAGGGCCGCACCGCGCAGGAAGTCGCGATGATGGAGCAGAACGGAAAGCTCCACGCCGCGATGATGAAAGCGAAGGGCGACAAGGCGGCGGCCCGTGGAAAGGCCGAGGCCGACCGCACGAAAGCGTCCAGCTCCGGCCTGGGGGCGGACAAGGGCCGCTCGAAGGCCGGCGGTGGCGGCGGGTCCTCGCGTGGCGGTGGCGGCACGGGGCCGTCCCGTACGAACTCGAGCCCGGGGCCGAACCGGCCCGGGTCGTCGCGGGGCTCCAACTCGGGCGCTTCCGGGAGCCGTTCGGGGTCCGGGTCGACCGGTGGCGGCGGTGGCGGCGGTGGCGGCAAGAAGGGCCCTGAGCGGGCCTCTGGCGGTCACACGGCCGGTTCCGGGCGCAACGCGCCCGGGGGCTCGAAAGGCCCTCACGCGGGCTCTGGCGGCTCCGGCCGCAGCGGCAGTTCGAAGGGCGACGGCGGCGGCCGGGCAGAGCGCGGCCCGGCATCCACCGCCCGTGCCGAGCGGGCCCGCGGCCGCCAGGAGCGCGCCGCCGTCCGGCAGGCCGGGCGGCAGGAGCGGCGCAGCGCCGGTCACACCGCCGGCCTCGGTGACCGGTCCAAGGACCGCGACCAGGCCCGCGCCAACCGGCACCAGGCGTGGGAGGACCGGCGTGCGAAGCGGCAGGAGCGCGATGCGGCGCGGAAGGCGAAGCGGGAAGCCGCGGCGTCGTCCGGGCCGGGTCGCGTCACCTTGGGCCAGGCCGTCGCGGAGGAAGCCCAGCGCCGCTTCGACAAGCGGCGGGCCGACGCGAAGGCGGCCAAGGACGCGAAGGACGGGAAGGCCGGCACCGAGAAGGTGAGCCTGACCAAGGACAAGGACAAGGGGACCGGCCGCAAGGACGAGAAGGCCGCCAAGGACGGCTCTGATGGGGCCTCCAGCGCCACGGAGGACGACCCGGCAGGCGCTGGCAAGGAGCCCAAGGGCGGTGACGGGGCGTCTGACGGCTCGAAGAAGCGGCGCCGTTTCCGGCGGCGCCGCACCGGCGCGGGCCGGACCGGGGGGCGCGGACGCGCTCGCCGCACCGGCCGGACCGGGCGTGCGGGGAGCGGTCGTACGGGCCGGTCCCGGCGGCGCGGCCGTACGGCGGACAGCCCGTTCGGTGAGGAGGACTCCACCCCGACGGTGGAGTGGCCTGACCACGACACCTGCGCGCCGAAGCGCCCTGCCGCTAAGGGCGAGGACGACATCGTCGACGCCGACATCGTCCCCGACGAGCCCGCGGCCGTCACGACCGGTGTGAAGGGCCTGCCGCCCGCGCCGGAACAGCACACCGCACGGCCCGGCACCAGCCGGCCCACGAGTACGGAAGGGAGCAGCGTGAGCGGCTCGGGAGTCAGCAGGCCGTCCGGGCAGGGCAATCTCGCCGCCCAGCACCGGACGGACATCACGTTCGACGAGTACCTGATGGGCATGGCGAACATCGCCCTCAAGGCCGCCTCCGACCAGGAGCGGGCCGAGGCCCTGATGCAGGCCCTCGGCAAGGTCGCCGACGCCTTGCGGGAGATGGCCGCCGACCTGGTCGGCGACCACAACGTCGACACCAAGGTCACCGACCTGATCGCGGACCTGGCCGACTCCGCGGCCCGCATGAAGGGCCAGGCGGAGAAGTGCGCCGAGATGTGCGGCATCGCCAAGGAGGCCGCCGCTCTCGCCGCCGTGATGGTCGCCCGCGTCTACGGCGAGGACATGGCCGCCAAGGAGGACGCCGGTCTCGCGCACGCCTCGGCCGCCGCCCACCACGACTAGACCCTGGAGGAATCCCGCTGATGAGCGATCTCACGCCCCGCAGCACCGGTGCGGCGCCCGCCCCGGCCGACGGCGACAACCGGTACAAGGCCGTCCAGGCCAAGCTGGACAAGCTCGGCAAGGCCATGGACGACGCCACCCTTGAGCTGGAGTCGCTGCTCCGCAGCATGCAGGCGAACGCCAGCGCCGCCGGCGACATGGCCCAGGACATCGCCAACGCCCACCTCGATGCGAAGTTCGTGGCGCTCACGAACGCCGTGGAGGCCGCCCTGGTCGGCGCCGCCCGCGAGGTCCGCACCCTGTCCGACACCGCCCAGGAGACCGCCGGCCTCACCCACCAGACCCGGCAGACCCACGCCAAGCTCTACGGCGCGCTGGACGACATCCGCTCCAACCGGCGCGAGAAGACGCCCAAGCCCGGGTTCTTCAGCCGCTGACCCCACTCCCCCACCCCCTCCCGCCACGGGCGGCCCCGCACACCAGCGAGGCCGCCCGTGCCCGTTCCGCGAAGGAGAACGCCGGTGACCACGCCGCGCAGCGTCGCGCTCGAACGCCTCGCCTACACCCTCGCCGCGCCCGTGCTGGCCGTGGCCCCGAACCTCTACCCCGACAGCCCCGTCAACTCCTTCGTGCAGCTGGCCGGCGCAGCCGGGATCGGCGGCGTCATCCTCGCCGCCAAGAGCGAGGAGAGCGGCGCCGGACGCAAGATCCTGCGCTGGACCCCGCTGGTCCTGGCCGCCGCCGTCGACGTCGCCGCCAAGAACACCGTCGGCTGGGGCCCGTACTGGCTGGACGGCCTGCTCGCCGCCGGATGGGCGGCGGCAGGCCTGCTGGTGCTGCCGTACTCCCGGCACGCCCGCCGCCGTCACCGCCCCGCCCTCGCCGCCCCCGTCCCGCAGCCGGCGCCCGCCGAGATTGCTCCCGAGCCGTCGCCGGCGCTCCCGGACGACGGTGCGGACCTGCTCACCCAGGAGGCGCGGATGCTGTGGGAGCGCGCCGGGATGCCCGCCCGCACCCACGTCGTCAAGGCCACCCGGCACCCCGGCATGCGGCACGACCTCACCCTGCTGCTGCGGGCCTCGGAGACCGGACGGCCGATCACCGGCCTGTCCCCGGAGGCCGTCGGCGCGGCCTTCGGGGTGCCCGCGGCCGACGTCACCCTCGCGGACGTTCCGCTCCAGCCCGGCCGCCAGGGCGGGCCCGGCTGGATGGAGGTTCAGATCACCCCCGAGGCCAACGCCCGGCGGCGTACCAAGCCGACCGACGCCGAGCGCTGGGTGGACCGCGTCGCCGGTCCCAAGGGCGGTGCCCCCGGCTCCGTCCTGGTCCACCGGACCCGCGACGACGAGCGCGGCGTGACGTTCTACCGGGCGAAGATGGCCGACTCCACCGAGACGCCGCGCATCGACCTGGCCAAGGTCTGCCGCGGCCTGGGCCTGCCCGAGGACGACTCCTGCGTGTTCGTCCTCATCGACGGCTCGGAGTTTCTGATCAGCGCGTTCGACGAGCCGCCGCTGTCGCAGATCTTCCCCGCGACCCGTGAGCTGCTGACCCCGGACGCCAAGGGCATGTACGTGTGCGGGTACACCATCACCGGCCAGCCGGTGAAGAACATGGTGTTCCAGCACGACAAGAACGCCGCGCGGCACGGCCTGATCCTGGGCGTGTCCCGGAGCGGGAAGACGCAGTTCTTCGCCATCGACATGGCCGCCATGTCGATGGCCGGCCAGGTGGTGTGGCTGTCCACGGTCCGCAAGGACGAGAAGACCACCACGCTCGGCCGGTACATCGACCGGCAGGGCTCGAACGCACTGTGGATGGCCCGCTCCCTGCGGGCGGCGAAGGCGCTGTGCGAGATCCGGGCGGGCATGCCCTGGCCGCACGACGGCCAGCCGCACGACTACAAGCCGGGCGACCCGCGCTGCCCCTACCGGCAGCTGAACGTCTTCGCGGACGAGTACATGACCGCGGCGCAGGACGCCGACTTCGGCGAGTTCATCCAGGCCGACGGCGACGACCTCACTGTCACCGGGCTGAAGTACGGCATCGGCTTCAACCCGGCCGGGCAGTCGCCGTTCGCGCACAACGGGTTCTCCACCGAGATGAAGGACAACCTGCGGCAGAACAGCCGGCCCACCATCTTCAACATGGGCAGCCCAGGCGCCACCCGCAAGGCCGCCGAGGGCACGAAGGAGAACCCGTACGACGTGCCGACCATCCCGGCCCGCTACTCCCGCAGCGAAGGCTCCGCGATCGAGCGGGCGATGCGCGGCGAGGCCGACCCGGAGAACGGCGTCAGCACGGGCGGCGTCGCGGTCATCGTCCTCGACAACGGCCGCGCGGTCCTCATGCGGTCGCTGTACGCGGACTTCGACACCGACCTGGCCGACCTGTTCCCCGACGAGGTCAACCGGCTCACCGACTACGAGATCGAGGAGCTGACCAAGCGGGGTTTGTGGTTCGACTGGAACGAGCCCGTGCGGCCGGGCGAGTTCTGGCCCGAGCCCGAGGAAGGCGACGAGGGCGAGGGCAAGTCCCGTCGACGCGGCGGCGGGGGTGGCGGAGGCAAGGGCGGCAGCTCCAAGAGCGGCCGCCGAGCCGAGCCGAAGGTCACCTCGCCCCGCCAGGCGCTGGAGGCCATCAAGAGCCTCACCGACGCCTGATCACACCCCATCCATCCCCGGGGCCGGCCTGCCCGAGCACGGCCGGCCCCACCCGCTGCGAAAAGGAGTACCCGCCCGCCGTGGCCCTCTCTATCTCCGCCACCGTGCTGCTGGGCATCATCGTCGTCGTCCTCGTCAGAGGCGGCCACGTCCGTGTCGGCTCCGCCGTGATCTGTGCCCTGTTCGGCTTCACCCTCGCCGCGACCGGCCTGGCCCCCACCATCAACAACGGCCTCGCCTCCCTCGCCGGACTGATCGCCAGCCTCTGACCTAGCCCGCCCTGCCACCTTCATCAACTCCGCAGTAAAACGCCGGTAGCTGGCGCATGCTCTTGTCGGGCCCCACCACGATCACGGGGGAAGGGACAAGGGCATGGCACACCTGCACTTCACCTGCTGGGACTGCGGCGAGGACTGCATCGTGCACGGCGACGGCTGTGACTGCTGCGATCTGGTCGATGTCCCCGCCGAATGGGACTGCTGGAACTGTGGCGCGCTGAACTACACCCCCGACGACTAGCGCGTCCCCTCCCCTCCCCCACCGCACGACGCCGAAGGGCGCCGCCGGAGAACCACCCGGCGGCGCCCTTCGCGTTCCCGCCTGGAGCCCGCCATGCCCGACACCGCCCCCTCCCCCGCGATAGACCCTCCCGCCCCGGCCACCCGCCGGACCGCCGCGCCGCCGGTGAAGCTGACCCTCGAGGAACGCCTCACCCTCGTGGACGCGGAGATGACCGCGCGCCTGGACGAAGCGTCCGTCGCCTACGAGGTCAACACCGCGCATATCCCCACCGAGCCGGTGGACCTGGCCGACGTCGTCACTGTCCCGCTGACCCCGACGCTCCAGCCGCCCCCGGCCTCCTATCCGAGCCCGGTCGCGGCCCTTCTGCAGCGCGCCCACCACCGCCTGCTCACCGGCGGCTGGTGCTCCGGCGTCCTGGTCGACGAGGACGGCGCCCGCTGCCTGCTCGGAGCCATCCGCGCGGAGGCCGGCGGCGACAGCGGCCTGGAGGCCGACGCCGCCTCCGTGCTCCTGGACGCGATCCGCCGCAAGTTCGGCGAACACGTCGACTCCGTGCCGTCCTTCAACGACGCACACGGATCGGCCCGTGTCCCGGTCCGCATGCTCGACCAGGCCGCCCATCTCGCCGACGCCTGCGGCCTCTAGCCCGCTCCGGATCCCCCGCCTCGCGCCCGTACCCCGCATGCCCGGGGGCCGGACGCGGTGCAGGCCACCCGGCCCGGACACACAGCTTCCTCGACCAGCTCGAACCGCCCCCCGCTCGCAAGGACAAGCAGCTGCTCGCGAAGCTGCGCACCGCGTGGAAGGAATCCTGGGAGCAGGGCGGCTTCCTCCACGAGCGGTGGGAGGACGTCGTCCAGGCCCGGCAGGTCAGCTGGTGCGAGATCGCCAACTGGATCAAGGCAGCCGTCCTGCTGGGCGGGCTCAGCCTCATCGTGATGATGGTGGACGCCGCCGGCGACATCACCTCCGCCGTGCTCAAGGGCCTGTCCGACGTCCCGGCCACCGCCTCCGGGAACAGCAGCGGGCTGTGGCGCACGGTCGACCACCCGATCCGCGTGTTCCTCGCCGACCAGGCCGCGCATCTGCCGGTCGCCCCGGCCGCCCTGTATGCGTTCTGGCAGCTGACCGGGCTGATCGGCCTCGTCGGCGGCTTGTTCGGCAACGCCGGAGCCCGCATCGCCTGGGCACTGTTCGGGATCGGCAGCCTCGCCATGATCTGGTCCGCCGCCCCGGCCGGCGGCCGCGCCGCCGCCACCGGACTCGCCGCCCTCATGTGGGCACTCGCCAGCATCTTCGCCCTGCGCGGCCTGACCCTGCGGCCCGTCGTCCACAACCACCCGCCGCAGTACCAGTTCAACCCCGCCCTCCACATCCACGCCACGATCCCCGCCCCCACCCCGGCCGGTGACGACTACGACGACGAACCGGACAACGTCCACCCGCTCCAGCGCTGAACCCCACCCCACCCCGCCGCGCGCCCCGGCCCGGAGCGCGCGGACACCGAACCCGAAGGGACACCCCATGCAGCTGAAGGACACCGAGCTCCGCATCGCCACCTTCCACGGCCGCCACGACGGCGCCCCGGCGAAGATCACCGCCGTGCGCGACGACACCCGCCCCGAGCCGTACTTCTGGTTGTGCTCTTGCGGCGCCGGGCGCTCGTTCCCGACCGAGGACGGCGTGTTCCCCAGCGCCTGGCGGCACACCCACCCCACCCGCCTCGACCGGCTGCGGCAGTGGACCACCCGCCGACTGCGCACCCGCCGCGCCGCCCGCTGACCTGACGCCCTGCCTGGCTCTCGCCCACCCCGCACGGGGTCGGGCGAGGGCTGGACAGGCCGCCCGCCCGCACGCACCACTCCACCCGCGAGAGAAGGAGACGTCGTCTTGGCGAAAGCGCCGACCGTCATAGGAGTGCTCACCGAGCCCCCCGGCCCCGACCTGGTGGAAAGTCAACCGCCGCAAGGTCTTCGGCATCGGCGGGCTGCTGATCGGCTACCTGATCGGCACCCACCTGGCAGGCGCCCCCGAGCAGCAGCCGACCCCGCCCCGGCCGGGCCACAGCACGCCCGCGCCCGGTGAGCACTCCACGCGCACGGCCCACGGCCTCGCCGCATAACCCGCCCGCACCACCCGCCGCGCCCCGCCGACACCCGCACCACGTCGGCGGGGCGCAGCGCTGCCCGCCCGACGACTGGAGGAGACCGCTCGTGCTCATCCCCCGCCCGCGCCGCCGGATCGGCCGGCCCCGCCCGCAGCGCCCCGGCTCCCGCTACCCGCAGCGCCCCGCCCGGCTGCCCGGTACCTGGAGCAGGTGGTGGCCGACCAGGACGAGGACCTGGTCGACGTCGACCTCTACGACCCCGGCGACGGCTCCTTACCGGTCTACCGGTGGAGGCAGGCCGGGCGCGCGAACCTCGCCACCCGCCGCCAACTGCGGGAGATGGGACTTCGCCCGGGAGGAGCGGAGCCGGTCGCCCGGATTGATTGCCGTGGGGGCAAGCGCTTCGCGTGGCTGTACCGGATCGACCTGGCGGAACCCAAGTTCCCGATGACCCTCGCGAAGGAAGCCGCGCTCGACAAGGCGATGGCTGCTCGCCAGACGTGTCCCGGCCCCTGTGGCCGGCGCTATTTCCACTGCCTTCCCTTACGGACCTTGGGGTCCTGCTTGGAGTGCTTCGACGGCACGCCCGCCGACCCCGCCTCCTACATCGCTCCCCCGGCCAAGCACCTGCTGGCCGCCTGATCCGAGAGGACAACAGACCATGAGCAAGACCACCCTCGCCGCCTTCACCGAGCCGGACCGTCCCAGGAACCTGCTGATGCGGTTCATCACGGTCGGCGGCTCATACGTGGACGTCACCGGCCCCGGCAAGCACTCTGAGAAGAATCGCTGGCACTGCCACGGCTGCGGCGACTCCTCCGACCGGCCCGAGGAGGACTACCTGTTCCGCATCCGGCCGGACGCCAACGCCCACGCCACCGCCTGCCGCGCGATCCCGCTGAGGTGACCGGCCGCCGTCTGCGGACCGCCCTGCTGCTCGCTGCCTTCCCGGCCGCCGCGGCCGGGGCCGCCACCCTCGCGCTCAGGGCCGGGCACCGGTGGCTGCACGCTGACCGGCACCGCATCGAGCTGACGCCCCTGCCCCGCTCCTGCCCCGACGGCCGGGGCGAGGGCGGCTGGTGGGTCGACGGCGCGAACCCGGAGATGGAGGCGTGCGGCTGCTGGGCGAACCGGCCCACCTGGCGCATCCGGCTCCTGCCCGTCCCGGCCTGGCCGGACGAACCCCCGTTCTGAAGCGACCCGACCCCGGCCAGTGCGGCCGGGGCCGGACCTCGGGTGGCCGCGCATCGGCAAAGGGCCGGCCACCCGCTCCCTCACCCAGATCCGAGATCAGGAGAACACCAGCATGCCCCGTCACCTCACCACCGAGCGCCTGGCCCTCTTCGGCACCCTGCTGGCCACCTTCGGCGAGCTGCATCCCGCATGTGACCACTGGGTCCAGGGCAGCAAGACGGCCTCGTGGAAGCGGCTGTACGGCAAGGACCTCGTCCACGCCGACGGTTCCCCCGCTACGCGGGACTCCACCCGCCCGACCATGACCACCAGCACCCTTGGAAGGCACGCGGTGGCCTGCCACGTCGCGTCGTACACCGCCGTGCAGCTCGGGGCGACCATCGCGATCACCCGCGCGTTCGGCTACCGCGTCACCCCGACCGCGCTGCTCGCCGGCGCGGCCATCAACGCTGGAACGCACGCCGCGATCGACCGCGGAGCCGTGCTGCTGTGGCTCGCGAAGAAGACCAAGAAGACTGGCTACATCGAGCACTGCCAGGCGGTCCGCCTCGACGACGAAGGCGCGGTCACCAAGGAGCTCACCGGGCCGGGCAGCGCATGGATGGAGCTGGACGCGGCCCTGCACCGCGCCATCGGCATCGGCGCCGCCGCCGTCACCACCTGGCTCACCACCCGCCCCGGCGGCCGCCGGTGAGCCGTACCCGCCTGGACCGCGTCCGCGCCTCGGTCGGGATCGCCCAGCTCGCCCTCCAGCAGATCGAGGACGACCTGAGCGCCGACGACATCGCCGCCCCCGAGCTCGCCGACATCCTGCGCGAGCTCCAGGAGGACATCGCCCTCCCCGGCGGCCTCTTCCCCACGCTCGCCCAGATGGTCAATACCGCCGCCCGCAAGGCGGAGCAGCTCGAGCCCTACCGCGACGGCGTCGCTTCCTGCTCCCTGCACGAGGCCGCCGCCCTGATCACCGAAAACGCCGGGCAGCGCATGACCTGGGCCGCCCGCGCCCTTGAACCGCAAGGAGACGACACGTGAGTCAGACCCAGCCGCAGCTCCCGGAGAACGCGCTCGTCGTGCTGATCGGTGCCAGCGGCGCCGGGAAGAGCACCCTGGCCCGCACCTGGCCGGCCTCCCAGGTCCTCTCCCTCGACGGTCTGAGGGGCACGGTCGGCGACGACCCGGGTGACCAGGCCGCCACCGCCGACGCCGCCGACGTCCTCAAGCTCATCCTGGAGCGCCGGATGGCCCGCCGCCTGAACACGGTCGTCGACGCCACCAACGTCGAAGAGGCTGTCAGGGTCGAGCTGGTGATGACGGCGAAGAAGTACGGCGTGCCGACGGTCGCCGTCGTCGTCTCCACGCCGCTGTCGCTGTGCCTCCAGCGGCAAGGGCCGCGCCCGGCCAACCGGCGCGTGCCCGACGACGTCGTCCGGCGTCAGCACGAGGCGATGACCTTCTCGCACCAGAGCCTCGCCAGGGAGGGCTTCAACCAGGTCCTCTTCGCCCACGGCCTGAACCGGCTGGAGCCGTACCTGCGGCACCTGAGCGAGGCCCGCCAGGCCGACCTCGGCCTGGACGGCGGCGACGGCCTGGGCCACCTGCTCCTCGTACGCCGCTTCTTCGGCGAGGAGATCCTGCCGATGTGGCGATGGAACGACGACTCCGACATCGCCGGCGGCGACCGCGTCGGCGAGATCCGCCTCGGCCAGCAGTCCCTCACCCTCGCCCTGCGCCTGGACGTCGACGGCGAGGGCGACATCGGGTTTGACGTGCGCGTGCCGTGCCCGTTCGACCCCGAGTGCAGCGGCACCGCCTGGACGCCGGCCTACAGCGTCACCTGCCTTCACCGCGCGCTCACCGGCGACCTGGACCACCGCGACGACATCGTCTGCGACGTCCACGGCGGCTACGACGACATCGACCAAGAGGCCGACGACCACGCGGCCAGCATGGACGACGACGCGGATGGCCGCGCCGACCTGGAAGAGCAGTACACCGCGGCGGTCCGCGAATGAGCCGCGCCGCCGACGGCCCGCACCCGCACCCGCTCACCCCGGCCGAACTCCGGGCCGGGGACGAGTGGTGGCACGGCTGCGGGGAGTGCCGCATCCCGATCCAGGGCGGTGCGGCCGGTCTCGCCGCGCACCGCCGAACCGTCCACGACCCCCGCCGCGACTACGGCGACCGCCGCATCCCCGTCACCATCCAGCTCGACTTCTGATCCGGACCGGCACGCCGAGACCTGCTCACACCCCCCGCGTACGACGCAGGCCGGGGCGGTCGCGGTGGTCCCTCACCGCCGAGAAGAACGAAAGGAGATGGACGTCATGACCATGCTCCCCCTCTATGAGGTCGACGTCCCGATAAGGAACACCGCCGGCCTGCGCGGTGTGCACGTCTTCACCGGCCACGCCGACAGGCGCAGCGCCGCCGTACGGATCGCCCACGAGGTCTACGACCAGGCCGCCGCAGCGCGGCAGGCCGGACTCGAGGTCCCCGGCAGGCGGCCGGACGGATGGACGGCGCGCGGCTACCGGCCCGGCTGGGAGCTCGACTGGAAGGCGGCGAGCGCCGGCCGCTGGAACGACCCGTACAGCTGGACCCGCGCCGACGACGGCGACTTCGAGCTGTAGATCCGCCCCGGGACAGGCGTCCAGGCGTCCAAACCGATCGCCTGCCCCGGGCCTTCCCATCCCGCACGAGACGAGAGGGAGATCCCCAGTATGGACTCCGTCCTGCGCACACAGGCCCGGTTCGGGCAGCGCGCACTCCTCCTGACGACCGCGGCCGTGCTGTTGACCGGCTGGGCCGTCCACGCCATCGCCCTGCACAAGAAGATCGCCGCCAGCCGCCGAGACCCGCTGACCGGCCTGCTGCGCCGCGACGCCTACACCGCCCGCGCCCGCCGCCTCCTGGCCCGCCACGGTGACGTGGCCGTGGTGATGGTCGACGCCGACAGGTTCAAGGAGATCAACGACAACCTCGGGCACGCGGCGGGCGACACCGTCCTCGCATCGGTTGCGGCCCGCCTCACGGCCTGGGCGGGCCCGCGCGCTGCGTTCGGCAGGCTCGGAGGCGATGAGTTCGCCGTCGTCCTGGAGCTGCCCGCCGCCCACCGCGCGCTCCGCCTGGAGCAGCTGGTCCGGATGCTGCACACGCCGGTCACCCTGGACGACGGCCGCACCGTTGACGTCGCCGCCTCGGTCGGCGCCGCCACCCCGGACGTGATCGGCACCCGCGACCTGCCCGCGTTGCAGCGGGCCGCCGACGCCGCCCTGTACGACGGCAAGCACTCCGGCCGGGCGGTCCTGGCGAGTGCAGCGCACGCCACCGTGCCGTCCGTCAACGGGCGCCGCGCGGGCAGGCCGGGCACGGCCGTGTGGGGGCGAGCGGCGTGAGCACCGTGACCCTTCCGCCGGCGGGTGACTGGATCCGCGGCATCAGCGTCAAGCAGCCGCCGCACGCCGCCTGCATCCTCGCCGGGGCCAAGACGATCGAGAACAGGCCCCGGGCGTGGTCGTGGCGAGGCTGGCTGCTTCTGCACACGAGCCAGCAGATCGACCGCCCCGCCCTGCGCGTGCCGCTGATCGCCCGCACGGTCCGCGGCCGCGAGCTGCCGACCGGCGCCGTGATCGGCGTCGCCCGGCTGACCGGCTGCCACCAGGATCCGGACGGCTCCCCGCCCTGCACCGAGTTCGCGCAGCCCGGGGTGTGGCATCTGGAGATCAGCGACGTCCAGGCCCTCGCCCTGCCGATCCCGGCGCGCGGGCAGCTCGGCCCCTGGCGGCCCACTGAGGATCTGGTCGACCAGGTCCTCCAGCAGCTCCCGCACCTGCGGCCGTGACCGCCCGGCGCCGCCACCTGCACCCGGTGCCCACACGCCGAAGCAGCCCGTGGCGCCGGTCCAGCTCCTGAACTGGCGCCACTCCTCGCACTTCGGGCCGCCCGCCCCGTGCGTGCTGTGCGGCACCACCACCCCGCTGAGGTCCCACGCCAAAAAGCCCGCCCACAAGATCTGCGCGGAGCTCTGGAACGCGGCGCACCCAAGCGAGACCCGGTTCGTCTCCGACCCGCCCAAAGGCGGCCAGACGACCGACCACGCCTGACCTCACCTCCCGACGGAGGCCCACATGAGCAGCACCCAGCCCGACGTCGACCACACCCTCGCCTACCCCGAGCCGCCGGCCTCCCCGCTCTGGCACCGCCACGGCGCCAAGGCCCGCCCGCTCACCGACGCACAGCGCCAGCGCAACCGCGAGCTCCTGGTCCTCGCGCAGCGCACCCCCCGACCCCGCTCCCCTCGCTCCACCGAGACCCTGGCGGAGGCCAGCTGATGAACCCCCAGACACACCTGGCCATAGACGGCTACGTCGACGCGATCCCGGCCCCCGGCACCAGCTGGGGCACCGTCCGCTTCGACCTGATCCACTCCCCCACCGACGCGGACACCCTCGCGCCCGACGCCCCGGACACCGTTTACGCCTGCACCACCGGCGACCCGCGCATCGCCTACGCCCTGCTGCGCGAGATCCAGCCCGGCGACCTCGTGAGCGTCACCGGCACCCTCGTCCAGCCCGACGACCCCCAGGCCCCGGCCCGCTTCACCGTCGACGGTCTGGAGGTCCTCGAGGCCGCGCCGGCCCCTGTGGTCTACGACCTCGTGCTGGAGCGGTTCGGGAACTACGTCGTCGTCTTCGACGCTGACCGCGACCAGGTCCCGGTGTTCACCGCGTCGGGCCGCTGGGTCGGCGAGGCCGGCACCGCCGACGCCATCAGCGACCTCATCGACGCCTACGAGAACGGCGGCCTGCGATGACGATCACCGTTCCCGTGCAGCGCACCGTCCTGGAGAGGTTCCCCGCCGGGCATCCCCGCGGTTCCTGGCCCGCCGACGAATACGCCGCCGCCCAGCGCGATCAGGGCATCGCCGCCCGCGTCGTGATGGACCTCAGCAGCGACCAGTTGCTCGTGGTCACCGACACCCCCACCCAGTAGTACCCGCCACCCCGAGCGCCGCCCCGCCTTCCCGGCCCGGGGCGGCGCTCGATTCCTACTGCGAGGCTTGGAGGCCTCGTGACGTACGACGTGTTCGTCGACTCCTTCGGCGCCCGCTGGCAGGACTCGCCGCCCGCGCTACCGCCCGCGGTGCTGTCCGTCAACCTCCTCAACGCCGTGCTGAACCCGCCGGACGACCCTGCCCTGGCCGACGTCTCGCCCGCCAGACCGGACGGGACACGGCGTGCGCGGCTACATCCTGGTGACGCCGGGCGCGGCCCGCATCGTCGACGACGCCGTGCACGGCCTCACCGGCCTGCTCGCCGCCGCGAACGGCACTGGGGGCCGGATACGCTCCAGGGCACCGGTGGTTTCGCACCTGGCGCGAGCTACGTCAGCACCAGCGGGTCCGGGGGCAGTTCCAGCCTCCGCCCCCTCCGCTACCGTCTGACGAGTCGCCCGACCCGCTCGGCAGCCCATCCGGGTAGGAGCTGTTGCGGCGCCGGTCACCGGGGAACGGGTCGTGGTAGTCGGGGTCCCCGTCATCGTCCCGGTCCGGCAGGCTCGGCCGGTCGCCGTCGTCCCCGCCGGGGTCGGGGCAGCCGTTGTCCCGGTGAGTCAGTCCAATGGTCACCCACATGTCGACGGTGACATCCCCGCCCTTGGCCGGGTCGGTCACGCACACCCGCCAGTCGTCGTACTCACCCTCGTCGGGAAGCTGGTCGTTGACGTACGCCGTGGACGCCATGATGTGGTCGGCCGGGACGGTCCCAAGAGCGGCGACCTCCTTGTGCGCTGTCCTCCACGTCTTCCAGACCAGGTCCGGCATCGTCGGCCACGGGATCGCACCCCCGTCCTCCCGGGGACAAGGGGCGCCCTTCTTCACCGCGCCGAAGTCGATCGTCCTTGTGCCGGACGAGGTCCAGCCAGTGCGCTGGAAACAGACGGTCCAGTTGAGCCGCATCATGATGCTTTTGTCCTCGTCGGACGCGTCGTGCTCGTCTACGCCGAAACCGGCGGCCTCCGCAGCTTTCCGCGCGTCGTCCAGAGACATCCCCCGGTAGTTCTTCGCCGCGGGGCGGGGCCTGGAGGTCGGTGACGGCGGGGACATCGGCGCGGTTCGGGCCGGGATGTTCACCGTGTCCGCGCCTACCGCGGCTTTCCCGTCCGCCGGCGCCGCAGTACCTCTGCTCTGGTTCTCGGGCTCCGGGGCGACCGACCCGAGAAGAGCAAACGCCGCAACTGTGGCGGCCACCTTCACGCCCTTGCTCCAGGACGTGTCCTTCCAGACCAGGACGATCGCGACGACCATCACTGCGAAGCCCAGGTACGGGCTGATCAGCCCCAGCACGGGAATAGCGAGGAAGAAGCCGATGCGGGCACGGATGGTCAGCCACCACCGGGTGCGAGGAGCGGCCGGGTACGGCGATGGAGGGGAAGGAGCGGGCGGGCGGTGCATGGGCGGTGTCTTCTCTGGCGCTGGGGCATGTCGGCCCGTGAGGTCCCTCGGGACGTCTGTCGAGCGACCGCATCGTACAGAGCACGGGGAATGCCTCTCCCGCGGGACCGGTGCCGCCCGTTCACCTGTCCGGCGCTGGTGACACTAAGGGCTGTCCCGCAATGGCTCGGGAGCTCGTGGCCCTGTCGTCCTGCAGGTTGGCAGCGAGGCTGTGGGAGGAGTTGAATGGGCCCGTACTCGACGGGCACGTCCCGCCCCGGCGACAGCGCCGCCCTGACGCGGCTTTTCGAGATCACCGCGCAGACCGCCATGCGCTATGTCGGCACCGTCTGCCGGAGCGCACCGTGAAACTGCCCAGGTAGCGGGCGCGCTCCGAGCCCGATGCCAGCGGAAAGTCCGTGGCGGTGCAGTAGTGGGTCCGGCATCATCCCCGTGTGATTGTGATGCAACCCGTTCTGGAGATATCCGCCACCGACGACTTCGCGCTCTGGCCGGTTGGCGAGCAGAAATCGTATGGCTACCTTGTACTGAACGGGGAGCTTACTCCGGCGGAGGTCGGTACGGCGGTTAGGCAGATCGCCGACTGCAACGACTTCGAGCCGGATGAGGAGTACGGGCCGTGCCCGACCGACCCACTCGGCATCTTCCTGCACGGGCTGCTCACCATGCCTGATCTGTTCGCCGCTGGCGGGTTCCGGGTGACTGACAACGCCACTGACACCGTCTTGGTCGAGCCTGGCTGCTGCAGCGGCCTGGAGGGCTGGCGGGACTGGTTGGAGGTGCTCGACGGTACCGGCTGCGCCTACTTCGGCCACGATCCATTCTCGGTGGCCGAACGCGTCAACGACATGGTCCGGCTCACGCTCGATGCCCACGGGACGGACGGCAGCCCGGTGATCGAGCTGTCGGTGGACCAGGTCGGCAGGCTCGTCGCCGGCGCCCAGCAGGATTTGCAGGACTTCCTCAGCCTCGCCGGGACCTGGGCTGAGCACCACCTGCCGGCCCACGCTGCCGCCGTCACCGCCGCCCTGTCACGGGCACTGGACCTGGCGCCCACACCATGACCAGCTTCCTGACCCACCGAACGCGCGTGCACGACGACAGCCTCCCCCTCCACCGGCGGCACAGCGCGCTGCGGACCTGCCTCACCATTTTTGCTCCTTACGGTCTACGGGCGACGTACCACCACCTCACGCTCAGCGCCGCGATCCCCCGACGGCTGGAGGCGGACCCGGATGCCCTGGTGCGGGCAGTAGAGGAACTGCACGAGGCGAGGGCGCTGTGGCTCGCGCGAGCGGAGGAGTACGCCGCGCAACGCCGGGCAGAGAAGCAGGCCGGGCAGCGGGCCGTACCAGATCCGCGACCGTGGTGGCTGCGGAGCTGGTGGGAAACCCCGAACCGCGCCTGGTTCGAAGACCCGTTTCGCCATCCTTCGCTGCGGCTGCCCGAGTAGTCCGGCGACAGAACTCGATTCTGGACGGCGCCGAGCCGCCTGGCTGCCCGGCTTGTGGGGAAGAGGGGCTGCCTGTGCTGAGCTCGACTGGGCACGGATGGGTGGAGCTGTGCCGTGAGTGCGCGTGGGTGCTGGCGCCATGTCCGTGCGGACACCGGCACCGGTTCGTCCCGGAGACGCCGTTCAACTGGAAAGGGATCTGGCAGCGGGCGCACATGAGCGATGACGGCACGCCGAACCCACATTGGCCTGCGGGCTAGGTTCTGTCTCTGGTCAGCGTCGGGTCCAGATGAGGATGCCTGCGAGGTGGAGTGCGGCCTGGTAGGCAATGGCGAGTTTGTCTGTCCGTGTGGCCAGGCCGCGCCACTGTTGGCGCGTTCGCCCCTGCCCGAACCCGTGCCCGACCGGATCGGACGCCCCGCCCCCGAAGCGCCCGCAGACCGTCCCTGACAACCACACACCCCGGGCCACCGCGGCGCGGCAAGCCCTGCTGGTACGACGATGGGCTGGGACCGGCAGGCGGCCTTGGGAATGAATGTTTGCGGTAGTACGGCGAGGCGCCGCCGGAGCAAGGAGCTGGATCCGTTAGCAGTACCGCGTGATGAGATCTTCTTTCAGGCGTTGGATCCAGGAGGAGGCCAGGTCCGTGGTGCTCGCGGAGCTGGGCGCTTGACGTGGACGAGACCGTTACGACGGCGCTGATTGCGGCCGGGGCCGCGGTAAGCGGCGGAGCGCTGACCGGTGTGTTCACCCTCGCTGCCGCCAGACGCCAGGCCACAGCAGCCTGGGCTGCGGGCGAGCGCCAGGCTGAGGCCGCCTGGGAAGCCGGCCGACAACAAGCAGCCGCCGCCTGGGACTCCGGACAACTCCAGGCTACGGCCCAACTCGATGTCGCCCGCCGAACCCTCACTGAACAGACGCTCGCGACCCAGCGGGCAGTGCGGCGGGCCGCCTACGTCACCTACCTGAGCCGCGCCGACAGCGCCCATCAGGCACTCGCGGCTTGGCAGGGCGCCATCGGCACCGCCCACGAGACCGGGCGGCGGCGGGAGTACGACGCCGCTGTGAGTGCACTGGCCGAGCCACTGAACGTCGTACGCCTTGAAGGCCCCGATACAGTGGCAGCGGCGGCGGAAATCCTCCGCGACGCAGTGGCCGTCAACATTCCGGGAACCCGGCACGCCGTCGCGCAGGAGGCCTTCCTGAGCGCGGCCCGCGCTGCTCTCGCCCCTGCATAGCTCATGGTCGCCAGATAAGATCCCTAATGCATGGAATCAAAGTTTCCGCTTGGGTGCCGTCAGCCGTAAGCGCACGGGCGCGCCAGGCAGGCGGCACGAAGCGGGGCCCGGTGAACCTGAAGATGTCGTATGAGCACGTTTCCGAGTACGTCACCGTGGTGACGCTCGTGGGCGAGTTGGACGTGTACACAGCTCCAGCCTTGCGTCAGCTGCTGGTCGACATGGTGAACCACGAAAGGTGGTTCCTGGTACTAGACCTGTCGATGGTCACCAATATCGACTCGACGGGAAACGGTGTGCTGGCCGGTGGACTGAAGCGGGTCCGCGCCCACGACGGCATGATGGCACTGGTGGTGCCTCACGAGAGACTTGCGAAAATCTTCCGGATCACTGGGCTGAACAAAGTATTTCCCATCTTCGACACAGCTGACCCCGCCGTCGAATTCCTCGGCCGACGGATGCGTGACGACCTTCGCTGACGACGAATGGCCGAGCGTGGCGACCCGGCGGAGGACGCTCGCCCGTCACCGCGCCGTCTGTCGTTGGGACCCGTGCCGCTCCGGCAAAGGCTGTGCTCGCTGTACCGGGCCCAGAGCAGTCCGGATCGACAGTTGGCTCGCCGCAGGGGCCGGTACGGGCACCGAGGCGGACACCGCTGGCTTCGCTCCGGCATGCGATTGCAGCGGCACTTGCGAGGCTGGCTGGGGAGAAACCTCGACCGGATGACTGCGGAGGTGCAGACGCTCTGGGCGACCGCGGGGCAGAACTCAGGGTTCGGCTGGCACGGGATTGGCGCCCCAGGCGTACGGCGGCGCTAGCGCTTCCATTGGACCATTGCGCGAGCGGCAAGAGCCCACGCCGTCGCACCCTGACCATGGCCCGCGCGGCTCTCAAGCCTGCATAGCCTGCGGTCACCCTATAAGCTCCAAAATGCCCGATAGTGGCGTATCTGATTGGCGTTGCCAGGCGTGGGCTCGCTGGGGCGCCGGGCAGCCGGCATGGAGCGAGGCCAGGTGGAGGACCTGCAAGCGTCGTATGAGCACGTCTCCGAGTACATCACCGTGGTGACGCTCGTGGGCGAGTTGGACGTGTACACAGCTCCAGCCTTGCGTCAGCTGCTGGTCGACCTGATTAACCACGGAAGGATCTTCCTGGTCCTAGACGTGACGGAGGTCTACTCCATCGACTCGACGGGACAGGGTGTGTTGCTTGGTGCTCTGAAGCGGGTCCGTGCCCGCGATGGCCGATTGGCGCTTGTGGTGCCTCGCGACCGCATGGCGAAGAAGTTCCGGACTACTGGGCTGACCAAAGTGTTTCCCATCTTCGACACGGTCGATCGCGCGGTTGAATTCCTCGGCCGGGAGCTGGGCGGCCATGGCTGACGACGAGAGGCTGACCGCAGACGACGGGTCGGAGGGCGCTCACTCTGTTGCCCCGTCTCGCCTGCCGCCAGGGCCCCTGCACGCCCTCCAGCAACGACTGAGATGGCTGTACTGGGCCGCGGGCAGCCCGGCACCCGAGTCCCTCGTCGCAGACGCTGATGGCCACCAGGGGCGGCCCACGCAGGACACCGTGACGCTGGTCCTGGCCTGTGCACCCCCGGCCTCGCTCCGGGACACGGTGTCCGTCGCCGCAGCGCTTGCGAGGCTGGCCGGCGAAGACCCCGACGGGGTGACTGCGGAGGTGCAGGCGCTCTGGGCGGCCGCGGGGAAGGCGCCGGGGGTTCGGCTGCGCACCGCAGCGGAATGGGACCCTGTACGCCTGGGCGTCCACCCCGCGCCGGACCCGGACGGGACGGTGGATCCGCCGCTGACCGAGTACCTCACCCGCCCGCACGACACCACCCTGCGCGAGCGGCTGGCCCGTACGGCGGCGACCAACCAGGCGGCACTCGTGCTGCTGGTGGGCCGTTCCGCGAGCGGCAAGACCCGTGCGTTGTACGAGGCGGTGGCCGCCGTGCTTCCCGACTGGCCCGTGCTGTTCCCCGCCGACGCGGAGGAACTAACCACGTGGATCGAGGACGACGGCATCGACCCGCGGACCGTGCTGTGGCTCAACGAGACGCAGCGCTATCTGGACGGCGACACCGGCGAGCGGGCCGCCCGAGCGCTGGGGCAGCTGCTTGACCAGGTGGCGCCGCTCGCTGTGGTGGGCACCCTGTGGCCAGAACACATGCGGCGCCTGACGAACCGCGAGAACGGTCTGGAGAGCGCGCCGCACACCCTGGCGCTGCTCACCGGCTCCCACGGGATGATCACGGTCCCGGACAGGCTGTCCGGTGACGAGGCGGCCGTCGCTGCGGCCGCCGCTCGCGATCCGCGTATGGCCGCCGCCGTGCGGGCTGCCGGTCCCGGTCAGCACGTACTGCAACACCTCACCGTAGGACCGGAGTTGGCGCGGCGCTGGGACATGGGCCCGGACCAATGGTTCACGGCGCCCGAGCACGCCGTGCTGACGGCAGCCGCGGAAGCACGCAGGCTGGGTCACGCCCATGCCGTGCCCAAGCTTCTGCTAAGGGAGGCGGCAGCCGGATTCATGGACTCCACCGCGCGTGCGACCGCGGGCGAGGAATGGTTCCCGGCCGCCATCGGAGCGCTGACGGCAACGGAGGGCCGCCCCGCGCCGCTGATCGCGGAGCGGTACGAGCCGGGTGTCGGCGAGCCGGACAGCTACCGCCCTGACGACTATCTCGAACAGCACATCCGCCGGATCCGTGCCCACCGGGCGCCGCCCGCCGCGTTCTGGTCCGGGGCGCTCTGGGCCAGGACCGCCGACGACGTCTACGCTCTCGGCAGGGCCGCCGAACAGCGGCGTCGCTATGCAAGCGCCGCGCCCTTGTACGAGCGGGCGATCGAGTTGGGGCACGTCCGTGCCCGGGCGGCCCTGGCCGTGCTGCGGGCGACCACCGATGGGCGAGAGGCCGCGGAGAAGACGGCCGCGACGGATCCTGTCGCCTGGGCCGCCCTCGCCGTGACGAGGGAAGCGGAAGGTGACGGGCCGGGTACCTACGACGCATATCGGCGCGCGGCAGAGTCGGGCGACGCGTGGGCCTGGGCGGCCATGGCCCGGATCCGTGAGGCGGAGGGGGACCCGGCCGCGGCGGACGCGGTCGCGGCCCGGGCGGCCACTGCAGGCGAACCGCTGGCCTGGCGGACGCTCGGCCGGATGCGGGCGGCCCAAGGGGGGCCGGCAGCCGAGGCGTTCGAGAAGGCGGCAGAGGCCGGCGACGGCTGGGGGCACATGGGGCTATCGCAGGTCGCCGAACGGTCCGGTGACCTCGCAACAGCGGTCACACACGCCACGCGGGCGGCGCGTACAGGGGTCAGCGAGGCCTGGGCGGCTCTGGTACGCCTGCACTGGGCCCTGGGCGACCATGGGGCAGCCCTGGACGCGGCCACCAGCGGTGCGGACGCGGGACATCCCGAAGGCTGGTCCATCCTGGCAAGGCTGCGTGAAAGGGCTGGTGACCGTTCAGGGGCAGCCGCCGCCCATCGCGAGGCGGCGGCCCTGGGCGTCGGAGCGGCCTGGCGCGACCTGGCGCTGCTCGCCGAGTCGGACGGCGACAGCCTGGGCGCCGAGGAGGCCGCCGCCCAGGCGGCTCGCACCGGCGATCCGGAGGCGTGGACCGCGCTGGCCGAAGCGCGCGAGGCGATCGGTGACGACGCCGGCGCCGAGCACGCCGCTGCAGAGGCGGCACGCGCGGGTGACCTGGACGCCTGGATCATGCTGGCGCGAGCCCGGGAGAACGCCGGGGACAGGCCGGGCGCAGAACTCGCCGCCAACCTGGCAGCCGAGCGAGGTGCCCCCGATGCCTGGTCCGCGCTGGCCCGGATACGGGAACGCGCCGGGGACCGGGAGGGATCCCGGCGCGCAGTGCTGCGGGCGGCCGACCTGGGCGCCTCCGACGCCTGGACGGCATTGGGCCGTGTGCGCGAACAGCTCGGCGACACCGCCGCAGCCGAGCGCGCCTACGTCCGCGGCTGTGAAGCCGGTGACACGGAGGCGTACACCGCGCTCGGCGCCCTGTACCTGGACCAGGGACGGACACCCGAGGCATGCGCCGCGTACCAGTCGGCCGTGAACGCGGGACTCCCCGACGCCTGGGACGGTCTGCTGTCGGCGATGGCAGCCCAGCCGCCCCGCGCAAACGCGGCGCAGACGGTGGCTCGGCTACGCACGACGGGACTGTTGCCGCAGGAGTGAGCACCGAGCTGACCCAGGTCAGCCATGGCTGCCAGTGCCCGAACTCGCCGGAACGGCACAGCAGACACAAGCGGTCGGGCCGACGTCAGGCGGTGTCCGCCCCAGTCAGGAGGATGGCGCGGATTTCCTGGAGCACTTCGTACAGCCCCTCGGCGGGTGTGCTGCCGGGGGCACCGAGGTCCTCGCGGGCGGCGTCGAGCAGGACGGCCAGGTGCTGGCTGCGGATCCGGCCGGTGGCACTGCGTCGGGCCTGGGTGAGTGCGGCGTGGAGCTGCTGGCGGTAGGCGCCGGGCTGGATCTGCACAAGGTGGACGCTTCCCTGATCATCTGATGTGTTCAAGCGCGTCAGAAGGGGTCCAGTGAACGAGTGGCATGTGGTGTGGGTACCCGATCCAGGGCGGTGGGGAACGCCGCCCAGGGACGGTGTCCTTGGGGTACAGGACCTGCCCGCGGCGGTGGCGAGGATGGGCCTGCCCTCGCCGCCGAAGCCGGCGTCCACCGCATGGCTCTCTACAAGAGACACGTCGACCTGAAGCGCGAGTTCGAGGAACGCGTCCGCAAGGAGACCAGGCAGATTCCAGAAACGGAGAAGCGACTCAGAGACACCGTCACCAAACTTAAAACGACCATCGCGAACCAGAAGGCCGAGATCGAAGAACTCCGCCAACTGGTAACCAACCTCACCCTGGCCAGCGCCGTTCTCACCGATGAGAAGAGCACGTCAACGAGCCCTGCCCCGGTTGCCGACAACGTCCTCCCGCTTCGCCCACCCACCACCTAAGAGCTCCCGCCGCCCGCTCGGAGCCGCCCTGCGACAGAACGCGGTGGCGGCCCCGTTGAGGCGAACGTCCTCCGCTCCGTTGCGGGACGCTGGTTCTTCACAGCCACGGTGATCGTCAAAACGGCAGAACAAGGTCGTGATCGTCGATTGCGCTGGTCGCGGTCGGTTCGGCGTCAGGCCAGACACCAGGAATCGCTCCGATTGCCCATTGGAGATCAGCTTCAGTCCTGCCCGTTACGACCAGCTCCGTCCCCTCCGAGCCGGGCTCTAGGCGGAGCAGGAGACCAGCGGCAGAGAACCAGCGAACGCGCACTCCCATCGGCTCGAACCACGCCGGATATGACGGCAACGGGACAGGGGCGAACTTCTTCTCCAGACAGGCAACCACCTCAGGTGTTGCCTGGCATGCACGCCCTTGCGCCCACCTGCCAGAGACCGCCTCGCTCAGCACGGTTTCGACAAGAGCCAGCGAGAGGCGATCGAGGAAGTGACATTTGCTGGAGTTCGGCAGGCGATCGGAAAGCAGGGCGACCGGTGGGTCCTCCCGAGAACAGTCGGCCAGGGGAATCCCCCAACCGGCACAGCCTTGGTTCTCGCTGCGGAAGACCAGAAGTTCATCGGATGGGTCGAGCAGCAGTTCCTCCGGATCTAGCAGCGGGTTCTGCTGAGCCAGCAGATCTCGCCGCCGACCGAACAACGTATATGCCTCGCGCAGAGCGGCCGGAAGGTGAATGCCGAGGCGGTCCTCAGCTTGCTGCACTTCATCCAGCGTGAACCCGTCAGCCGACGACAACGGAGTCGACCAGGAGGCGGCAAAGCTACTGACAAACGCCCATGCATCCCCCCTTTCCCTGCACCCACCCGTCAGGGCCCCAGCTACGTCGAACAAGTCAGCCATGCCGCTGACCCTATGCGCTTGCCAGCCCGTCGCCGATCGCCGCTGCGGCACCACGAAGCGTTGACCACGGCTGACTGAAACGGGGGCCTGAGAAGCAGCTGCGGGTCTGAACACAAGAACTTGACAGGGAACTGCGCGGAGCTCTGAACGGCACACCCACACCCCGGCGAAACCCGGTTCGTCTCCGACCCGCCCAAGGGCGCCGGGACTACCGACCACGCCTGAACCCCTCACCTGCACCTGGAGCCCACCATGAGCAGCAGCCGCGACGTCGACAACGCCCTCGCGCAGTACACCGCCCGACCGCGCTCCCCTCGCCCTACCGAGACCCTGACGGAGGCCAGCTGATGGACACCAAGCACTGCGCCGTCGACGGTTGGGTCGACGCGATACCCGCCCCCGGCCCGCGCAGCACCGCCATCTTCGACCTGGTCGTCCGTGGCTGCGAGTAGCATCTTCGCGCTTGGCCCGGTGGCCCTTCACATCTTCGCCTCGAATGCCTGGGCGACGGCCAGGCTGTCCTCGTAGACGTGGTGTCGGGTGACAAGGCCGTCTTCGACGGTGAGATGCAGAGCGAACCGCGCCTGATACGCACGTCCGGTGGGCCGGGCGGTCTGACGGATTTCGCCGAGCACGACTGCGTCGCTTCCGTCGATGAGGATGCGCTCGACCTCGGTCGCCACCAATTCCGGCACGTGGTACTCGGCAAGCTCGCGATAGTGGGCGGCCGCGTCGGCTCGGGTGGACCGGTGACGGACCCACGGTGTGGCACTGCGGCCGTGCTCGGCCTCCGGCCAGTCGAGCTTCCAGTCGACTTGCTCGGCGTACAGCTCGGCGATGAGCTCGGGGTCGCCCTGGCCAATTCTGCGCAGCAGCTCCTCAACCACAGTGCGGGTGTTCGTAGGTGCGGCTATGGACATCGCTGACCTCTCCGTCTTGGTCCGCGTCCTCCGACGCGGAGAGATCACCAATCCTGCCAGCGCGGCCACGCCGAGACGATGACCTCCGAAGTAAGGCAAGCGCATCACCGAGATCCACTTTCGATACGTGCCCTGCAGGGGGGATGGTGCGGGCGGGCGCGCTTGGAAGCGAACGGACGAGAGCGTCCGGTGCACACCGGGTGATACCCTACTTGTCGGTAACATGACGGGTTGTCCGTCAGGGGGAAGTCCGGGCTTGCGGCGATCGACCACGTTGCAGGCCCTTTTTCGACCAAGGAATCCATGCACCACAAACTCATCTCACGGCTCGTCGTCCTCGCGACGGCCCTGTGCGTCCTTTTCGGTCCGGGCACGGGGGTTGGCCCGGCGGTTGCTGCCGAAAAGGAGCGGCGCAGCCTCATAGAGATCGCCGAGCGGATCTCGAAGTACGCACACTGCGAAGACCTCGCACTCCTCGACAAGGCGAAGTGCCTGAAGGAGTTCGGAGGCAAGGCGGTCAAGGCAGGCGTAGGGGTCGCCTTGTTCCTCTACGCCACCCAAAACCTCATGAAGGACCAAGGCGCCCGGTTCACCGCCCTCAACAAGGAGGTGAAGGCACTTGCGGAGCTCGAGCTCGCCGACCTTCGTGATCCCTCCAAGGAGAGCGATCCGGAACACCAGGCGAAGATCCTGATGCAGATGGTCGCCTCCTTCAAGGCCGCGAAACCGCATCTGGACGAACTTCGCTCCCACGTCGATCGGGCGGACCGCTTCCTCGGCGCGTCGAACGAGTCCCTGTTCGGCCTGAGTGTGCTCACGGTGATCGTGAGCGATCACTACGACACGTCGGACTGGAAGCCGGACAACACGCCCGCCAAACCGACCATCGACTGGGGCAAGGAGCTCCGCGAGATGGGCGCGGCCATCGACCAGATGAACGCCGGGTTCGCCCAGATGGATCGGGGCCTGAAGGCGATGAACGAGGGCGTCGCGCAGATCAATCAGGGCTTGAGCACGGCGAACAAGGGCATCGCTCAGGCCAACGCTGGCATGGTGCAGATCAACGCCGGTATCGCCCAGGCCAACAACGGCATGGCGACCGCCAACAAGCATGTCCCGGGCATCAAGAAGGGAGCGGAAGGACTCCGCGAGATCCCGGACATCGACTTCGACTTCTCCGGCATCGGCGACACATGGGGATCAGGCTCCACCGTCCTTGACGACGCCGAACAGCAGCGTCGGCTGTCCCTGCTCCTCGACCTCCTTCCGGGTGTGGGTGACGGCAAGGGCATCGTCGACGCCCTGACCGGCAAGGACCTGATCACGGGTGAGAAGCTCAGCGGTGAGGAGCGGGCGCTCGGCGCGCTGTCCGTCCTCCGCTGGCTGCGAGTCGGCGGCAAGATACTGACTGCTGCCGATGTCAAGAAGGCCCAAAAGGGCGAGGACGCCGTCGAGTGCGCGGTCGACTTCAACAGCTTCGCCGCGGGCACGCCCGTGCTCCTGGCGGACGGCACCAGCCGTCCGATCGACCAAGTGCGCGCCGGTGACCAGGTCCTTGCCACTGACCCGACGACCGGCCTCACCCAACCGGCTCCCGTCACAGCCCTGATCGAGGGGGAGGGCGAAAAGCACCTGGTTGAGATCACCGTCGACACGGACGGCGACCAGGGCGACCGGGTGGACAGGATCACGGCCACCGACCGCCACCCCTTCTGGACCGAACAGCCGGGCCGCTGGGCCGATGCCGGCGACCTCGAAGCCGGAACCCATCTGCGCACCAGCACCGGCGCGCTGGTGCGCGTCGTCTCCGTCAAGCAGTGGAGGGAGCAGGCCCGTGTCTACAACCTCACCGTCGAGGGCCCGCACACCTACTACGCCCTTGTCGGCGACGCGCCGGTCCTGGTGCACAACGCCAAGGCGTGCAAAGTCATCACCTCCGCCATCAACCGCGATCCGGCGCTGGTGAAGGCTGCCCAACAGGCCGGCAAGAACTCGCAGGTGCAGCGCGAGTTCGACAGCATGTTCGAGCAGTTGGCGAATGGCAACATGAATCCGGGCATCGGCAGCAAGGCTCTTACGGGAACGGATGTCACCTACGCCCGCGGCAAGAATGGAGCCCGGATCTTCTTCCGCAACGTGAACGGCGGTATCGAGATCGTCGCGAAGGCCGACAAGTCCAATGAACCCAAGGTGATTGAGAGGGTGAAGAAGCTCTATGGCAAGTGACCCCTTCCTCACCGTGCCCGGCGACGGGTTCGAAGCGGTCTTCATGCTCGGGGCCGACGACACTGTCGACAACGTCGAGAACGTCGACGCCGAGATCCGGCTGCCGGACGGGACGCGATGGAGCGCCACCGTCATGACACCTGGCGAGATCACCTCGATCCTGGCTCGCTGGCGAGAGACGGGAGAGACCGGGGCAGGGGCGTTCTTCGCCTGCCCGGACCTCGTGGTGGTCCCCACCGCAGGGGTGGAAGCGATGATGCGCGCGTTCCACGAGATCATGCGGTCGGGCGGCCCGGAGGGCACCCTGCAGAAACTCAGCTAGGTTGACAGTGCTGAAACGGCGCGTCCTCCAGAAACACCCGGAGGCCGCGCCGTTTCTCCTTCCATCCGCCCGCACTGCCGCTTTCAGGACCGCCTGGACACTCTTGCCGTGGCCCGGCAGGCGGTCGGTGACGCCCTAGTGGTCCGCCTGTGCTGCCACGAGCACCAGGCCTCGGCCGGGCCCGAGTTCAGAACCCGTTGTCACGAGGACCGCTACGGGCCTGGGTCGCTGCTCCGTCCGGGTGGCCGGCACCTCCACCGGCAGCACCCAGCCCAGTGCGACGGTCAGCCGTGGGTATCAGCGGCGGCTTCAGCATGGGTAGCAGGTGGGACGTGCAGCTGATCGACTTGGACGTCACGGTCGGCGTACCTGCAGTTCTGTGGGACGCCCCGGACCGGGACCCGCTCGCGACCGGTAACACCGTCGCTTACGTGGCCATCGTCCCTGCCGCACCACAATCACCCCAGGGACGCCCGCACCGCCCAGTTGCGCCCCCGGGACGCCCCACCCGAAATCCAGGCATCAACCATGCCGCCCTCTTCAGCGCGGCCCGCGTGGCACCACCCGACCCCTTGAACATTCCCCAACTCCCCCACAGCGCTGCGCCCGACCGACCGGCCAGGCGCTGCTCATTCGAATCGCTCGGATACTGCAAGACGCATCAGACGGCAGGCCCGATCTCCAAGCGCTCCGGGGACCGGGCCTTTTCGCCTGCGTCAGGCGCGGCGATCGAAGCCGAGCGCGGTGACGACCTTGTTGTCCCGCTGATCAGGGATGCCGCATGGGAGTGGCACCGGATGGCCATCGCGATGGAGTCCTCCAGCATCTCACCAGACCAGTGAACGAGCAGAAGCAGGAGCCCGCCGTAGGGCACGCTCACTTGCTGGTGGGGCTATCACGCCGTGATAGCCGTTTGCGCTCCGGCACTGAGCTCCACCAATGCGTAGCCGACTCCGCGGCCTGGTACATCCCGCTCAACGGGCTCTGTCCCTACGGAGGTGAACCGGCAGGCTGAGCTCAGTCGGAGGCCCTCAACGCCAGATGCGAGACGTTCCATCGTGCCGCCCCTGCGTTACCTGTGCAGCAGGGACGACTGACAGCCGGGCGGTCCCGTACAGCAAGTGCGTCACCTCTCCCTCAGTGGCGATTTGTACACCTCGAAGGCCCGCACGCGGGTGTGAGAGGGCGGCCACAAGGTCCTCCGGATACGGATACGAGGTCCACGCGAGCTCCCAGCGGTCGCCGCTGCCGTGTAGCCGCCGTGCGTGCCCCTGCGAGCGCGCGGTTTGACGATCGCGGCGTGGGGGCGGGTTGAACCAGCCCCCAACCGCCCAGGAGCCGTTCGGATCTCGGAGCCAGAGGCGTGAGGTGAGCGCAGCGAGCAGAACCTCGGCGTCTGGCGTCATATGCGGCAGCGCGTTGAGCACTTCGGCTTCCCGGGGGGTGATCGGTTCGTCTGCTCGTTTCCATGACCGCGCGCCGTAGGACCGCCCGCCCCCTGTGCCGTCGCTGCGCGTGGTTGTGGTGATGCGCCCACCCGTCGGGAGGTGGATGAGTCGGTAGGCGCTGTCGGGATCGTTCAGGAGCCGCATGCCGGGCAGGCAGAGCGTCTCGTCCTTGTGCTCGCCCGGAAGAAGCCGGTGGGCGATGTTGTCCGCGGCGTCCGAGATCAGGACGAGGTCGTCCTGTCGAGGAGAGACGATAAACGTGTACAGGCTGAGCTCGTAGAGGTAGGTCTCGGAGAGACAGGCGGCGTCCTTGCCGCAATTGAGTACAGCAAGCGCCAGCATCGCTCGCAGTCGTCGTTGCGCCGGGTCTGTCGAGTCGAGTCCCAGGCCTGCGTCCCGCGTGATGCCGAGAGCTGCGGCAGCGTTACGTTCGCCGGTGAACTGCGCCCGCTCGGCAGCCCAGATCCGGTGGTGCGAATGTGGCATGGTCGGTGCCTTCGTGCTGCCCGGCCAGCTGTTGGCGGCGACCCTCAAGGTGGTCGAACGTGGACTCCGCGAAGTGGGCGCACCACACCCTCTGCGTGGGCCTGGCCCAGCCGGGGTGACCAGCCCACTGTTCCGGAGCTTCGCGTGCCGCCGGTCTGCGGAGCATAGCGCCCAAGACGGTGCCCGCGAAGAAAGCGCGCCCCAGACCGCCTCACGGGCAAATCTGTGGCGACACCCCACCATCGGGCAGGTCCCCGTTCGTATGGCCGCGCGCCTGGGCGCTGCGGTCCGAGCCGCGCTGCGCCGCTCACACTACGTCTGACGACGACAGGCGGTCGGGCTATCACGGCGTGATAGCAACTGCTGGCCGATGGTCGCCTGAAGAGGGTGGCTGCGGGGCACTATCGGGAGGATCTGTGAGGAGGCCAGGGCTCTCCCGCCTGGTCATTGCTCGGGCGGGGCCTATCACGCCGTGATAGCTGCGCTCGTGCGTTGGCATACCGGGCTCGTTGCCTGGTTAGGCAGCTTGGTTCCGCCCGCGAAGGTCCTGCTACGTCAACCGGGGGTGGACCTATCACGCCGGGATAGCCCCTACCAGTGACGGGTGCCGCCTTCGGGTTATCACGGCGTGATAACCCGAAAGCATCGAATGCAAGCTAACTAACGTGTCGGAGCATCAGCTACCCCTCGGCGTTAGTACAGTGACTCACATGACGTCACCTGACACCAGGGGCGACCGGGAGAAGGTCGTCTCCAAGCTGCCCTCCTGGCTCCGCCAAGAGCTCAAAGTCCGCGCCGTGCAACATGGCATCGACATGCAGGAAGCCGTCGACGCCGGCATCACCGCGTGGCGAGGACTCGGATCCAACCTCTCCCCCATCGACACTTCAGGCGCCGAGTCCTTCGCCACCTTCCTGCCCGCCGAGCAGTGGTCCGGCTTCCGCGCGGACTGCAAGAGCCGCGGCGTCTCCCTTATCCAGGGGCTTGCTCAATCCGTGCAGGTCTGGCTCGACAGCCACCCCGCCCCCGCGGTGAAGCGTCCGGCGATCGTGCGCCGCATCGTCGTCTGCAACCAGAAGGGCGGCGTCGGCAAGACCGCCATCACCGCCGGAGCCGGCGAGGCCCTCGCCGAGAGCCCCACCCAACTGGTCCCGGTCCGCGTCTCGAAGCACTTCGCCGCCCTTCTTGACAGCGACACCGACACCGACCCGCTCGCACTCGAGGACCTCCCCGGCCTCGGCCAGCGTGTGCTCCTCGTCGACTTCGACCCCCAAGGACACCTCACCAAGCAGCTCGGCCACGAGCCTCTGCCCATGGATGGGGACTCCCTCACCAACCACATGGCCGGCGACGCCAAGGGCGAACTCACCGAACTCATCGTCCCGATCGACGACGACCGCTTCGGAAACCGCCTGAACCTGCTCCCCGCCTGTGCCGACGCCTTCCTCCTCGACGTGCGCCTGGCCTCCGTCCGCGCCCGCGAAGCAGCGCTTGAACGAGCCCTCTCCCCCATCGAAAACGACTACGACGTCATCCTCATCGACTGCCCCCCAAGCCTCGGCCTCAGCATGGACGCCGCCTCCTACTACGGACGCCGCCGCCCCGGCGAGGTAGCAGGCAACTCCGGCGTCCTCATCGTCGTCCAAGCCGAAGACAGCAGCGCCGACGCCTACGGGCTCCTCACCTCCCAAATCGAGGACATGCGCAACGACCTCGCCCTCGACATCGACTACCTCGGCCTCGTCGTCAACCACTACGACGCCCGCCGCGGCTTCATCGCCACGTCATCCCTCCAGTCCTGGATGGACATAAAGGATCCTCGCGTGGTCGGCGTCATCGGTGACCTCAAGGAACAGAAGGAAGCAGTCCGCGCCAAGCAGCCCCTGCTCGCCTACGCACCACGGTGCGAGCAGTCCGTCGCCCTCCGCGCGCTCGCACGGGAGATCAGCAAGTGAGCAAGGCAAAGAACCTCGGTGCCGGCGCGTCCTTCGCCCAGGCGCGACCCATCAGCGCCCGACGAGCCGCCATCGGCGCCGCGACGGCAGCGCCCACTGAAGGCGTCCCGGAACCCACCAGCCTGAGTCTCGACCTAATCAGCCAGAACCCCGACAACCCTCGCGAAGAGCTCCGCGCGCTCGAGGGGCTGACCGACAGCATCCGTGAGATCGGCCTCGTCAACGCCATCACGGTCGCCACCGTCGACGCCTACCTCGCCGAACGTCCGCAACGAGCGGACGAAGTGGACGACGGGGCCCGCTACATCGTCATCGACGGCCACCGCCGCCTCGAAGCCGCACGCCGAGCCGGCGTGGACAGCATTCGCGTAACCATCAACAACGACCTCGTCTCCACCGACGAGTCACTACTGGAAGCCGCGTTCGTCGCCAACGTCCACCGAGACGACATGAACCCGCTCGAGCAAGCGCACGCGCTGAAGAAGCTCGTCGAGTTCTACGGCTCCCAGAGCAAGGCCGCCAAGAGGCTCGGGATCGGTCAATCGACCATCTCCTCCAAACTCTCCATTCTCGACCTCGACCCAGCGCTCCAAGCCGACCTCATCGCCGGCCGCCGCACCGTCGAGGACGTCCGCAACCTCTCCAACCTGACTGCCGAGCAACAGCGCGAGAAGGCCGATGCCCGGGCCCAGGCGAGGCAGAACAAGTCCGCAGCCGCTCGCGACCAATCACGCCGTGATAGCCCCCCGCCCCCGCAGACGCACCGCGCTGACGGACCTTCGCAGCCGTCCGAAGTCCCCGGTGATCTATCACGCCGTGATAACCCCGAGCCCGACACCACGCCAAACAACCCGATCGCAGCGGCAGCACCCGGCCCAGCGGCTGGCACCGTCCTCACGAAGCCCAAAGCGCCGGTACCAGAACCACGACCTGCCGCCCAGCCCTCCGACGAGCCGCGAGAGGCCACTCCCCCGGTGCCGAATGACGGCGCAGCCCTCATGGACTTCGCGCGTGGTCACCTGACGGCAGGAGAGCGCAGCGCCATGCTGCAGCGGTACTTCCAGGTGGCCAGTGGCGTGGAGGAGGTAGCGGAGGATCTTGGCCGTGGGCTCCTCCCAGGACACCGCCGAGACCTCGCCGAAATCCTGCGCCAGATTGCCGACCGCCTGGCCACGTGAGGTGACGCGGGTTACCGCAGTGGTTGACTTCCCGACTGCTCCGCCTGGTACGCCCGCGCAAGTCAGCCCGAATTCGCCCGGCAGGGGGTCGGCTCCAGCACCGAGCCGACCCCCTGCCGGCACGAGCGCACGACAGCTGACGCGGAACCAGCGGCCGGGCCAGGCGGATCAGGTCGGCAGCATCCGGTGCTCTATCACGCCGTGATAACCCAAGCCTGCGCACACGCATAGCGACAAAGCGTGTCCGGAAGGCCGGGCGCCCTATCACGCCGTGATAGCCCCGAACCCGCGCTGCTCCCAGCGCACCCCTGGCAGCCGCAGCATTCGGCCAGGCGGTCGACACGCCCTCATGGAGCCCAAGGCGCCGTACCGGAGCCACGACCTGTCACTCCAACCGCCCGACGAGCGGCGAGAAGCCCCTCCCCCAGTGCCCAGTGACGGCGCAGCCGATATGGCCTTCGCGCGGTCATCTCTCTGCCGGCGAGTGGCACTTCCAGCTGGCCACCCCCATCGGCTGCATGAGGCTGCCCCTGCCTCCCAGCAGGGGGTCAGGAGCCATCCCGCGACGGCACACGTCTGCCCCACGCGCGGGTAGCGCGAGGGGCAGACGTCTGTTCCCTCCTGCGCTCCTCCTGCTAGAGCGGGCCAACCCAGGAGCAGATCCCCGCCTGGCACTGCCAGCCGTGGTCGCTTCGTCCCGCTCCTGGGCTCGGGTCACCTACATCCAGGCCATAGTTCTCTGCGGGAGGAGGCTCTCCCCACTGCTCCCCCAGTGCGTGAGTATCGGGGTCCTCGTAGACACCGAGAAGGCGCATGTAGGCCACGTTGGCATCCCAGCGGCGTTCGACCTTCCCCTGTACCGGCAGATAAGGCAACACGGCGTCCTCCTTTTCTCTATGAGATGAGAACCCTTTGCGTGCTCAGCGGCCGAGGCGATCTGCCCGTCCCATTCGGTAGTGATCGCCCCGGCCAGCTGCGGTGGCCCACGCTTTAGAACAGGCTCGCGATCGTTGACGCGATGAGCGGCAGAGCGGGCAGGAAGTTGGCCTCGACGCCGTCAGTGGCGTCAGCCGTTGCCTGGGCGGAGGCGGGGGAGCGGTCGATCGGCGGGGCCAGCAGCGGCATCTGCGGAATGACCGCAGGGACTGCCTGGGTCTCGTCGAGGGGGGTGAACTCGTTGCGCATCGGCTCGTCCTTTCGGATCGGTGGCTTCCGGTGCGCCGGCAGCGGCGGCTCAGCCTCTGTCGGCGCACCAGGAAGACATCACTTGAAGAGGCTGCTGATCAGGGGCATCGCCATGTCGAGCAGGCCGGCGGACTCGACGCCGTCAGTGGCGTCAGCCATTGCCTGGGCGGAGGCGGGGGAGCGGTCGATCGGCGGGGCCAGCAGCGGCATCTGCGGGGTGACCGCAAGGGCTGCCTGGGTCTCGTCGAGAGGGGTGAACTCGTTGCGCATCGGCTCGTCCTTTCGGATGGGTGGGTTGGTGTGCTGGCAGAGGCGGCTCGCCTAACGGGCAGCACGCCGGGGTTGTCAGCCGAAGAGGCTGCTGATCAGAGGTACGGCCACATCCAGCAGGCCGGCGGACTCGACGCCGTCAGTGGCGTCAGCCATTGCCTGGGCGGAGGCGGGGGAGCGGTCGATCGGCGGGGCCAGCAGCGGCATCTGC
>NZ_JBVKAH010000012.1:178287-214900 GCF_055598725.1 Streptomyces sp. NPDC039423
GCGGCTGCGCTGCGTGCACCTGCACTTCGTCGCTGGTGATGAGGTAGTTCATGTCACTCTCCTTATGGAGGCCTGACCGCCGCTTTCCGCGGCGTCGGGGTGACGGGGTTGGACGACCCGAACAGTCGCCCATCCAGGGAGATCACACGCGAGTGACGCGGCTTGCGTAGCACATCTGACGCGCTGCTCCAGGAAGGTGGGCGCAGCCGGAGGCTGCGGCTTCGGCCCCCTGTCCCGAGGCGGCACTGTTCTGTGCCGGCTCGAGGTCTCGATAGACCGGTGGTGCCTGGACCGGGACGGTGGCCGTGGTGGCAGGCGCTGGGGAGTTAGAACGCTTCATGGGGTGCACTCCTGGTGTGATCAGATGCCACCGATGAACTTGTGGGTCGGCGCCAGGCTGACGGGATACTCGTCGCTCACGTCGAAGGTGAACAGGTACGACACCCGCGCGCGGCGTTCGTTCTCGGGGTCGAAGAAGTTGAGGATGACGTCCTGGCAGTCAGAGCCGGGGCGGCAGTATGGACTCTTTTGCACCCTCGCGCTGTCGAGGGTGTAGAAGTTGGTGTCCTTGCCCGGGACGTGTTGGGCGGACAGGATGCCTTCCTTGAACTCGCTTCCGAAGAGGAAAGCGTTGGTTCCTGCGGCGTTGAGGGCGCGGTCGGCAGAGCTCTGCCCGAGGTTGCGAAACTCCCAGTACACCTTGTCGAGCAGGGCCCGGATGGTGATGCGGAGTTCGTCCTTGCGGTCTTCGGTCATCTCGATCGGCGTCTTCTGCTGCTTGTTGTCCTGCAGCACGGCCTCGACCACCGCGTTGACGAGCAGCGTCTCGTTCCAGCTGTTCAAGCCGCGGCTCTTGACCTCCACCACGGGTACCACCTGACCGGAGAACAGACGGACGGTGCGGTCGGTCAGTACTCCAGGGACAGATACGCGGGAGATGTAGTTGGGGTCGTCCTTGATCAGACTCTGGCCCAGGATGGCGTCCCGGAAGATCTTGTACACGCGGGAGACCGGTGGATGGGACATAGCCTCCAGGAGTCGTTCGAGGCGGGCCTCCGACGTGGTGGGCTCCTTAGCCTCTTTGGTCTGCTTCGCCAGCCGCTGCGAAGTCGCCTTGGGCTCCAGCGGCGGGAGGCTCGGCTCGTGCCAGTCCATGCCGACGGGCGTCTCCGCCTCCAGGGCGTAGACGGGAGTGGCGTCCATGTTGAGCGTCCACGTGAGCTTGTCCGAGTCCCAGGGGTTGCGGGCGAGGTAGTCGTATATCTGCCTCGGGTCGTGGACGTGGGGCTGGACTTCTCGCTCCCTTTCGCCCTCACGCCTCGGGGGCGAAGGCCAGGGCATCAGCTGCCGGAAGCTGTCCCTCCGCGCCTCGGTGCGGAAGTCGAAGCCGATCGTGCCAATGGCGTAGACGAGCTGGCGCTCGGAGGAAGGGCTGGCTCCGGAGCAGTGGCAGCCTTCAGCCGGGTTGCCGCCGCAGCCGCACGAGGGGCGTACCCCGAAGGCCGGATGCTGCATGGACCTCGACGGGGTGGCCGGCGCTGGCGTAGCCATGCGGGGCGGCAGCGCTGGCGGGGGAGGAGCGGGGGGAAGGTCGGCCTCGGCCTCCACTGCTGTCTGTGCGGGCTGTGCGGCTTCCACTGTCGGTGACGAGGAAGGAGTTGTTCCGGCCGGCGGCGGGCCGGCGGGGGGCTCAGCAGGCGGCGGAGGCACAGATGCAGCGTTGGTGGGCGACGGGTTCGATGCGCTCGGGTCGCTCTGCGCACCGAAGTCCATGCTGGCTTCGTTGTTGTCCATAGCGTGAACTCCCTCGTTCCAGGCGGACTGGGGGGCCTTCGACGGCAGGGGAGTGCTTGTGGCGATCGCCCCAGGTCGGAAGGCGGGGGTCCCTGATGAGCGGACCGACCCGGGCGCGCTGTGGGTCAGGGCCGGTTGCGAATCTTCGGGATGAGGTTGTGGCTGGCTAGTGAGCACGAGGCGGTAGGCGGCCGGAGCGTCAAGGTGCCCGGCCAGGTGCTGGCGGCATTGGGGGGCGTCCTCAGGCGAACAAGACGGATGTCTTGCTGCTTGCAGCACGGAGGCTCCCGCGGCGAGGGGATCGGCAGGGAGCCCCCGCGCCAGCTGCTGGGCGACGAGGAGTGCCGCAACTCCGGCGACGATGGGCGTGGCGAAACTGCTTCCACTGAGGGCGATGCGGCCCCCGCCCGGCGACGCCCCGACAATGTCCTTTCCCGGGGCCAGGATCCCGTTGCTCTGATAGGCGGAACCCCAGTTATTGGAGCTCAGCGGCTCGCCCGACTCGTCTGTCGCCCCGACGGCGAGGACCGACGGCGCGGCAGCGGGTGCTTGTAGACAGTCACAGCCGTCATTGCCCACCGCCGCTACAACCAGGACTTTCTCGTCGGCGCAGTGCTGCAAGGCGCGTCCCAGGATGCTGTCGGGGTTGCCATCGGCTGACTTCTCGCCGCCGCTGATGTTGATGATGTGCGCGCCTTCGTCAATTGCTCGTTCGATGGCGCGGGCCAGGTCGATCTGCGGCACATGGCCAGCGTGAGCGTCTCGAAAGACAGGCAGCAGCAGGCCTCGGCTTCGGGGAGCGATGCCTTCGACGGCAGTACCCGGCTGGCCAAAGAGGAGACTCGTGACGTGGGTGCCATGCGTAGCCATAGGCCCGTCACCAGCCGGTTCCTGCACCAAGGTGTTCAGGCGGCGGAGCCGCGCTCCGTCGAAGCACGGATGTGACAGGTCGGCAGGTCCGTCCAGCACCGCGATGCAGACGCGAGCATCTCCCAGCGCGTTGCCGTACTCGGGGATGTCCTTGAGAACCGACCGCACATCCATCGCAGTCTCCTAACGCCAAGGGCTTGTCATGCTTCCGGGAGCTCGTCGCCAGGGCGTAGCAGGCATCGTGGAGGTGTCGTGCGGGAGGCGTCTTTGAAACGTCTCTGATTCGTTATTGGGGTGTCTGTGCAGGTGGGAGCGGGTGTGGCGCGTATGCGCCGAGGGCGTCCAGCGGGTGCGCATGGCACGTGCTGACGGCACGATGAGACTGTGTCTGGGAATGTGGCGCGCCTCGAGATACTGGGGCCGTTCGAACTCACCTCCTCTGGGCGACGGGTTTGCCTCCCGCTGGGAGCGCAACGCCTGCTCGCCTACTTGGCGTTGCAGCAGGACGGCGTCCTGCGCAACGCCGCCGCTGCGGAGCTCTGGCCCGACTGCACCCCCTGCAGAGCCGCAGCGAACCTCCGCACAGCACTGTGTCAGGGACGCCGAGTGGGGAGCCTTGGTGTCATCGACCGCATCGGACCCCGCCTGGTTCTGTCAGCCGAGGTAACGGTCGACCTACACGAGGTCTGGGAATCGGCACGCAGCCTCATCGCGGGTCTCGGGCCCCCCGAAAAATGGGAAGACCTGGTCAACCAGCTTGGTCGGGAACTACTCCCCGGCTGGTGTGACGAATGGTTGGCTTTTGAACGAGACCGGTGGGACCAAATGCGGGTCTACGCCCTGGAGAGCTTGGCCCAACGCTTTCAAAGCGAGAAGCAGTACCTCCCCGCCCTCCAGGCAGCACTCGGAGCCATAGCTGCCGACCCGATCCGCGAAACCGCCCATCGCATCGTGATAGAGATCCACATAGCGGAAGGGAACGTCGCCAGCGCCATCAAGCGCTACCGCGACTACCGCACCTTCCTCCAGCGAGAACTCAAGGTGCTGCCCTCACCGCAGATGACCCAGCTCGTTCGCACCCTGACCCCCACCTAGGCGACAACGCCTCCAAAGCGGGCGGCCGCCCTGTCAGTGCCACGACCGAACAGGCTGGCACGGTTGGTGGGCCAAGAGCGCTTCGCAGCAACCATAGGGGTGTGCGGTAGCCCAGTGGCGCGAGAGCATCGACCTAGCCCACTGTGCACCTACCAGGTGCTCATGGTACGGACTCACGTCTGACCGGTGGGGGAGTGGCGCCCCAGAAGGCTGGGAGCAGGGCCGACCATGATGACGTTTCCTTGCTCAGCTGGCGAAGCGCCGACCCCCATCCGAGCCCACACGCCTCTCCTGGTCTCGGGGTTCAGATCGGGTGCGGGGACACCGGGCACGACCAACTTGCATTGCCCAGCTCCCAAGCCCGGATGTCTGGGATGGCGACCCCGACAGGTGTGCATGGGTAGGGGCCGGGAGCGTCAGGCTGCGTCGGCGCGGCGTCGCCTGGCTCAGGACCATGCCGCTCCAACCACTAGGGCAGCGAAAGACCGGAGACTGACCTAGGGGAGCCCTGGCCAGTTGCTCGCCACTGACTTCGGGCCTCCGTCCGCCTTGTCCTGGCCGATGTCGTAGCGGATGTACTCCGCCCCCCGGAAGAAGTAAGCCACGTCGCTGTTCCACACAACGCCACCGTTCAGATCTGCCGTCCACAGGCCAGGCCAGTTGGGGGAGATCGGGCGCGGATAACCGGGGTCGGACTTGTCCGTAGCAACGTCGTAGCGAATGTACTGCGACCCGCGGAAAAAGTAGGCCTTTCCGCCCGGCCACATCACCGCCGCATCGATGCCGTCGCTCCACAGGCCCGGCCAGTGGGGCGCGATAGGCAGCGGGTAGCCCGCGTCGACCCTGCCGGCGGACATGTCGTAGCGCATGTACTGAGTGCCCCGGAAGAAGTACGCCTTGCCGTTGTTCCACACCACAGCAGCGTCGACCCGGTCATCGAAGAGACCCGGCCATCCACCTGCGATGCTCAGCGGTCCCTCCCTGACCTTGTCGGCTGCTACGTCGTAGGCGTAGTAGTGCCCGGCCACGAACACGTACGCCGTGCTGTCACTCCACAGGATCGGAGCAGTGACCACCTGCTCAGAGAGGGTCTCCGTGAAGTACTCATAGTTGTCTGCGTTGCGTATCGCATCCGACGGCTGTGAAGAAGCGAGGTCGCGAGCTCCCACTCGGCCGTATGAAACGTCGTCGGTACCGGACACCGCATGCGTCAGTTCGTGAGCGAGGGTTCCGAACTTCGAGTCGGTCCCGGTCACTTCGGCCGACCAGAAGCTGGAGCACAGCCAGATCTTCCGAGTGTTCTTATAGGTGTAGGCGTACCATCCCGGCTGGCACCCTGCGCCAGTCAGGTCGTACGTGACGGGCTGGCCGGATAGCACGCCGGTTACGTCTGTCAGGTTTTGGCGGATGGTGCCGTAGCGGGCCGCGTCATGGCCTCCGAACCACTCCTTGGCCAGGGCGTTCTTCGACCCCGAGGCCCAGGAGACTTGCCGCATGGCTGCTTCGACGAAGACCCCTGCATTTTCATGGGCCGCCCGCACGAGGGCTTGCTGCTCGGCGGTGCCGCCGACCAGCACCGGCGCGAGCGGAGTGAGCTTGGCCAGCGCAAGGGCGGCCTTGGGGGCTCGCGGCGGTCCGGCCTTCCTCCGGATCTCCTCAGCGACCGTCTCCCGCGGCTTGCCGTCCTTGACGACCTCAAAGGTGACCGAAGGCGTCTGCACACCGAAGCCGTGATGTTCCCGCCGGTTGCGGCGGCGAGGAGCTTCGGGCTCGTCAGCGAAGACGTCCAGGATCCTGGTATCCAGGGTCACGGTGTAGGTGCCCAGCTCGGTGATGGGATACGACGTCGTCAGGTCGACCGTCGCCTTGAGGCTTTCACCCGCCGAGATGGTTCTGTAGGACTCGTCCTCTGGCTCACCACGCTTCACGAACCGACCGTCGTAAGGGACGGGGAAGCCGTGGTGGCGGATCTTGAAGTACTCGAAGACCTCCCTCTCCAGGGGCGTATTCCACACCAGGACTCGGAAGTCCCGGTCGCTGATGTTTGTCAGCTCGAACGTGATGAGAATCGGCTCACCCAGGCGGAAGCGCGGCTTGCTGCTGAGGGTGGCCTGGAAGGATTCATGCATGGCAACCCCGTCCTCTTGATTCGCCAGGGCGTGTGCGGGGACAGAAGTGCGGGGACGGGGGCAGGATCCTGAGCGCTGGAGGTGGCATAGGGCTGCTGCTCGTCCGCGAGGCAATGACCGCACACCAGCTGGTCTGTTTGCTGATCATCGTGCGTTCAGGACGATGCTGAGACGTCGGCGGAACGATGCTGAAGCGTCTCTGGCTCGTTAACCGGCACTGGGACAGGCGAGCCCCATCCACGCAGCACTCCTTGGCCCTGGGCCACGCTCGGCCAGCCCCCATCCACCAGCCACACAGGCGCAGCCGCCTTGCCGCAGGCCGTGCGGGCAGGCTGCGACCACCACACTTTGGGACAGCACGGAGATCACCCGCCGTGCCGCATCTGCCGCTTGGCGCCGCCGACCCGCATTGACCTCACGTTCCGGCCTCGGTCGACGGCCCACCTAGCATGGGCCCTGATGGACGACAAGCGCCCCCGGGTGCTGGAGCTGTGCCAGAACGTTGTCCGCAACAAGTCCCTGGCAATGGCTGGGAGAGCGGGGCAGGGTGAGGACTTCGTCCCAGGTCAGCTTCTCCAGCCAGGCGAGGAGCGCTGCCGCTGTTCGCCTTTGGGGTCCCGGCCCACCAGGCAGGGGCCCGGAAACGGACGGTACTGACTACCTGCGCGGCGTACCTGTGAAGAGACTCCAGGGGAGGAGAGCCACGGTGTATGAGCTGCTGCGTGAGGAGGTCCTGGACGTCGAAGTCGCGTTCCGGGGCTTCGGTTTCCAGGAGTCTGACGACAAAGTGGTTCCTGTGCCGTTTGGAGACAACTTCGAGTGGGGGGTGTTCCTCCAGGAGCACGAGCGCCGCTTCGACCTGTTCAGCGCTGGCCACACCCATACCGCTGGCGTGGAGGTGAGGGTGTGGGCATCTGAGCCGCCGGCGGCACAGGGGCCATGGGACGAGCAGGGTGAGGTCGATTTCGAGACGACCACGGGGGATGTCGCGGTGTGGACGATGACGCTGGGCCGGTCGGATCACCTGATTCGGCTGGGCAGGCCGGGGTGGTGGCGGGTGCGTGTCGGCTGCACGGGCCGGGACGAGGTTGCGAGGGTGACGCAGACAGAAGGCGTCGCGTATGGGGTGGAGAAGTACATGATCGACTTCTGGCCGAAGGCCTGACGTGTGGCCGGGGCCCGGCGCACCGGCCACACATCCCGTTAATTGATCTTGGCTATGAAGCCGTCATCCAGACCATCGATGAACCGGTTAACGGTGTAGAAGCCGCTCAGCAGGTTCCCGGCCGCGCCGTTCCGTGCGCCGCCGGGCACCGGCAGGACGGAGAAATTGTCCTCCTCGACATGCACGCCGTCGCCGGGCCGCAGCACGCCACACCGGCATGCAGGCGCCGTCCTGCCCGTGGCTGCCGTCGTCGTGCCCTTCCCCGCCTCCCCCCGGGGCCGCCGCCGCGGGTCCTGGCCCGGGCCTCGGCGCTGGCCGTCGTGCCGCCGCTGCCGCGGCGTCGTCTGCCGGCCACACCGCCGTCTCTTCGAGCCTTTCGAAGTGCTGCTGTTGAGGCCTGTGCCGCCGGGGGCTGCCGCTCAGCAGGCCAGGGGAGCAGAAGCCTTGTGGCACATGCGGCTCTCCACGCCTACGGGTCGGTGCATCCTCGGCCCTAGGGGCCTCCGGTGCACCGACGGGGACTGCGGGGATCCAGCGACTGCGGCTTGTGGTGGGCCTTTTGGATCAGCGTGTCGGGGGTGGGCATGGGCTGACGGAGGCATACGTGGCGGGTGTTTCGTCGGCTGCAGCTGCGTCGTGGCGTGCTTTCGTCGGCTGAGGTGGGGAAGAGTGCCCGAGACCTTTCGTCGACCTGTGGGAGGGCGGCCCGGATGCGAACGCTCGGCAGTAAGGCCTGAGCGCTGCTTCGCGCGACGCCGCTGTGGGCCACGGTGTGTACGCGGAGCCGTGGAGTTGACAGCCTGTCCTACTGCTAAAGAGAGCGCCAGCGCCAAAAGTGCCCTGACCTGCAGAAACACTTGCCGCATCGCGCTCCTGAGATCTGGCATCCAGTCCTCAGCATCCTGGACCACGTTTCTGAGAGCGGGGCAGGCGGTTCTTAGGGCCCGAGTGCCGATGTCTTGCGAACTGTGACCACGGTTGCAGGGTCTGACCAGATTGACTTGAAGTTCATGAGCTAGCGCTGTGTCTGAGCGGGTGACCGGAGCGGTGGATCGATGCCGGGTTCAGCGACACGCCCTGGAGGCGGAGTTCATGAACTCTGTGCTCATGTACGTTAAGTTCATCTAGTCGGCCTGAGGGCCGGCGCTCATGAACGTTGAGGCAGTGCCAGCGATGGAGGGCCTGTTGGGAGCAGTACGCAGACTGGTTGATGCCGACACAGGTGAGGCCATCCCATATGCGCCCTACGCCTTCTCCGGGGAGCACATCCAGGTCGACAAGGCCAGAGTGGCAGCGATCACTGAGAGTAAGGAATTCACCCCGAGTCAGAAGTTCCTGGTGCTGTGGTGGATCGGAGTCTCCCCTCAGGGCATGGCGCCGCTGAGGGCGACGGGCGCCGACATTGCCAAGAAAGTCGGTATGACCGCAGATGCCGTAGGCAAGATCAATCGGAAACTGCTCAAGCGGCGCATCCTGATCGAGCGTGGACGCATCGGCAACTACCGGCTCTACCGGATCAGCCCGTACATTGCTTTTCATGGGACGGGGGTCGAGCAACGGGAAGCGATCAAGACGTGCAACCCGCCGGACATCCCCGGCTTTGACAACACGATCCCTTCGCGGTGGGAGGCCCAGTGAACAACGACGACAAGCGGAAGCTCCTTGACGTCCTCCACCGCACCGCCGGCATGACCGCCAACCAGCGCCTGGTCGTCATGCTCTATGCGATGCACCCCACCGACCGTGCTGGCGCCGTCATCGAGACGGGCGCCAACCTGGCCCAGCTCGTCGGAATGTCCCCGACCGTCTTCTCCCGGACACGGCGCCAGGTCGTGGAAGCCGGATGGTTGGAGGAGTCCGAGCGGCTTGCCCACATCAGCTACTACCGGCTGAGCGCGAAAAGCACAGGCGAGGACGTTGTGGTCCCCCTGCGTCGCGCCTGAACCGCTTCGGTAGTCAGGACTCATGTACGTGAGGTCAATGAGTACCGATCCTCGGATCGGTACTCATTGACCTCACGTACATGAGTGGTTCCTTTCCTTCGGCACGGGGATCGACCAGGTGTCTGCTCGTCCTTCTCCAAGGATGTCGAGCGCTTTGCCTGACGAAGGTGACCCCGTAGCACGGTCCGTGGATGGGGCAGAGGAGCACGAGCACCCAGGGCATGGAGGAACTCTGGGACCCCTCGATGTGATCAGTGCGTGCTGGCGGAAAAGTGGAGCGACGTCGTCGGCCGGGCGTTATGGCAGGGCGTGTCTGGAGACCGGTGTGTGGGGCCAGGCTTCCTCGTGCTGGGGGCTTATCTGCTGCATGTCGTCTCCCAGTAGATGCGCCAGGAGGAGGCCGGTGGCGCGTTGGCTGAGGGTTTCGGCAGCTTCGATGAGGCGGGTGTGCTCTCTGGCTGGCAGGGACAGGGCGAGGCTTGAGGCCTTGCCGGGCATGCCGAGGGAGTAGGCGACACACAGCTCGCTGTCGGAGTACTCGAAGAGGTCGAACTGCGCGGAGTGGGGCCCCAGGTCGTCGAGCTCGGCGATGAGGCGGCGTCTGCTGGTGATGGTGCGGCCGGTGAGCGGGACGGAGGGGTAGCGGGTGAGGTGGTCCATGCGGGAGGTGAAATCGAGCTGTGCCAGCAGGCTCTTGCCGTTCGCGCTGGCGTGCCCGGTGTCGCTGAAGGGGGCCACCTCGACAACCGGGGGAGCGGTGTCACTGGACGCTGATTCCTGCACGGTGATCTCACCGTCGGTGTAGGTGCTGATGTAGACGGCCGCGCCGAGTTCGTCGCGGAGCCGGGCGAGGCTGTCCTTGAGCAGAGTGCGGTCGGGGTCACTTGTCGTAGCCAAGCTCATCAGGTGGCCGGGGAAGTGAGCTCCGGCGACGGTGTCGATAAAGCGTTCTTCGCGGAGCCAGTCCAGCAGCCGGGCGACGAGGTGCAGCGGCATTCGGGTGCGGCGGGCGAGGGTGCGGGTGTCGACGCCGTCGGCGGTGTGGATGAGCAGAAGCATGTCGCGGGCGCGCTGGGTGGTCTGCCAGCGGGCGGGGACGAGGGTCGGGGTAGTGGTGTGGCGGGCCATGTCGGTGAGCACGGCCGGCCGAAGGGCCCGGGGTGACCACCACTGCTCCCCGCCGGGCGGGACCAGGGATCGGGCGGCGGGCGCCGCTGGCTGGAGGTCCGGTACGTTCAGCGCAAGACCGCCAGGCAGTGCGGTCAGGTGAGGCCGCATCAGTCCGGTATCGGCGGGGACGAAGTGGGTGGGCAGCGAGGGGGCAGGGACCAGCACAAGTCCGGGCCTTACTGGAACGGCTTCCCTGCTGCCGCCTACCGCGCCCCATCGCGGCGCTCCGGTTGGCTGGCCCGGCGAGGAGTGCGCCGTGTGGGGAAGGCCGAGCCGGTGGCACGCCTCCTCGTAGAACGTCTCGTCCTCGACCGGCGGCAGGTCTGCGCGCGGCGAGCGTGGCTGTCCGGCCCAGGCTGCGAGGAGACGAGCCGCATCGCCGTGGCCGTGCCGGGCGGCCTCGGCGATGAGGAACCAGGCATCCTCCGACCAGTCCTCACCCACCCGCAGAGCAACCACCGCGAGCCGGAATTGCGCCCCGGGGTGCCCTGCGGCAGCCGCCGCACCCAGCCAGTCGGCGGCGGTGGACAGTTCGCCGCGGCCCAAGGCCTTCGAGCCGAGCCGGTACAGCGAGTTCGCCCGTTTCCGCGCCTCAGCGCCCAACTTGTATAGGGGGGTAAGCGGGCCGAAGTCGCCGTCTGGACGGTCCCAGAAGTCTGGGGGCCCGGTGAGCCGGTCCATAAGCGTAAGCAGCCCGGCCGGGACCTCCGGCGCCGGGCGGCCGCCGCAGTCCTTGTTGAAGCGGCGCACTGCCGTCACCTGTCCTTCACGCTTCGTGTCTTGTTTCGGTGTCCATCCCGGATGTACTTGCCCAGCTGTCCGCGCAACTCGCTGAGGGCGGCGTACCGGTCCCGATGAAGTCGGTCCGCGGCTATGCCCAGGGCCTCGGAGATCTGAGTGTCGTTGAGGCCTTGGCTCTGCAGCTGCACGACCTTGCGGCGTCTGCTGAGCGGCATGGCGTCGATCGCGGGCACGACAAGTTCCTCCAGCGGGTCGAAGTCGTCGGCCGACTGACCCTGCCCGAGTACCGCCAGCGCGAGGGCGGTGTCGTCGAACGGGTCGAGCTTCGCCTGCGCGCGGAGCGTGTCGATCGCCAAATTTCTGGAAGTGCGGCGAAGGTAGCCGGGCAGCTTCACCCCCGGGGCAAGCTGCCCCGCCGCCACCTTGCGAGCCACCCGCATGAACGCCTCCTGGGCGACGTCCTGACACGCCTGCTCTGACAGCCGACGATTCGTCTTCCTCCGCAGGATCAGGGGCTCCGTCGCCATGAACATCTCGTAGCAGTCCAGCAGCTTCTGACCCAGATCCGGCTCGACCGTTGGTGCGGGCTCCTTCGGCGCTTTATTCGCCACCACGGACCCGCTCCTTCCACGGCGGCAGATCCACCCGCACGGCCACCCCGACCAACGCAGACCCGGCCGGAAGGACACTGATCTCGACGCTGAGCTGCTCGCCAGCAGCACGGCCGTCGCAATACGCAATGGATCCACGGGTGTCGTACCGCTGGGTCGTCTCCGCACCGCGTCGCCGCCGCTCCCAGTACACCTGCACCACAACGGCCGCCGTTTGCACAGCGGCCGCTACGGCCGGGACAAACCCGGCCCAGTCCAAGGACGACGTCATCTGACTTGATCTCCATCGAGGTTTAGGGCGCGTCGGCGAGCGCCTTCACTCCCTCGACGATTCAGCCCCCAGACTTCTCCTCCCAGAGATCAAAGAAAACCGGAAGTGCTCGAAAGGGAGCTGTATGTGACCTCAGGTGACCGAGATACGGGTGTGGCCTTCCCAAACAGGTGCCCCCCATCGAACGACCGCCGCGATGTCCTCCGCCGCGCCGCCGGGTCGGGCCCCGGCATGCTGCCGTCCCAGCCATCCTCGCGCCAGCCCCTGTCAGCCCGCTGTCGTGCCCCACTAGCGGTGCTGGCTCGGTGCCGCCGTAGCCGCCCGCCGTCCGCCGGGCCGGGTCCGGGAGCGCCGTCGTGCCGCCGACCTCCGGCGCTCCTCTGAGCCTAGGCAGGCCTGGACGTGGTGTCGTTAGCTGTCGCGCCGTTCCGCCGCTGCGGGTCCAGGCCTAGGCCTCCGAAGCCGCTGTGCTGTCTGGCTGCCGGGCTGCCGCCGCCGGGCCCGGCCCCGGCATGCTGCCGTCCCCGTCACCCCGCCGCCAGGCTGCCGTGAGTCCCTGTGTGCCGCCGCTCGCCGCTCCGTCGCCCCGCTACGCTGTGGCAGCGGGCTCGGGTCCCTGAGCGGCCGTGGTGCCGCTCACTGCGGCATCGCCGCCGGGTCGCGTGTGCGGCGGATCCGCCGCAGCCGCCGGCCCCGGCGCTTCTCCGGGCCCCGGGGGCGCTGCCGTGCCAGCGGCTGTCCCGCCGATGGCCGCTGTCCGCGTGGTCCCGGCGCTGTGGCCCCGCTGCTCATGCCGCCGCCCTTCTGTCCCGCCGTGGAGTGCAGTGCTTCAACTGCTGTGGCCGCGCTCATTCCGGCCTCCAGCTCCCGCCGCTGTGCCGCCGTACTGCGAAGGGCCTTACGCTGTCCCGCTGGCCTCTGTGTCGGGGGCCGGCCGTGCCGCCGGGTTGCCTCCCACGGTCCTGTCCCGCCGTCGCCGCCGCTGCTCGGCCTGCCGTCGGCCGCTGCCGTGTCGCGAGCCGGCCGCGGCCGTGCCGTGCCGCCGCTGGCCCCGCCGTCGCGCCACTGCCCGCCGTCGTGCGGCCGCCGCCGCTTGCCGTCCCGCCACAGCTTCGCGTCCCCGCGTCGCTGCCGCGCTGGCCGTTGCTCGGCAGAGGGACGGCAGCAGCCGGTTCCCGCCGCGCCGCTGCCTGTGCCGCACAGTCGGCCTGCTCGCCGTTGTCCCGCCGCCGCTGGGCCGCCTCAGCCGTCGGCCGCCGCCGCTGTGTCGTTGGCCTGCCGTCGCTACCCTGCCGCCGTTTTTCGCTGCCGGCCCGGGCGCCCTCAAACGCCTCAGGCGCCGATCCGTTGGTGACAGTACGCCACAGGCGGCGGGCGGCGGGGCATCCTCGTCTCCCGTACGGCTCGCCTCTGCGCTGCGTCGCGTCGCGGCCAAGCGCCCGCTGCCTCGAGATGCCCACTCAAGCCGGGTCGGGAGGGCTCTTCGCATTCCATAGCCGAACGGTGCCGTCCGCTGCGCCGCTCGCGAGGGTTGTGCCGTCTGGGCTGAAGGCCACTGACCTGATGGTTTCGGTGTGGCCGGTCAGGGGCCTCCCAATGGACTCTGCTGTAGTACCCGAGACCGAGCGTGTGGTGAGGTCCCACAGCCGCACGGAGTGATCTCCTCCGGCGCTCGCGAGGATTCTTCCGTCAGGGCTGATGGCAACCGAAACGACCGTGCCGGTGTGACCGACGAGGGGGGCGTCGGGAGTAAGCCTGCCTAGATCCCAGACGAGGATTTGATCAGGGTCTCCGCCGCCGGTAGCGAACGAGTGACCGTCGGGACTGAACGCCACCGACTCGATGTCCATGTCATCGAGGTCGTCGGGCGAAGGAGTGCGGCGTGCACGCGTGGCTACGTCCCACAGTTGCATCGGCACACTGCCCTCCTCCAGAATGTCGTCCCCGCCCGCGACGAGGAGCGTCTCGCCATCCGGGCTGAACGCCACCGCTTCGATGTAGCCATGTCCGCCGAACGGCTCGCCCTTCTGCGACTGGGTCTCAACGTTCCACAGCCACGCTTTGCCATCCCACGAGCCAGAGGCGAGAGTTCTGCCGTCAGGGCTGAACGCCACCGACTCGAAGGGGTTGTTATGGCCCCCCATGGGCTTCCCGAAGGCTCTTCGCTTCTCGACATCCCACAGCCGGACGACGTAGCCCTCGGCAGTGGCGAGGAGCTTGCCGTTCGGACTGAACGCCAGGGACAAGATCTCAGGTGGCTCGGCACTGCCGTCCGTAGAGGCAAGAGTCCCCCGCAACTTGTGCGTCTCGGCGTCCCACAGCCTCACCGTGCCGTCTTCGCCGGCACTCGCGAGAATGTCTCCGTCCGGGCTGAACGCCACCGCATCCACGCTTCCGGCGTGTCCAGTGAGGGAAGCGAAGGAGTAGTCCCAGGGAATCGTCGGGCGATCACTCGCGAGCCAGCCGCCCGGCACGGCCAGGATGGTCATCAGCGTGATGCCCATGCTCAGCACCGTCTTTCGCCGGGCCGAACTATGAGCACTCAATACAGCGAGGAATCGCCCCGGCAGGCGAATGGCCCGGCCGATGAAGGTCGCGAGCCGGACCCGCGCGAGGCCGCCGGTGCGTGCGCGCGCAGCAGTACGGCGCGGGATCCTTCTCTGTGACTCAGACGGGTCTGGCAGCGCCGCAGGCGACTGAGTGGGCCCGGCCGAACCGGGTGACGTCGGCGATGCCGTGGGTGCTGTTGGTTCCACAGGGGTTGGTTCGGCCGCGCGCGTGGCGCCCTGTCTTTCGCGCCCCTGCAGACCTTGCAGCTGTGCTATCGCGGCCGCCGAGACGCTGCGGCTGTCATCATCGGTCAGCAGCCGCAGCTCGTCGACGACATGGCTGCGGACCTGATCGTTGCCGATGCGGTGGAGGCGCACGAGGCTGTCCACCGCGCTCAGCCGATCGCCGGATATGGGACTGTCCAAGGCATTGCGCAGGTAGGCGGGCAAGCTCCAGTGGACGTTGCGGGCGATGACGATGCGGCCTTCGACGCTGTCCAATTTCTTGGGTCGCTGGTGGGGTACTTCGTTGGTGACCCGGTCGTGGACGTAGTGGTACAGCTCGTCGAGAGTGATATCGCCGTCCCCGTCGAGATCCGCGCCGCCCTCACGCAGTCCTTCAACCAGGTGGCGCGTGAACACCGATTGCGCGGCCCGGCCCTCCACGCGTTGGCCCTCGAAGGCGTACTGGAGCGCGTCGGAGGCTGTGAGTACGGTGCGTCCTCGTCCCTGGAACCGTGCCAGTGTGTGCACTGCCGTGTCGCCCTTTGCCATCCGGCCTGCGGGGAACGCCCCGCTGTAGCAGCAGTCGAGCACCAGGACCTGTTGTCGGGAGCGGCTGGCGGACATGGCATGGTTAATCTGTTCAGCGGGCAGCGACGTGAACAGGAGGTTCTCGCGGCGGGTGTTGGCCATGGCGAGGTAGAGGAGGCCGTCCTCGTCCTTGACGCCATGGCCGGTGAAGTACAGCAAGGTCAGGTCGTCTCGCTGCCGCTCGCGGAATAGTTCACCGACAGCCGCTCCGACGACGTGGTGCGGCTCATTGGTCAGCGACTGTACGTCGAATCCCGCGATGTTCGGGTCGCGGAGGACTTCAGCCAATGCCTCGGCGTCACGGGCCGGGGCAGTCAGCCCCCGCAGTCCCTCGTCCTGGTATTCGTACGTGGCGATCAGCAGCGCCAGTCTGCGGCCCATGGCGCTACTGCTGGTCGTCCGAGTGTCGGCGGACAAACGCTTCGATCAGCGTCTCTCGTTCGGCTGCTGTCGCCCGCTCCAGTTCGAGGGTGTCATCGCCCACGGTGACCGAGATCCGGTGTCGGGACGACTGTCGCCCCAGCCAGTCACGCAGCGTCTCGATCAGGGCGGTGAACACGCCTCCGGAGGCGCTCAGCGCCACCACCACCGCCCCCAGGGTGACCGCGTCGACGGCCTTTGCCCCTTCCGGGAGGCTTCCGGCAGGAGCGCACGGCGTGAGTTCCAGGTCCAGTCGCCTCACCTCGGCCCACAAACCGCGGGTATGCCGATCGACCTCCTCCGGGTCCGCCTCCGGGTCACCGGCGATAGTCAGCTCTGCCTCGATATCGCCCTTGGCGTCCGGGCGATCGTGGCCCTGCCCTTCCGCGTTCCCTGGGTCGTACGACACGCTTCCCCCTACTTACGAAACGACCAGCATCCTGCCGCCTCATTCAATCGCTAAAGCTCGCCGTATGAGGGGCTAATGCGCCAGAGAACGCTTCCCTCGCAAGTCCGCTGCCACACCGTGGCGCGAGCGACGCTGCCTGATAGCCGACCCTTCCCCCTCCTCCGGCGCCCACCGGGCGCCACCGGACTTGGTGAACACGCCTCTCGGCGGTTCCTTCGGCCGGTCACTTCCTTTCGGCCTGCCACGCGGGGGTACTGCCGTGGGGCTGGCGCCTCGCTGCTGCCCGTGCTGTCGGTATGTCTGCGCCGCCGCGGCCGGATCGTGGGTGTCGTGTATTGGCTGTCCGGATTCGTGTCGGTTTCCTGGTGGGCCGGGGGTGTCGGGCTGCTGTTTCGCCAATTCGCCCCGCGTCCGCGCCCGCTGTTCGGCCGGCCATGCTGTCGGCCGCCGCCCTCCCCCTGCCGCCGCCGCCGCCCTGTCCCGCTGGCAGTGCGGCGTCCCGCTGGCGGTTCCCGCACGTGCCGCGGCCCTCTGCCCGCGGTCCAATGTCTTTCCCGTGGCCCGCCTGCCCACCGCTTGTTTGGCGGTGGGCTGCGGGTGGGGTGGGGCCTCGTGGGGGCGTCCGTGGTGGGGGCGGCGGCCGTGGGTTAGGCGGCGATGATGGTGTGGAAGAAAAGCACGGCGCCGGCAAAGGCGGCGCCGCCGGTGAGTGCGGCGGTGGCGGGGTCGTGCTGGGCGAGGTGGGTGAGGACGGCGGCGGCGGTGCCGGCGAGGGTGCCGAGGATGAGGATGAGGGCGCTGCGCAGGCTGAGGAGTGCGGTGGGGGCGGGGGTTTGGGGTGGGTGGGGGCTGGCGGGGGGTTGGGGGTGCGGTATGGCCTGCGGGGTATAGCCGGTGTGGTGTGTGTGCGGCGCGCCTGTGTCCGGGCCTGCGGTGGCGGCGGGGGAACTGGTGGTGGTGGTGTGGGTGGTGTCGGGGTTGTGGTGGCTGTGGGCGGTGGTGGGGCTGGTGTTCACGGAAGGTGCCCTTCTGACGGGTGGCCATGCCTGGGTGGTGGCTGGTTGCTGAGGGTGTAGGTGATGTCCCCCTCCCTTCCCCCGCGTGACCCACATCACATTATTTGTGGTGGGTGGGGAGGGGGGAAAGCCGCGAGCCACGCCTATGACCTGTGTGACGTAAGGGCAGCACGGGGGCCCGCTGGGGCTGGCGAGGGCTAGGGAGCGGATGTGCCGGATGGATTGGGCAAGGGGCGCGGACCCCACACCATGACGCAGAACCTGCACACGTCGGCGCCGGATACCACCCAGGAGCTCCGCGCTCTGGAAGAGGCGCTGGCGGCGGAGGCGGGCGAGGACCTGGCGACGCTAGACCAGCTTCCCGGCCGTGATGCCGCTCTCGTCGCGTTCCTGCGCCGCTCCGGTTTTGAAGGCCCCCACTATCAGCAGTTCATCGCCGAGCTGATGGTCTACGGCTGGCGCACGCTGAGCAACTGGAGCGCGAACGGCCACATCTTCCAGCGCACCGCCCGTATGGGCCGCCCCGTGCCGCCGACGATGATGCCCGACGTGTGGACGTACGAGGACCGCACCCAAGTCGTCACCGACACTGTCCTGAAGGGCAGCACCCTCTTCCGGGAGCACGGCCTGGTCCGCGGCAAGTGGAGCGCGGAGGGCGGCGCCAGCCTGACCACCTACTTCGTCGGCGCCGCCGTCCTGGCCTTCCGTCCGATCTATATCCGCTGGTACAAGGCCCACCACCTCGGGCAGGCTGAACTCGAGCACCGCAGCGCCCACACCGACGACGTCCTCTACGCCCAGCACGACATTCCCGACCAGCGCGCCACCGACCCCGCACACGCCGCAGCCACACGCGACCACATCAACCGCATGCGCCCGCTGCTGCCCGACGAGCAGCTGCGCGAGGCGCTGGGCTGGGTGACCCTGGGCTACACCCACGCCGAGGCAGCCGCCAGGGTCGGTCTGACGCCCAAGGCATTCGAGCGGCGCCTGGCCCGCGCCCGTACCAAGGTCTTGGCCAGCGGCCTGCACCAGGCCCGGCCGGGGGAGGGGGGAGCACGATGAGTGATCACAAGAACGACACGAGGCCTGCCACGACCGCTGACGACGAGTTCGCCGCCCTGATGGCCGCATCCAGCCTGCGCGCCCCCCGCGTGCGGATGCTGCATGGGGCCATCCCCGAGGATGCTCGGCGACAACTGGACGCTGCCGCCGTCGCAGCCCCCACCGCCGGCCCTCAGCCCGGTCACGCCGCCGGTGAGCCGGACCAGGAGCCGGCCGGGCCGGGGGACGACGGCGATGAAAGCGCACCCTGCGACGACCGCCTCGGACACCAAGCCACAGCTCGCCAGACGGTCGTGCTTTTCCTGAACCTCGCCGGCGACCGCCGGCGTACAGCTCACGCGCCGCTGGGCCTGTACGGCACCGGCAGGCACAGCAGCAGGGTCGAGGACATCATTCTCACGGCACACACGCTGAGGGAATGGCTACGCACCCGGACCCCATCGTGCACCGCGCCCACGTCTCTGGTGGACCGGAGGCTGCGAGACCTGCGATCCCTCGGCTGGCATGTCGTCACAGCACCCGAGCGACGCTGGGGAAGTGTTGGAACGAGCCAGTCACCACGCATCGCGCTCGCGCTGCTGCAGGCAAACACCTCACTGGCCAGGACCGCACCCGCGCCATTCCTCACGCACCACGCTCGTGCATGCTGGCTCGCCGCAGCAGCACCCCCGGCCGAGCCACATCACACGTACCAAAGGGAACTGGTTGGCAGTGATGTCCTGAGCACGCGAGAGTACGACTGGACCCTGTGGCACCATTGCGGCCACCTCGCTGCCCAGACAAGGCGAGAGAACCTCAACGCCTTGCTGCGCGCACGGTGGCGGGAACTCCCCATGGAGCCAGCCTTTATGGTCTGCCGACAGCTTTCCGTGCTGTGGGATGCCGGGAAAGCGAATGATTCCTTCAGCACAGCCACACCCAGCGTCAGCCAGTCCAGCGGCACGAGAACTGACAGGCGTCTGAAGGCTCCAGCACGCCTGACCGATCTTCTGCATCCACGACGGCCTTCCCCCACGCACAGCTTGCCCCACTGGCCGCGCGGCAATAGGGATCCACGACCCTGGGAAGCCCACGTCGGCCTTTTCCTCTGCGAGGCTGCGCACTGGCTCCTGCCCGACCTGGTTACCCGGCCGCCAGCCACCCATGTAGCAGGCATGCAATCTACTGCGGGGCAGTCGGCTCTGGTGGGCGTGCTCGGGCCAGCGGTGGACGCTTGGCGCGATGCTCCGATGGACCAGGCCTGCCTTCTGGTGGCTGCCGACTTGGCGGTGGACTTGGATCTGGCGCACCGGCAGACCATCCCAGTACAGCCGCTGCCAGTGCCTGACCTGGATACTTATGCGCCGTGTCCGGGCGGCAGTCTGCTGTTGCCGAGAAACGACATCGACGGCGCGGACGGCTATCGGCATAAGGAACGGGCTGCCGTCGCCACCGAAGCCGCCGGCGAACCCAGATTTTGGAGCAAGCAAGAGGGCGACGGGCTCGAACAGCATGCTCGGCTCTGGATGCGTCTGCACCTCACGGAGCGGGACAAGGGGCAGCGTTTCCCGGTCCGGCTGGTTTACCGCACTGCGGATCCATACGCGGTCACAGCTCTCTTCAACCAGGGAACCAGCGAGGAAACAGAATGGGTCTTCGCGCGCGAGCTGCTTGTCGACGGCATGCACAAGAGGGTGGGGATCGGTGACATCATCGTGTGGCCCTCAGCTGACGAGACAAGCCGCCGGCAGCGCATCTTCGTCCGGTTGAGGTCACCCGATGGCACAGCGCTGCTGTCCGCTGCGCGCGTTGATATCGAGGCCTTTCTCGACGCCAGCCATCCACTGGTACAAAGCCCTGCAGCAGTCTTGGGGACGTGCGCTTTGGATGCATGGGAACGCGAGCTCGCCGACATCATTTGCCCCGGACCAGGGGATTAGGTGACGTAGGGCAAATCCGTGCCGCACCGAACACCGAGGTAACACCCCGCGACGGCTGAGCGATTTTCGGCGTGCTCGCGAAGCGCGGCGTTCTCCGAGAGGAGGGTCATGATGACGGTCGCGGCGGCGTCGACTTGGTTCTGGAGCCGCCGGCAACCTGATGGTCAGATGGTCGGCCCAGGCCGCCCGGACTGGGGCCTTCTTGCCGGCCCGGGTGAACTCGTCCAGTCCCGGTGTAGCACCCGCGGCGCAGGCCCAGGGCCCCGTTCATCGGTTAACGGCGCGTTGACCAGGGTGTGGGGGATCCACGGCGCCGCCTCACTCCCGCGGAGCCTTTGGCGGCCCGCGCGCTGAGGGAGGGGATTCAGGGTTGCCAGGTTCGTAGGTGTTCGGTGATGCGGGTGGCGGTGCTGCGTTGGTCGTGGGGCTCGTGGGCGAGGGCGGTGAGTTGGTCGTGTGTCGGGGTGGCGGGGATGCCGCTGGCGTTGAGGTACATGGCGGCGACGGCGCAGGCGATGGTGAGGTTGGATCGCTCCAGCCGGCGGCATCGGCCCAGGGTGTGCACGAGTGCGGCGGCGCGGGCGTAGCGGCCGTCGTATACGGGTTGTTCGAGGAGCGCGGTGGCGGGCCACGGCGGCGAGCGGAACTCCGAGGTCGTCGGGTGCGGGGTCGTGTTTGCAGGCGCGTTCGGCGACTTCCAGGGTCCAGGAGAGGTCGGCGTGCAGGGATATGCTCACGCAGCGGCGCCCCGGTCTCGCGGCGTCGGGGCGTGCTGGGTGTCGAGGTCGGTTTCGAGGTCGGCGCCCGGCAACCGCAACGACTGCAAGGCGTGGGAGCTGTCCGGCGCGAAGGACGCCGTCGGCAGGACCACGGTGATCGCCGACGGCTACCGGGGCACCAGCCTGGTCATCCCCCACCGCCGCGAACGCGGCCAGACTGAATTCCCGGCCGGAAAGAGGACCACAACGCCTCCCACCGCAAGGTCCGCGCCCGCGTGGAGCATGCCTTCGCCCGTATGAAGACTTGGAAAACCCTCCGCGACTGCCGTCTCAAAGGTGACGGCGTCCACTACGCCAAGCTCGGCATCGCCCGCCTCCACAACCTCACGCTCGCCGGGTGACCAGGGAACGACGCTGGTCAACCAGCATGCCGTAGATCATTTACGGGACAACGCTTAGCCAAGGGACGGCGCCGGGTAGGGTCAGCGGCAGCTCGCGCCGGTATGGAGTGTGCGAGTCAGGCCCGGTGCCAGCATGCTGGGGCAGTACCACCGGGCCGCTTCGCACTTGTCGACCAGCTCGGCCACGCCCCGCGGCCGGCGTCGTCCGCCTGCTGACGTGACCTGCGGCCGCCCCAGCGTGGCCGCCTCGTGGACGGCCGAATCGCCGACGAGCGCACCACATCTGTGACCGCCCGCGCCTGGAACCTCACACGCACCGGGCACCGGCACCCGCCCCTGCGCCGCTGGTTCGCCCTCCACGCACCACTGCGCCCCCGGAACAGATCGTCCAGCACCTGCCTGCACCGCGACTTTCCCGACCGGCCGGAGATGCACGTGGTCCACGAGACGATCCACCAGGCCCTCTACTCCAGGGCCGGGGAGGACTGCGTCGGGACCTAGCGAAGGCCCTCCGCACCGGCGGGGCCCTCCGCACCGGCGGGGCCCGCCGCAAACCCCGCCGTGAGGCCCAGCAACGTCAGCCCCGCTTCCGCGAACCGATGGTCATGATCAGCGACCGGCCTGCCGAGGCGGATGACCGGGCGGTACCCGGCCACTGGGAGGGCGACCTGATCATTGGCAAGGACGGAGCCTCCACCATCGGCACGCTCGTCGAACGCTCCACCCGGTACGTGATGCTCCTCCACCTGCCAGACGGCCGCAGCACCGAGCTGGTCCGCGACGCACTGGTGGAGGCCGTGACGGTTCTGCCGGTCCAGCTCACGCGATCCCTGACCTGGGACCAGGCAGCGAGATGGGACGGCGCCACGAGTTCACCATCGCCACGGGCGTCCCTGTCTACTTCTGCGACCCGGCCAGCCCCCTGGCAGCGCGGCTCGAACGAGAACACGAACGGCCTGCTCCGGCAGTACTTTCCCAAGGGCACCGACCTGTCCGTCCACAGCCGCGAGCGCCTGAACGCCGTCGCTGCCGAACTGAACAGCAGGCCCCGCAAGACGCTCGGCTGGGAGACGCCGGCCGAGCGCCTGTCTACACTGCTCAAGGCCCAATAGAGCCGGTCGTCGGCTTGCCGTCGACACACGGCACAACCGTGACAGGGGGAGCGGTGAAAGTACCGGCGGAGCTGGTCGGCACTCGTGTTACGCGCACGGCCTTCGACCACCAGGTTCGGATCAGTTTCACCGATTACGCCCCAGACGGCCGCATCCGCGTCGGTGGCGAGCTTGTCATCGAGACACCGTTCACCCTCACAGACACCTCGGGCCACCAGATCCTCCTGACGCCGGCCACCGGACCGTCCTTGGCGCCGCTGCTCGGCCTGTTCGCCAAGTCCGTCATCGAAGCCGCGGTCACCGGGCAAGGCACCCTTTTTCTCGGCTTCGATGACGGCACTCGGCTCAGCGTCGAACCAGACCCCGACTACGAGTCGTGGAACCTCACCGGCTCGGGAATCGATCCCGTCCTGGTCGGCCCGGGCGGCGAAACCGACTGGCAACACTGATTACCGCCGCAACCGACACCGTTGCGGCACTCAACCCGTGTTGCGACGACCGCTGGAATCTGCCGTGTAGCGGAGGGGCGTCACCGTAGCGCGGTCTGCACGCCACCCTGCCACGCGCGCTTCCGTCCGACGTCATCTTCCTGATCACGCGCGGCCAGCACCAGCACCCCAGCACCAGACGTCGTGCTGGGGTATGTCCAATCCTGAAGTGCGCCGCCAGGCAAGATGATCATCGAGGGGCCTCGTAGAGCGCGCTCAGGGGGCCTTCCGCGCCTATGGGGTGCGTCAGATGATCCAGGTCTTCACTTCAGCAGCGGTGTCGCGAATGGTCAGACGGCCATCGGTGACGGCGGCGACCAGCTCGGCCGCGTCGCTGGTGGTGACCTTGATCTGCTGGCCGCTGACCTGGAGGTAGGCTGCGGCGACCATGGCGGCGTACAGCTCGTTGCTGTGCTCGAGCGCGGGCACGCGGGCCAGGCAGTGCAGGAGAGCAGCGGCCGCCGCTGGCCCGTCGGCCCAGCGCCGTCGGCTTGCGGGCGACGTTGTGCCTCCGGTCGGTCGCTGCCCTGCGCGCTGTGCGTTCCATGCCAGGTCTCGGTCCCGTCAGGGCAGCCGATGCTGATTACCCCGCTTCGCGGTCCTCCGCGTCCTTCGAATCATACCGACGGGACTACCAGCGCGCGGTAGCGTGAGGGACATGGTGGCAAGCAGACTCCTGGCGTTCGCCGACGCTCTGGTGCTTCTCGGTGCCGAGCCGCCGCGGCTAGCTGCGTTGGATCGGGCGCTCGGTGGGGCGTTGAATCTGGCGACCGCCGGGGTCAGCGGCACGGTGATCGGCATGGCCGACGCCCACGGACGCCTCCTCGGCCTCGGACGCGACGCGATCCGAGGCGTCGGCGCCCGTCTGGACCGTACCCAGGGGCGTGCGGAGCGGAGCGATGTGCTGCGCGCGGCGCACACCGTCATCGTCGTGGTGGCCTTCTTCGAGGTGATGGAGGAGTTGGAGCTTCCGTTCACCCTCGCCGAGGTGCGGTTGACCCGGGACGAGCAACTCGCCCTCGCGCGAGGCGAATCGGGCTCGACCTCGCAGACGCCGGATCTGGTGTCGCTGCTGCTCGCCACGGACCTGCCCTGCCCGGCACCACACATACCGGCCTCGGCACTCACCGCGATGCTGATCGCGAGTTACGCGGACTACGCCCGCAGGTTCTACGCCTTCCTCGAAGGCCTTGCTCTTTGGGAGCACATGGATGCGTCGCGGCGCCTTCGGGCCCAGGCGGCTCTCGTGGATGACCTGCCGCGCGCAGCGCACGACCGATACCAGAGCCTGTACGTCGAGCTCGCCAAGGAGGCACCCGAATTCGGTTTCTGGGTCACACATGTGGCGCAGCAGGCAATCCACACAGACGTCGGCCGTGCCCTGTCCGGCATCGAGACTCTCCTCACCCGCACCACCGAGGCGCTGCGCCCACCGGTCGACGTGGCCTCCGCGCTGGCGCGCGCTCACCGGGCGGCGCTCGCGCACCCTGTGCTGGACGCCGCGTCGGCGCCCGACGGCATTAGGATTCCCACCCTTCAGGACCTCTACCTCGACCCGGACTTCCGCGTCAGTGCCGTTTCCGGGCAGGCCGCACCAGCCGACCACGAGTGGTGGGGGCGACTGCCCCTCCGCCGAGACCTCACGCTCTACCTGGCCGGGGCCCTCACCTCTCCTCAGCTCGCCGAGGCGCCCCTGCTGATCCTGGGCCAGCCCGGTGCCGGTAAATCCGTCCTCACCAGGGTGCTCGCCGCACGGCTCCCCTCGGTCGGTTTTCTCCCCGTGCGCGTGCCGCTGCGGGACGTCCGGGTGGAGGACGAACTGCAGGACCAGATCGAACAGGCGATCCGCGCCTCCACCGGCGAACGGGTCAGCTGGCCGGAACTGGTGCGCGCCGCAGGCGGCAGTACTCCTGTTCTGCTCCTGGACGGCTTCGACGAGTTGCTGCAGACGACCGGCGTCCACCAAACCAACTTCCTGGAGCGCGTGTCCCAGTTTCAGCGGCGTGAGGCGGATCAGGGGCGGCCCGTGCTAGCCCTGGTGACGAGCCGGACCTCCGTGGCCGACCGCGCCCGATACCCCACTGGCATGGTCGTCCTGCGCCTGGAGCCCTTCCGCGCCGAGCAGATCACCACCTGGCTGGCCGTGTGGAACGAGGCCAACATGGCCGGACTCTCGGCGCACGGTCGCGGCCCGCTCACTTGGCAGCACCTCGAACGGCACGCCGAACTCGCCTCTCAGCCGCTGCTGCTGACGATGCTCGCGCTGTACGACGCAGCCGAGGGTGCTCTGCGGCGCACCGACGACGACTTCGACGTCACCGAGTTGTACGAGCAGTTGTTGTCCTCCTTCGCCCGGCGCGAGGTCGGCAAGACAACACTCCACGCCGTCTCCGACGAGGACACGGCCGCCCTCGTCGAGCAAGAACTGCAGCGCCTGTCGCTCGTAGCCTTCGCCCAGCTGAACCGGGGTCGCCAGTGGGTGTCGGCCGACGAACTCGAGCAGGACCTCACCGCCGTACTGGGCAGGCAGCCGGTACGGCCACCGGGCTTCCGCACCCCGCTCACCGCCGCCGAAACGGCGCTCGGCCGCTTCTTCTTCGTCCAGCGAGCCCAGTCAGTGCGGGACGGCCAGGTACTCGCCACCTACGAGTTCCTGCACGCGACCTTCGGCGAGTATCTGGCCGTACGCCTCACCCTGCACCTGCTCACCGACCTGCTCGCCCCCCGCCCTGCGCTCTCTCTCGGGGACACCCGCATCGACGACGACCTCGCCTACGCACTGCTTTCCTACACCTCCCTGGCGTCCCGGCAGATGCTGCGCTTCGCGCGTTCGATGACGGGCAGGCTGTCCATGGCGGAACGGCGCCGGCTGACTCGGACCCTCATCCAGGTCCTAACCCAGCACACGACGCGCACCGGCGACCAGCACCCGGCCTACCGGCCCGCCCTGCTGCGCACGACGACCCGCCACGGCCTGTACGGTTCCAACCTCGTGCTCTTGACGGTGCTCCTCGCCGAGCGCTGCTCCGCCGCCGAGCTGTTCCCGGGCTCCGCGGACCCGCCGGGTGCCTGGCACCGGCACTGCCTGCTGTGGCGCTCGGCGATGAACGAGAGCCAATGGACGGACTTCGCTCTGTCCCTCGACGTGCATCACACGTGGGAGGGCGAGGGCCGGGCCTTGGAGATATCGCTTCGCTCCGAGCCAGGCATCCCACCACAGCCCCTCGACATGAACTGGCACTTCCGCTACCCCCGAGGCAGCGGAGGCCCAGGCTGGTCACGGTCGTACTGGGACGAGCTGTGGCACAAAACGACCGTGTCCGGCGGAACCAATGACTCGGTGATGCGGCATGCCCTGGACCCGGTATTCCGGTGGCTCGGCCAGGCCGTGACCATGTTCAGTCCGCTCGACGGTGCTCCGGCCTCGTCGCTCGCCCACGACCTGCTCGAACTGCTGCTGGCCGACCGCACGACCATGAGCGACAGGGAACTCGGCGATCTCTACGACCGGGCGCTCCAGGGAACGCGGCTGCTGATGGACATGCGCCACCCCCACCTCGTGTCGGCCGTGCACGCCCTTCTCACGGCCTTCGGCCAGGACAGGGGACGAGTCCCCGGCGACGCACACGACGACGTCCTCCAGTTTCTAGCACAGCTCATCCGGCTCATGTTTGGTGACAGCGAGAGGGCACACCCATTGCCGGTGACCGTCTTAGATGCACTGTCCCATGCGCTGGCATCCCACCGACCCTTGGTGCACGCCCTCATATCGGTGGAAGAGCGGGCCCTGATCGCGCGCCACCATGATCCGGCCACCGGCCCACCGGAGTAAGCAGGCGGGCCGACGGCCGGCGAGGCTGTCGGTCGGCGACCTCGGTTGCTTCGCCCGCCCGAAGCCGATTTTCCGCCCCGCATGTGCTGGGCAGCATGACATCCAGCCGGGGAGCGCGGCACACGAAGCCAGAAACGACCCTGAATAGCGCCGGCGATGGCCGCCAGTTGCTGGCGGCGCTGGATTACCTGACGCAGCGTAGTAGCGTCCGCGACCGGGTCGACGCCACCCGGCTCGGCGTGATGGGTCACTCGATGGGCGGCGGTGGAACGCTGGAGGCTGCCAAGAGCCGGCCGTCCTTGAAGGCCGCGATCCCACTGACCGGATGGAACCTCGACAAGACGTGGCCCGAGCTGCGGACCCCGACGCTGGTCATCGGAGCGGACGGCGACACCATAGCCCCGGTGTCCTCACACTCGAAGCCGATCTACCAGGGCCTGCCGCCCTCGCTGGACCGCGCCTACCTTGAGCTGAACGGCGCCACGCACCTCACGCCCAACCTCTCCGACACCACCATCGCCAAGTACAGCATCGCCTGGCTCAAGGCTTCATCGACGGCGACACCCGCTACGAGCAGTTCCTGTGCCCACTGCCGCGCCCGAGCCTGGCCATCCAGGAGTACCGCGGCAACTGCCCGCACATCTCCTGAAGCCTCTGCTCGCCGGTCCCCTTCCGGCTCAGCCGGAAGGGGACCGCCGGGCTGACGGAGCGCCTACCCGGGCGCCGCTCCACAGGTTGCTAAAAGCGCGTTGCGGTGGACACCGGACTCACCTCCTGGCTGGGGGCGGGGGAGGCGGTACGGGGCCCGGGTATGCCGGTCACGACAGCCGCCGCCCGCCCTCTGGCGGTCGGTGGCGAAAGGAGTAGACCTTCGGGATTCCCATGCGGGCGAGGATCTTGCCCCTCGTCGCCCCCGGGATCACCTCGAATCGGTGCTGCATGTCCGCCAGCTCGTTCGGCGTGATGCCGAGTTTCTCGGCAATTCCGGGCCGGGCTTCCTGGATGTAGAGCTCTTGCTGACTGCCCGCCAGTTCAGGCCCGTCTCCTTGGCGACCTCGGTCAGGCTCATCGCTCCGGACTCGACCAGGCCACGAAAACGCCGTAGTTACAGCCTTCGCTGCGGATCCAGGACCACGGTCACCCCATCTCTGCGACCTCGACCGACAGGTTCTGGGCTCTGTGGGTGCGCTCCGCAATCCAGCCTGCCATCGCCCGCACGCCGACGCCGATGGCGCGCTCATCAGCGGAGAAGTCGGGGTAATGCGGATAGCTCGTGGTGATAGATGTGCCAGGTGCACGAACACCGAGAAAGGTGTATGTACCGGGGATCCGGTTCAAGAAGAGGGCGAAGTCCTCGCCACTGAAGGGCGGGAAGGCGGCGCAGAGCTGGGTGACCATGTCCTGGCCGACGGTGCGGCGCAGGTGGTGGGCGAGGAGGCGGGCGTCGCGTTGTGAACAGACCATGGCCGGGAAAGGCTCAGCGGGGAAGCTCACCCCGGCCCCCGCATATGGCATGGCCACTCGACGAATGCTTTCGCGCACCTCCACGTACCGCTCCTGCGGCCAGCAGCGATAGGACACACTCACCTTGGCCTCCTGCGCCGCTGCCCGCACGGCTACGAACCGGGCCAGCGGCCCGTTGGGCGTCTGGGCCTCAGCGACGATCCGCTCCAGGTCCGCTGGTGTCTGTGGCAGCTCCACGGTTGCGAGTGCGCCGATATCGACGGCCAAGCGCCGCGCGGCATCGAGTGCGTCCGGCCCGGAGAGGGTCACCTCCGCCTTGTCCTGGCCTGGCATCCCATAGCCCGGAGTCACGGCGAACTGGCCGACTGGGAACGGCCCGCAGTGCAGCGCATGGACTTCCTCGACGTACTCGCGCTCCAGCACACCTGAGTCGATCAGTGCGCGGGCGCCGGACAGCGTCTCCTCGGCAGGCTGGAAAAGGAAGACCACTGTTCCGCTCAATTGCTGCCGCAGCCGCGCCAGGACCCGCGCGACGCCGATACTCACCGTGGTGTGGATGTCGTGTCCGCATAGATGGGCCGGCGCGGGACCTCCTCCAACAATGTCTTTGGGCGGAACCGCGTCCATGTCCGCCCGGTAGGCAACGGTCCGGCCTGGACGCGAGCCCTGCAGGACCCCGACGACCCCGTGGCCGCCCACTCCGGTGGTGACAGCCAGCCCCGCCGCCCGCAGCTCCCGGGCCACCACAGCGGCCGTGCGCTGTTCCTGCCCCGGGGTCTCAGGGTGCCGATGGATGTCCCGCCGCAGCTGAATCAGCACACGGTCCAGACGCGCCGCCTCGGCGGCCACCGCCGCCTGCTTCACCGGCCCTCTCCACCCACCCGCGACGGCCTTCCCCATGCCTCCCCACACCATTCCCGCACCGGCCGCCGCTGTGCTGGCGAGTAACGTGCGGCGCGCGAGCGCGTGCTCTATTGGACGATTCACTGTTACCCCTTGACTCAAGTCGTCTTCTGGGACACACGATCGCCGCGCACCTATGTCATTGCCCATCCGGTGAGCCACCCCTTGGCTGTGGGGATAGCCATACCAAGGGACATCGCCGCGTTGAGGTTGACCAGAGCCGGGTTCAGAAACACGTACTCAGAGGTCGTTTTCACCTGCCTCAGGTCGTTATCTGATGTTTCGTGGATGGCGGGATCGTGGTGCGGAAGAGGAGGCAGCTGTGGCTGTGGTCGATGGGGCTGGAGGGGTGATAGCTGGGGCGAGGGGTGGTTCGTTCCTGTCTCATCCCGGGATGCCCGGCTTTCAAAACTGTGTGCTTCCGTCGTCATCGCTGCACGCCTGGGCGCACTCGGTCTGCGGCAGTACGCCGGATGCATGGCGAAGCGACGTCCGTGTCCGAGTGATCTGTCCGATGCCCGCTGGGAGTTGATCGAGCCGGTGTTGGCGGCCTGGCGTTTCGAGCGCTGGGGCAGGGCCCTGGACTTCGGCCGGCCGCCTGAGCATGACCTGCGCGACATTATGGACGCGATCTTGTACGTGGATCGCACCGGCGTTCAGTGGTGCTACCTTCCGCACGATTTCCCGCACTGGAACACGGTCTACGGCTACTTCGCCAAATGGGCCGACGAGGGCGTGTTCGCCCAGCTCAACGGCCTGCTCAGGCAGCAGCTGCGTGAGAAGGAAGGCCGGAACGGCGAGCCTTCCGCGTGCGTGATCGACGCCCAGAGCGTCAAGACCTCCACCAGCGTTCCCGCCACCGGCCAGGGCGTCGACGCGGGCAAGAAGATCGTCGGCAGGAAACGGAGCATCGTCACCGACACGCTCGGCCTTCTCCTCGCCGTGCTGGTGACCGCGGCCAGCGTGCAGGACTCCGTTGCCGGCACCACGCTGCTCGACCAGGTCGCCGCCGACCACCCGGGCATCCGCAAGGTGTGGGTCGATGGCGGCTACCGACAGCACCTCGTCGAACATGCGGCCGCCGACGCGGTCCGTGCGTACGCGGCCAAGACCCGCGCCGACGCCGACCGGTTTGCCGCCGTCCTGGAGGACATCGCTACCAACGGCCTGCCCGACCTCGAGCAGTGCACCCCGTGGGAGGAGCTGCGCGAGGCCCACCTTGCCCGCCTCGCGTCCCAGCGGCCGGCCGTCGCCTGATGGCCGCGCAGCGCGGCCGGCGCCGCGCCCGGATCGCGTTTTCCGACGCCGCCGCCAAGCAGCTGGAGAAACCTGACCAGAGAGGCGGAGATCCACGCCCTGGACCGCGCCCTGGTCGTCGTCTCCGTCGACCCCGACGTCGGTGAGCCGATCCCCGGCGGCACCGCCGGCCCCCAGCTGCGCGAGTACGCCGATGAAGTCGAGCGTGTCCGCCTCCTGTACTGGGTGACCGCCCTTCGGACCGTGGTCGTCGTCGCTTACCTTGAGGTCTGACCCGCGACGTCCTGGACCAGGCCGACCGCGTACGGCCGGCGGGGGACTGCGACCAGCGGTTCGAGGCCGACTTGGATCGGGCCTGGGGTGTGAGTCACCGGCAGGAGGAGCGCGACCAACCAGGATCGGGACCAGGCCGTGCCCGAGCAGAAGACCACCGGCTGGCTCTCGCGACTGCGCCGGTGAGCCGGGCAAGCCGCCGGCGGGCGCGGGCAAGCCCGAGGGCACCCTGGGCAAGCACCGCGTCGCCGGCGGCGGGCAGGGCGGTGGGTACACCCCGTACCAGGCCCCGGCTGTCGGTGGTTGCTGGGGCGCTGAGCACCACGTGGAGCCTGACCTCCGGACCGTTGCCGGTACGTCCCGTCCCTTGCCCCCGCAAATGTCTTGGTGGGTTGTCGGCGGCCGGTCCTAGACTCGTCAGATGGTGCTCACGTACAGCAGCGGCAGCGGCGACGGCCTGCCGGAGAAGGCGCGGCCCGAGTCCTATCTGGCCGGGATCGATCCTGTTCCCACAGGGTGGATCACCGTCCTGCAGGAGCCCACCGACGGCCGGTACTCGTGGATCGGCAGCTACCTGACGACCTTCGTCGGCCGCGAGTTCGCTCTGTCCACGAGCGACTGGACCCACGGCAGCGTGGGCCAGACCGAGGTTGCGCACTTCGGCGACGAGGCCGTCTTCGGCGACGGCATGACCGACACCTCCGCACGGGCCGAGTTCTTCGTCCAGCTGCGACGCCACCAGCAGCCCGATGTTGACCCCACTATCGAGTTCACCCACTCATTCCTGTGGTACTTCGCCGCCGTGCCGCGCCCCGACGGCAGCTGGTACTTCCTCGACGACGCCGGCCGCGATCAGGAGCTCATCCGCGTCCACCGTGGTGACACCGACCTGCGCATCGAGGTCGCCGCGCTGCCACTGCGCCGTTACCTGGCCGTACGCGAGCGCTTCCTCGTCGTCCAGCACGAGCGGATCACCCACCTCGATGCAGCGCCCGCCCAGACGATCCAGGCGACGGACCGCACGGAGGTGAGCACCTTCGAGCTCCACAGCAGCCGCATGGGACCACCCGCCGTGCGCCTGTGCGGCAAGCATCTGGTCCTGCCCATCGACGCCAAGCCGGCCGACCTCGCCTACCCGTACACGACCGCCGTGTCCTACCCTGAGTTCACCATCGGCATCGATTCGAGCACCGGCCAGCCCGTCACCTTCACCTGCGACCCGGACCAGCTCAGCGGCCACTACAAGGATCTCGGTACACCCGACTACCTGACCCGCGTTTACTTCCGGCGCGAGGTGCTGCGCCGCTACACCTCCGAGCCCTCCCGCTACCAGCTGCGCGACGGCCGCCTCTCGTGCCTGGGCCTGTGGGGCATCTCGATCGGCCGCAACGAGGAGGGCCTGGTGGAGGCATATCTCGGCGACCTGGGCCGCGACCTGCCGAGCGCCGAGCGCACCCACTGGCTCAGCTTCAACGTCGCGCCTCTCGGCGGCATCGACGAGGCACGCCGGCGCCGCGACATCCTGGGCGAGTGGACTGACGCGACCGCCGATCCACTGCACCGTCTGGCCAACGCCCGCGAGCGGTTCAGCACGGCGCTGTCCGCCATCGTCGGGGCCGGTCTACCGGCCCTGGGACGCCGCCGACCAGATCGCCTTCGCCGGCCTGCACATGCCCACTAGCAGCGAGCAGAGCGAAGCCGACATCCAGATCCTCACCCTCGCCAAGGGCATCATCGACTACCTCGACACCAAGGCCCTACGGAAACTTCCCGGAGCCGACGCCAAGGCCGCCACCATCAACAACCTCGAAGGGTGGGTGAAGCACACCAACGGCGACCCCGACACGCTCGTCGGCCCGCTGCGCCTTCTTTACAACCTGCGGAACAACGGCGCGGCCCACGCCCGGAACAAAAAGTGGCCCGCCTTCCTTACCGAGGCTGGCCTCAACAAGCTCCAGCCGGACGAACAGTTCGTCCGGCTGATGACCAGCGCTGCCGAAGCCCTCGAAGCCCTCATCAGTCATGCCGAAGCGCAGGCGCAGCCAACCTCTGATGAGGGAGATGACGCTCCCCTCCAGTAGCCAACCAGCGCGAAGACCGGCCGGTCAGCCGTCCCAGGGATCAGCGGGTTCAGAGCTGGGCGCCACCGCTTCCCCAGCCCCTGTACCAGCGCCGGTACACCGACAGACGGTGCACTGCCACGACGAATTAGGTGGTGTTTGCGGCGAGTGCCCCGTCATGCTGGAAGCGATCGATGCGAGGGGGAAGCGTGGGGCACGGGCAGACGGAAACTCTTGACGAGAAGCACCAGCGCTTGCTGGAAGCTTCGTGTTGAGGGCCCGCAGGGTGGAGGAACACTCGCTGGCCGCCGACTGGGACGCTCTTGTCGAGCTGACCCGCATGAGCATCAACGTCCGTGTCGACCAAGGCGAGGTCCGGATCTCGTACGAGCTTCCGCCCGAGGAAGTGGTCGAGTCTGCGGCAGCGCGTATCAGGCCGATTCTGCTGGAACAGGAAGACTGCTTTCACATGAAGGCGCTCTCGGCTCTGGGCTACACCTGTCGAGCAGCGCCGCAAGATGCGGCGTGGATACGGGCCGCACGCGCTGAGTGGCGAACACGGGTGAGCCCCACCACGCGCGACGAATCCGGCTACTGGGTCATGGTCGCTGACACGTCCACGGGCGAAGAGCGTGACCTCGATTCGCACAGGCTGGCCATGGCCTGGATCTACGGAGACGTGGTGCATCACGACCCAGAGCGACGCAAGGAGGGCGACACCTTCGGACTGCGCGACCGGTTTCGCGCCGCTGTACCCCTGGTGGCTTGGGCGATGGTCGGCACGATCGAACTCCTGAACTTCGTCCGAGCGCTGAACGAGGCCGGGATGCTCAAACTGCGACAGGAAGTATTCGACGAGCAGGTCGCGTTGAAAACGACCACGTGGGAAGAGCGTGCCGAGATGTACTACGCACCCGTCGGCGCCCCACCTCCCTCGCTCGCGAGCTCTCCCATGCCCGAGGGGTGGCTCCCTCTGGGCAAGGCATCTGACCTGTCGGTCTTCCGGCACCGCATTGCGGGACAACTCTTGAACACGGAGAGCGCACCATCGATGACGTACCTCCCCTCACCCGAAGAGATCGAAGCCGCTCGCACACCCGCCGGTGGCTGGAAGCGCGACCAGCTCGCCGCCTGGGGCGTGCCGTGGCCCCCGCCGAAGGGCTGGAAGGACGAGCTGGCAGAACGCTGGAAGGCATCCCGTCCGGACGGACCGCCGCCGCCCCCGCCCAGCCCGGCCCCGGCCGCCTTCGCACAGGAGACGCTTGACTTCGGCTGACGAGACGACAGCGGGGCCGGACAGGATCATCCTGCCCGGCCCCGCTGCTGTCTCCCGGCTGCTCACCGGCTGAGCCGGATACGCGGCCCCCACACGAACTCGAGGTCGTCCAGGAAGACGGTCTCCAGCTCCTTCTCCCACTGGCCACGCAGGAGGAACGGGGCACTCTCCATCCGCTCCAGGATGATCAGGGTCCCGGGCTGTCCGATCAGCGCGTACCGGCCGTGTGAGGCGGGCTTGCTGCCCGGCCCGTGCGTGCGCAGCATCTCCTCCAGGCGCGGGCGGTGCTGCTCCACGAACGCCTCCAGGCGCTCGATGTACCCCTCGCGTTCCTCAGGGAGTACCGCGCTCAGAGCGACGTCCAGGAAGTCACCGCCGTCCGGCCAGTGCCGCTCGCCCGGTGCGGCCACGGCCCACGGGAAGCGCTCTGCGGCCGCCAGGACGTCCTTCGCGTCCAGCTCCACGGCCGGAGCCTCTGCCGGGGCGGGGGAGTGCGGCTGCTGGAGGTGGGCGAGGAGCATGGCGCTGGAGGCGGCGCGGCCGCGCCCCGCGGTGGAGAGCGCGCGGGAGGTTCCCCACCCGGCGGAGAACGCCCACCCCTCCCACGGATGCCCACCCGCCGGCGCCGGGCTGAGCCGGTCGGCCAGCGTCCTGCCGGCCGCCTGCGAGAGCGTGGTGGTGCGCCCCCGCGCCGTGGCCGGGTCGGTGGTCGACGGACACAGCGTGAACGGCGCCACCAGGCCCCGCCGGTGAACAGCGCCTCCAGTTCGGCGCGGCGCCGCGCGTACGGCAAGCCGGTCAGGTTCAAGCTGCCGCCCGCGTGAATCAGGGCGAAGGCGACGTAGTGCCCCGACCACTCCCACCCGCCCCCCGTGCTGCGGCCATCCCGCGTCGGCCCAGACGCTGCTGGAGCCGTTCGAACGCCAGCCGGCCGCCCTCCCACACCACCAGCTCGCCGGTCCAGCCCCGTGTCCGCCGGCAGCTGCGCGAGGGCCGCCGTCCGGACCTTGGGGAAGGCGGCCGTCATGTCGGTGCCCTGCTTCGAGCGCAGCACCACCCGACCACCGGTGTGCGCGGCGAGCTGGGCGCGGAAGCCGTCTTACTTCGGCTCAGCCGCCCACCCCACGGGCAGGACCGGGCTGTCCACGGCCACGGTCAGCATCGGTGCGGGCAACGACCACGTCATGCCTCATCCCTTCCACTCCGCACCCGTCCCGGCCGGGAGCGGAGGAGTCCACCCGACAAGCGACACCCCGGCCCGGGACGCTGGGCCCCGGGCGGCGGTTAGGCTCGGCTCCAGCCTGCGCCGGTATGGAGTGCGGGGGCCCCGGTCCCCTGGTGACGGGACCGCAGTACGGCCGGGGCCGCCCCTCCCTCGTACGATGACGTCACGGGCGGGAACGTGGCGGAGTTGCGGCGCAGGATGCTCCGGGGAGCTTCAGCTGTTCGAGGACGGCGGGTTGCGGCTGCTCATGACCCGCCTCTCCGATGCCACCTCCAGGCCGTACTAGTCGCCAGGTGATGCGGAGCATGCTGGAGCTGATCCGCCTGATCTCCGAGGACGTGGGGTACCACGGGAACTGGGCCGTAGCCGTCGGAGCCAACCGGCTCCGGCGCGGGCTGGGGGGCAGGCGGCTCGGGGGCGGCCTTGGGCTGGGCTTCGACGCTCACGGCAGGGGGGTACGCGGTAGGTACGCACTTCGTACGCGTTTAGTACGCCTCATGCCCACTCCATGCCGAGTTGTCGTAGTGCATCGATGTCCAGGAGCAGTAAATCTGATCAGAGGTAGGTGTTCTGGCCTGATTGATCCTCTGCCGACGATCACGGGTGATTCCCGGGGTTCCGGGGCGCGCGTCGTGGGATCGCCTCGTGTTACACGCTGTCGGCCCATGAGGGGACGGGGTAGGTGTGGACGTCGCCGAGTGCGAGACGGAGCGGGCCGAGGAGGCGGTGGGCGAGGCTGGGGGAGAGGTCTTCGGCGGCGAAGCACACGGTTTTCTGTTCGTCCGAGAAGTCTTGTACGCGTTTGCCGTGGGTGCGGGCTGCTCGGCCCAGTGCTGCTTCCGTGTGCTTGATCAGCATGTTCTTCAGGGTGGCTCGGTCGGTGGTCCTGGCGAGGTCTTGCGCCTCGTACCAGGCGGGGTCTTCGCGATTGGTCGGCCAGGCCTTGTTGTAGGAGCGGCGCAGGGTGAGGACTTCGTCCCAGGTCAGCTTCTCCAGTCGGGTGAGCAGTGCTGCCGCTGTTCGCCCCTGGGGGCCCAGGGCCCACCAAGCCGGTACCCGAAACCATATCCGCTGGCTCCAGGTCCGTCCGGAGCGCTCCTCGTGGTCGTTCGGGGCAAGAGTGAAGATCCTAGCCCGAACGGGACCTCGGTCGTGAACGGCAAGTAGTTGGCACCTGAGGCATATGGTGCTGCGCGGTGCCATGGCTGCTTGCGGCGCCGCAGCGGCACGCCGGGTTTCTCCTCGATGAGGATGCTGCGGCGGTCGCGCAGGGAGGCGGCGTAGTCGATGGGGTCGTCGTCGAAGCCACGGCCTGAAGGGCGTGTGACCTTCCAGCCCCAGTCGGCCGGCAGACGGTTCGGGTCCACTCGCGTGGATGCCCAGTCTTCCCAACCAAGGCCAGGCACTGATTCCCCCTCCGTGACGATGCTGGGGTCCCATCTTGGACCACCCTGGAACGGGCGCACCGGGGGAGGCGACGCCGGGACGGGAGCTCGCTGAACGTCAGCTGCGCCCGGACTGTTCTGCAGCCCAGTCGACGCCGAGTTCCCGGAGTGCGGTGAGCTGTTCGGCGGTGAGCTTGTCACGCCTCGTACGAGTGTTCGAAATCCATACGCCCAGTCG
>NZ_JBVKAH010000013.1:0-134551 GCF_055598725.1 Streptomyces sp. NPDC039423
TCGGCGATCTGCTGAAGCGTGGCACCGATGTCCGAGGTCCGCGTCGTCGTCATCGACTGCACCGACACCGGCGCGTCACCACCGACGGCCACCGACCCGACCTGGATCCTGCGACTGACACGGCGGTCGGCCAACTTGGTCGGAACGGACGGGATACCGAGAGAAATCGCGGTCATCTGCTGTGCAACCCCAAGGTGTGGATCGAGGTCCCGAGATCGGCGGGCTCCGGCTTCGAGATTACAGCCCTCCCATGACACGGCCGGACACCACGGGGTGTCCGGCCGTCGTCGTTCACGCGTCCGCCTGTGGCGTGTCTACGAAATGACTAGGAGATCTTCACCGGGTTGACGATGTCCGCCACCAGGACGAGCAGCGTGAAGCAGATGAAGATCCCCGCCACCACGTAGGCGACCGGCATCAGCTTGGCCACGTCGAACGGTCCGGGGTCGGGCCGCCGGAAGACCTTCGCCACGTTCCGTCGCAGGGACTCCCAGAGCGCGCCGGCGATGTGCCCGCCGTCCAGCGGGAGCAGCGGCAGCATGTTGAAGAGGAACAGCGACAGGTTGAACCCGGCGAGCAGCGTGAGGAAGGTCGCGATGATGTTCTGGGTGGGGACGTCCAGGTTCATCACCTCGCCGCTGATCCGCGCGGCACCGACCACGCCCACCGGGGAGTCCGCCTTGCGCTCGCCGTCACCGAAGGCCGCGTTCCAGAGGTCGGGGATCTTGGACGGCAGGGCGACGATGGACTCGACACCGTTCTCGATCATGTCGCCCATGCGGTCCACGGACTGGCCGAAGCTGAGCGGCATGATCTCGGTCTTCGCCGCGAACCCGAGGTAGCCGGCCGGCACGTACTGGCCCTCGACGACCTCGCCGTCCTCGTCCTTCCGGACCACCTCGTTCTTGATCAGCGTGGGGCGCAGGGTGAGCTCCTCGCCGTCGCGGACGACGGTGAGGTCGGCGGGGCCGATGGTGTCGCGGATGCGCTGGGAGAGCGTGCCCCAGTCGTCGACCGGCTTCCCGTCGAAGGCGACGATCCGGTCGCCCTTCCGGAGCCCGGCGGCGTGCGCGGGCGACACCGGGTCGCCCTTGCGGCAGGTGTCGCGCTTCTGGCTCTGCTCGATGACGCACTTCTGCACACCGGCGACCTCGGTCGTCTGGGTCGCGTAGCCGAAGGTCATCGAGACGCCGAGGAAGATCGCGACGGCCAGGACCAGGTTCATGAAGGGTCCGGCGAACATCACGATGACGCGCTTCCACGGCGCGCGCGTGTAGAACAGCCGGGTCTCGTCGCCGGGCTGGAGCTCCTCGTACGCCGCCGAGCGGGCGTCCTCGATCATGCCGCGGAACGGGGACGTGGACCGGGCCTCTATGCGGCCGTCGTCACCGGGCGGGAACATCCCGATCATGCGGATGTAGCCGCCGGCCGGGATGGCCTTGATGCCGTACTCCGTCTCGCCCTTCCGCCGCGACCAGACGGTGGGGCCGAAGCCCACCATGTACTGGGGCACGCGGATGCCGAAGAGCTTGGCCGTGGAGAGGTGGCCGAGCTCGTGCCAGGCGATGGAGAAGAGCAGCCCGACCGCGAACAGCGCGATGCCGAGGACCGTCAACAGAATCGTCATGCGCGAGCCTCCGCGGTCGCCTTCGCCGTCAGTTCCCGGGCCCGGGCCCGGGCCCAGGTCTCCGCCTCCAGGACGTCCGGCACGGTCAGGGACGTTCCACCGGCCGGGGCGCCGTGCTCGGCGACCACCGCGGTGACCGTGTCCATGATGCCGTTGAACGGCAGCCGTCCGTCGAGGAACGCCTCCACGCACTCCTCGTTGGCCGCGTTGAACACCGCCGGGGCGGTGCCGCCCAGCTCGCCCACGCGCCGGGCGAGCCCGACGGACGGGAAGGCCTCGGTGTCGAGCGGGAAGAACTCCCAGGTGGAGGCCTTGGACCAGTCGAAGGCGGGCGCGGCGTCGGGGACGCGCTCGGGCCAGCCGATGCCGATGGCGATGGGGCCGCGCATGTCGGGCGGCGTGGCCTGCGCAAGGGTGGACCCGTCGGTGAACTCGACCATCGAGTGGACATACGACTGCGGGTGCACCACCACCTCAATCCGCTCGAAGGGAATGTCGTAGAGCAGGTGCGCCTCGATGACCTCCAGGCCCTTGTTCACGAGCGTGGCGCTGTTCACCGTGATCACCGGGCCCATGGCCCAGGTGGGGTGCGCCAGGGCGTCCTCGCGGGTGACGTGCTCCAGCTCCGCCCTCGTACGGCCGCGGAAGGGGCCGCCGGAGGCCGTGACGACCAGCTTGCGGACGTCGGCGCGGGTGCCGGCGGCGAGCGCCTGGAAGAGCGCGGCGTGCTCGGAGTCGACCGGGATGATCTGGCCCGGCTTGGCGAGGGCCTTCACCAGCGGGCCGCCGACGATCAGCGACTCCTTGTTGGCGAGGGCCAGGGTGCGGCCCGCCTCCAGGGCGGCGAGGGTCGGCGCGAGGCCGATGGAGCCGGTGATGCCGTTGAGCACCGTGTGGCAGTCGGAGGCCGCCACCTGGGTGGCCGCGTCCGGTCCGGCGAGGACCTCGGGCAGCGGCTCGGAGCCGTACCGGGCCTCCAGCGCCTCGCGCAGCTCGGGCACCGCGTCCTCGCGCGCCACGGCCACCGTGCGCACCCGCAGCCGGTGCGCCTGCTCGGCGAGGAGCCCGGCCCGGCCGCCGGCGGCGGACAGGGCGGTGACGCGGAAGCGGTCGGGGTTGCGCAGCACCAGGTCGATGGCCTGGGTACCGATGGACCCGGTGGAACCGAGGACGACGACGTCCCGGCGGCCTCCGGCCGGGTCGAAGGCGATGTGCGGGTCTGCGAGGGGGGCTGGGCTGTCGCTCATGCCCCCCATTCTTGCCGCATCCCCGCCGCGCCCGGACCCGGCATCCCCCAAGGCGCGGAGGTGAACTCCTTCCAGCGGGTGTGGAAGTCCGGGAAGGTCTTGCGTACGCAGCCGGGGTCGTCGAAGAAAACGCCGGGTGTGCGCAGCCCCGTGACGGCGAAGGACATCACGATGCGGTGGTCGCCGTGCGTGGTGATCTCGGCGGGGCGCGGCGTGCCGGGCAGGATCTCGATCCAGTCCGGGCCGGTGGTGACGGTGATGCCCATGCGCCGGAGGTTGTCGGCGCACGCCTCCAGCCGGTCGCACTCCTTGACGCGGGTGTTGGCGACGTCCTCGATGCGGACGGGGCCGTCGGCGTACGGGGCGAGGGCGGCGAGGGTCGGCATGGTGTCGGAGATGTCCCGCATGGTGACGGTGAGCCCGCCGAGGCGGCCGGTGCCGCGCACGGTGGTGCCGTCGGGGGTGACCGACACGTCGGCGCCCATCCGCCGCAGGACGTCCACGAAGCCCAGGTCGCCCTGGAGGGCGCCGGTGCCGAGGCCGGGGACGGTGACCTCGCGGCCGGTGAGGGCGGCGGCGGCGAAGAAGTAGCTCGCGGTGGAGGCGTCGGGCTCGACGGCGTACGTGGTGGCCCGGTAGCCGGTGGGCGGGACGGTGAAGACGTCGCCCTCGCGGGTGGGCCGGGCGCCGAAGGAGCGCATCATCGCCAGGGTGATCCCGACGTACGGCTCCGAGACCAGGTCCGTGACGGTGATCGTCAGGCCCTCGGCGGTGAGCGGGCCGAGCATCAGCAGGGCGGTGAGGTACTGGGACGACTGCCCCGCGTCCAGGGTGAGGGCGCCGCCCTTGATCCCGGACGCGGCGATCCGCAGCGGGTGGTGGCCCTCGGCCCGCTCGTGGCGCAGGTCCACGCCCAGGGTGCGCAGCGCGCTCGTCAGCGGGCCGAGCGGGCGGCGGCGCATCTGCGCGGAGGCGTCGAACCGGAAGTCGCCGTGCCCGGCGGCGGCGAGCGCCGGGAGGAACCGGGCGGTGGTGGCGCCGTCGCGGCAGTACACGTCCGCGGTGCCGGCGGCCGGCCCGGCCGGGCGGCCCCGCACCTGCCAGGCCCCGGGCTCGCGCCGGACGTCGTACCCGAGCGCGAGGAGGCCCTCGGCGAACCCCTCGGTGTCGTCGGAGACGAGCGGCCGGACGAGCGTGGTGGTGCCCTCGGCCGCGGCGGCCAGGAACAGGGCGCGTGCGGTGACGGACTTGGAGCCGGGGATGTCGATGACGGTCACGCCCCCATCCTGCCGCCCGCCCCGCCCCCTCCGCCGCCCGTCTCACCTGCTGGTCGGCCCGGGTGGGGGGCGGGTGCGGGAGGCCGGCCGGCGGGTGCTCGGCGTGGGGGACGTGGCCCATGACAAGGGGCCGAAGTGGCCCGGGGGGAGGGGCACTTCGACGACCACGACGTCGACGGCCCCGTGTGGCGGGCCGCGCCGGAGCGCGGAGGCGCGCCGTCCGGCGCGTGACCGGGGCGGAACGCGCGACGGACGGCGGATGACCCGGCCGGGGGCGGCCGTGAGGATGGCTCGCATGGATCCCGAACTCGAAGCGTTCCTCCCGTTCCTCCCCGACCTCGACCTCGACGACCCGGTCACCGCGCGCAAGCACTTCGCCGAGCGTGCCGCCGCGGCGCCGCCACCGGACACCTCGGCCATGGAGGTCGTGGACCGTACCGTTCCCGCCGATCCGGACGTGCCGGTGCGCGTCTACCGCCCGCACGGGGCCCAGGGCGCCATCGTCTGGCTGCACGGCGGCGGGGGCGTCTTCGGCGACCTGGACACCGAGCACCCGTGGGCCGCCCGGATCGCGGCCCTCTCCGGGGCGGTGGTGGTCTCGGTGGGCTACCGCCTGGCGCCCGAGCACCCCTTCCCGGCCGCCTTCGACGACGCGTACGCCGCACTGCTCTGGACGGCCGCGCACAGCGAGGAGCTCGGCGTCGACCCCGAGCGGATCGCGGTCGGCGGGCACAGCGCCGGTGGCGGCATCGCCGCGGGCGTGGCCCTGCGGGCGCGGGACGAGCAGGGGCCGCCGATCCGCTTCCAGCTCCTCAACCAGCCGGGGCTCGACGACCGGCAGGAGACGTGGTCGGCGCGCACCTTCACCGACACGCCCTGGATGACCCGGGCCAAGGTCGGCGCCTCGTGGCGGCACTACCTGGGCTCCGCGCCCGCGACCCCGTACGCCGCCCCCGCGCGGGCCGCCGACCTCTCCGGGCTGCCGCCCGCCCACATCACGACCGCCGAACTCTGCCCGAACCGCGACGAGGACATCACGTACGCGCTGCGCCTGCTCCAGGCGGGCGTGCCGGTCGAACTGCACCAGTGGCCCGGCACCTTCCACGGGTCCCAGGCGATCCTGTCCGCCGATGTGTCCCAGCGGCAGATCGCCGAGATCGGCGCCGCCCTCCGCCGCGCCCTGGCCGCGTGAAAGGACCTGGAGCCATGAGGATACGGATGCTGTGGTGCGCGGGCGTGGCCGCGCTGGGTGTGTGCGCGGGCATGGTGACGGCGGTCCCCGCCTCCGGTGGCACGAGGGGCGCACCGGTCCCGGGCGCGGGCCCCGCCGCGTTCGACACCGCCCGGCTGGAGTCCGCCCTGGAGGAGGTCCACCGCGCGGGGATACCGGGGGTGTTCGCCGAGGTGCGTGACTCCGGCCGGACCTGGCGCGGCGCGGCCGGGGTCGCCGACGTGCGGACCGGCCGTCCCGTCACGCCCGGGATGCGGCAGCGCGTCGGGAGCGTCACCAAGACCTTCGTCGCCGCCGCGGTCATGCAGCAGGTCGAGCGCGGCCGGATACGGCTGGACGGGCCGATCGGCGACTACCTGCCGGAGCTGGTGCCCGGGGAGCGCGGCAGGAGGATCACTGTACGGATGCTGATCAACCACACCAGCGGCATCCCCGACCACATCCCCTACGCCTTCCCGTCCCTCCAGGGGTTCCCGACCTCGCCGGACGCGTCGGCGAAGAGCGTGGACGCCAACCGGTTCCGGGAGTTCAGCCCGGCCGAGCTGATCGAGCTGGGACTCTCGGCGCCTCCCGCCGGCGAGCCGGGAGGCTCCCCGGGGGTGTACTCCAACACCAATTACGAGCTCCTCGGGCAGCTCCTGGAACGGGTGACCGGCACCCCGGCGCGGGAGTACATCACCCGGAACGTCATCGAGCGGGCCGGGCTGCGGCACACCGGGTTCCCCGACGGCCCGCGCATCGAGGGACCGCACCCGCGGATGTACGAGGGGCTGTACGGCCTGATCGACCCGCCGCGTGACTACAGCGTCTACAACATGTCCTGGGTGATGATGGGCGCCGGTCTGGTGTCGACCATGGAGGACCTCAACCGCTTCTACGCCGGGCTGCTCGACGGCCGGATCGTCGGCCGGGCCGCGCTGGCGGAGATGCAGCGCACGGTGCCGGTCATCGCCCTGGACGGCACGAGAGTCGAGTACGGCCTCGGACTGCACAAGGTCACCGTCCCGGGCTGCGGCACCTTCTGGGGGCACGACGGCACGGCCTGGGGAGCGGGGACGGTGTCCCTGACCCGGGCCGACGGCAAGCGCCAGATGTCCGTCGCGGTGAACCTGATGCGGTGGAACCAGCGGGACTCCTCCGGGAGGCCGCTGCCCCACCCGATCGACGACGCGCTGCGGGTGTTCCAGGAGCAGGCGACGTGCGGTGACGGCGCCGGCCCGGGTGACGGCGCCGCCCGGTCCGGAGGCGCCGGGCGGTGACCCTCCGGGCGGGGTCCGGCTCGTGACCCGCCGGCACGGGATGCGGGGCGACACGGCGGAACGGTTTCGCCCGGCGCGCCGGTCCGGGGAACATGGCCGCGGAACACCAAGCGCCGGGGCCGCGGCTGTTCGGGGGACGCGGCCGGGCCACGCCATCCGGGGGGATGTCATGGACGCAGCCGTACACGCGCGGACGAAGAGCCGGGGAAGAGGGGTGCTGGAGGGGGCCTTCGCCCTGCTGGAGGCTTTGCGGCAGCACGGCGAGGAGGCGGGGGTGACCGAGCTGGCGCTCGCGTGCGGCGTGCCCAAGAGCACGGCGCACCGGCTGCTGGAGCAACTGGTGGCCATGGAGGCCGTCGAGCGCCGCGGTCTGCGCTACCGGCTGGGCGCCCAGCTCTACCGGCTCGGCCAGGCCTGGCAGCCGCACCCGGGGCTGCGCGCGGCGGGCCGCCTGCCGCTGCACCGGCTGCGGGCGGCGACCGGCGGCAGCGTCGTCCTGGCCGTGCTGCGCGAGGAGCGGGCCCTGACGGTGTGTTCGGTGCCGGGCCGCGTGGAGCCGCTCGTACCGGTGCGGGACGGCGACGCGTTCGCGCTGGACACCGCGCTGGGCAGGGCGCTGCGCGGCCCGGTGCGCGGGGGCGCGGTGCTGGACCGGGAGGAGGTGGTGGCGGGGGTGTGTTGCGCCGCCCTGCCGGTGCGGTCCCCGGCGGGGACCGTGGTGGGGGCGGTGGCCGCGATGGTGGAGGCGGGTCAGCGGCTGGACGTGGTGGCGGGCCGGGTCGCCGAGACGGCCGCCGGCATCACCCGCGCGCTCACCGGTGCCGGGGGCGGGAACGGGGCCGGGAACGGGGCGCGGGCGGTCCCGTGACGGGCCCGTGGGGCGACGGCCGGGCGGTCCCGGCGCGGGACTGCCCGGGCGTGTTCCGCTCAGTGGAACGCGCGTGGATCGGGGCCGGGCGGGCGGGCATGGTGGTTCGCGTGCCGGGGGACGGCACGGCCCCGCAGGGACGTACGCGGGGCGACACACCCAAGGGGGAACCGACATGATGCGTGGAATCGCTCGAGTGGCCACGGCCGCCCTGCTCTCGCTCACCGGCGTCGCCGGGTTCGCCGGCGCGGCCCAGGCCGAGCCGATCGACTACGTCCGTATCGAGCTGCTGGAGCTGACCTGCCACCAGCAGAGCGAGGGCGATCACGACGAGGCCTACCTGAAGGTCACCGACGCCAACGGCAACGCCGTGAAGGTGTGGCCCGGAAGCCTCAAGTACCAGACGATGGGCCCGGGTTACGTGCGGTCGATGACGGACGGGAACGGCAACGCGGCCCTCGTCCTCGGCAAGCAGCAGGCCCGCACCATGACGCTGTGGGACTACGACACCACGAGCCCCGACGACAAGCTGGGGTCGACGCTCGCCACCGGCAGCGAGGCGGGCGCGGAGGTCCAGTACCGCTCGCTCGAGGGGTCCGGCGGCGTCTACACCATCGCGTACCGGGTCATCGACATCTGACGGTCTCCGGCGCCCCCGCGCCGGCGGCCGCCACGGGTGCGGCGTGCGGTCCCCCGCCGGGGACCGCACGCCGCACCCGCGCGCTCACCTGATGGGGCGGTGGACGTTCTCCCGGGTGGAGGGGCCGGGGGTGGCGTCGGCGATCCAGGCCCCGTCGCCGCTGGGGTCCAGGACGCCTTCCTCCAGCCAGCCGTACGTGCCCGACAGGACGCCCTTGACGACCTTGCGGTCGAGGTCGTCGGTGTTGTTCCACAGGCGGCCGAACAGCTCCTCGACGCGGATGCGGGACTGCCGGCAGAAGGCGTCCGCGAGCTGGTAGGCCTCCCGGCCGTGGGCCTCGGTGGTGCGCAGCAGTTCGGCGCGTACACAGACGGCGCTCATGGCGAACAGCTCGGCGCCGATGTCGACGATCCGGCCGAGGAAGCCCTGCTTGGTCTCCATGCGGCCCTGCCAGCGGGACATGGCGTAGAAGGTGGAGCGGGCCAGTTTGCGGGAGGTGCGCTCGACGTAGCGGAGGTGGGTGGACAGGTCGGCGTGGCCGGCGGGGTGGAAGTCCCCGTACGCCCCCGGGAGCTGGCCCGGGCCGGTGACGAGTTTGGGCAGCCAGCGGGCGTAGAACACGCCGGCCTGGGCGCCCGCCCTGGCCTTGTCGCCCAGCGTCTTGTCGGGGTCGATGATGTCGCCCGCCACGGCGAGGTGGGCGTCCACGGCCTCGCGGGCGATCAGCAGGTGCATGATCTCGGTGGAGCCCTCGAAGATGCGGTTGATCCGGAGGTCGCGCAGCATCTGCTCGGCGGGGACGGCCCGTTCGCCCCGGGCGGCGAGGGACTCGGCGGTCTCGTAGCCGCGGCCGCCGCGGATCTGGACGAGCTCGTCGGCGATGAGCCAGGCCATCTCGGAGCCGTAGAGCTTGGCGAGGGCGGCTTCGATGCGGATGTCGTTGCGGTCCTCGTCGGCCATCTGGCTGGAGAGGTCGACGACGGCTTCGAGGGCGAAGGTGGTGGCGGCGATGAAGGAGATCTTGGCGCCGACCGCCTCGTGGGCGGCGACCGGCTTGCCCCACTGCTCGCGTACGGAGGACCACTCGCGGGCGATCTTCAGGCACCATTTGCCGGCGCCCACGCACATGGCGGGCAGGGAGAGCCGGCCGGTGTTGAGGGTGGTGAGCGCGATCTTCAGTCCGGCGCCCTCGGGGCCGATGCGGTTCGCGGCGGGGACCCGGACGCGGTGGAAGCGGGTGACACCGTTCTCCAGGCCGCGCAGCCCCATGAAGGCGTTGCGGTTCTCGACGGTGACGCCCTCGGAGCCGGCCTCGACGATGAAGGCGGTGATGCCGCCCTTGTGCCCCTCGGACCTCGGTACGCGGGCCATGACGACCATCAGGTCGGCGACCACGCCGTTGGTGGTCCACAGCTTCACGCCGTCGATGACGTAGTCGTCGCCGTCGGGTACGGCGGTGGTGGCCAGGCGGGCGGGGTCGGAGCCCACGTCGGGCTCGGTGAGCAGGAAGGCGGAGATGTCGGTACGGGCGAGGCGCGGGAGGTAGGTCTCCTTCTGCTCGGGGGTGCCGAACTGTTTGAGCGGCTGCGGTAGGCCGATCGACTGATGGGCGGAGAGCAGGGCGCCGACGGCGGGGCTGACCGAGCCGACCAGGGCCAGGGCCTTGTTGTAGTACACCTGGGTGAGGCCGAGGCCGCCGTACTTGGTGTCGATCTTCATGCCGAGGGCGCCGATTTCCTTGAGGCCGTCGATGACGGCGTCGGGGATGCGGGCCTCGCGCTCGATCAGGGCGCCGTCGATCTTCGTCTCGCAGAAGTCCCGCAGCTTGGCGAGGAATTCCTCGCCCCGCTGGGCCTGCTCGGTGGCGGGCAGCGGATGCGGGTGGATCAGGTCGAGCCGGAAGCGGCCCAGGAACAGCTCCTTGGCGAAGCTGGGCTTGCGCCAGTCCTGTTCACGGGCGGCCTCGGCGACCTGGCGGGCCTCGCGCTCGGAGACTTTGGGCTGGTGGTGGGGGCCGGACATGTGGGCTCACCTCGCCGCGTTCGGGGGCGGCCGGCCGGTGGGTCCTACCGACCGGTGCTACCCGACCGTATTACCCGATTACGGCGGGTACGAAAAGGCGGCCGGAGCTTCCCGTCACGCGTCGCCGGTCCCGCGAGGCAAGGGGCCGGCGGGTCCCGTCCTTGTCGCCCGGGACAGCCCTCGCCCGGCACGAGGACGGGACGGGGAGTGCACGGCAACCGATCCTGGACTCTGATTTCCGCGCCCCCGAAACCCGGTCAGGTGAAATTGAAATGACAGAAGTCACGGCATTCAACTTACTCGCACCTCCACAATTGAATTGACAACCGATTCGCGACACTGGCGTCAACTCACCTGGCGGCGCATGCTGGAGGTATCACTCTCGCCCATATGGGTGCCGCAGAGCGGCGGCCCGATTCCACACCCGCACCCGCCCATGAAGATGGCGCGACGGACACCCACGGTCACGCACCTCGGAACACGGCACCCAGCGGGCACCTCACGGAGCGAGGGACATCATGTCGCCCAAACTTTCCCTGTTCTCGAACAATTTCCCGGATTTCTTCATCATCGACCGTTCGGGCCTTGCGGATATCGCCGAGATCGAAACCGATGATGACCGCAACAACGCCACGTTCGAGTGGACCGGCCCACACCTGCGCTTTGGCGAGACCGGGCAGATACGACGAGCATCTCTTCCACTGGGCTTTTGTCTGCGCATCGCCACGTTCGACGAATTCCGCATACACAGCAAGTTCTTCGAGGGCATCACCAATCCCGAGGTCGCAGCCGAGGTCCGAGAGGACTCGACCTACGAACTCGTCAGAGCGGAGATCGACCCGAACCAGGCCTCATTCCGCTCTGTGCGATTCCCTGACCGCTTCATCCGGCACCGGAACTTCCAGCTCTTCGCCGAGCAGGTGAACACACCTGCCGAGCTCCAGTCCGCGTGCTTCAGGATGAACGCACCACTCGCCTGAGGCCGACAGCCCTCACGCCCGAGCAACAAGGCCGGTCCGAGCTTCCCGCAGAAACAACCAATAGAATCATATGAGCCATCCGGAGGATTCCATGTCGCAACTCGCCAAGCTGCTTGAGTTGACCGCAGCCACGTCCCAGGACCGCGACGGGGAGGATGAGATCGTCATGAGCAGGGTGGGCGGCGTCCAATTCTTCCCCACCAGCGGCACGGTATCCATGCGCCAGGGAAGCACGACGACGCTGGACATCTTCGTGCCCATATTCGGGGGCGATGTGCAGCTCGCGCTGCACGAAGTGGATCGAGGCTCCGGCATGCCGGCAAGCCTTGTCGGGTCGGTTTCCCTCAAGCCCGAGGAAGCCGGTCGAGGAAGAATACGGAAGCAATTCGCGGGCGCCGGGGCCCTGTACGAGTTGACGTATGTAGTCAATTGAGACCGGCCGGTCGGCGTCGGTGTTGCGCGGGCCGGGCGAACAACGAAGAAGGCGGCCCGAACCCCCGCACAGTGGGTTCGGGCCGCCGGTCTGGGCCGTACGAGTGACGTGCCGTTACAGGGCCAGGCCCGTGAGGACCAGCACGCGCTCGTAGGTGTAGTCGTCCATCGCGTACCGCACGCCCTCGCGGCCGACGCCGGACTGCTTGGCGCCGCCGTACGGCATCTGGTCGGCACGGTAGGACGGGACGTCGCCGATGATCACGCCGCCGACCTCCAGGGCGCGGTGGGCGCGGAAGGCGGTCTGGAGGTCGTGGGTGAAGACGCCCGCCTGGAGGCCGAACTTGGAGTCGTTGACCGCGGCGAACGCCTCGGCCTCGCCGTCGACCTTGTGCAGGGTGAGGACCGGGCCGAAGACCTCCTCGCAGGCGAGGGTGGTGCCGGCGGGCAGGTTCTCCAGCACGGTGGGGGCGTAGGTGGCGCCGTCGCGCTTGCCGCCGGTGAGCAGCTTGGCGCCGGCCTCGACGGCCTCGTCGACCCAGGCCTCGACGCGCTTGGCGGCGTCCTCGCTGACCAGGGGGCCGACGTCGGTGGAGTCGTCGGACGGGTCGCCGGTGCCCTGGGCCTCGACGGCGGCGGTGACCTTGGCGACCAGCCGGTCGTACACGGAGGCGTCGGCGATCACGCGCTGCACGGAGATGCAGGACTGGCCGCCCTGGTAGTTGGAGAAGGTGGCGATGCGGGTCGCCGCCCAGTCCAGGTCCTCCTCGGAGGACCAGTCGCCGAGGACGACGGCGGCGGCGTTGCCGCCCAGCTCCAGGGTGCAGTGCTTGTGCGGCACGGACTCCTGGATGGCGTAGCCGACGGTGTCGGAGCCGGTGAAGGAGATGACCGGCAGGCGCTCGTCCTTGACCAGGGCGGGCATGCGGTCGTTGGTCACCGGCAGGATCGACCAGGAACCGGCCGGCAGGTCGGTCTCGGCCAGCAGCTCACCGAGGATCAGGCCGGAGAGCGGGGTGGCCGGGGCGGGCTTGAGGATGATGGGGGCGCCGACGGCGATGGCCGGGGCGACCTTGTGGGCGCACAGGTTCAGCGGGAAGTTGAAGGGCGCGATGCCGAGGACGACGCCCTTGGGGAAGCGGCGGGTCAGGCCGAGGCGGCCGGTGCCGCCGGCGTCGGTGTCCAGGCGCTGGGCGTCGCCGCCGTTGAAGCGGCGGGCCTCCTCGGCGGCGAACCGGAAGACGGAGACGGCGCGGCCGACCTCGCCGCGGGCCCACTTGATGGGCTTGCCGTTCTCGGCGGAGATCAGCCGGGCGATCTCCTCGGTGCGCTCGGCGAGCCGCTTCGACACGTGGTCGAGGGCGGCGGCGCGGACGTGGGCCGGGGTGGCGGCGAACTCGTCGACGACCGCGTGGGCGGCGGCCACGGCCTCTTCGACCTGGGCCTCGGTGGGCACGCTCACCTGACCGACGGTGCGGCCGTCCCACGGGGAGGTGACGTCGAAGGTGGTCTCGCCGGTGGCCTGGCGGCCGGCGAGCCAGAAGGCGGTGACAGTCATGAGTGGATCCGGCCCTTTCGAAGCTGTGCGGGGTGGGGGATTCCTCTGCTCACACGGTAGGGCCGGTCAGGCGCGCGGTCGCTTGTCCGGGATGGAGTGGTTCCGGGGATCAGTTTCGCCGTTCCGTACTGACGATCAGGCACACCCCCGCCACGACCACGGCGCCGCCGAGGGCGATGGGCCAGGTCACGGCCTCGCCGAGGATCAGGGCACCGAGGGCGACGGCGACAACGGGGTTGACGTAGGCGTAGGTGGCGACGAGGGAGAGCGGGGCGGACTGGAGCAGCCAGGCGTACGCGGTGAAGGCGAGCAGCGAACCGAACAGGACGAGGTAGCCGAAGGCGGTCCAGGAGCGGGCGGAGACGGCGGCCGGGTCCAGGCCGTGGTGCTCCCCGCGGAGGAGGCCGAGGAGCAGGCAGCCCAGGCCGCCGGCGACCATCTCGTAGGCGCTGGCGGTGAAGGGGTTGGCCGGCATCGGTATGCGGGAGGCGGAGAAGGACCCGACGGACCACAGGACGGACGCCACGACCACGGTGAGCACGCCGCCGATCCGCACCTCGCCGCTGAGTCCGGGGAGGGTGAGGACGGCGAGTCCGGCCAGGCCGAGGAGGACGCCGGCGTACGCGCCGGGGCCGGGGCGGTCGCCGGACACGGTGCGCAGCAGGACGACCCAGGCGGGGACGACCGCGACGAGCAGGGCGGCGAGGCCGGAGGGGACGGACGTCTCGGCGAGGACGACGAACCCGTTGCCGCCGAGGAGCAGGAGCAGGCCGACCGTGGCGGCGGACGCCAGCTGCCGGCCGTCCACCCGCAGCACGCCGATGCCCTTGCGCCAGGCCAGCAGCGCGGCGAGGAGGAGACCGGCGACGACGAACCGGGCGCCGGCGGAGAGGAAGGGCGGCATGCTCTCGACGACGACGCGGATGCCGAGGTAGGTGGAGCCCCACACCACGTACACGATCGCCAGCGCGGCCCACACGGCGCCGGTGATGCGGCGGACGGGCGCCTTGGGGCGGCCGTCCTCGGGGGCGCCGGGGGCGGGGGCGGCGGGCCCGTCGAGGGCGGGGCCGGAGGGGCTGGAGGGACTGGCGGGGTTCGGGTCTGCGGCGCGGCTTGTCATGCACCGGAGAGTATGGATCCGCTCGACGGAACGGCAAGGATCCTGCCCGACTTCGGGCAGGATCCCCTGCCGAAGGGGTGGTTTTGCGACAACGTCCGCGCCACGGCCATCGACGGTACGCCCGCGTCGACGGTACGCGCGGGACGCGGCCGGCCACCGTGACGCAGCGCCGGGGGCCGGGCCGATGCAGTCGCGCCGGCCTCAACGGCGAGGCGCCTGCGGGAGGTAGCGGCGGAAGCCCTCGGCCTGGGAGGTGAAACCGCACGCTTCGTAGAAGGTGTGGACGTACTCGTCATCCGCCGCCAGGAGCTGGACCTTGTAGCAGCCGGCCGACTCACCGAGCCGGACGGCGGCCTCCATCAGCCGACGGCCGACACCCCGCCGCTGGAACGAACCGGCCACCACGACGTTCTCCATGAACAGGATGGCCCGGCCGCCGCGCGTGAGGTTCGGGAGGACGATGCAATCCGCCGTTCCGGCCACGGTGCCGCCCGCATCGGCCACCAGGATCGTCCGTCCCTGTTGCCTTGATATGGCTGCCCAGATGGCCTCCGCGGACGCCCGGGGCAAGGGGGCATCGTCCGGGTTCAACTCGCTGTGGAGCGTCAGCACCGCTGACAGGTCCGCCTCAACCGCTGACCGCACAGTGATCTTCACGCACTGAGCCTAGAACCGGCCCAGCCCACTCGTCGCGGCAGTCGCTCGCCCAGCACAAGCGACCGCATGGGCCGGCCTCGCCCCCGGGCTCAGGGGGCGGGGGTGTCGCCGGTGGCCTTGAGGGCCAGCCACAGCTCCATACGGACGTCCGGGTCGTCCAGTGAGCGGCCCAGGATCTCCTCGACGCGGCGCATCCGGTAGCGCAGCGTGTGCCGGTGGACGCCCAGGTCGGCCGCCGCCGCGTCCCACTGTCCGTGGCGGGAGAGCCAGGCGCGCAGGGAGGCGACCAGGTCGCCGCGGCCGGTCGCGTCGTGCTCGTACAGGGCGCGGAGCAGGCCGTCGGCGAAGGCGCGCACGGCGTCGTCCGCGAGCAGCGGCAGGACCGAGCCGGCCGCCAGCTCCTCGTGCTCGACCAGGGCACGGCCGCGCCGGCGGGCCACGGACAGGGCCTGCTCGGCCTGCTTGTACGCGGCGGCGGCCGCGATGGGGCCGGCCGGGGCCGACAGGCCTATCACCACGCCCGCCTCCTCGGCCTCCTTCTCCGCGTACCCCTCGCACGCCCCGGCCACGGCACCCCCGTCCCCGGCCAGCACCACCAGCCGCTCCTCCCCCTCCGGCACGGTCAGGACCGCCTCGCCGGTACGCGCGGCCGCCGCCTCCAGGGTCTCGGCGAGCGCGGGCAGCGGCGCCTCGGCGGCCGGGTCCCGCTCCGCCGTCGCGGCTTCGGCGATCAGCAGCCGGAACGGGGCGTCCAGCAGCCCTCCGTACAGGTCGCCGGCCACCGCCCTGGCGTGGTCGGGCTCACCGGACAGCATCATGCGCAGCACCGCCGCGCCGAGCCGCTGCTCGGCCGCCTGGAGCGAGCGGGACCGCTCGGTGGTGAGCGTCAGCAGCGCAATGGCCGAATGGACGGCGTAACGTTCCGCCGTGCCGAGCGGGGCGCCCGTGCCCACGGCCAGCGCGCCGCGCACCCGCCGCCCGCTGCCGAGCGACTGGAGTTCGACCCGGTCGTCGGTGCCGCCGACCACCGCGCTCGCGGGCGCGGCCCGTTCCCGGAGCCGCTGCACGTCAGGAATGAGCCGTGCCGCCCGGCGCGCCGCCCACTCGGGCGCCGCAGCCAGTACGGCGCCGGAGGCGTCGTAGAGCGCGGCCCAGCCGTCCACGTGGGCGGCCAGCCGGGTCACCACCGCGGCCGGACCCTCGGCGAGGGCGGCCCGGGTCATCTCCCGCTGCGCCTCGAACCCGGCCGTCACGGCCCGGTACTGGTCCGCGGCGACCGCCGCCGAGACCGCCTTGGAGATGGCGAGGAACGGGGTGCGGCGCGGGACCTCCAGCAGCGGCAGGCCCTCCTCGCGGGCGGCGTCCACCAGCGCCTGCGGGGTCTCGTCGTAGTTGACGCCCACCGCGAAGCCGAGCCCGACCACCCCGGCCTCGGAGAGCCGCTTGATGTAGCGGCGCATGGCCTCGGGGTTCTCCGCGTCCAGCTTCATCGCGGTGACCATGAGCAGCTCACCGCCCTCCATGTACGGAACCGGGTCGGCGAGCTCGCTGACGTGCGCCCAGCGCACGGGCGTGTCGAGGCGGTCCTCCCCGGCGCGGACGGTGAGTTTCAGCGCCGAGTGCTGGACGAGCGAGGCGAGCGTGAGCGGCATGGCGATGACCGTCGGTCTTTCGGGAGGGGACGCGCGGAGGGCGCACGGACGAGGTACGGGGGAACTTCGCCGTCCCGTATGAACGACACCCTTCAAGTCTGCCAGGTTGTCATGTCACGTCAGGCCCCCTCGGGGGCGGCTCAGGTCCGCAGGTCGACCAGAAGCGGAGGGACATGTTCCCCCCGTACGCCCGTCAGGGACAGTACGGCATGCCCGGGCGGCACCGCGTGCGCGAGGTCGGAGGCCGACCAGCGCTGCCGCTCGACCTCCCGCACCGTCACCGCCTCGGCCGTGGCCGCCTTGCCGGTGACCAGGCGGCGCAGGAAGTGCAGGGCCTTGGTGAGCGGCTCGTCGGAGATGATCTGCCGGTTGGTCACGTCACGCGTCTGCACCCATTCGGTGCCCCAGGTCTCGGCGAACCGCCCGCCGTCCCAGGGGGCGATCCCGGCGAACGCCATCCTGCACCCCACCGCGCCGAGCAGCGGCCCGCGCAGCGCCTCCGGCACGTCCTCCAGGGTTCGCAGCGCCAGCACGACGCCCGCGTGCGCCGAGCGCAGCCGCTGGACGGCACGCACGGAGTCGGCGGTCACCGTGTACGTGGCGTCGTCCAGGACCAGACAGGCGAAGAGCGACCGGTCCGCCCGGCCCAGCGCGGCCTCGGTGAACTGCGCCAGCAGCAGCCGCGCCACGATCCGGGACGCCTCGGCGTGCCCGCGCTCCGGCAGGTCGACGCGCACCCGCAGCGGGTGCTCCACGGCCCGCAGCGACAACCGGCGCCCCTCCGCGTCGGTGCGGAAGAACCGGGCGAACGCGGGCCGGTCCAGGAACGCGATCCGCTCCGCCAGCAGCACCCCGATGTCGTCGCCCCGCTCGGCCTGCCGCTCCCGGGCGTCCAGCTCGCGGAGCTGCGCCGGGTCGCCGGACACGGCCGCGCGCAGCTCGGCCAGCGCCCCGGGCGCCCCGCCCAGCAGCTCCCGCAGCTCCGGCACGGCGGGGAAGTGGCCGTGCGCCGCGCGGTAGGGGCCGATGAGCTGGGCGACCGCGGTGGCGGCGCGGCGGCTGTCGGGGACGAGGTCGCCCACGAGGGCCTCGGCCAGCATCCGGGCGGCCTCGTCGGGGTCGTCCGCCCCGCCGTAGAGGTCCAGGTCGTGCGTGGAGTCCGGGCGCCCCACGGAGACGATCACGTCGAAGGCCTGGTCGGGGGCGAGGGCCGAGCCGTGCGCGGTCACGGCGACCACGGCGGCGCGATTGGCGAGGGCCTGGAGGCACAGGGACTCCACCACCGGGCGGACCAGCCGGACCGTCTTGCCCGACCCGGCGGGCCCGACCGCCAGCAGCGAGGTGCCGAGCACGGCGGGCTCCAGGGCGACCCCGGTCGTCCGGCGGGCGTACGGGTTGCGCGGGTGGTCGGCCGCGGTGCCGATCCGCACCTGGGCGGTGGCCAGGTCGTGCGCGGCGGTGCGGACCGGCAGGTCCCGGACGCCCGAGGGGTGCGCGCAGGCGGCCGGGCCGTGGGCCCGCACGGCGTCGGTGAAGGCGGCGAGCCGGTCCGGATGGGTCCGCACGCCCTGCCAGGCCCGCCGGATGCGGGCGTAGTCCACGTCCCGCAGGGCACCGGACCGGGTGGCCTCGGCGAGCCGGGCCGCCGCGTCGGTGAGCCCGGCCTCCCGCAGCTCGGGCCAGTCGGCGGGGTCCGCGTCCGGGGGCGGCGGCGGGGGCGGGGCGTCCTTCTTCCCCGCGTACCGGCGCCAGATCTCGGGGACGTGCCCGACGCGGGCGAAGAACACCAGGAGGCCACCGCCGACGAGGGCGTAGTACACATAGCTGGCCGCGGCCCAGGTGTCCGGCTCCGAGCGCCACTCGTCGGGGGTGAACGCCAGCAGCGGCCAGAGCCAGTAGTAGCCCAGGTACCCGTTCCAGAGCAGCGACCACAGCAGCCAGCCGCTGAGCAGCGCGATCAGGGCGCCGGCGAACAGCCGCCGGGCGGGCACCGCCTCCGGCTCCTCCGCCGGGCGCGGGCGGTGCCCGAACCGCCACACGCCGGGCTCGGCCGGGGGCCGGGGCGTGCGCAGCCACTGGGCGGTGCCGCCCCCGGCGGGTGCCGGGGCGTGCCGGGGCGGCGGCGGAACGGGCGGCTTCGCCACGTGGCCCCGCCGTGCCTCGTACGTACCGTCGGTGTCCATCGAACCCCTGCCCCCTGACCAGCCAGGTCCCGCATGTCTGTGCCCCCGTCAATCTAGCCGTCCGGTCCCGGCGGTTCACCGACCTGTGGACAACTCCGGAGCGGCGGGCCGCCGGGGGCGGCTATGTCCGTCCCGGACAAGGACACGGGCCCGACCACTCCCGAACGGAGCATGCCCACCCCCCTCCACCCCGCCTAGCCTGCGGAAGAAAGAGAAGTAGCGTCCGAAAGACCCCACCCCAGGAGCCCCGCATGACCGAAATCCCGCAGGAGCGCCGCGTCGTCACCGCCATCCCCGGCCCGAAGTCGCAGGAGCTTCAGGCCCGCCGTCTGTCCGCGGTCGCGGGCGGCGTGGGCTCCGTGCTGCCGGTCTTCACGACCCGCGCCGGCGGCGGCGTGATCGAGGACGTCGACGGCAACCGCCTGATCGACTTCGGTTCCGGTATCGCCGTGACCTCCGTGGGCGCCTCCGCCGAGGCCGTCGTGCGCCGGGCGAGCGCCCAGCTGGAGCAGTTCACCCACACCTGTTTCATGGTCACCCCGTACGAGGGGTACGTCGAGGTCTGCGAGGCGCTGGCCGAGCTGACCCCGGGCGACCACGCCAAGAAGTCCGCGCTGTTCAACAGCGGCGCCGAGGCCGTCGAGAACGCGGTCAAGATCGCCCGGTCGTACACCAAGCGCCAGGCCGTCGTCGTCTTCGACCACGGCTACCACGGCCGTACGAACCTCACGATGGCGCTGACCGCCAAGAACATGCCGTACAAGCACGGCTTCGGCCCGTTCGCGCCCGAGGTCTACCGCGTGCCGGTGGCCTACGGCTACCGCTGGCCGACCGGGCCCGAGAACTGCGGCCCCGAGGCCGCCGCCCAGGCGATCGACCAGATCACCAAGCAGATCGGTGCCGAGAACGTCGCCGCGATCATCATCGAGCCGGTGCTCGGTGAGGGCGGCTTCATCGAGCCGGCCAAGGGCTTCCTGCCGGCGATCCAGAAGTTCTCCAACGACAACGGCATCGTCTTCGTCGCGGACGAGATCCAGTCGGGCTTCTGCCGCACCGGCCAGTGGTTCGCGTGCGAGGACGAGGGCGTCGTCCCGGACCTGATCACCACCGCCAAGGGCATCGCGGGCGGTCTGCCGCTCGCCGCCGTCACCGGCCGCGCCGAGATCATGGACTCCGTGCACGGCGGTGGCCTGGGCGGCACCTACGGCGGCAACCCGGTGGCCTGCGCCGGCGCGCTGGGCGCGATCGAGACGATGAAGGAGCTCGACCTCAACGGCAAGGCCAAGCGCATCGAGGAGGTCATGAAGGGCCGCCTCGCTGCCATGCAGGAGAAGTACGAGATCATCGGCGACATCCGCGGCCGCGGTGCCATGATCGCGATCGAGCTGGTCAAGGACCCGGCGACCAAGGAGCCGAACCCGGAGGCCGCGGGCGCGCTCGCCAAGGCCTGCCACGCCGAGGGCGTCCTGGTCCTGACCTGTGGCACCTACGGCAACGTGCTGCGCTTCCTGCCGCCGCTGGTGATCGGCGAGGACCTGCTCAACGAGGGCCTCGACGTCATCGAGAGCGCGTTCGCCGCCATCTGAGCGCGCGTGCGCGCCCAGGCGTGAGCCCGGGCATGACGCAGCGCGACCGTATGTGAAGAACCCGTGGGGGGCCGATGGCGGGATGGAGATCCGGCTGTCGGTCCCCCCGTTTCCTGCCGTACGGTTTCTGCAGATGAGAGAAACACCCCGTCCGCGGGGAACCGCGGACGACTGCGGGACGGAGCCTCCCCAGCCTCGTCCTGGCCGTGCCTTCGCGCACACCACCGGAGCTTCTGGCTCCGGATCTCCTCACCGATCGGACGGTCGCCCGCCCCACACCCCCCGGGGCGCGCGGCGCACCGGTCCTGCCGGCCGCCCCGGAACCACCCCCCCTGTTCCGGGGCGGCCGGCTCTCCTCCTCCGCGCCGGGCTCCTGGCCCTCTTCGCCGTCCTCACCTGGCAGGTCCTGGTCCACGGGCCGCTCGCCCGCCTGGACGAGCGGCTCGGCCACGCCCTGATCGGCCGCGCTCCCACTCCCCTGGCCGAACTGCTGGCCGAACTCGGCGGCATGCCGGTCGCCCTGCCCGTGCTCGCCGCCGCGGCCGCGTACGCGGTGTGGCGCGGCCGGCGGGTCCAGGCGCTGTACGCGGGGCTGGCCATGGCGCTGGTACCGATCCTGGTCGTCCCGCTGAAACTGCTCGTGGACCGGCCCGGACCGCTCACCGACGCGACCGGCTACTACCCGTCCGGGCACACCGCGACCGCCCTGGTGGCGTACTGCGGCGCGGCCCTGCTGGTGCACCGGCGCCTGATGCCCGTCGCCGTGCTGCTCACGGTGGCGACGGGCATCGGACTGGTGCTGCGCGGCTACCACTGGCCGCTGGACGTGGTGGCCAGCGTGTGCCTGTTCAGCTCCATCGGTACGCGTCGAAGTTCCTGGCGAACTCCCCGCCGCCGAACCGGTCCCAGTTGACCGACCAGGTCATCAGTCCGCGCAGGCCGGGCCAGGCCCCGTGGGTCCGGTACGCGCCGCAGCCGACCGTGCGCGTGAGGCAGTCCAGCGCCCTGGTCACCTCGGCGGGCGCGATGTGGCCGTTGCCCGCCTGCGGGGAGGCCGGGAGGCCGAGGGCGACCTGCTCGGGCCGGAGGGCCGGGAAGAACCGGTCCGCGTCGCCCGCCACCGGGAAGCCGGTGAGGAGCATGTCGGTCATGGCGATGGGGAAGTCGGCGGTGCCCATGGAGTGGTACTGGCCGTCCAGACCCATGATCGGCCCCGAGTTGTAGTTCTGGACATGGAGCAGGGTCAGGTCGTCGCGCAGGGCGTGGATGACGGGCAGGTAGGCGCCGGCGCGGGGGTCCTGGCCGCCCCAGGGGCCCGAACCGTAGAACTGGTACCCCAGTTGCACGAAAAAGGTCTCGGGCGCCATGGTCAGCACGAAGCCGGGGCCGTACTTCGCCTTGAGCGTCCGCAGCGCCGAGATCAGGTGGACGACGACCGGGGTGGTGGGGTTGCGGAAGTCGGTGTCGCCGGTGTTCAGCGACAGCGAGTGGCCCTCGAAGTCGATGTCGAGGCCGTCGAGGCCGTACTCGTCGATGATCCCTGAGACGGAGGAGACGAAGGCGTCCCGGGCGGCGGTGGTGGAGAGCTGGACCTGGCCGTTCTGGCCGCCGATCGAGATCAGCACCTTCTTGCCCGCGGCCTGCTTCGCCCTGATGGCGGCCTTGAAGTCGGCGGCCGGCTCGGCGTTCGGGCACTCGGCGACCGGGCAGAGGCGGAAGCGGATGTCGCCGGAGGTCACGGAGGTCGGTTCGCCGAAGGCGAGGTCGATGACGTCCCAGGAGTCGGGGACGTCGGCCATCCGGGTGTAGCCGGAGCCGTTGGCGAAGCTCGCGTGCAGGTAGCCGACGAGGGCGTGGGCGGGCAGGCCCTGGCCGGGCGGGGTGGTGCCGCCCGGCGCGGTCGTGGCGGTGACGGTGGCCGAGCGGGCGGACTCGCCCGCGGCGTTGGCGGCCGTCACCTGGAAGGCGTACGGGGTCGCGGGCGTGAGCCCGGTGACGGTGGCCGAGGTGCCGGTCACCGTGAGGGCCCTGACTCCGCCGCGGTAGACGTGGTAGGCGGTCGCGCCGCTGACGGGGGACCAGGTGAGCGGCACGGCGGTCGAGGCCGGGGTGCCGGCGGTCAGGCCCGTGGGCGCGGCCGGGACCTGGACGGGATCGCCGCCCGGCCCCAGCAGGGAGACGTCGTCCGCGTGGTAGGCGCCGGTCCCGTACCAGCCGTGGGTGTGCACGGTGACCGAGCGGGTGCCCGGGCCGGTGCGGAAGGTGGTGGTCAGACGCTGCCAGTCGGGCGCGGACGCGGTCCAGGTGGAGACGTCGCTCGTGCCGGTGCCGGTGGCGCCCAGGTAGACGTGGCTCCCGCGCACCCAGCCGCTGAGCGTGTACGCGGAGTCCGGCTGGACGGCGATCGTCTGCGAGCACCGGGCGTTGTCGGCGCCGGACGGGGTGGCCCGGAGGGCCCCGGTGCCGCCGTGCACCGGTGAGGCGACGACGGCACCGCTGCCCGCCGTGCAGTTCCAGCCGTCGAGGCCCGCCTCGAAGCCGCCGTTGCGCGCCAGTTCGGTGTCGGCGGCGGCGGCGGGGGCGGGCGCGGCGGTGGCGGGGGGTGCGGTGGCGGTGAGCCCGCCGAGGGCCAGCAGGGCCGCCGCGGCGGACGCGGCGACGGGTCCGAGGGAGGTGCGGTCCACAACTGCCTCCGGGGGTGGGGGAATCGGGTGGAGCGCCGCACAACTTGGTATAGACCAATCGGGTTGTCAAGGTCTCCGGCACCGCACCGCCCGTCGGGTTCAGCCTGCCTGACGCCGTACCAGGTGAGCGGCCGCCTCGTGCATCGCCCGCTCCAGCAGCGCGGGGTCGTTGAGGGTGCCGCTGCCGTCGGGCACCACCAGCCAGCGCGCCCCGCCCGTCACCCGGCCCGGGTGCGGGACGGCGATCCAGGTGCCGTGGCCGGCCGCCCGCGTCCCGGTGCCGACCCAGCGCGCGGCGGTGCCCACGGGTACGAAGAAGCCCAGGCGCGCGTCGCCCACGTCGGCCAGCACCGGGCCGGGCCGGCCGACGAGCCGGCTCATCACGTCGAGGGTGGCGAGGCCGAGCTCGGCCGGGGTGATCAGCACGTCCCAGTGCCTGCCGGCGGGCAGGAGCGCCACCCCGAGGATGCTGCGCTCCCAGGCCCACCGGCAGGCGTCGGGGTCCGGCGCCACCGCTGCCAGCCATTGCACCGCGGCCCTGGCCCCCGTACCTGTCATCGCCCGCCGCCTTTCGCGTCCGTTCCGTGCCTGCCCTTCGGACAGAGCGTTCACGTGGAGGGACGCGGGCGGATGCGGATCATTACGCAGGAACGGCCCGCACCAGGGTGGTGAAACCGGGAACGGGGGCGCACACCCGGCGCACAGGGCCGGACGGCGACCGCACGGCCGGCGGCCGGAGCGGTCGGAGCCGCCCGAGCCGTCGGAGCGGCCCGAGCCGTCGGAGCCGCCCGAGCCGTCGGAGCGGCCCGAGCCGTCGACTGTCAGCCGTCGGCTGTCAGCTGTCGAAGCCGAGCCCCAGGCGGTCCATCGCCTTCAACCACAGGTTCCGGCGGCCGCCCCGGGCGTCGGCCCGGGCCAGCGACCACTTGGTGAGCCCGATGCCCGCCCAGGCGATCGGCTCCGGCGGGAACGGCAGCGGCTTGGTGCGCACCATCTCCAGCTCGGTGCGCTCGGTCCGCTCGCCCGCCAGCAGGTCGAGCATCACGTCCGCGCCGAACCGGGTCGCGCCCACGCCGAGGCCCGTGAAGCCCGCCGCGTACGCGACCCGCCCCGCGTGGGCGGTGCCGAAGAACGCCGAGAACCGGGAACAGGTGTCGATGGCGCCGCCCCAGGCGTGGCTGAACCGGAGGCCCTCCAACTGCGGGAAGCAGGTGAAGAAGTGCTCGGCGAGCTTGAGGTACGTCTCGGGACGGTCGTCGCGCTCGGGGCTGACGCGCCCGCCGAACGGGTAGATGGCGTCGTAACCGCCCCACAGGATGCGGTTGTCGGCGGAGAGCCGGAAGTAGTGGAACTGGTTGGCGCTGTCGCCGAGCCCCTGGCGGTTCTTCCAGCCGATGGCGTCGAGCTGTCCGTCCGTCAGCGGCTCGGTCATCAGCGCGTAGTCGTAGACCGGCACCGTATAGGCGCGGACCCGCTTGACCAGGGACGGGAAGACGTTGGTGCCGAGGGCGACCCTTCGGGCGAGGACCCGTCCGTAGGGCGTGCGCACCGCCATCCCGGCGCCCGCCCTGGCGAGTTCCAGGCCCCGGGTGTTCTCGTACACGCGCACGCCCAGGTCGACGCAGGCCCGCTTGAGGCCCCACGCCAGCTTGGCCGGGTGGAGCATGGCGACGCCACGCCGGTCCCACAGCCCGCCCAGGAAGGTGGGCGAGTCGACCTGGGCGCGCACGGCGTCCCGGTCGAGGAGCTCCAGGTGGCCGGCGAGACCGAGGCGGCCGGCCTGCTCGTACACCTCGCGCAGCTCCTCCACCTGGTGGGGTTCCGTGGCGACGTCGATCTCGCCGGTGCGCTCGAAGTCGCAGTCGATGCCGTGGGCTGCGACGGCCGCCTCGATGGCGTCGAGGTTCCGGATCCCCATGTCCTCCAGCGTGGCCAGCTCGTCCGGCCAGCGGGCGAGGCCGTTGCCGAAGCCGTGGGTGAGGGAGGCGGCGCAGAAGCCGCCGTTGCGGCCGGAGGCGGCCCAGCCCGCCTCCCGGCCCTCGATGAGCACGACGTCCCGTCCGGGGTCCCGCTCCTTGGCGAGAAGCGCGGTCCACAGTCCGCTGTAGCCGCCGCCGACGACGAGCAGGTCACAGTGCTCGGTGCCGGTGAGGGCGGGCAGCGCGCCGGGCTTGCCGGGGTCTTCCAGCCAGAAGGGGACGGGCTGGGCGTCCGAGAGTGATCGTGCGGCACTACGCATGGCACCTGGGGCCATGGCTTCCAACTCCCTCAATGACTCATGAGACGTGCGTACGCTTGCGCCGGCCGGCCGCGACCTGGCCGACGACGACCACCAGGACCGCGATGACGAACATCGCCGTACCGATGACGTTGATCTGGACGGGCGTGCCGCGCTGCGCCGAACCCCACACGAACATGGGGAAGGTGACGGTCGAGCCCGCGTTGAAGTTGGTGATGATGAAGTCGTCGAACGACAGCGCGAAGGCGAGGAGCGCGCCGGCCGCGATACCGGGGGCGGCGATGGGCAGGGTGACCCTGAGGAAGGTCTGCACGGGCCCCGCGTACAGGTCCCTGGCGGCCTCCTCCAGGCGGGGGTCCATGGACATGACCCGGGCCTTGACCGCCGTCACGACGAAGCTCAGACAGAACATGATGTGCGCGATGAGGACCGTCCAGAAGCCGAGCCGGGCGCCCATGTTCAGGAACAGCGTGAGCAGGGACGCGGCCATGACGACCTCGGGCATGGCCATCGGCAGGAAGATCAGCGAGTTGATCGCGCCGCGCGCCCGGAAGCGGTAGCGGACCAGCGCGAAGGCGATCATGGTGCCGAGGGCGGTGGCGCCGAGCGTCGCCCAGGCGGCGATCTGGAGCGACAGCGCGAGCGAGCCGCACAGGTCGGCCACTCCGCACGGGTCCTGCCAGGCGTCGGTGGAGAACTCCCGCCAGGAGTAGTTGAAGCGTCCCGCCGGCTTGTTGAACGAGAACACCATGACGACGACGTTCGGCAGGAGCATGTAGGCGAGGGTCAGCAGACCCGCGACGACGACGAGGTTCTTGCGGAGCCAGCGCATCAGACGAGGTCCTCCGTTCCGGCCCGGCGGATGTAGACGGTGACCATGATCAGCACGATGGCCATCAGGATGAAGGACAGCGCGGCCGCCGTCGGGTAGTCCAGCACCCGGAGGAACTGCGACTGGATGACGTTGCCGACCATCTTGGTGTCGGTCGAGCCGAGCAGTTCGGCGTTGACGTAGTCGCCGCTCGCCGGGATGAAGGTCAGCAGCGTGCCCGACACGACGCCCGGCATGGACAGCGGGAACGTCACCTTGCGGAAGGTGGTCGCCGGGGAGGCGTACAGGTCCTTGGCCGCCTCGTGCAGCCGTCCGTCGATCCGCTCCAGCGAGGTGTACAGCGGCAGGATCATGAACGGCAGGAAGTTGTACGTGAGGCCGCAGACGACCGCCATGGGCGTGGCCAGGACGCGGTCCCCCTGGGTCCAGCCCAGCCAGCCGGTGACGTCCAGGACGTGCAGGGCGTCCAGCGCGCCGACGACGGCGCCGCCGTCCGCGAGGATCGTCTTCCAGGCCAGCGTACGGATGAGGAAGCTGGTGAAGAACGGCGCGATGACGAGGACCAGCAGCAGGTTGCGCCAGCGGCCCGCCTTGAAGGCGATCAGGTACGCGAGCGGGTAGCCCAGCAGCAGGCACATGACCGTGGCGGTGCCGGCGTACAGCAGGGACCGGACGAACTGCGGCCAGTACTCGGTGAAGGCCTCCCAGTAGGTCTGGAAGTGCCAGGTCACCTGGAAGCCCTGCTCCAGGGAGCCGGTCTGCACCGAGGTGGAGGCCTGGTAGACCATCGGCAGCGCGAAGAAGACCAGCAGCCAGAGGATGCCGGGCAGCAGCAGCCAGTAGGGCACGAGCCGCTTGCGCGTGGCCGGCTTGCGCACGGCCGGTGGTGCCTCGGGGGCCTCGGGGGCCTCGGGGGCCCGGGGGGTGTCGGTGATCGTCACGCGGCGTCCTCCACCTTGTCCGCGCCCGCGTCGTCCACGGTCCCCGCGAGCATGGACTGCGCCGCGTCCAGGCCGAAGGTGTGCGCCGGGTTCCAGTGCAGGACGACCTCGGCGCCGGGGGCGAGGCGGGAGTCGCGCTCGACGTTCTGCTCGTACACCTGGAGGGCCGCGCCGGCCGGGCTGTCCACCACGTACTGGGTGGAGACCCCGATGAAGGAGGCGTCGACGATCCGGCCGGTGACCCTGTTGCGCCCGTCGGCGATCGTGCCCGCGTCGTCGGCGTGCGCGAGCGCGATCTTCTCCGGGCGGATGCCCACCAGCAGCTTGCCGCCGCTCGTGGTCGGGGCCGCGCACCGGTCGGCGGGCAGCCGCAGCGTGCCGCCGCCGGCCGTGACGACGACGTCCGAGGCGGCCTCGACGACCTCGGCCTCGATCAGGTTGGACGTGCCGAGGAAGTTGGCGACGAAGGTGGTGCGCGGGTTGTCGTAGAGGTCGGCGGGCGCGCCGAGCTGCTCGACCCGGCCGCCGTTCATCACCGCGACCGTGTCGGCCATGGTCATGGCCTCCTCCTGGTCGTGGGTGACGTGGACGAAGGTGATGCCGACCTCGGTCTGGATGCGCTTGAGCTCGAGCTGCATCTGGCGGCGCAGCTTGAGGTCGAGGGCGCCGAGCGGCTCGTCGAGGAGGAGCACCTGGGGGTGGTTGATCAGCGCGCGGGCGACGGCGACGCGCTGCTGCTGGCCGCCGGAGAGCTGGTGCGGCTTGTGGCGCGCCTTGTCACCGAGCTGCACCAGGTCGAGCATCTCGCCGACCTGCTTCTTCACCGATGTGACGCCGCGCCGGCGGAGGCCGAAGGCGATGTTCTCGTAGATGTCCAGGTGCGGGAAGAGGGCGTACGACTGGAAGACGGTGTTGACGGGCCTCTTGTACGGGGGCAGGTCCGTGACGTCCCTGTCGCCCAGGAAGACGGTGCCCGTGGAGGGCTCCTCCAGTCCGGCGATCATGCGCAGGGTGGTGGTCTTGCCGCAGCCGGAGGCGCCGAGGAGGGCGAAGAAGGAACCCTGCGGGACGGTCAGGTCGAGGGGGTGGACGGCGGTGAAGGAGCCGTAGGTCTTGCTGATGCCGGAGAGACGGACGTCGCCACCGGTGTTCGTGCTGTCAGTCATGGGTTCGCGATCCCAGGGGGTGTCGAGGGGTGGGCGAGGGCGGTGGCTCAGGCGCCGATGAGCTTGGCGAACTTCTCCTCGTACGCCGTCTCCTCCGCGCTGCTCAGGGAGCGGAAGGCGCGGGACTTCGCGGCCATCGCCTTGTCCGGGAGGATCAGCGTGTTCGACGCCAGGGCGGGGTCGATCGCGGCGAGTTCCTCGCGGACGCCCTCGACGGGGCAGACGTAGTTGATGTACGCGGCGAGCCGGGCGGCGACCGGCAGCTCGTAGTAGTAGTCGATGAGCTTCTCGGCGTTGGCCTTGTGCCGGGCCCTGGCGGGGACCAGGAGGTTGTCGCTGGAGGTGATGTAACCGGCGTTCGGGATCGCGAACTTGATGTCGGGGTTGTCCGCCTGGAGCTGGATGACGTCACCGGCCCAGGCGAGACAGGCGGCGATGTCGCCCTTGTTGAGGTCGCCGGTGTAGTCGTTGCCGGTGAACCGGCGGATCTGCTGGGTGTCGACGCCCTTCTGGAGGCGGCCCACGGCCGCGTCGAAGTCGGCGTCGGTGAACTTGCCCGGGTCCTTGCCCATGTCGATCAGGGTCATGCCGACCGAGTCGCGCATCTCGGACAGGAACGCGACCCGGCCCTTCAGTTTGGGGTCGTCCAGGAGCTGGCTGACGGAGTCGACCTTGCGGCCGCCGGTGGCCTTGCTGTTGTACGCGATGACCGTGGAGATGCCGGTCCAGGGGTACGAGTGGGCGCGGCCGGGGTCCCAGTCGGGGCGGCGGAACTGGGAGGACAGGTTGGCGTACGCGTTGGGGAGGTTCGACTGGTCGAGCTTCTGCGCCCAGCCCAGGCGGATGATCCGGGCGGCCAGCCAGTCCGTGACGCAGATCAGGTCGCGGCCGGTGTCCTGACCCGCGGCGAGCTGCGGCTTGATCTTGCCGAAGAACTCGACGTTGTCGTTGATGTCCTCGGTGTACGTGACCGTGATGCCGGTGCGCTTGGTGAACGCCTCCAGGGACGGACGCCGCTTCTCGTCGTCGCTGATGTCGATGTACTGCGTCCAGTTGGAGAAGCTGAGCCGCTTCTCCCGGGCCGAGAAATCGGTGGAGGCGGGGCCGTCGCCCTCCCGTGCGGCGGGCGGGATCCCACAGGCGCTCAGGCCGGCGAGACCGCCGAGCGTGAGCGCGCCGACGCCCGTGGCGCGCAGCATGGAACGGCGGGTGAGGGCACCCCTGCCGTTCGTGAGACTGCGCCGCATCGCGGCGAGCTGTGCCGCGGAGAGGCTGTCGGGCTGGTACTGCTCCATGCGCTGTGCCTTTCGGGTGGTGTGGCGGCGGCCGCTGGTCGGGCGGCCCGGCGCTCTCGCTGCTATCGGTCCCCGAAGATCGTGCGGTGCCAGTCCTTCCGGGCGACCGCCGTGTTGTCGTACATCACGTGCTTGACCTGCGTGTACTCCTCGAAGGAGTAGGTTGACATGTCCTTTCCGAAGCCGGACGCCTTGTAGCCGCCGTGCGGCATCTCGCTGATGATCGGGATGTGGTCGTTGATCCACACGCAGCCCGCCTTGATCTCGCGGGTGGCGCGCCCGGCGCGGTACACGTCACGGGTCCAGGCCGAGGCGGCCAGGCCGTAGGGGGTGTCGTTGGCCAGGGCCAGGCCCTCCTCGTCGCTGTCGAACGGCAGCACCACCAGGACCGGTCCGAAGATCTCGGCCTGCACGATCTCGCTGTCCTGGGGGGCGCCGGTGATCAGCGTCGGCCGGTAGTGGGCGCCGGGGCCGCGCGGCGCGCTACCGCCGGTGACGACCGTGGCGTAGGCGCGGGCGCGGTCGACGAAGGCGGCGACCCGGTCGCGCTGGGCGTGGCTGATGAGCGGGCCGAGGTCGGTGCTCTCGTCGAAGGGGTCACCGAGGCGCACGCTCGCCATCAGGTCGGCGACCCGCTCGACGAACGCGTCGTACAGCGGGCGCTGGACGTACGCGCGGGTGGCGGCGGTGCAGTCCTGGCCGGTGTTGATCAGGGCGCCGGCGACCGCGCCGTGCGCGGCGGCCTCCGGGTCGGCGTCGTCGAAGACGACGAACGGGGCCTTGCCGCCGAGCTCCAGGTGCAGTCGCTTGACGGTGGCGGTGGCGATCTCGGCGACGCGCCTGCCGACGGCGGTGGACCCGGTGAACGACGTCATCGCCACGTCGGGGTGGCCGACGAGGTGCTCGCCGGCGTCCTTGCCGGCGCCGGTGACGATATTGACGACGCCGTCGGGGATGCCCGCGTCGGTGGCGGCCCGCGCGAACATCAGGGACGTCAGGGGAGTCAGCTCGGCGGGCTTGAGCACGATGGTGTTGCCCGCGGCGATGGCCGGGAGGACCTTCCAGGCGGCCATCTGGAGGGGGTAGTTCCAGGGGGCGATGGAGCCGATGACGCCGATCGGTTCGCGGCGGACGTACGAGGTGTGGTCACCGCTGTACTCGCCCGCCGACTGGCCCTGGAGGTGGCGGGCGGCCCCCGCGAAGAAGGCGGTGTTGTCGACCGTCCCGGGGACGTCGAACTCCCGCGTCAGCTTGATCGGCTTGCCGCACTGGAGGGACTCGGCGTGGGCGAAGTCCTCCGCCCGCTCGGCCAGCAGGGCGGCGAACCGGTGCATCGCGTCCGACCGCTCGCCCGGGGTCGCGCCCGCCCAGCCGGGCAGCGCCGCCCGGGCGGCTGCCACGGCGGCGTCCACGTCGGCGGTGGAGGCCAGTGCGTACGCCAGGACCTTCTCCCCCGTCGCCGGGTCGACGACCGTGTGCTCACGCCCCGAGGTGCCGGGCCGCGGCCGCCCGTCGATGTACTGCGCCCCGGCCGCGAAGCGGTCGAGTCCCTGGAAGGAGTTGCCCATGACGCTCTCCGTTGTCCCGGCTCGAATTGAGTGCCGATCCTGACAGAGGAGGTGCCGGGCAACAAGGGATTCCGTTGTTGCCTTTTGGTTACGCGACGGAATCGGTCGACCATGTGTCGGGTGGGCGCCGATATCTCCGTACGGAGTGTCCGTGGCGGCTGCCAGACTGGCGTGCATGGAGAAGGTGCACGAGCTGATCGAGCAGGTCAGCAGGGGTGAACGCGTGAAATTCCTGCACTTCTGGGGCCACACCCCGAAGCGGGACGGCACGCTCGGGGCGAGCTGCCTGAGCCAGTGGTGGCCCTCGCCGTTCACGGTCGACGGGGTCACCTACGCGACGGCGGAGCACTGGATGATGGCGTCCAAGGCCCGGCTCTTCGGCGACGCGGACGCCGAGCGTCAGGCCGTCGAGGCGCCGAACCCGGCGCTCGCCAAGAAGGCGGGCCGCCTGGTGCGCGGCTTCGACGAGACGGTGTGGAAGCGGGAGCGGTTCCGCGTGGTGGTCGAGGGCAGCGAGCACAAGTTCGGCGCCGACCCGGAGCTGCGGGCGTTCCTGCTGTCGACGGGCGACCGGGTGCTGGTGGAGGCGAGCCCGGTGGACCGGGTGTGGGGCATCGGCCTGGCCGCCGACGATCCCCGCGCGGAGTCCCCCGCGCACTGGCGGGGCCTGAACCTCCTCGGCTTCGCCCTCATGCGGGCCCGCACGACCCTCCGCCACCCCTGACGGGCCCTGCCCCCCGTTGTGGGCACAACGGAACCGGGGCGGCGCCCCTCCGGGCTCGCTCCTCGCGGCCGGCGGGGCACCCACCCGGCAAGGCGGAGGCGCGGTGGGTCAGGCGCGGGGAAGCACCAGGGACGTGTCGAACGGGTCGTGGCCGTACTCGTCCTCGTAGTTGTCCCGGCCCTGCTCCGTCACCACCGTCCATATCAGGAACGCCAGGAACGCACCGCTCACCACGATTCCCACCGCGCCCAGGATGATCCCGGCCAGGGCCATGCCGTGGTTGTTCGCCTCGCCCCGCCGGACCTTCCCGCGGCCCACGATGCCGAAGATCAGCGCCAGGATGCCCAGGACGATCCCCAGGCCCCACGCGCAGAACAGGACCACCGAGATGATGCCGAGGACGAGCGCGGCCACGCCCATGCCGTTGGCGGGGGCCTGCTGCCAGCCGGCCTGGCCGTACGTGCCGTAGTAGCCGGGGTAGCCGTACGAGCCGGCGGGGTAGCCGTACGGGCCCGGAGGAGTCGGGGCGGGGCCGCCCGGGGCTATCGGGGGCGGCGGCAGCTCGGCGCCCGGCACGGACGTCATCGTCGGCTGGTCGTGCACCCCCGACGGCGGCCGGTAGGAGTCCACCGGGTCCTGAGGGGCCCTGCTCTCCGGCGGAGCCCACGGATCGTTGTGATCGCTCTTCTCTGACATGGGCCCTCCCCGATCGTGTCCGGTCATGCTAACGGCCGCCCTACGATGATCCCTGACCAGCCCGGCGAGCGAAGCGCACACGGAGGACCCGATGACCGACCTGCACCCCTTCATCGCGGGGCTGCCCAAGGCCGAACTGCATGTCCACCACGTCGGCTCGGCCTCGCCCCGGATCGTCGCCGAACTCGCGGCCCGCCACCCCGACTCGAAGGTCCCCACCGACCCCGAGGCCCTGGTCGACTACTTCACCTTCACCGACTTCGCGCACTTCATCGAGGTGTACCTGTCGGTGGTGGACCTGATCAGGACACCCGAGGACGTCCGGCTGCTGACGTACGAGGTGGCCCGCGACATGGCCCGGCAGAACATCCGGTACGCGGAACTCACCATCACGCCCTACAGCTCCACCCGGCGCGGCATCGACGAGAAGGCGTTCATGGCCGCGATCGAGGACGCCCGCGTGGCCGCCGAGACCGAGCTGGGCGTGATCCTGCGCTGGTGCTTCGACATCCCCGGTGAGGCGGGCCTGGAGGCGGCCGAGGAGACCGCGCGGCTCGCGGTGGACCTGCGGCCCGACGGCCTGGTCTCGTTCGGGCTGGGCGGGCCCGAGATCGGCGTACCGCGCCCGCAGTTCAAGCCGTACTTCGACCGGGCCATCGCCGCCGGGCTGCACTCCGTCCCGCACGCCGGGGAGACGACCGGCCCGCAGACCGTGTGGGACGCCCTGACCGAGCTGCGCGCCGAGCGCATCGGCCACGGCACCAGCGCCGCCGAGGACCCGGAGCTGCTGGCGTACCTCGCCGAGCACCGCATCCCGCTGGAGGTGTGCCCGACCTCCAACATCGCCACCCGCGCGGTCCTGGACATCGACGAGCACCCGGTGAAGCGGATGGTCGCCGCCGGGGTGCTGGTCACCATCAACTCCGACGACCCGCCGATGTTCGGCACCGACCTGAACACCGAGTACGAGGTCGCCGCCCGGCTGCTGGAGCTGGACGAGCGGGGCGTGGCCCGGCTGGCCAGGAACGCGGTGGAGGCGTCGTTCCTCGACCCGGCCGGCAAGGCGCGGATCATCGCCGAGATCGACTCCTACACCACCGAGTGGCTCCGCCGCTGATGCGCCCCGTCACGGTCGTGGGACACCGGGGCGACCCGTACCGCGTGCGCGAGAACACGCTCGCCTCGCTCCGCTCGGCGCTGGCGCGCGGCGCGGACGCGGTGGAGGTGGACGTACGGCTCACCCGGGACGGCGTCCCGGTACTGCTCCACGACGAGTCGCTGAAGCGGCTGTGGGGCGTCGACCGGCCGCTGGAGCGGGTCACGCTGGCCGAACTGCGCGCGCTCACCGGCCCGGACGGGGTGCCGACGCTGCGCGAGGCGCTCGACGCGGTCGACGGCCACCGGGTGATGATCGACCTGCCGGGCGCGACCGAGCGGTCGGTGCGGGCCGTCGTCGGCGCCGTACGGGAGTGCGGGGCGGGCGACCGTGTCTACTACTGCTCCAGCGCCGCCGCCATGCTGCTGGTGCGGGCCGCCGAGCCCGGCGCCGAGATCGCCCTGACCTGGACCACCCTCGCGCCGCCGCGCCCGGTGCTGCTGGCGGCGGTGGCGCCGCGCTGGCTCAACTACCGCTTCGGACTGGTCGGTCGGGAGCTCACCGAGCGCGTCCACCGGAACGGGCTGCTGGTTTCGGCCTGGACGGCCGATACTCGACGGACCATGCGTAGGCTGATCACCGACGGGGTGGATTCGATCACCACCAACCGCGTGGACGCGCTGAGCGCCGTACTGAAGGGAACCCGCACGTGAGCCCGGACAGCACAGGCAGGATCCGCACCGACATCGCGCACAACGCCCGGGTCTGGAACTACTGGCTCGGCGGCAAGGACAACTACCCGGTGGACCGGGAGGTCGGCGACCAGGTGGTCGCCATGTACCCGAGCATCGGCGAAGTCGCCCGCGCGGACCGGGCGTTCCTCGGCCGCGCGGTGACGTACCTGGCGGGCGAGGCGGGCGTACGGCAGTTCCTGGACATCGGCACGGGCCTGCCGACCGCCGACAACACGCATGAGGTGGCGCAGCGCGTCGCGCCCGACGCGCGGATCGTGTACGTCGACAACGACCCGATCGTCCTGACGCACGCCCGCGCGCTGCTCACCGGTTCGCCGGAGGGCGTCACCGAGTACATCGACGCGGACGCGCACCGGCCGGAGCGGATCCTGGAGGCGGTCCGGCCGGTCCTGGACCTGGACCGGCCGGTCGCGGTGATGATGCTCGGCATCCTCAACTTCGTGCTGGACACCGACGAGGCCCGCTCGATCGTGAAGACGCTCATGGCGGGCGTGCCGTCCGGGAGTTACCTGGTGCTGACGCACCCGACGCTGGAGCTGGGCGGCGAGGGCAACGCCGAGGCGATGGAGTTCTGGAACAAGAACGCCACGCCGCCGATCACCGCGCGCGACCGGGCCGAGTTCGCGTCGTTCCTGGACGGTCTGGAGGTGCTGGAGCCGGGCATCGTGTCGTGCGCGAGCTGGCGGTTCGCGGCGGCGGCCGAGGTGGCCCAGTTCGGCGCGGTGGCCCGCAAGCCGTAGCCGCCGCGCCGCCGGGGCGTCAGGCGACCAGGGCCCGGACGCCGGTGACCGGGGCGGTCAGCGCCTCCAGGCGCTTGATCAGGCGGCGTACGAACAGCAGCGGGACGACTCCGAAGACCCCGAAGGACATGTCGATCACCGACCACCAGAAGGGGATGCCCCGGATCGGTCCGCAGATCAGGGCGAGCGGGATGATCCCGGCGCACGCGATCATGCCGAACTCGATCACCCAGATGTTGCGTACGGGGTCGCGGTAGGGACCGTAGAAGGCGACCGCGATGACGAGGTGCGCGAAGGCGAGCCAGTCCGTGCCGTAGAGGAGGAACGGGTAACGCGCGTCGGCGGTGTCGAGGCCGGCGCGCACGCGCGTGATCCATTCCTGGAGACCGGGGAAGGCGTCGGCCACGGGGGACGCCCAGCCGTTCAGGGCGTCCTGGAGCAGGTGCAGCTCGGTGACGAGCGGGAAGGCCGTCGCCCCGCTCAGCACCAGGCAGACGATGAAAACGACCAACCACACACGTATACGCCGCAGGAGGGCGCGGGTCTCGCTCATTACCGCAGCGTACGACCGTGCCGGTCAGGGGCCGACGCCGGTCCCCCGCCGGTGCGCCGGACGGGGGACCGGCGGGGGACCGGCGGCGGTGCTACCGGCCGGTGGCGTCGTCCTCGTCGGCTTCCACGCCCTTGAGCGGTTCGCCGCCTTCGGTGCCCTCTCCTGGGCGGTAGCCCTCGGCCGCGCTCGCGGTGCCGGGGACGGTGCGGTGGCCGGCCTGGCGCTCGGCGCCCGAGTGGGCTCCGGGCTCTTCCTCGGCGCGCTCGCGGGCGCGGTCCTGTGGCGTCCTGTCGTTCATGTCACCTCCCGGGTCGGCGCTCCGGGTACCCGTGTGCGGGTGGCCCACACGCCGGGGGAACGACCGCGGGCGGGCCGGAGGTCCGGCCCGCCCGCGGGGTGCGGCGGTGATCAGCCGAGCGAGGTCATCACGTGCTTGACGCGCGTGTAGTCCTCGAAGCCGTACGCCGAGAGGTCCTTGCCGTAGCCGGACTTCTTGAAGCCGCCGTGCGGCATCTCCGCGACCAGCGGGATGTGGGTGTTGATCCAGACGCAGCCGAAGTCCAGGGCCTTGGACATGCGCATCGCGCGGGCGTGGTCCTTGGTCCAGACGGAGGAGGCCAGGGCGTACTCGACGCCGTTGGCGTACTCCAGGGCCTGCTCCTCGTCGCGGAACGACTGGACCGTGATGACGGGGCCGAAGACCTCGTTCTGGATGATCTCGTCGTCCTGCTTGAGGCCGGAGACGACGGTCGGGGCGTAGAAGTAGCCCTTGTCGCCGACCCGGTGGCCGCCCGCCTCGACCTTGGCGTGGGCGGGGAGGCGGTCGATGAAGCCGCTGACCTGCACGAGCTGGTTGGCGTTGTTCAGCGGGCCGTAGAGCACGTCCTCGTCGTCCGGCTGCCCGGTCTTCGTCCCGGCGGCGGCCTTGGCGAGGGCGGAGACGAACTCGTCGTGGATGGACTCGTGGACCAGGACGCGGGTGGCGGCCGTGCAGTCCTGGCCGGCGTTGAAGAAGCCGGCCACGGAGATGTCCTCGACGGCCTTGTCGATGTCGGTGTCCTCGAAGACCACGACCGGGGCCTTGCCGCCCAGCTCCAGGTGGACGCGCTTGACGTCCTTGGCGGCGGACTCGGCGACCTGCATGCCGGCGCGTACGGAGCCGGTGATCGACGCCATGGCGGGCGTGGGGTGCTCGACCATGGCACGGCCGGTCTCGCGGTCGCCGCAGATGACGTTGAAGACGCCCTTGGGGACGATCGAGCCGATGATCTGGGCGATCAGCACGGTGGACGCCGGGGTGGTGTCCGACGGCTTGAGGACGACCGTGTTGCCGGCGGCGAGCGCCGGGGCGAACTTCCACACGGCCATCATCATCGGGTAGTTCCAGGGGGCGACCTGCGCGCAGACACCGACCGGCTCGCGGCGGATGATCGAGGTCAGGCCCTTCATGTACTCGCCGGCGGACTTGCCCTCCAGCATCCGGGCGGCGCCCGCGAAGAAGCGGATCTGGTCCACCATCGGGGGGACCTCTTCGGTGCGGGTGAGCTCCAGCGGCTTGCCGGTGTTCTCCGACTCGGCCGCGACGAGGTCCTCGGCCCGCTCCTCGAAGGCGTCGGCGATCTTCAGCAGTACCTTCTGGCGCTCGGCCGGCGTGGTGTCGCGCCAGGCCGGGAAGGCGGCCGCGGCCGCCTCCATGGCGGCGTCCACGTCCGCCTGCCCGGAGAGCGGAGAAGTGGCGTACACCTCGCCGGTGGCCGGGTTGACCACGTCGATGGTCCGTCCGTCGGCGGCGTCCCGGAACTCCCCGTTGATGTAGTTGCGCAGACGACGCAGCTCGGTGGTCACTTGCCACCCCTCCTGTCGGTCTCGTGGTGCTCGGTGACTCAGGTGTCCAAGTACTGGACAGGCCCACCCTAGTCGCTGAGGCGACGATTCCGACAGGGCCGACGCTCCATAACTTCGGATTCAGTGGGATTACAACTCCTGAACGACGGATTTCCTCGATCTGGGGTTGCGCGAGTGACGAGACTCGGTGCAGAGTGAAGGCGTGGCCAGTCGAAGCGCAGACCCCAGGGCCGGGAACGGATCGTCACCGACGATCGACGCCGTATCCCTGGCGATCATCGAACAGCTCCAGGAGGACGGGCGCCGCCCGTACGCCGCCATCGGCAAGGCCGTCGGCCTGTCCGAGGCGGCCGTGCGCCAGCGCGTCCAGAAACTCCTCGACCAGGGCGTCATGCAGATCGTCGCCGTGACCGACCCCCTCACCGTCGGCTTCCGCCGTCAGGCGATGGTCGGCATCAACGTCGAGGGTGACGTGGAGCAGGTGGCGGACGCGGTGACGGCCATGGCCGAGTGCGAGTACGTGGTGATGACCGCGGGCTCCTTCGACCTGATGGTGGAGATCGTCTGCGAGGACGACGACCACCTCCTGGATGTGATCAACAAGCGCATCCGCACACTCCCCGGCGTGCGCTCCACCGAGAGCTTCGTCTACCTCAAGCTCAAGAAGCAGACCTATATGTGGGGAACCCGATAGCCGTGAGCAAGGACCTCTCCAAGACCGCCTACGACCACCTGTGGATGCACTTCACCCGCATGTCGTCGTACGAGAACAGCCCCGTCCCGACCATCGTCCGCGGCGAGGGCACCTACATCTTCGACGACAAGGGCAAGCGCTACCTCGACGGCCTCGCCGGCCTCTTCGTGGTCCAGGCCGGCCACGGCCGGACCGAGCTCGCCGAGACCGCCTACAAGCAGGCCCAGGAGCTCGCCTTCTTCCCGGTGTGGTCCTACGCCCACCCGAAGGCCGTCGAGCTCGCCGAGCGCCTCGCGCACCACGCGCCCGGCGACCTGAACAAGGTCTTCTTCACCACCGGTGGCGGCGAGGCGGTCGAGACCGCCTGGAAGCTGGCCAAGCAGTACTTCAAGCTGGTGGGCAAGCCCACCAAGCACAAGGTCATCTCCCGCGCGGTCGCCTACCACGGCACCCCGCAGGGCGCCCTGTCCATCACCGGCCTGCCGGGCCTGAAGGCCCCCTTCGAGCCGCTGGTCCCCGGCGCGCACAAGGTGGTCAACACCAACATCTACCGCGCCCCGATCTTCGGCGACGACCCCGAGGCCTACGGCCGCTGGTGCGCCGACCAGATCGAGCAGCAGATCCTGATGGAGGGCCCCGACACCGTCGCCGCGGTCTTCCTGGAGCCGGTGCAGAACGCCGGTGGCTGCTTCCCGCCGCCGCCCGGGTACTTCCAGCGCGTGCGCGAGATCTGCGACCGGTACGACGTGCTGCTCGTCTCCGACGAGGTCATCTGCGCCTTCGGCCGCCTCGGCACCATGTTCGCGTGCGACAAGTTCGACTACGTACCGGACATGATCACCTGCGCCAAGGGCATGACCTCGGGCTACTCCCCGATCGGCGCGTGCATCATCTCCGACCGCCTGGCGGAGCCGTTCTACAAGGGTGACAACACCTTCCTGCACGGCTACACCTTCGGCGGCCACCCGGTCTCCGCGGCCGTGGGCCTCGCCAACCTCGACATCTTCGAGCGCGAGAACCTCAACCAGCACGTCCTGGACAACGAGTCCGCCTTCAAGGCCACCCTGGAGAAGCTGCACGACCTGCCGATCGTCGGCGACGTCCGCGGCAACGGGTTCTTCTACGGCATCGAGCTCGTCAAGGACAAGGTCACCAAGGAGTCGTTCAACGACGACGAGACCGAGCGCGTCCTGTACGGGTTCCTCTCCAAGGCGCTGTTCGACAACGGCCTGTACTGCCGGGCCGACGACCGTGGCGACCCGGTCATCCAGCTTGCGCCGCCGCTGGTCTCCGACCAGTCCACGTTCGACGAGATCGAGCAGATCCTCCGGGCCACCCTCACCGAGGCCTGGACGAAGCTGTGACCCTCGGCGTGATCGTCCGATCGTAGGCTGAACGCGGCCCGGGTCCTGCCCCATCCGAGTGAGATGGGCGGACCCGGGCCGTGTGCTGTCCGGACAGCCGCCTCGCCACTCCCTACGGTTCCTGTGACCGATCCGCCCTACCATCGTTCCGCCGTACGGGGGAACAACGTACGGGGGAACGACACATCAGAACCGATACCGAGGTGTACGCCATGGTGGCCCCGCCGGACAACGACGTGCTCTGGGCACGTGCCCTGCACCACTCCCACAACGGATCCCCCGCGCTCCAGGGTGTCTCCCTCGGCGTGCGTGAGGGCGAGATCCTGGCGGTGAGCGGGCCGCGGGGAAGTGGCAAAACGACTCTGCTGCGCTGTCTGTCCGGCCGGCTCGTCCCCCGCGAGGGCGAGGTCTGGTACAACAGCGTGCCCGTCCACACCATGAGCCCCCTCCAGCGCGAACGGCTGCGCCGTGACCGCTTCGGCTGGATCGGCCCCGAGCCCGGCCTGGTCCCCGAGCTCACCGCCTGGGAGAACACCGCCCTGCCCCTGATGCTGCGCGGCACCTCCCGCCGGGCCGCCAAGGCCGCGGCCCTCGACTGGCTGGACCGGCTCGACGCCGGCGACTGCGCGCGCAAGCGGCCCCGCGCCCTGCTCCAGGCCCAGCGCCAGCGCGTCGCCATCGCGCGCGCCCTGGTCACCATGCCGTCCCTGCTGTTCGCCGACGAACCCACCGCACCCCTGCACCGCGCCGACGGCGCCCAGGTGCTGCGCACCCTGACCGCCGCCGCCCGGTCGCACCGCATCACCGTCCTGCTCGCCACGCACGACCCGGAGGTGGCGGCGCTCGCCGACCGCACGGCGCACCTGCTCGACGGCCGGCGCGTCAACTCCGTGCACCTCGACGGAGCGGAGGGCCGCGACGCGTGCTCGCTCTCCGTCTAGCCCGCGGCACCCACCCCCTGGTGCTGCTGCGCCGGCTGCTCGTCGCCGCCGCGTCGGCCGGGGTCGGTTTCCTGCTGCTGTGCGCCCTGGGGTACGCGATCGGGCACCCCGGCGAGTCGCAGGTCTCCCTCACCCGGCTGGCCTGGTGCGCCCTGCCGCTCGCCGCGACCGTGCACTTCGCCGTCGCCGTCGCCCGGACCGACCCCGCCACCCGGCCGCGTCCGGGCCTGTCGGCGATCGGCCTGGGCCCCGCCCGGCTCGCCGCCGTCGCCGCCACGTCCACCGCCGTGGCCTGCACGCTCGGCTCGATGGTCGCGCTGCTGGTCTTCCTGCACCTGCGCGGCGACCTCACCGGCCTGCCCTTCGACGGGGCGTCGGCGGACCTGCTCGGGGCGGGCCGGCCCCTGCCGCTCGCGGCCGCGCTGACCCTGCTCGCGATCGTGCCGGTCGTCGCGTCCTGCTCGGCCGCCCTGGCCCTGCGGCCCCGCCGCAAGGCGGCCTTGGACGACGACCCCGACACCGCCGAGCCGGCCGCCGCGACGACGCCGGCCGGGCTCCCGTGGGGCGTGGCGCTGATGGCGCTGGGCGTGGCGATCGAGACGTACGCCTCCCGGGGCGGCGGGGGCGGTGCGGCGGCCGTGGCGCTGCCGGACGGCTTCGGCGGCGGTCCGGCGGGCGTGCTGGCGGGCTGGGCGCTCACCGCGGTGGGCCTCGCCGTCGCCGGCCCGGGGCTGACGCATCTGACGGGGCGGCTGCTCCAGACGTTCCGGCCCGGTGTGCTCCGGCTGCTGGCGGGACGGGCGCTGATGGACGAGGCGCGGCGCATCGGCCGGCCGCTAGGCGTCTCCTGCGCGGTGGCCTCGGCGACGATCGGGGCGATCACCCTGTACGAGCGGGGCGACTCCTCCCATCCGTTCGGCCCGCTGACCGGGCTGGGCGCGGCCCTGGTGATGACGTGCACCACGGCGACGCTGCTGACCGCGGCGCTGGAGTCCCGGCAGACCCGGGTCACCACCAAGGACGCGCTGCTGCGGCTGGGCGCCTCGGCCTCGACGCTCCGGCTGGCCGTGGGGCTGCGCGCCCTGGCGCTGCTGGCCGTGTTCGTCCCGCTGACCTGGGCCGTCGCGGAGCTGGCCGCGCTGCCGCTGCGCGGGTAGGACCCGCCGGGGGCCCGGCCGCGGTGGTGTCCCCGGGCGGGCCGGGCGGCCGCGCGCCGGGCGCGGGTGGCGGGGCGCGGGCACGGGGCGCCGGGCGCGGGTGGCTATCGTGGCGGCATGGCGCACATACCCGGACCCGGCCACGACCGCGAACTGGAGACCCTCCAGGAGTTCGACGAGGTGGCCGCGCGCGGCAGTCTCGCCGGATTCCGGCTCCAGTCACTCGACCTGACGGACCGTACGGGCGCGCTGCTCGCGCTCCCCTCGGCGGGCGCCGTGTTCCTCGGCTGCCGGATGGACCCGGAGGCGGCCGCCAAGGTGCGGGCCGACGGGGCACTGGTCTTCCCGCCCGTGCCGGACCTGCCGTTCGACCCCTACCGGGGGCTGCTGTACTCCCCCGGCGAACTGTTCGCGGGCCTCGCGGAGCAGGGGTACGAGCGGACGCCGGACGCGCTCTCCTACGCCTGGTTCCAGCGGACGAAGGCGGACGGCGACGTCTTCGGGTCGATGCTGCGGGCGGTACACGACGACGCGGTCTCCGACGCGCTGGACGAGCACCTGGACGGGGCGCGGGTCGTCGGGGTGATGGGCGGCCACGCCATGGCGCGCGGCACCGACGCGTACGCCGGCGCGGCCCGCCTCGGCCGCAGCCTCGCCCGCGCCGGGCTGACCGTCGCCACCGGCGGCGGGCCCGGTGCCATGGAGGCCGCCAACCTGGGCGCCTACGCCGCCCCCCACGACGACGCCATGCTGGAGGAGGCCCTCCTCCTGCTCGGCAAGGAGCCGTCGTTCGTGCCGTCCGTGGGCGACTGGGCGCGGGTGGCCTTCGAGGTCCGCTCCCGCTGGCCGGAGGGCGGCGACTCGGTGGGCATCCCGACCTGGTTCTACGGACACGAGCCGCCCAACGCCTTCGCGTCCCACATCGCCAAGTACTTCGCGAACGCCACCCGCGAGGACGGGCTGCTGGCCCGCTGCAACGCGGGTGTCGTCTTCCTCCCCGGCGCGGCCGGCACCGTCCAGGAGGTCTTCGACAACGCGACCCCCAACTACTACGGCTCCCGGGGCGAACCGACCCCCATGGTGCTGGTCAACCGCACCCACTGGACCGAGCACCTGCCCGCCTGGCCCCTGCTGGAGGCCCTGGCCGCCGGCCGCCCCATGGAGGCGCGCATCGCCCTGGTGGACGGTGTGGAGGAGGCCCCGGAGGCGCTGCGGCGGCTCGGCGGGGGGTAGGCCGCGGGCGCCTCCTTGAAGCCGTATGGCCCACCAGGCGGGCGTCGTTGGCGCGGCCGCCGGATGCTGGGCCGTGAGCGCCCCGGCAGGGCCGGGCGCCAGCGACTTCCAGGAGGTACGCAGGCATGCGTGCAGCGCCCACCCGCCGCGGACGCCCCTTCCGCACCCGACTGAGACTGACCGCCGCCCTGGCCGTGACCGGGGCCTGTGCCGCCGGCCTGCTCGCCGGACCGGCACAGGCCGAGGGGCGGCACCCGGACAGCCGCGACCGCGAGCTGCGCCGGGCGCTGGAGGAACTGGTGGGGCCCCCGGACGGGCCGCCCGGGGCCATCGCCCTGCTGCAACGGGGCCGGGACGTGAAGGTCTACCGGGCCGGTGTGGCCGACGCGGACTCCGGACGGCCGCCGCACCCCGGTGACCACATGCGCGTGGCCAGCATCGCCAAGGCGTACAGCGGGGCCGTCGCGCTCCAGCTCGTGGACCGCGGGAAGCTGCGGCTCGGCGACACGATCGGCAAGCGGCTGCCGCGGCTGCCCAAGGCGTGGCACAAAGTGACGCTCCGCCACCTGCTCCAGCACACCAGCGGCCTGCCGGACTTCACCGAGGACCCGGACTTCCAGCAGGCGGTGGCGGCCGACCCGCGCCGCGAGGTGGACCCGCACACGCTGCTGGACTTCGTCGCCGACCGGCCCCTCCTCTTCAAACCGGGCTCACGGTACCGGTACGACAACTCCGACAACACCGTGGTGGCCATGATGGCGGAGGCGGCGACGGGCCGTCCGTACGAGGAGTTGCTGCGCGGGCTCGTCATCCGGCCGCTCGGCCTGCGCGACACCAGTCTCCCCCGGGGGCACCTGCTTCCCCGTCCCTACCTCCACGGCTACGACTTCGAGCCGGACGGGCCACTGGAGGACGTCAGTACCGCCTTCAGCGCGTCGCTCTTCTGGGCCTCGGGCGGGGTCGTCTCCACCCCGAACGACCTGAACGCCTTCATGCGCGCCTACGGGAGCGGCCGGCTGCTGTCGAAGGAGACCCGGAAGCAGCAGACGAAGTGGATCAAGGGCTCCTCCGTGAACCCCGGTCCCGGCCGCAACGAGGCGGGCCTCGCGCTGTTCAAGTACACGACCCGCTGCGGTGTGGTCTACGGCCACACGGGCACCATCCCGGGCTACACCCAGCTCGCCGCCACCACACCGGACGGCGGACGCTCCCTGACATTCACCCTCACCTCCCAGGTGAGCCGGCAGCAGACGCCGGAGCTCCTGGCGCGGATGCGCCAGGTGCAGGAGGACTTCGTCTGCGAGTTGCTCCGTCACTGAAGCAGCCGGGCGAGCGTGTCGTACGTACGGTCCCACGTCCATGCGCGACGGATCCGGTCACGGCCCTTGTCCCCCATCACCCGGGCGGCATGACGGTCCGTCAGCAGCTCCGCCAGCCGGGCGGCGACGGCCGTGACGTCCCGCCCGTCGACCACGTGGCCGGTCTCCCCGTCCCGTACGGTGTCGGGCGCGCCGCCCGAGTCGCCCGCGAGGACCGGCAGACCGGCCGCGGCCGCCTCCAGGTACACGATGCCGAGCCCCTCCACCTCCAGTCCGCGCCTGCGGGTGCGGCAGGGCATGGCGAACACGTCGGCGGCGGCGTAGAAGCGCGGCAGGTCGGCGTGCGGGTGGCCGCCCGCGAAGACCACCGCGCCGGTGACCCCGTGGGCGGCGGCCAGGCGTCGTAGGCGGCCCTCGTACGGCCCGGCGCCGACCAGCAGCAGGTGGGCGTCCGGCACGCGCGCGTGGATCAGCGGCAGGGCGCGGACCAGGGTGTCCTGGCCCTTGCGGGGGACCAGGCGGGCGGCGCACAGGACGACGGGCGCGTCCCCGAGTCCGTAGTGGCGGCGTACGGGGCCCGCGTCCCCACCCGGCCGGAACACCCCGGCGTCCACCCCCGGGATCAGCCGGGCGAGCCGGGCGCCCGGGCCGAGCGCCGCGCCGATGGGCGCCCGGGTGCTCGCGGCCAGGTAGGTGACGACGTCCACCTCCGCGCCGATGCGCCGCAGCAGGGCGCGGGAGCCGGGCGTACGGGCCCACCACACCTCGTGGCCGTGCGTCGTGGCGACCAGCCGCCGCACCCCGGCCTCGCGCCGCAGCCGGCCGGCCATCAGCCCGAGCGGGGCGGCGGCCCCGAACCAGACGGTGTCGCAGCCGTACGCGCGGGCGAGCGCCACCGTCCGCGCGGTCGCGCCCGGCGTGGGCAGCAGCGTCCGGACGCGGTCGCGGACGACCGGGTACGGCAGGGCGGCGTCGTGCGCGGCGGCACCGGCCTCCGACGACGTGTGGACCACCACCCCGCCGGGTGGGAAACGGTCCGTCATGGCCTTCACGAACGTCTCGATACCGCCCTGCCGGGGCGGGAAGTCATTGGTGACGACGAGCGTACGGTGCACGGGATCTCTCCGAGGCAGGCGAGCAGGACGAACGGGTGGACGAGGTAGCCGAAGCGGGTGGCGGGCATGAACGCGATCGCGAGCGTCAGCCCGAGCGCGAGCCGCCCGGCCGCCGCCCGTACGGTCCTGGGCGCGCGGACGGCCAGGGAGGCGGCGAGGAGCAGGGCGCTCACCACCAGCAGCACCGCCGCGACGACGGTGCCGCCGGGTACGTGCGCGGCCAGAAGCCGCCCCGGGAAGGGGCTGGCGGCGGGCGAGCCCGTCCCGGTCAGCCCCAGCGGGAAGGCCACGACGTGCTCGTGGAAGGCCCCGGGGTTCCCGGCAGCCACCGGCACGCCGACCGCCCCCGCGACCCCGACCGCCACCCCCGCGCACCGCGCCACGGCCCGTCCGGGGGACCCCGGCCCGTCGGGGGCGGTCTTCCGGCGGGGCGCGACGGGCGGCCACGACGGGACGGGGCGGTGCTCTCGCCGCGTGCTCCCGGGGACGGGCTCCTCGGGCGGCGCCGGACGACGGGGCCGGGGCGGGGGCGTGCCGCGGCGTGTCGCCAGCAGCACCAGCGCGACCGGCAGCGCGGGCCACGCCGTCCACTTCAGGGCCGCCGCCGCCCCCAGCGCGAGGCCCGCCCGCCCCGCCCGGCCCCGGCCCGCCTGGGCGAGACCCAGGCACATCAGGCCGGCGACCGGCAGATCGACACCGCCCACCGCCAGCGGCAGGGAGACCAGCGGGCAGGCCGCCACCCATGCCACCCGGCGGGGCGCGGCCGCGGCGACCGAGGCCAGGAACACCGCGCCCATCCACCACCGCGGGTCCCCCGGCAGCGCCCCGAGGACGGCCATCCCCGGCAGGTACGGGTTGTAGTCGGCGAGCCCGCCCGGGTCCGGTGCGTAGGGGGTGCCGGTCGCCATCAGCGACGCGCCCGACCGCTCGACGACGGCCACTTCGAGCTGGCCCCGGCCGGTCGTCACGAGCAGCACCAACGGCACCGCCACCGCCCCCAGCAGGGCCGCGCCCACGGCCGTACGACGGTGCCGGGCGAGCAGCGCCGCCGTCGCGTAGCCGAGCGCCGCCGCCACGCCCCATGTCCGGTGCGGGGCCAGGTCCGTCACCGCGGCGAGCGCGCCGGCGACGGCGGCGCAGCCTGCCCAGACGGCCCGCGCCGCCCTCAGCTCGATCATGTGGTCGAGGCTAGGAAGACCTCGACTCCCGGACGTCACCCCTGGATCCGGTCTCCCAACTCCACCCGTGGCATGAGCGGCGGCCCGTGGATCAACCCGTGCTCCGACGCGCGCCCCGCCCGCGTCCCGCGAGAATCGGGGTCATGAACGCGCTCGTCCGGACTCTGCGCCGCACCGTGGCCTCGCCCGCGTACCCCTGGGTCACGGGGGCCCTGCTCACCGTGTGCACGGTCGTCGAGCTGGCGCTGGTGCCCGGATCGCCGTGGGTGGCCGGATCGGTCCTGGTCTCGTCCGCGTCCCTGATGTGGCGCCGCGTACGGCCGGAGACGGCCCTGCTGACGGTCGCGGCCGCGTTCATCGGGTTCGGTGCGGACGTGAGCCTGTACCTGGTCACGGTGATCAGCGGTCTGACGGGGCTCTACACCCTGGGCCGCCACCGGGTGCAGCACCCGGCGGTGCTGGTGGGGGCGGGGGGCGTGGCGTCGCTGGGGGTGAACCTGGTCCACGTCCGGGAGTGGGCCACCCTGTCCCCGGCGGCCGGTCCGTCCCTGCTGGAGGGCCACCGGCTGGACCCGGGCCTGTACGCGGAGACGTTCCTGCTGACCGTCGTCGTCCTGGGCGCGGTGAGCGCCGGGGACGCCGTACGGGCGCGCGAGGAGGCGCGGGACGAACGGGCCGCCGCGCAGGAGAGGTTGCTGGCGATGGAGCGGCGGCAGGCGGCAGAGGCCGAGCGTGCCGCGATAGCCCGGGAGCTCCACGACGTGGTCGCCCACTCCGTGTCGATGATCGCGGTGCAGGCGGAGAGCGCCACGTACACCACTCCGGACCTGTCCCCACAGGCCCGCGAGGCTCTCCAGCAGATCGCCGGTACGGCCCGCTCGTCGATGACCGAACTGCGCCGTCTGCTGGGCGTGTTGCGCACGGGCCGGGAGGACCGGGCCGCCACCGCGCCGCAGCCGACGCTCGACGGGCTGGACGACCTGGTGGAGCAGCACCGGGCGGTGGGCGGCAGCGCCGACCTCCGGGTGAGCGGCGAGCGGGTCGCGCTGCCGGCCGGGTGGGAGCTGTCCGCGTACCGGATCGTGCAGGAGGCGCTGACCAACGCGCGCAGGCACGCCCCCGGGGCCCATACGGTGGTGGACATCGGGTACGGGCCGGACCGGCTGGCGATCCGCGTGGCGGACGACGGTCCGGGCCCGGCCGGGCACGACGGCACGGGCCACGGGCTGGCCGGGATGCGCGAGCGCGCCGTGCTGCTGGGAGGACACCTCCGCACCGGTCGGGGCGCGGAGGGCGGGTTTGTGGTGGAGGCGGAGCTCCCGTGGTGATCAGGGCGATCGTGGCCGACGACCAGGCGGTCGTACGTACCGGTTTCGTCAACCTCCTGTCGACCCAGGAGGACATCCTGGTGGTCGGCGAGGCGGAGGACGGGGTGCAGGCGGTCCGGGTGGCGGCCGAGCAGCGGCCCGACCTGGCGCTGCTCGACATCCGGATGCCGCACCGGAACGGCGTCGAGGCGGCCCGGGAGATCCTCGCCGCGTCCGGCGGGGCGACGAAGGTGCTGATGCTGACGACCTTCGACCTGGACGAGTACGTGTACGACGCGCTGGCGGCGGGTGCCGGCGGGTTCCTGCTGAAGGACGCGACGTTCCCGGAACTGCTGCACGCCGTCCGGGTGGTGGCGCGTGGTGACGCGCTGCTGGCGCCGTCCGTCACACGGCGGCTGATCGCGGAGTTCGCCCGCCAGCGGGCGGGGGTGCCGCGGCCGCGGCCGGTCGAGGGGCTGACGGCGCGGGAGAGGGAGGTGCTGGTGCTGATCGCCCGGGGCCTGTCGAACGCCGAGATCGCCCAGGCGCTGTCGATCACCGACCACACCGTGAAGACGCACATCAACCGGCTGTTCGCGAAGATGGGCCTCCGGGACCGGGCACAGGCGGTGATCCTGGCGTACGAGCTGGGTCTGGTGCTGCCGGGCCGTGACGTGTCCGCGCCCGGCTGAGGGAGGCAACGTCCGGCGCCGATCTCTCGTCTGGCAGGGGTAACCACCTGACCGATGAACGGAGCCGGACGTGCTCATAGGACTGCTGACGGCCGTCGCGGCCTCGATCTGTTACGGCACGGGCTCCGTGCTCCAGGCCGTCGGGTCCCGCCGGTCGGCCCGTCGGGAGGCGGCGGACGGCCTGACGACCCAGCACGGCGGGCCGTCCCTGGCGTCGACCGCCAAGGCGGCGACGACGTGGGAGTTCGTCGTCGGTACGGTGCTCGACTTCGTCGGATTCGGGCTGGGGGCGCTGGCCGCGCGGATGCTGCCGCTGTTCCTGTCCCAGACGGTGATCAGCGCCAACCTGGTGATCACCGCCGTGCTGAGCGTGCGGCTGCTCGGGCTGCGGCTGAACCGGGCCGAGTGGACGTCGATCGGTGTCGTCTGCTCGGCCCTGGTGCTGCTGGCGACGGCCGCCGGGGCGGAGGGTGACGGGCACACGCCGGTCGCCACGCACTGGTGGCTGCTGGCCGTGTCGCTGCTGCTGATGGCGGGCGGCACGGTCGTGGTGCGGCTGCTGGGCGCGCGGGCGGCGGTCCTGGCCGGTCTGCTGTCCGGGCTGGGCTTCGGCGCCCTCGGGGTCGGCGTGCGCGTGCTGGACGGCGTCGACCCGTTCGACCCGGGCGCGCTGCTGGCGGACCCGGCGCTGTACGCGATCCTCGTCGCGGGGGTGGGCGGGATGTACCTGCACACGGTGGCGCTCCAGATCGGTTCGGTGAACGGGGCGACGGCGGCGCTGGTGGTGGGCGAGACCGTGCTGCCGGGCGCGATCGGTGTGCTGTGGCTGGGGGACGCGTCCCGGCCGGGGCTGGGCTGGCTGGCGGTGGCGGGGTTCGTCCTGGCGGTCGCGGGCGCGGTCGCCGTGGCGTGGTTCGGGGAGCCGGAGGGCGGGGAGCCCGGGGCGGTGCGGGAGCCCCGTGCGCCGGGGGAGCTCGCCCGCGTCGGCTGAGCGGCCCCCTCGTAGACTCCCGGTCGGGGGAGATGAGACATGGGGCTACGGCTCACGATAGGTGCCACGATCACCGCGACCGCCGCGCTCGCCGCGCTGGTGACGGGCGTGCAGGTGCCGCGGCTGATGGAGGACCGGGCCCGGGACCAGGCGATGGAGCGGCTCCTGTTCGCCGAGCGGGCCTACCTGGAGGACGGGCGGGTCAGCTTCGGGCTCCGGGTCAACCCGCCCAACCTGCCGGACGAGCTGCGCCGCACCGTCCTGGCGGGCCGCCGCGCCACCTTCGTCCAGCCGTACGGGGAGCGGCGGCGGATCTGGGCGGCCACCGCCGTCGGCGACGACGTCCTGGCGCTGAAGCAATTCGAGGACCCGCTGTCGGACGAGCTCCAGACGGGCATGCTGCGGGCGGGTGTGGTCGGGACGGCGGTCGCCACCCTGATCGGCCTGCTGCTCGCGACCCGGCTGGGGCGGCGGCTGCGGCTGTCGGCCCGCCGGGCGGAGCAGATCACCGGGGGTGACCTGGACGCCCGGCTCCCGCAGCGGGGGCGGGACGAGATCGCCACCCTCACCCGGGCGGTCAACACCATGGCCGACGCCCTGGCGGAACGTTTGCGCGCGGAGCGCGAGGTGACCGCGAACATCGCGCACGAGCTGCGCACACCGGTGGCCGGGCTGGTCGCCGCGGCCGGGCTGCTCCCGGACGGCCGGGCGGAGTCGATGGTGAAGGAACGGGTGGCGCGGATGCGGGACCTGATGGAGGACGTCCTGGAGGTGGCCCGCCTCGACAACGGCGGCGAGAAGGCGGACGTACGGCTGGTGGAGCTGGGCACACTGGCCCGCCGGGCGGTACGGGCGGCGGAGGACGCGGCGGTCCGCCTTGACATCGTTGCCGACGCGCTGGTGGAGAGCGATGCGCGGCGGGTGGAGCGGGTCCTGACGAACCTGGTGAGCAACGCGCTGCGCCACGGTGCCGCACCGGTCGTGGTGGAGGTCGAGCACGGTGTGGTCCGGGTGCGGGACCGGGGCGCCGGCTTTCCCGAGCACCTGCTGGCGCACGGGCCCCGGCGGTTCCAGACCAGCGCGGTGGGCAAGGGGCTGGGCCTGGGCCTGACCATCGCGGCGGGCCAGGCCCGGGTGCTCGGCGCGCGGCTGGTCTTCACCAACCCGGAGGGCGGCGGGGCCTGCGCCGTACTGGACCTGTCGGCGTCGGTACGCGACGCCGCACCGGACCACCCGCCGGGCCCCGCCCGCGACCGCACGCCGGGCCACCCGCCGGACGCGCCGTCCCGGGGGTGAGCCCCCCGGCGGCCGGGCGGCGGCCCGTCAGTCCAGGACCACCACCTCGTCGGCGGTGAACGTCACGCCCACCACGGCCCCTTCGGCGGGCGCGTCCCGCAACGGGCACTCGGCCTCCAGGACGGGCCCGGTCTCCGGGCGGAGCCGTACCGCCACGTGGTGGCCCCGGAAGGTACGCCCCTCGGCCACGCACCGCAGCCCCTCGGCGGGGTCGCCCATCCGCACGCCCGCGGGCCGCACCAGGACCCGGGCGGTGCCCTGCGGCGACCCGGCCGGCACCGGGACCTTGCCCCACGCCGTGTCGGCCGCCTCGCCGCTCACCGTCGCCGCCACCACGTTGTCGAAGCCCAGGAAGCGGGCGACGAACGCGGAGGCCGGGCGCTGCCACACCTCCAGCGGCGTCCCGCTCTGGGCGATGCGCCCGTCCCGCATGACGACCACCCGGTCGGCGAGCGCGAACGCCTCGCCCTGGTCGTGCGTGACGGCCAGCACGGTGGTGCCGAGCCGCCCGAACAGCCCCCGCAGCTCGACCACGAGCCGTTCGCGCAGCCCCCGGTCGAGCTGGCCGAGCGGTTCGTCCAGCATCAGCAGCCGGGGGCTCGGGGCCAGCGCCCGCGCGAGCGCGACGCGCTGCTGCTCGCCGCCGGACAGGGCGGCGACGGCCCGCCGTTCGGCGCCCGGCAGGCCCACGAGGTCCAGCAGCTCGGTCACCCGGGCGGCCTGTTCCTTCCGCGACGCGCCGCGCATCCGCAGCCCGAACGCCACGTTCCCGCCGACGTCCCGCTGCGGGAAGAGCTGGTGGTCCTGGAACATCAGCCCGACGCCCCGCCGGTGCACGGGCACGCCCGCCTGGTCGGCGCCGTCGAGCAGGACCCGGCCCCCGTCCACCGGCTGGAGCCCCGCGACCACCCGCAGCAGGGTCGACTTGCCGCTGCCGCTCGGGCCGAGCAGGCACACGATCTCGTGGTCGGCGACGTCCAGCGACACCGCGTCCACGGCGACGCGGGATCCGAAGCGTACGGTCACGTCCTGAAGAGCGAGCATGGTCACAGCTCCCCGGACCGGTCGACGCGGATTCGTTCGAGCAGCAGCAGGGCCACCGCGCACACCACCATCAGGATCGTCGAAAGGGCCATGGCCTGGCCGTAGTTGAGGTCGCCGGGCCGCCCCAGCAGGCGGGCCACCGCGACCGGGAGGGTCGGGTTGTCCGGCCGGGCGATGAACACGGTGGCCCCGAACTCCCCCAGGGAGACGGCGAACGCGAAGCCCGCCGCCACCAGCAGCGCCCTGCGCACCAGCGGCAGGTCCACCTCGCGCCACACCCGCCACGGCGAGGCGCCGAGGACCGCCGCCGCCTCGCGCAGCCGCGCGTCCACCGCGCGCAGCACCGGCAGCATGGTCCGGACCACGAAGGGGACGCCGACCAGGGCCTGGGCGAGCGGCACCAGGATCCACGAGGAGCGCAGGTCGAGCGGCGGTTCGTCCAGGGTGATCAGGAACCCGAAGCCGACGGTCACGGCGGACACCCCGAGGGGCAGCATCAGCAGCGCGTCGAAGCCGCGCACCAGCCGTCCCGGGCGCCGGGTGAGCGCGGCGGCGGCGAGCCCGCCGACCAGGAGCGCGATCGTGGTCGCGGCCAGGGCGTACTCCAGGGAGTTGCCGATGGCCTCGACCGGCGGGACGAGGAACGTGCCGCCGCCGGCGTCCGCGTCCTGGAGCGCCCGGTAGTAGCCGAGCCCGCCGGCGAAGGAGCGCTGGACGAGCACCCCGAGCGGCAGCACGAGCAGCAGCGCCACGGTGAGGAGCACGCTGCCGAGCAGGGCCCACTGGCCGGCACCGCGCGGCCGCCGGGCGGTCAGGCCGGCGTCCACCAGCCTCAGCGCGCTCTCCCGCCTCCGTACCGTCCGGGCGTGGACGGCGAGGACGGCGCCGACGGCGGCGAACTGCACCAGCGTGAGCACCGAGGCCGTCGGCAGGTCCAGTAGCTGGGCGGTCTGCCGGTAGATCTCCGCCTCCAGCGTGCGGTACGCGGGCCCGCCGAGGATCTGCACGATGCCGAAGGAGGTGTACGTGAAGAGGAAGACCATCAGCGCGGCGGCGGCCACCGCGGGCCCGAGCGCGGGCAGCGTCACCCGCCGCCAGGCGCCGAAGCGCGAGGCGCCCAGCACCCGCGCGGCCTCCTCCTGGCGCGGGTCGAGCTGCGCCCACAGGCCGCCGACCGTCCGGACGACGACCGCGTAGTTGAAGAAGACGTGGGCGAGGAGGATCGCCCACACGGTCGTGTCGAGCCGGACGCCCCACAGCTCGTCGAGAAGCCCGCCCCGGCCGAGGAGCGCGAGGAAGGCGGTGCCGACGACGACGGTCGGCAGCACGAACGGCACGGTGACGACCGCCCGCACGAGCCCCCTGCCGGGAAAGTCGAAGCGGGCGAGGACGTACGCCCCGGGCAGGGCAATCAGCAGGGTGAGCGCGGTGGAGGCGAGTGCCTGCCAGGTGGTGAACCAGAGCACGTCGAGGATGTCCGGACGGCCCAGCACGTCGCCGAGCCGCCCGAGCTGCCAGACGCCGTCCTCCGTACTCAGCCCGCGCCCGACGATGGCGACGACGGGGTAGGCGAAGAAGACGGCGAAGAACGCCACGGGCAGGACCATGAGCCCCGCCCGCAGCGCACCGCCCGTGCGGGTGGTTACTTCAGGACGAGCGAGGACCACGACTGGATCCACCCGTCGCGCTTCTGGGCGATCTTCTCGGGGGCGACGGTCCGGGCGTCGGCCACCTTCACCCCGTGCTTGGTGAACAGTGCCGGGAGCACGGCGTCCTTGGCCACCGGGTTCACGAACATCTGGAGCGGCATGTCCTCCTGGAACCGCTTGCCGATCAGGAAGTCGATCAGGGCCTTGCCGCCGTCGGGGTTGCCGGCGCCGTTCAGCAGACCCGCGAACTCGGTCTGCCGGAAGCACGTACCGGTGGAGACGCCGGTCGGCGCCTCGGCCGGCTGCGGCTCGGAGTAGAGCACCTCGACGGGCGGGCTGGAGGCGTACGACACCACGAGCGGCCGGTCGCCCTTGGCCTTCTTGCCGCCGGCCGAGCCGGAGAACTCCTGGTTGTAGGCGAGCTCCCAGCTGTCGACGACCTTCACGCCGTTGGCCTTGAGCTTCTTCCAGTAGTCCTGCCAGCCGTCGTCCCCGTACGCGGCGGCCGTGCCGAGCAGGAAGCCCAGGCCGGGTGAGGAGCGCTCGGGGTTCTCGACGACGAGGAGGTCCTTGTACGCGGGCTTGGCGAGGTCGTCGAAGGTCTGCGGCGGCGCCAGCTTCTTGTCCGCGAAGTACTTCTTGTCGTAGTTGACGCAGATGTCACCGGTGTCGACGGGCGTGACCCGGTGCTTGTCCTTGTCGAGCTGGACGGCGTCGGGGACCCGGTCCAGGCCCTTGGCCTCGTACGGGTCGAAGAGGCCGCTGTCGAGCGCGCGGGACAGCAGGGTGTTGTCGACGCCGAAGAAGACGTCGCCCTGGGGGGCGCCCTTGGTGAGGATCGCCTTGTTGACGGCCTCGCCCGCGTCGCCGCTCTTGAGGACCTTGACGGTGTAGCCGGTCTGGCGGGTGAACTCCTTCAGGACGGCCGGGGAGGCGTTGAAGGAGTCGTGGCTGACGAGCGTCACGGTCTTCGACGTCGTCCCGCCGTCGGCGGCGTCCTTGCCGGACTCGCCGCCGCAGGCGGTGAGCGCGGTGGCGCCCAGCGCGGCGGCGAGGGCGCCGACCGCGATCTTCTTGGTGGTGCTCACTGAGATTCCTCCTGGGGGTGACCAGGAAGAGACGCGGCCCTGCCCACCGCCATCGGCGGTGGGCAGGGCGCAACAGCTCGAGTAACGACCGAACTTCCTACCCAGAATGACCTGGGCGAGGTTCAGAGGGTCTGCGGCCTGGACGGTTGCCGCACTCTCAGCGCTGTGGCGCTCCCCTGTCGGAATATGCAGATGTGTTCGAGGCCAGACTACAAGCTCACCGCTCGGCGGCCGCGAGCTGTCCACAGGCACCGTCGATCTCCTGCCCGCGGGTGTCACGGACGGTGACCGGTACGCCGTGGGAGGCGATGGCCTCGACGAACGCCTTCTCGTCCTCGGGGCGGGACGCGGTCCACTTGGAGCCGGGGGTCGGGTTGAGCGGGATCAGGTTGACGTGGACGCGCTTGCCCTTGAGCAGCCGGCCCAGGAGGTCGCCCCGCCAGGCCTGGTCGTTGATGTCCCGGATGAGGGCGTACTCGATGGAGACGCGGCGGCCGGACTTCTCCGCGTACTCCCAGGCCGCGTCCAGCACCTCCCGGACCTTCCAGCGGGTGTTGACGGGCACGAGGGTGTCGCGCAGCTCGTCGTCGGGGGCGTGCAGCGAGACGGCGAGGCGGCACTTGAAGCCCTCGTCGGCGAACCGGAGCATCGCCGGGACGAGGCCGACGGTGGAGACGGTGATGCCGCGCTGCGACAGTCCGAGCCCGTCGGGCTCGGGGTCGGTCAGCCGCCGGATGGCCCCGACGACCCGCTTGTAGTTGGCGAGCGGCTCGCCCATGCCCATGAAGACGATGTTGGACAGCCGCGCGGGCCCGCCGGGCACCTCGCCGTCGCGCAGGGCGCGCATGCCGTCGACGATCTGGTGCACGATCTCGGCGGTCGACAGGTTCCGGTCGAGCCCCGCCTGGCCGGTGGCGCAGAACGGGCAGTTCATGCCGCAGCCGGCCTGGGAGGAGATGCACATCGTGACGCGGTCGGGGTACCGCATGAGGACGGACTCGACGAGCGTGCCGTCGTGCAGCCGCCACAGGGTCTTCCGGGTGGTGTCGTCGTCGCACGAGATGTGCCGCACGACCGACATCAGGTCCGGCAGCAGCTCCGCGGCCAGCTTCTCCCGCGAGGCGGCGGGGATGTCCGTCCACTCGGCGGGGTCGTGCGCGTACCGCGCGAAGTAGTGCTGGGAGAGCTGCTTGGCGCGGAAGGGCTTCTCGCCGATCGCGGCGACGGCCTCCTTGCGCTCGGCGGGCGTCAGGTCGGCGAGGTGCCGCGGCGGCTTCTTGGCTCCGCGCGGGGCGACGAAGGTGAGCTCTCCCGGTGCGGGGCGTGGCATGACCTGGTACTCCTCAGTGGGGACGAGGCCGCGGTACGTGAGCCGGGAGACCTCACCGGATGATCCCCGCGCGGGCCGCGGGGCCGAAAGGGCCCGCCGCGACCGTGCGACGAGCCCTTCCAGGGTAACCGGACCTCGGTTCAGCCTGTTCCCACGAAGATCACCATGAGCAGCCACACCACGGGCGCGGTCGGCAGGAGCGAGTCCAGCCGGTCCATGATGCCCCCGTGACCGGGCAGGAGCGTGCCCATGTCCTTGATCCCCAGGTCCCGCTTGATCATGGACTCGCCGAGGTCGCCCAGGGTGGCGCTGGCCGCGACGGCCAGGCCCAGCAGCAGGCCCTGCCACCAGGCGCCGCCGTCGATGGCGAACTCCATGCACAGCGCGCCCGCCGCCATGGCGAACGCCACCGCGCCGAGCAGACCCTCCCGGGTCTTGCCGGGACTGATGCGGGGAGCGAGCTTGTGCTTGCCGAAGCGCCAGCCGACGGCGTACGCCCCGGTGTCGCTGACCACGGTGAGCAGCAGGAAGGTGAGCACCCGCCACGGACCGTCGTCGGCGGTGAGCATCATCGCCACGAACGTCGCCAGGAACGGCACGTAGAACGCGGCGAAGACGCCGGCCGTGACGTCCTTCAGATAGCCCTCGGGCGGTTCGGTCATCCGCCAGACGAGCACCGCGAGCGCGGTGAGCGCCATGGCGACCCAGGCGCCCTCGGCGCCGCGCACGTACCCGGCCACCACCATGGCCGCACCGCCGACGGCGAGCGGCACCAGCGGGGCCTTGATGGCCTTGCGCTCCTGGAGGCGGGAGGTCAGCTCCCACAGCCCGACCACGACGGCGACGGCTATCACGCCGACGAACACGGCCTTCCAGATGAACAGCGACGCGACGATCACCGCACCGAGACCGACGCCGACCCCTATGGCGGCCCGCAGGTCGCGGCCGGCCCGCTTCTTCTGCGGACCGGACGGCGAGCCGGGCTGCTCACCGGACGGCGAACCGGAGTGCCGGCCGGAGTGCCGGCCGGGCTGCGGGTCGGGCTGCTCCGGAGGCCGGGGCGCTCCCGACGGCGGGATGGGCATGGGCTCCTGCGGGTTCTCCGGCTGCCGGCGCCGCGGCCGGTGGTGCGGCGGCTGCGGCTGTGGCTGCGGCATCTCGTCGCGGAACGGGGGACCGCTCAGCGGAGCGGTCCCCCGGTCGCGGTCGTCCTGGTCTCCGCCGGTGTCTCCACCGGCGGGAACGTCGGGCACGATGGGCATGGGCCGAGTCTGCTGTGCCTCATGCCCGTCGTGGGCGGGACCCGCCGGGGCTGCCGGAGCGAACCCCGGGTGGTACCCCTGGTCGGGCGGACCCCATGGACCGCCTGCCGGCGGGGCCCCCCAGGAAGAGTCGTTCATCAGACCTCGAGCAGCTCGGCTTCCTTGTGCTTGAGCAGCTCGTCCACCTGCGCGACGTACTTCGCGGTGGTGTCGTCGAGCTCCTTCTCCGCGCGGCGGCCCTCGTCCTCGCCCACCTCGCCGTCCTTGACGAACTTGTCGATCGTCTCCTTGGACTTGCGGCGGACCGAGCGGATCGAGATCTTGGCGTCCTCGGCCTTGCCCTTGGCGACCTTGATGTACTCGCGGCGGCGCTCCTCGGTCAGCTCGGGGAACACCACACGGATGATGTTGCCGTCGTTGCTCGGGTTGACGCCGAGGTCCGAGTCACGGATGGCCTGCTCGATGTTGCGCAGGGCGCTCTTGTCGAACGGGGTCACCACGGCCATGCGGGGCTCCGGCACGGAGAACGACGCCAGCTGGTTGATCGGCGTGGTGGCACCGTAGTAGTCGGCCACGATCTTGTTGAACATGGCCGGGTGCGCGCGCCCGGTACGGATCGCGGCGAAGTCCTCCTTGGCGACCAGGACGGCCTTCTCCATCTTCTCCTCTGCTTCGAGGAGGGTCTCTTCGATCACCACTTGCTCCTGCGTGTCTATGAGTAGGCCCGGCGTACAAAGGGCTGCGGAACCTGCGTCGCGTCTGTTCCCTGCACGGTGTCCGACCGGCAGGGCTTTGTCCATCCCCTCGCGGGGCGCCCCGGGGTTGTCCGGGGGACCCGGGATCAGGTCCTGGTGCCCTGGTCGCTCACGAGAGTGCCGATCTTCTCACCCTTCACGGCCCGCGCGATATTGCCCGCCGCGAGCAGCTCGAAGACGAGGATCGGGAGGTTGTTGTCGCGGCAGAGGGTGATGGCGGTGGCGTCGGCGACCTTGAGGTCGCGGGAGAGCACCTCGCCGTACTCCAGCGCGTCGAACTTCACCGCGTCCGGGTTGGCCTTGGGGTCGGAGTCGTAGACCCCGTCCACCCCGTTCTTGCCCATGAGGAGCGCTTCCGCGTCGATCTCCAGGGCACGCTGGGCGGCGGTGGTGTCGGTGGAGAAGTAGGGCATGCCCATGCCCGCGCCGAAGATCACGACGCGGCCCTTCTCCAGGTGGCGCACGGCCCGCAGCGGGATGTACGGCTCCGCGACCTGGCCCATGGTGATGGCGGTCTGCACCCGGGAGTCGATGCCCTCCTTCTCCAGGAAGTCCTGGAGGGCGAGGCAGTTCATGACCGTACCGAGCATGCCCATGTAGTCGGAGCGGGCCCGGTCCATGCCGCGTACCTGCAGCTCCGCGCCGCGGAAGAAGTTGCCGCCGCCGATCACGATCGCGATCTCCGCGCCGTCGCGGACGACCGCGGCGATCTCGCGTGCGATGGCGTGTACGACGTCGGGATCGACGCCGAGGCCACCACCGCCTGCGAACGCCTCGCCGGACAGCTTCAGCATGAAGCGGCCGACCTTTTTACCGGTGTTGTCGTCGCCCTTTGCGGCGCCCTGGTTCATGGAGATCTCCTCGTGCACATACGAAGAAGGCCATTGCCGGTGGGTGTTGTGGTCCCTACGGCAATGGCCTCCTCGTCAGATCTGTGGCCGCCGGCGCTCACGCGACCGACCGTCCACTGGGAAAACCCTAGCGGGCTCCCGCGTCGAGCGCGTACCGGCTCAGATGCCGACCTTGATGCGGGTGAAGCGCTTCAGGGTGACACCGGCCTCGTCCAGGACCTTCTGGACGGACTTCTTGTTGTCGAGCGCGTACGGCTGGCCCAGGAGGGTGGCGTCCTTGAAGAAGCCGTTGAGGCGACCCTCGACGATCTTCGGGAGCGCGGCCTCGGGCTTGCCCTCGGCGCGGGTGGTCTCCTCGGCGACGCGGCGCTCGGCCTCGACGACCTCGGCCGGGACGTCGTCCTTGGAGAGGTACTTCGGGGCGAAGGCGGCGATGTGCTGCGCGATGCCCTTGGCGACCTCGGCGTTCTCCTTGTCGAGCTCGACGAGGACACCGATCTGCGGGGGCAGGTCGGGCATGGTGCGGTGCATGTACGCCGCGACGTAACCGCCGGAGAACTGCGCGAAGCGGTCCAGGACGATCTTCTCGCCGAGGTTGGCGTTGGCCTCGTCGACGTACGCCTGGACGGTCTTGCCGGGCTCGATCTCGGACGCGAGCAGCGCCTCGACGTCGGCCGGGGAGGTCTTGGCGACGTGCTCGGCCAGGGCCGTGGCGACGCTCTGGAACTTCTCACCCTTGGCGACGAAGTCCGTCTCGCACTTGAGCTCGACGAGGACACCGGAGGTGTTGTCGCCGGCGATCACGGAGACGACGGCGCCGTTCTCGGCGGAGCGGCCCTCGCGCTTGGCGACGCCCTTCTGGCCCTTGATGCGCAGCGCCTCGACGGCCTTGTCGACGTTGCCCTCGGCCTCGTCCAGCGCCTTCTTGCAGTCCATCATGCCGGCGCCGGTGAGCTCGCGGAGCTTCTTGACGTCAGCGGCGGTGTAGTTCGCCATGATCTGTAAGTCTCTCTCGAAGTCTGGAAGATCTACGAAGATCTACGGGTGGACGGCGGGGGCCTTGTGAGCCCCCGCCGTCGATCCGAACCTGAAAGGTCAGGCCTGCTCGGCGTCCGCGGCCGGAGCCTCGGCGGCGGGCGCCTCGGCGGCCGGGGCCTCGGCGGCCGGGGCCTCGGCGGCCGGGGCCTCGGCAGCGGCCTCGGCCGGCTTCTCGGCGGCCTCGTCGGAGTCCGCCTTCTTCTCGCCGCCCTCGAGCAGGTCGCGCTCCCACTCGGCCAGCGGCTCGCCGGCGGCCTTCTCGCCCGGCTTCTGGTCGCCGGTCGCGGCGCCGGAGCGGGCGATGAGGCCCTCGGCGACGGCGTCGGCGATCACGCGGGTGAGCAGGGTGACGGAGCGGATCGCGTCGTCGTTGCCCGGGATCTTGTAGTCGACCTCGTCGGGGTCGCAGTTGGTGTCGAGGATCGCGACGACCGGGATGTGGAGCTTGCGCGCCTCACCGACGGCGATGTGCTCCTTCTTGGTGTCGACGATCCAGACGGCGCTCGGCACCTTCTGCATCTCGCGGATGCCGCCGAGGGTCTTCTCCAGCTTGGCCTTCTCGCGCGAGAGGACCAGGAGCTCCTTCTTGGTGAGACCCGAGGCCGCGACGTCCTCGAAGTCGATCGCCTCGAGCTCCTTCAGGCGCTGGAGGCGCTTGTAGACGGTCGAGAAGTTGGTGAGCATGCCGCCCAGCCAGCGCTGGTTGACGTAGGGCATGCCGACGCGGGTCGCCTGCTCGGCGATCGCCTCCTGCGCCTGCTTCTTGGTGCCGACGAACATGATGGAGCCGCCGTGCGCGACGGTCTCCTTGACGAACTCGTAGGCGCGGTCGATGTACGACAGCGACTGGAGCAGGTCGATGATGTAGATGCCGTTGCGCTCGGTGAAGATGAAGCGCTTCATCTTCGGGTTCCAGCGACGGGTCTGGTGACCGAAGTGGACGCCGCTCTCCAGCAGCTCCCGCATCGTGACGACGGCCATGGCCGTATCTCCTTGGTTCTCGGTTATGTCCTGACGCCCCGACGCGCCGTGCCACGAGTGGACCGAAGAGCGCTGCCACGACTTGTGAGGGTGGTGGCGGGGCGTGCGAAGTCGACCCGGTGGCCCGGGTCGCCAGAAGAAGTGTACGGGACCCCGGCAGCCCCGGGTGACGGCGCTGTCCACAACCGGCCGGTTGTCCACGGATCGAGTCCATGATCAGCGCGGCCGGGCCCGTCCGCGCCACATTCTGCGCATGTACTCGACCGTGGTCGCCCTGCTCCTGTCCGTGATCCCGCCCGTGGTCCCGTCGGGGGGCCCGCCCGTGGTGCCGTCCGTGATCCCGCCCGTGATCCCGGCGGGGATCCAGCCCGCGGTGCCGTCCGTGGTCCCCTCAGGGGCCCAGCCCGCGGTGCCGTCCGCGGTCCCGGCAGGGATCCCGCCCTTCGTCCCGCCGGGGGTCCGGTCGGGGGTCCGGTCGGGGGTCCGGTCGGGGGTCCGGTCGGGGGGCCCGCCCGCTTATCCCTCGGTGCCGGGCGCCGTGCCGGGCGCGGCCGCGGTGTGGCCGGTGGGGCCGCCGCGCCCGGCGGTCGTGCGGGGGTGGGAGCCTCCGGCGTCGGCGTACGGCCCGGGGCACCGTGGCGTGGACCTCGCCGCACCGCCGGGTACGGCGATCCGTGCGGCGGCGGCCGGCCGGATCGCGTTCGCGGGCCCGGTGGGGGGCCGCGGTGTCCTGTCGGTCGTCCATCCGGCCACGGGCGCCCCGCCGCTGCGCACCACCTACGAACCGGTCCGCCCCCTGGTGCGGCCGGGCGCCGAGGTCACGGCGGGCCAGGTGGTGGCCGTGGTGGCGCCGGCACCCCGCTCCCACTGCGGCACCGGCGCGTGCCTGCACTGGGGGCTGCGCCGGGGCGATGCCTACCTCGACCCGCTGTCGCTCCTGCCGCCGGCGCTGCTGACCCGGCCCCCGTCCCGTCTGCTGCCGCTGCTGTGAGGCGGGCCGGACGGTTCACGGGTTCACGGCATCACGAATGCACGGCGTCACTGGGGGCGGCCTCACGGGCTCGGGGGATCACGCCCCGCGGACGCCCCGGAGGGCCATCGAGACGGCCGTGTCGGCGATGGCCGAGGGGTGCTCCGCCGCGCCCAGCTCGATACGGCGCACCGCGGCGTCGACGACGCCCTGGAGCAGCATCGCGGCCAGCCGCGGCTGCTCCTGGCCCAGCTCCGCCAGCGCCTCCACGACCATGGCGACCAGGCCGCCGTGCGCCGCGCGGATCTTCTCCCGGGCCCCGTCGTCCAGCTCGCTCGCGGAGATCGCGACGACCGCCCGGTGCCGCCGGTCGCCGACGAGGTCGAGCTGGGTGCGGACGTAGGCCTCGACCTTGCCCTCGGGGGTGTCCGCCCACTCCATCGCCGCCTCGACCTCCGCCGCCCATACGGGGAAGTCGACCGCGCACAGTTCCTCGACGACGGCGGCGCGGGAGCGGAAGTACTCGTACACGGACGACCGGGCCAGGCCGGTGCGCTCGGCGAGGGCGGGGAAGGTCAGCGCCTCCGTCCCGCCTTCGGACAGCAGGGAACGCGCGGCGTCCAGCAGGGCGCCTCGCTGCATGGTCCGGTGCTCGGCCACGGAGGCCGCTCGAATCCTGGGCACGGCTCCACTCTACGACCGGGTGTTCGGCGTCAGCGGCCTACATCGGCCAGCTTCGCCCGCAACTGGAGTACCGACTTGGTGTGGATCTGGCTGACGCGGCTCTCCGTGACGCCCAGCACGTTGCCGATCTCGGCCAGGGTCAGGCCCTCGTAGTAGTAGAGCGTGACGACCGTCTTCTCCCGTTCGGGCAGGGTGTTGATGGCCCGGGCGAGCAGCCGGCGCAGCTCGCGGCCCTCGGCCACCTCGACCGGGTCGTCCGCGGCGGTGTCCTCCAGGGTGTCCATGAGGCTGAGCCGGTCGCCGCCCTCGCCGCCCACGTGCAGCAGCTCCTCCAGGGCCACCACGTTCGCCAGGGACAACTGGCTGAAAACGGCGTGCAGTTCCTCCAGGGCGATGCCCATCTCCCTGGCGACCTCGCCCTCCGAGGGGGTCCGCCGCAACTGGGCCTCCAGGGTGGCGTACGCCCGCTCCACGGCCCGTGCCTTCTGGCGCACGGAGCGGGGGATCCAGTCGAGGGCGCGGAGTTCGTCGATCATCGCGCCGCGGATCCGGGTGATGGCGTACGTCTCGAACTTGATCGACCGCCCGATGTCGAACTTCTCGATCGCGTCGATGAGCCCGAAGACCCCGGACGACACGAAGTCGGCCTGCTCCACGTTGGACGGCAGACCGACGCTCACCCGGCCCGCGACGTATTTCACCAGCGGCGAGTAGTGCAGGATCAGCTGTTCCCGCAGCCGCTCGTCGCCCGTGTCCTTGTACGACCGCCACAGCTCGTCCAGGGACGAGGGTGCGGGCGGGCGCACGGTGCTCCGGGCAGCGGGGGGCACCGCTGCGCGGTCGGACCCGGAGGTGTGCTGGGGCATGCGTCGCCTTGAGCCGTTCTGCTGGGTGTGAGGGGGGACGGGGGAGGGGGACGGGATGCGGAGGGGGTAATTCTGGTGAGCGTAGCGTGACCGTGGAGTCGCAGTGAGCTAAGGCCACCGGATCGTGGACCCGCGGGGGCGTGCCGTCGGCCGCATCTTCGAAAGGAGCCCATGAGGCCGACCGGGCGCGGGTCGGCCCCCCGGGCGTCGCCGGGAAAGCTACGAGGGTCATCGGCATCACCTTTTCACCCGAATGCTCCTGGTCAAGGACCGCCTCGCCGGGCGTTCGGGCGATGTGCGGCGGCGGCCGTCAACTGCCAGGTGTCGCCGTGGCGTTCGACGAACCCCAGGGAGTGGAGTTCGTACAGCCTGCCGAGCGCCTCGTCAACGGTGGTCCCGGCGTCACGCGCGATCTCGTCAACGGTGGCGGTCCTCCCGCGTGCGGGCAGCGCCTCCAGCACGCGCGCGCCGGCCGGGTCGAGGAGGTCCCTCGGCAGGACCGGCCCGCGCCGGGGCGGGGCAAGCTCGCCGATGTGCCCGACCAGTTCGGCGACCTCGGCGGCGTCGGTGACCAGCTCGGCCTCGCCGCGCAGCAGCTCGTGCACACCCGCGGAGAGGCCGCTGGTCGCCGGGCCGGGGACGCCCATGGTGAACCGGCCGAGCCGCTGAGCGGCGCGGGCGGTGACCAGCGAACCGCTGCGGTACTCGGCCTCCACGACGACCGTGCCCCGGGTGAGCGCGGCGATCACCCGGTTGCGCAGGATGAACCGGCTCGGCGTGGGATGGGCGCCCGGCGGCAACTCGCCGACGACGAGGCCCTGTCGCGCGATGCGCCTGATCAGCTCGGTGTGGCCGCGCGGATAGGCGGTGTCCACCCCGCACGCCAGCACGGCGACGGTCGCCCCGCCGGCCGCCAGCGCGCCCCGGTGCGCGGCGCCGTCGACGCCGAAGGCCGCGCCCGAGACGACGACCCAGCCGCGCTCGGCGAGCCCGGAGGCGAGGGACGCCGCCATGTGCGCCCGGAGTGCAGGCCCGCGCCCCGACGACGGCCACGGACCGCAGCGCCCAGTGGCGGAGGTCGGGCCCGCCGCGCACCCACAGGCCGACGGGCCGGCCGTCCCCGAGGTCGTCGAGCTGGCTGGGCCACTCGGCGTCGCCCGGCACGACGAACCGCCCGCCGACCGCCTCGACCGCCGCCAGGTCCCGCTCCGGCTCGGCCCGGGCGGCCCGCGCCCGGAAGCCCTGGATCCGTTGCTCGCTCGCCCCGCCGAGCGCCTCGTCGTCGTACGGCACGGTCGTCAGCCGCCTCAGCAGCTCCACGGGCCCCAGCTCGCGCAGCCACCGGCCGCCGTGCTCATCACCCGGTTCGACGACCCGCGTCAACGCCGCTCGCGCCCGTCGCTCCCGCTCGGTCACCTGCTCGGTCATTCCGCTCCCCCGCTCTCCCCGATGTCCGTGGTGCGCGCCCCGTGATCCCGCGCACCCCCACCCGCCTCGCCGTGCGCCCGCGCTCCGGCCGGGACCGCCCCCTCGGCGGCCGGTGCCCCGCCCGGCGATCCCCGCGTCACCGGCGGACCGCCCCCGCCCACCGCACGGGCCTCCCGCTTCCCGGCGCCCGGTCCCGCGTGCCGCCCCGCCGGGGCGGCCGCCGGTCAGCCCCGCTCCCCCACCGCCACCGGGACGCCCCGGGCGATCCCGGTGCGCAGCTCCAGCGCCAGGTGGACGTCCTCGGGACCGGGGCGGTCACGGCCCGCGAGGTCGGCGACGGTCCACGCGACCCGCAGGACCCGGTCCAGACCGCGCGCGGTGAGCAGGCCCCGCTCGATGTCCCGCTCGGCGGTGGCGAGGGCGCCCGGGCCGACCTGCCAGCGCGTGCGCAGCTCATGGCCCGGCACCTCGCAGTTGACGTTCCAGGGCGTGCCGTCGAGGCGGGCCGCGGCCCGGTCCCGGGCATCCCGCACCCGTGCCGCGACCGCCGCGGTGGACTCGCCCCGCCCGCCGTGGGCCAGCAGGTCCGCCCGGGTGACCGGCTCCACCTCGACCCGCAGGTCGACCCGGTCGAGCAGCGGTCCGGACAGCCGGGCCTGGTAGCGCCGGATCACCGACGCGGGGCATTCGCAGCCCGCCCCGGTCAGGGTGTGCCGCCCGCACGGACAGGGGTTGGCGGCCAGCACCATCAGGAACCGCGCCGGGAGCCGCACCACGCCCGCGCTGCGCGCCACCACCACATGGCCCGACTCCAGCGGCTGCCGCAGCGCGTCCAGCGCCTTGCCGGAGAACTCCGGGGCCTCGTCCAGGAAGAGCACCCCCCGGTGCGCCAGCGAGACGGCACCCGGCCTCGGCAGCCCGTTACCACCGCCGATCAGGGACTGCATGGTCGCGGAGTGGTGCGGGGCGCAGTAGGGCGGCCGGTGCACGAGCGGTTCGCCGGGCGGCAGGAGGCCCGCCACCGAGTGCACGGCGGTGACCTCCAGGGCCTCCTGGCGGGTGAGCGGCGGCAGGACGCTCGGCAGCCGCTCGGCGAGCATGGTCTTGCCCGCGCCCGGCGGGCCGGACAGCAGCAGGTGGTGGCCGCCGGCCGCCGCGACCTCCAGGGCGAGGCGCGCCCGGCGCTGCCCGGCGACGTCCGCCAGGTCGGGCCCGTCGGCGGGATCGGGGCTCAGTCCGGTGCCCACCCCGGCGCCCGGCACCAGCAGCCCGGCCAGCATCGCGTCGGGGCGCCCCGTCTCGTCCGGTTCCTCCTGGGGCACCGGCTCGTCGGCGAGGACGGCGATCAGCTGCCGCAGCGTCCGCACCCCGAGGACGGAGACTCCGGGGACCAGGGCCGCTTCCCCGGCCGTCTGCTCCGGGACGACGACCTGCCGGTAGCCCGCCTCGGCGGCCGCCAGCACCGCCGGCAGGACGCCGCGCACCGGCCGGACCCTGCCGTCCAGCCCCAGCTCGCCGATGAGCACCAGGTCGGCGATGGTCCTGGGGTCCACGCGCTCGGCCGCCCCCAGCACCGCGGCGGCCACGGCCAGGTCGAAGCCGGAACCGCCCTTCGGCACGGAGGCCGGGCTGAGCCCGACGGTCAGCTTCTTCTGCGGCCACTCGGCGTCGGAGTTGACGATCGCCGCCCGCACCCGGTCACGGCTCTCCGTGAGGCTCTTGTCCGGCAGCCCGACCAGGGCGAACGTCGCCACGCCCGGCTCCAGGTCCGCCTGCACCTCCACGACCACGCCCTCGACCCCGACGAGGGCCACCGAACAGGTCCGCGCGAACCCCATCAGGCCACCCCCCGGACGTGCTCGACGAGGGGCGCGCCGCGCCGGGGCAGCAGTACCCCCACCAGATCGATGCGCACCCCGCCCGCCGGTGGTCCGCCGTGGCGCTCCAGCCAGCACGCCGCCAGCCGCCGCAGCCGCTCCGCCTTCGCGGGTGTCACCGCCGCCATCGGGTGCTCGAAACCGCTCCCCCGGCGGGTCTTGACCTCGCAGATGACCACCGTGTCGCCGTCACGGGCGACGATGTCGACCTCCCCGGCCCGCCCGCACCGCCAGTTCCTGGCGAGCGTGGTCATCCCGGCCTCGCCGAGCCGGCGGACCGCCAGCTCCTCGCCGTACCGCCCCAGTGCCCCCGTCGCGTTCATCCCGGCACCACCTCCGGCACCGACTCTGACGCGTCGGTGCCGGACCTGTGGATCTTGGTGGACAACCGGTCCCTTGGGGACAACTCCGTCCCCCACACGGGTGACCACCGATAACCGGCGCACCCCGGCGCACCACGGTGAACGGCCGGTGCGCAGAGGGCCCCGGCGGGCGGTACGGCTCCGGTGCGGCTCCGGGCGGTTCAGGGGGTGTCTTGCCGATCTTGCCGGGCTCACGCCCGGCACCGCGCCTCGCCGCGTTGTCGTCGGTCGCCGATCCGGCCCGATCGGCAAGACACCCGCTAGCTGCCGGGCAGCTCCAGGTCGCTCTTGTTGAGCTCCTCGATGTTCACGTCCTTGAAGGTCAGCACGCGCACCTGCTTCACGAAGCGGGCCGGCCGGTACATGTCCCAGACCCAGGCGTCGGCCATGGACACCTCGAAGAACACCTCGCCCTGCACCGAGTGCACCTGCATCTCGTAGTCGTTGGTGAGGTAGAAGCGCCGCTCGGTCTCGATCACGTATTTGAACAGACCGACGACATCGCGGTACTCCCGGTAGAGCTTCAGCTCCATCTCGGTCTCGTACTTCTCGAGGTCCTCGGCGCTCATGGCATGTTCCCCTTCAGCCGTGCGTGCCCCCATTGTGCGCCAGTGCCCCGGGCCCCTAAACGATGTCGGGGGCCAGGACCACCGGTGTGGCAGGGGGTCCCTCGGCGAGCAGCGTGCGCAGCAGCCCGGCGAGTCGTGTCGGGTACACCGTCTCACGGGCCGCCGACAGTTCGGCGGAGGTCCACCACCTCAGCCCCGCGACGCTCCGGGACTCCAGCTCCGTCAGGGCGCCGAGGACCACCGCCGTCCGGGTCGTACGGGCCAGGTAGTACCACTCGTCCTGGTGCCAGCGCCGTCCGGCGAAGGGGAAGGCGCATTCCCGCTTCCACAGCACCGGACCCAGTTCCACGTCCGTGAGGCCGGTCTCCTCGGCGAGCTCCCGCAGCGCGGCCTCCTCGCGCGTCTCGTCGCCCTCGACCCCACCGCCCGGGGTGAACCACCAGGTGACGGACGGATCGTCCGGTTCGTGGCCGTGCAGCAGCAGGATCCGGTCCTCGGGGTCCAGCAGCACCACACGGGCCACCCGGCGCAGCGGCGTCTCCTCGGGCCCGGGCACGGTCCCCTCAGACACGGACGGCGGTCTTCCGGCCCGCGCGCTTCCGTGACCGCGCCAGCCCGCCGGCGACCGGCCCGTACGCCGCGCCCCCCAGGATCAGTACCGCCCCGGCCACCACCGATCCGGCCGCGAGCTTCACCGGGCCGGGCCGGGACACGCCACCGGGGAGGGCCGCGAAGCCCTCCGGCCGCTCCACCATGGCGGCGGGCGGCCAGGCCACGGCGTCCACCCGTGCGGTCACGGCGCTGCGGGGCACCGAGCCGTGTCCGGGGTCCTGGAGGTGGACGCGGGAGTCCTGGGAGGTCCCGCGCTCGTCGCCGAGCAGGAAGAGCTGGCCCTTGGGGACCCTGGCCGTGAAGGTGGTCATGGAGGCGGGCCCCTGGGCGCGCAGATACGGTTCCTCGACGGCCTTGCCGTTGATCGTGAGCCGGCCGCCGCTGCCGCAGCAGGCCACCTCGTCACCGCCGACGCCGACGACCCGTTTGACCATCGGCAGGTCGCCCCAGGCCGCGTCCTCGAACACCACGACGTCACCGCGGCGCACCTCGGAGCCGTCTATCCGCTGCGCGAGCACCCGGTCCCCGGCGTCGACGGTCGGGGACATCGACTCGGTCGGCACGGTGTACGGCTGGTACTCGACCGCGCCCCAGACGAAACCGCCGAGGAAGAGCACACAGCCGACGGCCACGGCCAGTCCCGACAGCGCGCTGCCGAGACGGCCGCGGCCGTCGTCCGTCGTCACGTTCTTGCCCATCCCAGCGCCCTCCGCCTCGGAGATCGACGATCTGGGACGGCACCCTACCCGCGCACCCCTACTCGGCGGTATGCCCGCCGGAGCCCGGACCGCCGTGGCCGGGACCCGGCCGGAGCCCGGACCGCCGGAGCCCCCGGACCGCCGGAGCCCGGACCGCCGCCCCGCGCGTCGCGGAGGGTCAGCCGTCCCGCCGCTTGCGCCGCCACAGGACGACGGGCAGCGCCACAGCGAGGCCCAGCGCGCCGGGGCCCGCCGTGCGGGCGACGTCCGTCGCCACGGCGGCCGCGTTCAAGCCCGGCTGGTCGAAGGTGTCCGGCACCGGCAGGGTGGACCAGCGGGTGACCGGCCAGGCCACCACGATCGCGCGTCCGACGACCTGGTCGTTGGCGACCGTGCCGCTGCCGGGCAGCTCCTGGTGGTAGCGGGAGTCCAGCGAGTTCTGCCGGTTGTCGCCCATCACCCAGATGCGGCCCTCGGGCACCTTGATCGGCCCGAACGGCTCGTCGTCGCACGGCGTGGAGCCGGGAGCGATGTAGGAGGTCTCGTTCAGCGGCTTGCCGTTGACGACGACCTTGCCGCCCTTCTTGCAGCTCACCGTGTCCCCGCCGACCGCGATGACCCGCTTGATCAGGTCCTTCTCCTCGGCGGACGGCATGAGGCCGATGAAGCTCAGGAACTTCTGCACCGGGTTGGGGTCGGGCGCGGGCTCGTCCAGCCAGCCGCCCGGGTCGTGGAAGACGACGACCTCGCCGCGCTCCGGCTCCGAGCCGAACCAGGGGGTCAGCTTGTCCACCAGCACCCGGTCGCCGCGCTGGAGGGTGTTCATCATCGAGTCCGAGGGAATCGAGAACGCCTGCACCAGGAACGTCTTGATCAGCAGCGCCAGCAGCAGCGCGATGCCGACCAGCAGCGGCAGTTCCTTCCAGAAGGAGCGCGGCCTGCGCGGCTCCTGGGGACCGGCGTCGTCGCCGTCACCCGGACCGGTCGTGGACGGGGGCTCCTCGACGGGACCGGAAGAGGAAGGCTCGCCGAACCGCTCCGGCCTGTCCTCGGGCCCTTCGTGTCCGGATCGCGCGCCGACCGCCAAATCCCCCACATCCACTCCTCACTCCGTGCAACCGCCTGCGCCACAGCAGGGGCAGGCCCACCACTCCCATAACGAGCGGGAGTTCCGCAGGGGTCGGGAGCCCGGTCAATCCGTTCACATTCCGAGAGGACACACTATGCGACGCGCCGAGTGCCGTCGCCGTCCCCGCCCGTGAGTCCGGGACGGACGCGAACGTGTCCTGTTCCTCGAGTCTGCGCCAGTGGGCGAACGGCCAGGCGATGACGACCGCCCGTCCGACGACCTCCTCCTCCGAGACCGTCCCCTGGTACGCCTCGTTGAGGTGGAACCGCGAGTCCGCAGAGTTCGACCGGTGGTCCCCCATCACGAAGATCCGCCCGGCCGGCACCTTCACCTCGAACGGGATCGTGGAGGGCACGTCCCCGGGGTTCAGGTACGGCTCGGTGAGCGGTACGCCGTTGACGGTGAGCCGCCGGTCGGCGTCGCAGCACTTGACGGTGTCCCCGCCGATCGCGACGACCCGCTTGATCAGGTCCTGCTCGTCCTCGGAGGGCAGCAGGCCGATGAACGTCAGCGCCTGCTTGACCTGCGCGACGACCACCGGGTCGTCCTTCTTGGGCGTCTGCTCCTGCCGGAGCCAGCCGCCGGGGTCCTTGAACACGACGACGTCCCCGCGCTGCGGCGTCGAGCCGAACCAGGGGGTGAGCTTGTCGACCAGGACGCGGTCGTCGATCCTGATCGTCTGCTCCATGGAGCCGGACGGGATGACGAAGGCCTGCACCAGGAAGGTCTTCAGGACGAGCGCGATCATCAGGGCCACGGTGATCAGGAGCGGTATTTCCTTGACCGCCGACCGGCGCCGGCGCCGCTTGACCTTGCGGGCCAGTTTGCGCCGTTCCGCGCGCCCGGGCAGCGGCCGGGTGCCGTTGGTGGGCCGAGAGCCGGTGGGCAGCCGGGTGTCCGCCCGGTGGCTGCCCTGCTTGCCGCGGTTACCCATGGCCTACGCCCGCCGCCGGCCCGGGTACGTCCTGGAAGGCGCCCGACCGCGCGAGGCCCGACCAGCGTCCGAACGGCCAGCCGATCCAGTCCGCCCGCCCGATCACCCGCTCCACGGGGACCATGCCGCCGCCCGGGGAGCCGAGGTGGTCCCGGGAGTCACGCGAGTGGCTGCGGTGGTCCCCCATGACCCACAGGGTGCCCGGGGGCACCACGATGTCGAAGGGCACCGCCGAGGGCGGGCCGTCGGGGTGCAGGTAGTCCTCGTCCACGGGTACGCCGTTCACCTGGAGCCTTCCCCCCTCGTCGCAGCACTTCACGCGGTCGCCCCCCACCCCCACGACGCGCTTCACGAAGTCGGTGTCGGCGGGCTCGGCGAGGCCGAGTGCCGCGGCGGCCCCGTGCAGCAGAGCGGCGACGGGATTGCGCTCCGGCACCTCCTGGACGAAGGACCCGGTGCCGTCGAAGACGATCACGTCCCCCCGTACCGGCTCGGAACCGAAACGGTACGCCAACTTGTTCACCAGCACCCGGTCCCCGATCCGGAGCGTGGGCTCCATGGACCCGCTGGGGATCTGGAAGGGCTGCACCACGAAGTGGCTGAACAGCAGCAGGAAGACGGCGCAGGCGAGGCCGGTCAGCCCCGCACGCCGCCGGAAAAGCACGGAGCGCGACCGCTCCTCCGGATCGGAGGAACGGTCGCGCTCTGTGTGCTGTGCTTCGGTGTCCATCGGAGCCAGATGGTATCCGGCCCTCCTGTGCTCAGTCCGGAGCCGAGGCGCGACGGGGGTGAGCCGGAGCTCAGTTGTCGCGCTTCTCCTTGATCTTCGCGGCCTTGCCGCGCAGCTCACGGAGGTAGTAGAGCTTGGCGCGACGGACGTCACCGCGGGTCACGAGCTCGATCTTCTCGAAGATCGGGCTGTGCACCGGGAAGGTGCGCTCGACGCCGACGGAGAAGGAGACCTTGCGGACGGTGAACGTCTCGCTGACGCCCGCGCCCTGGCGGCGGATGACGACACCCTTGAACTGCTGGATACGCGAGCGGTTGCCCTCGATGACGCGAACGTGGACGTTCACGGTGTCGCCGGGACGGAACGCCGGGACGTCGGTCCGCAGGGACGCGGAGTTGACGGCGTCGAGCACGTGAGCCATGTGTGTCTGCTTCCTCGCTGATGCCACAGGTCATCAACGGAATTCGTAACGAGAATGGGGTGCTGATCGCGTCGGACGGGCGTCGTGTCCCCCTGTGGCAGGGGCGCACGCCGGACGTACAGCAGCGGCCTATTCTTCCACGGCCGGGGGCCTGCGCCAAAATCGGCCGTCCGGCTCCGGGGCCCAGCCCAGCATCGAGAGGGTTTCGCGGTCCTTCTTGTCGAAGGCCGAGGCGTCGCAGCGCTCGATCAGGTCGGGCCTGCTGCGGGCGGTGCGCCGCAGTGCCTCGTCCCTCCGCCAGCGGGCGATCTTCCCGTGGTGACCGCTGAGCAGCACGTCGGGGATGCCGCGCCCGCGCCACTCGGGCGGCTTGGTATAGACGGGGCCCTCCAGCAGGTTCGCCATCGCGCCGGGCGCGAAGGAGTCGTCGCGGTGGGACTCGGCGTTGCCGAGGACGCCGGGCAGCAGGCGCGCCACGGCCTCGGTGACCACCAGGACGGCGGCCTCCCCGCCGGCGAGCACGTAGTCGCCGATGGACACCTCGTGGACGGGCATCCGGGTGGCGTACTCGTCCATGACGCGGCGGTCGATGCCCTCGTACCGGGCCGGGGTGAAGACCAGCCAGGGGCACCGGGACAGCTCCACGGCGACCTCCTGGGTGAAGGGCCGCCCGCTGGGGGTGGGGACGACCAGCACCGGTCCGTGCGCGCCGGCCTCGTAGCCGGAGGCGAGGACGTCGTCCAGGGCGTCGCCCCAGGGGTCGGTCTTCATGACCATGCCCGGGCCGCCGCCGTACGGGGTGTCGTCGACCGTGTTGTGCCGGTCGTAGGTCCACTCGCGGAGGTCGTGCACATGGACGTCGAGCCGGCCGCGCGCGCGTGCCTTGCCGACGAGGGAGACGTTCAGCGGTTCCAGGTACTCGGGGAAGATGGTGACGACGTCGAGCCGCATCAGCCCTCGTCCTCCGCGTCCCTGGTCGAGGCGATCTCGGCGCGGTCGTCGATGAGGCCCGGCGGCGGGGTGATGACGGCCTTCTGCGCGTCCAGGTCGATCTCGGCGACGATCTCCTCGACGAAGGGGATCATGACCTCGCTGCCGTCGGGCCGTTCCACCACGAAGAGGTCCTGCGAGGGCAGGTGCGAGATCTCGGTGATCCGGCCGACCTCGGTGCCGTCGGCGAGGACGACGTCCAGATCCATCAACTGGTGGTCGTAGTACTCGTCGGGCTCCTCCGGACGCTCGTCCGGGTCGACGTCGGCGATGAGCAGGGTGTTGCGCAGCGCCTCGGCGGCGTTGCGGTCCCGTACGCCCTCGAAGCGCAGCAGCAGCCGGCCGCTGTGGACCCGGCCGGTCTCGATGGTCAGCGGCCCGGCGGAGGCGGGGTCCGTGGCCAGCACGGCACCGGGCCCGAGCCGCAGCTCGGGCTCGTCGGTACGCACCTCGACGGTGACCTCGCCCTTGATGCCGTGCGCGCGGCCGATCCGTGCGACTACCAGCTGCACGTCTTCATCTCTCCTGTCCTACGACGACGGGCCGGGGTGGGCCGTAGCCCTCCCCGGCCCGGGCCGGATTCACGGTAAAACTGCCGACTTGCTCAGTGGACCTGGTCCACGTCGACGAGGTCGACGCGGATGCCACGGCCGCCGATGGCGCCCACGACGGTGCGAAGGGCGCGGGCGGTGCGGCCGTTGCGGCCGATCACCTTGCCGAGGTCGTCCGGGTGGACCCGGACCTCCAGCACGCGCCCCCTGCGCAGGTTGCGCGAGGCGACCTGCACGTCGTCGGGGTTGTCGACGATGCCCTTCACGAGGTGCTCGAGAGCCTCCTCGAGCATGCTCAGGCCTCGGTCGACTCGGTGGACGCGGCCTCGGCCTCGTCCGCCTTCTTGTCGGCCTTCTTCGCCTTCGGGGTGATGGCCTCACCCTTGGCGTCGTCGCCCTCGAGCGCCTTGGCGAAGGCGTCGAAGGAGGCGCGCTTGTCTTCCTTGGCCGCCGGGGCGAGCAGCGGCTTCTCCGGGGCCGGGAGGCCCTTCACCTTCTGCCAGTCGCCGGTGAGCTTCAGGATCGCGAGGACCGGCTCGGTCGGCTGGGCGCCGACGGACAGCCAGTACTGCGCACGCTCCGAGTCGACCTCGATGCGCGACGGGTTCTGCACCGGGTGGTACAGGCCGATCTCCTCGATGGCCCGGCCGTCACGGCGGGTACGGGAGTCGGCGACGACGATGCGGTAGTGAGGCGAACGGATCTTGCCCAGACGCTTCAGCTTGATCTTGACTGCCACGGGTGTGGTGTCTCCTGGTCTTGACGTGGTTGGGCACAACGAGATGCCGCGTGGGGTTGCGGTACTCGAGTGCCCGATGGACGCGTCAGCCGGAGGAGAGAGGGGTCCTGTTCGACTGTCGAGTACAGCTAGCCATTGTGCCACACCACGCCGGGTCAGCCTGCCGCGCCCACGACTTCCGGGATGCGGAAGGGCTTCCCGCAGCCGCCGCACACGATGGGCGCCTGCGCGAGGACCGAGGGCACGACCCGTACATTGCGGCCGCAGTCGCACACGGCCTTGACCCGTACGCCGCCGCCGGAGGAGCCGTGCCGGGCGGCCGGCCCGCGGAAGGAGCGCTTGGTGTCGGCCGCCGTGGCGACCGTGTGGGCCTTGAGGGCGCGCTGGAGCCGCTCGATGGTCGGGCGGTACCTGCGCTTTGCCTCGGGGCTGAGCGTGACCAGCGAGAAGCCGCTGCTGGGGTGCGGCTCCTCGGAGTGGTCCAGGCCCATCTCCTCGGCGATCGCCAGGAATCTGCGGTTGTGGTAGCGGCCGGCGCGCGAGGTGTCCCGGACGCCTCGCGCGGCGGCGATGCCGTGGACTGCCTCGTGGAGCAGTCGCTCGAAGGAGAGCTCGGCGCCACACGCGGACGACGACTCTCCGATCAGGGATTCGGGCGCGGCGAGATCGGGCAGTTCGGGGTGGTGCCGCTGAATGTCGGCCCACGCCTGTGCCAGCTCTGCGGCGAGAACAGGTGGTGTCGTGCTCACGTCGTGAACAACGAGCCGGAGGGCCCGCGGGTTCCATTCCGGGGCATCCCAAATAATTTGCACGTACCCGTCAGTTGCCGTTGATGCGTCCGGACGAGGGCCAGTGCGCTGATCTGCGGAGAAGCCGCGCAGGTCCCAACAAGGTGGTACGTAGCGGCGTGTACGCCCCGGCGTGCGAACAGGCCGTGCGCGCCGGTCGCCGACCGGGGCGGGGGGCGCTCGGAACGAGAGGCCCGCCAGTGTCCAGGGCGACAGTACCGGGACCGTCCGCGCCGGGCTGCACCGCCCCCGCGCCGGACCCGACACTCGGGATGTCGCCGCAGGTCAGCGGGGGTGGTCGGGCCGGGGACGCGGTTCTGGCATGGCGGGAATCACCGACCGCCTCCACTATGGGAGATGGCTCGCGCCGCACTCGGGGGCGCACGACCGGGGCACGCAAGCATTGCGCCCCCACCCCTGGACTTGGGGGCGGATGCGGAGTTCCCTGGCTACGGGGAGTGCGAGCGCATGCACACGGGGGCTGTCAATCAGGGCACAGACGCACAGAAGGACCTCTCGGCGGATTGGGGCGCTTTCGATGACACCTATGCTCGTCCAGCACCACCCCCACCCGGCCTCGGCCCCTCCGGCTTCGGACGCGCCCGGCCGTGCCCGCGACTGGGCGGAGATCCAGGAACGGATGCTGGTTCCGCTCTACGAAGCGGTGTACGAGCATCTGGAGGTCGGTACCGGCACGCGGCTGCTCGGTCTCGGATGCGGTTCCGGCCTGGCCCTGCTGATGGCCGCGGCGCGCGGCGCGCAGGTCACGGGCGTCGACTCGGACCACGCACGCGTGGACCTGGCACGTGAGCGGCTGCTCCCCGAGGGGAGCGCGCGGGGCTCGTCCCGGCTCGGCGGGACGCGGCTCCTGTACGGCGGGCCCTCGGACGCCGCGGACCCGGCCCGTCCGGCGTACAACCTCATCACCGCCTTCCAGCCGATCGGCTGCGCCGAGGGTGATTCCGACGGGCTGGCACCCGCGCTCGCGGAGGCCGTGCCGCTGGCGGAGCGGGGCAGCGCGGTGGTGCTGGCGGGCTGGGGCCCGCCGGAGCGGTGCGCCACGTCGGCGGTGCTCCGGGTGGCGAGCCGGCTGACCGAACGGCTGCGCACGGGCGCGACCTGGCGCCCGGCCCTCCGGGACGACCTGGAGGAGGTGGCCGCGCGGGCGGGCCTGCGGCCGGACGGCTCGGGACGGGTGGCGTGCCCCTTCGGGTACGCGGACCTGGACAGCGCCGTGCGCGGGTTGTTCTCGACCGGCCTGTTCGACCCGGCGGTGGCCGCCTCGGACCAGGCGACGGTGGAGAAGGAGGTCACCGAGGCCCTCCACCCGCACGTGCGCCACGACGGCACCGTGTGGATGCCCAACGTGTTCCGCTACCTGGTCGCCCGGACACGCTGACGTCCGGACGGGCGGCGGCGCCGGCGGGCGGCCGGGCGTGGTGTCCGGGCAGGTGACGTCCGGGCGGGCCGGGGATCATTCCTTGGCGAGCCGGGAGATGCCCGCCGCCCGGTAGGCCGCCTCCTCCTCCAGCGTCTCGTTCTCCAGGAGCGCCGCCGCCAGCGCGTCCAGCCGGGGGCGGTGCTCCTCCAGTTGCCGGCAGGCGCTCTCGTAGCACTCGTCCACGATGCGGCGCATCTCGTGGGCGACCTGGTCCAGCGTCGCGGGCGCCGCCGACAGTCCGTACGCCTGCTGCGCGTCGCCGGGGATGGCGCTGAGCCGGCCGACCCGCTCGCTCATGCCCCAGCGGCCCGCCATGCCGCGCGCGATGTTGGAGACCTGCTCCAGGTCGCTCTCCGAGCCGGTGGTGACGACGCCGAAGACGATGTGCTCGGCCGCCATGCCGCCGAGCGCCCCGATGATCCGGCCGCGCAGGTACTCCTCCGTGTAGGCGTACTTGTCGGCGTCCGGGGTCGAAAGGGTCACGCCGAGGGCCCGCCCGCGCGGCACGATGGTCACCTTGCGGACCGGGTCGGCGCCGGGCTGGAGCATGCCGAGCAGCGCGTGGCCGCTCTCGTGGTACGCGGTGCGGCGGCGTTCCTCCAGGGGCATGACCAGGGAGCGTTCGGCGCCGAGCTGGATCTTCTCCAAGGCGTGCGAGAAGTCCGGAGCGGTGACCTCGTGCTGCCGGCGCTTGACCGCGAGGAGCGCGGCCTCGTTGGCGAGGTTGGCCAGCTCGGCGCCGGTCATGCCCGGGGTGGTGCGCGCCACCTGGGCGAGGTCCACGTCGCCGGAGAGCGGAATGTCCCGGGTGTGGATACGGAGGATGGCCTCGCGGCCGCCCCGGTCGGGCGGGCTGACGTGCACGATCCGGTCGAAGCGGCCGGGCCGGGTCAGCGCCGGGTCCAGGACGTCGGCGCGGTTGGTGGCCGCGATGACGATGACGCCCTCGGAGCCGGAGAAGCCGTCCATCTCGGTGAGGATCTGGTTCAGCGTCTGTTCCCGCTCGTCGTGCCCGCCCATGGCGGCGCCGCCGCCCCGGGCGCGGCCGATGGTGTCGATCTCGTCGATGAAGACGATCGCGGGGGCGACCTTGCGGGCCTCGTTGAACAGCTCGCGCACCCGGGAGGCGCCGACGCCGACGATCATCTCGATGAACTCGGAGGCGGAGGCCGAGAAGAACGGCACGCCCGCCTCCCCCGCCACCGCTCGCGCCAGCAGCGTCTTGCCGGTGCCGGGCGGGCCGGCCAGCAGCACACCGCGCGGCATCTTGGCGCCCATCCGGCGGTACGCCTGCGGGTTGCGGAGGAAGTCGACGACGTCGTTGAGTTCCTCGGCCACCTCGTCGATCCCCGCGACGTCGGCGAAGGTGGTGCGCTGCCCCACTTCCAGCTCGACCGGCTTGGGCGGGGCCTTGCGGCCGAGCATGCCGCCGGCCCCGAGCCCGGTGCCCCGCATCCGCCGGGCGACGAGCAGCCACAGCACGACCAGCAGCAGGATGGGGGCGAGCGAGTACAGCAGGTTGGCCAGGACGCTCGGCTTGGAGACGACCGGCTTGGCCGTGACGGTGACCTTCCGCTTCGTCAGCTGGGCCCAGAGGTCGTCGTCGGCGAACGCGGGCCGCTGGGTGGTGAAGCGCTCCTTGTTCTTGAGCTCGCCCTCGATGGCGTCGCCCTTGGAGTAGATCTTGGTGACGTTCCCGTCCGCCACCTGCCGGCTGAACTCGGTGTAGGAGAGGCTCCGCTCGTCCCCCTCACCGAAGACGGACAGGGCCAGATTGGTCAGGCCGAAGACGGCCAGGGCCGCGAGGAGCAGCCAGACCCAGTTGGGGGTCTTGCGGCGCGTCGGGGACGGCGGCGGTGCTCCTTCGGAGCGCCAGGGCTGGTCGGTGCGATCGCGCGGGGGTACGGAATTGGCCACGGAGCCATGATGCGAGCTACCGGCGCGAGCGGCATGGCGGACACATCGCCCGGCCCTCACCGGTGCCCGGCAGTGCGCCGGACGGACCAACGGGAGCCGGGTCGGCGAGGAGACCGGGCGGCCAAAGCCCCCGGACGGACGGGGAAGACCGACGGCCGGAGTCCCCGGACGGACGGGGAAGACCGTACGGCCAAAGCCCCCGGACGGACCGGGAAGGCCGGACGGACCGGGCCCGGAACGGACCGGGCCCCCGGAACGGACGAAGGGCGCCCACCCCCCGGGTGGACGCCCTTCATGACCGCTGGTCAGCCCATGAACTTCTTGAACTCGTCGGGGAGCTCGAAGTCCTGGCCGGGCTGCCCGGCCGGAAGGCCGAACGCCCCGCCCTGCTGGGCCTGCTCGCGGCGGGCGGCCTCGGCCTGCTCCTCGGCCTTCCGCTTCATCGGGTTGCCGCTCTTGCGCTTGCCCTTGGCCTGCTTCTGCTGCTTCTTCTGCCGGCCCGGCCCGCCGCCCATGCCCGGGATGCCCGGCATGCCGGGCATGCCGCCGCCCTGGGCCATGCGCGACATCATCTTGCGAGCGTCGAAGAACCGCTCGACCAGCGACTTGACCGCGCTGACCTCGACGCCGGAACCGCGGGCGATGCGCGCCCGGCGGGAGCCGTTGATGATCGTGGGGTCCTGGCGCTCGGCGGGCGTCATCGACTTGATGATCGCGGCCGTACGGTCCACGTCACGCTCGTCGATGTTGTTGATCTGCTCCTTCATCTGGGCCATGCCGGGGAGCATGCCGAGCAGCTTGGAGATGGAGCCCATCTTCCTGACCTGCTCCATCTGGGCCAGGAAGTCGTCGAGGGTGAAGTCCTTGCCCTTGCTGCTCGCCAGCTTGGAGGCCATCTTGGCGGCCTCTTCCTGGCTGAAGGTCTGCTCGGCCTTCTCGATGAGCGAGAGCACGTCGCCCATGCCGAGGATGCGGGACGCCATGCGGTCCGGGTGGAACGCGTCGAACTCGTCCAGCTTCTCGCCGTTGGAGGCGAACATGATCTGGCGGCCGGTGACGTGCGCGATGGAGAGCGCGGCACCACCGCGGGCGTCGCCGTCGAGCTTGGAGAGCACCACGCCGTCGAAGCCGACGCCGTCCCGGAAGGCCTCGGCCGTGTTGACCGCGTCCTGACCGATCATGGCGTCGACGACGAAGAGGACCTCGTCCGGGTTGACGGCGTCGCGGATGTCCGCGGCCTGCCGCATCAGCTCCTGGTCGATGCCGAGGCGGCCGGCGGTGTCGACGATGACGATGTCGTACTGCTTGGTGCGGGCGTACTCGACGGAGTCCTTGGCGACCTGCACCGGGTCCCCGACGCCGTTGCCCGGCTCCGGCGCGTAGACGCCGACCCCGGCGCGCTCGGCGACGACCGAGAGCTGGTTGACGGCGTTGGGGCGCTGGAGGTCACAGGCGACGAGCAGCGGCGAGTGGCCCTGGCCCTTGAGCCAGAGGCCGAGCTTGCCGGCGAGGGTGGTCTTACCGGCACCCTGGAGACCGGCGAGCATGATCACGGTCGGGGCGGTCTTGGCGAACCGCAGCCGGCGGGTCTCGCCGCCGAGGATGCCGACGAGCTCCTCGTTGACGATCTTGATGACCTGCTGGGCGGGGTTCAGCGCCTGGGAGACCTCGGCCCCGAGCGCCCGCTCCTTGACCTGCTTGATGAAGGACCGCACGACGGGCAGCGCCACGTCGGCTTCCAGCAGTGCGATACGGATCTCGCGGGCGGTGGCGTCGATGTCCGCCTCGGACAGGCGCCCCTTGCCCCGGAGGTTCTTGAATGTCGCTGCAAGGCGGTCGGAGAGGGTATCGAACACGGTGGTCGCGGATCCTCGGGTGTCGGTGGCGGGTCCCCCCGGTTCGAGCGGAGCCGAGAACTGGGGGAAAGGCGGATGGTCGTCCCCCAGGGTATCCGCCCCGCGCGGCTGAGCATCAGCCCCGCCCGGAAGCGGACCCCCGGGCTACCGGTCGCGCAGGTCGGCCTCCAGGCCGCGGGCCACCTCGGAGGCCTCCGCGGCGGGGAGCGGGGCGCCGGCCGCGTCCGTGACGTAGAACGCGTCGACCGCGTTGGCGCCCAGGGTCGAGACGTGGGCGCTGCGCACGCGCACGGCGGCCGTCTCCAGGGCGTGGCCGATGCGGTACAGCAGGCCGGGGGCGTCGTGGGCGCGGACCTCGATGACCGTGGCCAGCGTGGAGCCGGCCGCCGCGACGGTGACCCGCGGCGGCGGGGCGGCGACCCCGCGGCGGCGCGGGTAGGCCGCCTCGCGCTCGGCCAGCCGGGCGGTGACGTCCAGGGAGCCGTCGAGGACGCGCACGAGGTCGGCGCGCAGCCGGGTGGCCTGCGGGAGGGACCCGTACTCGGCGGCGACACGCCAGTTCAGGACCAGGACGGCGGCCGGGCCCAGCTCGGTGGGCAGGTCGATGGCGCGGAGGTCGGCGGAGCGGACGGTGAGGCGGTGCAGGGCGAGCACCCCGGCGACGGCGGGCAGGACGCCCGGCTGGTCGGGCAGGGCGATGAGGAGCTCGACGCCGACCGGTTCGGGCTCCGTGGTGTCGGACGGGTGCTCGGCGTGCAGGGTGAGCACGGGCTCCCCGGTGCGGAGGGCCTCGACGGCGAGACGTTCCTCCTCGGCGCCGGGTGCCGGGGGCTCCGGTGCGGGCGGGGTCTCGCCCGCGAGGACGCCCGCGACCCGTTTGACCAGGTCGGCGACGAGCGAGGCGCGCCAGGAGGACCAGGCGGCGGGGCCGGTGGCCAGGGCGTCGGCCTCGGTGAGGGCGTGCAGCAGCTCCAGGGTCGAGGGGGAGCCGACGGCGGCGGCGACGGACCGGATGGTCGCCGGGTCGTCCAGGTCGCGGCGGGTGGCGGTGTCCACGAGCAGGAGGTGGTGGCGTACGAGGGTGGCGAGCACGGCCGCGTCGGCGGCGTCGAAGCCGATCCGGCCGGCCACGTCCCGGGCGATGGTCTCGCCCGCCACCGAGTGGTCGCCGGGCCAGCCCTTGCCGATGTCGTGCAGGAGCGCGGCGACCAGGAGGAGGTCGGGGCGGCCGACGCGGCGGGTGAGCGCGGAGGCGCGTACGGCGGTCTCCACCAGGTGGCGGTCGACGGTCCAGGTGTGCACCGGGTTGCGCTGCGGGCGGCAGCGGACGCGCTCCCAGTCCGGGACGAGACGGCTGACCAGGCCCCCGGCCTCCAGCGCCTCCCAGACCGGGACGGTGGACTCGCCCGCGCCGAGGAGGGTGACGAGCTGCTCGCGGGCGTCGGCCGGCCAGGGCTCGGGCAGCGGCTTGGCGGTGGCGGCCAGTAGGCGTACGGCGTACGGCGACAGCGGCAGGGCGGACTGGGCGGCCGCGGCGGCGGCGCGCAGCGGGAGGACCGGGTCGCGTTCGGGCCGGGCGGTACGGGCGAGGACGACCTCGCCGTCCATCTCGACGACGCCCTCGGCGAGCGGGGTGCGCTCGATGGGCGGTTTGCCGCCCAGCATCTTCCGCAGCCGGGGGCGTACGGACCGGGCGCGCAGCACGCGGTTCACCTCGCGCCAGGTGACGTCACCGGCGTACGAGATGGTGCGGGCGGCCTCGTACACCTGGCGGAGCAGAACGTCGGCGTCCAGGACGCCGAGGGCGCCGGCCACCTGGTCCTGCTCCTGGAGGGCGAGGCGGTCGGTGGCCCGCCCGGTGACGAGGTGGAGCGCGTCGCGGGTGTCGAGCAGGGTGCGGCGCGCGTCGGCGAGCCCTTCGCGCGGGGCGTCGGCGAGCCAGGAGGCGGCGACCGCGCGGAGGGCGGTGGCGTCGCGCAGGCCGCCGCGGGCCTCCTTGAGGTCGGGTTCGAGGAGGAACTGGAGCTCGCCCTGGCGTTCGGCGCGCTCGCGGCACAGTGCGTCGAGTTCGGGCAGCCGCTTGGGGGCCTGGTTGCGCCAGTCGGCGAGGACGGTCGTACGCAATCCGGCGACCAGTCCGTGGTCGCCGGCGACGGCGCGGGCGTCGAGCAGGCCGAGCTGGACCCTGAGGTCCTCGGCGGCGGCCTTGCGCGCCTCGGCGGGGGTGCGGACGGAGTGGTCGAGGGCCAGGCCGAGGTCCCAGACCGGGTACCAGATGCGGTCGGCGAGGGCCGCGACGGTGGCGGGGTCGGCGCTGCCGTCGTGGAGGAGGAGCAGGTCGAGGTCGCTGCGGGGGGAGAGTTCGCCGCGGCCGTAGCCGCCGACGGCGACCAGGGCGGTGCCCCGGGGCGGGGCGGCGGCCGCGTGGAGGGCGCTCAGCCAGTCGTCGGTGAGCCGCGCGAGGGCGGCGCGGCGCGGCGGCCCGGACCGCGTCTCCTCCGTGAGGAGTCGCAGCCGGGCCGCCGCGTAGCCGCTGGGTCCCGAGTCGTCGCCGGTCACATCGGTACTCGTCACCCAAGGGCTCCTTTACAGTGCGTCGGGTCCGCGTTCGCCGGTGCGGACGCGTACGGCGGTCTCGACGGGGACGCTCCACACCTTCCCGTCACCGATCTTGCCGGTCCGGGCCGCCTTCACCACCACGTCGATGAGCTGTTCGGCGTCCTCGTCCTCGACCAGCACCTCGATGCGGATCTTGGGGACGAGGTCGACGGTGTACTCGGCGCCCCGGTAGACCTCGGTGTGGCCGCGCTGGCGTCCGTAGCCGCTGGCCTCGGTGACGGTCAGGCCCTGGATGCCGAAGGCCTGGAGGGCCTCCTTGATCTCGTCCAGCCGGTGCGGCTTGACGACCGCGGTGATGAGCTTCATGCGTCCACCTTCTTGTTCCGCTGCTGAGCTGCTGCCCCGGTCTCCGCCCCGGTCGGTACGGCCTTGCGCGATCCGGCGCCGCCGCCCGCTCCGCTGAAGTCGTACGCGGTCTCGGCGTGCTCGGCCTGGTCGATGCCCCGGACCTCGTCGTCCTCGCTGACGCGCATGCCCATCACCTTGTCGATGACGAAGGCGAGGAGCGCGGAGACGGCCAGGGAGTAGGCGAGGACCGCGAAGACCCCGGTGGCCTGCTTGCCGAGCTGCTCCAGGCCGCCGCCGTAGAAGAGGCCCTTGGCGTCGGACTGGACACCGCCGGTGGCGAAGAAGCCGACGAGCAGGGAGCCGACCACACCGCCGACCAGGTGGACGCCGATCACGTCGAGGGAGTCGTCGTAGCCGAACCGGTACTTCAGGCCGACGGCCATGGCGCAGAGCAGACCGGCGATCGCGCCGATGGCGATCGCGCCGAGCGGCGAGCAGGAGCCGCCGGCGGGGGTGATGGCGACGAGGCCGGCGACCGCGCCGGAGGCGGCACCCAGGGTGGTGAAGGCGCCGTGGCGGATCTTCTCGTACGCGAGCCAGGCCAGCATGGCGGCGGCGGTGGCCACCTGGGTGTTGACGAACATCACCGCACCGACGCCGTCGTCGTTGCCGAGCCAGGAGCCGGCGTTGAAGCCGAACCAGCCGAACCACAGCAGGCCGGCGCCGAGCATGACCAGCGGCAGGCTGTGCGGGCGCATCGGGTCCTTCTTGAAGCCGACGCGCTTGCCGATGACCAGGATGACGCCCAGCGCCGCGGCGCCGGCGTTGATGTGGACGGCGGTGCCGCCCGCGAAGTCGATGACGCCCATCTCGAAGAGCCAGCCGCCGGTGCCCCACACCCAGTGGGCGACGGGGAAGTAGACGACGGTGACCCACAGGGTGATGAACAGCGCCCAGGCGGTGAACTTCACGCGGTCGGCGAGGGCGCCGCTGATCAGCGCGGGGGTGATGATCGCGAACATGAGCTGGAAGACGGCGAAGACGTACACCGGGATGGTGTAGCCGTCCCACAGCTCGGTGATCCCGATGCCACTGAGCCCGACGTAGTCGGACGACCATCCGACGACGGAGCCCGAGTCGGTGCCGAAGGCGATGCTGAAGCCGTAGAGCACCCACAGGATCGTGACGATCCCGAGGCTGATGAAGCTCATCATCAGCATGTTGAGGGTGGATTTGACGCGGACCATGCCTCCGTAGAAGAAGGCGAGGGCCGGTGTCATCAGCATCACCAGGGCGGAGCAAATGAGCATGAACCCGGTGTTGGCGGCAGACAGCGTGGGTGTGTCTGCGGCAAGGGTCGTGATGCCTGGGGGCATCGGCGTCTCCTCGTCGTCGGTACGGCCTGTGCGGGGCGGAGCCGGGCTTGCGCGGCTATGAGGGGTGGCCGGTTATGAGCCAGAGATTCGCGCAGCGCGGTTTCCGTCGATGCCGCACGATGTTTCGCCGCAGTGACGAAGAGGGCCGGTGTGTTACGCCGCTATGAACCGCCGGGTCACGAGGAAGTAACGGGCGTACCCTCGCGCACGACACGGGACCGGCCGCGACAGTCACCCTGCTGACCTGGCAATGGGGGAGCCGAGTCGGGCTGTACGGGGTGACGGTCGCGGCCGGGGTCTGGCGGTGTGGCGGTGGTCCGGGGCGGTGACGGTGGCGGTGTGGCGGTGGTCCGGGGCGGTGACGGTGGCGGTGTGGCGGTGGTCCTGCGGTGTGGCGGTGGCGGTGGTCCGGCGGTGTGGCCGGATCAGACCGCTTCGGCGGTCTCGGGGAGCTGGGCCGTGAGGATGTCGGTGAGCCGGACCACCTCGGGTACGTCGCCGAAGTCGCGGGCGGCGGTGTCGACGGTCTTGCGCAGCCGGGTGTTCACCCGCTCGGAGCGGATCCGCCGGGCGACGCCCAGGGCGGACTCGGCCAGCTTGGTGGCCTCCTCCGGCTCCCGCTTGAGCAGGTGCACGGTGGCCATGCCGACCAGGTTGAGCGCGTACGACCGCTGGTGGTCCTCGTCCTTGGCGAAGAGGTCCACGGCCCGCTGCATCACGGGTTCCGCGAGTGAGGCGTACGTGGGGCTGCGGCCGGCCACATAGGCGAGGTCGCGGTAGGAGTGGGCGTTCTCCCCGTTCAGCTCGGCCTCGGAGAAGAAGTGGATCCAGTCGGGCTCGGGCTCGTCGTCCAGGCCGGCGTCGGCGAAGGTGTCCTCGGCCATGCGCACGGCCCGCTTGCACTTGCTGGGCTGGCCCATGTTGGCGTACGCCCGGGCCTCCATCGCATACAGCATGGCCTGGGTGCGGGCGGTGGCGCAGTCACGGCTGCCGTACTGGGCGAGGTGGATGAGCTCCAGGGCGTCGTCGGGCCGGCCGAGGTGGATCATCTGGCGGCTCATGGAGGACAGGATGTACGAGCCCAGGGGCTTGTCGCCGGCCTCCTTGGCGGCGTGCAGGGCCAGCACGAAGTACTTCTGGGCGGTGGGCTGGAGGCCCACGTCGTAACTCATCCAGCCGGCCAGCTCGGCCAGTTCGGCGGCGCACTTGAACAGGCGCTGCGCGGTCGCGGACGGCTGCGGTTCCTGGAGCAGGTCGGTGACCTCGTGGAGCTGGCCGACGACCGCCTTGCGGCGCAGCCCGCCCCCGCACTGGGCGTCCCACTGGCGGAACATGACCGTGGTGGACTCCAGCAGGTCCAGCTCGGCGCGGGAGAGCCGGGTGCCGCGGCGCGGGGCGGCCTGCTCGGGGCGCGCGGGTTCGGCGGCCGGGGTGGGGACGAGCCAGCGCTGCATGGGCTCGATCAGGGCCGGGCCGGCCGCCAGGGCGAGCGAGGTGCCGAGGAAGCCCCGGCGGGCCAGCATCAGGTCGCTGCGCGAGAAGTCGCTGAGCAGTGCCACGGTCTGGGGGCCGGCCCAGGGAAGGTCGACGCCGGACACCGAGGGTGACTGGTGCGCGGTGCGCAGACCGAGGTCCTCGACCGCGACGACGCTCCCGAACCGCTCGGAGAACAGCTCGGAGAGGATCCGCGGGATCGGCTCGCGCGGCTGCTCGCCGTCGAGCCAGCGCCGTACGCGGGAGGTGTCCGTGCTGATGTGGTGTGCGCCCATCTGGCGCGCCCGGCGGTTCACTTGACGCGCGAGCTCGCCCTTCGACCAGCCGCTGCGCACGAACCACGAGCTCAGCCGCTCGTTCGGGCGCTTCCCGGCATGCGTCCCGTCTGCGCCACTGCCGCCCACTGAAAAGCCCCCATCCGCCGAATCACCCTTGCCCGAACCCGTTATCAGCATGCCGTGAACCGCGGTCGCCCGTCGGGAGGTTGCACCCTTCGAACAGGGAACCGGCTTGCCTCCGACATACCCACCGGCGCGGACGCCACCCCGGAGGTTCGTGCACTGAAAGTAATCCTACGATCACCCGTCCGGCGAGGTCGTTTCCGTAAACGCCACCATTCGCCACCCCTTCGAATGAACTCCCCTGCCGCCAGGCGCGATTCACTTGACACCACGACAATCGGGAGTCGGCGGACCGTAGTGCGGCGAGGCGCGCGCCATGGACCGCACCACCCGGCGCACCACCGCGCACCGCCCGTCGGGGCACGGTGGCGACGGAGCGTCACCGTTGCGCTCCGCGTCGTAACCACCGGCGAGTTCCACCGTTGGAGGGGACATGGGCTTCACGATCGGCGGCACCCGCATCCTGTCCGGCTCGCGGCGGCGCGGCGCCCGCGCCACGGAGTGCACCGTGGTGGCGGAGTACACCGGCCTGTGGGGCTGGGACGTGGTCCCGGGCGCCCGGGCGGTGTCCGGCCGGTGCTCCTGCGGCGACCCGGCCTGTACGGCCCCGGGCGCCCATCCGCTCGGGTTCGCCCCCGAGGTGCCGGCGGGCTCGACGCTCGACACGGTCACCGAGGTGTGGTCGGGGTTCCCGGGCGCGGCGCTGATGCTGCCGGTGGGCCGGGCGTTCGACGTGCTGGAGGTCGCCGAGGCGGCCGGCCGGCCGGCGCTGGTCCGGCTGGAGCGGATGGGTATCCCGCTGGGCCCGGTGTGCGTGACGCCGACGGGCCGCGCCCAGTTCTTCGTGGCGCCCGGCGCGGCGGCGGAGCTGCCGGAGCTGCTGTACCGGATGGGCTGGGACGACGCCGACCTGGACCTGCGGTGCCTGGGCCCGGGCGCCCACATCACGGCGCCTCCCTCGGACCACGGGGGCCTGGGCCCCTGCCGCTGGCTGCGCCCGCCGAGCCTCGACGCGGGCGCCCCGCCCCAGGCCCGGCTGCTGCTGGGCACCCTGGCGTACATCTGCCACCGGTCGGGGACGTGACGGCGACGGTACGGACGTGACGCGGCCGGGGCGGACACGACCGGGGCGGGCCCTTCCGCGACGCACACCAGCGCCGCACCTGACGTGACGCGGCCGGGGCGGCGCCTCCTCTCGGGAGGTGCCGCCCCGGCCGCTGTGCCGGCCCGCCGCACCCGGCGGCCGGCCCGTACCGGACGGGCGTCCGGGGTGTCAGTCCCCGATCAGGGCGTCGACGAAGGCCTCCGGCTCGAACGGCGCCAGGTCGTCCGGGCCCTCGCCCAGGCCGATGAGCTTCACCGGCACGCCCAGCTCCCGCTGGACCGCGACGACGATGCCGCCCTTGGCGGTGCCGTCCAGCTTGGTGAGCACGATGCCGGTGATGTCCACGACCTCCGCGAAGACCCGCGCCTGCACCAGGCCGTTCTGGCCGGTGGTGGCGTCCAGGACGAGGAGCACCTCGTCCAGCGGGCCGTGCTTCTCCACAACGCGCTTGACCTTGCCGAGCTCGTCCATCAGACCGGTCTTGGTGTGCAGCCGGCCCGCGGTGTCGATGAGGACCACGTCCGCGCCCTCGGCGATACCTTCCTTCACCGCGTCGTAGGCGACCGACGCCGGGTCGCCCGCCTCCGGGCCGCGCACGGTCCGGGCGCCGACCCGCTCGCCCCAGGTCTGGAGCTGGTCGGCGGCCGCGGCGCGGAAGGTGTCGGCGGCGCCGAGCACGACGGACTTGCCGTCGGCGACCAGGACCCGGGCCAGCTTGCCGGTGGTCGTGGTCTTGCCGGTGCCGTTGACGCCGACGACCATGACGATGCCGGGCGTGTCGAGGTCGCTCTCGGTGTGGACGGTGCGGTCCAGGTCGGTGCCGATCAGGGCGAGGAGTTCCTCGCGCAGCAGACCGCGCAGCTCCTCCGGCGTCCGGGTGCCGAGGACGCGCACCCGCTCGCGCAGGCGCTCCACCAGTTCCTGGGTGGGGGCGACGCCGACGTCCGCGGTGAGGAGGGTGTCCTCGATCTCCTCCCAGGTGTCCTCGTCGAGGTGCTCCCGCGACAGCAGCGTCAGCAGGCCCTTGCCCAGGCTGTTCTGCGAGCGGGCGAGCCGGGCGCGCAGCCGGACCAGCCGGCCGGCGGTGGGCTCCGGGATCTCGATCTCGGGTGCGGGCGGGGCCGCGACGAGCGGGTCCTCGACGGCGGCGGGGGCCTCCAGGGCCTCTTCGGCCGTCGGGAGGTCCACCTCCTCGATGGTGCGGCGCGGTTCCTCCCGCGGTGTCTCCGCCTCCTCGCCGACGTGCGGCTCGGTGGGCGGAGCGGTGATGGTCGGCGTGCTCGACGGCGCCTGGGGCGGCGGCAGCTGCTTCTTCTTGCGGCTGCTGACCACGAGGCCGCTGATCGCGCCGACCGCGACCAGAGCGATGACTACAGCAAGGATGACGATTTCCATAACCCGTCCAGTATCGGCCACGACCGCCCCGACGGACGGTCTCGGACATGCACCCGGTCACATCCGGGAGCTGTTCCCCACGTGTGTCGCCGCGAACATCAGTGTGCCGCTGCTCACCGTGGGGGCGGGACTGATCGTCTTCAACGGGCTGAACCTCTGGTGCTCCCCGCACCTGCTCGGGGAACACGTACTGCCCCGGCTCAAGGCCGTCGGGGCCTGAACCGGGGCAGTTCTCGTTCCGAGGAGAGGGGCAGCGGGGTTTAGCCCATCTCCTCCAACGCCTTGCCCTTGGTCTCCTTCACGTACTTGAGCACGAAGGGGATGGAGAGCACGGCGAAGACCGTGTAGATGACGTAGGTGCCGGAGAGGTTCCAGTCCGCCAGGGACGGGAAGCTCGCGGTGATGGCCCAGTTGGCGATCCACTGGGCGGAGGCGGCGACGCCGAGGGCGGCGGCGCGGATCCGGTTGGGGAACATCTCGCCGAGGAAGACCCAGACCACCACGCCCCAGGAGAGGGCGAAGAAGAGCACGAAGAGGTGGGCGGCGACCAAGGCGACGACACCCTGGGTGGTGGGCAGCTTGCCGCCGACGAGATCGGCGGAGAAGGCCCAGGCCTCGAAGGCGAGGGCGATCGCCATACCGGCGGAGCCGACCAGGGCGAGCGGCCGGCGGCCGACCCGGTCCACCAGGATCATCGCGATCACCGTGCCGATGATGTTGATGATCGACGTGGTGAACGAGTAGAAGAACGAGCTCGACGGGTTGATGCCGACCGACTGCCACAGCGTCGAGGAGTAGTAGAAGGCCACGTTGATGCCGACGAGCTGCTGGAAGACGGACAGGCCGATGCCGACCCAGACGATGGGCAGGAAGCCGAAGCGGCTGCCGAGCAGGTCGCGGAAGGTCGACTTGTGCTCGCGGCGCATGGCGTTCTCGATCTCCCGGACGCGGGCGTCCAGGTCGACCCCCTTGCCCTCGACCTCGGCCAGGACCTCCTTGGCCCGGTCCTTGCGGCCGACGGAGATCAGGAACCGGGGCGACTCGGGGATCGCGAAGGAGAGCAGGCCGTAGAGCACGGCCGGGACGACCATGACGCCGAGCATCCACTGCCAGGCCTCCAGGCCGGCGATCTCACCGCGCTGGTCGCCGTCGGCCATGTTGAGGATGGCCCAGTTGACGAGCTGCGAGACGGCGATGCCGACGACGATCGCGGCCTGCTGGAAGGAGCCGAGCCGGCCGCGGTAGGCGGCGGGGGCGACCTCGGCGATGTAGGCCGGGCCGATCACCGAGGCCATGCCGATGGCGAAGCCGCCGACCACGCGCCACACGGCGAGGTCCCACAGGGCGAACGGCACGGCGGAACCGACGGCGCTGATGGTGAACAGGACGGCGGCGATCTGCATGCAGCGGATGCGGCCGATGCGGTCCGCGATGCGGCCGGCGGTCGCGGCGCCGATGGCGCAGCCGATCAGGGCGATGGCGATGACCTGGGCGAGGGTGCCGGAGCCGATCTCGTACCGGTGGCGGATGGCCTCGACGGCACCGTTGATGACGGAGCTGTCGTAGCCGAAGAGGAATCCGCCCATCGCGGCGGCGGCCGTGATGAAGATGACATGGCCGAGGTGGTCGGGATGGGCCTCTCGGGCCCCCGACGCCGGCGGCTGCGCTGTGCTGGTCACGTGAACTCCTGGTACCCGGCGCCGTCGCCGGGCATGGGGGGCGAGCCCTTCCAGTGGCGCACAACTTCACGCCGCCCACCACTTGAAGGTAAAAGCAACGCTGAAGAGACTATTCCTTCAAGTTTCGAAGTCAAGAGTCATTGGACTATGAATCTGAGCGCACGGCGTGTCGGCTTGCGTTCAGAAGATGAAACCAACTGGCCTCGGGGCCGGCGGAGGCCTCACCGCAGGCGCTGGCTGATGACCTTCGAGACGCCGTCCCCCTGCATGGACACCCCGTACAGCGCGTCGGCGACCTCCATCGTGCGCTTCTGGTGGGTGATCACGATCAGCTGCGAGCTCTCCTGGAGTTCCCGCATGATCCTGATCAGCCGCTGGAGGTTGGTGTCGTCCAGCGCCGCCTCGACCTCGTCCATCACGTAGAACGGACTCGGCCGTGCCTTGAAGATCGACACCAGCATGGCCACGGCCGTCAGCGACCGCTCCCCGCCGGACAGCAGCGACAGCCGCTTGACCTTCTTGCCCGGCGGACGGGCCTCGACGTCCACGCCCGTGGTGAGCATGTTGTCGGGATCGGTCAGCACCAGCCGCCCCTCGCCGCCCGGGAAGAGCCGCGAGAAGACCCCGTCGAACTCCCGGGCCGTGTCGCGGTACGCCTCGGTGAAGACCTGCTCGACGCGTACGTCCACCTCCCTCACCACCTGAAGGAGGTCGGCCCGTGTCTTCTTCAGGTCCTCGAGCTGCTCGGACAGGAACTGGTGACGCTCCTCCAGCGCCGCGAACTCCTCCAGCGCCAGCGGGTTCACCTTCCCGAGCTGTTGGTACGCCCGCTCGGCCGACTTCAGGCGTTTCTCCTGTTCCGCGCGGACGAAACGTCCCGGCCGGTTGCGGGGGTGGTCCGGGTCGTCCGGCAGCTCCTCCCCCTCGGCGGACGGCGACGGCGGCACCGGCTGGTCGGGCCCGTACTCGGCGACCAGCGCGCCCGGCTCCACACCCAGCTCCTCCAGCGCCCGGGTCTCCAGCTGCTCGATCCGCAACCGCTTCTCGGCACCCAGCACCTCGCCCCGGTGCACCGAGTCGGTGAGCTTGTCCAGTTCGCCCTTCAGCTCCCGGCCCCGGACCCGGGCCGCCGCCAGCTCCCGCTCGCGGGCCGCCTTGGCCGCCTCGGCCGCCGCCCGCTCCCGCTCCGCCCGCACCAGGGACACCTCGACGTGCGCCAGGAGCTGGCGGGCACCGGACGCCACCGCTCCGGCGACGCCGGCCTCGTGGCGCAGCCGGGCGCGGCGCTCATCGGCCCTGGCCCGCGCCTCCCGCTCGGCCCGGGCGGCCCGGTCGAGGGAGTCGGCGCGCCCGGCCAGCCCCTTGACCCGCTCCTCGTGCGTACGGACCTGGAGGCGGGCCTCCATCTCGGTCTGGCGGGCGTTCGCGCCGTCGGCGGAGAGCCGGTCGCGCACCGAGGTGTCGGGCTCCTCCTCGACCGGGGTCTCCTCGGCGACCAGCAGCCGCTCCGCCAGCTCCTCGGCCTCCTCGGTGGCCCGCTCCAGGGCCTCCTGGGCCCGGGCGGCGGCCGCCGCGGTCCGCTCGGCCTCCCCCGCGGCGCCCCGCGCCTGCCCGGCCAGCCGCCCCAGCGCCTGCGCGACCGAGGACTTCTCCCGGTCCGCCGCCCGGCGCCGCTCGGCCAGCTCCTCGACCCGGGCGGCCGCGGCCCGGCGCCGCTCGCCGGCCGCCGCCTGCGCGGCGGCCAGCTCCTCGCACCGTACGGCCAGCCGGGCCAGTTCGGCGGCGGCCTCGTCCACCGAGGCCTGGACCTCCAGGAGGCTGGGCGCCCCCGCCGAACCGCCCTGCGCGAAGTGCGCGCCCAGCACGTCGCCCTCGGCGGTGACGGCCACCAGTCCGGGGCGGGCGTACACCAGGTCCTCGGCGTCCTCCAGCCCGGCGACCACGACCACGTTCCGCAGCAGCCGCCGCACCGCGGGCATCAGCTCGTCGGGCCCGCGCACCAGATCCGCCGCGTAGATCCGTCCCTCTCCGCGGCCCCGCTCGCCGTGCTCGTCGGGGCCCGCTCCCCCGGCGGCCAGGTCTTCGGGACCCGCTCCCCCGGGCCGCTGCTCCCCGGAGGCCTCCCCCCGGCCCCGCTCCGCCGGTCCGTCCGGCGGCCCGGCCAGCAGCAGGGCGGCGCGCCCCGCGTCCTGCTTGCGCAGAAGCCGGATGGCCTCCGCGGCCGCCGCCGGGTCCCGTACCGCGATCGCGTCGGCGGCCGCGCCCAGGGCGGCGGCGACCGGCACCTCGTACCCGGGCGCGACGGTCAGCAGCTCGGCCGCCGGGCCCAGCAGGCCGGCCGGCCGGTCCCCGGCGTCCAGCAGCGCGCCGGTGCCGTCCTTGCGGCGCAGGCCCAGCGAGAGGGCCTCGTGCCGTGCGGCCACGGCCGCCCGCCGCCGCTCCGCCGCGGTGGCGTCCTCCCGCGCGGCACCGAGGGCCGCCTCGGCGTCGGCCAGCTCCCGCTTGGCCGCCTCGTGCCGCTCGGCCAGCTCGGCGTCGCCGGCGTCCAGCCCGTCGACCTCCGCCTTGAGCGCCTCGTACTCCTCCTGCGCGGTGACCGCCCGCTGCCGCGCCTCGTCGCGGGCGGCGGCCAGCCGGTCGATCTCCGCCTGCGCGGAGGCGGCCCGGGACCGGGCCGCGCCGACCTGTCCGCTCAGCCGGGCCAGGCCCTCGCGCCGGTCGGCGATCGCCCGGGCCAGGTCCTTCAGGCGCCGCTCCTCCACCGCCAGTTCCCGCTCCAGCTCGGCGCGGTGGGCGACGGTGTCCTCCAGCGCCCGCCGGGCCGCCTCCAGCGCGGCCTCCAGCTCCGCCTCCTGCTCGCGGACCCGGGCGGCCTCCCGCTCCAGGTCCTCGGGGTCGCGGCCGCGCCGCTCCTCGACCGGCGCGGCGGTGGCGCTCTTCACCCGCGCGTCGGCCAGCGAGACGGTGCCGCGCACCCGCTCGGCGAGCTGCGACAGCTCGTACCAGGTCTGCTGGGCGCGCTGGAGCCGGGGCGTGAGGAGGCGGACCTCCTCCTCCAGCTCCGCCTCCCGGCCGAGTGCGGCCGTCAGGGCCGCCTCCGCCCGCTCCTTGCGCTCCTTCAGCGCGGCCTCGTCGGCGATCTCGGCCGCCAGCGCTTCCCGGAGGCGTACGAGGTCGTCCGCGAGCAGCCGCAGCCGGGCGTCGCGGAGGTCGGCCTGGATGACGGCGGCCCGGCGGGCCACGGCGGCCTGCCGTCCCAGGGGCTTGAGCTGGCGGCGCAGCTCGTCGGCGAGGTCCTGGACGCGGGCGAGGTTGGCCTGCATCGCGTCCAGCTTCCGCAGCGCCTTCTCCTTGCGCTTGCGGTGCTTGAGGACGCCGGCGGCCTCCTCGATGAACGCCCGGCGCCCCATCGGGTCGGCGTGCAGGACGGAGTCGAGCTGGCCCTGCCCGACGATGACGTGCATCTCCCGGCCGATGCCGGAGTCGCTGAGCAGGTCCTGGATGTCGAGGAGCCGGCAGGTGTCGCCGTTGATCTGGTACTCGCTGCTGCCGCCCCGGAACATGATCCGGGTGATGGTGACCTCGGCGTAGTCGATGGGCAGCGCGCCGTCGGAGTTGTCGATGGTGAGGGAGACCTCGGCCCGGCCGAGCGGCGGGCGGCCGGTCGTCCCGGCGAAGATGACGTCCTCCATCTTGCCGCCGCGCAGCGACTTGGCTCCCTGCTCTCCCATGACCCAGGAGAGCGCGTCCACCACATTGGACTTGCCCGAGCCATTGGGCCCCACGACGCAGGTGATTCCCGGTTCGAACCGGAGAGTGGTGGCGGAGGCGAACGACTTGAAGCCGCGCAGGGTCAGGGCCTTGAGGTGCACGCCCCCGGACTTTACCCGCCGCTTCCCGTTTGCCCCATGAACACGAAGGGCAGATCAGACGGTAAGGATCAGTGGAACGCCGGGTGACGGCGGAGGGAAGGACGGAGTTCCCGGGGGAGGAAAAGAAGAAGGGACGCCGAAGCGTCCCTTGCATATCTCGCGAGAGTGTTTCTCACCCTGCCCGATACCGACGTGCCGATACGGGCCTGGCCGACGGGGGCTGGGTTCAGGTGAGCGCAGGCTCCGCCTTGGGTACGTCGATGTCGATGCCGTCGAGCAGCGACTCGCTGTGTGCGGCGGCGTTCAGCGCGTCGTTCTCGGACTGAATCCGTACGAGCTCGGACTCGAGGTCCTGCACGCGCTGCTGAAGCCGTCGCATCTCGGCGAGAAGTCGCGGGTCGGAACCGCCGACATAACCGAGAAGCGCCTTTGCCATGACTTTTGGTCCTCCACACTGAGTGACCGACCGAAGCGGTGTGGGTCGTGAGGGAATGGCACCCGCGGAGTCCGGCAGTGGGTGGTGCCGCTGCGGTTCTTACTGCCAAACAGCTAAGGTGCGCGGGGCTTCCAGAGTCTCACCAAAAAGTTTGACGGTCAACACGATCACGCCCCGCATCAAGGGGCGACCGGGGGCCTGCGGCCACGAACGGCGCGGCGGCGGCTCTCTCAGCGGTGCCCTGGGGCGTGACGACCGCACGGACCGGGCCGTGGATCATCCTTACCCGCGCAGCCTGGCACGGACCGCCGTTCTTGGCAACCACCAGGCCGTTTCTCCCCGCGCACATGCCCACGGCAGCTCCGCCGGGGCGTCCCGGGCCGGCGCGGGGAGGCCCCGGGACCAAGATCGTCAGCGGATCGCGAAGCCGTCGTAACCACCGCGCGGGGTGTCCCAGATCTCAGTCACCCCGTCGACACTTCCGGGTGTGTCGCCGGAGCGAAGCCACTCCAGCAAACGGTGGCAATTCTCACTCGGGCCCTCGGCCACCACCTGCACCCTGCCGTCGTCAAGATTCAGGGCGAAGCCGGTGAGGCCTCCGATCTCCAAAGCATTTGCCCTGGTGAACCAGCGGAAGCCCACTCCCTGTACTCGGCCGCGCACCCAGGCGGTGAGCCGTGCGTCTTCTTTCATGGCTGCACGCTAACCGGCCAATTGCACTCGGAGCACTTCTCCCCCACCCGTCATGGCGTACAGTCCCGACGAAATGGCCTCACCCGTTCGGGCGAGCGACCGACTGACCTTGATGTCCTGACCAGACGTCGACGCAGGAAGGCACAGCAGATGGGACGCCACCGGAAGAACCGGGCCGTGGTGCCCGTACGCACCGGGCTGCTCGGCGCCTCCGCCGCGATGGCGGTGGGCGCCGTCGCCGTGGCCTCCGGCCTGCTCCCCGGTGGCGACACCTTCACCATCGGCGGCAGCGGCTCCGGCGAGCGCGTACACGCCGGGGGCGCCCCCGAGCTCACCACCCAGGGCGGCGCCGACGCCACGCCCCAGCGCCCCTCGACGGCCGCGAGCCGGAGCTCGGAGCGGACCCTCGCCCCCTCCCGGACCGCCACGCCGACCCCCTCCGCCCCGTCCCCCTCCGCGCCGCGGACGACGAAGCCTCCGGCCCCCCGGAAGACGGCCGCCAAGAGCGCCGTGCCCACGCGCCCGGTCACACCGACCCCCGCGCCCGAGCGGACCGTCGAGCGGCCGGCGCCGCCCGCGGTTCCCGTCCCGTCCTCCGCCGCTGCCGCCGCCGACAACGGCCGGGAGGCGGCCGCCGAGGCCGCGGTGCTCACCCTGGTCAACGCCGAGCGCGCCAAGGTGGGCTGCACCCCGGTGCAGGCGTCCCGCGGACTCGGGGCCCTGGCCGGCGCGTACAGCCGGGACATGGCCGAGCGCGGCTTCTTCTCGCACACCGACCCCGACGGGGCCTCGCCCTGGGACCGTGCCGCCACCGCGGGCGTCCAGGGGCTGGCCGCCGAGAACATAGCCCGGGGCCAGGCGGACGCCGAGGCCGTGATGGAGTCCTGGATGAACAGCGACGGCCACCGTGCCAACATCCTCAACTGCGACTACACGCGGCTGGGCGTCGGCGTGCACTTCGCCGACGGCGGCCCCTGGTGGACCCAGGACTTCGGCTTTTGAGATAAGCGCCGGTCAGAGCGCTATCAGCCCTGCTGGGCCGTCTCGGGACCGTCATCCGTAGCCCTTGAGGTACCGAAGACCGCATCCACGGCGGCCCGCGTACGGGTCTGGCTGGACGGCATCAGGTGCGTGTACGTCCGCAGAGTGAAGCCGGGACCGTGATGGCCCAGGTATTCGCCGAGGGCCTTGATGCTCTCGCCCGCGTCAAGCAGCACGGATGCGCAGAAGTGCCGTAGGGCGTGCATGTCATGGAATCAGCCTCACGGCGCTCAGGGCGCCCAACCCTGATCGACATTTTTCTTGCGCTCCCGGCGCTTCAATGCGCTCCGGATTAGCAAGTAGGTCGCAATGGCGATCAGGGTCATCCCCATGAGGATCAAGATTGCCCCGATGACGATCAGGATCGTCCCGATAAGGATCAAGATCGTCCCGATGATGAGAAGGAAGATGGCGAGGACGATCACGGCTGCCTCCTGTCCCCCTCCCGACTCTGGCTCCGTCACCTCTCCAATGCAACCACTTCCGGATGAAACGGCGCGGTGTACCGCCCGGCGATGCCCGTCTGCTGAGGTCCGACCCATTCGGGCCGGGTCGTAGCACCTGTGGGGACGTCCCAGGTCATGGCACCGGCTACCACGGCCGGGGAAGTCGGTACCGTCGAGCGCCTTCCCGGGCCTTCACGGAGCCGTGAAAGGGTGCTCGACGGCGACCGACGCTGACAACCGTTGACGGCTCAGCCGCAGGTCACAGCGTTGATCGGTCAGACGACCGCAGGTCAGAGAACCGGCATGTCACTTCTTCGGCTTCTGAGCCGTCGCCGTCAGCGGCCCGCGCCCCGCCGGGAGCGTCAGGCCGGGGTGCGGGGCGCGATGCGCGGGGGTCGCTGGCAGCGCGGGCAGTAGTAGCTGGAGCGGTTCATCCAGGGACGGCGGCGCATCGGGGTGCCGCAGCGCCGGCAGGGCTCGCCCTCGCGGCCGTACGCGTCCAGGGAGCGGTCGAAGTAGCCCGACTCGCCGTTGACGTTGACGTACAGGCTGTCGAAGCTGGTGCCGCCGACCGCGAGCGCCGCCGTCATCACGTCCCGCACATGACCGAGGAGCTCGGCGGAGCGGGGGCGGGTGAGGCTCGCCGTGGGACGGTCGTAGTGGAGGCGGGAGCGCCACAGCGCCTCGTCCGCGTAGATGTTGCCGACACCGCTGATCAGCGACTGGTCGAGCAGCGCCCGCTTGACCGTCGTACGCCGCAGCCGCAGCGCCGTGTGGAAGGCGGCGTCGTCGAAGGCGGGGTCGAGGGGGTCGCGCGCGATGTGGGCGATCGGCAGGGGCAGCCCGTCCGGGGTGTTCTCGTGGAGGGAGAGCCCGCCGAAGGTGCGCTGGTCGACGAAGCGCAGTTCGGTGCCCCGCTCGTCGTCGAAGCGGACGCGGATCCGGAGGTGCTTCTCGTCGGCCGCGTCCTCCGGCCGCACGAGCAGTTGCCCGCTCATGCCGAGGTGTCCGAGGACGGACGCGTCGGTGTCGTCCAGCGGCAGCCACAGGTACTTGCCGCGCCGCCGGGCGATCCCGAAGCGGTGCCCCGCCAGCCGCGCGGCGAAGTCCTCGCCGCCGGCGAGGTGCCGCCGTACGGCACGGGGGTGCAGGACCTGGACGTCGGAGACGGTCCGCCCGCTGACCCAGCGCTCCAGGCCGCGGCGTACGACTTCGACCTCGGGCAGCTCGGGCACGTCGCTCCTTCGCGCGGTCGTGAGAAAGCCCCGTCGCGTGTTTCCCCCCGCGCCCGGGGGCGGAGGGGGAGCGACGGGGTGGAAGCGAACGGACCGGGCCGGACACGGCCCGGTCCGGGATTCAGGCCGAGGCCCCGGAGACCGAAGAGGGGTCGGCGACCTCTTCGGGACCGGAGTCCGGGCCGGTGGTGTTCCCACCGGGTTCCGTGCCCGCGTCCGAGCCGGATCCGGCCGCGGCCGCTGCCGCCGCCTCCCGCTCGTCCGCCGCGGCGCGGATGGCCCGCCAGGCGGCCTCCGCCGCCTGCTGTTCCGCTTCCTTCTTGCTGCGGCCGGTGCCGGTGCCGTACGAGACACCACCGACGCGGGCAGCAGCAGTGAAGGTCTTCTCGTGGTCCGGTCCGGTCTCGGTGACCAGGTACTCCGGGACGCCGAGACCCTCGGCCGCGGTGAGTTCCTGGAGGCTGGTCTTCCAGTCCAGGCCGGCGCCGAGGTTCGAGGACTTCTCGATCAGCGGGTCGAAGAGCCGGTGCACCAGCTCGGACGCCGCTTCGAGGCCCTGGTCGAGATAGACCGCGCCGATCACCGCTTCGAGGGTGTCGGCGAGGATGGATGCCTTGTCCCGGCCCCCGGTGCCCTCTTCGCCCCGGCCGAGCCGGATGAAGGAGCCCAGGTCGAGGCCGCGGCCGACCTCCGCCAGCGCACGCGAGTTGACCACCGCGGCCCGCAACTTGGCCAACTGGCCTTCGGGCAGGTCGGGGTGGGTGCGGTACAGCGTGTCCGTGACCACCAGGCCGAGCACGGAGTCCCCGAGGAACTCCAGCCGCTCGTTGGTGGGCAGACCGCCGTTCTCGTACGCGTACGAACGGTGGGTCAGCGCACGCACCAGAAGGGCGGACTCGAGGTGGTACCCGAGCCGCCCTTCCAGAAGCGTGTGGGACGAGGCCGTGTTTTCCGCCTGCTTCTTGGCGTCATCCGCCATTTTGTGGCTAGACACGGTGCCTCTCACCAGCCCGCTCAGACCGAGAGGACCTGGCGCTTGTTGTACGTGCCGCAGCTGGGGCACGCGATGTGCTGCTGCTTCGGCTCCTGGCAACGCTCACACGAAACCAGGGTGGGGACCGCAGCCTTCCACTGCGACCGGCGGTGGCGCGTGTTGCTGCGCGACATCTTCCGCTTCGGAACAGCCACGGCTACTTCTCCTGCTTCTCGTCGACGCCCGCTTCGGCGCCGCTCATGTTGTCCTTCTCGCCGGTCCCGAGTGAATCGGCGAGTCCCTGCAGTGCCGCCCAACGGATGTCGACGGCGTCATGGTGGTGGTCCGGGTCGTCGTTGAGGTTGGCGCCGCATTCGGCGCACAGCCCCGCACAATCCTCCCGGCACACCGGCTGCATCGGCAGTGCGAGCACCACCGCATCACGCAGCACCGGCTCGAGGTCGAACATGCCGTCCTCGAGGGGGGTCATGTCCTCGTCGTCCTCGGCATCGTCGTCCGCGGCCGCGTGGCGGCCCCGGTCGTCGGTGTCGGGGTACGAGAACATTTCCTGGAAGTCCGCCGCGACATCCTGGCGCAGCGGCTCCAGACACCTTACGCACTCCCCCTCGGCCGTCGCACGGGAGGTGCCTGTGACGAGCACCCCTTCCATGACCGACTCGAGGCGGAGGTCCAGCTCGACGGGCGAGCCCTGCGGTACGCCGATGACCCCGTCGATGCCGAGGTCCGCGGGGGCCTCGACGGTGCGGGAGATCCGCTGGAGGGCACCGGGACGCCGGCCCAGCTCGTGCGTGTCGAACACGAGGGGGTTGCGGTGGTCGAGGCGCGTACTCAGGGTTCTTCCTGCTTTCGGATCGTCTGGGGGCGGCCCGCGCAGCGGATGTGGAGCCGTTGCGGGCACGCGGGATCGCGGACGTACTCGCGACCGAAGAGCCAGGATACTGGACGCTCCGCCCACAGCCCAATCCGGGCCGGATCAGTGCCCCTGCCCGTGACCCTGCTCGTACTGGCGGAGCTGATCCAGGTCGATCATGCTCGTGTCGAAGAAGCTCGTCTCGTCGAGCGCGGCTGCCCGCGGCTGCTGCTGGGGCGGCTGCGCCTCGTAGGGCGCGGCGTACGGGGCCTGGGCGTCCGCGCCGGGGTACGGCTGCTGCGGATAGCCCTGGCCCTGGTCGTAGCCCTGGTAGGCGTACGGGTCGGACTGGTAGGCGTACGCGTCCTGGGGCGGCTGGTACGCGTACGGGTCGGGCTGCTGGGCCGGGACGGGGGCGGCGGCCGGCTCCGGGTCCGCCAGCTCGGCCAGGCCGGCCAGGTAGTCGGCGTCGCTGGTGTGCTGCCGTCCGCCGCCCGCCGCGTCCTGGGCGGCCATGTGGGCACCCAGGTCGTCGGTGGCGATCCGGCCGTGCAGCTTCTGGCGGCCGCGCCCGACGGCCTCCAGGGTCTTGGTCAGTACGGCCTCGAAGGCGCTGATCTTGGCGTCGACGTACTCGTCCGCGCGCCGGACCAGGGTCTGCGGGTCCGCGCTGTACTCGGGGGCGTCCTCGTCCGCGTACCCCTGGTCGTCCAGGCCGGGCCCCCGGCCGAGGAGCTTCTCCCGGCCGCGGTCGACGGAGCCGATGGTCTTGGTGAGGACCACCTCGAAGTTGGCGAGCTTGGAGTCGACGTAGTCGTCGGCCTCGGCGCGGATCTCCTCCGCCTCCCGGCGGGCCTCGGCGAGGATCCGGTCGGCCTCCTCCTGCGACTGGCGGGCGACCTGGGTGTCGGAGATCAGCGAGCCGCGTTCGGCGTGGGCGGCCTCGATGATCCGCGTCGCCTCCTGCCGGGCCTGCTCGACAAGCTGCTCACGGTCGCCGATCAGCTCCTGGGCCTGGGCCAGCGAGCCCGGCAGGGCCTGGCGCAGCTCGTCGAGCATCGCGAGCAGCTCGGCGCGGTTGACCACGCAGGAGGCCGACATGGGCATGGAACGGGCGCTCGCGACCGTCCCGACGATCTCGTCGAGCTTCTTCTGCACGTCCACCGTGTGCTCGCCACTTCCTACAACCGGTTTGGAGACGGACGGGACGACTGTAAGGCCAGCCGGCGGCTCCCCGACACCGGGTGACGGGCCGTCAGCCGGTCACTTGCCGCCCAGGCGCTCGACCAGGGCCCGGTGCACCACGGGCGGGAGCAGGTGCGAGACGTCACCGCCCCAGGCGGCGACCTCCTTGACCAGCGAGGACGACAGGAAGCTGTAGGTCGGGTTCGTCGGCACGAAGAGCGTCTCCACGCCGGACAGCCCGTTGTTCATCTGGGCCATCTGGAGCTCGTAGTCGAAGTCGCTGACGGCCCGGAGCCCCTTGACGATGGCGGGGATGTCGCGCTCCTTGCAGAAGTCGACGAGCAGGCCGTGGTGGGACTCGACCTTGACGTTGCCGTACTCACCGGTGACCTGGCGGATGAGATCCATCCGCTCCTCGACCGTGAACAGGCCCTGCTTGGCCTGGTTGATCATCACCGCCACGTGCACGACGTCGTACAGCTTGGAGGCGCGGGCGATGATGTCGAGGTGTCCGTTGGTGATGGGGTCGAACGACCCCGGACAGACTGCGCGGCGCAACTGGATTCCCTCGCTCTCCGAACCGGTCATCGTGCGTCTTCGCACGTAGAGGCGGCGCGACCGTACCAAAACGTTCCCTCGCCGTAGCGACGGGCCCGCAGTGGTGCGAAACCGTCCGGCCAGGCGAATTCTCCGCCTCTGGTGCTGCGCTCCACGGTGACGAGCGCGCCGTCGGCGAGCCAGCCTTTGGTGCGGAGTGTGAGGAGGATCTCTCCAAGATCGTCGTCCGGGACGGCGTACGGCGGGTCGAGGAAGACGATGTCGTACGGGTCGGAGGGCGCCGGGGTCGTCACGATCTGTTCCGCTTTGCCGGCGCGGACCTCGGCGCCGGGCAGGCCGAGGGCGCGCACGTTCTCCCGGACCGTACGGGCGGCCCGCTGATCGGCCTCCACGAGCAGGGCGTGGGTGGCGCCCCGGGAGAGCGCCTCCAGGCCGACGGCGCCGGAGCCGGCGTACAGATCGGCGACGCGGGTGCCGTGCAGCGTGCCGAGGAGCGCCTCCCAGGTGGAGAACAGCCCCTCGCGTGCCCGGTCGGAGGTGGGGCGGGTGCCGTTGCCCGGCGGCACGGCCAGGCGGCGTCCGCCGGCCGCACCGGCGATCACGCGGGTCATCTGAGGTCCTTAACCGGTGGGTGCTGGTGTCTCCACGATATGGGTTCACCGCGCCCGCGCACCGCTCAGCCCTTCTCCAGGTACTGCTCGCGCTCCTTGTCGAGCAGGGCGTCCAAGGCGGTGCGCAGTTCGGGCAGACGCTCCAGACCGGGGTCGGCGGCGACGACGGCGACCGCCTCCTCGCGGGCGGCGGCGATGACCTCCTCGTCGTCGATGACGGCCAGCATGCGCAGCGAGGACCGGACCCCGGACTGGGCCTGGCCCAGCACATCGCCCTCGCGGCGCTGTTCGAGGTCGATACGGGAGAGCTCGAAGCCGTCCAGGGTCGAGGCGACGGCCGCCAGGCGCTGCCGGGCGGGGCTCGCCTCGGGCATCTCGGTGACCAGCAGGCACAGCCCGGGGGCGGAGCCCCGGCCGACCCGGCCGCGGAGCTGGTGGAGCTGGGAGACGCCGAACCGGTCCGCGTCCATGATCACCATGGCGGTGGCGTTGGGGACGTTCACGCCCACCTCGATGACGGTCGTCGCGACCAGGACGTCGGTCTCGCCCGCGGCGAAGCGGCGCATCACGGCGTCCTTGTCGTCGGGGGCCATCCTGCCGTGCAGCACCTCCACGCGGAGGCCCGCCAGCGGGCCCCGGGTCAGCTGCTCGGCGATGTCCAGCACGGCCAGCGGGGGCCGCTTCCCGGCGTCGTCCTGCGTCTTCTTCTTGTCGTCCTCCTCGTCGCCGATCCGGGGACAGACCACGTAGGCCTGGTGGCCGTTGCCCACCTCCTCGCGGACCCGCTCCCAGGCGCGGGCCAGGAAGTGCGGCTTGTCGGCGGCCGGCACCACATGGCTGGCGATCGGCGAGCGGCCGGCGGGGAGCTGGTCGAGGACGGAGGTCTCCAGGTCGCCGAAGACGGTCATCGCGACCGTCCGGGGAATGGGCGTGGCGGTCATGACCAGCAGGTGCGGCGGCTGCTTGCCCTTGCCCCGCAGGGCGTCGCGCTGCTCCACCCCGAACCGGTGCTGCTCGTCCACCACCACCAGGCCCAGGTCGTGGAACTGCACCTTGTCCTCGATCAGCGCATGGGTGCCGATGACGATGCCCGCCTCGCCGGTCACCAGGTCCAGCAGCGCCTGCCGCCGCGCGGCGGTGCCCATGGAGCCGGTCAGCAGCACCACCTTGGTGGCGTGCTCGGCCCCGCCGAGCATCCCGCCCTCGGCCAGCTCGCCCATCATCTCGGTGACGGACCGGTGGTGCTGCTGGGCGAGGACCTCGGTGGGGGCGAGCATCGCGGCCTGCCCGCCCGCGTCGACCACGGCGAGCATCGCCCGCAGCGCCACCATCGTCTTGCCGGAGCCGACCTCGCCCTGGAGGAGCCGGTGCATGGGGTGTTCGGTCGCCAGATCGCCGAAGATCTCCGCCGACACCTTCTCCTGCCCCTCGGTGAGGGTGAACGGCAGCTTGGCGTCGAAGGCGTCCAGCAGCCCGCCCGGCACCGGCTTGCGCGCCACGGCCGGCAACTGGGTGTCCGCGTACCGCCGCCGGGCCAGGGCAACCTGGAGGACGAACGCCTCGTCCCACTTGAGCCGCTCCCGGGCGTCGTCGACGTCCGCCTTGGTGCGCGGGCGGTGGATCTTGCGGAGGGCGTCCGGCAGGTCGGTGAGGCCCCGCCCCTCGCGGAGCGCGGGGGGCAGCGGGTCGACCGCCTCCGCGGCGCTGGGGAGCACCGCGTCGACCGCCTTGGCGATCTTCCAGGACTCCAGCTTGGTGGTGGCCGGGTAGATCGGGATGAGCGCCCCCGCCCAACTGTCCACGGCGCTCTCGCCGTCCTCGCCGCGCAGCAGCTCGTACGCGGGGTGGGCGAGCTGCGTCTTGCGGTTGAACACGGAGACCTTGCCGGCGAACATCGCGCGGGTGCCGGGCAGCAGGTCCTTGTGGGGCTTGTGGACGCCCTTGCCGAAGAACACCAGTTGCAGCCGGCCGCTGCCGTCGGTGATGGTCACCTCCAGCCGCTGGCCGCGCCCCTTGGCGCCGTTGAACGTCAGCACGCGCGCGTCCGCGACGCGGGCGACCACCGTGACGTGCTCGTCCAGCGGGAGGTCGGCGAGCGTGGTGAGCTCGCCGCGCTCGGCGTACCGCCGCGGGTAGTGGTGGAGCAGGTCGCCGACGGTGTGCAGGTCGAGGTGCTCGGCCATCACCTTGGCGGTGGCGGCGCCGAGCTGCTTCTTCAGTGGTTCGTCGAGAGCTGACACGTCTCCATTGCACACCACGCCACTGACAGGCGGCCGCAGCCGGAGCCGTGCCCCCACCCGCCGGGCCGCGGTCGGCGTACGGCCCGGGGCGGGGCGGGCGTGCGGGGGGCTCGGCGTTATTCGACGCCGATGAGGAGGAGGGGGGCCTGGGGGCCGCCCGGGTAGGTGACCGTGTCGACCGCGAGGTGGGTCTCGCGTACGTGGGTCTCCAGCCGCTCCGCCAGCGTCGCGGGGGCGTCGTCCGCCACGACGAGCGTCACCAGCTCGCCGCCCGCCGAGAGCATCCGGTCCAGGACCGTCACGGCCGTGACGGCCACGTCCTGGCCGATCACCGCGACGTCGCCGTCGATCAGGCCGAGCACGTCACCGGCCTGGCACACGCCCGCGGACGTGAACGACCGGGCCTCGGCGACGGCCAGTTCGCCGTACCGGGTGGCGCCCGCCGCGGCGGTCATGGCGACGACGTCCTCGTCGAAGCGCCGCTCGGGTTCGTGGACGGCCAGGGCGGCGATGCCCTGGACGGCGGCGCGCGTCGGGACCAGGGCGACCCGGACGCCCTCCGCGCGGACCTGCTCGGCGGCGGCGGCCGCGGTGTGCCGCAGGGCCGCGTCGTTCGGCAGCAGGACGACCTCCCGCGCCCGGGCGCGCCGGATCGCGTCGACGAGCTCGCCACTGGCGGGCGGCTCCCCGGGGCGGGCCAGCACCGTCGTGGCGCCCGCCTCGGCGCACAGGCGCGCGAGGCCCTCTCCGGGCAGGACGGCCACCACCGCGCGGCCCTCCCGCCGCTCGGGCGCCGGGTCCGTACCGAAGTGCGTGATCCGGATCCGGTACGGGCGGCCCGCCTCGACACCCGCCTCCACCGCAGCCCCGGCGTCGTCCACGTGGACGTGGACGTTCCACAGCCCGTCGCCGCCCACCACGACCAGGGAGTCGCCGAGCGCGTCGAGCCGGTCGCGGAGCCGGGCCACGGCCGCCTGGTCGGCCTCCAGCAGGTAGATGACCTCGTAGGCGGGCCCGGCCTCCGAGCAGGACTCCAGGGCGGGGGCGGCCGCCCGGGGCACCCGCGGGGCGCGCGCGGGCGCCTCGCCGGACAGCGCCTGCACCAGCGCGCCCAGCACCGTGACGAGCCCGCGCCCGCCGGCGTCGACCACGCCGGCCCGCTCCAGGACGGCGAGCTGGGCGGGCGTGGCCTCCAGGGCGGTCCGGGCGCCCGCGTACGCGGCGCGGGCGACGGCCACCACGTCCTCGCCCCCCGCCGCGGCGGACGCGGCCGCGGCGGCGACGCTCAGGATCGTGCCGTCGACGGGGTGGGCGACCGCCTCCCGGGCGGAAACGGAGGCCTGGCGCAGCGCCCTGACCAGGTGGTCTCCGTCACGTCCTTCGGCGAGGACCTCGCTCATGCCCCGCAGCAGTTGCGACAGGATGGTCCCGGAGTTCCCCCGGGCGCCGATCAGCGCGCCGTGCGCCATGGCGCGGACGGTGTCGGCGAAGTCGGGGGCGTCGATCGCGGAGAAGACCGCTTCCACCGCCTGGGAGGCGGACTCGACGGTGAGGTAGAGGTTGGTGCCGGTGTCCCCGTCCGCGACCGGGTAGACGTTGATCGCGTCGATCTCCTCGCGCTCCCGGCCGAGCGCCTCCAGCGCCAGTGAGCACCAGCTACGGACCACTGCGGGATCGAGCGCCTGCGGCAGGGTCTGCGGCACCTGGTGTCCTCCTTGAGCAGGGCTGACTGCACCGCAGGGTAGACCCCGGGCGGGCCGGGGTCCCGGGGCGGGGGCCGGGCGGACCGTGGTAGTTTCGTTGAACCGGAGCAGTCGTTGTATGCTGCTCCGGTTGCCCGATGAAAGTCGGGCCATTCCCCCGGCAACGCCACTTCAGTCATCCAGATCTGATTCCGGCTCGCCGGATTTCACTGTAAGTGCATCTGAAGTCTTTGGAGTGACCCGTGGCTGCCAACTGCGACGTCTGCGGCAAGGGGCCGGGCTTCGGCAACAACATCTCGCACTCGCACCGCCGTACGTCTCGTCGCTGGAACCCGAACATCCAGCGTGTGCGTGCAGTGGTCGGTGGGACGCCGAAGCGGCTCAACGCTTGCACCTCGTGCATCAAGGCCGGCAAGGTCTCGCGCTAACGCCGACGACGGTTCGTCGTAGCGCAGCCTCTGCGGTTGCCTTGAAAGCCGGTCCACCCTTGGGTGGACCGGCTTTTCGCCGTGCCCGAAGGCCCCGCGGCTAGCCGCGCAGGGCCCAGCCGTGGTCCACCGGGCCGATGCCGCCGCCCAGCGCGAAGCCGGCCGCGATGGCCCCGGTCACGTACTCCTTGGCCCGCCGTACCGCGTCGGGCACGGTCAGGCCCAGGGCGAGGCCCGCGGCGACCGCCGAGGCCAGGGTGCAGCCCGTGCCGTGGGTGTGCCGGTTGTCGTGGCGCGGGGCCCGCAGCCAGTGCTCCTCCGTGCCGTCGGTGAGCAGGTCCACGGCGTCGGCCGTGGCCCCGGGCAGGTGGCCGCCCTTGATGAGCGCCCAGCGCGGGCCGTACTCCAGGACCGCTCCGGCGGCCCGCCGCAGGTCCTCCTCGCCCGTCACCGTCACGCCGGTGAGCCGGGCCACCTCGTCCAGGTTGGGCGTGGCGACGGTGGCGGCCGGCAGCAGCAGCTCGCGTACGGAGTCGAGGGCGGAGGCCGCCAGCAGCGGATCCCCGTGCTTGGACACCCCTACGGGGTCGACGACCACGGGCGCGTCCGTCCCGGCCAGCAGCTCCGCCACCGCCTCCACGAGCGGCGCCGAGGCCAGCATGCCGGTCTTCACGGCCTGGACGCCGATGTCGTCGACGACGCTGCGGTACTGGGCCCGCACCGCCTCCACCGGCAGTTCCCAGGCGCCCTGGACGCCGAGGGAGTTCTGCGCGGTGACGGCGGTGATCACGCTCATGCCGTGCGTACCGAGCGCCAGCATGGTCTTCAGGTCCGCCTGGATGCCGGCGCCGCCGCCCGGGTCGGACCCGGCGACGGTCAGGACGCGCGGGGGTGCGGGCCGGGTCACTCGTCGTCCCCGAAGTGGTCCCAGCCGCCCTGGGCGTGCCAGGGGGCGCCGTCGACGGTCACCTGGGGCAGGGCGGAGGGGTTGAGGACCTCGCCGATGACCTTCCAGCGGGCGGGCAGCTTCACGTCGGGCGGGAAGGTGGCGACGATCGCGTGGTCCTCGCCGCCGGTGAGGACCCACTGCATGGGATCGACGCCGACGGCCTGGCCGATGTCGTTCATCTGGGTCGGGATGTCGATGAGCCCGGAGCGCAGGTCGATGCGGACCTTGCTGGCCTCGGCGATGTGCCCGAGGTCGGCGATCAGGCCGTCGCTGACGTCGCACATGGCGGTGGCGCCGAGCCCGGCGGCCGCGGGGCCCGCGTGGTAGGGCGGTTCGGGCCGCCGGTGGGCCTCGACGAAGGCCCGCGGCGAGCGGAACCCGCGGGAGAGGACCGCGTAGCCGGCCGCCGACCAGCCGAGCCAGCCGGTGTAGGCCACGACGTCGCCGGGCTGTGCCCCGCCGCGGGTGACCGGTTCGTGGTTGCGGAGGTCGCCCAGGGCGGTGATGGAGACGGTGATGGTGTCGCCGCGCACGACGTCGCCGCCGACCACGGCCGCGCCCGCGACCTGGCACTCGTCGCGCAGCCCGTCCATCAGCTCGGTCGGCCAGGTGACCGGCAGTTCGGCGGGGACGACGAGGCCGAGGAGCAGCGCGGTCGGTACGGCACCCATGGCAGCGATGTCCGCGAGGTTCTGCGCGGCGGCCTTGCGGCCGACGTCGTAGGCGGTGGACCAGTCGCGGCGGAAGTGCCGTCCCTCCAGCAGGATGTCCGTGCTGGCCACCACGCGCCGGTCGGGTGCGGCCACGACCGCGGCGTCGTCGCCGGGCCCGATCCGTACCGCCGGGGTGGAGGTGAGCCGGGAGGTGAGCTCCCTGATCAGCCCGAACTCCCCCAACTCTCCGACAGTGCCCTTCATCGCTGTGCCCCTTCTGCCCCAGTGCGGTTGCGGTCGCGACCCGTCACTGCTGTAGGTACCGTCAAGTAGACCGTCAACTCGGTGCTTCGTGCGCCGGCCTCGCGCGCCACCGGCCGCGCGGGTCTCCCCGCTGCCCGCGACGACGCGGTACCGTGGCGTCCCTTTCTTCCCCACAAGATCCTCGTGGCCGCCCTGGAGGTTCCGTGGTACAGGCGTACATCCTTATTCAGACCGAGGTGGGCAAGGCGTCGACGGTCGCCGAGACCATTTCCAAGATCCCGGGGGTGATCCAGGCCGAGGACGTCACAGGGCCGTACGACGTGATCGTGCGCGCCCAGGCCGACACGGTCGACGAGCTCGGCCGCATGGTGGTCGCCAAGGTCCAGCAAGTGGACGGGATCACGCGAACGCTGACCTGCCCGGTCGTACACCTGTAGCCCCCGTCTACCCTGGGCCGGTGACGTCTTCGCACCGGCTTCGCCGCTTGCCCGCCCTGCCCGTCGCCGTCGTGGCCGCCACCGTACTGCTGGCGGCCACGGGCTGTTCCTCGACGGACGCGCAGCCGTCCGTCGCGGTTCCCAGCCCGCCGCCCGAGGAGGCGGCCCTGTGCGGCGCGCTGCACGAGGAGCTCCCGGAGACCGTCGCGGGACTCGACCGGAGTGATCCGGAGCCGGGTTCCGAGCTGACCGCCGGTTGGGGGGACGGGGCGATCGTACTGCGCTGCGGCGTCCCCCGGCCCGCCAGGATGAGCGATCCCCGCGCCCAGGCGATCGAGGCGGGCGGTGTGAACTGGATGCTGGAGCAGCGGAAGGGCGACGGGCCGCGTTTCACCTCGACGTATCGCAAGACGTACGTGGAGGTGTCGATGGGCGAGCGCTTCGCGCACGACGCCAGTCCGCTCGCCGCGTTCGCCGACGCCGTGAAGAAGACGGTCCCCCCGAGCGTCTAGGTCATGTCCGCAGGGCTCCCGGCCGGCCCGGGGGTCTCCCCCGCCCGTGGCCGGCCCCGACGACGCCCGTGACCGTCTCCGGTCACGGGCGTCGGTGCGGTGCGGCGCGGGCGCCGTGCGGGGCCTACCGCAGGCCGGTCGGGCGGCGCAGGGCGGCCTGGAGGAGCCGGTCGACGAGCTCCGGGTAGGCGATCCCGCTCTCCTGCCACATGCGCGGGTACATGGAGATCGGCGTGAAGCCCGGCATGGTGTTGATCTCGTTGATGACGAACTCGCCCTCGTCCGTGAGGAAGAAGTCCGCGCGGACCAGCCCCTCGCAGGACGCCGCCTCGAAGGCGGCGACGGCGAGCCGCTGCACCTCGGCGGTCTGCTCCGGGGTGATCGGGGCGGGCACGACGCCGGAGGCCGAGTCGATGTACTTGGCCTCGAAGTCGTAGAAGTCGTGGTCGGTGACGGGCGGGATCCAGGCCGGCACGGACGCGCGCGGCCCGTCCTCGAACTCCAGCACGCCGCACTCGATCTCGCGGCCGGTGAGCAGCGACTCCACGATGACCTTGGGGTCGTGGCGCCGGGCCTCCTCGATGGCGGCGTCGAGGCCGGAGAGGTCGTCGACCTTGGTGATGCCCATGGAGGAACCGCCGCGGGCGGGCTTCACGAAGAGCGGCCAGCCGTGCTCGGCGGCGAATCCGACGATCCTGGCACGGGCGGCGGAAGGATCCTGCTCCCACTCGCGGGGGCGGATCACCTCGTACGGGCCGACGGGCAGGCCGAAGGAGACGAAGACCCGCTTCATGTACTCCTTGTCCTGGCCGACGGCCGAGGAGAGCACACCGGCGCCCACGTAGGGCACCCCGGCGAGCTCCAGCAGCCCCTGGAGGGTGCCGTCCTCGCCGTAGGGGCCGTGCAGCATGGGGAAGACGACGTCGACGTCGCCCAGCGCCTTGGGGACCGCGCCGGGCTCGCTGTAGACGACCTCGCGGCTGCCCGGGTCGACGGACAGGACGACGCTGCCCTCGTCGGACCCGGTGAGGTCGGCGACGGTCGGCAGCGTGCGGTCGGCGATGGCCATCCGCTCCGGCTCGTCGGCGGTCAGCGCCCAGCGGCCGTCGGTGGTGATGCCGATGGGCAGCACGTCGTACTTGTCCCGGTCGATGGCGCGCAGGACGGCGCCGGCCGTGACGACGGAGATGGCGTGCTCGGAGCTGCGGCCGCCGAAGACGACGGCCACGCGCGGCTTGCGCCCGGTGCTGGTGGGGAGGTTCTCGCTGCTCATATCGCGATGAGCGTACCTGCTCCCCCCGGCGGCGTCAGCGACCGCGTGGCCGCCTGTCCGCTGTCAGCGCCGCTCGGGCTTGGCGGCGCGCGACATCAGCTCCTTGAGCGCCACCATGGGCGGCTTGCCCTCGTGGACGATGCCGACGACGGTCTCGGTGATGGGCATGTCGACGCCGTGCCGCCGGGCCAGATCGAGTACGGACTCGCAGGACTTGACGCCCTCGGCGGTCTGCCGGGTGACGGCGATGGTCTCCTGGAGGGTCATGCCCTTGCCGAGGTTGAAGCCGAAGGTGTGGTTGCGGGACAGCGGCGAGGAGCAGGTGGCGACCAGGTCGCCGAGGCCGGCGAGGCCGGAGAAGGTCAGCGGGTCGGCGCCCATCGCCAGGCCGAGACGGGTCGTTTCGGCCAGGCCGCGGGTGATGAGCGAGCCCTTGGCGTTGTCGCCGAGGCCCATGCCGTCGGCGATGCCCACGGCCAGCCCGATCACGTTCTTCACGGCGCCGCCGAGTTCGCAGCCGACGACGTCGGTGTTGGTGTACGGGCGGAAGTAGGGGGTGTGGCAGGCGGCCTGGAGCCGCCGCGCGACGGCCTCGTCGCGGCAGGCCACGACGGCCGCCGCGGGCATGCGGGCGACGATCTCCTTGGCCAGGTTGGGGCCGGTGACCACGGCGACGCGGTCCTCGGGCACCCCGGCGACCTCCTGGAAGACCTCGCTCATCCGCTTGGCGCTGCCCAGTTCGATCCCCTTCATCAGGGAGACCAGGACGGTGTCCGGGGCGAGGTCCGGGGCCCAGGCGGCGAGGTTGCCGCGGAGCGTCTGGGAGGGGATGGCGAGCACCGTGAAGTCGGCGCCGTGCGCGGCTTCGGCGGGGTCGGTGGTGGCGCGCACCGACTCGGGGAGTTCGGTGCCCGGGAAGTAGTCGGGGTTGGTGCGCGTGGTGTTGATCGCGTCGGCGATCTCCTTGCGGCGGCCCCAGAGGGTCACCTCGCAGCCCGCGTCCGCGAGCACCATGCCGAAGGCGGTGCCCCAGGATCCGGTGCCGAAGACGGCTGCCTTGACGGGGCGGCCCGCCGGGCCCGCCGTGTCGGGGCGTGTCACTTCGCTTCCTCCCCCGCGGCTTTGCGCCGCTGTTCCAGACGGGCCTTGCGGTGGTCGTACGGCGCGGCGGGGGCCTTCTCGCCCCGGACCTCCTCCAGGAGGGCGGTGATCGCGGCCATGATGACCTCGGTCGCCTCGCGCAGCACCTCGGGTGTGGGTTCCTTGTCGTAGAACCGGCTGAGGTCCACGGGGGGTCCGGCCTGTACGACGAGCGTCTTGCGGGGGAAGAGGCGGAGCTTGTTCTCCTTGGCGTACGGCGGCATCGCCAAGTTGGCGCCCCACTGGGCGACCGGGATGACCGGGACCTTGGTGAGCAGGGCGACGCGGGCGGCGCCGGTCTTGCCCGCCATGGGCCACATGTCCGGGTCGCGGGTGAGGGTGCCCTCGGGGTAGAAGGCGACGCACTCGCCCCGCTCGATGGCGGCGACGGCGGCGCGGAAGGCGTCCAGCGCGTTGGTCGTCTCGCGGTAGACGGGGATCTGTCCGGTGTTGGTGAGCATCATGCCGACGAACGAGCCCTTGAACAGGGCGGCTTTCGCGAGAAAGCGCGGAACCCGTCCGGTGTTGTACTGATAGTGCGCGTACGACAGGGGGTCGAGGTACGAGTTGTGGTTGACCGCGGTGATGAATCCGCCGTCGGCCGGAATGTGCTCCATTCCCCGCCAGTCCCGCTTGAACAGAACCACCAGTGGTGGTTTTGCGATGACCGCCGCAAGGCGGTACCAGAAGCCGATTCTGCGGCGGGACACTCGGACACCTTCCTCTGGGACTGGTTCGCCGGGGGTCAAGTGTCGCCCCAGCCCCCTGGTCTGTCGAGAACACCGTACGCCCCGCCCCCGGCACCGTTGCTCCGGGTCGCACCGGTGCCGCGCCACAATGGGCCCCGTCAGTCCCGGCCCGCCGGACGGCCGTCGTGCCGCCGGGCGGTGGCCGCCGTACGAGAAGGGGAGCACGCCACGAACGCCGACCCGACCGGCTCCTGGTCCCTGATCGTCCCGCTGAAGCCGCTCGTCCTGGCCAAGAGCAGGCTCGCCGGTGCCGCCGGCCCCCGGGTGCGGCCGCGGCTGGCGCTGGCCTTCGCGCAGGACACGGTGGCCGCGGCGCTGGCCTGCCCGGCGGTGCGGGATGTGTCGGTCGTCACGGACGATCCGGTGGCGGCGCTGACGCTCGGCGCGCTGGGGGCCCGCGTCGTCCCGGACGGTCCGGGCGCCGGGCTGAACGCCGCGCTTGCGTACGGCGCGGGCGTGGTGCGGGCGGGGCGCCCGGACGCCGCGGTGGCGACCCTGAACGCCGATCTCCCGGCACTGCGGCCGGCGGAACTGTCGCGGGTGCTGGCAACCGCCTCGGAATTCCCGCGGGCTTTTCTCGCGGATGCCGCCGAAATCGGTACGACATTGCTGGCGGCGGGTCCGGGAGTGGAATTGCGTCCGGCTTTCGGCGGGGCTTCGCGGCGCCGGCATTTGTTGTCGGGCGCAGTGGAAATCCGGCTGGACGGCGTGGGCTCGGTCCGGCAGGACGTGGACACGGGCGAGGACCTGCGGGCCGCGCTGGGGCTGGGGGTGGGGCCGCGCACGGCCGAGCGGTGGGCGGTGGACGCCGGCGCGGCGGGCGGGGCGGCCGGATAAGCTGCGGTCCATGCAGGCGACCGCGTACACCTACGACCCAGAATCCCGCAGCGGGAGCGTGCTGCTCGACGACGGCACGCCGGTGGACTTCGCCGCGGCGGCCTTCGACGCGGGCGGGCTGCGGCTGCTGCGGCCGGGGCAGCGGGTCCGTATCGAAACCGAGGGCGAGGGCGACGCCCTGCGCATCACGCTGGTGACGCTCCAGACGTTCTGACCGGCGGCCGGGCCGTCCGGCGGCCCCTCCGTACGCACCGCGGGCCGGGCTCCCTCTCGGGAGCCCGGCCCGGCGCGTGAGTGGCCCTAGGGGGTGTCTTGTCGATCATGCCGGATCGGCGAGAGCCCAGCCTGATCGGCGAGGCACCCCCTAGGGGGTGTCTTGCCGATCAGGCCGGGTCAGGGAGCGGCGTCCGGTGCCGTGGATCGCAAGGCGGAGGAGGGAGTCGATGCGGAGCATCGGCGACCGACGACAACGCGGCGAGGCGCGGTGCCGGACGCCGCGAGCCCGGCAGGATCGGCGAGGCACCCCCTGGGGCTCGTGCCGCTTACTTGCTGCGCGAGGTGGTCTTCTTGGCGGTGGTCTTGCGCGCCGTCGTCTTCTTGGCGGGCGCCTTCTTCGCCGTGGCCTTCTTCGCCGGCGCGGTCTTCTTGGCGGTGGTCTTCTTGGCGGCCGCGGTGGTGGTCTTCTTGGCCGGGGTGGCCTTCTTGGCGGCGGTCTTGGCCGGGGTGGCCTTCTTCGCGGTGGTCTTCTTGGCGGCCGCGGTGGTGGTCTTCTTCGCCGGGGTGGCCTTCTTCGCGGTGGCCTTCTTCGCGGCCGCGGCGGTGGTCTTCTTGGCGGCGGCCTTCTTGCCGGCGGTCTTGGCAATGGTGGGCGGGGGACCCGAAAGGCTGCCCTTGGGGGCCTTCTTGACCGCGACCTCGCCGCCCTTGGGGAGCTTCTTCGAGCCGCTGACCAGGTCCTTGAAGCCCTGACCGGCACGGAAGCGCGGAACGGAGGTCTTCTTGACCCGGACGCGCTCACCCGTCTGCGGGTTGCGGGCGTAGCGGGCCGGACGGTCGACCTTCTCGAACGAACCGAAGCCGGTGACCGAGACACGGTCACCGGCGACCACGGCACGGACGATCGCGTCGAGTACCGCGTCGACAGCATCGGCGGCCTGCTGGCGGCCGCCCATCTTGTCGGCAATCGCTTCTACGAGCTGCGCCTTGTTCACGTCTTCCCCTTCGGAGACATTGCCGGAACGAAAGTGTTCAAGCTTTTCGCACGTTAGGCAGATATATACCGCAAATCAAACACGAAACGGGCTAATCACCCTAGTGCCGCAACGAAGTCGGCCGCCGCGGAGTTGGAGTGTCAGTCCCCTTCAGGGAATCGGCCCTCGTCGAGGTCCTTCATCAACCGGTCCAGCCGCCTTGCCGCGCCTGCGAGATCGTGCTTCGCCACGGCCGTGGTGGCCAGCAGCTTCCGGGACAGCGCCATCCTTACGCCCTCCGGGACTTGCAGTTCGCGCACTCGGGTGTGCGCTTCTTTCAGTCGGGCTGCGACGGCCTGATAGAGCTCGAGTTGGCTGTCGCGTTCCATGCACCGATTGTGCCATCTGGGGCGAGTTGTCGCCTCCGTAGGGGGTAACTGGCCTGCTGTGGCGGCGTTTCACGACCCGGGCGCGGACCGGGCCTCCGACCGGCGTCTACCCCGCAATACGCGCCTCATGTAAGGCAGTTGACCCCTTCCCGCACCCCCTTCGAGGGTGCCGGAAGGGGTGCCCACGAGGCCCCCGGCAATGTCAGCCGGATGGCCCCCCGGAGGCCCCTCCAGGCGGCGGGCAAGGTCAGTTTCGGCCATCGTCACGACGCTTCGTGCGGCGGAGTTGGGCACCCCTCGGGCCCGGTGCCGGACCCTCCCCGGGCCGGGCCCCGCACCCCGTCCGGCGGGTGGCACGGAGGGGCTCTCCGGGTGGTGCGCGCGGAGGCGCTCTCCGGGCGCCCGTCCGGCCGCGGACACGACGGTGCCCCCGGCCGGGGATCGGCCGGGGGCACCGGTGGGTGACGCGGGGGGTCGGTCGGATCAGACCTGGAGGGTGCGCGGCTTGTGCGCCGGACGCTTGGCCTCGTACGCGGCGATGTCCGCCTCGTTCTGGAGCGTGATGCTGATGTCGTCCAGGCCATTCAGCAGCCGCCAGCGGGCGTTCTCGTCGAGCTCGAACGCGGCGGTGATGCCCTCGGCGCGCACCTCGCGCGCCTCCAGGTCGACGGTGACCTCCGCCCGCGGGTCGGCCTCGGTCAGCTCCCACAGCGCGTCCACGATCTTCTGGTCGAGGACCACGGTGAGCAGGCCGTTCTTCAGCGAGTTGCCGCGGAAGATGTCGGCGAAGCGGGAGGAGACGACGGCCTTGAAGCCGTAGTTCTGGAGCGCCCAGACGGCGTGCTCGCGCGAGGAACCGGTACCGAAGTCGGGGCCGGCGACCAGCACGGTGGCGCCCTGCCGCTCGGGGCGGTTGAGGACGAACTCGGGGTCCTTGCGCCAGGCCTCGAACAGGCCGTCCTCGAACCCGTCCCGGGTGACCTTCTTCAGCCAGTGCGCCGGGATGATCTGGTCGGTGTCGACGTTGCTGCGGCGCAGCGGCACGGCCCGGCCGGTGTGCGTGGTGAAAGCTTCCATGGTTGCTCAGACTCCGGCGGTCGCGGGGGCTTCGGACAGGTCGGCGGGCGAGGCCAGGTGGCCCAGTACCGCGGTGGCGGCGGCGACCTGGGGCGACACCAGGTGGGTGCGGCCGCCCTTGCCCTGCCTGCCCTCGAAGTTGCGGTTGGAGGTGGAGGCGGAACGCTCACCGGGCGCCAGCTGGTCGGGGTTCATCCCCAGGCACATCGAGCAGCCCGCGTGCCGCCATTCGGCCCCGGCCTCCTTGAAGACCTTGTCCAGGCCCTCCTCGACCGCCTGGAGGGCGACGCGCACCGAGCCGGGGACGACCAGCATCCGTACGCCGTCGGCGACTTTGCGGCCGCCCAGGATGCCGGCGGCGGAGCGCAGGTCCTCGATGCGGCCGTTGGTGCAGGAGCCTACGAAGACGGTGTCGACCTTGATGTCGCGCAGCGGCTGCCCGGCGGTCAACCCCATGTACTTCAGGGCGTTTTCGGCGGCCAGGCGCTCCGAAGCGTCTTCGTACGAAGCCGGGTCGGGGACGGACGCCGAAAGCGGCGCTCCCTGGCCGGGGTTGGTGCCCCAGGTGACGAAGGGGGCCAGCTCGGCGGCGTCGATGACGACCTCGGCGTCGAAGACCGCGTCCTCGTCCGTCCGCAGGGTCTTCCAGTAGGCGACCGCCGCGTCCCAGTCCTCGCCCTCGGGCGCGTGGGCGCGGCCCTTGAGGTAGGCGAAGGTGGTCTCGTCGGGGGCGATCATGCCCGCGCGGGCGCCGGCCTCGATCGACATGTTGCAGATGGTCATGCGGGCTTCCATCGAGAGCTTCTCGATGGCGGGGCCCCGGTACTCCAGGACGTACCCCTGGCCGCCGCCGGTCCCGATCCTGGCGATGATCGCCAGGATGAGGTCCTTGGCGGTGACGTCCTCGGGCAGCTCGCCGTCGACGGTGATGGCCATGGTCTTGGGGCGGGCCATGGGCAGCGTCTGGGTGGCCAGGACGTGCTCGACCTGGGAGGTGCCGATGCCGAAGGCCAGCGCGCCGAAGGCGCCGTGCGTGGAGGTGTGGGAGTCGCCGCACACGACGGTCGTGCCCGGCTGGGTCAGGCCGAGCTGGGGTCCCACGACGTGGACGACACCCTGCTCGACGTCGCCCAGGGGGTGCAGGCGGACGCCGAAGTCCGCGCAGTTCTTGCGCAGCGTCTCGAGCTGGACCCGGGAGACCGGGTCGGCGATCGGCTTGTCGATGTCGAGGGTGGGGGTGTTGTGGTCCTCGGTGGCGATGGTGAGGTCGAGGCGCCGCACCTGCCGGCCGCTCTTGCGCAGGCCGTCGAAGGCCTGGGGGCTGGTCACCTCGTGCAGCAGGTGCAGATCGATGAAGAGCAGGTCGGGCTCGCCTTCGGCGCGCCGGACGACATGGTCGTCCCAGACCTTCTCCGCGAGAGTCCTACCCATCGCTTTCCCTCCGGCCGACGTGGTGTGCCGGCTCCTCTAGAGATCTGTGGGCCCACGCCCGTAAACCCACGTTTCACGTGCTGGACGTCGACATCGGACCCGGTGGTCGTCGGTCCGTACGTACAGGGTGGCAAGTTCCTGGAGAAATTGAACTTGCGTTTCACAGAGTGAGACGTGAGTATCGTTGCATGGACAACTCTAGCGGCGTCGGCGTTCTCGACAAGGCGGCTCTGGTATTGAGCGCCCTGGAGTCCGGTCCGGCCACCCTCGCCGGGCTGGTCGCGGCGACAGGGCTCGCACGACCCACGGCACATCGCCTCGCCGTGGCACTGGAACACCACCGGATGGTGGCGAGGGACATGCAGGGCCGGTTCATCCTGGGCCCGCGGCTGGCGGAGCTCGCCGCCGCGGCCGGCGAGGACCGCCTGCTGGCCACGGCCGGACCGGTACTGACACATCTGCGTGACGTGACCGGGGAGAGCGCGCAGCTCTACCGGCGCCAGGGCGACATGCGCATCTGCGTCGCCGCGGCGGAGCGGCTGTCCGGCCTGCGGGACACCGTGCCGGTCGGCTCCACGCTCACGATGAAGGCCGGCTCCTCGGCCCAGATCCTGATGGCCTGGGAGGAGCCGGAGCGGCTGCACCGGGGCCTCCAGGGCGCCCGCTTCACCGCGACGGCCCTGTCGGGCGTACGGCGCCGCGGCTGGGCCCAGTCGATCGGTGAGCGCGAGCCGGGCGTGGCGTCCGTCTCCGCGCCCGTACGGGGCCCGTCGAACCGCGTGGTGGCCGCCGTGTCGGTCTCGGGGCCGATCGAGCGCCTGACCCGCCACCCGGGCCGGATGCACGCCCAGGCGGTCATCGACGCGGCCGCCCGCCTGTCGGACGCCCTGCGCCGCTCGGGCTGACCCCACCGTTCCTGCTGCCGGCTCCCGGCCCACCGCTCCAACGCCGCAGCGGTGGGCCGGAGTTGTTCCCGCTCGCGCCCGTCCACCCCTTCGGTGAACGCGAAGAAGCCCTCCCCTGCTGGGGAGGGCTTCTCCTGTACGTACCCCCGACCGGATTCGAACCGGCGCTACCGCCTTGAGAGGGCGGCGTGCTAGGCCGCTACACAACGGGGGCGTGCATCCTGATGTGACGCGCTGGGCTACCAGGACTCGAACCTAGACTAAATGAACCAGAATCACTCGTGCTGCCAATTACACCATAGCCCATGGTGGTTTAGACCAGTACCCCCGACCGGATTCGAACCGGCGCTACCGCCTTGAGAGGGCGGCGTGCTAGGCCGCTACACAACGGGGGCCCTAGCGATCCTGCATCGTGACCATGGGAGCTACCCAGACGGTCACGCGGGAAGGATCTGTACCCCCGACCGGATTCGAACCGGCGCTACCGCCTTGAGAGGGCGGCGTGCTAGGCCGCTACACAACGGGGGCTTTGCGGATGTGATCCGCGACGCAGATAAGCTCTGCGGAGCTGGCCTACCAGGACTCGAACCTAGACTAACTGAACCAGAATCAGTCGTGCTGCCAATTACACCATAGGCCACCAAAACGCAACCCCCGGTGGGGATTTTGTTCGGGTTACGCTTCCGGGTTCCGGCCTTTCGGCCCGCTCCCCTCGGCGCAGAAAGAACATTACCCGAAGGAGTCCGGGGCTCCAAAACGGGTATCGCCGCGCAGCAGGGCGGGGAGCTCGTCGAGGCCCGAGATCGAGGTCAGCTCGGGTCTGCCGCCCGCTCCGGCCCGGTCCAGCCAGATGCCGGTCAGCCCGGCCTCCACGGCGCCCCGGGCGTCGATGTCCGGGTGGTCGCCGACGTACGCCACCTCCGCCGGACGCAGCCGGAGGGCGTCACAGGCGGCGTGGAAGGCCGCCGGGTCGGGCTTGGCCACGCCCAGCTCGGCCGCGCAGAGCAGCACCTCGAAGCGGTCCCGTACGCCCAGCACGCGCAGCTTGCGCTCCTGGTTGTGGACGGAGGAGTTCGACAGGGCGGCGTGCCGGTAGTCGGCGGCCAGCAGCTCCAGGGCGGGCAGGGTGTCCGGGAACAGCTCCCAGGCGGCCTCGTAGTGCCGCAGGTAGCGCTGGAACCAGGCGTCGGCCTCCGCGTCGGTGAGCGGTGCCCCCAGGAAGTCGCGGACCCGGTCCCGGCGCTGCGCCTCGAACGTGACGCCGCCGGCCTCGAAGCGCCGCCAGTGGACGGCGGTGAGCTCCTTCCAGCGGGTGAGGGCCTCGTCGACCGACGCGTACCCGTCCGTCAGGCCCTCGGCCCGCAGGTGGAGCCGCATGCCGGCGCGGTCGGCGCTCGCGTAGTCGAAGATCGTGTCGTCGATGTCCCACAGGACCGCGCGGATCGCCATGTCCCCGACGGTACCGCCGGGGCCCGCGCCCCGCGGCGGTACGTGGCGGATCCGCGGCGGCGCGGGGCGGAGGTGTACCGGCCGGGGGTACGGCGGAGGGGCGCCGGCCGTGGTGGCCGGCGCCCCTCCGGGCGTACGGGGGACCCTTTACGCGGCGAGCTTCACCAGCGCGGCGTCGATGCGGGCCAGGGTGCGGTCCTTGCCCAGGATCTCCAGGGACTCGAACAGCGGCAGGCCGACGGTGCGGCCGGTGACCGCGACGCGGACCGGGGCCTGGGCCTTGCCGAGCTTGAGGCCGTGCTCCTCGCCGGCGGCGAGGACCGCGCCCTTCAGGGACTCGGGGCTGGTCCAGTCCGCGGCCTCCAGCTTGGCGCGGGCCGTGCGCAGCAGGGCGTCGGAGCCCTCCTTCATGGCCTTGGTCCAGGAGGCCTCGTCCTGGACCGGCTCCTTCAGGAACAGGAAGTCGACGTTGGCCGTGATCTCGGAGAGGACGGTCAGCCGGGTCTGGGCGTGCGGGGCGATGGCCTCCCACGCCGCCCGGTCGAAGTCCTCCGGCGCCCAGGGGGCGTGCGGGGCCCGGAGCCAGGGCTCGCAGGCGTCGGTGAACGCCTTCACGTCCAGCATGCGGATGTGGTCGCCGTTGATCGACTCGGCCTTCTTGAGGTCGAAGCGGGCCGGGTTGGCGTTGACGTCCGCGATGTCGAACTTCTCGATCATCTCGGAGACGGTGAAGACGTCCTGGTCGGCGGAGAAGGACCAGCCGAGCAGGGACAGGTAGTTGAGCAGGCCCTCGGGGAGGAAGCCGCGCTCCCGGTAGATGTTGAGGGAGGCCTGCGGGTCGCGCTTGGAGAGCTTCTTGTTGCCCTCGCCCATCACGTACGGCAGGTGGCCGAAGGCGGGGACGTCCTTGGCGATGCCCAGCTCGATCAGCGCCTTGTAGAGGGCGATCTGGCGCGGGGTGGAGGAGAGCAGGTCCTCGCCGCGCAGGACGTGGGTGATCTCCATCAGGGCGTCGTCGACCGGGTTGACGAGCGTGTAGAGGGGGGCGCCGTTGGCGCGGACGATGCCGTAGTCCGGGACGTTGTCCGGGGTGAAGGTGAGCTCGCCGCGGACCAGGTCGGTGAAGGTGATCGGCTCGTCGGGCATGCGGAAGCGGACGATCGCCTCGCGGCCCTCCGCCTCGTACGCGGCCTTCTGCTCGTCGGTGAGGTCGCGGCACGTGCCGTCGTACCCGGACGGCCGGCCGGCGGCGCGGGCGGCCTCGCGGCGCTCGTCGAGCTCGGTGGCGGTGCAGTAGCAGTGGTACGCGTAGCCGGCGGCGAGCAGCTTGCCGGCGACGTCCCGGTAGATGTCCATGCGCTGCGACTGGCGGTACGGGGCGTGGGGGCCGCCGGTCTCGGGACCCTCGTCCCAGTCGAGGCCGAGCCAGCGCAGCGAGTCGAGGAGCTGCTGGTACGACTCCTCCGAGTCGCGGGCCGCGTCGGTGTCCTCGATGCGGAAGACCATAGTGCCCTGGTTGTGCCGGGCGAAGGCCCAGTTGAACAGGGCGGTGCGGACCAGGCCCACGTGGGGGTTGCCGGTCGGCGAGGGACAGAAACGTACGCGGATCGCGTTAGCCACGCTTGATCACCTTGTTGGTGAGAGTGCCGATGCCTTCGATGGTGACGGCGACCTCGTCGCCGACGTTGAGCGGTCCGACTCCGGCCGGGGTGCCCGTGAGGATGACGTCGCCCGGGAGCAGCGTCATGGCCTCGGTGATGTGGACGACGAGGTCCTCCACGGAGCGGACCATGTCGCTCGTACGACCCAGTTGGCGCTGTTCTCCATTGACGGTGCACTGGATCGTGACGTCGGAGGGGTCGAGCTCGGTCTCCACCCACGGGCCCAGGGGGCAGGCGGTGTCGAAGCCCTTGGCGCGCGCCCACTGCTTCTCGCGCCGCTGGACGTCCCGGGCGGTGACGTCGTTGGCGCAGGTGTAGCCGAGGACGACGTCCTTGACGCGCTCGCGCGGGACCTCGCGGCACATGCGGCCGATCACCACCGCGAGCTCGGCCTCGTGGTGCAGCTCGCTGGAGAAGGAGGGGTACTCGATGGCGTCGCCGGAGCCGATGACCGAGGTGGTGGGCTTGAAGAAGGCGACGGGGGCGTCCGGGACCTCGTTGCCGAGCTCCGCGGCGTGCTCCGCGTAGTTGCGGCCGATGGCCACGACCTTGTTGGGCAGGACGGGGGGCAGCAGCCGGACCTTGCTCAGCGGGACCTTGGTGCCGCTGAGTTCGAAGTCGCCGTACGGAATACCCTTGATGATGTCGAGGACGAGACCGCCCTCCTCGCCGGGGGCGCTGTCGCCCTCGACCGCGCCGAAGGCGACATTGCCGTCGATGGAGAACCTGGCGATGCGCACGGGATGCCGCGCCCCTTACTTCCGCTGGCTGGAGTCTGACGCTCCAGGCTAACGCGGCAGGCGCCCGCCACCCGCCGTTCTCAGCGGGCGGCCGGGACCGGGGCGTCCATCAGGGTCGTGCGGCGCGGGTTGGCGGTGCTGGCGGGGAGGTCCACCGAGTGCTCCGGGCGCGCCCCCTGGTCCAGCTCCCCGGCGTCGGCCAGGTGCATCAGGGTGGTGCGGCGGGGGTTGGCGATGCTGCGCATGGTCATCGTCGTCTTCATCGGTGGCTGCAGACCTCGGTGTGCGGACGGCGCCGGGGGCGCCTGGTGGACAGAGCTTCGACTATGTAAAGCGTCAGGCTAAACATGTGATTCCCAGCAAATGACGGTAGATGGCAACGATCTATATGTGAGTTTGCTCACGCACCATGGGACGTTCCCGACATTCCGGATGGACGCCAGGGGTGGAACAAGCGGACATTAGGTACCTGAATGCAGCATTCCGCTGCTGATCATGGCGACTGGGACACCCCCCACCTTCCACGACCCCACCACCGATTCGTACGCGAACGTCCGATTCCTCCCTGATTTGCTTCTACGCCCGGTGACCCGCCCCTCACGGCCGGTGACCCCGTCCAGGGGGTGGGCCGTCGGCCTTGTTGGAGATCCGGCACTGTGCTGGAATTCCACGCACCGCCGCGGATTCCAGACCGGCGCGCTGGGGCGCAACACAGCGCCGAGCGGCGGTGAGGAAGGGGGATCTGCGCCGGTCACTCACGACCACCACTGGAGCGCGCTCGCGCTCCACGACGCCGACACCGTCCTGTCCGTTCGCGCGGAAGGACGCCTGGTCCAGAGGTTGCGACGCTAGTGCAGGGACGTTTCAAGAGGGATGGCAACGGGTCTCCCCAGGCCCGCCAGGGCCGAGGGGAAGCTGCGGCGGAGCAGGAGCCGCGCGGCGGGACCGACCGCGGCTCCTCGCCCCAGCACACCCAGAACCCGGGACCGGCGACCGCCGGCGACGGCGGCGGTGACCGTGCGGGACGTTCGGGTGCCGGGCAGGGCGGCGACGCCAAGGCCGGCAAGTCCAGGGCGGCCAAGCTCGGCAAGGGCGGCCGGGCCGCGAAGGACAAGGACACCAACGACGCCGCGGCGTCACCGGCGGTGAAGAACCCCACCGACGCCGGGTCGCGAATAGCCCTGCGCAACTGGCGCATCAGCACGCGTCTGGTCTCGCTGCTCGCCCTCCCCGTGGTCGCCGCGACCACCCTGGGCGGCATCCGTATCAACGAGTCCATGAACGACATGGAGCAGCTGGACCACATGCAGCTGCTCACCAAGCTGACCCAGGAGGCGACCAACCTCGCCCAGGCGCTCCAGGAGGAGCGCGACCTGACGGCCGGCCCCCTGTCGAACGGCGTCGCCCCCAGCGACTACAAGGTCGCCCAGTGGCGCACCAAGGCGGACCGCGCCCGTGACGCCTTCCTCGACGCCACCACGGACATCGGCGAGACGGAGGACGACGAGGCCCTCCAGAGCATCCGCTCCAACGTCGAGCAGATCGCCCGCCAGGTGGTCACCCTCGGCCACATCCGCGGTGGCGCGTACAACGACAAGTCCCAGGACTTCCAGACGGTCGAGCGTTACAACCGTCTGATCAACTCGCTGCTCAGCCTGTCCCAGGACATGGCGCAGGCGACCAGCAACCCGGAGATGATCAAGCGGACCCGCGCGCTCGCCGCGTTCTCGTCCGCCAAGGAGTACGCCTCCATCCAGCGCGCCGTCATCGCGGCCGCCCTTCCCACGACGAACCAGCAGAAGGGCGCGCTGGACCCGAACGACCGCGAGTACGGCGCGGCCGCCCGGGAGAACGAGCGGCAGGCCCTGGACTCGTTCGCGCTCATCTACAGCTCCCTGGGCGGCGACCCGACGGAGCTCATGGCGCCCCTGGGTCCCAACAACCCCTCCATCTCCAAGGCCGACGCGTACGCGGAGATCGTGCTCCGCAACGACAAGGGCATGGACCAGCAGGACCCGCGCGGTTACCTGGACTGGACCGACGCCTACGCGCCCAAGATGCAGGTGATGGACACCATCGAGGCCTCGCTGCTGGGCGACATGGACAGCACGGCCCGTGAGCTGCGCCAGGAGGAGCAGCGCGACGCGATCATCAACGGTGCGCTGATCCTCCTCGTGCTCGGTGTCTCGCTGGTCGGCGCCTTCGTGGTGGCCCGGTCCATGATCCGGTCGCTGCGGCGGCTCCAGGACACGGCCACCAAGGTCGCCCAGGAACGGCTGCCCGAGCTGGTCAAGCAGCTCTCCGAGGCCGACCCCCAGGACGTGGACACCTCCGTGGAATCGGTCGGTGTGCACTCCCGGGACGAGATCGGCCAGGTGGCCGCGGCCTTCGACGACGTGCACCGCGAGGCGGTCCGCCTCGCCGCCGAGCAGGCCCTCCTCCGGGGCAACGTCAACGCGATGTTCACCAACCTCTCGCGCCGTTCCCAGGGCCTCATCCAGCGCCAGCTTTCGCTGATCTCCGAGCTCGAGTCCCGCGAGGCCGACCCGGACCAGCTCTCCTCGCTGTTCAAGCTGGACCACCTCGCCACGCGTATGCGCCGGAACGGTGAGAACCTGCTCGTCCTCGCGGGCGAGGAGCCGGGGCGCCGGTGGACCCGGCCCGTCCCGCTCGTCGATGTGCTCCGTGCCGCCGCCTCCGAGGTGGAGCAGTACGAGCGCATCGAGCTGGCCTCCGTGCCGGCCACCGAGGTCGCGGGCCGCGTGGTCAACGACCTCGTGCACCTGCTCGCCGAGCTGCTGGAGAACGCCACGTCGTTCTCCTCCCCGCAGACCAAGGTCCGCGTCACCGGTCACGCGCTGCCCGACGGGCGGGTGCTCGTCGAGATCCACGACACCGGTATCGGCCTGTCCCCCGAGGACCTCGCCGCGATCAACGAGCGGCTCGCGTCGCCGCCCACCGTGGACGTGTCGGTGTCCCGCCGCATGGGTCTGTTCGTGGTCGGCCGCCTGTCGCTGCGGCACGGCATCCGGATCCAGCTCCGCCCCTCCGACTCCGGCGGTACGACCGCGCTGGTCATGCTCCCGGTGGACGTCGCCCAGGGCGGCAAGAAGCTTCCCGGCAAGCCCGGCCAGGGCGGCCCCGGCGGCCAGGGCGCGATGCCGCAGGGCCCGTCGGGCCCCGGTGGCCGGCTGACCGGCGGCCCCGGCGCGGCCGGTGGCGGCCGTCCCGGCCTGGCCGGCGGCCCCGGTGCCGGCGGTCCGGGCGGTGCGTCCGCGGGCCGGCACGGTCTCGGTGCCGGTGGTGCCGGTGGTGCCCGTGGCCAGGTCGGTGCGGGAGCCGGTTCCCGGCCCGCGCTGCCCGGCCGGGACGAGGCGGCCGGGCGACCGGGCGCGTTCCAGGGCGAGCCGGGCCAGGGCGGACCGCAGGGCGGCCGTCAGGGCCGGCCGGGCCAGGGCCAGGGCGCTCCGGCGGGCCGGCCGCAGCAGCCCCAGCAGCAGCCGCAGGACCCGCAGCGTCAGGGTGCCGGTGCCACGGGCGCCTTCGGCGGCGGTGCCGGTGGCGGCCGGGGCACGCGGGACAACGGCATCCCGACGCGCTCGGACGTCTGGCAGAACGGCCCCGGCGAGCAGGGTCCCCGGCCCGGCGAGCAGCAGGCGCCGCTCTCCGGCGGTCCGCGTGCCGAACTGCCCGGTGCCGCTCAGCAGTCGCAGCAGCCGCAGCGCCCGCAGCAGCAGGGGCAGAGGGGACAGCAGGGCCGGCAGGGGCAGCAGCCCCGGCAGTCCGCGCAGCCTCTCCAGCCCACGCAGCAGCAGCAGGCGCAGCAGCAGCAGGCGCAGCAGCCCCAGGCGCAGCGCCCCCAGCGCCCGCAGACCACGAGCTGGGGCGCGGACGTGCCGCGCGGCCACGAGGAGCCGGAGACCACCGGTCAGTACGGCCGCCCGTCGGCCGACCGGCAGGGCCACCAGGACCCCGCGTCCACGGCCCAGTTCGCCCGGCCGGACTACGACGCCCCGCGCCCGCAGGCGGAGGCGCTGCCTCCCGCGCCCGGCGCCGGGGACGGCCGTACGCCGCTGTACGACACGCTGGAGACCAACTGGTTCCACCAGAACGGTCAGGCCCAGCAGGCCGCCCAGCCGCAGGCCCCGCAGCAGGACCGGTCCGCGCGCGGCAACGCCACGGGCCAGTACCCGGCCCTCGACCAGACCGTGGCCACCCCGGCCGTACCGCAGCAGCCGGTGCCGCCGGCGCGGCCCTCGCAGCAGCGGCCCGCACCGTCGCTGCCGTCCCGCCGCGACGGGCAGGGCGCGGGCCAGGGTGCCGGCGCCGCCCAGGGCACCGACCCGGCCGCCACGACCGGTTCGTGGCGCACCTCCCCCAACGACGAGCTGGTGCGCCAGGCCGAGCGGGTCCGCAAGCCCGCCGCCGGCGGCGTCACCACCTCGGGCCTGCCCCGCCGGGTCCCGCGTGCCAACCTGGTACCGGGAACCGCGCAGGAGTCGGCCCACCAGACCGGTCCGCAGGTCTCGCGTGCGCCTGACGACGTACGCGGCCGCCTGACCAACCTCCGCCGCGGCATCCAGCAGGGGCGTCAGGCAGGCAGCTCCACCACGGGCAGTTTCCCTCTCGGCCCCACCCACCAGCAGGAGCGTTAGTTGAGACCGATGAGCCAAGCGGCCCAGAACCTGAATTGGCTGATCACCAACTTCGTGGACAACACCCCAGGGGTGTCCCACACGGTGGTGGTCTCCGCCGACGGGCTCCTGCTGGCCATGTCCGAAGGGTTCCCCCGCGACCGCGCCGACCAGCTCGCGGCCGTGGCGTCCGGACTGACCTCGCTGACCGCGGGGGCGTCCCGGATCTTCGAGGGCGGCGCCGTCGCCCAGACCGTGGTGGAGATGGAGCGCGGCTTCCTCTTCCTGATGTCCATCTCGGACGGCTCCTCCCTGGCCGTGCTCTCGCACCCGGATGCCGACATCGGCCTCGTCGGTTACGAGATGGCACTGCTCGTCGACCGCGCGGGCAGCGTCCTCACCCCTGACCTGCGCGCGGAACTGCAGGGCAGCCTGCTGCACTGAGGCGGTACGCCCCAATCCGTACCGTCCCCCCTCACGCCTTGTTCACCGTCGGCCGCCCCCTCCGGCCCCCCACCGGCCCAGTCAGACGACAGGCAGACCACCTGCTGTCACTGGAGGATCAATGACCCCGCCCCCCGCCTCTCACGATCCGTACGGCGTCTCCATGGACGCCGGGTACGGGCTTGAAGGCGACCAGCCGCTGGTCCGGCCCTACGCCATGACCGGCGGCCGGACCCGGCCGCGCTACCAGCTCGCGATAGAGGCGCTGGTCAGCACCACGGCCGACCCGGCCCACCTGGGAAGCCTGCTTCCCGAGCACCAGCGGATCTGCCACCTGTGCCGTGAGGTGAAGTCGGTGGCAGAGGTGTCGGCGCTGCTGTCGATGCCGCTGGGCGTCGCCCGGATCCTCGTCGCCGACCTGGCGGAGGCGGGCATGGTGGCGATCCACCAGCCGGGCAATGGAGAGGCCGGCGGAACGCCGGATGTGACACTGCTCGAAAGGGTGCTCAGTGGACTTCGCAAGCTCTAGCGGCGGCTCCGGAGGCGGGCGTTCGACCACCTCCGCCAAGATCGTGGTGGCGGGCGGGTTCGGCGTGGGCAAGACCACGTTCGTCGGCGCCGTCTCGGAGATCAACCCGCTGCGTACCGAGGCCGTCATGACGTCCGCGTCCGCGGGCATCGACGACCTCACCCACACCGGCGACAAGACGACCACCACGGTCGCCATGGACTTCGGCCGCATCACCCTGGACCAGGACCTGATCCTGTACCTGTTCGGTACACCTGGTCAGGACCGCTTCTGGTTCATGTGGGACGACCTGGTCCGCGGCGCCATCGGCGCGATCGTCCTCGTCGACACCAGAAGACTGGCCGACTGCTTCCCGGCGGTCGACTACTTCGAGAACAGCGGCCTGCCGTTCGTCGTCGCCCTCAACGGCTTCGAGGGGCACCAGCCGTACACCCCGGAGGAGGTCCGCGAGGCGCTCCAGATCGGTCCGGACACCCCGATCATCACCACCGACGCCCGCCACCGCGCCGACGCCAAGAGCGCCCTGATCACCCTGGTCGAGCACGCACTCATGGCACGTCTCAAGTAGTCGCGGCCGTACGGCAGTTGTCGTAGGGACGAATCGGGGCCGAGTGTGTCCTTTGACACGGTCGGCCCCGGTGTTCATAACGTTTCGACAGAGAATTGCGGGGCGCCGGACACGAGACGCATCCGTATGGTGCCACTGTGCTCACATGAGCCCCGTCTTTTGACGGGGCTCGCTCTTTATGCCCGTTTTATCTGAGGTCTGTACCACTGGTAACGACCCGATCGAGGGGTTTGGAACGCGGCCGCTTTACGTGCTGCAATGCGACGAACTCCCGAGTAGTACGGCCCCTGAACAGAAAAACGGCACAATGTAGGTGCCGGCGCCGAGAGGTTGTTGGTCGAGTGAGGCGAAGCACGAAAAGCGCCGCAGAGCAGCAGGCGCGGGGCAACTTCACCCCGCCCGCACGCACAGCGGTGCCGCCTGCCGATACGCCCGGAACGCCATCGGCCGCCTCCGGCGGCGGTGCCGGCTCGGGCAGCTCCAGCAAGCTGTCCCCGCGCAACTGGCGCGTGGCGACGCGGCTGAACGCCATCCTCCTCATACCCGTGCTCGTCGGGCTCGTCATGGGCGGCTTCCAGGTGAAGACGGCCATCGACACCTGGCAGGAGGCGCAGGACGCCGAGAAGACGGCGCTCATCGTGCGCGCCGCCTCGGAGTACGGCCAGGCGCTGCTCAACGAGCGTGACCTCACGGCCGAGCCGCTGCTCCGGGCGAAGAGCGCCGCGGACCGGCAGAGCAAGGACGTCACCGACCACTACGCCAAGACCGAGGCCGCGAAGAAGAAGTTCGACGAGGCCGTCCAGGACATGCCCTCCGGGCAGGGCCTGGAGCGCCGCCTGGAGCAGTTCAGGGTCGAGGAGCCGGAGCTCCAGAAGCTTCGCCAGGCGGCCTACTCCAAGGCCCTGGACCCGGTGAAGACCGAAGAGGGCTACACCAAGGTCCAGCACTACCTCATGGAGTTCGCCAACGAGCTCGGGCTGGGCACCGGCAACGTCACCTCCTACGGCCGCATGGTCTACGCCATCCAGCTCGCCCAGGCGGCCCAGTCCCTCCAGCGCTCGATCGGCGCCCACCTGCTGGTGCGGCCGAGCAAGGACGACGCGACGTTCGCCGCCCAGAGCAGGGCGTTCAGCTCGTACAACTACCTGGAGCAGATCGCGCTCGGCGAGTACAACTCGGGTGGTACCGAGGAGGACGTCGAGAAGCTGACGGCGGTCATGCAGCGCCGGGCCACCGAGGGTGACAAGGCCCTCCAGGCCGCGGGCATGACCCTGCCCAAGGACGAGCGGGGCTCGGTCCTCGGGCCCATGGTCCAGGCCATCGGCGAGGCCGAGGACGCCGACGCGATCAAGGAACTCCAGGCCAAGGGCATCACCAGGGAGACCTGGCTGGGCGCCTCCACGTCCAAGTTCGACGGGTACGGCGAGGTCAGCACCGAGCTCGTGAACAAGGCCGTGGACGAGGCCGCCGAGATCTCCGCCGACGCCAAGACCGACGCCATCGTCAACGGCGCCATCGTCGTGGTCGCCCTGCTCGCCGCCTTCATCCTGGCCGGGATGATGGCGCGCCAGATGAGCACGTCGATGAGCCGGCTGCGCAGCGCCGCCTTCGGCATCGCCGAGCAGCGCCTGCCGATGCTGGTCGACCAGCTTTCCCGTACCGACCCGGGCCGTGTCGACACCCGCGTGCAGCCGATCCCGATCGACTCCCAGGACGAGATCGGCGAGGTCGCCCGCGCGTTCGACCAGGTCCACCGCGAGGCCGTCCGGCTCGCCGCCGAGCAGGCACTCCTGCGGGGCAACGTCAACGCGATCTTCACCAACCTGTCGCAGCGCAACCAGTCGCTGATCGAGGGCCAGCTCACCCTGATCACCGAGCTGGAGAACAACGAGGCCGACCCGGACCAGCTGGAGAACCTCTTCCGGCTGGACCACCTGGCCACCCGTATGCGCCGCAACGGCGAGAACCTCCTCATCCTCGCCGGCGAGGAGCCCGGCCGCCGCTGGAACCAGCCGGTCCCGCTGGTGGACGTGCTGCGTGCCGCCTCCTCCGAGGTGGAGCAGTACGAGCGCATCGAGCTCACCGGTGTCCCGGAGTCGGAGATCCACGGCCAGGCCGTGACCGACCTCGTGCACCTGCTGGCCGAGCTGCTGGAGAACGCCACCACCTTCTCCTCGCCGCAGACCAAGGTCCGCGTCACCGCGACCCGGCTGCCCGACGGCCGGGTGATGGTCGAGATCCACGACAAGGGCATCGGCCTGACCGCCGAGGACTTCGCCGACATCAACCACAAGCTGGCCAACCCGCCGACCGTGGACGCCGCGATCTCGCAGCGCATGGGCCTCTTCGTGGTCGGCCGCCTCGCCGACCGGCACGGCATCCGCGTCCAGCTCCGCCCCTCGGGCGAGCAGGCCGGTACGACGTCCCTGGTGATGCTCCCGGACGCGATCACCCACGGTGGTGGTGGCGACCCGGCCATGCAGGACGACTTCACCGTCTCCCAGATCATCCCGGAGCAGCAGGCCTTCGAGCCGGCCCCGATGCGGACGGCCGCGGAGCTCGGCTTCGACGACTCCCGCTACGAGCAGCAGCAGGCCGGCGACGGCAACGCCCTGGACCCGGTGGGCCGCTCCCGGCTGCGCGAGGAGCGCCGTGCGGCGCTGGGCGCGCAGCTCCAGGGCGCCACCGAGGACGACCGGCCGGTGTACCGCGACGAGGCGGCCCAGGACCAGCAGGCGCCCGCGTACGAGCAGCAGAACGGCCAGGAGCAGTACGGCTACGAGCAGCAGCAGTACGAGCAGCAGAACGCCTACGCCCAGGACGGGTACGACGGCTACCAGCAGCAGCAGCAGTACGACGGCGGCGACTATGCCACCGGCGAGTACACGACCGGCGAGTACGCCACGGGTGAGTACGCGACCGGTGACTACGCGACCGGCGAGTACCGGGAGCCGTCCTATGCGGAATCCGATTTTCCGGCTCAGGAGTCGCAGCAGCCGCAGTACGACAACCAGTTCGAGCCCCAGCCCCACCAGGGCGAGTGGCCGGAACAGGGCACGTACGAGGGCGGCCACGACTCCGGGTACGCGGCGGAATCGGAATCTTCCCAGGGCGCTCCCACGAACGGCCCGGAACGCGTAGGCTTCTCCTCGGGCCCCACCCCGAGCACCGGTCACGAGCTGACCGACGCCGGTCTGCCGCGCCGCGGCAGCCAGCAGCAGGCTCCGGCCCCGCAGCAGCAGGTTTCTCGGGCGGAGCAGACGCAGCCGGTCCAGCGGGTCTCGCAGAGCAGCAGCGAGGACAACGGTTCCGAGGGCTGGCGCTCGACCAACGACGAGCGCTGGCAGCGGGCCGAGAAGCTCCGCGAGCCCAAGGCCGGCGGGGTCACCCCGTCCGGACTCCCGCGGCGCGTTCCCAAGGCCAACCTGGTCGAGGGCACGGCGGAGCAGACCCCGCAGGGCGGCCCACAGGTCTCCCGCGCCCCGGAGGACGTGCGCGGCAGGTTGAGCAACCTGCGGCGCGGTGTCCAGCAGGGGCGCAACGCGGGAACGGACACGAACGGATCGGGCCTCGGCCCGGGTAGTACCTACAACCAGGAGCGTTAGTGTGAGCCCGATGAGCCAGGCGGCGCAGAATCTGAACTGGTTGATCACCAACTTCGTGGACAACACCCCCGGGGTGTCCCACACGGTGGTGGTCTCCGCCGACGGACTCCTGCTGGCGATGTCCGAGGGTTTCCCCCGTGACCGTGCCGACCAGCTCGCGGCGGTGGCGTCGGGACTGACGTCACTGACCGCCGGGGCGTCCCGGATCTTCGAGGGTGGCGCGGTCAACCAGACGGTGGTGGAGATGGAGCGCGGCTTCCTCTTCATCATGTCGATCTCGGACGGCTCCTCGCTGGCCGTCCTCGCCCACCCGGACGCCGACATCGGTCTGGTCGGCTACGAGATGGCCCTTCTGGTGGACCGCGCGGGCACTGTCCTCACCCCGGATCTCCGCGCCGAGCTCCAGGGAAGTCTTCTCAACTAGCAGACGGACCGTGCGTTTCTCGCCACCGCACCATAGGGTGCGGTGGCGCGGCTCCACAGGGACATGGAACCGGTGAACGGCAGTCGGAGGAGGAAAAGTGGCAACACCCCCAGGCGGACACCACCCATACGATGGTGCGCACCGGTCGCAGGGTGAGAACGCCCAGAACCGCTTCAACTTCCCTTCCGCACCGAGCGGTCAGGGCGGCATGCAGCAGCCTCAGCCCTACCAGCAGCCGCAGCCGGGCCCCAGCTACGTCCAGCCGCAGGCACCGCGTACCCAGCCGGTGCAGCAGCGACGGCGTCCGGATCCCGCGCCCACGTCGGGCAACCACAACCCGCTGGTCCGTCCGTACGCCATGACCGGCGGCCGGACGAGGCCCCGGTACCAGCTCGCCATCGAGGCGCTGGTGTCCACCACGGCCGATCCGGCCAGGCTGCAAGGGCAGTTGCCCGAGCACCAGCGGATCTGCCGGCTGTGCATCGAGATCAAGTCGGTCGCCGAGATCTCGGCACTCCTCTCCATTCCCCTCGGCGTTGCCCGGATCCTCGTCGCCGACCTGGCGGAGGCCGGACTTGTCGCCATCCACCAGCCCGGCGGCGACGAGTCCGCCGGCGGCCAGCCAGACGTGACACTGCTCGAAAGGGTGCTCAGTGGACTTCGCAAGCTCTAGCGGCGGTGCAGCCCGCTCAACCACCAGCGCGAAGATCGTGGTGGCGGGCGGATTCGGCGTGGGCAAGACCACGTTCGTCGGCGCCGTCTCGGAGATCAACCCGCTGCGTACCGAGGCCGTCATGACGTCTGCGTCCGCGGGCATCGACGACCTCACCCACACCGGCGACAAGACGACCACCACGGTCGCCATGGACTTCGGCCGCATCACCCTGGACCAGGACCTGATCCTGTACCTGTTCGGTACGCCCGGTCAGGACCGCTTCTGGTTCATGTGGGACGACCTGGTCCGCGGCGCCATCGGCGCGGTCGTCCTGGTGGACACCCGCCGTCTCGCCGACTGCTTCCCGGCGGTCGACTACTTCGAGAACAGCGGCCTGCCGTTCGTGATCGCGCTGAACGGCTTCGACGGCCACCAGCCGTACACCCCGGACGAGGTCCGCGAGGCGCTCCAGATCGGACCGGACACCCCGATCCTCACCACCGACGCCCGCCACCGCGCCGACGCCAAGAGCGCCCTGATCACCCTGGTCGAGCACGCGCTGATGGCGCGCCTGCGGTAGACCGCCCCGCCACGCCCGCGCGCGTGAAGGCCCGCACACCCCTGGGGTGTGCGGGCCTTCGCCGTACCCGCTCCGTACGGCAGGCAGTACGGGGCGGGTACGGCGAAGGGCCCCGCACCGGTGTGGTGCGGGGCCCTTCGGAGCGGCGGGGTCAGCCCTGCCAGGAGTGCGGGGCGCGGAAGCCGCCCTGGCGCTCCAGGCGGCGCCAGCCGGCGGTGGAGCGGACCCGGCGGGCCGGGGTGGCCGCGGGGCGCGCGGACGCGCGGGCCAGGAGGACGGCGGTGATGGCCGCGAGCTCCTCGGGGCCGGCGTGGCCCTTCTCGACGCGGAGCAGGTTGGTGTCGGTCACGTGGGGCTCCCTCTTACTGGGGCGGGTTGCCGTGCTTGCGGGACGGCAGGTCGGCGTGCTTCGAGCGGAGCATCGCCAGGGAGGCGATGAGGACGGAGCGGGTTTCGGAGGGGTCGATGACGTCGTCGACCAGACCGC
>NZ_JBVKAH010000014.1:0-94943 GCF_055598725.1 Streptomyces sp. NPDC039423
GTGGAGACGCTGATCGAGGAGGCGATGAAGATCGCCGAGCAGATGGAGAAGGACGGCGTGATGTCCGGCGAACCCGCCGTCACCGTGAGCTGACCGCAGCAGAGAGGGGCCCGAGCGTGACGATTCTCGAGACCATCCGGGGGCCGCACGACCTCAAGGCGCTTGACGGCGCGAAGCTCGACGAACTGGCCGACGAGATCCGGGACTTCCTGATCCGGGCCGTCTCCCGCACCGGCGGCCACCTCGGCCCCAACCTGGGCGTCGTGGAACTCACCATCGCCCTGCACCGGGTCTTCGACTCGCCCGCCGACCGGATCCTGTGGGACACCGGCCACCAGAGCTACGTGCACAAACTGCTCACCGGCCGGCAGGACTTCTCCAAACTGCGCGGCAAGGGCGGCCTGTCCGGCTACCCCTCCCGCGAGGAGTCCGCGCACGACGTCATCGAGAACTCCCACGCCTCCACCGCCCTCGGCTGGGCCGACGGCCTGGCCAAGGCGCGCGACCTGCGGGGCGGGACCGAGCACGTCGTCGCCGTCGTCGGCGACGGCGCGCTCACCGGCGGCATGGCGTGGGAGGCGCTCAACAACATCGCCGCCGCCAAGGACCGCCCCCTGATCGTCGTCGTCAACGACAACGAACGCTCCTACGCGCCGACGATCGGCGGCCTCGCCGGCCACCTCTCCACCCTCCGCATCACCGACGGCTACGAACGCTTCCTGGCCTGGGGCAAGGACGTGCTCCGCCACACCCCCGTCATCGGACCGCCCCTGTACGGGTCGCTGCACGGCGCCAAGAAGGGCTTCAAGGACTTCATCGCCCCCCAGGGCCTGTTCGAGGACCTCGGGCTGAAGTACGTGGGCCCCATCGACGGGCACGACATCGGCGCCGTCGAGTCGGCGCTCCGCCGCGCCAAACGCTTCCACGGCCCGGTCCTCGTGCACTGCCTGACCCAGAAGGGCCACGGCTACGGACCCGCCCTGGAGGACGAGGCCGACCGCTTCCACGCCGTCGGCGCCATGGACCCGCTGACCTGCGAGCCCCTGGTGCCGTCCGCCGGCCCGTCCTGGACGTCGGTGTTCGGCGACGCCATCGCCGAGATCGGGGCCGAGCGGCCGGACGTCGTCGCCCTGACGGCCGCCATGCTGCATCCGGTCGGACTGACGAAGTTCGCCGAGCGGTTCCCCGACCGGGTCTGGGACGTCGGCATCGCCGAGCAGCACGCCGCCGTCTGCGCGGCCGGCCTCGCGACCGGCGGGCTGCACCCGGTCGTCGCCGTCTACGCCACCTTCCTCAACCGGGCCTTCGACCAGCTACTGATGGACGTGGCCCTGCACCGGTGCGGCGTCACCTTCGTCCTGGACCGGGCGGGCGTGACCGGAGTGGACGGCCCCTCGCACAACGGCGTCTGGGACCTGTCCCTGCTCCAGGCCGTGCCCGGGCTGCGGATCGCCGCCCCGCGCGACGCCGGCGAGCTGCGCGCCCAGCTCCGCGAGGCGGTCGACGTGCACGACGCGCCGACCGTGCTGCGCTTCCCCAAGGAGTCGGTGGGTCCCCTGGTACCCGCCCTGGGGCGGATCGGCGGCATGGACGTCCTGCACCGGGCGGACGACGGCCCCGACGTGCTCCTGGTGGCCGTCGGCGCCATGGCGTCCGTCTGCCTCGGGGCGGCCGCGCTGCTCGCCGAACGCGGCATCGGGTGCACCGTCGTCGACCCGCGCTGGGTCAAGCCCGTCGACGCGCGCCTCGCCCCCCTCGCCGCCACCCACCGGCTGGTCGCCGTGGTCGAGGACAACATCCGCAGCGGCGGGGTCGGCTGGGCGGTCGGGCAGGCGCTGCGCGACGCCGGGACCGACGTACCGCTGCGGACCTTCGGCGTCCCGGAGCAGTTCCTGGCCCACGCCAAGCGCGGGGAGGTGCTGGCCGACGTCGGGCTCACCCCGGTGGAGATCGCGGGCCGGATCGGCGGAGCGCTGGCAGGCAAGGAGCACGACGTATGAGCACGAAGTTCGACCTGGCGGCCCTGCTCGCCGAGCGCGGCACGGAGGGCTACGGGCTGCACGCCCGCCACCTCAACCCGCAGCTTCCGCGCATGCTCCGGACGATCGGCTTCGACCGGGTCTACGAGCGCGCCGAGGGCGCCCACTTCTGGGACGCGGACGGCAACGAGTACCTGGACATGCTCGCCGGGTTCGGCGTCATGGGCCTGGGCCGGCACCACCCCGTCGTCCGCAAGGCCCTCCACGACGTCCTGGACGCGGACCTCGCCGACCTCACCCGCTTCGACTGCCCGCCACTGCCCGGGCTGCTCGCCGAGCGGCTGCTGACCCACTCGCCGCACCTGGACCGGGTCTACTTCTCCAACAGCGGGACCGAAGCGGTGGAGACGGCGCTGAAGTTCGCCCGCCGGGCGACCGGCCGGCCCCGCGTCCTGTACTGCTCGCACGCCTTCCACGGGCTGACCACCGGATCCCTGTCGGTCAACGGGGAGAGCTGCTTCCGGGACGGCTTCGACCCGCTGCTGCCCGACACCGCCGTCGCGCTCGGCGACCTCACCGCCCTGGAACGTGAGCTGAAGCGGGGCGACGTGGCCGCCCTCATCGTCGAGCCCATCCAGGGCAAGGGCGTGCACGAGAGCCCGCCCGGCTTCCTGCGGGCCGCGCAGGAGCTGCTGCACCGGCACAAGGCCCTGCTGATCGCCGACGAGGTCCAGACCGGCCTCGGCCGTACCGGCGACTTCTACGCCTACCAGCACGAGGACGGCGTGGAGCCGGACCTGCTGTGCGTCGCCAAGGCCCTGTCCGGGGGCTATGTGCCCGTCGGGGCCACCCTCGGCAAGGACTGGATCTTCAAGAAGGTCTACTCGTCGATGGACCGGGTGCTCGTCCACTCCGCCAGCTTCGGGTCGAACGCCCAGGCGATGGCGGCCGGGCTCGCGGTCCTGGCGGTCATGGAGGACGAGGAGACCGTGGCGAACGCCCGGCGGACCGGTGAGCTGCTGAAGGAACGCCTCACCGCGCTGGTCGACCGCTACGAGATGCTGTCCGAGGTGCGCGGCCGCGGCCTGATGATCGGCATCCAATTCGGCCGCCCGTCCTCGCTGGGCCTGCGCAGCCGCTGGACGATGCTCCAGGCGGCCCGCAAGGGCCTTTTCGCACAGATGGTCGTGGTGCCGCTGCTCCGGCGCCACCGCATCCTCACCCAGGTGTCCGGCGACCGCCTGGAGGTCATCAAGCTGATCCCGCCGCTGATCATCGGGGAGCGGGAGGTCGACCGGTTCGTGGCGGCGTTCACCGACGTGATGGAGGAGGCGCACAGCGGCGGGGGGCTGATCTGGGACTTCGGCCGGACCCTGGTGAAGCAGGCCCTCGCCGACCGCTGACCCGTTGCCGATCACCTGCCCCAGCGCCTACGCCCCGGGGCTTTTGCCTCCGGGGCAAGAAATTTGCCTCTGGGGGAAGGTAGTGGCGCAATGGGCGCATGACCACTTCAGCCGGAGCTCCCTCGGAGCCTTCCGGGCCGGCCGGCGCCGAGCCGGACCCCGGGGCGCCCGCCGCGGTGCCGGACGTCGCGCCGCAGCTTCGGGCGCTGCGCCGGCGCCGGGGCCTGACCCTGGAGGCCGCCGCCCAGCGCGCCGGGCTGTCGCCGGCCCACCTGTCACGGCTGGAGACCGGCCGCCGCCAGCCGTCGCTGCCGATGCTCCTGGGCCTCGCCCGGGTCTACGGTACGACGGTCTCGGAGCTGCTGGGCGAGGTCCCGCCGGAGCGTGACCCGATCGTCCGGGGCGGCCGGGCCGAACCCGCCGAGGCGGACGGCTGGGTCTACCACCAGGCCGGCAGCCCCGGGCGGGCGATGCAGGCACTGCGCGTGCAGGTCCCGTACGCCACCCAGGGAGACCTGGTGCGCGTGCACCCGGGGGAGGAGTGGCTGTACGTCCTCGACGGGCGGGTGCGCCTGGTCCTGGGCGAGGCCGTACACGTCCTCGACCCGGGGGACAGCGCCCACTTCGACTCGCTCACCCCGCACCGCATCGGCGCCGCCACGCGCGGCGGCGCCGGGCTGCTGTTCGTCCACACCCTCATGCAGAGCCCCGCGGCCGACCTGTGCCTCGGCGCGGGCGTCCACCGCCGCTGAACCGATCGGAGAGATCCACCATGACCCAGGAACGGACGTTCCCCCGCGGGCTCGCCATCCGGCTCTTCGCCTACCTGGTCGCGGGCCACCTCTTCGCGGCCTTCCTCTACCTGCTGTTCGCCCTCGGCGCCGAGTAGGACGTCTCCGGTGGATCAGGCCTCGTCGAGCAGCCGCTCGCGCAGCCGCTCCCGCGTGGCGGGGCTGAGCCCCAGCCCTTCCGTCAGGTAGCGCTCGGTCGACCCCCAGGTCTCCTCGATCGTCGCGAAGGCCGCGTCCAGGTACTCGACGCGGGCCTCGAAGAGGGGGTTGAGCAGCTCCATGACCTGCGGTGACATCGCGGAGGGGGAGTCGTCGCTGCGGCGCACCCGGTAGCGGCGGCGGGGGTCGTTCGACTTGAGGTAGTCCTCCTCGATCGCCTCCCGCTCGACGCCGACGGCCAGCAGGGACACCGCTATGGACAGTCCCGCCCGGTCCTTGCCGGCCGCGCAGTGCATCAGGGCCGGGACGCTGTCCTCGGCGAGCGCGTGGAGGACCCGGCTGTGCTCGGCCGTGCGCTCGCGGATGATCATCCGGTACGAGGCGGTCATCCGGGCGGCGGCCTTGCCGTCGGCCAGGAGAGCGCGTAGCTGGTCGAGGTTCCCGTCGCGGACCATGGCCCAGAACTCGGCGCCGTCGGCCGGGTCGGAGAGCGGGAGGTTCACGTTGCGGACCCCGGGCAGCTCGACGTCCGGGCCTTCGATCTTCTGGTCGGCGGCGTTGCGGAAGTCGAAGATCGTGTGGAGGCCGAGGCCGGCCAGGAAGGCGGCGTCCTCTCCCGTCGCGTGCGCGAGGTGTCCGCTGCGGTAGAGCCTGCCGTGCCGCACCCGCCGGCCGTCCACGGTCGGGAGCCCACCGACGTCACGGAAGTTGCGGACTCCGGTCAGCTCGGGCTCGGTCGACGGGACCTGCGGAAGCTGCTGCGTCACGGGGGCTCCTCCGTGTCTGCGGTCGGCGTCGGGCACCGACAATCTCGCCATCCGACGATACGACATCGGTTCGTGACGCGATCAATCTCCGTGCAGGTCGCACATTCGTTGCCCCGCGCAGGTCAGCGACCGGCGGGGCACGCGTCGCGGCTGGGCGGGGCGGTGCCGCCGGGCCGGGGCGGAGCCGCGCGACCCGGGTAGTGGGGGAGGTGTAGGCATCTGTCCGGATTGGTCATCATTGGTCGACCCGGAGTCGGGCTGTCGACATGGCTTGGTGTGGTGCATGGGGATGAAGGTATTGCGGAGGTCCGTCAAGTATTGGGCTGTCTGTCCGTATTGGGGGATTGGGGATAACGTGCCCTGGTCGCGGGGGAGATGACCCCGGCCACGTGAGCAGCGTCATAAACGTGACGGTCCGTGGCGGAGGTCGATTCCTAAATGCCGTGCCCACAGCGGAAATACATGATCCGCAATGGACGCAGGGTGACCGGAATTCCATGACCGCCGAACCTTCCCGAATGCGGGTCGGAAAGCGGCGGCTTGTTCAGGCCGACCCGGCTCGCTTAACGTCACGGCAATCCGGCCGGACCGCCGAATCCTGCCACCGGTCGGAATTCCCACCCACCCACGCGTGGCAGGAGCGGGGGACCCAGGTAGTTCGCCGGCCCGGAATTTCCGGGACCCGGCTCGGGGTGAAGTCGCGTCCATGGCGCGGCCGGACAACTCCAGTCCGAACCCGACAGCTCACCTCGCAGGCGCCGGAGAGGAAAAGCCATGCCCGCGAAGGGTAAGCACCGCCGTCCCAAGTCCAGCCCCATCACGCGTGGTTTCGTCGCCGCCGGAACCGGTGGCGCCGCCATCGCCCTCCCGCTGCTCGGCGCCACCGGCGCACACGCCGCGCCGGCCGCAGCCCCGGCCACCGCCCCGCAGGCGGCCGTCACCGCCGCCAAGGCCGCCCCCGAGGCCGCCGCGAAGAAGGCCGCGCCGCGCACGTACACCGTGGTCGCCGGCGACTACCTCTCCAAGATCGCTTACAACAAGAACGTCAAGGGCGGCTGGCACAAGCTCTACAAGGACAACCGCCAGGTCATCGGCGAGGACCCCTCCCTGATCCTCCCGGGCATGAAGCTCACCCTCGGCGCCAAGTCCACCGCCGCCCCGGCGAAGCCCAAGGCCGACGACACCCGCGCCGAGAGCCGCGCGTCCCGCTCCGCCGCCAAGACCGAGGCCCCGGCCAAGACCCAGGCCCCCGCCCAGGCCGCCCCCCAGGCCAGCGGCTCCGGCTTCACCGCCCCGGTCGACGCCGGCGTCACCACCCCCTACCGGGCCTCCGGCTCGAGCTGGTCCTCCGGCTACCACACGGGCGTCGACTTCGCCGCCTCCTCCGGCACCACCGTCAAGGCCGTCGGCCCGGGCACCGTCGTCTCCGCCGGCTGGAGCGGCGCGTACGGCAACGAGGTCGTCATCCAGCACGCCGACGGCAACTACTCGCAGTACGCCCACCTCTCCTCGCTGTCCGTCTCCTCCGGCCAGACGGTCGGCGGCGGCCAGCAGATCGGCCTGTCCGGCTCCACCGGCAACTCCACCGGTCCGCACCTCCACTTCGAGATCCGGACCAGCCCCAGCTACGGCTCGGACATCGACCCCCTGGCGTACCTCCGCCAGCACGGCGTCTCCGTCTGACACCTGCCCCTGACGGCATCACGAGCGTGAGGCCTCCGCCCGGCACCCCTCCCGGTGCCGGGCGGAGGCGTATTCCGGCTTGGGTGAATCTTGACCGGTGGGAAATATCACGCCCCGTCAACCCCTCCTTACGGTCGCGTAAGTCACATCCCCGGGTGAAGGATGTGTCCCCGTGGCAGACGATTCGGGATTCAGAGACAGTGACGTGTTCGGGTCGTACGCGGCGATCGGTGACAGCTTCACCGAAGGCGTCGGAGACCCCGGCCCCGACGGTACGTTCGTCGGCTGGGCGGACCGCCTCGCGGTGCTCCTGGCGGACCGGCTGCCGGAGCACCAGGGCTTCCGGTACGCCAACCTCGCCGTACGCGGGCGTCTCCTCGACCAGATCGTCGAGGAGCAGGTGCCGCGAGCCAAGGAACTCGCCCCCGACCTGGTGACCTTCTGTGCCGGCGGCAACGACATCATCCGCCCCGGCAGCGACCCGGACGAGGTCGCCGAGCGCTTCGAACGGGCCGTCGCCGATCTGACGTCCGTGGTCGGCACCGTCCTGGTGACCACCGGGTTCGACACCCGCGACGTGCCGGTGCTGCGCCGGCTGCGCGGCAAGATCGCCACCTACAACGGGCACGTGCGCGCCGTCGCGGACCGCTACGGCTGCCCGGTGCTCGACCTGTGGTCCCTCAAGACCGTCCAGGACCGGCGGGCCTGGGACAGCGACCGGCTCCACCTGTCGCCCGAGGGCCACACCCGCGTCGCCCTGCGGGCCGGCCAGGTCCTCGGCGTGCCCGTCCCCGCCGACCCCGACCAGGCATGGCCGCCCCTGCCGCCGCGCGGGCCCCTCGAACTGCGCCGCGACGACATCCAGTGGGCCCGCGAGTACCTGGTCCCGTGGATCGGGCGCCGGCTCCGCGGCGAATCGTCCGGCGACCACGTCTCGGCCAAGCGCCCGGACCTGCTCCCCCTGTAACCGCGCCGCCCTTTTCCTGGTCCGGTTCGCCTTCGGAGCGCTCGGTCCGGTGCCGACGGGCCGTCGTGCTCGGTCGCTGGTGCCTCGCGACGGCCCTTTGGGCACCGGAGCGCTCCTCGGCTCACCCGTGCGAGCCGGGGCGGGGCTCCGGGAGACCTATCTCGCGGGCGAGGGCCTCGTCCGCCCAGGCGCGCATCACGGCGCCGGAGAAGGCGGGGGCGTAGGCGGTCCGCTGCACGGCCAGTCCGTCCAGGAACGCGGTCAGCCGCCAGGCCGCCGCGACCGGGTCACCGCAGCGGAACTCGCCCGCCGCGGCACCCTCCGCGATGACCTCCGCCAGCGCCGCCTTCCACCGCCGGTCGAGGTCCTGGGCCACCTCCCGCAGCGCGGGCTCGCGCAGCGCCGCCGCCCAGCCCTCGATCCACAGGCGCCACCCCTTGGCCCGGCCGGTCGGCGCGTACCAGTGCACGGCCGCCCGCAGCCGGCGCGCCGCCGTCGTCCGGCGGCCCAGCAGCCGGCGCAGGTGCGCGAGGTCGCCCTCGGCGGCGTACGCGAACGCGGCCGCGACGAGCCGTTCCTTCGTGGCGAAGTGGTACAGCACCAGCGCGTTGCTCACGCCCAGCGCGGACGCCACGTCGGCGATCCGCACCGCCGCGACGCCCCGCGCCTCGATCTGCTCGACGGCGGCCCGCAGCAGCTCCTCCCGCCGCTCGGCCACGCTCAACCGCACTCTGCCCACGCCGACACCCTAGGTGCCGTACGGTCCCGCCGTCCGTCACCGGCGGCCGAGGTCGCACTGGTCCCGGAACCCCTGACTGGTCAGGTCAAGCGCGGAATTGATCCGCGAGCGCATGTTCTCCAGCGCCACCATGGCGGTCAGCTCCACGAACGCGGCCTCCCCGAGCGCCCGGCGCAGCCGTTCCGCCAGGGCGTCGCCGACGGCCGGCGGGGTGGCGGTCATCGCCTCGGCGTACTCCAGCACGTCGCGCTCCAGCTCCGTGTACGCGTCGCTGTCCCGCCACACCGGCAGGTCGCGCAGCTTGCGCGCGTCCACCCCGCGCCGGGTGCTCTCCCAGTACCCGAAGTCCAGGCACCAGCCGCACCCGATGGACGCGGCCGACCCCAGCTCCGCCAGCGCCTTGAGGTGCGGGTCCAGCGCGTTCCAGCGGGCGGCGGCCAGCTCGAAGCCGATCGTCGCCCGGAGCACCCGGCCGTTGTGGGCCGCCGCCGACAACGGATCGAGGACCTTCCCGCCGTACGCGCGCTTCGCGTACCACGCGACGGCGCGGAAGAAGAGGGTGCGCGGGGGATCGAGCGATATGCGGGCCATGACGGGCCTCCAGGGGTGTGGTGAACGACCTTCCGCCCGGTACGACGGACGGGCCGCCGCCGATGTGACATCACCCTCGTCGGCCCGGCTCCCGTCCTGTCACACCCCCCGCCCATAATGGAGGCACCCTCACCCTCTGGAGGTTCCGTGACCGGCGCCGGCTCCCCGCACCCGCTGCGTTCCCGACTGCGTGCCCTGCGGCCCGCCGCGTTCGGCGCGGAGCCCACCGGGGAGCGGATGGAGCGCATCCGCCGCTCGCCGAACTTCGCGGACGGCGTCTTCCTCAACCCGGTGGGGACCAGGCACCGCCCGTCCGGGTCCACCGTGGACTTCGCGAAGACCTACTTCGAGAAGGAGTCGCGGGCCCGCCGGGCCCCGGCGGGCCCCATCCCGGTGCACCCCACCACCGTCGCCGACCTCGCCCGCCCGCCGGCCACCGGACTGCGGCTCACCTGGGCGGGGCACTCCAGCGTGCTGGCCGAGATCGACGGCGGCCGGGTCCTCTTCGACCCGGTGTGGGGCGAGCGCTGCTCCCCCTTCCCCTTCGCCGGCCCCCGGCGGCTCCACCCCGCCCCGCTGTCCCTCGCCGCGCTCGGCCCGGTCGACGCCGTCGTCATCTCCCACGACCACTACGACCACCTCGACCTCCCCTCCATCCGCGCCCTCGCCGCCACGGACACCGTCTTCGCCGTACCGCTCGGCGTGGGCGCCCACCTGGAACACTGGGGCGTACCGGCCTCCCGGATACGGGAGCTGGACTGGAACGAGTCCACGGAGATCGCCGGCCTGCGGCTGACGGCCACCCCGGCCCGCCACTTCTGCGGCCGCGGCCTGCGTAACCAGCAGCACACCCTGTGGGCCTCCTGGGTCGTCGCCGGGCCCGAGCACCGCGTCTTCCACAGCGGGGACACCGGCTACTTCGAGGGCTTCGCCGGCATCGGCGCGGAGCACGGCCCGTTCGACGCCACCATGATCCAGCTCGGCGCGTACAGCGAGTACTGGCCGGACATCCACATGACCCCGGACGAGGCCGTGCGCGCCCACCTCGACCTCCAGGGCGGCACCCCCCGGGGCGTGCTGCTGCCCATCCACTGGGGGACGTTCAACCTCGCGCCGCACCCGTGGGCCGAACCCGCCGAGTGGACCAAGGACGCCGCCGGGGACGCCGGTCAGGCGGTCGCCTTCCCCCGTCCCGGCGAGCCGTTCGAGCCGTCCGGGAAGCTGCCCGGGGAGCCGTGGTGGCGAGCGGTGTCCGCCGCCCTGGAGCACCCCTGGCGCGCGGCGAAGGGCTCCGCCGGCACCCCGGCCACGGCCTGAGCCCGGGCGGACGACGCCCCTTCCGGCAGACCCTCTCTACGGCCTGCCGAAGGCGGCCACCATGATGTCCTGCGCCACCTGGTTCATGCCCTGTCCCTTGGCGTCCGTGGAGTTGACGCTGTAGACCAGTGTCCGCGAGCCGTCGCGGGTGGAGGCGATGGCCGCGTTGTACCCCCAGCGGCCGCCGCTCTTCCCCCACACCTCGCGGCCGCCCAGGGTCTTCACGGACAGGCCGACGGAGTACGCGGCCGGGTCGCCGGTCCGCAGGTCCGTCACCCCGGGCACCGTGAACATCTCCGCCAGGAGCGGACCGCGCACGACCTCGCCCCGGAAGAGGGCGTGGGTGAAGCGTTCCAGGTCGGCCGTGGTCGAGACGAGGTCGCCGGCCGCCCAGCCGTCGGTCGCCCCCCAGACCGACACGTCGCGCAGACCGGTCGTGCCGTCCTCCAGCCGCATCGTCTGGTAGCCGTGGTTGTGCCGGCCGGCGATGCGCGGGTCGGACCCGGGGAGGCAGGTGTCGCGCAGGCCGAGCGGACGGAGGACCCTGCCGGCCACCTGCTCCTCGTACGAGTCGCCGGTGACCCGCTCGATCAGCAGTCCGGCGATCGTGTAGCCGATGTTCAGGTAGTGCTGCCGGGTGCCCGGCGCGAACTCGGGCTCCTTCGAGGTGGCCGAACGGACCATGTCCTCCGGGTCATGGATCTCGAAGCGCCGCGCGTACCACTCCTCGACCGTGTCGCCGGGGAGGTCGGCCGCCGGGATGCCGTGCGTGTGGTTGAGCAACTGCCGGACGGTGACGCCCCCGTACGTCGCGGGGATCAGCTCCGGCAGGTACGAGCGCGCGCTCGCGTCCAGGTCCAGACGGCCCTCCGCGGCCAGTTGCAGGGCCACCGCCGCCGTGAACACCTTCGTCACCGAACCCGCCCGGAAGCGGGCACCGGGGTCGGCCGGCCGGCCGGTCCGCAGGTCGTGGACGCCCGCGCTGCCCCGCCAGACGCCCTCCGTGCCGCCGACCCGGACCAGAGCGGCCGTGGCGGCGGCCGTCGGCAATCCCGCGACGGCCCTCTCCAGCGCGGCCGTCCCGGACGGCGCGGCCGGGTGGGGGGACGCGGCGGGGGCGGAGGCGGGGGGCGCGGAGGCGGCGGCCGGCAGGACGGCCGGTCCTGCCACGACGCCCAGCACCAGTGTGGCGGCCAGCAGCGCGCGGGTGGTGCTCTTCATGGTCAACTCCTTGGGTGTGAGCCGTTTTCCCGATGGCCCCATCCTGCTGACCGGCGACTTCCCGCGGATCCCTCCCACCGGCGGTCTTCCCCGGTCAGTTCCTCACCGGCACGGGGGAGGGGCCGCAGCCGGGTGCTCCCCCGTGCGGGGGATCCCCGGCCACGACCAGCCCCGTCTCGTACGCGCAGATCACCGCCTGGATCCGGTCCCGCAGCCCGAGCTTGGCGAGCACATGTCCCACGTGCGTCTTCACCGTGTGGTCGCTGACCACCAGCTCGGCGGCGATCTCCGCGTTCGACAGCCCTCGCGCGAGCAGCAGCAGCGTCTCCCGCTCCCGGCCGGTCAGCACCTCCAGGCGCGGGTCCGGCCGCCGCCGGGCCGCCGCCGGGCGGGTGTACTGCTCCACCAGGCGCCGGGCCACCGGCGGCGCGAGCAGCGAGTCTCCCGCCGCGACCACCCGTACCGCGTGCACGAGATCGTCCCGGCGCACGTCCTTCAGCAGGAACCCGCTCGCGCCCGCGTGCAGCGCCTCGTACACGTACTCGTCGGTGTCGAAGGTCGTCAGCATCACCGTCCGGCAGGCACCGGAGGCGCTGATCGCACGGCACGCCTCGATCCCGTCCGTGCCCGGCATCCGGATGTCCAGCAGCGCCACGTCCGGCGCGTGCCGCCGTACCGCCTCCACCGCCTCCGCGCCGTCCGCCGCCTCCGCGACCACCTCGATGTCCGGCTGGACGTCCAGGATCATCGCGAAGCCGCTGCGCACCAGTTCCTGGTCGTCGGCCACCACCACCCGGATCGTCACCGCGTCACCTCCGCCGCGCACGGTACGGGGACCCGCACCCGCACCTCGAAGCCCCGGCCGCCCGGGCCCGGCCCGGTGACCGCCGTACCGCCGTGCGCGGCGGCCCGCTCCCGCAGCCCGACCAGCCCGTGTCCACCGGCGGACCCGGCCCGTGGACCGCGTCCGTCGTCCGTCACCCGGACCTCCACGTCGTCCTCCCCATAGGCCAGCCGCACCCGCACGGTGCGGGCGTCCGCGTGCCTGACCACGTTCGTGAGCGCTTCCTGGACGACACGGAAGAGGGTCGTCCCGGTGGCGCCGGGCAGCGGCCGCACCCGCCCGGTCGTCCCGTACCGGACGTCGAGCCCGCCGGCCCGTACCCGGTCCAGCAGCGCGGGCAGGCCGGCCAGGCCGGGTTGCGGTGCGCGCGGGGCGCCGCCCGGCTCACCGGCCTCGCGGAGGACGCCCAGCATGCCGCGCAGTTGCGCCATCGCGTCCCGGCCCGCCTCGGAGATCGCGTCGAAGGCGGCCTCCGCGCGCTCCGGCGCCGTGCGCACCGCCACCGGACCCGCCTCCGCCTGCACGACCATCAGGCTCACCGCGTGGGACAGGACGTCGTGCATCTCCCGGGCGATCCGGGCCCGTTCGCGGGCGGCGGCCTGCTCGGCCTCGATCCGGTTCGCCCGCTGCCTGGCGTCCGTCAGCCGTCCGAACACGTACGCCGCCGCGAACACGAAGAGGGAGAAGGTCAGTTCACGGGCCGAGCGCGTGTTCAGCCACACCGACACCGGCACGGCGACCAGCAGCAGCGCCCCGGCGGCCAGCCGCTGCCACGCCGGGCACAGCGCGGCGATCGTGTAGACGATGACGAGCCCGGTGTACGGCAGGGGCTGCCCCGGCCCGTCCAGCGCCAGCCGGTACAGCGCGCCGGCCGCCAGGATCGCGCACAGGACCGCCAGCGGAGCGCGCCGGCGCCATACGAGCGGGACGACGGTCAGCGTCGACAGCGCGTACGCCGGCCAGGTCGCCGGTTCGAGGCCGGGCGGCCGGGGCACCACGAACGGCATGGTCATCGCCGCCTGCACCAGCAGCGCGATGCCGATGTCCACGAGCAGGGGGTTGGCCGCGCCCAGCGCCTCCCCCCGGACCCGCCACTCCCGCGCCCGTCCCCGCACATCCATGAACCACCGCCCCCCGGACGGGTGTCGGTCGACCCCGTCGTCGTCACCGTACGCGACACCGGCAGCGGCGGCGTGCCGGCCCGGGCGGCTTATCGGGCGGCCGTGCGAGGGCTCATACCGGAGCGGGACGCCGGGTGGGCAAGTTCATCAACCGCGCACCACACCCGACCGATGGACGACTACTGTGTGTGGCCGGTGAGCAACGGTGGGCGCATGGGGCGCACGGCGCCCCCACGACACCGGATCCCGACGACCGCCCGCACGCCCAAGCGTCACCACGCCACATCCGCGCATCCCCACCTTGCCGAATCCTGTTCCTGGGCCCCACGTACCGAGGACGCCATGTCTCCACTTCGCCCGCCCGCCGTGCGGCCGGACCGCCGAGAAGGCGGGCGGCACGGCCGGCCAGGCGGCCGCTCCCTGTCCTGCACGGGGAGGCCGCGCCCCTCCTCCGGCTCGCCCGAGACCCGGCTGCGCCCCCGGCTCGTGCGGGCCGCCGTCCTGCCACCGGTGGCGGTGGCCCTCGGCGGGGCGGCCGCCGTGCTCTTCACCATCCGCTCCACCGGGGCTCCCCTCACCCCCGCCCTGTGGGCCGCCCTCTCCGCCTCGGCGGCCCTCGCCGTGGCGGCCGTCGCCACCGCCCTGCTGGGCGCCCACCGCGCGGCCACGGCCGTGCTCGACCGGTGCGACGCCCTGCGCCGGCGCAGCGCACGCGGCCAGAACGAGCTGCGCGCCCTGGTCGAACTGCTCCGCCGGGGGGAACGCCCACCCGCCCGGCAGGGCCCGACGGCGCCCCCCGCCGGCGGGGACGAGTGGGACCTGCTGACGGACGAACTGGGCCGCGCCCACGAGGTGGCGATGGCGACCGTCGTCCAGGCGTCCCGGCTGTCCAGCAGCGTCGGCGACGAACAGAAGGTCGAGGTCTTCGTCAACCTCGCCCGGCGCCTCCAGTCCCTCGTCCACCGCGAGATCCAGCTCCTGGACGAGCTGGAGAACGAGGTCGAGGACCCCGAGCTGCTCAAGGGCCTCTTTCACATCGACCACCTGGCCACCCGGATCCGCCGGCACGCCGAGAACCTCGCCGTCCTCGGCGGGGCCGTCTCCCGCCGCCAGTGGTCCCACCCGGTCACCATGACCGAGGTGCTCCGTTCCGCCATCGCGGAGGTCGAGCACTACCCGCGGGTCAAGCTGGTGCCGCCCGTCGACGGCACCCTGCGCGGGCACGCGGTCGCCGACGTCATTCACCTGCTCGCCGAACTGGTCGAGAACGCCACCCTGTTCTCCGCCCCGCACACCCCGGTCCTGCTGCGGGCCCAGTACGTGACGGCCGGACTCGCCATCGAGGTCGAGGACCGGGGCCTGGGCATGTCCGTCGTCGAGCAGAACCGGATGAACGCCCTGCTCACCGACCCCGATCAGGTGAACGTGGCGCACCTGCTCCAGGACGGCCGGATCGGGCTGTTCGTCGTCGCGGCGCTCGCCCGCCGGCACGGCATCGCCGTACGGCTCCAGTCGAACATCTACGGCGGCGTCCAGGCCGTGCTGGTCCTGCCGCATGCCCTCCTCGGCGGCGAGCCCGACGAGCTGCCCGGCGCCGAACCCGGTGGCGTCCCGGGAGGCGTGCCCGGCGCGGTGCCGGCCCCGGGGCCCGCACACCACGAGTCGGCCCACGCGGCCCCCGTCCCGCCGACGGCCCCGCCCCGGCACGGCGGCCACGCCCCCTTGCCCGTACGCGGCGAACGGCCCGGCCGGCCCGGCCCCGCAACGGCGGTACCCGGCCCGGCCGGCCCCGCCGGTCACCCGGGCCCCGCCGGTCTCCCGGGCCCCGCCGGTCTCCCCGGCCCCGCCGGTCACCCCGGTCCCTCTGGACCCGCCGAGGCCCCCGACCGCCCGCAACTGCCCAGGCGGCGGGCGCAGGAGCACCTCGCACCCCAGCTCCGGGACGCCCCCGCCCCCCGCGCCACCGGTGACGACACCCTGCACGACCCGGGACTCATGGCGGCCTTCCGGCGCGGCATCGGCCTGGCCGAGGCCATGCCCACCATCGAGGATCCCCACCGTCCCGCCCACCCCGGACACCCCGGGCCCCCGGAACCGCAACCCCACGACGAAGCGCACAAGGAGTAGATGCACCATGGCGAGCGATGTGCGGACCGGCCAGTCACCGGATCTCGACTGGCTGCTCGGCGGCCTGGTCCAGCGGGTGCCGTACACCCGCAGCGCGGTCCTGCTCTCCTCGGACGGCCTGGTGAAATCGGTGCACGGCCTCGACCCCGACAGCGCCGACCACATGGCGGCCCTGGCCTCCGGCCTGTACTCCCTCGGCCGCAGCGCCGGCAGCCGCTTCGGCGACGACGGCGAGGTCCGGCAGGTGGTCGTCGAGCTCGACTCCACCCTGCTGTTCGTCTCCACCGCCGGATCCGGCACCTGCCTGGCGGTGCTCGCCGGACGCGAAACGGATGCCGCGGTCCTCGGCTACGAGATGACGATGCTGGTCAAGAGCGTGCGGCCCTACCTGGTCACGCCGGCCAGACAAGCGGCGGCCCCGGGCGGCCCGGGGCGCTGACCCGTGCCGCGCCGACAGGACGGGCCCTGGCTCGACGACGCGGCCGGCCGGCTGGTCCGGCCGTACACGGTGAGCGGCGGCCGCACCCGGCCCACCGCGGCACTGGACCTGCTCTCCCTGGTGATGGCCACCGGAACGGCACCCCAGCCGCACCTCGGCCCCGAGCACCGCACGGCCCTCGGCCTGTGTGCCGGGCCGACCTCGGTGGCCGAGGTCGCGGCGCACTTACGGCTGCCCGCGGTGGTGACGAAAGTGCTGCTCTGCGATCTCGTCGACTGCGGGGCGCTGACCGCCCGGGCGCCCCGCCTCCACGACACCCCCACCGACCGTTCCCTGCTGGAGGCAGTGCTCGATGGCCTACGACGACGGCTCTGAGCGCCGGCCCGGGCAGCGTCCCGGGACCCACGACGACCACGACGCCTTCCCCACCGCGCTGAAGATCCTCGTCGCGGGCGGCTTCGGCGTCGGCAAGACCACCTTCGTCGGAGCGGTCAGCGAGATCCCGCCACTGAGCACGGAGGAGATCCTCACCACGGTGAGCGCCGCGACCGACAGCCTCGAAGGCGTGGAACGCAAGACCACGACCACGGTCGCCATGGACTTCGGCCGCATCAGCCTCGACGGCCGGCACGTGCTCTACCTCTTCGGCACGCCCGGGCAGGAGCGCTTCTGGTTCATGTGGGACGAACTGTCCGAGGGCGCCCTCGGGGCGGTCGTCCTCGCCGACACCCGGCGCCTGGACGCCTCCTTCCCGGCGGTGGACTTCTTCGAACGGCGCGGTATCCGCTTCCTTGTCGCCGTCAACGAGTTCGACGGCTCCCACCGGTACGGACCGGACGAGGTACGGGCGGCGATCGACCTCGCGCCGGAGGTCCCGGTCGTCCTGTGCGACGCCCGGATCGCCAGCTCCGGCATCCAGACCCTGGTCAGCCTCGTCCAGCACCTGCTGGACTCCCATCCGGCCCCCGCGCCGACGCCCAGCCACGGAGCACCGACATGACGTACGACCCGACCGGCCACCTGCTGCTCACCCCCGTCGACCGCGAGGCCCCGCTGCGCGTCCAGCGGCTCCGGACGCTCGGCATCGGACAGCACCCCGACCCCGACTTCGACGCCTTCGCCGAGGAGCTCGCCGAGGTGACCGGCGCGCCGTACGCCATGGTCAACTTCATCGACGAGCACCAGCAGTTCTTCGCGGGCCTGCACACCCCCGACGCCACCCGCGCCCCGGACGTCACCCGTGCCGCCCGGTGGCCCGGCGGCACGACGGCCGCCGGCGGCGTCGGCCGGTACATGGCCCGCGACCACGGCTACTGCCCGCACGTCGTCGTCCGCCGCAAGGCCCTCGTCCTGGAGGACGTCCGCGACTACCCGCGGTTCGCCGGCAACCCGGTCGTCGACGAGATCGGCATCCGCTCCTACCTGGGCGCGCCCCTCATCGACCGTACGGGCACGGCCCTCGGCACCGTCTGCGTGGTCGACACCGAGCCCCGGCCGTGGGGACGGCCGGGGCTGGAGACCATCAAGGCGCACGCCGCCGCCCTGGTGGAGCGGATCCACCGCCGGGAGGACGGCGGCGTGTGACCGGCCCCGCGCGGGGCCCGGGGCAAAGCGGTTCGTGATCACCGGCAGGAGTGCGGTATTGTTCTCGTGCACGCCGGGCCGGGGGAAACCCCAGGTCAGACGGGCACCGGGACGTGGCGCAGCTTGGTAGCGCACTTGACTGGGGGTCAAGGGGTCGCAGGTTCAAATCCTGTCGTCCCGACTGTGCGGAAACGCAGGTCGGAGGCCGTTCTCTCGTGATCGAGAGGGCGGCCTTTCGTGCGTCTGGGGGCGTGGTGGTCGCAGTGTGGTCGCACGTCCGGGCTGGGATTGATTGGCTGCAGCGCTGGAGGAGGGCAGCGCGGGGGAGCGGAGCCGGCCGAGGGCTTCGCGGAGGCGGTGGAGGTGGTCGCGCGGTGGTCGCAGCCACGCGGGCCGGTCCGTACGGTCGGCCGTCTGCTGGGCTCCGCTGAGGACGTGGTCGATGGTGTCGACGGCTGCGTGGGCTGCTTGTTGGGTGAGGTGGCCGTAGAGGTTCGCTGTGGTCGACAGGGTGGAGTGCCGCAGCGTCTTGGAGACCACGGTGAGCGGGACGCCGGCGGTGATGGTGATGGTGGCGGCGAGGTGGCGCAGGTCGTGGACGGTGACTCGGGGGACGCCGGCTTCCTCGGACAGTCGGTGGAGTCGGTCGAGCACCAGGTGCGGCCCGAGCGGGCGGCCGTCGGGTCGGCAGAAGACCAGCCCCGCGAACGGGTCGTTGGGGTCTCCGCGGGTCCGTGCTGCCGAGCGTGCCCGACGCCGGAGGGCTGTGGCGACGCGGGGGGAGATGGCGACCCAGCCTCTGCTCGACCGGGTCTTCGGTGCCGTGAGAACGAGGTGGTTGTTGTCGACGGCGGAGAGCGTGCAGCGGATGTAGAGCACGCCCTCGTTGAGGTGGACGTCGTCCCAGTGCAGGCCGAGGGCCTCGCCCTTGCGCATGCCGGTGCCGATGAGAACCTCGAACAGATCGGCCATCTCCGGGTCGGCCTGGTGCAGTAGACAAGAAAGCGGGCCGCCTCCTCCGCCGTCCAGATCCGCCGCTCCGGGGACGGAGGCCGGCGCAGGACCGAGGGAGAGGCCGGGTTATGGGGGAGGCGGTGCTGGCGGACGGCGTCGCCGAGGGCGCTGGAGAGGGTGGCCAGGCACCTGTAGAGGGTGGTCCGGCCGCGGTCGGCGGCGAGCTGGCCGGTGACGAAGGCCGAGATGTGCCGGTGCGCGAGCTCGTCGAGCTTGAGGGTGCCGAACGCGGGGACGAGATCATTGCGCACGTAGTCCCGGTACCGGGCCATCGTCGTCGGCTTCAGTACCAGCGCCTTCGCCACCAGCCACGCGTCCAGGTACGCGGCGACGGTCTGGTTCGGATCCGCGTCGAACCCGCCGGCCTCACCCTCGAGGAACCGCCGCAGTGCCTCTTCGGCCGCATCCTGGCTGACGAAGCCACCCCGGCGCACCGTCGACCGACGGTGGCCCGGGGCGGGGACGTCGACGGCGAAACCCCACGTCCCGTGCGTGCTGTCGGTGACCAGGTGTGGACAGCGGGCACCGACCTGGTGACGCTGGGTGTCCCGGCAACCACAGCGACGGTAGACACGGCCGCGGCCGACGCTGGTACGCATGGCGATCACCTCCACGAGGCGGGAAGGTCCGACACCCTCATCCTGCGACCACACACGACCACCACACCAGTCAGAGAGGCCGTGACCAGCGAATTTCCCTTGTCTGCGCGCCAAGAGACCCGCAGACGCTCAGTAGATTCTTCGCTGCTGGCGGTACAGCTGGGGTGCCCATGCTGACCTGGTATGACGACGGCCAGTGCGCGGCTTCATGGCGTGGGCTCGTCCGTCAGTGTTCCAGATCTTGGTGCGCGCTGGCCAAGGCGGCAGGGATGGGGAAGGTGTAGGAGTGATGGGGAGCGGGGGCTCTCCAGGGGTGGGGCTTGCCCTCTTGGCTACGGTAGGTGGACGCCGCAGGGCCACCCGGCGGGATAGAAGTACATGGGCGCACCGCATGGCTGTCTCCCTGCCCCGGTCGGCGATCGAGAGTGCTCCCGTCACCCCAGGCACTGTGTGCCTTCTGTCGAGTGGCGGCATCCTGCCATGCCCAGGCACACCTTGCCCTTCGGCGAGCAGGTGAAGCGGGCCGGTTCGGTCAGCGTGTCACCGTCCAGGGCTGGCCGGGTGCAGGGCGGGGAACTAGGTTGTCAGTGAGACTGGCAGCGCTTGGGGGATATGTGGACGAGCGGGAGTTCAACGAGACCGTTGCCCGGTTGATCCGTGAGGCGCGGATGCGTGCCGGGGTGACGCAGGAGTACGTAGGGCGTCAGGCGGGGCTGACGCGTGGTTCGATCACGAACATCGAGTCCGGAACCCAGTCCCCGCCTCTTTACCGGCTTGCCCTGATCGCCGCAGCGGTCAACGCGGATCCTGCCGACCTGCTTCCCTCGCTCCACCTGGACGAAGCGTCCGGACTCGCCGCGCGTCATGCCGCCGATGTCGCCGCGGTGTGGGCGCAGGCCTCGAAGAGGAGGAGCGCCGGTGGCGAAGGCTGACCTGGCGGCCCGCGGGCTGCTGCGAGAATTCCGGATCGACGCCCCACCGGTGGACCCCTTCGCTCTGGCCGAACACCTCGGCGTGCTGGTCGTCCCGCAGCACATGGACGACGATGTCTCCGGCATGCTCCTGCGCAAAGACGGAGCCTGCGTCATCGGGGTCAACCAGTCGCATTCCTTCGAACGGCGACGCTTCACGGTGGCGCACGAATTGGGGCACCTGCGCCTGCACGAAGGACGCCCGCTGATTCTGGACACCGACGCGCGCGTGAACTACCGCAACGCGGTCTCGAGCATGGCCACGGACCGCGAGGAGATCGACGCCAACCGATTCGCTGCGGCACTGCTGGCCCCGGAGGACATGGTCCGCCGGGCGGCACAGCACATCAGTTTCCGCACGACGGACGATCTCGTGCGGGTCTTGGCCAAGCGTTTCCAGATGAGCGAGATGGCCATGACCTACCGCCTGATGAACCTCGGTATCGTCTCCGGCCCCGCTCACTGAAGCCGCCCGGCCAGGCCGCCGGCTCGACCTCCTGCCACCCCTTGTGCGTTCCCGGTGCCGCCCTGCCACGTCTGCTGGGGAGTCTTGCCTTTCCCCCTCCCGCCTCAGATGGCTAAAGACGGGGGAGTCGAACCAGCCGCTGTCTAATCCGCGCTGAAGGGATGTCAGCCAGACTGACCTTCGAAAAGTGTCTTGCGTGAGTGTCGCTGTATGTGGTGCACTGGTTACCGCAGAGAGTGACGGTCTCTGTGTGTAACGGGTGGCCGCTGCTCGGCGTGAGGCTGACGGGTCAGACCACCCCCCTGGGCGATACCGCGTACGCGTGCCTGGCCGTGATGGTCGGCATCGTCGACCGGACCGCACCGGCTCCACTCGATGGCCAGCCGTCACCTAAGGCCATCCGCTGATGCCGCGCATCGGCCGACCCTCTGCCCAGTGCCATGGTCGGCCTCCTCCGCGAGCCCACACCAGGCCCCTCGCGCAAGCACACCCATGTCCGCAGTCGTGCGCCCCCTCATGGGCAAGCTCCCGGACCTTCCCGATCCCTTCATGCCCTGTGCCGTCACGTCTCCCGTCGGCATGCCCCAAACCCATTTCGTCACCCCGAGCCCTCAGCCGGCTCGCCGCAGAAAGGAACCCTCGCCATGGAGTGCCGCAAGAACTTCGACACCTTCCTCAAGAACACCGTGAACCTCAGCCAGGCCAAGCTCACCCTCCTCGACGTACGCGTCGAGGCCATCTATCAGGCCCTCAAGGCCGACCCCGAACTCGGCCCGCTCATCCGCGGCAAGAAGCCCCAGGGGTCCTGGGCGCAGCGCACCATCATCAACCCGGTCGGCGACAGCGAGTTCGACGCCGACTTCATGCTCCACCTCACCGAGAACACCGAGTGGGCCGACAGCCCCAAGACCTACATCGACAAGGTCTACGCCGCACTCCACCGCCACAGCATCTACGGCGCCATGCCTCACACCCGCAAGTGCCGCTGCGTACAGTTGAGTTACGCCAACTCCATGCACGTCGACATCGTCCCCTACCTTCAGCTGGCCGACGGCCGCGAGGTGATCGTCAACCGTGACGCCAACACGTGGGAGCAGACCAACCCGGCCGGGTTCACCGCCTGGATGCAGAAGAAGGACGGCATCGCCAACAACAACCTGCGCAAGGTCATCCGCCTGATGAAGTACCTGCGCAACCACCGTGGCTCCTTCACCGGTACCCGCTCCATCATCCTCACCACCCTGCTCGGCGAGCGCGTCGAGGAGATCAAGCCGCTCACGGACCCCGGCTGCTACAGCGACGTGCCCACCACCCTGCTCACCATCGTCGAGGACCTCGACCGCTGGCTGCAGGCGCGTCCCTGCAAGCCCTCCATCGCCGACCCCTCCGGGTCGGGTGTCACCTTCGACCACCGCTGGGATCAGGTGACCTACAGCTACTTCCGGGCCCGCATCCACACCCACGCCCGCGAGATCCGTGAGGCCTACGACGAGCCGGACTACGACCGGAGCGTGCGGCTGTGGCGCAAGTTGTTCGGCGACGCCTTCCCCGACCAGCCGCGTGCCACCGCTTCCCTCACCCCCACGGCGGCCAAGTTCGCTACCCCACTGCTCATCACCACGACCTCCCGCACCGGACGTGCCGGATGACCAAGCGCAAGCCGCCCGCGGCCCGCCCCAACCCCTCCCAGCGCCGCCTCCTGGAGGAGCTCACCGCGCTGGCAGCCGCGCACGAGCCGGACCTGCGCATCACCGGCCGCCCGCAAACCGACACTGATGGGCTGGTCACCGTCCCCATTAGTGTCCGCACCAGTGGCATGCTGCATGCTCCAGGAGGACTGCAGCTCAAGGAAAATGAGGACTTCCTCCTCACTCTGCCCGCCACCCCGATGATCCCACCCTCGGTGCGCACCACCCACATCCGATTCGCCGGCACCCCCCACGTCCTGCAAGGCAACCGGCTGTGCCTCTACCTCGACCCAGCCCGCGAATGGGACCCCGCCGCCGGAATCGCCTCCGTCATCAACCGGCTGTGGCAGTGGCTCACCGACGCCGCAGCCAGCAGGTTCGACCCCGCCACCGCGCTCTACCACCCCGTCGGCGGTGTCCTGCATCACACCCCAGGCACCCCCACCGTCGTCGTACGAGAATCCGTCTCCCACGGGTCGGCCACAGCCTGGCTCACCCAGCGCACCACCGATCGGCTCGACCTGACCAGCGCCGCCACAGCCTCCACCAGCCACCGCACCCCGATCCTGCCCGTGGCCACGCTGCCCCTGGGGGCGGGCAATACCCTGGCCGAACTTCTTACCCTCACCCATTCCACCACTGCCCACGACCCGCCACCGGCCGATGCATCCTCGGCGCTGTTGACCGCACTTGCTGCCAGCGCCCTGCGTAACCCCGAAGGCACCGCCCAGCACTTCCTCCTGGCCGTCCGACACCCCACCACACCCGCAGCACCCCCCTTCCTCCTCGCCGGCCGGCTGCCGCCCCAGGCAGGCGACACGCTGCGCCGCCTCGCACGCCGCGCGACCCCCAGCCGCCTGGGCAGCCTGCCTGAGGACCTGGCCCACGCCCCCATCGCATGGTGCTACCTCTCCGACGAACGCTCCGAAGTCACCACCCGCCGTGACACCCTCCGCCCCGTCCGCGCCTTCCAGGACCGTCACATCCACATCTGGGGCTGCGGCGGCATCGGCTCCTGGGCCGCCGAGATGGTGGTCCGGGCTGGCGCCTCACATCTCACCCTCAGCGACCCCGGCCGTGTCACCGGCGGCCTGCTGGTGCGGCAGAACTACACCGAACACCACATCGGCATGAGCAAGGCGACAGCTCTGGCCTCACACCTGCGCACCATCCGCGACGACATCTGTATCGACATCGCCACCCCGCCTCCCGCCCCCGCTCTCCTGACCGCCGCGGACCAAGCCGACCTCATCATCGACGCCACCGTCAGCATCACCGTCGGACGCTTCCTCGACCTCCTCGCCCAGCAGCCCCACCGCAAAGCCGTCCTGGCCCAGCTCGCCACGGACAGCCTCACTGCCAGTCTGGGAATCCTCACCATCGCCGCCCCCGGCACCCACACCCCCCTGTCCACCATCGATCACACCGCCGGCGGCCACGTCCTTAACGACCCGCACCTCGAGGCGTACCACGCACTGTGGGCTGAACCCGCCCCGGACGACGAACTGCGCCCCACAAGAGGCTGCTCCACTCCCACATTCCACGGCTCCGCCGCCGACCTGATGGCAACCACCGCCACCCTGGTCACCCTGCTGGGCACCCAGATACGCCACCCCGTATCCGGGACCCACCTGTGCGCTCAGCCCCACACCGGGACAGCCCCGGCGTACCGCTTCGTCCCTCACACCACGTAGGGAGCCTTCCCGCGTCGCTGGACCAGCGGCCCTGCATGCCCGGCAGGGCCGTCAGCGCCCTGAGGTTGCCGGGCGTCGGCAACAGGCCGCACCCCCAGCCGCTCCGGCAGAACTCCGCACACCCTGCCGCGGCTACACACCTCCAAGCCAGGATGAGAAGGCGCTCCACGGCGCCACACGGCGGGCCGCCGTGCGCAGGTTAGCCGGGGACCTGCCCCACCTCCAAGGTGGGCACGTAGCTGCCCGCCAGGCGCTCGTAGATCACGAACTGCGGGTGCACCTGCGGATGGTGGGTACGGCCCAGGGCGACAGCCGCGGCGAGGGGAACGGCAGGCAGGACATGTAGGCGGCGCAACGACTTCGCCTCCCTTTCCAGCCGCGCGAGAAGCATCCGCAGCGTTTCCTCCAGCTGCCGCAGTGACGCCCGGCACCGCAGTATGTCCGGACCGGCCTGCGCGCCCACCGGGCTGACCTCGTAGCGGCGCAGCGCCGAAAGCTCCGGCGGAACCTCATAAGGGGCGATGATCCCGGAGACGTTCACCACGACGACAGCCTCGTCCCCGCCCGAACCGGCCTGAACCGGATGCGCGGCGAACTCGGTGACCGGGCCGCTCTCGGCCGGCCACACCCAGGACTGCTCGTGCCGGTGACGTTGGTAGATGTCTGTCGGCACGGTGTCGTCCAAAAGCGACCCGAGATAGACCAGCAATGGCAGACGCGCGAATCCGAACACGCTCACGTGCTGCACGGATTCCCGCTCTATCCCCGGCCGCAGCCGGTTGCGGACTACGTCATCGATGACCTTGGTCGCGTGCCGGTAGTAGTGACGGCTGGCCTCGGCGGCAGATTCCGCGTCCCAGGTAGCGGCTGCCTGCTCGCCGGGAGTGTGCCGCAGGTCTATCTCCACACCGTGCCGGGTGTAGGACTCCAGGTACAAAGGAAACCGGCGGCCTGCCGTCACAGCGTCCGCAGCGGTCTCCCGCGACAGCTCGACCGCATTTCCGTGCACCGACCCCACCATCCGCACCACCGTGGTGGCCCTCTCCGGCCCCAGCGCGGTCAGGTGCCTGACACGGTCCTCATGTTCCTGCTTCACACGCCGCAGCCACTCGACGGTGAAGACGTCCAGCGAGGCCTTCGCATCGATCTCCATATGCTGCTGGGCACACAGCAGCATCAGATTGTCCGCCTCATCCCGCAACGCCTTCTCCAGCAGATCCCCGCCGCGTGGCGAGCGCGGATCAGTGCTCTGCCCGACAATGTGCGCAACCTCCCCCAAAGGAAGCGTCCGTCCCGACATCGCCCCCTCCAGTAGGTACGCGTTGCACAGCATGCACCTGCCTCCACTGCGCACCCACACGGCGAGAACCGTCTTGGATGAAAGACGGCTCCGTTTCCCGCCGCTCCCGCTCATCAGCACTGCCTCCATCCCTTTGCGACAGACCAGACGCTAGACGACACCTCCCCTGACACCAGCGGGATTTGACAAAGCACGGCACACCCTAGAAGTGCGTCTTCCGCGCGAGACGTGTCCGTGGCGGACTGATACACGCCGGTAGGGGGCGCCGTCGGAAGCCTCAGAAGAGCGCTGGCACAACCAGCCCCCGCTGCACCTGCGGGTCATACGGCCGACTGGACGCCAACTGCGCCTCGACTTCACCCCCGTCCCGTGGGGCGCCCCCTTCCGGCAGCGGCGCTGGGAATTCGGCACCCACCCGCGTGCCTGATCCCGAGCAGAGCCAACCCGTCGGTCGGGCAGATCGTGCTGGTCCCAGCCGGCCCGTGGTGCTCATGGGAGACGGCGGCCGTTTCGGCGGGCCGTACGAAGGAAGCGCTCGACGTGCGGGGGCAGCCCGCGTTCCGCGCACCAGGTCAGGACGACCGGCGTCGGCGGGGTGGCTCGCCGGGTCCCGTCAGCGTCGTGGAGGATGTCGTCCGGGTGGTCGGCGGAGACGAGGGGCGGGGCGTCGAGGTACTGGAGCGTTGTGCGGATGAGGGGACGGGGGTGGCGGCGGTGAGGGGGGCGTGCCAGAGGCGCTCGCCGACCGGGTTTTCTGTCAAGTTCAGCATGTTGAAGTGGACCAGGCATCTGGGGGCATCGGACGAGTCCACCTCGCTCACAGCGGCGCCAAGCGGCAGGATGAGACTGTCTGTGGGATGAGGCCACCGGCAAGCTCGCGCAGAGCGGCTTCACGGCTTCGCCGAATGGGACGTCGATCTGGTCCACTGAGGGTTGACCGCAGACTGACAGTCCGCCGGTCAATCCGCCCTCTCCCCCCTGCAGGGACCAGAGATGCCAGAGCGTGCCTCGCCGCTAGGACGGTGATCCTGGGGACCACTTGGGGACCACACGCTACGCGCGGTGGTGCACGATGCATGCTTCTACGCACAACTTGCGCCCGGATTAAGTCTGTTATATCCAGAAAATACCCCTGACCCTCACTCCTGGGGGTCAAGGGGTCGCAGGTTCAAATCCTGTCGTCCCGACTTGCGACAACGCGAGTCGGAGGTCGTATCGGAGTGATCCGGTACGGCCTCTCGGTCGTTTCCGGGCCCTTTCGCCCGGTGGCCGGGGCCGGTGCGCTCACCGGCCGGTGCGGGCGGTGCGCTCGAACGCCGCGAAGGCGGCCTCCTGACGCCACTGGACGGCGGCCTTGGGGCTGGTGGCCAGCAGCCGCCGGCAGGGCCCGGGGAGGGGGCGGCCGCCGGTGGGGTGGAGGCCGGCGCAGGCGGGTACGGGGCGGTAGCCGCCGGCGGTGGGGTTGCCCCGCCAGAGGCTGCGGCCGGGGAGGAACGCGTACTCCAGGGACGCGCGGGCGAGGTCCTTCAGCTCGGGGTACGACAGGCCGTGGGCCGTCGCGGCGTACTGGTACTCGTGACCGAGGTCGGTCCGCGAGACGCCCGGGTCGTCGGTCGCCAGGACCACGGGCACGCCGTGGGCGCGGTAGGTGGCGAAGGGGTGGTCGTCGCCCCGGACGCCGAGGATCTGGGCGTTGCTGGTGAAGGCCACCTCGACGGCCACCTCGCGGGCCGCCATCGTCCGGGCGGTGGCCCGCCAGTCGTCCTCGTGGACCAGGCCGACGCCGTGCCCGATCCGCTCGGCGCCCGCCACCGTGACCGCTTCCCGGATGTGGAAGGCCAGGTGCTCGGGCCCGGCCAGGCCCGGCCACAGCTCGCCCGCGTGCAGGGTGACGTGCGCCCGGGGGTGGACGCCGCGCAGGTACCGGAGCATGCGCATGTGCAGGCGGTAATGGGCCAGCGCCCCGGCCTCGTCCTCCGGCTGGACCAGGTTGACGGCCACGAACCGGGCGTCGCGTTCGGCCAGCCGCATGGCGAGCGCCAGTTGCGTGAAGACCCGTACGGGTGAATCGCCCCGTGCGACCTGGGAGATCCGGCGCACGGTCAGCCGGCACGCGGCACCGGGCCGCCCGGTGCCGCAGCGCGCCGCCGTACGGAACCCCGCGTCGGCGTCGTCGGCCTCCCTCCGCGCCGCGGCGACCAGCCCGTCCAGCCTGCCGCCGGCGGTGAGCCGGCCGTACAGCCGCCTCAGGTCGGCGTCCCATCCGACGTCGTCGGCCAGCTCCCTCGCCGCGCCCGGCACCGACGTCACCATCGTCTCCAGATAGGACTGGTTCCCGGCGGCCGCCTTCTCCGCCACCTCGGCCAGCAGCTCTCCGGGGTGGCGCGAGGCGACCTCGGCGAACCTGCCGAACGTACCGAAGAAGTGGTCGTGACCGTTCCGCCCCGGCGGCAGGTCCTGCATGGACCAGGCACGCACCAGGGCGGTACGGAAGGACGCGTCCGCCCGGGCGTCCGCGGCCGGCCGCGTACCCGGCCCGCAGGGCGGCGGCACCGCCGTCATGGTCGAGGTGTCCACGCACAGGCCGTCGTCACCGGCCAGCCGGACCAGGTACTCCGTCGTCACCGCGCCCCACAGGTGATGATGCAGGTCACCGCCCTTCGGCAGGCGCCGGAAGAAGTCGCGCAGCAGCCGGGGATCACGGCGGGCGTGCCGCAGCAGGGCGTCGGTGCGCACCTCGGCGGCGGTCGGGGGACGGGGAGCCGGGGGCCGGGGGAGCGGCCCCGCCGAGGCGGGGAGCGGGGCCGGCGGGCCCAGCAGGCCGAGCGCCGCGACGACGGGGACGAGCAGGGTCCGCAGCCGGCGGGCGGTACGGCGGCGGGCGGTACGGCGGGGGTCCGGGATCACGGCCCCATGATCGGCGCCGGGCCGCCGCCCGGACGGCCCCCGGCGCCGTACCCGCCCGGACACCACCCGCCCGAGGGAGCCGGCGAGTGAGCCGAAGGGGCGCGGCGGGTGCCGAGAGGGAGAACGCGCGGAGGGTCGCGAGGCACGAGCGACCCGAGCACGATCGACCGGTCGGCGCACGCTTGAGCGCCCCGGAGGTGAACCGAGCCCGGAAGAGGGGCGGCCGAAGGGGCGCGACGGTGTCGAAAGGGAGAACGCGCGGAGGCCCCGAGGAACGAAGGGTCGAGCACGATCGACCGTCGACGCCGGCTGAGGCGCCCCCGGAGGTGAACCCAGCCCCGGAAAGGGGCGAACGGGCCGGTGGACCCCGGGCCCGTGGGACCGCCCGGTGCGCCCGGTTTGTATTCTCGGCAGGCGCCCCCCGCCCGAGCGGTACCTGTGAGAGGACACACACCATGACCACCGAGCTGAGCCCCGACGTACTGGGCGGGCTCCTCGAGCGCGCCCGCCAGGACTACCAGGACCTCAAGGGGCGCGGCCTCTCGCTCGACCTGACCCGGGGCAAGCCGGCGCCGGAGCAGCTCGACCTCTCCCTCGACCTGCTGGGCCTGCCCGGCGGGACGTACACCTCCGCCGACGGCACGGACGTGCGCAACTACGGCGGCCTGCACGGACTGCCGGAGCTGCGGGAGATCTTCTCCGAGGCTCTCCAGGTCCCGGCCGCGCAGCTCCTCGCGGCGGGCAACTCCAGCCTGGAGCTGATGCACGACTGCCTGGTGCACGCCCTGCTGAGCGTGCTCCCGGGAGCCGGCGCCCGCTGGGTGGAGCAGGAGCGGATCGCGTTCCTGTGCCCCGTGCCCGGCTACGACCGGCACTTCGCGCTCTGCGAGCGGTTCGGCATCGACATGATCCCGGTGCCCATGACCGACCAGGGCCCCGACATGGACGTCGTGGAGCGGCTCGTGGCCGAGGACCCGTCCGTCAAGGGCATCTGGTGCGTCCCGAAGTACAGCAACCCCGACGGCGTCTGCTACAGCGACGACACGGTGGCCCGGCTCGCCTCGATGACCACCGCGGCGCCCGACTTCCGCGTCTTCTGGGACAACGCCTACGCGGTGCACCACCTCACCGACGAGCCCGTCGAGATCGCCGACCTGCTCGCGGCCTGCGCGGACGCGGGGAACCCGGACCGGGCGTTCGTGTTCGGCTCCACCTCGAAGATCACCGCGGCCGGCGCGGGCGTCGCCTTCTTCGGGTCGTCCCCCGACAACGTGCGCTGGCTGCTCGCCAACAACGCCAAGCGGTCCATCGGCCCCGACAAGGTCAACCAGCTCCGGCACGTGCTGTTCCTGCGCGACGCAGACGGCGTGCGGGCCCACATGGAGCGTCAGCGCGCCCTGCTCCAGCCCAAGTTCGAGGCCGTGGCGCGCATCCTGGACGCCGAACTCGGCGGCACGGGCCTCGCGACCTGGACCTCCCCGAAGGGCGGCTACTTCGTGACCCTCCAGGTGCCGGACGGCTGCGCCAAGGAGGTCGTGCGCCGCGCCGCGGAGGCGGGCATCGTGCTGACCCCGGCCGGCGCCACCCACCCGTACGGCGACGACCCGCGCGACGCGGTCATCCGCATCGCGCCGAGCTACCCGGGCCTCGCGGAGCTGGAGCAGGCCATCGAGGGCCTGGCCGTCTGCGTCCGGCTGGCCGGCTACGAGCAGCGGGCCGCCTGAGCGGCGGTACGCGCACGGCCCCGCGCCCCGCGCCCCGCGCCCCGCGCCCCGCGCCCCCCGCCCCGCGCGCCGGCCCGGCGGGGGGCCGGAGCCGGCTCCGGGGGCGGCGCGGTCCCGGTCCGGCCCGACGAGCCGGTCTCCACCGGCATTGCAGGGCGGACCGGCAGGCTGGGGGCGATCGGCACGGCCACCGGGCCGGCCGTCTCGAAGGGAGCATCCATGTCTCAGCCGGTCGGGACCCTGCCCAGCCAGGTCACCGGGGACCTCTACGCCGAGGTGCAGACGTTCTACGCCCAGCAGATGCGGCGGGTGGACGCCCTCGACATCGAGGGGTTCGCCGACACCTTCACCGAGGACGGCGAGGTGGTGCACGCGGGCGGCCACCGGCAGCGGGGCCGGGCCGAGATGATCGCCGGCATGAAGGCCAGCCTGCCCCGGTACCGGGACATCGCCGTACGGCACTGGTTCGGCCACCTGATCATCGAGACGGACCCGGCGGACGCCGATCTGCTCCGCGTCTCGTACTACACCCTCGTCACCCAGACCGACCGCGAGGGCAAGGTGAACTTCCAGCCGACCTTCACCGTCGAGGACGAGCTCGTCCGGTGCGACGGCCGGCTCCTGACCCGGTCGCGGGTCATCCACCGCGACGGCCCCGCGACGCCGCCCGCCGCCTGAACCACCACATGGGAATGGGGCCCCTCCACAGGGGCCCCATTCCCATGGGTCGCGCCGCCTCAGTCGATCCCCCGGCAGATGTGCGGCTCGCCGTCATCGTCGTCCGCCTCGCCCGCGAGCAGCAACAGCGGTACCAGGAAGGGGTCGTCGGGGACCTGCTCGTACGGTGTTCCGTCGCGGCGCTCCAACAGGCTCGTGACCATGTCCGTCTCCTCTCCGGTGTGTCAGGCGTGGCACGTGGGCAGCGCCCCGTGGAACGCGACCATCTCCTGGAACGAGGTGATCACGTCGATCCGTGCGGCGGGCGGCAGCCCGTCCTGCTCGGCGTACGCGCGGTGCAGGTTGCCCACCAGGCGCTCGGAGTCGACCAGCTCCTTGAACCGCCCGAGGTCCGCGCGGTGTGCCGCCTGGAGCGGGGTCAGCCCGTCGCTCACCCCGTCCTCCGCCAGCCGCTGGAGCCAGCGCAGGTAGTCCTCGGTCTCGTCCAGCAACTCCGGCCCGCCCACCGGGCCGTGGCCCGGGACGACCGTACGGGCGCCCAGGGCGCGCATCCGGTCCAGCGCCCGCAGCGACCCGGTGATCGACCCGAAGAGCACGAAGGGCGTCACCCCCGACCAGACCACGTCACCGGTGAACAGCACCTTCCGCCCCGGCACCCACGCCACCACGTCGTTGGCGGTGTGCGCGGGGCCGACGTGGAGCAGCTCGGTGCGCAGGTCGCCGGCGTACAGCGTCAGCGAGCCGCGGAACGTCAGCGTGGGCAGGACCAGGGGCGTCTCGCCCCACTCCACGGCGGGCCACAACTGCCGCAGCCCCAGCCCCGCCTCCGCCGAGTCGGCGCGGGTGCCCTCGTGGGCCACGACCACGGCGCGCGGTGTGAACTGGCCGTTGCCGAAGGTGTGGTCGCCGTGGAAATGGGTGTTGACGACGAAGTCCGCCCCGCCGGGCGCGACCCGCTCGACCTCCGCGCGCAGCCGGCGGGCGCGGGCCTCGGTCGCCGCGGTGTCGACCAGGACGGTCCGGCCCTCACCGACGACCAGGCCCGCGTTGTTCAGGCACCACCCGCCGTCCGGCTGGACGAAGGCGTACACCCCGTCGGCCACCTCGTGCAGCGTCCCGGGCCCGGCCGCGGGGCCCGCGGTGTCCCCGGCGCTCACGCGGCCTCCGTCCGTGCCGTGCCCGGCAGCCGGGTGAAACGGCCGCGGTGGAACACCAGCGGGTCCGGGTCGCCCGGCCCGTCGGACAGGGCCACCACCCGGCCGATCAGCAGCGTGTGGTCACCCGCCTGGTGCTGCGCGTCCAGCACGCACTCGAAGTACGCCTCGGCGGACGGGATCACGGCGTTGCCGGTGACACCCTCCACCGCGGCCAGCCGCAGCATCGCGGCCTGCCCCTCCGACCGGTCGGGACGGCAGAACTCCTGCGCCAGGTCGCGCTGCGACTCCGTCAGGACGTTCACCGCGAAGCTCCCGGCGCCGACCACCCGGGGACGCATCCTGCCGTCCCCCTTGACCGACACGAGGATCAGGAGCGGGTCCAGGGACACCGAGGTCAGACTATTGAGGGTGATCACCATGGTGTCGTCGCCGCTGCCCTGGGTGAGCAGCGTGACACCGGTGGGAAACCGGCCCATCACGGACCGGAAGAGGGCCAGATCGGGCTCGGCGAGCGTTGCGCCTGCGGCTGTCATGTCCTGGGCTCCGTCTCTGTCGGCGCGGCATCGGTGGGGATCGGTGGTCACTCAGTAGTTGCCGAGTCCGCCGCAGACGTTCAGCGCCTGGGCGGTGATCGACGCGGCGATGTCCGAGGCGAGGTAGCCCACCAGCCCGGCGACCTCCTCGGGGGTGGAATAGCGGCCGAGCGGGATCTTGGCGTTGAACTGCTCCTGGATCGCCTCCTCGCTCACGCCGTAGTGGCCCGCGTAGCCCTGGCGCACGCGCTGCGCCATCGGCGTCTCGACGTACCCCGGGCAGACCGCGTTCACGGTGATGCCGCTCTTGGCCAGCTCCTTGCCGACCGCCTTGGTGAAGCCGACCACACCGTGCTTCGAGGCGGAGTACGGCGCGGCGAGCTCCACGCCCTGCTTGCCACCGGTGGAGGCGATGTTGATGATCCGGCCCCAGTCGCCGTCCCGCATCCGGCCGGTGCTCAGCACCTCGCGCGTGACGCGGAACGTACCGGTGAGGTTCGTCTCGATGACGTCGTCCCACACCGAGTCCGCCAGCTCGGCCGTGACACCGCCGCCGCCCCGGCCCGCGTTGTTGACGAGCACGTCGATCCGCCCGTAGGTGTCCACGGCCTCCCGGACGGCGGTACGGATCTGGTCGAGGGAGGTGACGTCGCACACCGCGCCGGCGACCTCCAGGCCCTCCTCGCGGAGCTGCTTGACCATGGTGCGCACGCTCTCCTCGCCGCGGGCGACCCCGAACACCGCCATGCCCTGCCGGGCCAGCAGCTCGGTCACGGCGAGGCCGATCCCGCTGGTCGCGCCGGTGACGAAGGCCACCCGTCGTCCCGCCTGTGTCATGGTGCTCTCCCGTTCACGTAGGTGATGTGGTGCGCTCTGGGTGGGGACGACCGTGACCGGGCAGCCTCGTGCGGCTCTCGGCGCCGGGTGGAGAACGGCCGGAACGCGGCGCTTCGAGCGGTACTCGACAAGCGGCCTAGCGGCCACGGCGAGCGTGGGGGGCGTTCCGTGCGGCGGCCGGTGACCGTGACCGGCCGGCCACAGGCCCGGGACACCGGGCGGCAGCAGGTGACACCCGGCGAGATCGAGCGAGGAGGCCCCGTGCCCGAACAGCAGCAGACCCTTCCCGATGTACGGAAGTCGGTGACCGTGGCGGCCACGCCGGAGCAGTGCTTCGCCGTCTTCACCGAGCGGCCCAAGGACTGGTGGCCCGCCTCCCACATCCTGGTCAGGAAGGAGCGGGCCGGCCTCGCCTTCGAGCCGGGTGTCGGCGGCCGCTACTACGAGTGGGACGTCGACGGGACCGAGATCGCCTGGGGCCGGGTCCTCGAGTGGGAGCCGGGCCGCCGGCTCGCCATGACCTGGCGGATCGACCCCAACTGGCAGTCCATACCGGACGACGAGCGTGCCAGCGAGATCGAGGTCGACTTCGAGCCCGTCGACGACCGGCACACCCGCGTCACCCTCGCGCACGTCAAGCTCGACAAGCACGGTGAGGGCGCCGAGCGGATCTTCAGGGCGCTGGACGGGCCGAGCCCGGGCGAGACGCTGGAGCTCTTCGCCAAGGCCGTCGCGAACGGGCCCCGGGCATGAGCGGCACGGCCCCCGCGGGGACGGTCCTGGAGGAGGCGGCCGGGACGGGCCTGGGGGAGGCGGCCGAGAAGGTACGGATCCTCGCCGCCCAGCACGCCGCCGACGCGGACGCCGACCGCGCCATGAACCGCGAGGTCGTCGCCGCGCTGCGCGAGGCCGGCTTCGCCCGGCACTTCGTCGCCTCCCGCTTCGGCGGCGCCGAGGGCTCGTTCGCCGAGCTCACGTCGGCGGTCATGACGGTCGGCGAGGCCTGTGCGGCCACCGCGTGGTGCGCCTCGCTGTGCGCCTACTCGGCCCGCTTCGCCGCGCACCTGCCGGAGGAGGGGCACCGGGCGCTGTGGGGCGACGACCCGGACACGGTCGTCGCCACGGCGCTGATGCCGGTCGGCCGCGCCCGCCGGACGGACGGCGGCTGGCGGCTGACCGGCCAGTGGGCGTACGTCAGCGGCATCGACTTCGCCGACTGGGCCCTGGTGTGCGCGGTGGTCCCCGGCGCGGGCGAGGGCCCGCCCAGGATGCGCTTCTTCGCGCTGCCCCGGGGGACGTACACCGTCCGCGAGACCTGGGACAGCGTCGGCATGCGGGCCACCGGCAGCCACACGGTCGTCGTCGACGACGTCCTGGTGCCCGACCACCTGTCGTTCGACCGTGGGGACATGCTGAGCGGCCGCAACGGCACCTCGGACCTGCCGGCGCACAACGTGCCCTTCCAGGCGGTCGGCGGACTGACGTTCATCGCCCCGGTCGTCGGGGCCGCCACCGGCGCGCTGTCGGCCGCGGCGGGCACGCTCACGGGGCGCAAGCGGAGCCAGACGGGCGAGCTGAAGGTGGTCCGCGCGTCGGGCCGGATCGACGCGGCCCGGCACCTCGTCCTCGAGAACGCCCGGGTGCTCGACGAACGGCTCTTCACGCCCGGGCACATGGCCCGCAACGAACGCAACGCCACGTTCGCCGCGGAGCTGCTCCAGGAGGCCGTGGGCCTGCTGGTCGGGGCGGCGGGCACCGGCGGCCTGGGCGAGGGGCAGGCGCTCCAGCGCTTCTGGCGGGACGTCACGTCGGCGACCAGCCATGTCGCGTTGCAGTACGACACGGCGGCGCGGAAGAACTACGGGGCGGTGCTGCTGGGTCCGGAGGACTGAGCGGCGACGGGACGGGGGAGGGGGTGTCCGGGACGACGAGGTCCCGGACGCCCCCTCCTCCCGTCCCGGGGGCCCGTGCCTCCCGCCCACCGGCGGTGACCGCACCACCCGCGCCCGGAACGCACCCGTGCGGCGCACCGCCCCGGGGGGAACGGAAAAGGGGCGCCGCCCCGGTTCCGTTGTGCCCACCCGTTCCGCCCCGGCGGAACGAATGCCCACAACGGCGCGGGCAACGCCCCGGCGGAACGAATGCCCACGACGTGGGGGGCCGGAGGCGCGGTCCGGCTCCAGGAAGGAGCGACCCGGTCTCCATCGGGGGTTCCTAGGGTGCTGCGTGACTGTAGCGACCCAAGCGGAGGTGTCACCATGACCGCCCCTCAGGAGACGGACGTCTTCCCCCTCACCGGATCGACCTACCGGGGTCCCGCCCCGCGGTACGCGGAGTTGCGGGCGGAGCAGCCCGTGGTGAAGGTGCCGACGGCGGGCGGTGTGGACGCCTGGCTGATCACCCGGTACGAGGACGTGCGCCGGCTGTCCGCCGACCCGAGGCTCAGCCGCGCGCTGGCCTGCGGCCCCGGCGCGCCGCGCATCGGCGGGACGATGCACACCACGCCCGAGATGATCATTTCGCTGGACTCGCCGGAGCACTCCCGGCTGCGCAAGCTCGTCGCGGGCGCCTTCACACTGCGCCGGGTCGAGCGGATGCGGGCCAACGTGCAGAAGGTCACCGACGAGCTGCTCGACGACATGGAGGCCAAGGGCGGCACGATCGACCTGGTGCAGCAGCTCGCGCTGCCGCTGCCGCTGACGGTCATCGGTGAGCTGCTCGGGGTGCCGTCGGAGGACTTGCGCAAGTTCGAGAAGTGGGCGCGTGCCTTCGCCACGGTGGACGACCGGGCGGGCGGCGAGGAGTCGCTGAACGGTCTGGCGAAGCTCAGCGAGTACATCGTGGGGCTGATCGCCGACAAGCGGGCCACCCCCACCGACGACATGCTGTCCGAGCTGATCGCCGCCCGTGACAACGACGACCGGCTCAGCGAACCGGAGCTGGTCACCTTCGGCTTCACCCTCATCGGCGCCGGCTTCGACACCACGGCCAACCAGCTCGCCAACTCGGTGCTGGCGCTGCTGGCGGACGGCGGGGAGCAGTGGCGGTGGCTGGCCGAGGACCGCGGCCGCATCCCGACCGCGGTGGAGGAGCTGCTGCGGCACGTGAACCTGTTCGCCACCGACACCTCGGGCTTCCCGCGCATCGCGGCGGAGGACATCGAGGTCGGCGGGGTCACCATCGAGAAGGGTGACGCGGTGCTGCTCGCGCTCGCCTCCGCGAACCGGGACGAGAGCGTGTTCCCGGACGCGGACCGGCTGGACCTGGCCCGGGAGCACAACCCGCACATCTCCTTCGGCCACGGGGTCCACTACTGCCTGGGCAAGCACCTCGGGCGGATGGAGATGGAGATCGCCCTCGACGGCCTGGTGCGGCGCTTCCCCGCCCTGCGGCTCGCGGTCCCGGAGGACGAACTGCCCTGGCACAACGGCGAGATCAACCACACGCTCACCAGCCTGCCGGTCACCTGGGGCCGGTGAGGCGGCGGTACGCCGGTAGGTGTTCGGCCCCCGGGGCGCCGCGAGGAACTTCGCGGCGCCCCGGGGGCCGTTCGGCGGCATACGGAAAAGCCGGTCCCGTCGGCCGGGACCGGCTTCTCGTCACGCGTGCCGGAGGGCTCAGCCGGCGTCCTTCACCGGGCCCATGACGGCGAACCGCGCGCCCTGGTCGTCGGAGACCAGCGCGGAGCGCCCGAAGGGGCTGTCCGACGGCTCGCGGCTCACGTCGCCGCCCAGCTCACGGATCTTGGCCACGGCCGCGTCGGTGTCCTCGACGGAGAAGTAGACCAGGGCGTGCGCGGGGACGTCCTCCGGGATGAACGGGCCCATCTGGAGGCGGCCCGCGGTCGGCGCCTGCGCGCCGGGCGCGAACCACAGCTTGAAGTCGAACTCGGTGCCCTCGGAGATCTGCTGCCCGGTGAAGCCGAACACCGTCTCGTAGAAGGCGTCCACGTCGGCCTTGGCGCGGGTGTAGATCTCCGGCCAGAAGAAGGAGCCCGGAACGCCCTGGAGCCCGAAGCCGGCACGGGTCCCGGGCTGCCAGGCGCCGAAGGCCGCGCCACCGGGGTCGACGGCCTGGAGGACGGTGCCCGCGTCGGCGACGGCGAACGGGCCGCCCGTCACCTTGCCGCCCGCCTCCGCGACGCGGCGGGCGAGGTCCTGGACGTCGGGCGTGGAGAAGTACAGGTTCCAGGCGGTGGGGGCGCCGCCCTGCGCGGGGACGAGCGCCGCCACGTCCTTGCCGTCCTTGAGCGCCGGGGTGTAGTTGCCGAACGCCTCCGCACCGGCCTCGAACGTCCACCCGAACAGCTCGCCGTAGAAGCGCTTGCCGGCCTCCAGGTCGGCCACGGTCAGGTCCACCCAGCAGGGGGTTCCAGCATCGAACGAGGTCATGTCCTGCCTCTCTCGGTCACGTACGGAGTCACGGTCGTCCAGACGCTAACCGCGGCCGCTCGAGCCACGGACGAGCGCCGCCCGCGCCCCGCTCGCGGGGAGCGGGGCGCGGGCGCGCGGTGGGGGAGCGGGGCGTCAGCGGGTCGTGGCGGACACCCGGGTGGCGACGCTGCTGACGGAGATGGGGCCCTGCGTGTCGCCGGCGGCCGTGGTGGTGACGAAGGCGTGGGCCGAGGTCGCGAACGTGCCGCCGGTGATGCGGCCCAGGTGTACGGCCTGGACGGTGCCCAGGTACGCGCCGTCCTCACGGCCGGGGTGGGTGACGTAGAAGGTGAACGTGCCGTCGGTGCGCTCGTTCCAGAAGCCGGTCGCCCGGTACTGCGGGGCGCCGTCGGTGTCCGGCGGCCCCTCGGCGGTCAGCTTGTGGTCGGGGCGGAAGACGAATCTGGGGGTGGTGCTCGTGGACCCGCCGTCGGGCGTTCTCACGGTCACGGTCAGGTCCCATATGCCTTCCAGCGAGGGGCGCCGGGGCTTGGCGTCCCCGGCCGAGGCGGTGGCCGTGCCGAGACCGACGACAGCCGCCAGCATCGCGAGCCACACGCCGACGAGACGCAGGGTGAGGTGCCGGGTCCGGCGCCGGGGTGACGGCGGAGCCGTCTGTGACTGGTGCATGGGTGGACAACCTTTCTGGTGAGGGAATCACGCCGTCGGCGCGCCGGCCGCGGCGGCGGTGCGGGCGACGGTCTTGAGGTCGAAGCCCGGCCGCCGGACGTCGTCGGCGGTCAGGTCCGTACCGGAGGCGAGGAGGCGCCGGGCGATGCCGTGGTCGGCCGGTCGGTTCACCGACTCCACGCCGGTCAGCCGGCCGTCGCGGAAGCAGAAGACGGAGAAGCGGCCGCCCTCCGGGTCGCCCACGACCACCGTCTCGTCGTGCCCCGCGGTCAGGCCGGCGATCTGGAGGCGCAGCGCGTACTGCTCCGACCAGAACCACGGCACGGCCGTGTACGGGACGCGGTCGCCGCAGATCCCGGCGGCGACGCACTTGGCCTGGTCGGCGGCGTTCTGCACCGACTCCAGCCGGACGTGGCGGCCCGCGTGGGGGCTGGGGAAGCGGGCGCAGTCGCCCAGGGCGTAGACATCGGGGTCGTCGGTCCGCAGGTACGCGTCGACGATCACGCCGTCGCCGACCTGGAGCTGGGCGACGGCGGCCAGCTCGGTGTTGGGCAGCACGCCGATCCCGACCACCACGAGGTCGGCGGGGATGCGTTCCGCGCCGTCGAGTTCGACGACCTCCACCCGGCCGGCGGAGTCGCCCCACAGGGCGGTCACCTCGCGGTCCAGCAGCACGCGTACGCCCGCGCCGGTGTGCTCGGCGACCAGGCGGGCCGACATCACGGGGGTGAGCGCCCGCGCCAGGGCGCGTGACTGCGCCTCCACCACCGTCACCTCGTGGCCCAGCTTCCGGGCGGTGGCGGCCAGTTCGAGGCCGATGAACCCCGCGCCGATCACCACGAGCCGGCGCGGCGGGCCGGTCAGCCGCGCGCGCAGGCCCTCGGCGTCGGCCAGTCCGCGCAGCGTCAGCACCCCGGCCAGCGAGGCCGCGCCCGGGACGGGCAGGGTGCGGGGGCGCGCCCCGGTGGCCAGGACGAGGCTGTCGTACGGCAGGGTCGCACCGGTCTCCAGGGAGACGGTCCGCCGCTCCCGGTCGATCTTCGTCGCCCGGGTGCCCGACACCAGTTCGACGTCCTGGGCGGCGAAGTAGGCGCGCGGGCGCAGTTCGAGGTCGGCCGCGGCCGTGTCCCCGGTCAGGAAGCCCTTCGACAGGGGCGGCCGCTGGTAGGGCAGCGTGGGCTCTTCCCCGACGAGGGTGATCCGGCCGCGGTAGCCGCGGCCGCGCAGCGCGGCGGCGGTGTCGAGCCCGCCCTGGCCCGCGCCGATGACGACGACTCCTCGCGGGCCCATCAGCTCTGCGCCTCCGGCAGGTGGACGACCAGTCCGTCGATCGCCTCCGTGACCGGTAGCTGGCAGGACAGCCGGCTGTGCTCGGTGCGCTCGCAGGCCGTCCCGTACAGGACGTCGTCCTCGACGGAGTCCATGGGCGGCAGCGGCAGCTCGTTGGCCTCGTCGATGTAGACGTGGCAGGTGCCGCACTGGGCGGACCCGCCGCACTGGGCCTCGATGCCCTCGACGCCGTTCAGCTTCGCACCGCGCATGACCGTGTTGGGCGCCTCGACATCGACGATGGTGACGGTGCCGCTCGGATGCTTGTACGTGATCTTGGCCATGCGCTCTCCTCTGGAGTGTCGACCGGCTTGCGGAGATACGGCCAGGACTGTGGCGACGGCCCCTGGGGGCGCGGTGGAGGAGGCCTCGAAGCGGCCGGACGCCTCGACCGGACCCCCACCGGGGTTCGATCGCCCGCGCGCAGGGTGCCGCCATGACTGCTGCCAGGACGCCGCACACCGCCGCCCCGCCCGCCCCGTCCGCCTCCCGCGCCCCGACCGGCAGCCGGCTCCGGCTCGTCCTGGCCGCCTGCTGCCTGGGCCAGTTCATGAACGTGCTGGACGCCTCGGTGGTGAACGTGGCCCTCCCCGTCATCGCCGAGGAGCTGCGCTTCGACCGCCACAACCTGCAACTGGTCAACAACGCCTACACCGTGGTCGTCTGCGGGTTCCTGCTGCTCGGCGGCCGCCTCGCCGACCTCTTCGGGCAGCGCCGGATCTTCCTGTGCGGGGTGGCGCTCTTCACCCTCGCCAGCACCGTCGGCGGCGCGGCGGACGACCCCGCCACCCTCGTCCTCGCCCGCGCCTTCCAGGGGCTGGGGGCCGCGGTCATGGCACCCGCCACCCTCACCGTGCTCGGCACCACGTTCACCCGGCCCGCCGACCGTGCCAAGGCGTTCGGCTGGTGGAGCGCGGTCTCCGGGGCCGCCGGCGCGGTCGGGGTGCTGCTCGGCGGGGTCATCACCGAGTTCTTCTCCTGGCGCTGGATCCTGCTGATCAACCTGCCCATCGGCATCGCCCTGTTCGCCGCCGTGTGCTGGGTCGTGCCCGAGTCCCCGGCGCGCCAGGAGCGGCGCACCCTCGACGTGCCCGGCGCGGTGACGGTGACCCTCGGCCTGATGGCCGCCGTGTACGGCGTGTCCGAGGCCCATGTGCACGGCTGGGGCTCGGGCCGCGTCCTCGGGCCGCTGCTCGGCGGCGCCGCCCTGCTCGCCCTGTTCGTACTGATCCAGGCCAGGTTCGCCCGGCACCCGCTGGTCCCGCTGGGGATCTTCCGCAACCGGGCGGTCGCCGCCGCCAACCTCGTCGCCTTCTTCGGCATCGCGGCCCTCTTCAGCACCTTCTACTTCTTCACCCTGCTCCTCCAGCAGGTGCTCGGCTACACCCCGTTGCAGACGGGCCTCGGCTACCTGCCCCTGTCCCTGGGCATCGCACTCGGCGGCTGGGGCATCTCCTCCGTGGTGCCCCGCAGTGGTCCCCGGCCGGTGCTGATCGGCGGACTCGCCCTGGCCGGTGCGGGACTGCTGTGGCTGGCCCGGACCGACGCGACGGCCTCGTACACCACCGACGTCCTCGGCCCGGTGCTGCTCCTCGGCTTCGGCATGGGCGCCGTGCTCAACGCCACCACCAACGCGGCCACCGCGGGCCTGCCCGCCCACCAGGCCGGGCTGGGCTCGGGCCTGCTCAACACGACGCGCCAGCTCGGCAGCGCCGTGGGCCTGGTGACCCTGGCCGCGTTCTCCACGGCGAGGATCGACGCCGCCGCGACGGGCGGCACGGCCTCGCCCGAGGCCCTCGCCTCCGGGTACGGCACGGCACTGACCGGCGCGGCGCTGTTCGCCGCCGTGGGCGTGCTGGCCGCCCTGGCCGTACCGGTCAGGGAGCGGTCCAGGGCGTCTCGAGGCGACACCGAGAGGCTGGCACCCTGACGAGAACGGAGGTTTGCGGTGGTCAACGAGTTCCGCACACAACGGCCGCAGTGGTCGCCCGCACCGCACGACGACCAGCTCGAACACGCCACGATCGAGGTGCCCCGCGATTACGCCGACCCGGGGGGCGAACGCATCACCCTGGCCCTCAGCCGCCGCCGCGCCACCGCCCCCGAGCGGCGGCGCGGCATCCTGCTCGCCGTCAACGGCGGCCCGGGCGGCGACTGGGGGCACGGCCGTGCGCTGCCCGACAAGTACGCCGGCACGCCCCTGCACGAGGTGTACGACCTGATCGGCTTCGACCCGCGCGGTACCGGTGCCTCCACCCCGCTGCACGCCGAAGTGACCGTGCCGAGCGCCCCGTTCGACTCCCGTCCGCCGGACTCGGCGTTCGCCGCGCTCGCCGAGGACATGCGGCTGCGGGAGGAGGCGTGCGCCCGGGCGGGCGGCGACCTGCGCCCCCACATCAGCACCCGCAACACGGCCCGCGACATGGACGTCATCCGCGCCGTCCTCGGCGAGGAGAAGCTCAGCTTCGTCGGGTACGCCTACGGGGCCTACGTCGGCGCCGTGTACGGCAGCATGTTCCCCGCGCACCTGGACCGCAGCGTGCTCGACTCGTGCGTCAACCCCGACTGGACCTGGCGCGAGCAGTTCCTGTGGCAGGGCGACGCGGTGCAGCGCAACGTCGACCGGTGGGCCGCCTGGACGGGCGAGCGCCACGGTCACTTCGGGCTCGGCACCTCCGCGGCCCGGGTCCTCGCCACCGTGGAGGACGTCGTCGCCCTCCTCGAAGGGCTCACCCACGGTGCCCAGTTGCGCACCCTGTTCGACGGGGCCGTCGGCAACCGTGCCGCCGACCGCGGCCAGTGGACCGATCTGGGCATCCTCGTCGGCCGGCTGCGCGAGACGGCCGCCGCCGGCGGGGACGGCGCCGGCGACGCCTGCCGGGGCCTGCTCTCCCAGCAGGGCACCTGGCGGCCCGGCGACAGCGAGGGCGACCTCCGCTGCGGCGTGCTGGAGGCGATCACCCTGGAGCACGCCTGGCCGGCCGACCTGGAGGTCTACTACCAGGACATGCGGGACTTCCGGAAGCGGTTCCCCTACGGGTACGGGGTGCTCCGCGCCCAGCCGTGGGTCGGCGCCTTCCGCGCCTTCGAGGCCCCCGAGGCACCGACCGTCCTCACCCGCGACGGCTACCCGGCCGGGCTGGTCGTCCAGGCCGACGGCGACCCGATGGACCACTACGCGGGCGGTGTCGCCATGGCGGAACGCCTCGGCCACCACCTGCTGACCGTCGAGGACTCGGGCGAGCACGAGGTGTACGTCCTCGGCGGCAACCCGCACGTCGACGAGGTGGTCCACCGCTACCTGGTGGAGGGCGTCCTGCCGCCCGCCGGCACCTCCTGCCCCGGCCGCACCCCCCGGCCCGACGTCCCCGCCGACGCCGCCTGAACCGGCCGGTGGACGACGGGAAGGCCCGGTACCGATCGGTACCGGGCCTTCGTGGTGCGGGGGCGGTGTCACCAGCGGACGGGCAGCTCCCACAGGCCGTAGATCACGGCGCCCTCCTTGCGGGGGATCTCCAGGAACGGCTTGGCCAGCCGGAGCGTCGGGATGCGCTGGAACAGCTTGCTCCATACGATCTCCAGCTCCAGCCGCGCCAGGTCGGCGCCGATGCAGTGGTGCACCCCGTGCCCGAAGCCCAGGTGCTTGCGGCTGCCCCGGGTGATGTCCAGCTTCTCCGGCTCCGGGAACACCTCCGGGTCGCGGTTGGCGGCCAGCCCCAGGCACAGGATGCCGTCGCCCTTGCGGATGACCTGCCCGCCGATCTCGATGTCCTCCAGGGCCACCCGGGGCACGGCCGTGTCACCGATGGTGGCGAAGCGCACCAGCTCCTCGACGGCCGGCCGGACCAGCGACGGGTCGTTCAGCAGCAGTTCGAGCTGGTCCGGGTTCTCCAGCAGGCAGGCGGTGCCCAGCGAGATCTGGCTGGCGGTGGTCTCGTGACCGCCGTTCATCAGCAGCCGCACCATGTTGAACAGGTCGCGGTCGGTGTACTCCTCGCCCGAGGCCTCGTAGTCGGCCATCGCCCGGCTGAGCAGGTCCTCGCCCGGCTCGGCCTTCTTCTGCTGGATCAGGTCGCTGATGTACGCGTTGACCTCGACGATCGCCGCCTGCCGCTCCTCCGTGGAGCTGTGGCCGCCGAGCAGGGCCGTACCGTGCTTGATGAAGAAGTCGTGCTGGTCCTGCGGGATGCCCAGCAGCTCGCAGATCACCGTCATGGGCACCGCCAGCGAGAACACCCGGTGGAAGTCCACCGGGGGCTCCAGCGCCAGCAGCTTGTCCAGGTGGTCGTCGACGATCTCCTCGATGCGCGGCCGCAGCCGCTGCACCTGGCGGTTGGTGAACGTCAGCGCCGCCTTGCGCCGGGTGTTGCTGTGGTCCTTGCCGTCGTACCCGATGAACGACGTCTCCGTCCGGTACTCCGGCGGGGCGACGAAGTAGAACGGGAAGTTGTCGTGCTTGCGCGAGGCGCTGACCCGCGGGTCGGTCAGCAGCTCGCGTATGGTTTGGTAGCCGGTGACCGTCCAGATGCGCAGGCCGGAACCGTCCAGGGTGACCTGCGAGACGTCCTTCTCGATCATCTCGGCGTATTCCCGCGGCGGCGTGAACGGGCACTGCCGCGCGTAGGGGAACGTCTTGGTCTCCGCCTTCGCGAGGGCCTCCGGCTCCATGGCACTGGTTGTCACGGTGAGTCCTTTCCGTTTTCTTGGAAGATCGGGCGAGAGGGGCTGACGGGCCGGGGCGTGTCCTCCGGACCGGGCACGACCTAGCGGGCGGCGATGTCCATGCCGCCGTCGACGGTGACGACCTGGCCGGTGACCAGCGAGTCGGCCGGCCCGGACAGCCGGACCACCCAGGACGCGATGTCCTCCGCCTCGGCGACCCGGCCCAGCGGGATCGAGTGCGTCACCCCGGCGAACAGGCCCTCGACCTGTTCGGCCGACAGCCCGTTGGCGGCGTACGCCTCGGTACGGACGAAGCCCGGGGCGACGGCGTTGACGCGCACCCCCCGGGGCGCCAGCTCCGCGGCCCAGCTCCTGGTGAAGCTGTGCACGGCGGCCTTGCTGGCGGAGTACAGCGAGCTCTCCGGGCCGGGGTTGTGACCGCCCCGGCTGGAGACCAGGACGATGTGCCCGCCCGGGCTGCGCAGCAGCGGCAGCAGGTGCGTGGTCAGCAGGGCGGGACCCAGGACGTTGGTCTCCAGCACCTCGCGGGCCGTCGCCGCGTCGAGCCCCGCGAGCGGGCTGAACCGGAAGACACCGGCGTTGTGCACCAGGACGTCCAGGGTGCCGCCGTTCTCCCGTACCGCCTCGGAGACGGCCTCGGCGCCCACCTCGGTGGTCACGTCGGCGGTGACGGGGACGATCGCCGGGTGCAGCTCCGCCACCTCGGCGAGCCGCTCCTTGCGCCGCCCGGTGATGACCACGGCGCCGGCGCCGAGCCCGGCGAAGGCCAGCGCGGAGGCCCGGCCGATGCCGGTGCCTCCTCCGGTGACGACGACGGTCCGTTCGGCAAAGGGCGTGTCCGACATGGCGATTTCCTCTCTCGGCCGGTGTGTGACGGGCGGACGGATCCAGCCGCGAGCCAGTACACCGGGTCCGGCTGGGGCGCCGGTCGAGCGGACGGGGAGTCGTCCGGATCCGGTCACTCCCCCTCGTCGAAACGTACCTCCGGCGCGGAGCAGCCGGCCGCCGCGAACGCCAGCAGCCGCAGCCCCTCCTCGACCAGCTCCGCACGCTCCTCCCGGGTCAGGGGGGCGAACGGCTCCAGCACCAGCGCGGCCGTGTCACGGCCGCGCTCCAGGCGCCACATGCCGTGGACGAAACCGTCCACGAGGAAAGTCGGCCGGATCAGACCGTTCCGGGTGAAGACCCGCGCACGCCGTTCCTCGGTCAGGATCCGGGAACGGTCGGCGTGTGAGAGCAGGATGTTGTCGAAGTCGGGCAGGTACCGCACGGGCGCCGGGGTCCCGGGCCCGGGCCGGGGCGCGTCGGGCAGGTCGTAGAGCCGCACCCCGTTCTCGTCGCGGAAGGTCACCAGCCGCGGCGCGAGGCGCCGGACCACCGCGCCCAGACGGGTCATCCCGGACCAGACCTGCATGTCCTTCACGCTCGCCGGCCCGAACGCGGCCAGGTAGCGCAGTACCGTCCCGTCGGGAGACCCGTCGGTGTCCAGCGGCCGGCCCAGCCACGCCTCGGCGGTGGTGTGCACGGCCTGCCCGCTCTCGCCCCACAACCCGCGCGGTGGGACCTGGACCAGGGGTTCCAGGTTGCGTACGGCGTTGGCCAGCGCGAACGGGTCACGGCCGGGGAAGCGTTCGGCGAGCCCGGTGCCCAGCCCGCCCAGCGTCAGCGGCTCCTTCTCGACCAGCTCACGGCCGGCCGCCGCCACCTCCGCCAGGTCCAGGCCGGCGAGCCGCTTGCCGAAGGTGCCGTTCAGCCGGCTCGCCAGCGCGTCGCGGAGGACCGCCCGCAGCCGCAGGCAGTCCCGCGCGGTGACCAGGTGCAGGGTGCCGCGCATCAGCACCAGCCGCACCGCCTCCCGGTCCGAGACCAGCCGCGACAGGTCCTCGATGCGGAACCCGGCCAGCCGCGTCCACAGCCCGACGTACGGCGGGTCCGGCGCCTGCGCCTGCATGCCGACCAGGTGCTCCACCGCCTCCGCCGCGCCCATCGGCGAGCGCTCCAGCAGCAGTTGGCGGGCCAGCAGCGCCCGGTTCAGCGCCCGCCGGCCGAGCACGACCGCGTCCTGGGTCATTGACGTACCTCTCTCCCGAAGCGTGACAGCGGCGGTGCCCCGGGACGTTCCACGGGGCACCGCCGCAGCGTACGGCCGAGCGCTCTCAGCTCAGCCTGACCAGGACGGTGCCGCTGTAACGGCGCTCCAGCAGCGCGACGAACGCCTCCGGCAGCGCGGGCACCCCACCCTCGACGACCGTGTGCGGGAAGACGATCCGCCCCTCGCGCAGCCACTGGCCGAACCGGTCGTTCCAGTGCTCGATCTGGTCCGGGGTGTGCAGCGTGGCGAAACCGCGCAGCGTCAGGTCCTTGGTGATCACCGACATCAGCGGCAGCCGCGGGCTGCCCCCGTCACCGCCGCCGTGCTGCCCCGCCAGCGCGCCGCACAGCGCGAACCGCGCCCCCCGGGACGCCACCCGCACGGCGGCCTCGAACTGCTCGCCGCCCACGTTGTCGAAGACCACGTCCAGGCCGTCCGGCGCCAGTTCGGCCAGCCGCTCGGCCACCGGGCCGTCGTGGTAGTCGAACGCGGCGTCGAAGCCCAGCTCGTCGACCAGGAAGTCGATCTTCTCCTTGGATCCGGTGCTGCCGATGACCCGCTTGGCGCCCTTCAGCCGGGCGATCTGGCCCGCCAGCGCGCCCACGCCGTTGGTGGCGCCGGACACGAACACGACGTCACCCTCCCGTACGTCCGCGGTCCCCACCATGCCGTGCCAGGCCGTGGGGCCCTGCGAGAGGAAGTACTCCGGACCGGGCAGCAGCGACCGGTCGCGCCGGAAGAACTCGTGGGAGGACCCGACGGCGTACTCCCGCCACCCGGAGAAGTGCTCCACCAGATCACCGACCGCCAGGTCCGCGCTGTTGGACCGGACGACCGTGCCGACCGTCCGGCCCCACATGGCGACGCCCGGCTGGAACACCGGGATGGGCAGCTTGGTGTCCGGGTCCATCTGGTCGCGGGCCACCGACCCCAGGGTCATCCAGTCGTTGCGCACCACGACCTGGCCCTCGCCCGGCTCGGCGAGCGGGGACTCGCCGAGCTCGAAGTGCTCCAGGGTGACGTCCCCCTGGGGGTACGAGGCCAGCCGTACCTCCCGGCTGGTCGCCGGCAGCTTTTCGACGGTCATGCGGTGCTCCTTGACAGTTCGACGGGAAGGGCGAGCAGGTTGTGGTTCACGTCCCCGGCCCGCCAGCACAGCTCGTGCTCGGGGACCGCGAGCCGCGCGCCGGGGTAGCGGCGGGTCAGTTCCTCCAGCGCCACCGCGAGCTCCAGACGCGCCAGCGGGGCGCCCAGACAGCGGTGGATGCCGTGGCCGAAGGCCAGGTGGGGGTTGTCGGCGCGGCCGAAGTCGGTGCGGTCGGGGGCGGGGAAGACCGAGGCGTCGCGGTTGGCCGAGGGGAACGCCACGAACACGGCCTCGCCCGCCGGGATCACCACGCCGCCCACGGTGACGTCCTCGGTGGCGATCCTCGGCAGCCCCGAGGTGTCGTTGCCGTTCAGGTTGACGGTGCGCAGCAGTTCCTCCACCGCGGCCGGGACGTCCTCGGGACGCTCGCCCAGCCGGCGCCACACGTCGCGGTGACCGGCGAGCAGCGTGACGGCGAAGTTGCCGATCTGGCCGGCGGACGAGTCGAAGCCGGCGCCCAGCAGGGTGAAGCCCAGCCCGACCAGTTCGTCGAAGCCCAGCCGGTCGCTGCCGGGCCGCTCGCCCTCCAACCGGGCCGCGATCAGCGCGGAGAGCACGTCGTCGGCGGGCTCCCGCTGCTTGGCCGCCACCAGGCCCGCGATGTAGCCGCCCAGCCTCTCGCCGCCCTCCGCCGCCAGCTCCGGGGGCGCCGACACGTCGGCGAACTGCCGTACCCACGCGTGGAACTGCTCCCGGTCGCCCTCCGGCACGCCGAGCAGCTCGCAGATGACCGTCATCGCGAGCGGCGCGGCGAAGCCCGCCACGAGGTCGACCGGTCCCTCGCCGGAACCCTTCTCCAGCGCGTCGAGCAGCCGGCCCGCCACCTCGCGCACCCGGGGGCGCATGCCCTCGATCCGCTCCGGGGAGAACGCCTGCTCGGCCAGGGCCCGCAGCCGGGTGTGGTCCGGCGGGTCCAGCGAGATGATCATCCCGGGCGGTGCCTGGAACAGGCCGCTGAACCGCGGTGCCTCCGGGGCGTACGAGGCGGCCCGGCTGAACCGTGGGTCGTCCAGGACGCGGACCACGTCCTCGTGACGGGTCACCAGCCAGGCGTGGCCGCCGCCCCGCCAGGCCACCCGTACGACCGGCCGCTCGGCGCGGAGCCGGGTGAACAGGGGCGCGGGGCCCCGGTGGCTGCTGCCGGGGAAGGGGAACTCGGGCAGCTCCAGGCCCTCGGGCGGTTCCGGGCCCTCGGGCGGTTCCGGGCCCTCGGGCGGTTCCGGGCCCTCGGCGGCGGGAGCCGGCCGGTCCGGGCCGTGGGTGCTGTCCGGGCCGTGGGTGCGGGGCGGCAGGCCCGCTCGGGGCGGGGCGTCCGGGCGGGCGGTCATCGTCAGGCCCCCTCGGGGCGGGCCAGCGGACGGAAGAACGACCGCAGCTCGTCCACCAGCAGCTCCGGCTGCTCCAGCGCGGGGAAGTGGCCGCCCCGCTCGTGGTCCGTCCAGCGGCGGAGATCGCTGAACCGGTGCTCGCACCACGCGCGCGGCATCCGCGCGTCCTTGGGGAACACCGAACAGGCCGTGGGGACGGCCACCGGGCCGAGCGCCATGTTGTTGTGGCTCTCCCAGTAGATGCGGGCCGACGAGGCGCCCGTGCCGGCCAGCCACGCCAGCGTCACCACGTCCAGCAGCCGGTCGCGGGGGACGGCCTTCTCCAGGTCGCCGTCGTGGTCGCTCCACGCCCAGTACTTCTCGACGATCCACGCGAGCTGGCCGACCGGGGAGTCCGTCAGCGCGTAGCCGAGGGTCTGGGGGCGGGTGGACTGGAGGACCGAGTAGCCGCCCTCGTTCTGCTGGAACTCCTTGAGGGCCGCGAGACCCGCCAGGTCCCGCTCGTCCAGCGCCACCTGCTCCTGCGGCGGCTTGGCGAACGGCATCGCCAGATGGATCCCGAGCAGGTGCTCCGCGTCGATGCCGCCCAGTTCCCCGGTGATGAACGAGCCCCAGTCGACGCCGTGCGCCGCGTACCGCTCGTACCCGAGCCGCGCCATCAGCGCCGCCCAGGCGGCCGCGGTGCGCTCCACGGTCCACCCGGTGGCCGCCGGCTTGTCGCTGAACGCGTAGCCGGGCAGCGAGGGGCACACCACGTGAAAGGCGTCCGCCGGGTCCTCCGGGTCCGTCAGCGGCCCCAGCAGGTCCAGGAACTCGATCACCGAGCCGGGCCAGCCGTGGCTGAGCAGCAGCGGTGTCGCGTCCGGGTGCGGGGAACGCACGTGCAGGAAGTGGATGCCGAGGCCGTCGATCTCGGTACGGAACTGGGGCACGGCGTTCAGCCGGGCCTCGGTCGCCCGCCAGTCGTAGGAGGTCCGCCAGTACTCGGCCAGCTCGCGGAGGCGGTCGAGCGGCACGCCCTGGGACCAGTCGTCGACGGTCTCCGCCTCCGGCCACCGGGTGCGCGCGAGACGGTCCTTGAGGTCGGCGAGGTCCGCGTCGGGGATCCCGGCCCTGAAGGGCGTGAGCGCGGTACTCATGGATGAGCTCCTCCTGTGCTGCCGAAGGCTGTGTGCCACCGCACGCTAGGGATCAGCGCTCGAGGCGGGGTCGAACAGCCGTCTGTCCGGCGGCGCGGTCGCGGCGGGCCGACCGGTGTACGAGCGGAACGCGAGCGACCGCCCCCACCGTGCGCCGTGCCCCACCGTGCGCGCCGCCCCGCCCCCGTGGCGTACCGCGCCCCCGCTCCGTGCCGCCCAACCATCGGGCGCGTGCCGTGCCGTACCCCGACGAGGAGGACCCCGCGATGACGACACCCGACGCCACCGGGCCGCTGCGCGGGCTGAAGGTCGTGGAACTGGCGGCCATCGGCCCCGTGCCCTTCGCCTGCATGATGTTCGCCGACCTGGGGGCCGACGTCCTGCGCGTCGACCGGGCCGACGGCCGCCGGTCGTTCGCCGACTGGCACCGGGTCCTGGACCGGGGGAGGCGTACGACGGTCCTGGACCTCAAGGACCCGGCCGGCCCGGACGCGCTCCTCCGCCTGGTGGCGGACGCCGACGTCCTCGTCGAGGGCTTCCGCCCCGGCGTGGCGGAGCGGCTCGGCATCGGCCCCGACGCCTGCCTGGCGCGCAACCCCGGCCTGGTCTACGCCCGGATGACCGGCTGGGGCCAGGACGGCCCGCTCGCCCGCACCCCGGGGCACGACATCAACTACCTCGCCCTGACCGGGGCCCTGGCCGCCGTCGGCGAGGCGGGCGGTCCGCCGGTGCCGCCGGTGAACCTGCTGGGCGACTTCGGGGGCGGCGCGATGTTCCTCGTCGCCGGCGTCCTCGCCGCGCTGTACGAGCGGCGCACGTCCGGGCGCGGCCAGGTCGTCGACGCGTCGATCGTGGACGGCACCAACGCCCTGCTCGGGATGCTGGTCGCCATGACCGGCGCCGGCGCCTGGCGGGAGGAGCGCGGGGTCAACCTGCTGGACGGCGGGGCGCCGTTCTACACCTGCTACGCCTGCGCCGACGGCCGCTACGTCGCGGTGGGCGCGCTGGAGGACCGCTTCTACGCGGCCCTCCTGCACGGACTGGACCTCGACCCCGCCGCGCTGCCCGACCGCGACGACCCCACCGAGTGGCCCGCGCTGCGCCGGGTGCTCGCCGACCGCTTCCTGCGCCGCGACCGCGACACCTGGGCCCGCCGGTTCGAGGCCACGGAGGCCTGTGTGACCCCGGTGCTGACGGTGACCGAGGCCGCCGTGCACCCGCACCACCGGGCGCGCGGCAGCCGGCCCGCCGCCCCCGCCCCCCGCTTCAGCCGCACTCCAGCGGAACTCCACTGACCGCCGTCATCCTCCGTATCGACGCTCACGGCCTTCGGCCGGTCCGCCGGTTTCCCCCCGGGACCCCGATACCCCCCCAAGTATCAGAGAGGTACACCATGGCTATTTCGTCCGAGCAGGCTCCGTCCGTGGAGACGGAGGTGGAGAGGAAGACGACGGGCGCGGATGCGGCGGCCGACGCGGTGAAGCTCGACCCGAAGCGCTGGGCCGCCCTGCTGGTCCTGCTGGTGTCCGCGTTCATGGATCTGCTGGACGGCACGATCGCCAACGTGGCGGCACCCTCCATGCAGCGCGAACTGGGGGCGGGCTACTCGGCCATCCAGTGGGTCCTGGTGGGGTACCAGCTCGCGTTCGCGCTGACGCTGATCCTCGGCGGACGGCTGGGTGACATCTTCGGGCGCAAGAAGATGTTCCTCGTGGGCGTCGCCGGCTTCACGCTGACCTCCCTGACGGCCGGTCTGGCGCAGGAGCCGTGGCAACTGGTGGTCTCGCGCGTCCTCCAGGGCGCGTTCTCCGGCATCATGGTGCCGCAGGTGCTGTCGATCATCCACGTGACGTTCTCCGACAAGGAGCGCGGGACGGCGTTCGCCCTGCACGGCCTGGTCGGTGGCCTCGCCGCCACCCTGGGCCTCGCCCTGGGCGGCCTGCTGGTCCAGTGGAACCTCTTCGGGCTGGACTGGCGGCTGATCTTCCTGATCAACGTGCCGGTGGGCCTCGTCGGCCTGCTGTACGGCACGAAGGTGATCACCGAGTCCAAGGCGCCGCAGGCCCTCCGGCTCGACACGCTGGGCGTCGTCCTGGCCACTGTCGGCCTGGTCATGCTGGTCTACCCGCTTCTCCAGGGCCGCGAGCTGGGCTGGCCGGCCTGGGGCTACGTCTCCATGATCGCGTCGCTTCCGGTGCTCGGGGCGTTCGTCGCCTGGCAGCGCCGCAAGACCCGCAAGGACGGTTCCCCGCTGGTGGAGCTGGGCCTGTTCCGCACCCGCAGCTTCTCCTCCGGCCTCGCCGTCAACATGATCTTCTACGTCGGCATGGGCATGTTCACCATCGGCTGGACCCTGTATATGCAGATCGGCCAGGGCTGGTCGCCGATGCGTGCCGGTCTCACCAGCCTGCCGTTCTGCGTCGGCGCCTTCCTCACCGCCACCTCGTCGGTGATGATCCTGGTGCCCAAGTTCGGCCGCAAGGCCATGCAGGCCGGCGCGGGCGTCCTGGTCCTGGGTCTCGGCGCGTACATCTGGGTGGCCGGTGAGTACGGCAGCGACGTCACCTCCTGGCACCTCGTCGTCCCGCTGTTCCTGATCGGCCTCGGCTTCGGCACGGTGGCCACCCCGCTGCCCCTGATCGTCACCTCCGAGGTCCCGCACAAGGACGCCGGGTCCGCCTCTGGCCTGGTGAACACCAACACGCAGCTCGGCTTCGCCATCGGCGGCGCGCTGGTGAGCGTGGTCTTCTTCGGCGGCCTGGCGGGCAACACCGGCGCCGGCGTCGACGAGCAGGTTCCCCAGCTCCGCCAGGACCTGGTCGCCACCGCCGGGGTCACCCCCGGTGAAGCCGACCGGATCACCGCCGCCTTCCGCACCTGCGCGGTGGACCGCGCCGGCGAGAAGGACCTCGCCATCGTCCCCGAGAGCTGCACCGTGGCACCGCTCCGGGACGAGAAGGTCGCCTCCGTGCTCGCCGGCCACCAGCAGGACGTCACGGGCACCTCGTTCGCGGCCAGCTTCCAGACGCTCCTGTGGGTGTTCATGGGCGTCACCGCGGTGGTCTTCCTGCTGATGTTCGCCATCCCCCGGCGGCTGCGCCAGGAGGGCGAGGGAGCTCCCGACGGCCGTCCGGCCGAGGTCTCCTGACCCCGCCCCCTCCGCCGGCGCGGCGGGTCCGGACGGCCACGCGCCGTCCGGACCCGCCGCGCCGTCGCGCATCCCCGCGGTCGACCGCCGTTCGAGCCGTTCTCCGGCCCGTCGCCCGACCGTGGGACGACCAACCGGCGCTCCGAGACCGCCGGAACAGACACCGGACAAGGGAGGGGCGATGGCTGAGCAGAGCTTCCAGCTCTACGACACGACCCTGCGCGACGGCACCCAGCAGGAGGGCCTGGTGCTGACGGTCGAGGACAAGCTCGCCGTCGCGCGTCGGCTCGACGCCCTCGGCGTGGGCTTCATCGAGGGCGGCTGGCCCGGCGCCGTGCCCAAGGACACCGAGTTCTTCCGCCGCGCACGCGGCGAACTGGACCTGAAGAACGCCGTCCTGGCCGCCTTCGGCGCCACCCGCAGGCCCGGCATCCCCGTGTCCGTCGACACGCAGGTACGGGCCCTGCTGGCGGCCGAGACGCCCGTGGTGACCCTGGTCGCCAAGAGCCACACGGGCCATGTGCAGAACGCCCTGCGCACCACCCTCGCGGAGAACCTCGCCATGATCGGCAGCACGGTACGGCACCTGGTGCACGCCGGCCGCCGCGTCTTCCTCGACGCCGAGCACTACTTCGACGGCTACCTCATCAACCGGGAGTACGCCCTGGCGGTCGTCCGCACGGCCGCCGAGGCCGGGGCCGAGACCGTGGTGCTGTGCGACACCAACGGCGGGTCGCTGCCCGACGAGGTACGGGCCGTGGTGGCGGACACCATCGCCATGACGGGCGCCCCCATCGGCATCCACTGCCACGACGACACCGGGTGCGCCGTCGCCAACACCATGGCCGCCGTCGACGCGGGCGCCGTCCACGCCCAGGGCACCGCCCACGGCTACGGCGAACGGTGCGGCAACGCCAACCTCTTCACCGTGATCGCCAACCTGGTGCTCAAGCGGGGCCGCGAGGTCGTCCCGCTGGAGCAGCTACGGGACCTGACCCGCACGGGCCGGGCGATCACCGAACTCACCGGTGTGCCGAGCAACCCGGCGGCCCCCTACACGGGCCTGTCCGCCTTCACCCACAAGGCGGGCCTGCACGCCTCCGCCCTGCGCGTCGACCCCGACCTGTACCAGCACACCGACCCCTCCCGGGTCGGCAACGCGATGCGCACCCTGGTCTCCGACATGGGCGGGCGCTCCTCCATCGAACTCAAGGCCCGCGAGCTCGGTTACGACGTCGAGGCCGGCTCCGAGGAGGTCGCGCGTGCCGCGGCCCGCGTCAAGGAGCTGGAGAACCGCGGCTACAGCTTCGAGTCCGCCGACGCCTCCTTCGTCCTGCTGCTGCGCGAGGAACTCGCCGGCGGCCCGGCGGCGCCGCCCTTCGAGGTCGACTCGTGGGCCGTGGGCGTCTCCCGGCGGCGCGACGGCGAGGTCCGGACGGAGGCGTCGGTGCGGCTGCGCGTCGACGGCGAGGTCGTCACCGCCACCGGACTGGGCAACGGCCCGGTCAACGCCCTGGACACCGCGCTGCACTCGGCGCTCGACCCGTACTTCCCCGCCCTGACGCGCCTCGAACTGGTGGACTACCAGGTCCGGGTGCTGGGCGGCCAGGTCGGCAGCGGAGCCGCCGCCCGGGTCCTCATCTCCTACCGGGACGGCGAGCGCCGGTGGGGCACCGTGGGGGTCGACGAGAACACGGTGACGGCCAGCTGGGCCGCTCTGCTCGACGCCGTCCACTTCGTCCTGATCGACGGGCCCTCGGAGGCCCACGGCTCACCCACCCTGGCCGCGGCGGCCACGGGCTGAGCCCCCGAATCTCCCCGGGAGCCACTGTGCGTGTGGAAGACATCTATATACGGGGGACCTCCGTGCGGCTCCCCTCCGTCGTCACGGTCGCCGACGCCGTCGCCTCCGGGGCCTGCCCGCCCCGGGTGGCCTCGGCGACCGGCCTGGTCTCCGTGGCGTACTCGCCCGACGAGTCGGCCGCCGAGATGGGCGCGGCGGCCGCCCGCACCGCCCTGGACCGGGCGGACAGCGGCCCCGGTGACATCGACCTGCTGCTGCACGCCGACACCTACCACCAGGGCCAGGACCTGTGGCCCGTGGCCTCGTACATCCAGCGCGAGACCCTCGGCAACGGCTGCCAGGCCATCGAGATCCGGCAGATGTCCAACGGCGGCCTCGCGGCGGTCGACCTGGCCACCGCCTACCTCACCGCCGGCCACGGACGCGGGGACGCCCTGCTCACCACCGCCGACCGGTTCTGCGAGCCCGGCATCGACCGCTGGCGGACCGACCCCGGCACCCCCTACGCCGACGGCGCCAGCGCCCTGGTCCTCTCCCGCCGCGGCGGCTTCGCCAGGCTCCTCTCCCTGGCCCTGCACGCCGACCCCGAACTGGAACCCCTCCACCGGGGGGACGAGCCCTTCGGCCCCGCCCCGTTCAGCCAGCGCATCCCGGTCGACTTCGAGGAGGCCAAACGCGCCTTCATCGGCCGGGTCGGCATGTCGTACGCCATCACCCGCGCCCACAACGGCCAGCAGACGGTGATGAAGCAGGCCCTGGCGGACGCGGGACTGGAGCTGGCCGACGCGGAGTGGGTCGTCCTGCCCCACTTCGGGCGCCGCCGCCTCCAGTCCATCTACTACCAGCCGTTCGGCATCGACCCCGAACGGACCACCTGGGACTTCAGCCGCACCGTCGGCCACCTCGGCGCCGGCGACCAGTTCGCCGGCCTCGACCACCTGCTCGTCTCCGGGAAGGCCCGCCCCGGCGACCGCTGCGTCCTCGTCAGCGTGGGCGCCGGCTACAGCTGGGGCTGCGCCGTCCTGGAGATCCTGCACCGCCCCGACTGGGCCACGGAACGCCCCGCGTCCTGACTCCAGCCGGACTCCACCCGCCCCCGAGCACCCCCGTGTCAATCTGAAACCGCCGTTCCGCACGGCCGTCGAAGGGAATACCGCCGTGGCACCGACCGCTACGTCCGAGACCACCGCTCCCCACGTCACGGAGCACTCCATCACCGTGGCGGCCTCGCCCGCCGCCATCTACGACCTCGTGGCGGACGTCTCCGCGTGGCCCCAGGTGTTCGGACCCACGGTCCACGTCGAGGTGCTCGAAGAGGCCCCGGAGGCCGGCGGCGAACAACTGCTGCGCATCTGGGCCATCGCCAACGAGAAGGTCCGCACCTGGACCTCCCGGCGCACCCTCGACCCGGTCTCCCGCACCATCACCTTCCGCCAGGTCGTCTCCGCCGCCCCGGTCGCCTCCATGGGCGGCGAGTGGCGCGTCGAGCCGCTGGAGGACGGCCGCACCCGCGTGGTGCTCCTGCACGACTACCGCGCCACCGGCGACGACCCGGCCGCCGAGGAACTGATCGAGCAGGCCGTCGACCGCAACAGCCGCGCCGAGCTGGCCGCCCTGAAGAACGCCGCCGAACTGGGCGACGCCCGCGAGGAGCTCCACTTCAGCTTCAGCGACTCCGAGGTCGTCGCCGGCGCCGCCGGGGACGTGTACGCCTTCCTCGACCGCGCCGACCTCTGGCCCGAGCGCCTGCCGCACGTCGCCCGCCTCGACCTCACCGAGGACGAGCCCGGGGTCCAGCACATGGACATGGACACCCGCAGCCCCGACGGCTCCACCCACAACACCACCTCGGTACGGGTGTGCTTCGAGGACCGCAACATGATCGTGTACAAGCAGCTCCGGGTACCGGTGGCCATGAGCGGGCACACCGGACGGTGGGTCATCGAGTCGCTGGGTGACGGTACAGTCAGAGCCACCTCGTGGCACACCGTCACGCTGGACCCCGAAGGGGTCCGCGCGGCACTCGGCCCCGAGGCGACGCTCGCCGAGGCCCGCGCACTGGTCCGCAAGGCGCTCGGTACCAACAGCTCCACCACCCTGCGCCACGCCAAGCAGTTCGCGGAGGAAGCGCGTGCCGGATCGTAGTCTGCACAAGCCCGTGGCGGTCATCAACCGCTTCGAGGTCAAGGGCGACACCGCGACGTTCGAGAGGCTCTTCCGGGAGCACTCGCAGTTCCTGCGGCGCCGCGACGACTTCGACTTCCTCGTCACGGTCCGGCTCGTCGAACGGCCGCACGTGTACGCGCACATCGGCCACTGGCGCACCCTGCGGGGCTTCCTCGACACCGTCCACGACGAGACGTTCCAGCTCCACGTCAAGGAACTGGGCCCCCTCGTGGACGCCGAGGCCGACCAGGCGGTCAGCGTGGGCCGGGTGCTCCGGGAGAACGCCGTCGTCGGAGCGGAGAACGTGGTGCTCACCCACGTCACGGTGCGCGAGGACCCGCACGCCTTCGAGCGCGGCTACGCCGAGATGAGCGAGCACTTCGCCACCCTCGGCGGCTTCGGCGGCAGCGACCTGCTCCGCTCCACCCTGGTCCCCGGCCGCTACACCGGCCTCCAGTGGTGGCGGAACACGGCCGACTGCGACCGGGCGCTCGGCAGCGCCGAGTACCTCGCCCTCCGGAAGGCGCTGGGCCGCCGCGCTGACCTCACGGTGGACCGCACCCGGCACGTGGCGTACGAGCGGGTGATCGGCTGAGCCGGCCGCCCGGCACGGCTCCACCGGCGGAAGAGCCGAGGACCACGGGTCCTCGGCTCTTCCGCGTTCGGCGCGCGAGCCCGCTTCGAGCGGCCGGGCGCACGCTGTCCCCATGGTGAGAACAACGCGCATCACTGTGCTCCGCGGGCAGCCCGACGAGGCTGAACTCGCCGCCGTGACCGCCGTGCTGCTGGCGCTGGCGCGCCGCGCGGGCGAACCGGACGAGGCGGAGAAGGCCGCGTACGCGGAATGGACCGTCAAGGCGGGCGACTACCGCCCGCCGATGGTCCGGCCCGGTCCGTGACCTTCACCCACCACACGATCACCAGGGACAGCCGCGGCCGCACCGGGAGGGACGGCCGCACGACAAGCAAGGGGGAGGGCGTGACCGGTCACCGGACCTTCACCGAACTCATCCAGGCCCAGGCCGTGGAGTCGCCCGACAGAGAGGCCCTCGTCCTCCTGACCGAGCGGCCCGGAGGACTGGAGCCCCGGACGATCTCCTACGGGGAGCTCGACCGCGCCGCCCGGACGCTCGCCGGCCGGCTGCGCCGGCACATCACCCCCGGTGACCGGGTGCTGCTCACCCACGGCTCCCGGGAGCGGTTCGTCACCGGGTTCCTCGCCTGCCTCTACGCCGGGGCCGTCGCCGTCCCGGTGGCCCCGCCCGGGGGACGCCCGCACCACGACGAACGCATCGCCGGCATCGTCAAGGACGCGGCCGCCGCCTGCGCGCTCACCGCGTCCGACGAGGCCGCCGACGTGTCCCAGCTCCTGGCCCGCACCGGCCACGGACACGTCACCTGCGTCCTCGCCGACGCCCCGCCGGCCGCGGCCGGCACCGCCGCGCCACCACTCCCGCCGGTCCCCGCGGACCCGGACGCCGTCGCCTTCCTCCAGTACACCTCCGGTTCCACCCGGGACCCGCGCGGCGTGGTGGTCACCCATCGCAGCCTGCTCGCCAACCAGGAGGCCATCGCCCGGGCGCTGGGCACCCGGCGCGGCGCCCGGGTGGGCGGCTGGCTGCCGCTCCACCACGACATGGGCCTCGTCGGCCAGTTGCTGCACGCCCTGTGGCTCGGCGGCACCGCCGTGCTGCTGTCCCCGACCGCGTTCGTCAAGCGGCCCGCGCACTGGCTGGAGACCATCTCGCGGTACGGGCTCACCGCCAGCGGGGCGCCCGACTTCGCGTACGACCTGTGCGTACGCCGGGTCAACGACGCGCAGATCGCCGGACTGGACCTGTCCGGCTGGGAGGTCGCCGTCTCCGGGGGCGAGCCGGTGAACCCGGCGACGCTGCGCGCCTTCGCCGAACGGTTCGCCCCGGCCGGCCTGCGCCCCGAGGCCCTGATCCCCTGCTACGGGCTGGCCGAGGCGACCCTGCTGGTGTCCGGCGCCCGTACAGCGCCCGCCCCGCTGACCGCCGCCGTCGCCAAGGGCGCCGTCCCGTGCGGGCCGCCCGCCTCCGCCGACGTACGCATCGTCGACCCGGAGACCCACGAGGAGCTGCCGGACGGCCGGACGGGCGAGATATGGGTACGGGCGGCCGGCATCGGCCCGGGCTACTGGGCCCGTCCCGCCGAGACCGCGGCCACCTTCGGCGGCCGGATCGGCGACGGCACCGACGACTACCTGCGCACCGGCGACCTCGGCACCCTCGTGGACGGCCTCCTGCACGTCAACGGGCGCCTCAAGGACACCATCGTCGTCGCGGGGCGGAACCTGTACCCGCAGGACCTCGAACGCACGGCGCAGCGCGTGAGCGCTTTGTTCGGCCCGGCCACCGCCTTCGCCGTGCCGGGCGAGCGCGAACGCATCGTCATCCTCCAGGAGCTGCGGGCCGGCAGCCGGTACGACACCGACCTGGCCGGACTGGTCTCCGCCGTCCAGCAGCGACTGCGTGAGGAGTACGAGGTGACGACCGGGGGAGTGCTGCTGGTGCGGCCGGGGACCGTCCGCCGGACCACCAGCGGCAAGGTCGAACGGGCGGCGATGCGGCGGCTGTTCCTCCGCGGCGAGGTGACCGCCCTGCACCAGCGGGTCGAACCCGAGGTCCAGCGGCTCGTGGCGGCGGGGAGGCGGCGATGAGCACGGCACCGGACGACACGCAGGCCCAGGCCCCCACCGCACGGACTCCCTCCGCGGCTCCCGCGCCCGGCCCCGCGCCCGGCCCCGCGGCCCCCGCGCCGGGGCCGGTGCCCCCGGCCCAGGAACGGATCGACGCCCTGGAGCGCGCCTTCGGCCCGCTCGACGACCCCGCCAACCCGCTGGGCGGCGCCGCCCTGCTCGCCGCCGACGCGGCGGGCCACGTCCTGCCCGCCGCCGAGCGGGTGCTCGACGAGTACGGGCTCAACGCCGAGTTCGTGCCGTCCTCCCTCGGCGGCAGGCTCGACCGGATGGACGTCCTGGGCAGGCTGCTGCGGCCGGTGTTCCGCCGCGACGCCTCCCTCGGCTTCGGCTACGGGCTCAACTGCTTCTTCGCCGCCACCCCGGTGTGGACGGCCGGTGACCCCGCCCAGCGGCGGCTCGCCGCCCGCATCCTGCTGGAGGGCCGCCGGATGGCGGTGGCCCGCCACGAGGTGGCCCACGGCAACGACTTCGTCAGCGACGAGTTCACCGTACGCCCCGGTGAGGAGGGCGGGCTGGTGCTCGACGGCAGCAAGTCGGCGATCGCCAACGCCTCCCGCGCCGACGGGCTGGTCATCTTCGCGCGGATCCCGGGGGTCACCGGCAGCCGCAGCCGCTCGGTCCTGCTGCTGGACCGGGCGGAGCTGCCCCCGGACCGGGTGCGGAACCTGGCACGGCGCAGCACCACCGGCATGCGCAGCGCCGAGTTCGGCGGTCTGCGCATCGTCCGGTGCCCGGTCCCGTCCGGCGCCGTGCTCGGCGCGCCGGGCGACGGCTACGAACTGTCGCTGCGCTCCTCGCTGGTGATCCGGGGCCTCATCCCGTCCATCGTGCTGGCCGGCGCCGACACCGCGCTGCGCACCACGGCCCGCTTCGCCGCCCGCCGCCGCGACGACGGCCGCTCCTCGCTCGACGTGCAGCACGTGCGGGACGTCCTCACCGGGGCGTTCCTCGACCTGCTGCTCATCGACTGCCTCGCGCTGGTGTCCACCCGCGCCCTGCACCTGATGCCGACCCGGATGAGCGCCTACGCGGCCGCGGCCGCCTACCTGGCGCCCAAGCTGGTCGCGGAGAGCATGGACGAGATGTCGGCCGTGCTGGGCGAGGCGACCTTCGCCGAGGACGGCATGTACGGGATGTTCCAGAAGCAGCTTCGCGACCTGCCGGTCACCTCGCTCGGCCACGCGGGCAGCGCCGGGCGGCAGGTCAGCCTGCTGCCCCAGCTGCCGTACTTCGCCCGGCACTCCTGGTTCACCGGACCGGAGGCGCCCGCCGGGCTGTTCGCGCTCGACGACGACCTGCCGCCGCTCGACCTGGCGCGGCCGGCGCTGCTGGGTGACGGCGACCCGCTCGCGGCGACCCTGGTCGCGTCCGCCGCCCTGCTGGACCGCACCGGCGCCGCACTCGACGGGGACGCCGACGGTGACGCGGTCGCGGACCGGGACACGGAAACGGACGGGGACGGCGGCGTGCTGCACGCCCTGGCCCATGCGCTCACCCGGGAGCTGAACGCCCTCCGCACGGCGTTCGCCGATGTCCCGCAGGGCGACCGCACCGCGCTGGCGAGCCCGCACAACTTCGGGCTCGCCGACCGGTACACGCTGGTCCTGGCGGCCGCGGCGTGCCTCGGCGTATGGCGCGGGCAGCGGTCCGCGCCCGGCGGCGGCGCCTTCCTGGCCGACGCGGCCTGGGTCACCGCGGCGCTGTACCGGCTGTGCCGGCGGCTGGGCCTGCCGCTGCCCGACCGGCCCGTCGCCGCGGAGCGCCGGGTGCTGGCCGAGGCCCTGACCCGGCTGCACGGCCGCCGCAGTTACGACCTGTACGACTCACCGCTTGCCTGACCGCCGCACAGGCCGCCCTGCCCGGCCGGAGCGGCCCGCCCCCAGAGTCCGAGAAGGAGCAGATCATGCGAGAACAGCAGCAGGACGACTTCGAGACGGCCTACCGTGAATGGCTGCTGGAGCGGCTCGCGCACTATCTGGGCCGGCCGGTGCTGGACACGGACTCCGTGCACGAGTACCTCGACTCGGTGGCCGGGCTGAGCCTGTACGGCGACATCGAGGAGGAGTTCGGGCCCCTCGTCGAGCCGGCGGACATCTGGGCGTACCCCACCGTGCGGCAGCTCGCCCGCCACATGGCCGAGCGGGGCGCGGGGTCGGGCGGCAACCGGATCAGGGCGGCGTTCGTCTTCACCGGCCAGGGGTCCCAGCACCCCGGCATGACCGAGGGGCTCTACCGGAACTCGACCGTCTACCGCCGGTTCCTGGACGAGGCCGGGGCGGTGCTCCAGCCGTACACCGGGCTGTCCGTGGTGGAGATGATCCTGGGCCGGGACTCGCGCATCCACCAGACGGCGTTCACCCAGCCGGCCCTGTTCGCCGTCGAGTACGCCCTGGCCAAGACCCTGGAGGAGGCCGGCGTGCGGCCGGTGTCGGTGCTGGGCCACGGGATCGGCGAGTTCGCGGCGGCCACGATCGCGGGGGCGCTCACCCTGCCCGACGCCGCCAAGCTGGTGGCGCTGCGCGGTGCCTTCATGCAGTACCTGCCGTCCGGCGGCGGGATGATGGCCGCCTGCATCACCCCCTACGAGGCCACCGAACTGATCGCCGGCGAGCCGGGCGTGGGCATCAGCGCCATCAACGCGGCCAAGTCCACCGTGCTGTCGGGCGACCGCGCCGGACTCGAACGCATCGAGGGCAAACTGGCCGAGCGCGGAGTCCGGTGCCGTCACCTCACCGTCACGCACGCCTTCCACTCCCCGCTCATGGCGCCCGTGGTCCCCAAGTTCGAGGCCGTGGTGCGCCGGGTCCCCGGCGGCGCCGCCTCGGTGCCGTTCTACTCCACGGTGTACGGCCGGCTCACCACCGAGCCGCTGTACGCCTCGTACTGGACCGAGCAGCTCACCGCGCCGGTCAGGTTCGCCGACGCCGCCCGCGGCCTGCTGACCCAGCAGACGCCCACCCATGTGGTGGAGATCGGCCCGCGGGCGGTGCTCACCCCCTATCTGCGGCGGCTGGGCGGGGCCCGCGGCCCGGTCTGCCTCCCGGTGTGCCAGGGACCGCAGAGCGACGCGGTGGACCTGGCCGGGGTGATCTCCGTGCTGGACGCCGGCCCGCTCGCCGCCGCACTGGCCGGGGCGTGAGGTGACGGGACGGATCGGACGGCCCCTCCCGCTCCGCGGACCGTACGGCCCCTGGGAGGAGGTGCGCGACGAGCTGACGCGCGCGGGAACCGTCCTGGTGTACGGGGCGATGCCCGCGTGGCTGCCCCGCGACGGGGACGAGGAGGAACTGCGGCTGGTGCTCGGCCGGGACTGGCACCGCTACCAGGGCTTCACCCAGCCCCGCATGCGTGAGAGGTTCGCGGCCTCCCGGCTGCTGCTGCGGCACACGGCAGCGGCGATCCTGCGGACCGCGCCGCACCTGGTGGACCTGTCGTACCAGCCGGGCGGCCGCCCGTACGTGCGCGGCTGCGACCAGATCGACGTGAGCCTCAGCCACACCGAGGAGATGATGGTCGTCGGGATCACCCGCACCGGACGCGTCGGCGTCGACGTGGAACGCGCCGACCGGCGCCTGGCGCACACCGGGTCCGAGTCGCAGGCGTGCACCCCGTACGAGAAGGAGCGGCTCGACGCGGGCGGTGAGGGGACGCGCAACGACACCATGGTGCGGCTGTGGACCCTCAAGGAGGCCTACAGCAAGGCGCTCGGGCAGGGCCTGCGCTTCCGGTTCACCGAGTTCGGCTTCGCCCTGGACGACACGGGCACCTGGCTGGTGCGGCCCGACGGCACCCGGGCGAGCGGCTCGGAGTGGACCTTCGGCACGTTCGCGGTGGGGGAGCGGTACGTGGTCAGCGCCGCCGTGTTCGACACCGGGTTCGGTGAGCCGGCGGACGTGGCCGTGGACACCATGCTGGACGAGGGGCTGTTCGACGCGCTGCTCGGCGCCCCGGGTCCCGGGTCAGGGGATCCAGCCGGCTTCCTCGGCCAGCCGGATGGCGTCGATCCGGTTGCGGGCGCCGAGCTTGGTGACGATCGCCGTGAGGTAGTTGCGGACCGTCCCCTTGGACAGGTACAGGCACCCGGCGATCTCGGCCGCGTCGGCGCCCCGGGCGGCGAGGCGTAGCACCTCCAGCTCCCTGGGCGACAACGGATTCTCCGGCGAGTCCCAGGCGGCCAGGGCGAGTTGGGGATCGACGACCCGCCGGCCGGCCGCGACGGACCGTACGGCGAGCGCGAGCTGGTCCGACGGTGAGTCCTTGAGCAGGAACCCGGAGACGTGCGCGGACAGGGCACGCCTCAGGGTTCCCGGCCGGCCCAGACTGGTGAGGATCAGCGTGCGGCAGCTCGGCAGTTGCTCGTGCAGCTCGGCCGCCGCCGTCAGCCCGTCGATGCCGGGCAGGTCGACGTCGATCACCGCGACGTCCGGCCGGGCCTCCAGAGCGGCCTGCACGATGGTGTCGCCGCGGTCGACCGCGGCCACCACGCGCAGGTCCGGTTCGAGCTCCAGCAGCGCGATCAGGGCCCCCCGGACCATGTGTACGTCCTCGGCGAGGAGGATTTTCACGGACAGCATCAAGACCCCCGTCATCGACGACCGTTTCAGGCCGCGGCTCTCTCCCGGGCCGCGTCCGGAGTTCCGGCTCCGGTCCCCTGCGGGCGAACGGGAGCCCACGCTTCCAGTTGGAACCGCCCGTCCTCCCGCACACCGGCGCTCAGTCCGCCACCGATCGAGGCGAAGCGCGTCCGGAGGTTGTCCAGGCCGCTGCCGCCGCGCCGGGCGGCCGACGACACGATGCCGCCCTCCTCGTGCGGCCGGTCGTTCACCAAGGTCAGGCGGACCGTTTCGTCTTCGACGAGTGCCCTGATCGTACATACCTGTACGCGACTGTGGCGGAGAATGTTCGTCACGCCCTCCCGCAGCGCGGTCGCCAGCACCGTGTCCACGGCCGGGTGGAGCCGCCCGCAGTCGACCCGCACCTCCGCCCGCACGTCGGCGGCCGCCAGCACCGCGCCGGCCGACTCGGCCTCGTCCCGCAGGGACATGTCGCGGTACCCGCTGGAAACCAGCCGCACGTCGGACAGCGCCTGCCGCGCCACGCGGAGCAGATCAGCGGTCTCCTCGGCGGCCTGGTCCGGCCGCACGCGCACCAGCCGCTGGATGAGCTCTCCCTTCAGGGCGATGGCCGACAGGCTGTAGCCGAGCAGATCGTGCAGGTCCCGCGCGAACCGCAACCGCTCCTGGGTGACGGCCATCCTGGCCATCCGCTCACGGGTGGCGTGCAGTTCCTGCACCAGGTCGGCGAGCCGGCTCAGGCCGTAGATGACCAGTCCGGTGAGACCGCTGGCGATGACCAGGTAGCACGTCTCGACGACGCCCACACCGGTGGCGAGGGCGTACGGCGGGATCGCCGCGATGATCAGCCCGTACGCCGGCCAGGCGATGCGGACCGGGAGCGTCAGCAGCGCCGTGGCCGCCAGCGGACCCTGCATGCTGCCCCAACTCACCTGGAACCACAGCAGGGGAAGGTAGCTGAGCAGCGCCTGGACCCCCAGGGCGGCGATGCGCTTGCCGAGGGTCCAGGCCCGGGTGCGGGGCGAGGAGACGGTGAACTGCACGGCGAACACCGACAGGACGACGCCGACGCACACGAGGAGCTGGGTCCGGTCCCCGGTGCCCTGGTGCAGCACGTTGAGCACCGTGACGACGCAGTGGGCGGCCAGGGCCACCACCACGATGGCGCGGGCCAGTCGCGGCGCCGGTATCTGCTGCCGGGGCGGGGTGCGGAAATTGCTTTCCACCGACTGGTATTGGCCTGACTCTTCTGGTGGAGCCGCCCTGCCGAGCAGTGGCCGGGGCGCAACAAAGGATCTCGCTTCGCAAGATTCGTCCGGCATCGCCGTCTCCTCGCCGGGAATGGGGGCTGGCGAAGCGCATGTTATGACTTTCCGTTGCGTCTGAGCCACTGCTTGCGATCGGCGATCAAAATCAGACAAACATCGGAATCGGGTTGAGACGGTGCGGCTCGGTGGGGCGGTCCAGTCTGCCGAGGTGGACCGGGACGTCGAAGAGACGGCCGGGGGCGTATCTCGCCCAGAAGTGCCGCATCCCGGGAACCAGCACCTTCACCACGGGAAGGCCCACGTCGGGGCGGGTCTGGTCGAGGACCAGCAGCTCCATCCCGCGCGAACGCGCCAACTCCCGCGCCACCTCGACATCGGCCAGCAGATCGTCGCGACGGGCCTCGGGATAGCTCCCCGGACACCGGGCCGCCTCCCGCGGATCCGCCACCAGGTATGGCTGATTCGCGAGTGTCGCGTAGGTCCACCAATGATCCAGTTGCGGATGAGACGAGCGAAAAGTCGTCTCAGCCCTTCCCACGGGCAGGAGTTGGCTCATTTCCGTCACCGCACGCCGCAGGGCGAGACGGGGATCGAAGTGAGCGCCGAAGCCGAAGACAATTCCCTGGCCGTCCTCTCCGGTCCGGCGCGACAACGCCACCATGACCGGAATTCCGAAGTCCGACGTCAGGTCCAGCGCCCAGGTCTCGCGCCCCAGCCGCTCGTACGTCTCCCTCGTCCGCGCCAGCCACGGATCGTCGAAGGCGTCGAGGTCCACACCGGGTTGCCGTGTCCGGTTGCACCACCACAGGGCCACGGCGTCGCGCTCCACCAGCTCCAGGAAACCCTGGACCACCGCGTCCTCCATACTGCTGCCGGCCGCGTTGCCGTTGGAGTCCGCCCACAGGGCCGGTTCACCGGCCCGGGGCCCGGACTCGTAGTACAGCATCGACGTGGGCAGCAGACGGTGCTCCTCCGAGGTCAGCGACCAGACCGGCGTCCAGTCCACCGGCGCGGCCGGGTCGAACGGCGCCGGCACCCGGTGGAACGGCTGGCACGTGGCGTTCCACCGCTCACGGTCCCGGAACTGCCAGTCCGCGTAGAGCTGGCACGCGTTGGGATGGATCGCCGACGCGCCCAGGCCCCTCAAGCTGTCGCGCACGACCGGTTCGTCCCCCTGGCGGGTGCCGCAGTAACGCTCCACCGCCTCGCACAGCGCGCCCACCTCGGCCTCCACCGGCGTCGCGCCCTTGCCGCCGCTGCCACTGCGCAGACCGCTGCGCACACCGCCCAGCGAGGCCGCCCGCAGCGCCGGGTTGTGCCCCGACACGCACCGGTCGATCCCGTCGGGTGTGCCCGGCACCCGGCGGATCTCCGGCACGACGCCGGTCAGCGGATCGACCAGGTGCCGGTACCGGGCCAGCACCGTCTCGGGGGCCAGCGCCCGGTGGTTGCTGCCGGTCGCGGCCGCCTTGGGCCGTGACCGGAGCTCGACCGGGCGCCGCACCCGCGCCCCCACCATCCCCGGGTCACCGCACTCGGCGCACTGCGGGCGCCGGGCCACCGGATGGTGCCGGGTCCGCAGCGTGCGGGTGTCCAGCGTGCACAGGGCGTCCTGCTCCTCGTACCGTAGCCCGGCGACCCACTTGACCGTCTCCAGCACGGCGGTGTTCAGCCCCAGGCCCCGCACCACGGCCAGCGACGCGTCGGGCACCGGGACCGCGCCCGACAGGCCGAGGGCCTGCCGGACGGGTGACTGGGGGAACAGCCGGGCACGCAGCCGGTGGGCCAGGCACGACCAGCAGGGCCGGCCGGCGCCGGGGCCGAAGACCGGGCCCACCCACGCCTCGGCACCGGTGGGCTTGGCGAGCAGCCAGGGGCGCCCCTCCGCCCGGTGCCGGGCGGCGATCCCGGCGAGCCGGGGATCGAGGTAGTCGTCGCACAGCACCAGGGTGAATCCCGCCCCCGTCCCCTCGGGGGCGAGCGTGAGGCCGGACGCCGCGCACAGTCCGCCCACGGTCGCGGCGTCCGTCCGGCCGAGCGCGACCACCTCCACCGTGGTGGTGCGCAGCGCGGACACGGCGTGGGGTCCGGCGAGCCCCACCAGTTCCCAGTACGCGGCGGAGGCGTCGTCGCTGCTCGGGTCCCGGTAGCCGACCAGATCGGCCCGGGCGAGATCGGCGATCACCCGGCCCAGCTCCGCGGGCGGCAGCGAGGTCGGCGCCTCGTCCAGCAGCGCGTGCAGCGTACGGGTGCCGTCGAGCAGCGGCGCCAGCATCTCGACGTACGGACCCTGGAGCGCCGTCGTGCCCCGCTCCGACAGGAGGTACACGGCCTCCCCGTCCACGACCTCCACCCGCAGGTGCGGCTTGAAGCCGACCGGCAGGGCCGAGGCGGGTACGTCCGTCGCCGTCATCCGCGCACTCTCCCGGTGTGCATCGGCATCCAGCACACCCACGGGTCGGAGTCGGCGGAGCCGCTCAGGTCCTCGATCACCAGGCCCGACGTACCGGACACCGGTCCGCCCCCGTACATCGGCTCGGTCGCCGGCAGCCCGAATTCGGCGAGCAGCGAGCACGGGTCCTCGGTGTAACGCTTCGCGAGCTCCTGCTCCAGGCCCGTGCGGGCCGTCAGCATCGCCACGCGATGATCATGCGTCAGTTGAACAGTCATGGTGCTGGTGGAATCCAGGGCGGTGCTGCGCATGACGGTGTTCAAGAGAATCCCCCTCCTGAGGCGGTGTCGTACGGGAAGTCGTTCGACGTGCCGTTGGCCACGGATTCTGCTGCCCGGTGAGACCGGTGGCACAGTGCGGGAGTCACCACCGGGGCATGACATTTTCATGCCCGCCCTCGTGACCCGCTCACTGGGGCTCCAACAGCGCTGATGTCAGGCTCGCTCCAGGCTCCAGAGCCGGGCTCCGGAGCCGGCGGTCGGCCCACGGGGGACGGCCGCGGAAACACGGGAAGAGGAGGGCACACACATGGACATCAAGGTCCTCGGACCGCTGGCAGCCCGTGAGAACGGGGTGTCCATCGTTCCGACCGCAGCCAAACCGCGACAGATACTGTCCCTGCTCGCCCTGCAGGCCGACCGCGTGGTCACCGTACCGACGCTGATGGCGGAGATCTGGGGCGAGGACATCCCGCGCAGCGCGGCCACCACCCTGCAGACGTACATCCTCCAGCTCCGCCGCAAGCTGACCGCCGCCCTCGACGGCGACCCCACCCGCCAGGCCAAGGACGTCCTGGTCACCCAGCACGGGGGATACCTGCTCCAGGTCCAGCCCGGACAGGTCGACGTCCAGGAGTTCGGCCGGCTCGCCGCGGCGGGACGCGCCGCGCACGAGGCGGGGGACCACTACGCCGCCTCCGAACTGCTCGGCGGCGCCCTGCGGATGTGGCACGGACCCGCCCTGGTGGACGTCCGCGTCGGCCCCGTCCTCGAACTGGAGGTGCTGCGGCTGGAGGAGGACCGCATGGCCGCCCTGGAACGGCGCATCGACGCCGACCTGTGGCTGGGCCGGCACACCGAGATCGTGCCCGAGCTGCGCGTCCTGGTCGCCAAGCACCCCATGCACGAGAACTTCTGCGCCCAGCTCATGACCGCGCTGCACCGCGCCGGTGCGGCCTGGCGGGCCCTGGAGGCCTACCAGCGGCTGCGCGGCACGCTCATCGACGAGCTCGGCCTGGAGCCCTCGCCCCGCCTCCAGCGGCTCCACCACGCCGTGCTCTCCGCCGACCCGGCGCTGGAACTGCCCCTGTCCACCGCCGGCTGACGACCGCTCCGGTCTGCTCCAGTACGTCTCGAGCCGAGCTGCCTACGTTCGGCCGATGACGATCCTCGACGACCTGACGGTCACCCAAGCCGCCCCTGACCTGCGACGCGCCGCCGCGGAGCTGCGCCGGCTCAAGGAAGAGGTGAGCCGCGGGCCCGACCCCGAGGCCACCCGGCGGCAGCACGCCAAGAACAAGCTCACCGCCCACGAGCGCCTCGAGCTGCTCTTCGACCCGGACACCTTCACCGAGATCGAACCGCTCCGGCGGCACCGGGCCGTCGGGTTCGGCCTGGAGGACAGGAAGCCGCACGGCGACGGTGTCGTCATCGGCTGGGGGCTGGTCCACGGCCGGACCGTCTTCGCCTACGCGCACGACTTCCGCGTCTTCGCGGGCGCGCTCGGAGAGGCCCACGCCGCCAAGGTGCACAAGGTCATGGACCTGGCGGAAGCCGCCGGCGCCCCGCTGGTCAGCCTCAACGACGGGGCGGGCGCCCGCATTCAGGAGGGCGTCACCGCGCTCGCGGGCTACGGCGGCATCTTCCGGCGCAACGTCGCCGCGTCCGGGGTCATCCCGCAGATCAGCGTGATGCTCGGCCCGTGCGCCGGCGGCGCCGCGTACTCCCCGGCCCTCACCGACTTCGTGTTCATGGTGCGGGAGACGGCCCAGATGTTCATCACCGGACCCGACGTCGTCCAGGCGGTCACCGGTGAGAAGATCACCCACAACGGCCTCGGCGGCGCCGACGTCCACGCCACCGCCTCCGGGGTCTGCCACTTCGCCTACGACGACGAGGCCGAATGCCTGGAGGACGTACGGTTCCTCCTGTCGCTGCTGCCCTCCAACAACCGCGAGATGCCCCCGGCCGCCCGCGGCGACGACTCGCCCGACCGCCTCACCGAGGCCCTCGCGGATCTGGTGCCGGCGGACCCCGGACGCAGCTACGACATCCGGGGCGTCATCGAGGAGATCGTCGACGACGGCGAGTACTTCGAGGTCCACGAGGGCTGGGCGCGCAACGTGGTGTGCGCGCTCGCCCGCCTCGACGGGCACCCGGTCGGCATCGTCGCCAACCAGCCCGCCTCGCTCGCCGGCGTCCTGGACATCCACGCCAGCGAGAAGGCCGCCCGCTTCGTGTCGACCTGCGACGCCTTCAACATCCCGCTGGTCACCCTCGTCGACGTCCCGGGCTTCCTCCCGGGCGTCGACCAGGAACACAACGGCATCATCCGGCACGGCGCCAAGCTGCTGTACGCGTACTGCAACGCCACCGTGCCCCGCATCTCCCTCGTGCTGCGCAAGGCCTACGGCGGTGCGTACATCGTGATGGACTCGCGTTCCATCGGAGCCGACCTGTCGTTCGCCTGGCCCACCAACGAGATCGCCGTGATGGGCGCCGAAGGCGCGGCGAACGTCATCTTCCGCCGCGAGATCGCCGCCTCCGACCACCCGGAGGACACCCGGGCGCAACGCATCCAGGAGTACAAAACCGAGCTCATGCACCCCTACTACGCCGCCGAACGCGGGCTCGTGGACGACGTCATCGAGCCGGCCGAGACGCGCCGCACCCTGATCCGCTCGCTCGCCATGCTGCGCGCCAAGAAGGCCGAAGTGCCTGCTCGCAAGCACGGCAACGTCCCCACCTGACCGCCCGGACCCCCAGGTCCATGTGCGCGCGAGCGCCGATCGAGCCGACGGACGTTCCATGGCGTCACCGGAAACGGCGGCACGCCACGAGCGGACGCCCGTCCGGTCCGGCCGGCCGGGGCGTTCCCACCCCGAACCGCCCCGGCCGCCGCAGTGGCCCGGCCACAGCACCGGCACCACCCCGGCACCGGAATCGCATCGGCGCCGGACCGGCTCCAGCACCGAAACGGCTTCAGCACCCGAAACGGCTTCAGCAGTGACACGGACGAAGGGATCGACAGTGGCCCGCACAGTTCCATCCGGCAGGTGCCCGTTGGGGCATTCGGCCCCGTCGAAGGCGAGGTAGCGGCATGCGCAGAGTCGCCATCACCGGACTGGGCGTCGTGGCCCCCGGCGGGGTCGGCGTGAAGGAGTACTGGGACCTCCTCACGGCGGGGCGTACCGCCACCCGCCGGATCTCCTTCTACGACCCCTCCCCGTTCCGCTCGCAGGTCGCCGCCGAGTGCGACTTCGACCCGGCGGCCGCGGGGCTCAGCCCTCAGGAGATCCGCAGGCTCGACCGGGCCGCCCAGTTCGCGGTCGTCTCCACCCGCGAGGCGCTCGCCGACAGCGGCCTCGACATCACCGCCCTCGACCCGGGCCGGGTCGGCACCTCGCTGGGCAGCGCGGTCGGCTGCACCACCAGCCTGGAGCGGGAGTACGTCGTGGTCAGCGACGGCGGCCGCAAGTGGAACGTGGACCACGAGTACGCGGTCCCCGAGCTGTACCGGCACTTCGTGCCCAGCTCGATGGCCGCCGAGGTGGGCCGCGCCGCCGGCGCCGAGGGACCGGCCGCCGTGGTCTCCACCGGCTGCACCTCGGGCCTGGACTCGCTGGGGCACGCCGTGGACCTGATCCGCGAGGGCACCGCCGACGTGATGATCGCCGGCGCCACCGAGGCCCCGATCTCCCCGATCACCTCGGCCTGCTTCGACGCCATCCACGCCACCACCCCCCGCAACGACACCCCGGAGAGCGCCTGCCGGCCCTTCGACCGGACCCGCAGCGGCCTGGTCCTCGGGGAGGGCGCCGCCATCCTCGTCCTGGAGGAGCTGGAGAGCGCCCGCCGCCGCGGCGCCCACATCTACGCGGAGATCGCGGGATTCGCCTCCCGTTGCAACGCGTACCACATGACGGGGCTCAAGCCCGACGGCCGCGAGATGGCCGAGGCCATCGACGTCGCCCTCGGCGAGGCGGCCCTCGCCCCGGACTCGGTCGACTACATCAACGCCCACGGTTCCGGCACCAAGATGAACGACCGCCACGAGACCGGCGCGTTCAAGCGCAGCCTCGGGGACCACGCGTACCGCACGCCGATCAGCTCCATCAAGTCGATGATCGGGCACTCCCTCGGCGCGATCGGCTCCCTGGAGATCGCCGCGTGCGCCCTGGCCATGGAGCACGGTGTGCTGCCGCCCACCGCCAACCTCCACGAGCCCGACCCCGAGCTGGACCTCGACTACATCCCCCTGACCGCCCGCGAGAAGAAGACCGACGTGGTCCTCAGCGTCGGCAGCGGCTTCGGCGGATTCCAGAGCGCCATGGTGCTGGCCCGCCCGGAGAGGAGAACCGCATGACCACGGCAACGGTGGTGACCGGCCTCGGCGTCACCGCCCCCAACGGGCTGGGAACCGAGGAGTTCTGGAAGGCCACCCTCGCCGGTGAGTCCGGTCTGGGCCCGGTCACCCGCTTCGACGCCGGCCAGTACCCCTCCCGCATCGCGGGCGAGGTGTCCGACTACGTGGCCGAGGAGCACATCCCCAGCCGGCTGATGCCGCAGACCGACCACATGACCCGCCTCGCCCTGACGGCGGCGGACTGGGCCCTGGCCGACGCCGGCATCAACCCGGAGGAGATGCCCGAGTTCGGCATCGGCGTGGTGACCTCGGCGTCCGGAGGGGCCGTCGAGTTCGGCCAGCGCGAGCTGGAGAACCTGTGGAGCAAGGGCAAGGAGTACGTCAGCGCGTACCAGTCCTTCGCCTGGTTCTACGCCGTCAACACCGGCCAGATCTCCATCCGTCACAAGCTGCGCGGACCGAGTGGTGTGCTGCTCACCGAGCAGGCCGGCGGCATCGACGCGATCGGACAGGCCCGCCGCCACGTCCGCAAGGGCTTCCCGGCGGTCATCTCCGGCGGTGTCGACGCGGCCATCTGCCCCTGGGGCTGGGTGCCGCAGATCGCCTCCGGCCTGATGAGCACGGTCGACGACCCGGCGCGGGCCTACCTGCCCTTCGCGTCCGACGCCAGTGGGTACGTGCCGGGCGAGGGCGGCGCGATCCTCATCGTCGAGGACGAGCACTCGGCCCGCGAGCGCGGCGCCGGCCAGGTCTACGGTGAGGTCGCCGGGTACGCGGCGACCCTCGACCCGGCCCCCGGCTCCGGCCGTCCGCCGGGCCTGCGACGGGCCGCGGAGTACGCCATCGCCGACGCCGGCCTCAGCCCGGCCGACATCGACGTCGTCTTCGCCGACGCCGCCGGGACCCCCGCGCTGGACCGCATCGAGGCCGAGGCCCTCACCGGGCTCTTCGGACCGCACGGCGTACCGGTGACCGCCCCCAAGACCATGACGGGGCGGCTGCTCGCCGGCGGCGCGGCACTGGACGTGGCGACCGCCCTGCTCGCCCTGCGCGACGGGGTGATCCCCCCGACCGCCCATGTGACCGAGGCCTCCCCGGAGCACCGGATCGACCTCGTCACCGGACAGGCCCGGGAGGCCCGGCTGCGCACCGCCCTGGTGCTCGCCCGCGGCCACGGCGGCTTCAACGCCGCGCTCGTCGTCCGGCGCGCCTCCTGACGGCCGCGCACGGCGCCGGACGCACACCGCGCCGGCGCCGCGCGCCCCGCGGCCGCGCTCCGGTCACCGCGCCGGCCGGTCACCGCGCACCGGGCCCGCCCGGACCGCCGGGTCCGGGCACCGGCCGGCACACCCCCACGACGTACCCCCCACGACACAGCTCCCGCCGGACGCACGTCTCAGGACCGGCAGGGGTTCGGCAGTCACCACCCGAGTAGTTCTACGAGAGGACGGCACCGACCATGACCACGACGACCACCACCGTCACCCTGGCCGACCTGACCCGCATGCTCCGCGAGAGCGCCGGTGAGGAGGAGGGCATCGACCTGGACGGCGACGTCATCGACACCCCCTTCATGGACCTCGGCTACGACTCCCTCGCCCTGCTCCAGGTCATAGGCCAGATCCAGCGCGAGTACGGCATCGCCATCCCGGACGACGCCGTCGTCGACGCGGAGACCCCGGGGGCGCTCCTCGCCCTCATCAACGCCGGCCAGGGCTCCGCCGCCTAGGCCGTGTCCGGAAAGTCTCGCCTGGCCCGCGGTGTCCCGCACGCGCGCTCGCGGCGTTGTCGTCGGTCGCCGATGCTCCGCATCGACTCCCTCCTCCGCCTTGTGATCGCACGCACCGGACACCGCGGCCCCCGCCCTCCGGGCGGACGCCGATACCTTCCGGACACTCCCTAGGCCCGGCCCCCGAACGCGGCCGCCCCGCGAACATCCCCCGTAGCGGGGCGGCCGCCCCCCACCCAGCAACGCCATGCAACGCCATGCAACGCACTGCGTCAGCGGCCGGAGCCGCGGCCACGAGGAGGAAGCATGTCGCTCACGTCGTACAGCGCGGTCATCCGGAGACTCGTCGTCAGCCCCGGCCCCGCCCACGAGCAACGCACCCAGAGCGTGGCCTCGGCCGCCGCCGTCTCGGCGGTGCTCCGCGCCTTCGGACGGCCGCCCGGCCAACTCCCCGTGCGTACCGTCGTCTACATCGGCGCGGCCGCGCTCGACCCCGACCTCGGGCCCGAGCACGAGGGCTTCACCGTCCGCACCGCGCTCACCCCCGGCCGCGCCCTGCGCCTGGCCCACCACGAACTCCTCAGCGGCGGGGCCGACTTCGCCATGGTCGCCGGGTTCGGCGAACCGGACCCGCACACCATCACCGTGTACGCGGTCAAACGGGCCGCCGAGGCGATCGCCGACGCCGACCGCGTCCTCGGCGTCCTGGACCCGGCCGACGGCGACGAGGACGCGACCCCGCCGCTGCGCCCGCTGTACCACGGACACCGCGCCACCGCCCCCGAGCGGCACCGGCTGCTGCTCTGGTCGGGCCGGGACGCCGACGACGAGGTCCGGGTGCGCGGCGAACTGCTGCCCCTGCTGAGCGGACTGCACAGCGAGGCGTTCCCCGCCCTGCCGACCGCCGTGCCCTGCGGCACGCCCCCGGGGCCCGTGCGCGGAGCGGCCGTCGCGGTCGCCGCGCTCGCCGCCGGGACCGTCCACAAGGCCACGGCGGTACGCGCCGACCGGCCCCGCCCGGTCGCCCTGCTCTTCCCCGGCCAGGGCTCCCAGCACACCGGCATGGCCCGCGGCCTGTACCGCCGGGAACCGGTGTTCACCGCCGCCGTCGACGCCGTCCTCGCCCACATGGGCGACGAGGGGGACCGGATCCGCGAGGACTGGCTCACCCCCGGCGAGCCGCGCGTCCCCATCGACGACGTACGGCGCGCCCAGCCGCTGCTGTTCGCGGTCGACTACGCCCTGGGCCGGATGGTCCTCGGGTGGGGCGTGCGCCCCGCCGCCCTGCTCGGGCACAGCGCCGGCGAGCTGGTCGCCGCGGTCATGGCCGGTGTCGTGTCGCTGCCCGACGCGGTCACCATGGTCATGTCGCGGGTCCGGGAGGCGGTGCGGATACCGGAGGGCGGCATGCTGGCCGTCGCCGCGAGCGAGGACCGGCTGCGCCCCTATCTGAACGCCGACGTCGCCATCGCGGCCGTCAACACCGCCCAGCAGGTCATGCTCGCCGGTTCGGCGGGGCCGCTGGCCGCCACCGCGGCCCGGCTGCGGGCGGACGGGTTCACCGTGGTCACGGTGCCCGCGACGAGCCCCTTCCACTCCCCGGCGATGGCCCCCGCGTCCGACGCGGTGGAGGCCGACTACCGCCGCATCCCGTTCCGGGAGCCGGTGCTGCCGCTGTACTCCGGCTACACGGGGGCGCTGATGCGCCCGGAGGAGGCGCTGAGCCCCCGCTTCTGGGCCCGCCAGATCACCGACACCGTCCATTTCCGCGCGGCGCTGGAGGAGCTCGTCGCCATCGAGGACGTCCTCCTCATCGAGGCGGGGCCGCGCCAGACGCTCACCGCGTTCGCCCGCCGCCACCGGGCCGTCCGGCTCGGCGCCAGCGCGGTCTCCCCGCTGCTGCCGGCCCGCGGGGGCACGGCGGAGGCCGACCGCCAGTCGGTGCTCACCGCGGCGGCGCGGATCTGGACCGAGGGCCACGACCTCGACATGGACGCGGTGTCCCGGCTGTGGACCTGGAGCGACGAGGAGGACGCCGTCCCGGCCGCGGGGGCCGGGGCGGCCGGACACCGCGAACCGGCGCCGGCGCTGCGCTCATGAGGGTGATCACACGGTTCCTGCGCGGCTGTTACGACGCGCTGGCCGCCGCCGGGTGGCTGTGGCTGGGCGTACCGATGCCCCCGCCGCTGGAGGCCCGGCCCCCGCTGCGGCCGCCGCCGCACGGCCATCCGGAGCGGCTGCGGCCGGACCTCCCGCCGAGCGACGCGGAGCTGGCCTTGTGGCGGCAGCTCATGGAACCGGCGCGAGAAGGGTGACCCGGGGGCGGGCGTTACGCCGCATGGCGGGCGCCCGTGTCTCCCGTAAAGCCGAAGAAACGTTAATTCGACATTCTCCGACGGTCCGTCGGAAACACCTGTGGTTCGGCACGTCTTCCCCGGAAGAGACCCCCGAACAGAGGTGACACCCGATGCTCCACAGACACGCCACAGCCGCGTGCGCCGCCCTCACCGCCGTCGGCGCGCTCGTGCTGGCCGGTCCGCCCGGCGCGGTCGCCGCCGAGGCGCCCGCGCCGCCGTCGACGCCCACGGCGTCCGGCAGCCCCGGCTCCGGCAAACCGTCCCCCGCCCTGCTCGACGCCATGCAGCGGGACCTCGGCCTGACCCGCGAACAGGCCGAGACCCGGCTCAAGAACGAGGCCGAGGCGGGTGCCCGCGCCGGCCGGCTCCGCAACACCCTCGGCGACCGGTTCGCCGGGGCCTGGGTGAGCGGACCCGTCTCCGCCACCCTCACCGTCGCCACCACCGACGCCGCCGACACCGCCGCCATCAAGGCCGGCGGCGCCGAGGCGAAGGTGGTCCGGCACGGGCTCGGCAGACTGGAGGCGGCCAAGGCCAAGCTCGACAAGGGCTCGGTGCGCACCAAGACCACCGACGCCCCTGTCTGGTACGTCGACCTCCGCACCAACTCGGTGGTCCTGGAGGCCTCGAAGGAGACCGCCGCCGACGTGTTCCTCACCGCCACCGGTGTCGAGCGCGACCTGGTGCGCGTGCGGAACACGACCGAGCGGCCGCGCCCGCTCGGGCACGAGATCCGCGGCGGCGACGCCTTCTACATCGGCACCAGCCGCTGCTCCGTGGGCTTCGCCGTGGTCTCCGGCGACCAGCAGGGCTTCGCCACGGCCGGGCACTGCGGCCAGACCGGAGCCGCCACCATGGGGCACAACAAGGTGGCCCAGGGCGCCTTCAAGGCGTCCACCTTCCCGGGCAAGGACATGGCCTGGGTGGCCGCCAACGCCGAGTGGACGGCCACGGCCCACGTCAAGGGCCAGGGCGACCAGAACGTCGAGGTCGCCGGCTCCACCGAGGCCCTCGTCGGCGCGTCGATCTGCCGCTCGGGCTCCACCACCGGCTGGCACTGCGGCACCATCGAGCAGCACGACACCAGCGTGTCGTACATCCAGGGGACCGTGAAGGGCCTCACCCGCACCACCGTCTGCGCCGAGCCGGGCGACTCGGGCGGCCCGTACGTCTCCGGGACGCAGGCCCAGGGCGTCACCTCCGGCGGCTCCGGCAACTGCAAGGACGGCGGCACCACCTTCCACCAGCCCGTGAACCCGGTGCTCGCGGAGTACGGGCTGACGCTCAAGACCAGCGCCGCCGACCCGGGCGACACCGGCAAGGCGGGCGGCGCCTGGGCGGCGGGCAAGGTGTACCGCGCCGGCGACCGGGTCTCCTACGACGGCGCCACCTACCGGTGTCTCCAGTCGCACCAGGCGCAGCCCGGCCGGCTGCCCTCCGCCACCGCCCACCTGTGGCAGCGCGCCTGACCCACCGCACCGTCGAGCGGGGTCCCCGGCCGGCCCCCGGCCGGGGCCCCGCCGCCGGGGCCCGAGCCGCCCGCCCCGGGGATTCTCTCCTCCGCGTGCGACCGCACGCACCGGACACCGCGCCCCGCGCCCTCCGGGCGGACGCACCGGACACCGCGCCCCGCGCCCTCCGGGCGGACGCACCGGACACCGCGCCCCGCGCCCTCCGGGCGGACGCCGATATGGTGCGGCCACCTCTAGCCTGGAGACATGACGCGAGCCGCTTCCCGCCCGAAGATCCGCCGCATCTACGACCCCGCCGACCCCGGCGACGGGGTGCGGGTCCTCGTCGACCGGCTCTGGCCGCGCGGCCTGTCCAAGGCGGACGCGCACGTCGACGAGTGGCCCAAGTCCCTGACCCCCTCCACCGAGCTCAGGCGCTGGTACCACGCGGCCGAGGGCGACGCGTACGAGGAGTTCCGGCGCCGCTACGAGGCCGAGCTCGCCGAGCCGGAGGCCGCCGAAGCCCTCGACCGGCTGCGCACGCTCGCCCGGAAGGGCCCGCTCACCCTGCTCACCGCCGCCAAGGAGCCCGACCGCAGCCACGCGGCCGTGCTCGTGGAGCGGCTCACGGCGTGACCGGGCTCGGATCCGGCTCCGGCGCCCGGGGCGCGGGCACCGGCGCCGGGTGACCGGCCGTCAGCAGCAGTACCCCGCGCGCCGCCACCGCCCCGGCGGCCGCCGCCACCAGCCAGCCGACCGGGCCCGCCCGGAACGTCTCGCCCAGCAGCGCCACCCCGATGACGGCCGCCGCCGCCGGGTTCGCCAGGTTCACCACCGCGAGCGGCGCCGCCAGCCCGCCCCGGAACGCCGCCTGGGACAGCAGCAGCCCGCCCGTGGCGAACACCGACACCAGCACGGCCACCAGCGCCGTCTGCCACCAGGTCAGCGGCCCGCCGGGCAGTTCCCGCGCCAGTGAGGCCGTCAGCGTCTGCGTCAGCGCCGACGCCACGCCCGACGAGATCCCCGCCGCCGTGGCGAGCCGCAGGCCACGGCCCGCGCGGCGCACCAGCCCGGCGATCCCGGCCGCCGTCACCGCGGCCACCGCCAGGGCCTCCGGCAGCGACAGCGCGTCGCCCGGCGTGGCCGGACCCACCACCGCGACCAGGCCGAGCAGCCCGCCCAGCGTCCACAGCGCGCCGCGCCACTCCGTCCGGGTCACCCGCCGCCGCTCGTAGGCCGCCCCCACCGGCAGCGCCGCCACCAGCGTGAGGGCGCCGAGCGGCTGGACCAGCGTGAGCGGCCCGTAGTGCAGCGCCGCCACATGGGTGAGCGCCCCGGCCGCGTTCAGCCCCACCGCCCACCACCACAGCGGCCGGGCCAGCAGCGCCCGGGTGCCCCCGGCACCCCCGGCCAGCCGCGCCTGGACGACCGCGGCCAGGGCGTACCCGGCGGCGGAGGCCAGCGACAGGAGGACGGCCAGCACCGTGGCCCTCATCGGAACACCGCCCGGGCCACCGGCGGAGCCGTCCGCCACCCGGCCGACGACACCCGCACCAGGGCGAGAGCCGCGCCCAGCAGCACCGTGGCCACCAGCGCGTCCAGCCAGTAGTGGTTGGCCGTGCCGACCACCACCAGGAGGGTCATGAGCGGATGGAGCAGCCACAGCGCCCGCCACCGGCCGCGCGTGGCGGCGATCAGCCCGACCGCCACCATCAGCGCCCAGCCGAAGTGCAGCGAGGGCATCGCCGCGAACTGGTTGGCCATGCCGTCCGCCGCCGGAGCGGCGCCGTACACGGAGGGCCCGTAGACCCGCGCGGTGTCGACGAGCCCCGACTCCGCCAGCATGCGTGGCGGGGCGAGCGGGACGAGCAGGTGGAGGGCGAGTGCCGCGGCGGTCAGCAGTGCCAGTACGCGGCGCGCCCAGACGTAGTGGCCGGGCCGGCGCCAGTACAGCCAGACCAGGAAGGCCACGGTGGCCGGGAAGTGGATCCACGCGTAGTAGGCGTTGGCGGCCCGGACGACCGCCCCGCCGTGCAGCAGCAGGTCCTGCACGCCGCCCTCACCCGGCAGGTGGACGGCCCGCTCCAGGTCCCACACCCGGCCGGCGTTGCCGAAGGCCCGCGCCTCGTGCCCGTTCGCGACGAGCCGGCCGCACTTGTATACGAGGAACAGCGCTGTCACCAGCACCAGTTCCCGGACCAGGGGCGGCCGCGGCACATCGGTCGTCTCCGGCTCGGCAGGGCGTATCCCGGCGGTCCCGGTAGCCATTCTCCGGCCTCATTCGCAGATCAAAACGGAAGCAAACGAGTGAAAGCGTAGATCCGATCCTATCGAGACGCAAGCGTATCGAGACGTTTGCGTCTCGATTGCCCGGCGCTTACTCTCGTACATGCACAGACACCGCCCGCACCCGTGGAGGAACCGATGTCCACGCAGGCCGCCACGGCCGCCGCGCGCCGCAGCAGGATCAGCCCGGAGCGCGAACAGGAGCTGTACGGGGCGGTGCTCGACCTGCTGCGCGAGGGCGGCTACGACGCCGTGACCATGGAGGGTGTCGCCGCCCGCACGAAGTGCGGTAAAGCCACCCTCTACCGCCAGTGGAAGACCAAGTCCCAGCTGGTGACCGCGGCGCTGGACAAGAGCCGGTGCAGCCTGTTCACCGGTATCGACACCGGCTCCCTGGCGGGCGACCTGCGGGCGGCCGCGGTCGCCGCCGCCGGGCGCCGGGGCCGCGACACCGAGCTGATGGAAGCCGTCGGCCAGGCCTACCTCCAGCACCCGGACCTCCGCCGGGCGCTGCGCGAGACGGTCATCGCCCCGGAGGTCGCCGCCCTGGACGCGATGCTGCGCCGCGGTGTCGAACGCGGCGAGATCGCCGCCGACAACCCGGCCATCGCCTTCGTCGCCCCCGGCTTCCTGGGCGTCCTGCGTATCGAGCGGCTCTTCGAGGACCGGTTCGGCGAGGAGGACGCCCTGCCCGCCTACGTCGAAGCGGTGATCCTCCCGGCCCTCGGGATCGCCCCCGCCGGCTCCTGACGGCCACCCCGCCGTCTTCCCGCCGCCGCGCGCCTGGGGCACCATGGCCGGACCGCCCGTGCTCCCCACCCTGCCGTCCGGAGGCGCCGCATGAACCCCACCACCCCCACCGGCCCCCCGACGCCTCCCGTGCCCCCCGCGGCGTGCCCGGCGGCCCACCCCACCGCGCCCCTTGAAGGGCCGCCCGCACCCCCGGCCGAGCCACCCGCGTTATCCACCGCACCCCTCGAAGGGCCGTCCGTACCACCGGCCGGTCCGCCGGCCACGTCAGTCGAGCCACCCGCGTTATCCACCGCACCCCTCGAAGGGCCGTCCGCCCGGCCGCGCGTCCCCGCCGCCCCACCGGTGCCGTTCGCCGCGCTCGACGCCCTCCAGCGCGACCCGTACCCCCTGTACGCGCGCGCCCGGCGGGCCGAAGGCCTCCTGCACGTACCCGAACTCGACGCCTGGCTCGTGGCCCGCGACGCGGACGTCCGCGAGGTGCTGCTGCGCCCCGAGGACTTCTCCTCCGCCGGGGCCCTGCGCCCCGACGCCGTCCCCGGCCCGGCCGCGCTGGCCGTCCTCGCCCGGGGCCTGGGCAACCGCCCGACCGTCGTCACCGCCGACGGCGCCGCCCACCGGCGCCACCGCGCCCCGCTCAACAGCGGCCTGTCCACCGCCCGCGTCACCGCGCTGCTGCCGTACGCGGCCGAGGTCGCCGACGACCTGGTCGACGGCTTCGCCGCGCACGGCCGCACCGAACTGATGGCCTCCTACGCCGAGCGGCTCCCCGGCGCGGTCGTCGGGCGGCTCCTCGGCCTCGACCCCGCCGACGTCCCGCTCGCCGTACGCGGCGGACACCGCGCCGAACAACTGCTGTTCCGGCCCCTGGGCGAGGACGAGCAGGTCGCCGCCGCCGAGGACGTCGTGGCCCTCCAGCACCTCCTGGACGGCTACGTACGCGACCGCCGCGCCCACCCCCGCGACGACCTGTGCTCCTCCCTCGTCGCCTCACTCGCCCCCGGCGCCGGCGAACTCACCCGCGACCAGCGCGGCGAACTGGTGTCCACCCTCCGGAACTTCCTCATCGCCGGGCACCTCACCACCACCGCGCTCATCGGCACCACCCTGCTCCACCTGCTGGCGCACCCCGGACAGTGGGAACTCCTCCGGGCCAGGCCCGAGCTGATACCCGCGGCCGTCGAGGAGGCCCTCCGCCACGACGGCCCCGTGCAGGGCTTCCGCCGCACCACCACCCGCCCCGTCACCCTCGCCGGCACCCGCCTGCCCGCCGGGGCCTCCCTCTTCGTCGCGTACGGCTCCGCCAACCGCGACGAGGACCGCTACGAACGCGCCGACACCTTCGACATCACCCGGTATCTCACCCGTCCCCACGTCCGCCACGTCGCCTTCGGTCACGGCACCCACGGCTGCCCCGGCTCCCAGCTCGCCCGCGCCCAACTGCGGCTCACCCTGGAGCTGTTCACCCGCCGCCTGCCGGACCTCGCGCTCGCCGCCGACCACTCCACCCGGATGCGGCCCACCCTCATCCACCGCTCGCCCGAGACCCTCCACGTCACCTGGACGACCTAGGTCGTGTCCGCAAAGTCTCGCCTGGCCCGCGGTGTCCTGCACGCGCGCTCGCGGCGTTGTCGTCGGTCGCCATGGTCCCTCGTAGCCCTTCGGGCACGGGAGGTGCCCCCACCGCCATGACTCCCTCCTCCGCCTTGCGATCGCACGCACCCGGACACCGCGGCCCCCGCCCTCCGGGCGGACGCCGATACTTTCCGGACACTCCCTAGGCGGGCTCGTCCGCACCGCACCGCGCCATGCCCGCCCCCACCGGCCGCCCGCCCCGTCAACCCCGCAGCCGTGGTGCCTCCGCCGCCGGGTCCACCGCCCCGGACGCTTCTCCGGCCGCCCCCGCCTCCAGCCGCGCCGCCAGCGCCCGCGCCCAGGCGGCCAGACCGTCCACGTCGATCCCGTGCGGACGGTCCCCGAACGCGAGGATCCGGTCCGCGCCCCGCAGCAGCAGCCGCGCGCCGCCCGCCGTGTTGCCGCGGGCGGCGTGGGTCAGGCCGACCGCGAGCTGCGCCAGCCCCCGCCATAGTTCCCGCTCCTCCTCCGGGCCGGACTTCCAGGCGTCCTCCAGGACCTCGTGGGCGTGGAAGGGCATCCCGGCGTCCAGCAGTCGCTGGGCGTCCCGCACGGTCCCGTCGGGCGTGCGCACCACCCCCTCGGGCTGCCGCTCCACCCCCTCCCGGCCGTAGGGCAGGGGGCGCCCCAGCCCGTCCCGGGGACGCGCGTTGCGTGCCCGCCCCTCCTCGTCCCGGTCCCTCCGCGTCCTGTCCACCTCCCGATTGTCACCCGCCCGCGCGGCCCCGGCCACGCCCGCCCGACCCGCGACACGAACCCCGCCCCGGAGTGAGGTAATCTTCTTCTTGCGCGCCGCCCCTCGGCGAAAGCCACCGGACGCGCGCATCGGGACGTGGCGCAGCTTGGTAGCGCACTTGACTGGGGGTCAAGGGGTCGCAGGTTCAAATCCTGTCGTCCCGACTTGCTTTTACGCAGGTCAGAGGCCGTATCGGAAGCATCCGGTACGGCCTCGAGATCGTTTTTGGGCAGCGGTCCTCCGGGCCCACGAGCCCGCACCCGCCATGAGTGCCGCCGCTCCGTATGCCCCGGTCACCACCCCGGCCCCGATGTCCGGCCCCGCGAGGTAGGAGACGGCGCCGGCGACGGCGACGGCCAGCCACTCCCATCGGCCGTCCAGCGCGACGAGAGCGACGAGCAGGAGTGCGTACCAGGAGTAGCCGGGGGTCAGGAGGAGGAAGGCCGTTCCGGTGGTGAGCAGGGCCCCGCGCCAGGGGCGTTCGGGGTCGCCGCGCCACCAGACCGTGAGCGTCGCCGCCGTCATGACGAGCGGGACGGCGGCGGGCGCCCACGCGTCGGGCAGGACGAGGCGCAGCAGGGCGTACCGACTGCCCGCGCCCGCGTCGTCGTAGCCCTCCTCCTGTGCGTAGCCGCCCAGATAGCCGAGGACGGAGCCGTCGGAGAGCAGGACGTACGGGAGGTAGAGCATCCCGACGACCGTCACCGCCGGGGCCACGACCGCCAGGATCGTCCGTGGCCGCCGCACTCCGGACAGCGCGCCCGGGAGGAGGACGGCGGGCAGCAGTTTCGCGGCGATGGCGAGGCCGAGCAGGATGCCGCCGGTGACGCGGCGGCGGGCGACGACGGCCAGGGCGGCGACCGAGAAGAGGACGGCGAGGACGTCGGCGTGGGCGTTGTTGACGGCCTCGACGGGGACGGCCGGGCACCAGGCCCACCAGGAGGCCTGCCGGGGATCGCCCCACCGTCGCAGGACGGCGACCAGCAGGCCGGTCACCGCGAGGGACAGGACGGCGGCGCCGGTCTGGAGCGCCTTGTGGCGGGTGTCGGCCGGCGCGAGGGCGTGCACCAGGAGGAACCAGCCTTCGGCGACGGGCGGGTAGATCGTGTGGACGGCCGGCCGGTTGATGCGGGTGCATCCGCCGTCGGCCAGCGCGGCGAGCTCGCGGCCGTGCGCACAGGCGGCGGGGCCGGGGAAGAGCCACGCGTCGCGCAGTCGGGCCAGGGCCGGGTCGGCGGGGGCGTGGTCGTACGGGGAGATCCCGGCCGCCTGCACCCGGCCGTCCCACGCGTACCGGTACGAGTCCGTGCTGGTACGCGGCGCTGCCACGAGGCCGGTGGCGGTGACGGCGACCGCTCCCGCGAGCACGAGCGGGACGACCATGTGGGCAGGGACCCGGCGCAGGGCGACCACGCCTGTCGCGAACAGCGCCCAGCATGCCGCGTAAGCCGTCAGGAAAGGGACCCCGAGGGTGTCCCCGCGGAGCAGCACCGTCAAGGCGGTGGTCAGGGCCGCGATCAGGAGGGTGGTGACGGCGAGTCGGCGGGCACGGAGCATGGGCGCAGCCTGGCAGCGCTCACGGCCGCGCGCCGGGCGACCCGTCGGGGCGTTCGGGTTTCGTAAGGTGTCGAAGCCTCCGTACAGAGGCGAGCGGCGCTGTCATGGACGTCATGACCTCCCGCATGCACTGGCCGCGGCGGTTCGCCCCGCCCGCCTTCACCGGCCGTCTCCACGACGCGCGAACGGCGACCTCCGTCGGCCGGTGGCTCGGCGTGGCCTTCGCCGTCTGCTTCGCGACCGGCCTCGTCAGCCACTATCTCCAGCACCCGCCGGCCTCGCTCGCCGACGATCTGCCCACCCGGCCGGTCTGGGGCTACCGGCTCACCCAGGGGCTGCATGTCGCCGCGGGACTGGCGGCGATCGTGCTGCTCCTGGCCAAGCTCTGGGCGGTGTATCCGCGGCTGTTCGTGTGGCCGCCGGTCCGGTCCGTCCGGCACGCCCTGGAGCGGGTGTCCGTCGCGGTCCTGGTCGCCTCGGCCGTGTTCCAGGTGCTGTCCGGGCTGCTCAACATCGTGGAGTGGTATCCGTGGCCCTTCTCGTTCGTGCCCGTGCACTTCGCCGTCGCCTGGATCGCGGCGGGGTCGATCCTGCTCCACATCGCCGTCAAGGCCCCGGAGATCGTGGCCCATTGGAGCCGGCGGTCGGCAGGGACGCTGGCGTTGCCGGCCGAGGACGGACCCGACCGCCGCTCGCTGCTGCTGGGCGCGGGCGCTGCCGTGGGTGTGGTGACGCTGACGACGGTGGGGCAGTCCTTCACGCCGCTGAAGGCGTTCGACCTGCTCGCCCCCCGGCACCCGGATCACGGCCCGCAGGGCCTGCCCGTCAACCGGACCGCCGCCGCGGCCGGTGTCTCGGCGCGCGGTCTGGGGGAGTGGAGGCTGGAGGTCGTCGGGCCCCGCGCGTACACGTTGTCACTTGACGCGCTGCGAGCCCTGCCCCGGACCCGGGTCCGGCTGCCGATCGCCTGCGTCGAGGGCTGGAGCGTCGAGGCGCACTGGGGAGGAGTGCGGGTACGGGACTTGGTGGAGCGGGCCGGAGTGCGGCCCGGCTCCGTCGCCGTGCGGGTGACCTCGCTGGAGGTGAGCGGTGCCTACCGGGTGATGGAGATGGGCGCCGACTACACGGACGATCCGCTCACGCTCCTCGCACTGACCCTCAACGGGCAGCCCCTCTCCCTCGACCACGGCTTCCCCGCGCGGATCATCGCCCCCGGCCGGCCAGGCGTGCTCCAGACCAAGTGGGTTCACCGTCTGGAGGTGCTGTGAGGACGGCGAGCGTGTTCCGGTACGGGGTCGGTGGTCTGGGGCTCGTCCTGATCGGCATCGGGGCGTGGCGCGTGGCGGACCAGCCGGATCCGCTGGACGTGCTGGTGTGGCTGGCCGGGGCGGTGGTCCTGCACGACGGGATCCTCGCCCCGCTGGTCCTCGCCGTCGGCCTGCTGCTCGCCGGGCGTCCCGAGCGGGGCGTGGCGCGCGGGGCGCTGGTCGTGGCGGGGAGCCTGGTGCTGGTCACGCTGCCGCTGCTGGTCCGGCCGGGGGAGCCGCCGAACCCCTCCGCGCTGCCGCTGCCGTACGGACGGAACCTGGCGATCGTCCTCGCGGCGGTGGTCGTGGTGGCGGTGGCGATGATCCTCGTACGGCGGTGGCGGAGGCGCCCTCGGCGGAGCCGGACGACGACCGACCGGTGAGGGCCACGAAGTGACGGCCCCACAGGTCCCATCGTTCGGCCACCGTCCAGCCCGTGGCGGCCGCGTGCGCGGACAGCGCGCGTACGCCTGTGCGGGCCCAGGGGAACGGCGCGCCCCGCCCTCCCCGCCCGTCGTCCACCCGCACCTCGCAGCGCTCGTCGACGTCCAGGGGCACGCATTCCGCGATGACCCGGCCGGAGCCGGCGACCACTTGCCGCATGCGGCGCAGCAGAGCGGCGGGGTCTCCGCCTATTCCGATGTTGCCGTCGATGAGCAGGGCCGTGTCCCAGCGTCCTTCGCCAGGCAGCGGGTCGAAGACCGAGCGGCACAGGGCCGTCGCGCCGAGCCGCTCGGTGCGGGCGACCGCCTCCGGGCTGACGTCCACACCCAGCGCGCGGCCCCCTAGGGCGGCGACGAGCCGCCCCGGTCCGCAGCCCACGTCGAGGACCGTGCCGAGGCAGCGGTCCAGGACGGAACGGTCCGCGCGGTCGGGTGCCCCGCACCAGCGCTCGACCTCCAGAGGCAGGAGCCATCCGTCGTCGCGGCGCAGGAAGAGCGGGCCCCGCCCGGTGCGCAGGGCGTCGCCGTACGGGTCGGCGCGCCAGGCCGTCGTCGCGGTCACGCGCCCGCTCCCGCCGGCGCCGTTCCGGTCAGCGCGGAGTGCAGGGCGGCGAAGCGGCTGCCCGGCGCCCCGTCCGCCACGAGGCGCGCGTCCCCGGCGGTGTCCACGTCCCGCAGCACGGGCAGGGTGCCGATCCGCAGCCCGGCCGCGCGCAGCCGCTCGTACTGGACGGTGCCGGTGTCGGGGCGGGACATCGGGACGCCGAGCAGGAGGGCGGGATCGGGGGAGGCGAGGCCGAGGGCCCAGAAGCCGCCGTCCGCCGCGGGGCCGAACCACGCGTCGCACGTGTCCCAGCACAGAGCCGGGGCCAGCAGAGCGGGGGTGACCTGCGGGGTGTCCATGCCGATGAGAAGCGCCGGACCGTCACAGGCGGCGAACGCGGCGGCGAGCCGTACGTCGAGCCCGCCCGTCACCTGCGGGACGAGCCGGAACCCTGATGGCAGCCAGGCGCCGGGCTGCCCGTCGAGCACGAGGACGTGCCGCTCGGCGGGGACCCCGAGAACCGCGGCGAGCGTGTCGGCGAGGGCCGCCTCGGCCAGGGCGGCGGCCGCCTCGGGCGGGAACGGTGGAGTGAGCCGGGTCTTGACCCGGCCGGGCACGGGCTGCTTGGCGATGACGAGGAGGGTGGTCACGGGCGCTCACCACCGGCCGGCGCCGGCTCGTCCAGTACGCGGCGCATGTCGTGCACGGCCTGCCAGGTGCCCTTCCAGGTGCCGGTGACTTTGGAGCGGCCGGCACGGGGGAGGTAGGGCACGTCCACCTCCCGTACCCGCCAGCCGGCGTCGGCGGCCCGGACGACCATCTGGAGCGGATAGCCGCTGCGCCGGTCGGAGAGACAGAGAGCGAGGAGCGCCTCGCGCCGGGCCACCCGCATGGGCCCCAGATCGCGCAGCCGCAGCCCGGTGCGACGGCGGAGGAGTCGGGACAGCGCGAGGTTCCCGGCCCGGGCGTGGGCCGGCCACGCGCCGCGTGCGGTGGGGCGGCGGCGGCCGAGGACGAGGTCGGCGGAGCCGTCGGCCACGGAACGCGCGAGGCCGGGCAGCAGGCTGGGGTCGAGGGAGGCGTCGCAGTCGCAGAAGCAGACGAACTCGGCTTCGGCGGCGAGCAGTCCGGCATGACAGGCGGCGCCGAAGCCGCGTCCGGGCTCGTGCACGACGGTGGCACCGAGGCGGGCCGCGAGTGCGGCGGAACCGTCGGTGGAGCCGTTGTCGACGACGATCGCCCGCCATCCGGCGGGGATGCGGGTCAGCACCCACGGCAGGGCCTCGGCCTCGTCGAGACAGGGAAGGACGACATCTGCGGTCATGGTGGTCACGGCTCTCACCGTAGGAATCGCAGGGCGCTTCGGGGCCCTGGAAGTCCTTACGAAACACGGACGGCGCACGACGTCCGCCGGGTGGCCGTGGCTGCCGCGCGGGAGCGGATGCGAGGCTGTGCGGCATGAGTGAGCGCATCGTCCCGGACAGCGGGGGCCGGATCCTGGTGGTGGACGACGACCCGACGGTCGCCGAGGTCGTCACCGGCTACCTGGAACGGGCCGGCTTCTCCGTCGAACACGCGGCCGACGGCCTCGACGCCTTGCGCCGAGCCGGAGAGCGGTGGCCCGACCTCGTCGTCCTCGACCTGATGCTGCCCGGCCTGGACGGCCTCGAGGTGTGCCGCCGGCTGCGGTCCGCCGGGCCCGTGCCGGTGATCATGCTGACGGCCCGTGGGGACGAGGAGCACCGCATCACAGGGCTGGAAGTGGGCGCGGACGACTACGTCACCAAGCCGTTCAGCCCGCGCGAACTCGTCCTGCGCGTCGCATCGGTGATACGCCGCAGCCGCCCGGCGGCTCCGGCCGCGTCCCGGGGAGTGCTGCGCGCCGGTGACCTGTCCGTCGACCCCGTGACCCGCAGGGCCAGCCGTGCCGGCGTGGAACTCGCGCTCACTCTGCGGGAGTTCGATCTCCTGACGTACTTCATGGAGCGCCCCGGCGCGGCGCACAGCCGGGAGGATCTGATGCGCCGGGTGTGGGGCTGGGACTTCGGTGACCTCTCCACCGTGACCGTGCACGTCCGCAGGCTGCGCGCCAAGATCGAGGACGACCCGGCCCGGCCGTCCCTGATCCGGACGGTGTGGGGCGTCGGCTACCGCTTCGAAGCGGAGCGGACGGAGAACACCACGGTATGAAGGACGTCCTGCTCATCGCCGCGTTCGCCCTGGCCGGAGCCGTCTTCGCCGGAATCGCCGGGGCGGTCGCGCTCCGCCTCGTACGCCACCGCTCGGTCGCGGTGTCCCTCGCCGTCGTGGCCGCCGTGACGGTGTCGGCGATGCTCGCGGGAACACTCGCCGTCGCCCAGGCGATGTTCCTGTCCGCGCACGACCTGTGGGTGGTGACCGTCGTGGTCGCCATGGCCGCCCTGGTGTCCCTGTGCACCGCCCTCGTCCTCGGCCGGTGGGTGGTGGCCCGCAGCCGTGCGCTGGCCCGCGCCGCACGCGACTTCGGCGACGGGGGCAGCTTCTCCGCGCCCGACGGAGCCGCCACGGCCGAACTCGCCGCCCTCACCCGCGAACTGGCCGCCACCAGCGCCAAGCTCGACGCCTCCCGGCGCCGGGAGCGTTCCCTGGAGGCGTCCCGTCGGGAACTCGTCGCCTGGATCTCCCACGACCTGCGCACCCCGCTCGCGGGACTGCGGGCGATGGCGGAGGCCCTGGAGGACGGAATGGCGGCCGACCCCGCCCGCTACCACCGCCGGATCCGCACCGAGGTCGAGCGCCTCACCGCCATGGTCACCGACCTCTTCGAACTCTCCCGCATCCACGCCGGAGCGCTGACCCTCAGCCGCAGCCGGATGTCCGTGTACGACCTGGTCGACGACGCCCTGAGCGGCGCCGACCCGCTCGCCCGTGAACGGGGCGTGCGGCTGCTGGGGGAGGGGGTCGCGGCCGTCCCGGTCGAGGTGGACGGCAAGGAGATGACCCGCGTCCTCGCCAACCTCCTGGTCAACGCCATCCGCCACACTCCCGCCGACGGCACGGTCGCGGTGGCCGCCGAACACCGGGACGGCGCCGTCGTCCTTTCCGTCACGGACGGTTGCGGCGGCATCCCCGACGAGCACCTGGACCGCGTATTCGACACCGGATGGCGCGGCACCGAGGCCCGCACCCCGCCGGCCGGGGCCGGCCTCGGCCTCGCCATCGTCCGCGGCATCGTCGAAGCGCACGCGGGCCGCGCCGAGGTGCGCAACGTGCCCGGCGGCTGCCGCTTCGAGGTCACCCTGCCCGCGGCCACCGGCTGACCGCGCCGTCCGCCGAGGCCCGCTGCCCGGCCCGGGCGAACTCCGCCATTCCCTCGTCGAAATCGACATCCGGGTGCCAGCCGAGTTCGCGCCGCAGCCGCGACGAGTCCGCGGTGATGTGCCGCACGTCGCCGAGCCGGAACTCTCCGGTGACCACCGGCTGGGGGCCGCCGTGCGCCCGGGCCAGCGCCGCCGCCATCCCGCCCACCGTGTGCGGGTCTCCACTGCCGGTGTTGTACGCGGTGAGGGCACCGGCCGGCAGCCCGCCCGCGGCTTCCAGCACCAGCACATTGGCCGCCGCCACGTCCCGTACATGGACGAAGTCCCGGCGCTGGCCGCCGTCCTCGAAGACGCGAGGGGCCTCGCCGCGGGCGAGCGCCGAGCGGAAGAGGGAGGCCACCCCGGCGTACGGGGTATCCCGGGGCATCCCGGGCCCGTAGACGTTGTGATAGCGCAGCGAGACCGCCGTCCCGCCCACCGATCGTGCCCACGCGGCGGCCAGGTGCTCCTGGGCGAGCTTCGTCGAGGCGTACACGTTGCGGGGGTCGGCCGGCGCGCCCTCGCCGACCAGGCCGGGCGCGAGCTCGGAGCCGCAGACGGGGCAACGCGGTTCGAAGTGCCCGGCCTCCAGGTCCTCCGGGCGGCGGGGGCCGGGCCGGACGACTCCGTGACGCGGGCACTCGTACCTCCCCTCCCCGTACACCACCATCGACCCGGCGAGGACGAGTCGCCGCACGCCGGTGTCCGCCATCGCCGCGAGAAGCACCGCCGTACCGAGGTCGTTGCAGCTCACGTATGCGGGCGTGTCGGCGAGGTCCTTGCCGAGGCCGACCATGGCGGCCTGGTGGCAGACCGCGTCGACGCCGCGCAGCGCCACCCGGGTGCTCGTGGCGTCGCGGACGTCCGCGTGCAGGAACTCCACTTCGGGCGGGTCGGGGGCGGTGGGGTGCGCGCTGGGCAGCAGGGCGTCCAGCACGACCGGCTCGTGGCCGGCCCGGCGGAGCGAAGCGATGATGTGCGAGCCGATGAAGCCGGCTCCTCCTGTGACGAGTACGCGCATGGACGCGACGCTACGGACCGTCCGCGGGTTCCGGGGCCGCCGCGCCGTGCCGTAAGGCTTTCGTCATCGGGCCGGACCTCCCGCCCGCGCCTCCGGTCGCGTTGGATGGCCTGGAGAAGTCGTGCTGTCCGAAGGAGGTGCGCCGTGGGGCGTGTCACGAAGAAGCAGTGGTGGGCGGGGGCGGTGGCCATCACCGCGGTGATCGTGGTGGCGGGTCTGGTGTGGTTCAAGCCCTGGGCGCTGTGGGTGGACGAGACCGTCAACGAGGCGCTGCCCTCCGCGGCCACACCGACGGGGACGGTGCCCACGAGTCCGTCGTCCTCCGCGACCGTGACGCCGTCGACGGCACCCGCCGGCCCGACCACCGTGGCGCAGGGCTCGTTCGTGAGTCACGAACACACGACGACCGGCACGGCGAGGATCGTCCGGCTCGCGGACGGCACCCACACGCTCCGCCTCGAAGGCCTCGACACGAGCAACGGCCCCGACCTGCGCGTGTGGCTGAGCGACGCACCGGTGAAGGAAGGGAAGGCCGGCTGGGGCCTCTTCGACGACGGGAAGTACGTCAACCTTGCCCAGCTCAAGGGGAACAAGGGCGACCAGAACTATCCGCTGCCGGCGGACCTCGATGTGTCGGCGTACACGAGCGTGAGCATCTGGTGCGACCGTTTCGACGTCTCGTTCGGTGCCGCGGAGATCGTCCGCACGTGACGGGGGTCAGTCGGCCAGGTCGGGCCGGTCCTTCTGCTCGTCCACTGCCACGGGCGCTCCCGTCGGCACCGGCCGGCCGGCCCCGCCACCGCGTTGCCCCGCCGGGGCTTCCGGTGGGCGCGGTCGATGGCCTAGCCGGTGGCTCCGGGGGAGGGAGGGGTGGCGGCGGACGGCTCCGCGGTGCTCGGGGGCGGCGGGCTGGTGGCCGGCCGGGTCGCCCGCGGGGTGCTCGGGACCGGGCTGGGGGACGCGCTTTGGTCCGGAGCCCGGCCCGGTCCCGGGTCCTGTTCCGGATCCGGCGACGAGGGGCCGGTGCCGGGTGTCGGCGTGCCGGGCGCGGGGACGCCGAGTGTCGGGCTGCCCGGTGACGACGTGCCGGGCGTCGGCGTGCCGGGAGTGGGGGTGCCCGGCACCGGGTCGGGGTCCGGGGTCGGTGTCGGGGCGGGAGCGGGGGAGGTCATGCCCGGCGGGTCGGCGGGCGGGGCGGGCCGGGGGCCGGGCGTCCCGGGCGTCAGCGCCAGGTAGGCCGCGCACGCCAGGGCCGCGGCCGCGAGGCCGGCCAGGCCCGCGACACCGCGCCGGGACGCCGGGGCCGGCCGCCACCACGCCCGCGGGCGGGCGGTACGGGGCGGCGCGGCCGGACGGAGGTCCCGTACGGTCACCGACTCCGCCCGTGCCTCGAGCGCCCGACGGAGCCGGTGCTCCACGGGGCGTCCGGCTTCCGGGCATTGCCCCGGTTCCCCGTAGGCCGTCATATCCGTCCCTCCAGGATCCGTTCCAGCGCGTCCAGGGCGCGGCTGGCGTTCGACTTGACCGCGCCCCGGCTGATCCCGAGGGTCCGGGCGATCTCCGCCTCGCTGAGGTCGGCCCAGTACCGCAGGACCAGGACCTGGCGGCGGCGCGGGGTGAGCCGGCCCAGCGCGGCGAGCACCTCGCGGTGCGCCTCGTCTAGCACCACGTGCTCCTCGGCGGACGGGACGTCGGCCGTGGCGGGCGGTGTCCAGGCGCGGGCGGTCCGGCGGCGCCGCAGCACCGAACGGGAGGTGTTCACCACGGCGGTGCGCAGATAGCCCAGCGCGTTGTCGACCTCGGTGATGTGCTCGCCGTGCCGCCGGTACAGGGCGGTGAAGGCGTCCTGGACGACGTCCTCGGCGGTGGCCAGGTCGTCCACGAGCAGCACCGCGAGACGCACCATGGCGAGGCGGTGCGCGTGGTAGAGGGCGGTGACGGTGGGCGGCGGCTCCTGGGGCACCGCCCCGTGCGCCACCGCCCGGTCCGTCACGGCCGGGTCCGGCACCGCCCCGTGCGGCGCCGGTGCGGGGTGGGCCGCGAGCGGGTGACCGGCCGGAGCGGCGGCCCGGTCGCGGGGCAGCAGCAGGGCGCGCAACACCGCACGCACGCCCCGGCCGCCACCCCGCCGTGCCCGGGTGAACCGGTGCACGGCGGGGTGGAACAGCGGCGGGGCGTGGTGCGGCACGGGGTTCCTCAGGGCGAGCACGTCAGCGGAGCGAGCGCCGCCGCACCACGAACACGGTCCCGGCCCCCAGCGCGATCAGCCCGGCGGCCCCCGCCCCGATGGCGGCGTCCGTGGCGCCCGAGCCGCCGGTGTGCGCGAGTTCGGGGCCGGCGGAGGGCCGTGCGGCCCCGGGCGGCGGGGTGGCGCCCGGCGGCACGCTGGCGGCCGGCGAGGGCGGGAGGGTCGGGGTGGCGGTCGGTGCGGGGGTCGGCGCGGAGGTCGGCGCGGAGGTCGGAGGAGCGGTGGGCAGCACGCTGGTGGTGACGGGGGCGGGGGTGGGAGCGGCCGGTGCGGGGGTGCCCGGCCGGGCGCTGGTGGTGGGGGACGGGGCCGCCGAGGGCACGGCGGAGGTGACCGGGGAGGGCGCGGCCGAGGGCGTGGCGGCCGGTCCCGCCGACGCCCGGGCGGGCACGGCGACGGCGGTGAGTGCGCCGGCGACGGCGACGGTGACGACTGCGCGCTTCAGATGGGGCACGGTGGTTCTCCCGACTGGGTACGGGGGCGCGGGATCACGCCCTTCACCCCCGCACGACGCGCGAGTCGCGCGGGGGTTGCCGCCCACCGCGAACTTTTTCCACCGCCGGCGCCCGTGTTGCCCCCGGCCCGGCGCCCACCGGCGCCCGGCCGCCGCCCCCGATGCGACGGGACCGGCCCGTCCGGTCGTGCCGGACGGGGGGGTTCCGTCCTGCAGTGGCGTGTGGGGGGGGTACCACCGTGGGTCAAGCCAAGGGTGCGAACGACCGGTTGGAAGGCGCCTACA
>NZ_JBVKAH010000015.1:0-69470 GCF_055598725.1 Streptomyces sp. NPDC039423
CGCAGCATGCGCGAGAACGTGCCGTCCAGCGCCCACCTGCGGAAACGCGTGTACAAGGTCTGCCAGGAGCCATAGCGTTCCGGCACATCACGCCAGGCCGATCCGGTCCGCAGCTTCCACACGATCCCGTTCAGTACCACCCGATCGTCCAAACGGGGCCGCCCCGCAGTCCCCGAACTCGGCAGGAACTGCGACAACACCGCCCACTCGGCATCCGAAAGCTCATGACGACGCACCACGGCATGCATGATCCCTCATCACCTGGCCACCTTTGAAGACGATCTCTAGGGGATGGGGGTGGTGTCGTGAGCCATGCGGTGGATCCTCAGCGTCGTTGCGACGGACACACAAGCTGTCAGTATTCGGGCGGGAGAGCCCAGGGTTGTCGTGGGCGGGCAGGGATGTGCCGGGCGCAGGCCGGGTAGTCGAAGAGGCACCGCTGGAGATCCAGCGCTTGTTCCACCGGTCTGCAAAAGCCGTCTACCGGTGTCTTACGGTATGAAGACGTCGATCACGATGAGGATGGCAATCCCCTTACGGCTCGGGTGGCAGGGCGTGAGACAGCAACGACCGCAGCAGCACCTGCTTACGGCAGCAGCGTGGCTGCTGATCTGTGTCCTGGCCACCACGGCCGCAATCTTCAGCCAACCGGTGTGGGCTCGCGTCCTTTTGCCGGTCGTTTCTGCTGCTGCCCTGCTCGTAGCGTTGATGAGTGCCTGGCCGGCGGTGTACGCCGTCCTGCGTCGAGCCGGGCCGTGCGCAACAGCCGTCATGCGCCGGCCCGGGAGGAGCGGCGCGTCCCCTGCGGGCAGGGCCAGGCGCCGGCTGCCCGACGTACTCCCTGACCGTCCCTCGGCTATGGCACCAGGTGAGGGGTCACCTCGGCGATCTTCGCCACCGGCATGCCCTGCGCGGACAGCAGCACCATCTGCGCCCGCGAACCGCTGCCCCGGCGGATGATCCGCAGCAGGCGCTGCCCCTCGTCGTCATCGATCTCGCTGACGCGTACTCGCTCAGCCACCAGCACAGCTTCCCTGCTGCGCACTGCCGGCGAGTGTCATTCCGTCGGCGTGCCGATCCGCAGCCGGTTGCCGTCTCGGAGGCGATGGCCTCGACATCACCAACGCGGAGGTAGACCAACGTGTCGGGGCGGGCATCGCCCTTGTGCTCCGACAAGAACAACCGCACCCCGCCCCGGGCGACCTCGACGAACGCGGGAAATCGCGGTTCGGAGCGGTGTTCCCGCTGCTTGGCGAAGCCCAGCCGCTCGTACCAAGCGATCGCCGCAGCAGCGTTCTCGATGCGAAGAACGGGAATGGCTTCCTCGTCCATGGCGTCATCGTCGCAGACCGCCCAGGACGAACGTTGCCTGATGCGGCACTAGGCAGGACAGGCCGATCTCGTGGAACCGGTGGATCACGTCTCAGACGGTGTCCGCGGCCTGCACCAGCGTCCGCCGGGCACATCCTGGTTCGGACGCGGCGGGATGAGGGGGCGTCTCACCGCAGTGTCTGCCGGGCGGCCGTCACTGATGCGGAACGGCGATGCCGGCTGCGCGCAGCTTCGCCTCGATCAGCGTGTTCAACCGGGCGATGGACGGTGACCGGTCTTCCCGGTGGTGGTTGACCATTCCGTACCGGGAGGCGGCGTCGGGTTGGTCCTGAAACCCGGTCGGCATCGCCAGCAGCGCGCGGTTGGCCAGCAGCTTGTCGGCAAGCGTGGATGCCAGCCCTCGATCCGCGGGTCGTCCGGATCCCAGGACCTCGCATCCCAGCCGCGTTTGGTCAGCTCGACGGACTCGGGATCGTCAAGTGAATGTCCAAGCCGGGTCAGGAAGCTGTCGAAGATCTCCGGGACCAGTGCCCGGGCCAGGACCAGGGCCTCCCGTTGACCGGCCACGTAGTCGGGGCTGAAACCGAGTTCGGCGAGTCGGTCCAAGACCGCGCAGGCTCGGTCGGGCAGCAGGGCCCGGTCGCCATGGTCGAGACGGTGCAGCCTGTCGCGGCGCGCGATCAGGTCGTCGATTCGTTCGGTGAGTTGGTGATGGACGTCGTCCAGGGTGGCGGCGAACGTCTTGGGATCGGCGTCGAGCAGGTGACCGATCCCGGCCAGCGGCATGCCGGCTGCGGCCAGGGTCCGGACCTGGACCAGCCGGAACAGCTCGTCCGATCGGTATCGGCGATAGCCGGAACCGTCGCGTTCGGGCTCGGCAACCAGGCCGAGCCGGTGATAGTGCCGCACGGTCTTGATCGTGACACCGACGAACGCCGCCGCCTGACCGATCGTGAGCCCGTCTGCCATCGGCTCTACGCACCTCCAGGTCGTGGGCGGCTGCGGTCTCGCGAACCGCGTTGGCGGCGGCCGGGAAGTCCGGACGATCACAGGGGCGAGGATAGCGCGCACCAGGTCCAGCCCATCCCCCTGCCGCCGAGGAGGACCGGGACGCCCGGCGATCGGTGCCGGTCACCACTTGATCGCGATAGGGGGTTGACCTTGACCTTGGGTCAAGGCTCCAGGCTCTTCACATGGCCGCTCGAAGGGCCAGGCAGCCACCAGGGCCGCCGTGAGAACTCACACTGCAAACAGGGGATTCATCATGGGAACCAGCAACAACGGCTTCTCCGACGGAGGGCTGCGCCGACTGCGCGAGGTGCTGGCACGGCACGTAGAGTCCAAGAAGATTCCCGGCCTTGTCGCCCTGGTCAGCCGTGGCGGCCAGACGCACGTCGAAGCGATCGGGACGATGCGTCATGACGGTGGCTCGCCGATGCGCCGGGACACGATCTTCCGGATGGCGTCCACGTCCAAGCCGGTCACGATGGCGGCGGCGATGATCCTGCTCGACGAGTGTCGGCTGCGGCTGGACGACCCGGTGGATCAGTGGCTGCCCGAACTCGCCGACCGGCAGGTGCTGAGGCGGCCCGACGGACCGCTGGGCGACACCGTGCCGGCACAGCGGCCGATCACCGTACGGGACCTGCTCACCTCCACCTTCGGGCTCGGAGTGGACTTCGAGTCGATGTCTTCCCCGATCAGGGCCGCGACCTTCGAGCGTCTCGACTACAGCGTCGCGTCCGGGCCGGCGCCCGAGCCGGACGAGTGGATACGCCGCCTCGGCGAGCTGCCGCTGCAGTACCAGCCCGGAGTGCGGTGGCAGTACGACCTCAGCAACGAGGTGGTCGGCGTGCTTGTCTGCCGGGTCACGGGACAGTCGTTGGAGGCATTCCTGCGCGAACGTATCCTCGATCCGCTGGGGATGAAGGACACCGCCTTCCACGTGCCCGCCGACAAGATCGACCGACTGCCGCCTCTGTACGGGCCCGACCCGCAGACCGGCGAGTTCGTCGTGTGGGACGAGGCGGCAGGGGGAAGGTCCAGCGTGCCTCCCGCGTTCCAGGGCGCCGGCGGCGGGCTGGTCTCCACCGCCGACGACTACCACGCCTACTTCCAGATGCTGCTGAATCATGGGATGCACGGGAGTGACCGGATCTTGTCCCGGGCGGCCGTGGAGCTGATGACCACCAACCGTCTCTCGCCCGGACAGCTAGCTGCCCGGGAAGCCATGTTCAGCAACGTCGCCCACCTGTCGTCCGGCCAGGGGTCGAACGGCGGCTGGGGATTTGGGATGGCGGTGCGCACACATCGCGGCGACTACGCGCCCATCGGCCAGTTCGGCTGGTTCGGCGGCACCGGCACCACCGCCTACGCAGACAGGACCAACCAGCTCACCGGAGTCCTGCTCACCCAGGTCGGACTGTCCACCCCGGATTCGCCGCGTGCCATGAACGACTTCTGGACCACGCTCTATCAGGCCATCGACTGACAACGAGCTCGACCGCTACTCGCGGCCGGGGTCAGAGACAGAAGCCCGGGGCCAGCGCCGGGCGTCATTCCTCGTCGGTGGTGTCCGATTCACGCAGCGGACGCAGGCTCCCGGGCAGGTCGGGGAGCTGGTAGGAGTACCGGCCGAACTTGTTGACGTGGCGGCGGAGGAACGGGGAGAGGCGGGCCAGGTCCTCGGCGGACGAATCGTCTGCCGACTCTTGAGGCCGTGGTGTCAGCGGCCCGGCACGTCGTCGGCGGCGAGTCGTCAGCGGCTGACGAGAAGGCCCTCCACCAGGGCCCGGAGCCCGTCCTGGTAGGTGTCCTCGGCGGTCAGTGGCGTCCAGCGGCCCGCGGCCTGAGCCAAGCGGGGTAGCTCGCTGGGGTCGAGATCGGCGAAGACTTGCTCCCGGTAGGTCGCACGGTCATCGTCTGCGCGCCGTCGGGCCGCTGTTGTCCTGACCACGATCTCTCCAGCTGTGTAGTACCAGATCGAACGGTAGCCGTGCACAGCCTGGTCGAGGGAGAGGCCGCATTCAACCAGTCCGTCAACGATCTGCTCGACAAACCACAGCGCGCTCGTGGACAGCAAATCGTCGGCAGTCAGCACCTCCACGATCCACGGGCAGGCGGCGAGCGCCTCGTGGATCGCCGTGGCGGCGACGATGACCCGCTCGCCAGGATGGGCCGGCAAATCGGGTCGGTGCAGCGTCCGCGCGGCGTAGTCGTCCAGCAGGAGGAGGAGCAGCTCTTCCTTGTCGCGGACGTGGTGGTAGAGCGCCATCGGCGTACTGCCGACCTCCGTGGCCAGCCGCCGCATCGTCAGCCGTTCCACGCCTGACTCGGTCACAATCCGGCGTGCTGTCTCGATGATCTCCTCTCGAGAGATACGGGGAGGTCGGCCCGGGGTCTTGCGCGGTGAGGACGGTTGCGGCATGCCCCCATCATCCCGCAGGTGTCGACAGCGGCCATCATCCGGCGCTAAGTTTTCTTACATGTATAAAAATTCGCGGGCGAGGCAAGGCGTGGTGCTGGCGGCAGCCGCCGTCGCCCAGTTCGTCATCGCCCTGGACATGTCCGTGGTCAACGTCGCATTGCCTGCGATCCGCACCCACCTGGGATTCGCGCCGCTCGACCTGTCGTGGGTCGTGCACGTGTACGCGCTCACGTTCGGCGGGTTCCTGCTGCTGGGCGGCCGCGCCTGCGACCTGTACGGCCGGCGCCGGATGTTCGTGCTGGGGCTGACCGTCTTCGGACTGTGCTCCCTGGCGGGCGGGCTGGCTGAAGATCCCTGGCAACTGATCGCCGCACGCGCCGGTCAGGGCCTGGGCGCCGCCGCAGTCGCACCGGCCGCGCTGGCGATGCTCACCACCACCTTCGCCGAAGGCCCCCAGCGCGTCCGCGCGCTCGGGGTGTGGAGCGCGGTGAACGCCGCAGGCGGGGCGCTGGGCGTGCTGGCAGGAGGGCTCCTGACCGAATACGCGGGCTGGCGCTGGGTCATGCTGATCAACCTGCCCATCGTGGTGGCGGCTCTCGCGCTCATCCCTGCAGGGGTGCCCGCCGGAACGGCACCTGCCCAGCGCGAAAGGCTGGACGCGCTGGGCGCCGTCCTGGCGACCGGTGGAGTCGGGCTGCTGGTGCTCGGTGTCGTCCGCACCGACACCCTTGGCTGGGGTTCCCCGCTCACGTGGGCGACCGTCGCTGCCGCGGCCGTACTGCTGGCCGCCTTCGTCTTCGCCGAGTCAAGGGTCGCCGCACCGCTGCTGCGCCTCGGCCTGCTGCGCAGCCGCTGGGTCGCCGGCGCGAACGTGCTGGTGTTCCTGGCCGCAGCCGGGCAGTTCGCAGCGTTCTACTTCGTGTCCTTGTACATGCAGCAGGTCCTGGGCATGGGTGCCGCAGCGACCGGTACAGCATTCCTGCCCTTCTCCCTGGGCTTGGTCGCGGGAACCATCGTCGCGACCCGCATCACCACGTCACGCACCCCTCGTGTGTCCCTGGTACCGGGCGCTCTGCTGGCCGCCGCGGGCTTGGCCTGGTTCGCCCTCATCAGCCCCGACGGCAGCTTTCTCACCGATGTGCTCGGCCCGTCCCTCGTCACCAGTGTCGGCGCCGGACTGGTCCTGGCTCCGGTCGCCGCCGCCGCTACCACCGGCGTCGCCCCACGCGAGGCCGGCATGGCCTCCGGCCTCATGAACAGCTCCCGCCAACTCGGCGGTTCCATTGGCCTGGCGGCCCTGGCCACGATCGCCGCGCACCACACCGGCACGACCAACGACCCCGCCGTGCTCAACGACGGCTACGCCCTAGGCCTGGCCGTTGCAGCCGCCGTTTTCGTGCTCGCGGCGGTCGTGGCGATCGGTGTGCTGCCGCGCCGCCGGGCCGTCACACCTCTCCCACAATCCACCGCTCCCGCAGCCAACCAGCTGGAAGGAACACCATCATGATGACGACTTCCACCGTCGACCTGTTCGCCTCGGCGCTGCATTTGGAGCCCGACGGCGACGTCCGAGCCGTCGAACGGCAGATGACAAGCAGTGGTTCCGCTGCCTGGCAGATCGCCATGTTCCACGTCGAGACCGACGCCGACGTGCACGCCGACCACTGGGAGATGCACCCCGAAGCCGAGGAAGCGGTGTGCTGCCTGACCGGCGGTGTCCGTCTCTACTTCCGTCCCGACAGGCCGGGCGGCGGCGAGGAAGTGGTGCAGTTGCAGGCAGGCGTCGCCGTGATCGTTCCCCGCGGGCGCTGGCACCGTCTGGAGCTGGAGGCCCCCAGCGACCTGATGTCGATCACCCGTCGCAACGGCACCCGCCTCGAAAGGCGCACCGATACCCACTGAGGGGAAGGTGGCCCGGCAAAGCAGTTGTCGGGCCACACGAACCTCGCCCGAAGACTTGGCGGCGCATGGCCCGCCAGCACAAGGTGTTCATCGTGCTTGCCGGGGACATCGCGCACCCGGCCGGACCCCACAACGTCTGGACGGGTGGAGCTGTTGCGGCGGGACGACGACAGCGACGGTGCGCCGCCCCGCTCCAGTATCGACCTGACCAAGGGCACCGCGTTCACCGTGTTGCCACAGGAAGCGGATGGCCCGTGCGCCGGCAGGCGCGATGCCCGTGAGGTCCGGCGATGAGATGCCAACCGGAGGGAATGGGCGCGGAACCGTCCACACTGTGGGGGCGTGTCGCGTGCTTGTGGGCGGCCGCGTTTGCCGGATTGCACTTCCACTGGGCCGTCGGCAGTGACGTGGGGCTGAGCACTTCCGCCGGTCCGCTGGCCACCGAGCGCCCGCTGTGGTTCGTCGACGCAGGCTCGTGGGGCGTGGGGGCGCTCTGCCTCCTCGGCGCCTTGCTCGACTGTCTGCTTGCCCGGTCCAGGCTTCGGGGCGTTCCCGCTCTCCTGGCAAGGTGGCTGGGATGGGGCGTCAGCGCCCTCCTACTGGTCCGGGGCATCGGTGTCGAGGTGCTGCTGCTGACCGACACAACGCACCTGGACACCTCCGTGAGCGCGGGGCAGCGGGCCTGGACGCTCGCCCTCTCCGGAGGACTGGCCTTCGGCCTCGCCACCCGGTGGTCCCGGAAGGATACCGACGCGGAACCGAGGCCCTCGTCCAAACCTGGCATGTATCAGCAGTAGCGAGGACGGCAGAGCCGCAGGGCTCCATCAGCACGCCACGCTCGATGACCCATCGCACACGCCCTGGGCCTGATGGCGCTCTTTGAATTTCCCCAGGTGTCGCTCTTCAGGTGGCCAAACCTGTGATCTCCCCACCCATTGCGTGATCTTCCCGGCGTGTCGAACTGGTCTCGGCGTGTTCTGGAGAGCCTGCGTGAGCACGGAGTTCGGGCTGTTGAAGGGCCCTGGATGCTCACCTGGGAGGGAGACGTGGATGCTCATGCACTGCGTCGCCAGGGCTGGTCGATCTCGGCGATAGCCCGGTACGTGGGGCACGACCGCAAGACGATCCGCGCGTATCTGAATGGCGAGCGGGTCTCCGGATATCGACGTCAGTCGCCGGACGCGTTCATGCCCTTCTTGGAGTACTGCCGGCAACGACTCAGCGAGGACCCCCACTTGTGGTCCTCGACGCTATTCGACGAAGTGGTGGAACTCGGCTATTCGGGCGGCTACTCCACCTTCACCCGGGCCCTTCGTCGATACAAAGCACGTCCGCACTGCGAACCCTGTCGGGCTTCGAGCGGCCGCGACGTGGCGATCATCGCGCATCCTTCAGGTGAGGAGATCCAGTTCGACTGGGTCGAGCTCCCGGATCCGCCCGCGGAGTGGGGCGTCGGCACCAACGCGCATCTCCTCGTCGGCGCCCTGGCCCACTCGGGACGATGGCGGGCCGTGCTCGCGGAGGCAGAGACCTTCCCACACCTGGTCCAGTCCATCGACGCCGTACTGCGGCGCCTGGGCGGAACCGCCCGCAGGTGGCGGTTCGACCGGATGGCCACCGTCTGCCACCCGCCGACCGGACGGATCCTGCCGACCTTCGCCGCCGTCGCAAAGTACTACGGAGCCGGCATCGACATCTGCCCGCCCCGGCGGGGCAACCGCAAGGGTGTCGTCGAGAAGGCCAACCACTCAGCGGCTCAGCGCTGGTGGCGAGCCGTCCCGGACGGCATCAGTATCGAGGCAGCCCAGAACGGCGTGGACAAGCCGGCCATCCAGATGGATCTCCGCAAGCGCAACCTCGACGGAGCCTCGACCACGGTCGCCGCGCTCGCCGAAGCCGAGCCGCTGCTGGACCTGCCGACCCGCCCCTTCCCCGCCGAGCTGGAGCAGACCCGAGTCGTCAGCCCGCAAGGACTCGTTGCCTTCGCCGGCAACCACTACTCCGTCCCGCCCGGGCTGACCGGCGCCCACGTCACGGTCCGGATCCGCCTCGGCGAGGACGACCTGCACGTGGTCACCGCCAGCCGCGCAGTCATCGCCCACCACCGCCGGGCACCGGACGGAGCCGGCCAGACCGTCCGGGACGCCGGGCACGTCATCGCCCTCGAACGAGCCGTTCTCGCCTCGTTCTCCGACAAGGCTCCCTGCCGCACCAAGGTCCGCCGGCCCCCGTCGGCCGCGGCCCAGGCGGAAGCCGAGAAGCTTCGCGGCCGACCTGAATCGGACGTCGCGAACCGGGTCGTCATCGACCTGTCTCACTACGCCGCCGTCGCCGACCGGCTGCGGCAGGCCCCCACCCACGAAGACCAGGAGCGTGAGAGTGAGTGACACCATGCCGATGAGCGAGGCCCGCCGCTACCAGCAGCTGCGAGGCCACCTGTCCTATCTGAAACTCAACGACGCCGCCGAAGCCCTTCCCCGCGTCCTGGACCAGGCCCGAGCCGAGCGGATGACCCTCACCACCGCCCTGGAGAAACTCCTCGAGATCGAAGTGGAGGCGACCGAAGCCCGCAAACTCTCCTCCCGGCTGAGGTTCGCCTGCCTGCCAGAGCCATGGACCTTGAACGACTTCGATTTCGCCGCCCAGCCCGGCGTCGACGAGAAGCTCATCCGCGACCTGGCCACCCTGCGGTTCCTCGACAACGCCTCCACCGTCCTGCTGGTCGGCCCGCCCGGCGTCGGCAAGACGATGCTGGCCGTCGCACTCGCCCGCTCCGCGGTCGATGCCGGCCACCGCGTCTACTTCACCACCGCCGCCGAACTCGCCGCGAAGTGCCACAAGGCCGCACTCGAAGGCCGCTGGTCAAGCATCATGCGGTTCTTCGCCGGACCCCGCCTGCTCGTGATCGATGAACTGGGCTATCTCCCGCTGCCGGGCGACGGCGCTTCGGCCCTCTTCCAGGTGATCAACCAGCGGCATCTGAAGTCGAGCACGATCCTCACGACCACTGTCGGTATTGCAGATTGGGCGGGCGCCTTCGGCGACGCGACCGTCGCCGCCGCGATGCTCGACCGGCTCCTTCACCGAGCCGCCGTAGTCGGCATCGACGGACCGTCCTACCGCCTCCGCTCGCACCAGTCCCACTCCGACAACCTCCGCAAAGGGGTGACCGGACGTGCTGGTTGAACTCCGGGCCTGCCCCATCTGCTGGACCCAGTTCCAGGCCAACCCCCAGGCAACCCGCCACACCTACTGCACCCCCCGCTGCAAAGCCGAAGCAGCCAGGCGACGACGCCGTGAACGCGACGAAGCCATCAACACAGCGGAAACCGACGTGGTCACGCGGCAGTCACCGGCACCCACACCCCTGACGCCCACAGCTATCCGCAACTGCCCGCACTGCGACAAACCCGTCACCATCGTCGCGCTTCTCGCCACCCCCGAGGCCGCGCGGCCCACCATCCCCGCAGCAAGTCCCGACGTCATCCCCATGCGCCGCAGCTGAGCGAACGCACGTCACTGACCTTGTCAGCCCCAAGGCGGCGGCAGGGTCAGCCGGCGTTTCCCAACGAGGCACCGATGTTGTTCCACATGAAGGCGTCCTTCCAATCCGGGCGCCCCTTGGCCCAGCCGCCCAATGCGGTGATCACCTTTTCCTGGGAGATCGTCCGGGTCTGGTAGTGCTCTGCCGGCGTCCCGTCACGGAACTCCAGCTGATAGGTGTTGTCGTCCCTCAGCCACACCTGCACATACCAATCACCGGCCGCCTCATCGTCGACTCGCTCGACGATCACGAAGGCGTTGCCCCGGCCGAGGTTCGCCACCATCCGACTCAAGGCCGTGGGCCCCGGATTCCTCACCTGACGACCGTGCTCGTCTCTCGCTTGCAGCATGGCCCGATCATGCCCCACAGCTCTGACACCCGTCGAAGAGCAACCACGTCAAGCCCGCGCTCGCTCCCCACGTTCCCCAGTTGATTCACTGCGTGAACCAACTGGGGCGAAGAGCGGCTCTGAGGAAAATTCGGGATCGGCATCAGGCCGGTACACCGCCGGCGGCAGCGGTCGGTAACCGGCCGGCTGGAGGTTCAGTCCGACGCGGAAGTCGTTCCTTTGAGCAGGGCACGGCCTTGTACTGTCAGGGAGTGGTGGACCGTGTTGCGAAAGCGGACGCTGGTGGCGAGGCCTGCCTTGCGTAAGACACTGGTGTGCTGGCTGGCGCTGGCGGGTGAGATGGACAGCCGCCGCGCCAGCTCGCTGGTGGTGCCCCCCTGCACAAGCTCGGCGAGCAGTGCTGCCCGGGTCGACCCGAGCAGCGCGGCCAGCGCCTTGTCCGTCTCCGCGGACTGCGCAGGCGACCAGATGCCGCGGAGGGAGGCCGCGTCCCGCGGGATGGGATAGATGAGCAGAGCCGCGTCGTCACCCTCCGGCACGAACAGTGCCGGTTCCCGACCGCAGAACAACGAGGGCGCCAGCACAAGACCGCGACCCGCGAGATCGAACTCCTGCTGCTCAAGGCGCCGGAAGGCCGAGTACGACGGTACCTCCAGCATCGGCGGCCGCCAGCGCAGCGCCGGAGCCAGGCTGTCCAAGGCCGCCTGCACGCCGGCGGAGGCCATCAGTCTCCCCCACAGATGCGCGTGGGAGTGCAGTGCCCCCGAAGCCTGTGGCCAGTACGGGGCGACCGCCACGTCATGGAGGTCGGTGAGTGCTCGGGCCAAGCGCCCGAGGGACCCGTCACGCGGCTGCCCCGTGAGCCAGGCTGGGCGCGGTGGCTGTCCGCGAGGGACGGGGTCCAGCTCCCGACGCACCAGCGTGGGCGGCGCGCCCAGCAGCCGATCCGTCGCCTCGGCCATTGAGGCTGCCGGTCCCACCACAGTGAAGAGGTCGATCATCCATTTGCTGGGACTGGCAACGAAACGAGCCAACTGCCGCACATCCGGCGGAATACGAGGCCGAGTCCTTCTGCGCCAAGCGTCGAACAGCGCCCCTTCATCAGTCCGCTGCAGCATTCGTAAGGAGAACTGCGTCTCGGCCAGCGGTCCCAGCAAAGCCATCCTCGTCCGCGCCAAGTCATCCACCGTGAAGCGCAAGCGCAGCACCCGGTTCCCCCCAAGCCCGAGAGTCGTACCCCTGTGACCAGGAACATTCAGCTACGACCGACGGTCATTGTCGAGCCGCTTCCCGGCCAGAGATGCTGGCTTCGCACGCAGCCAGGCCCAGGGCAGGAGCCTTCGGTAAGCCCGGGCCGGAAACGGTCGCGTGAACAGCTGTCAGGGTGCCGTCGCAAACCCTGCGTCGGCGTGCAACGGAATCACCATCGGCATTCCGCCTACCGGTCATTGACGAAGGAGTTTCTCGTGAGCGCAAAGATCAAGGCTGCTGTCCTTCTCGGCAGTATCGCTCTCACCGGTGCCGCGATGGCACCTGCCCACGCGGTAGGTACCACGCCGTCCGTCTCGGTGGCGTCGTTCGACGGGAAGACGGCAGCGGCCACCACGACGTCCAAGGGCGGCCACATCAGGACGAGCCCGTACGGGACGTCGTCCTCTGTCTCCTGGGCGTACGCAGGCGAGGTTCTCACCGTGTACGGGTACGACTACAACTCCTACGGGAACAAGTGGTACGACGTCGTCGACAGCGCGGGCTACTCCGGGTGGATCTACTGCGGGAACGTAACCGCTGGCTGCTGATCCCGCAGCCCGTGCGTGCACGCGGTTCGGCGGGTGATCCGCGGCCAGGCCATCGGCCCCGGATCACCCGATCGGTTGTCAGTCGTGCCGATGCTGAACGACGCCTGGGACCACCTCGCCCAGGGCTAGGAACGGGCGCCTTCGGACCGGGCCATCAGTGGAGCCCGCCCCGCCTGTACGCCGGCTGACGCACGCTGAGCCCACGAGGCTCGCAGGCCGCGGAGGCATCGGAGTGTCCTCGGCTTGTTCCTCAAGGCCGGGAGTGACAACCCATGCCACAGCCTCTGGCAGACGGGGCCGGCGCCGGGGCCACCCGTACTGGAGTACGGCACCTCCGTGGTCCACGCGGGGACGGTCACCGCGGTGTTCCGGCTAGGGAGTGTCCGGAACGTATCGGCGTCCGCCCGGAGGGCGGGGGCCGCGGTTGTCCGGTGCGTGCGATCGCAAGGCGGAGGAGGGAGCCATGGCGACCGACGACAACGCGGCTAGCGTGCGCGCGGGGCGTCGCGGGCCAGGCGAGACTTTGCGGACACGCCCTAGCAGGCGGTACTGGTTGCGATATCTGACAGGCGGATAGCGGACGCAGGGCGCAGGCGGCCGAGGCAGAGGGGGGTGGACGCCCTTGCCAGGTGGTATACCGAGGCTGAGCGCACCGCCCTGAACACTCGAATCCTTCCTGGATAGGGCCCGGGTGGGCAGGGGTGCGGCTCGTGGCCCCCGTCCTTCGTCGCCCCTGGGAACGGCCGGCCGAGCCCCGTCGGCTGACCCCCGCCCGGGTGCGGCGGGGGTTTCGCAATGTCCGCGCGACCACGGCCCGCCCGGCGGCCGCACCGAAGCCGTCCCGGCCAGGGCCGGGACGGCCCGCGGGCTCGAAGGACAAACACCGGGCCAGGCACCACGGAGTCGGCAAGACGGTCAAACGCGCCGAGTCGATCAAGGAACGCCAAGCCCGCCCACGTTAAGCGCCCGGCTCAGAGGGTGCCGGTGATGGCGGTGGTGCCGAGGGTTCCGGTCACGCCCTGGAGGGTGACCGTGGTGGTCGGAGTCCAGGTGCGGTCGGCGTGGCGGATGATGTGGAGGAGCTTGTTGTCCTTGGTCGTGGCCGTCAGCCGCAGCTCACCGTCAACGTGCGCGGCGCCGAGCGACTTCACGGTGGCGGCGCCCAGGTAGTCCTTCAGGTCACCGAAGGTGGTCCAGGTGCGGTCCGCCTTGCGGATGGCGTGGTGCTGGCGGGTGCCGTTGTCAGTGGCGATGACGATCTGCGCGTTGCCGCCGGTGCCGGCCATGCCCACCGAAGTGATGGGGCCCGTCGTGCCAGCCGCGCCGGCGACGCTGCCCCAGCTGCTCCACTGCCCCACGGTGTTGCGGATGGTGTGGTCGGCCCTTGCCGCCGCTGACGGCGATGAGCTCGAGCTCGCCGCCCACGCTGCCGATGGCGGCGGTGGTCACGGTGCCGATCGGGCCGACAGCGCCGGCGATGTCACCGAAGGAGGGCCAGTGGCCGGTGGCATTGTGAAGGGTAGCTGGGGCCGGGTGGCCTCGCCGCTCGACCATCGGCGCCCTGTGATCCAGCTACGGGCCGGGTGGTCCTGCTGAGCGAAGCGCTGGGTGTGGCCGTCGTGAACGAGGTTGGGTTCATGGGCGGGAGAGTGCATACACCGGCGGCTTACCGTCTTGGGCTGATTGGACGGCCCGCCCGACGGCTCTCCCGTAAGATCTGGTGATGCCCTCCCGCCCGGCGGGTAGCGCCATGGATCACGCTTTTGTGCAGGTCAGCGCCGGGGTTCCATGACCGATAATCAGCAAAGCGGAGGTCCGCCCGGGGAACGGGTGGCGCTACCTCTTCCGCGGCGTGATGGTCGGCGACGGCCACAACCCTGCGGGCAGGCCGCTGCGCGCCGCCCATGACGAAGCCGGTGTCCCGCCCGGAGTGTGGAAGGGCCGGGGCCTGGCCGCGGCCGGCCTCAGGGCCCGGGGACGTGGTGACCGAGCGGCAGGCCGAGCTGCTCCTGGGGGAGCCCGCTCTGGATCAGTTGACCGCAGCACAGTTGGCGAATCAGCAAGCTGGTCGGCAAACGCCCCGGACCGTGCGCACGGGGCGGCCCTGACCTGCTTGTCCGGTCGCATCCCAGTTGGCGGATGCTCGCGGGGTCTCAGCCATGCTGGCGGATTCTCACGTCATCGCGCTCAGAGCGGCGCCGCACCGGTTGGACGTTCAGGATCGGCGCGGCGTCACTGGGGCGGTGCCAGAGGCCGCGCTCCAGTCCGGCCGGCCGGCTGGTAGGGGCTGTGCATGGTGAGAAAGCGGACGTCGAGGTCGGTCTGCAGGTAGTCCATGCGCCGTTCCCAGAAGGCTTGCATGTGGGGGAGGGCAAGGTGGGCGTCGAGATCGGCCTGGGAGCGCCAGGCCTCGTAGAAGACGAAGACGCCGGGGTCATTGCGATCTTCGTGGAAGTGGTACTCCAGGCAGCCGGACTCCTGCCGGGTCGGCTCGACGAACGAGAGCAGAAGGTGCTTCAACTCCTCGGCGTGTTCGGGTTTGGGGCGAGCGGTGCCGACGAGTGCGAATGGCTGAGACATGCAGGGTTCTCCCCGATAGGTACAATCAATCTCGTACCTGTCGGACGCTACCGAACTTCTAGGTACGATGCAATCCGTACCTAAAGGAGGTGTCCCGAATGCCCGATGGTGAAGGCCACCCGAGCGTCGAGGAGATCGAGCTCGGCCCGGTACTCTCCGCGCTGGCAGATCCGCTGCGCCGCCGAGTGGTGCGTGAGCTGGCAGCGGAACCCGACGGCGCGGCGCGGACCTGCAGCTCCTTCGGGCTGCCGGTCTCCAAGGCGACCGTCACGCACCACTTCCGTGCACTGCGCCAGGCCGGGTTGATCCGGCAGGTCGACCGGGGCAACAGCCGGATGGCCAGCCTGCGCCGGGCCGACATCGAGCAGCGGTTTCCTGGACTGCTGGGCATCGTGGCAGCCGAGCCGGAGGAGTGAGCTCAGGAGCGGGACAGTCCCAAAGGACAGTTCGATTGCGAACGTCCAATGTGTCACATGCGTGGCGACAGGACACTGCCGCTTCGTAGTGACTCCTCGCCGGGCTCCAGGAAGAGCGGCACGATGATCCGGGCGACCTTGGTGGAGCCGTCGCGGTCGAGCCGGAGCGCCCGCCCGATGTTAGATCTCGACCTGGGAGCCGCGGGTGTCGGCGAAGCAGATCGAGTCGATTCCCCGTTCGCCGGTGATGTCCACGCCTTCCCCGAGTACGCGGACGCTGGCGAGGAAGGCGCGGTGCACCCGGCGCCCGGCCTCTAGTTCGTACCAGGCCGCGTCGATCGACGACTCCGGCAGCTCCTCCGCAGCCGCCAGGTCGTCGCCTGTGGCGTCGTTCATGTACAGCTCGGCCGCGGGCTGGGGCAGGTTCTCCGCGAACGCGGCGGCTTCCTCGGCTTTCTGGTGGAACGTCATGACGGTGCGGGTTGTACGCGGCGGCGTGCTCCAGGAGCGCGGTCTGCAGGAGCGCCAGGCGCTGGCCCCGCACTCCACCTTTGAGCGCGCGTCCGGGTGCCCCCGTCGGCCGGACGTCCGTCACTGCAGGCGCTATCCGACCGCCTCCGCCGACAGCTCCGCCGTATCCTTGACCAGGGCGTTCACCCGCGTGGCGGCCGGGCCCGGCTGGTGGAGTCGCAGCAGAAGCCGGCCCACCCCGGAGCCTGACTCGGCAGGGCCCTCTGGCCGTATCCACGCGCCGTGCATGCCTGGCTGGGGAAGGCTGTCGGGTGCCAGACCCGGAGCGCGGTGAAGGAGGCCGTTCCCGAGTGGTTCTCACCCCGCCCCTGAGTCGATGCTCGCTCAGGCCGCCGAGTACGTCCCCGGCTCCGGCGTCCTGGCGAGCGGCTTCGCGGCGGAGCGGAAGTTCGGCGGCCACCGGGCGATCCTCTTCACCCCCAACGGCCCCGGGCGGCCGCCTGCTCCTGCAGACCCGGCCCGGCTCCCTGGTCCAGGACCGATGCCCCGACTTGGTGGAAAACCCACACCTGAAATCTCTGCAAGAGAGGTCACGAAATCATGACGCACATCGATCTGGCCGCCGTCGCGAACGAAGCGCAGGCATGGTTCGACGGATACGTTGAGACGTTCATCGGACTGGCGGCGAAGGGGAGCACCGACCCCGCGCCGCTCCTCGACTACTTCTCCGTGCCGATCAGCATGACCACCGGGACGGCCCACACCGTGCTCACCTCCGCCGAGGCGCTCTCCCAAGGACTCGCACACGAACTGCGCGGACTGCGCGACGCCGACTACGGGGGAAGCAAGGCCCTCGACCCGGTGGTGCGCGCCCTCAACGAGCGGGCCGCAGAGATCGAAGTCACCTGGGCACGCCAGGACAGCCAGGGGCGGGAGTTCCAGCGCGTCCGCGTGCTCTACCTCGCCGCCCGGACGGACGCGGGCTGGCGGACAGTCGCCTCCGTGATCCTGGCCAGCTGAAGAAGCTGATGTCCGCCCGGGCGAAGTACTGGGCTGCGGCGGTGTAGTGCATGGCCCACTTGTCGGCCTGGCTGGTGCGCGCCTTCGGCTTCTCGTCCTCGCTGGCGGGATCGATCCCGAGGACCTTCCCGAGGACCTGCTCGCACATCCGCTGCTGCACGGTGGTGAGCTGGTCCCACCCATGCCGGGCGGAGGTGACCCACCGGCCGAGGTCTACGCCTCGGCGCACGACCTCGCCCGCCGTGGTGGGCAGTGCCTGGCCAGCCGGTGACCAGGTGTCCAGCAGTCAACGTCAAGCCGCCCAGTCGAGGCGAGAGCGGCCAGAGCAGCTGTCCAGGGGCGTTCTTTGTGATCAGTGCTGGGCGTGATGGCCTAGTTTGTCTGCTGGGGGCCTGGCGGCGGAGCAGGTCGGTTCCCGGCACGCTGTAGTCCACTGCCTTCCAGCCGGCCTCGTGGGCTTGGTGCTGGACGAAGGGCTCCCCGAAGACCTTCGCTAACGGGCTCTGCCAGGGTGGAGGCACGACACGCCCCCGTCCGAAAGGCCCGCCGATGCCACGACCCGCCTCCTCCACCGCCGCCCGGCCCACCGCAGTGCTCGTCGTGGAGGACAACCCCGAGGTCCGGGCCGCCGTCGTGGACGCGCTGGCCATCGAGGGGTACGGGGTGCGGGAGGCGGCGGACGGGCTGGCCGGTCTCAGCGCGGTGGCTGCCGAGCCACCCGACGCCATCGTGCTGGACCTGGCCATGCCGGTGCTGGACGGGCTCGCCTTCTGCCGCGAGCTGCGCGGGCTCGGGGACCGTACCCCCGTCCTCGTCCTCACCGCCCGCGACGCCGTCAGCGACCGGGTGGCCGGGCTGGACGCGGGCGCCGACGACTACCTGGTCAAGCCCTTCGCCCTGGACGAGCTGCTGGCCCGGCTGCGGGCGCTGCTGCGCCGGGCCACGCCCGCCCTCGGCGCGGGCGAGCCCGCCGTAGGCGCGCTGTCCTTCGCCGACCTGACCGTCGATCCGGCGACCCGCACCGGTGTCCGCGGCGACCGGCGGCTGGAGTTCACCCGCACCGAGTTCGCGCTCCTGGAGCTGTTCCTGGGCCATGCGGCAGGGGCAGCGAGCCCTCGCAAACCTGATCCTCGGCGGTGAAGCGGGTTACGTTCCCCGTCTTTGCCACCGCGATCGGACACCGCGTTTGCGGGACCGGTCCGGGTGGGGCGACCGGCCTCGGGCCAGGGTGATGTGTGCAGGTGCTACGAGTACGGTGATCCTGTGGATCAGAAGATCAGCTTTCCGCCCCGCCCGCTCCGAGGGGTGCGCGCCGTGTACGCCCGGCAGGCCGGGTGCCCGTCGGACTTCGCGGACGTCACCGTGGATTTCGAGCCGTGGGAGGAAGGCGTCGCCTTCGAATCGTCTGCCGACCTGGCCATACGGGGTCACGCTCCCCCGCAGGACGTGGCCGCGTTCCAGGCCGCGGCCGCCGACGGCATACGCGAGGAGCTGGCCGCGCTGGAGCCCGGGACCACGGTGGCGGTGGCCGTCGTTCTTCGCGCCATGGGAATCCACGCAGCGGACTCCCACCCGAGGGCATTCCACCACGCAGGGCGGCTCGCCGTCCGCAACGCCCTCGGCCTCACCCGCCCCTCAGCCAGGCCCGAATGATTCCGGTCGTCGCCGCAGAGCAGAGCGAAGGGGCACCGTGAGCGGTGCACGGCCGATCGCGGCATCCTTCGGCTCAAGCGCCACAGACGTCGATCCCGGTGGCCGTCGGTCGAGTCCGCACGTGGCCGAAAGCCCGGCTCGGGCCGACGGCTACCGCGAGGGATCGACCCGGTAGGGGCGCATGCCGCGTTTCAGGTAGTTGCCCAGGGCGTGAGGGTGGTCCTCGGTGCAGGTGTGCAGCCAGACCCGGCGCGCCGTGGGTGCGTCGAGGGGCTCGGTGGCCCATGCCTGGCGCAGGGCGAGGGTCAGGGCGTAGCCGCCGAGTCCTTTGCCCAGGTATGCGGGGAGCAGGCCGAAGGCGCTGATCTCGACGTTGCCGCCGGTCCCGGGCTGGAGGTAGGCGACGCCGGCGGGTGCGTCCGCGAACGTGATCAGCCAGTACTGGCGCTGTGGCCGGGCCGCGAGGTGCTCCTCCCACTCTTCCTCGGTGCGGGCTGCCGCGCGCCAGCCGTAGTTCTCGCCGACGCGTGCCTGGACGCTGCGGACCAGGGGTGAGTCGGTGTCCAGACGGCACAGGGCTAAGCCGGGGACGGCCGGGGCCGGGTTCAGGTCTGCGGGGTCGGTCATCTCCAGGTAAGTGATGATCTTCTGCGGGATGCTGTCGTTCATCGCGCTTCCAAGTCGGGCCGGTCGTCGGTGGTGGTGGTGGTTTCGGTCGGGCCGGCCAGGGTGGTTTGCAGGGTGTGGCCTTCGCCCGATGCTGCAGCGGCGCGGTGAGGAGCCCCGGCACGCCCTCGAACGGTCCCTCGAACTCAGGCGGCTAGGCTCGGCCGAGGCGGACGGAGAACCCGGCGCGCTGCGTGGTCTTCATGGCGAAAACGGTAGCCGGACCGAAGCCCGCCACTGCCTCGCTCGGAAAATCTTCTTCGGCCAGCGCGGCGAACTGCGCCAGCACGATCGCAAGGGCATGGCGGGCCAGTTCGGCACCCTCGGCCTGGCACTCAACGCTGTCATGCTGTTCGACAGCCTCTACATCGACGCCGCCGTCAAGCAGCTCGCCGCTGACGGCTTCCCTGTCACCGACGAGCTGCTAGCCCGGTTCTCCCCGCTTCAGTACGACCACATAACCCCTCGGCAGCTTTGCCTTCACCGGGCTCGCGGCACCTGACCTGCGCCCGTTGCGTGACCCCCACGCCTACGACGAGTCAGACGACGGCGAGGCCGAGTATCGGAGGCGCCGCACGATGCCTGATCACTTCCACCAGCATCAGGCTGGTGGCCGAGGCCGTCCGCATTCGCCGCACGGTTCATGGCCGGGCTTTCCTCGAACGTGTACAGCGCCAGTAGGTGGCGGGCCAGGGCGAGTGCGGCAAGCACCGCGACGAGCACGCACACTCCCCACCAGCCAGCCTGGCTCCAGACGCGTATCCCGAGCCAGGAACCTGCGGTGCCGCCCAGGTAGGCACAGGTCATGTAGGCGGTGTTGAGCCTGCTGCGGGCATCGACGCGCAGGGCGTAGACGCGGACTTTATTGGCGACCATGCCGGACTGCATCGAGGTGTCGAGGAGCAGCGTGCCGAGTGTCAAGGAGGTCAGACCCACCGTGCCGCCCCGGGTACCAATGGTGAGGATCGCGGCCGAGACGAGGACGCCAAGCATGCAGACCAGGTTCACTGGATCGGGGCCGTAGCGGTCCACCAGACGGCCGGCGAGCGGGGTGCAGACCATGGTCGCCACGCCGACCAAGGCGACCACGCCTACCGCGTGGGCACCCAGCCCGTAGGCAGGTCCGGCGAGCAGGAGCGCCAGGCAGGTCCAGACCGCGGAGAACCCGGCGAAGACGGTTGCCTGGTAGAAGCACGAGCGGCGTAGGTCTGGCTCGGTGCGCAGCAGGCGCAGCGGCTCGGCCAGGAGCGCTGCGTACGGCTGGCGAGAGGACGGGGTGGTGGTCGGCACCGCGAACGCCAAGACGGTGGCGAGGATCAGGGCCAGGCCCGCGGCGACCAGGTAGGGGGCCCGCCACCCCAGCCACTCACCGAGGGTGCCGCCGAAGGTTCGGGCCAGCAGCATGCCGCCGGTCGATCCGCTCAGCAGAGCGCCGATCACCCCTCCTTGACGGTCGGCGGCCACGAGACCAGCCGCCAGGGGGCCGACGATCTGCGCGCCCACGGTGGTCAGGCCGACAAGGGTGCTGGCGGCAACGAGGGCCGGCAGGGCCGGTGCGCAACCCGCTGCGAGCAGTGCCAGGCCGGTCAGGGCCAGGAGGACGACGAGGAACGAGCGGTGCGGGAGCCGGTCGCCGAGCGGCACCAACAAGACCATCCCGGCTGTGTAGCCGGTCTGTGTGGCGGTCACCACCGCAGCGGCCGAATCGGGCGACACGTGCAGCCCGGCGGCGATCAGGGGACCGATGGCCTGCGGAAAGTAGATGTTGCCCACTGCTACGGCGCATGTGACAGCCAGGATCAGGACCATCCGACGGCTCATCCTTCAGTCCACCGGCCCGCCAGCGACGTAAATGACCTGGCCGGAGACGAACCCTCCCCCGGGACTTACGAGGAAGGAGGCGGTATGGGCGATGTCGTCAGGCAGGCCCACTCGACCGACCGGGATGGACTGCTCCGCCCTGCGCTGGAACTCCTTGAAGCTCAGGCCGAGCCGCCGGGCCCAGGCCCTGGTCATGTCGCTCACGACGAATCCCGGCGCAATGGTGTTCGCGGTCACGCCATGCGGGCCGAGCTGGAGAGCGAGGGATTTGGTGAATCCGATCAAGCCCGCCCTCGCGCTGGCGTAGTCGACGCGGCCGGCATCACCGACAGCGGAGATGCTCGACACGTTGACGATGCGTCCCCATCCGGCCGTCACCATGTGCGGGCAGACGGCCCGGGCGGCGAAGAAAGGGCCGCTGAGGTTGATCCCCAAGACCGTGTCCCACTGCTGCGTGGTCATGTCCACAAGGTCAGCACGAGGTCCGATGCCGGCGTTGTTGACCAGTACCGCCGGCGGTCCGAACGCGGCGGCGATCCGGGTGACGGCCGCAGTGACCGCGGCCTCGTCGGCCACATCAGCGGCGACGGCCGGCGCTGCGCCGCCGACACTTGTGATGGCCTCCACGGTGTCGGCACAGTCCGCCTCGTCCAGATCGATCACGCCGACCGCCAAGCCGTCGCCCGCCAGGCGCCTGGCCACAGCGGCGCCGATACCGCGGGCAGCGCCGGTGACAACCGCCGTGCGCTGCACATGAATCGTGTGTGTCATGGGAGGAAGTCCACGCCATCGACGTCGCGTCGCCAATCGATGTAGCGTATGGCTTAATGATCAGTTTCGTGCTCGGCGTCGAGGATCTCGCGGACACCCGCTTCGCCCTCTCGCCCCTGCACGAAACCCTGTTCAGCCTGCGGGTGCTGCAGGATCCTGGCCTGTCCGCGCTGCACCTGCCGTGGCGCAGGTCCGTACTCGGCAGACTCGGCACGCTCGACACCGGTCTACTGATGTCCTTGGTCGCCCAGCGGCGTACCCTCCCTGACTTCCTGACCCCGAATCCCGCGAGCTTCGCGCCGGCCTTCGAAGAAGAACTCTTCGTCGTCCGTCAGGCGTCCTGCGCTCGGGTCCGTCACGACCTGCTGCTCGCGCACGCGCCCGACCCTGTTCCCGAAGCGCTCCGCGACGCCACCGCCGCCGAAGACGCGCCTGTCGCCAGACTCCGCGACGCCATCTGCGATCTCCTGCGACAGTACTGGGAGGTGGCCATCGAGCCGATGTGGCCGCAGATGCGGCTGGTGCTGGAAGCCGACATGACCTACCGCGCCCGCCAGCTTGCCCTGGGGGGCGCCCGTCTGCTGTTCGCCGACATGCACCCGAACCTGCGCTGGCGAGGCGGAGAACTGTACATCGACAAGATGATCAGCAGGCACCGGGTTGCGGCATCTGGCCGGGGGCTGTTGCTGTTGCCGTCCGTGTTCGCACACAAGCCCGCGCCCCCCGTGAGCCCGGAAGAGCCGCCGAGCCTCGTCTATCCCAGTCGGGGAGTAGCCACGTTGTGGGGCTCGGAGATGCCGACCGTGGACACAACCGCCCTGGTGTCTCTGCTCGGTTCGTCCCGAGCGAGACTGCTCAGCATCCTGGAAGAGCCGCTGCCCACCGTAGAGCTCGCCCGCCGTCTCAGGGTCACCCCAAGCGCTGTCTCCCAACACCTGCGTGTCCTGCACTCCACGGGACTGGTCACCCGGACACGTGATGGACGACATGTGCTGTACCGGAGAAGCGCACTCGGCGACCGACTCACGACCACCGCAACCAGACCGCGAACTCACGAGAGCTGAGGTTCAGCAGTCCGCCTCCGCCCAACCCCGCCCGGCCGGGCGACTCGCGCCGCCGTTCGACGGTGCGACCCCGAGCCGGCCCTGGGGCGTCATTGCCAAGGCGGCGGTGTACCGGTGCGCACCCCGGCGCGGTCCGACTGCCCCGCCGGACCGGCGGGGTCCGGGTCCCGGGCGGAGGGGTAGGCAGCGCGGAGTGCGCGCCGCCCACCGTCGGCCCGGCTGCTCCGGTGCCGAGCCCCGTCAGTGCGCGGAGCTCGGCGGCGAGACGCTGCCAGAGGACCATGGAGACACCGTCGTCGACGACGAGAGCTAGGGAGAGCCATCGGCTCCTGACCGGGCGGGTGACGGTCTCGGGCATGCCGGTGTCGGCCAGGATCGTCACCGTGCGCGCGATGTCGAGTTCGTGGTGCCGATGGTCGGGGAACCGCTGCCGCAGCGGGCGGAGGGACTTCCCGAGCCGGAGTTCGCTGGCGCCGGAGACGCGGCCGTCGGGGGGCGCGGACGGGGAGCGCCGGAACCTGTGGTGTGTCGGTTTTCTCCTCCGGCTCGGCCGTAGACAGGACCGGGCGCGCGGGACCCGGGTCGGGCTGCCCGGCCGTCGCTGGCTCGTGGGCTCCTCGGCGCCTTCGGGGCCGGGCTCGGCTGGCGACGGGGCGGTGTCCGGCGGGGCTTCGGCCGGCCCGTACGGGGCCTCCGGTGCGGCGAGCCGGACCAGCGGACCGGAGCCCCGGGGCAGTCTCCCGGCCAGCCAGAGGGCGTCGAGGAGTTGCTCCTGGGAGAGCTCGACGCCGCTCTCGGCGAGGACCTCGCCGTGCGTGGCGTCGAGGGAGACCTGGGCGCCCGCTGGGGCGACACCCTCGCCGAAGACCGGCCCCCCGGCCTGGAAGCCGACTTCGTGATGAGCGTCCCGCCCTTCGGCATCTCGGACTGGGCATGGAACAAGACCGACCCGAGATGGCGGTACGGCGTCCCGCCGCGTGGCGACGCCAACTACGCCTGGTTGCAGCACGCTCTGGCCAAACTGAGACCGAAAGGGACTGCGGGCGTCGTCCTGGCCAACGGCTCCCTGCACGCGAAGAGCGGGGGCAGGATTCGCCGGGCGATGCTGGAGGACGATGCCGTGGCCTGTGTGGTCGCGCTTCCACCCCAACTCTTCCGTACGACCCGGATCGCGGCGTGCCTCTGGATCCTGGCCAATGACAAGGGCCGGCAGGGCGCGGCGGGGCTGGCGGACCGGCGGGGCGAGATCCTGTTCGTCGACGCCCGCGAGGCGGGCACGCTCGTCGGCCGGACGGAACGCGTCCTCACGGAGGCCGATCTTGCGAGGCTCGCCGGGACCTACCACGCCTGGCGCGGCACACTGTCGGCCCGGGTGGAGCGGGCGGCGTACCGCGACGAGCCCGGCTTCTGCGTCTCCGTGGGCCTGGAGGCCGTACGGCACCACGGGTACGAGCTGACGCCGTCGCGGTACGTGCTCCTCCCTCTTGCCGGCTCCGCGACTCAGGACGACCGGCGCGGCGAGCTCCAGGCGTTGACGAGGAACCTGGACGCGCTGTTCGACTGACTACGCCCGACACTCGACCTCACCGCCACGATCCCGACCGCGACGCGTTTGTCTCCGGCTTAATCGGTGCGTGTCCGGGGTGCGGCGTTGCCGAAGCGCCGCTGTGCGGCCGCGCTGGCCACCGCGCAGTACGGACGGGGAGAGCCCCTCCAGCCGGAATGGCGTCCCCTCGACGACGACGCACTATCGACCCACGAGTCAGCCGTCACTCGGCGTCCGCACTTCAGGGAAGGCAAGCCAGAACCGCTCGCGGTTGACAGCCCAGGCGGCTGGGGGAACGGATCAGCAAGGCATCGCGTGGTCCCAGACGATCAGGCCGAGGTCGGAGACCCGGATATGTGGCTAAGCCATTCACCCGTCGGATGCCCGCTGTGCGAGGAGGTTGAGGGTCGAGTCGGCGTCGAGGCGCATGAAAGCGGCGAGGTCACCGATCGACTCCACGATCACGCTCAACTGCTCCTTGAGCTGTCGTCGGCGGCTGCTGACGCCTCGGCTTCCTCGCGCCGGTGAAGCGCCAGCGCCTGCTCGTAGGCGGCGCGGGTCTGCGGATCCTGCAGCATCGTCTTGAGGCGGTCCATCAGGATGGCGTAGCGGCCCTCAGGACTCATCCCGCTACCGGCCATACCGGCTATGCCCGGCTGCTGGTTCCACAACTCCTTCGTCTCCCCGTAGGCGAGATCCCAGAGGGCAACCTCCGTGGGGAAGGTCTCCAGGAGGGCCCGGGCCTCCAGTTCGTAGTGGTCTCCGATCTGATCCGCGAAGACATTGCCCAGACGCCTCGAAGAGGAGCTCGACCGCTCCCAGCGCTACCCCCACGCACGTGAAAGGCGCCTTCGTGACCCCGACCTCCGTCTCGACGTCGTAGGGAACGGCATACAGGCCGGGGATCTCGTTCTCTGCCCGCCACCGGATCAGGGCTGGTAGCCCTCCAGCCAGACCAGGGACCCGGGCCGATAGACCCGGGTGCGCAGGGACGCCGCGACGGTCGCCGCGTCGCGCGGGCTGGAGATGTGGAGCAGCTGGGAGGACGAGCTGGCCGCGGTCGAAGCATAGTTTTGGAACGCTCGTCGGCGAGTCCCCCGAGGTGGCGCTGAATCATACGCCGGTCCTCAGGCGGTCAAAGCCCACGGCGGTGAGGTGGTGGGCAAGCTGAGCTGTCGTCATCAGCCGAGACCAGTGCTCGTCCGGTCGGCTTAGCGCAAGTGGCAGATAAAGTCGTCACGGAACTAGGGTCGTGGCGATGGGGGTGTCAGCCGCTCAAAGGGTTCCGTGATGTGGAAAGTCGCCTGCCGATTGCTGAAGAGTCTACTCGTAGCCTTTAGTGCGATTGTGGTCTGCATGGGCCAAGCGGGCGCAGCGTCAGATCCGGCCCAGGTTTGTTCTACAGCGGACCAGCTTATCCACAAGGGATACCTGACAGAGGCCCGGGCGCTCTATGAACGCGTTCCGGGGGAAAATCCTTTGCACTGCATGCCTGCGGATCTTCAAAGGATTGACAAGCAGCGTGCTGATGCAGCAGTAGAGGTGAAGCTGGGTCAGCAGCTGCTCGAGCAGAAGAAATACAAAGAGGCTGAAACAGTCTTCCGGAAGGCCCTCGGACTGGATGCTGGCAACGCAGCAGCTCGGGCTGGCCGGCTCTCCGCCAGCGAGAAGCAGCCTTCAGCTCAGGGGCTGTCCGCCGAGAAGGAGAGCTGGGACACCTTCTACAGCAACACATTTGTGCCACTGCTCCAGTTGGCCGCTGCGGCAGCAATCGGCGTCGTCGTGCTGGGGGCGCTGAGTGGGCTTGTCGCCCACTTCGTGGTCAAACCCCATTCAGTCACATGGAACGATTACGATAAGCAGGGGGTTGCCCTGTTTGGTGCTTTCCTGCTCATCGGCTGCGCCTTGATGCTGCCGCTGTACGCGATGTTCGAGCCGTTCTCGCCCACCCGTACAGTACTCGATCTAGGTCGGATCTTTCTCGTCGTTGCCGTAGTAGTTGGGATCTCGGCGGTCGCCCGCGCGCGGTCCAGGACCGAGCAGTCGCTTAAACGAGTCTTGAAGGACTGGTTCGGCTTCTGGGGCTGGCTCGTCGGGGTACCCGCCGGCGCTCTGCTATTGGGTTGGTGGACAGGTTTGTCCACGCCGCACGAGCGGCTATTGGTTCTCTTCATTGCCCTCAGCTGCGTTGCAGTTCTGCTCACCGCCGCCTCGCTCGGCCAGCTCCTCCGCCTGCAGGTAGAGGCTCGGGGTGCGACCGGCGCGGCCGACGCAGCTGCGACCGACTACCTACTGGCACGGTTGCGCAACCTCGGCACCGAAAGACCACCCGGCCTGAATGCCGTACCGGCGGTCACTTCGCTCTCGAGTATTCCCACAGAGGACCTCAGTGCTCTGCCAGTCGGAAAGGTCGCTGGCGCGCTCTCCCGTATATTTTTTGCTCTGCGTCCTGACCGCACCTGGCAAGCACGGGTGGTGTGGGTGGATGAGAACCGCGTTGCCGTCACTCTCAACAGGAACGGAAAACACGCGGAAAGTGTAATTATCAGCCGCCGGGACTTGGGGCTACCCGCTGTAGATGATGATAAGGCCAATGCGCGGCTCCGCGCCCAACTCCTCACTGGAGCCGCCGCCATCATTCTCGTGAGGCTCAGCAAGTCACATCCCCAGCTGCGGCCGGGTCTGTGCGGTGCGCGGGACTGGAGGAGCGTCACCCTACAGGTCATCGCGAACAGCCGATCCCTGATCGACAACCCCGATGATAAGGTTGCCTTGCTGGGCCGCGCGGTTCATGAGGATCAGAACAATCTGCTCGCCCGTCTGGAGTACCTCTGGGCCCACCAGAAGCAAGCAGGGTTTGATAGCCCTTTGTACAGCCAGATCGCGCAAACTGTCGACAGGCTACTGGGCGCACTTACCGAATCCGGCGACAGTTGGCGCACGCTTCGCATCCGCGGCTACTACCGCAGCACCTCCCAATGGCTCAACTTGTACGCCGAAAGCGGATACAGCGACCGAAACCTGCTCCGCCGCGCGCGGCGTTCCTGCATCCGTCTAGAGGATGCATGTGAGACAGCCGATGCTGATCGACACGAGCCCGTGGATCAACTCGCCAAGAGAACAAGGCCACTTGCAGCCACCTTGCGCAGCACAATTGACGCTCTCATCACCCAGCAGCCTCCGGCTAGGCCACCTGATCCGATCGACTTCCGGGCAACGCGCCTCGCCTATACCAACGCCTGCCTGGACTGCTCCCTGTTGGAGATCAGCGGCGGCGCACCCCCTTACGCCGACCACGCGGTGCAGCACCTCCGTGTCGGCCTGCCCGCCGAGCGGGATGTGGATGACGCCAAGAAGGACCCTCGCCTCGCTCCAGTCCACAGCTATGCGCCCTACCAGGATCTGGTCGGCGTTCCACCTAAGGAGTTCCTGAAGCTGCAGCCGTTCGCTGACACCGCCTTCGCCGGCGTGGCGGACAAGCTTGCTGTGGCAGGACTCAGCAACCCCAGAGAGATCATCCGTCGTACCATCGGCGCGGGTCGGACTGAACTAGCGACGTATCTGAACGTTTCCCCCTTGCTTGTCGACCGTATCCGTCAGATCGCATTGCTGACACAGGTGCATCCCGACCTGGGCGATCCGGTGATGCTTCACCTGCTCCTGAAGGCTGGCATTGATTCGCCCACCCGGTTGAAGGAGCATGTTGAGAACGATAGAAGTGAGCTGATGAGGGAATTGAGACAGATTGCCGAGGCTGAAGGAGCACCCTCGGTGAAGGGCATCAGGCGTCCGCGCGGCTGGCTGACGGCAGCGAAGAAGCAGTACCGGTAGTTATCACCGGGATGCCGTTCTTGGTAGGGGACGAACCTCGCCGTCCTGAGGAACTGCCCGGCCGGGTCGTTCAACTGCTGCAAGTGCTGGGTCCGCGTCCGACGGCCGCCGAGCTCCACCGTGCCGGGATGGGTCACCGGCTCGGCTTCGCCACCGAGGTCCCGCACCGGCTCGCAGGCGGGTACGTGCAGCGGGCGGACCTGGTGGTGCGGGCGCCGGAGGCCGGGGTGCCGGTGATGCTGCTGGAGATCGACCGCCGCACCGAGGACGGGCACAACCTGGTGACCAAGCTGCGTCGGTACTGGGAGTGGGGCCGGCTGCTCCCGAAAGACGCGGCCAAGCACACCGTGGACCTGGTCCGCTCCCGGCCAGGCGCGATCGAGCACGTCGACCGCGAGCAGCGGCTGTGGCACCGGGTCTACCCACCGACCGGCCGCGAGGGCCCGGTCCCGGTGGCGTTCGTGTTCGCGGACACAACCGAGGCGAAGGTCGCCAACACGGTCGCCGCGCTGGAGCAGGCCGGCCGCCGTTACTGGGCGCCATGCCGGTACGAGACCTACTACCGAGAGGCGATCACCGCGAAGGACTACAGCCAGGCCATGCCGGTCGTCGTCACCACTCTGGAGCAGCTGACGGAGCGCGGCGCTGGCGCGGCGGTGTGGCGGCGTCTGGGACGCAAGGACGAACAGACGCTGGCGGCCGCGCTCGGCAACCCCGACGGCGACGTCCTCTTCCGCGACCAGTACGCCCGCGCCGAAGCGGAAGGGGAACGGCGCCGTGCCGCTGAGCGGGAGGCGCAGCGCCCCGTGTGCAAGCGGTGCGGACAGAAGTGGCCCACATGGCGCACGACCTGACTCCCTTTGTGCGTGGTGAGCCTTACCAGGGGGCATCTTCAGGAGCCAGGACGCTCATCACCCTCGCGTGGCAACTGGCCGTCTTTCGAAACTGCCTTCGAGAGCGGGGCAGCGCACCCCGGGTTCCTCATGATCGACAGTCCTCAGAAGAATCTTAGACACGGCACCGGCCGCGACACCCTCATCGCGGACGCTGTGAGCACCGACGACTTCTACCGACACCTCACGCAATGGCTGGCACGTCATGGCAACGGGGCGGAGGTCATCGTCGCCGACAACAGCCCACCCGAGCTGATCGAGGACCGCGTGATCGTCCGTTTCAGCCGGGACGAGACAGAGCCGCCCTACGGCTTGATCGATGACGAGACGGGCTGAAATAGGAAGAACATCTGAATCAAGTCCTGCCCGCCAGACCGGACAGGACTTGCCAGCTTCGGCACTGATGACCCGAGCCGTCCAGCCGCTCCGGCTGCCTCGCGGCGCTGGCCTCCGTGCCCGGCTCGTTCTGCTGCCCGGTTGCCGGTGCCGGCCCTGCCTTCCCCGCGCGGCGGGCACCGCTCGAGCTGTCCGGTGCCTGTGCGCCGTCACCTCGAGCGCGTCCAGCCGCTCCCGCTGGTCGTCGCTCAGCTCCCCCCACGTCTCGCACTGCCTCCGTACGTACCGCGTACGCTTTTGGTACGCCTCATGCCCGGTCGATATTCCTCCCCCCGGGGTCCCGGGGGGACTTCATGTCCATGGTTGCCGCCTCCCGGGCCAGGGCTGGCCTTATGCCCAGTGGATGCCGAGCTTGGTGTTGGAGATCCAGATGCCGAGCTTGATGGTCACGGGTTCCGTCTCTCCGTCGATGGTGATCGTCTCGCAGTGGCTGCGTGGTACTGGCCGGTGGGCGCCTTCCCGTTCGATCCACTGTGTGAGGGCTGCGAGGCCCCGTTGGCATGCTTGCTGTGCCTTGTTCGGGCCCTTCCCCGGGCGGGCGGCTGCTGGGGCGGGAGGCAGCACCTCAGTGGGCTGCACGCCCAGCTTCGACAGCCGCTCCTGCTGCTCGGGGAGGAGCTGCGCCCAGGTGCCCGGGTTCTTCTGCCGCTCCAGCCACCGCCCGATGTCATCGCCCTCGAACAGCACCCCGGGCTGGATCTCGGGCAGGCTGCCGTCGGCGTCGACCAGGTCCGCGAGGACGCGGTAGTGCCGCTGCCAGTTGAGGGGCCAGGGGCAGTCCAGTCGGGGTCGATCTTCGCCAGCTGCTGCGCGCGTGCTGCGGCCCGTTCCGGCTCCTTCCCGAGGTCGTCTCGCCCTCGCCCCACACGGCGTCTTGGCGGGGTGCGAGGTGCCCGGTAGCGCGGGCCCTTCCCGACGACCAGGGAGCCGGGCAAGCTCCGCGGTCTGTTCCGCCGCCGCGGCTGACCACACACATCGACGCCGCCGGCCCCCAGCGTGCCTTCGAGGGTGGTCAGGAATCGCGCTGGCCAGCCACGCCTTTTCTTATGGCTGCGGCGCCCGCAGCCGGTACCGCATCGGTGGTGTACATCTCCATAACCCCAGCCTCACCCCGCTGACGAGTACGAGCATGAGCGGGGAGCCATGGGAGTGGGAGTGGATCGCCCGACAGCGTGCTCCTGGCCGCCGTGCACGACGGCGTGAGCCCGTCCCACGCCTGTCAGCGACCGCCGCTGGCCTTCGGCGCGGCGGCCGGCTCCCGCGCCGTGACGCCGGGCGCGCCCAGCCGCCGTCATGCTGCTGCCGCCGCATCGTCTTCAGTGCCCCCGGCCCCCGGCGACCGCGCCTGGCACTACCCCGCCACGCCCGGCACCACGTCCCAGCTCAGTTCCATTGCCGCGGTCGGTCCCGTTGGTCGGCCGCCACATTGCCGGGAGCGCGGGCCTGTTGCTCTGCACCCGCCGGCGCCGGCTTGGCGGCCGTCCGGCCGGCGGGCGGGGCGTCGTCACGCAGGGACGCCGAGCGGCGGGTGCTCGAGTACGTGGGGCCTGTACTCGACCAGCTGGATGCGGCCGTCGAAGGTGCGGTGCTCGATCATCTCCAGGGCAACGTCCGGATAACCGTCGTAGATGCGTTCTTTGCCCGTGGCCCCGGTGATCACCGGGAACATCACGACCCGGAAGTGGTCGACGAGTCCGGCTCGTAGCAGGGACCGGCACAGGCTGAGGCTCCCGATCGTGCTGAGGAGCCCCGAGCCACTCGACTTCATGGCGCGGACCGCCTCGACGGCGTCGTCGCGGACAAGCGTGGAGTTGGCCCACGACAGTGGCTCCTCGAGTGAGGAGGAAAACACCACCTTGGACGCTTGCGTGAGCTCGTCGACGGACGCCTCTTCTTCGGGCCTGAACTCGTCCTGCCCATTCGGGACCTCGCCCGCGGCGAAGCCCGACATCAGGCGGTAGGTGTTCGCTCCCATCAGGTAGGTGGCCTCGGGTTGCTCGCCGAGCCATGCGAGGTACTCCGGACCCTCGAGGCCCCAGAACCCGGGCCATCCGTCTCCCGATGCGTGGCCGTCGAGGGAGGTGATGAAGTCGACGAGAAGCTCCGACATGGCGGTGTCCTTTCCCAGAGTGTCACGAGCTTGGACCGGCCGGGAGCCACAAACTCATCGGCGGCGCTGTGGAGCAACCAGAAAACCCATGACGCTGCAGCCGATCAGATCGGCGGAGCGCCACCCGCGAACGGCCCGGGTCAACCGTCACGCTCAGCCGGGCCAAGTACAACGCTCGGGGCCAACTGAAACGCTCAGCCACACCGGAGTGTCCAGGGCTCGCTCGTTCCACACGGCTCCACGGCAGGTGGGAGATCCCGCAGCGGGAAAACTGACCGTGTGTGTCAGCGGGCAGCCCCACCGTTCGTTCATGTCCAGGCGTGGCCGCTCGAGGGCGGGTTGCGCTTTGTGGTCGGCGTGTCCACGAGGGCCTCGGGGGCCTCGGGGGACTCGGCGGACGGCTTTGCCGTATGGGAGGGCGAGTCGTGTTGGGGTCCTTGGGACGGCTGAGTCGTGGAGGGCTGTGTCGGCGTAGTCGGGCCAGAGGTGCGTTCCTGGTTCTCATCAGGCAGTGACCTGTGGCCGCCCAAGCCTAAGAGGGTCCCGAAGATCACCAGGACCGCGATCCAGGGATGTTTTAGGCGTTTGTGACCTCTGGGGCCACGCGGCCGTCCTGGGCGGGATCGCCGGGTCGGGTCGCGCCAGGGGTTCGGGTCCGGCGGCGGCGAAGGGTACATGCTGCCCTCCAGGGGAGGCAGTCCTTGCCCTACCTAGTACAGCACTGGCCTTGCCGGGGTGTCCTTCCCAGTTGAGGGACTTCTTGGCGGCCTCGAAGTCACTCGCCCCGCCTGTCGGCCTGCGTCAAGGCGCGGCTGCATGGCGGCTTCGGGTCTGGCTGCGGTCGTTGGCCGTCGGTACCCCGCCCGCGCCGCCCGAGCCTGCCGGCGCCCCGCCCCGCCCCGGGGTGTCGGTCGCCGCGGGGGGTCCTGGACGTTGCCGTCCGCTGTTCCGCCGCCGGGTCTCCGGCGTTCCGCCGCGTGCGTCAGACACCACGCTGGTGACTTCGCCCGGTTGATCACCGCCGGTCTGTTGCCACTCATTTGGGCTACGTGTCCGTGCCGGACTCAGTGGCCACCCCTAGCGTAAAGATCCAGGTTGTCCTTTGGGCCAGGAAGGAGGCGCTGTGCACCGCCATACTGTCGCTGCCGGAATAGTCGTAGCAGCGGTGGCGATCGCCCCGCTGTCCGGCGTGGCTCACGCCCAGGACCTCGACTGCCGAGACTTCATTTATCAGGAAGACGCCCAAGCGGTCTTCGACAGCGATCCCAGCGATCCGAACCGTCTCGACGAGGACAGAGGCGTCGACGATGGCATCGCGTGCGAGGTTCTGCCCCGGCGCTCGGCCGCTACTGGTGATCGACCTATGCGACGCCCCACCGCCACGCCGACGGGAGGGGCGCGGGGAGGACTCGGCGGCTCCTCCGCAGCCCCACCCAGTAACTGGGAGACGGGCATCGGCATCGGCCTCGCCACAGTTGCCGTGGTCACTGCTGGCTACACCGTGCTCCGTCTCCGTCGCCGTGCCTAACCCCGGCTGATGGCATGACCACCTCGGTGCTTTCCACCCCGCGGGAGAGCCTATGACGTTGCCGGGCAGCTGATGGACGGGTCCGTCTCTCCAGGCCCCGGCAGGTCGCTGTGGCGCGCTGGCGCGCTGTTCTGTGGCTCCCTCGCCGTTCCGCCGTGCCTCTCTGCCTCCCTCGGCCGGGCCCCGGCACGCTGTCCCGCCACCGGCCGCCGGTGCCGTCCGGCCGCCCAGGCTTCTGGCACGCCCATGCTCCTGGCCCAGGCCTCCCGAGCTGGCGTGCCGTCTGGCCGCCGTGGTGTCGCCGCTGGCTGGCCTCGCGCCGCGCCGTTGCCGTGCCGCCGTCGTGCGCCCGCCGTTCTGGCCGTCGGCGGGTGTGCCGCCGTTGCTGTCCCGTCGCTGCGAAGCCGCCGTTCCACCGTCCCGCCGCCGTTCCACCGTCCCGCCGCCGCTTCGCCTGTGCCGCCGCCGCGCCGCTGCCCGCCGCCAGCCGCGCTTCACGCCGTCCCGCCGCCGTGTGCAGCTGTGCTGCGCTGCCGTGCGCCGTCCGGCCGCGGCAGCCATCCAAGATGGCCACCACCAGTGAGCGAGATTGACGGTACGGTTGCTTCTTCGGTGCCCGGGGCCCCGAGTGTTCTTCTGCATGCCGAGGGGGCGTAGTTCGCCCCACCCCGGACCGCGTCAACAGCGCGGCTACCGCGGAAGGACGAACGACACCCTCAGCCCCAGATCTCCGCCCGACTCGGGCCAGGGCGCCACTGCCGCCTTTGCAGCTGGATGACCAAGGTCACCTTGACGGCTAACTGCGTGAGAAGTCTTTCCACGCGATAGCCGGGGGAAGAGGTGTGCTTCGGTTTCGGGGGCCGGCGGCGCCGTCAGGGGCACATGCTGCCGCGCAAGTTGCGCGGGCAGGGTGGAATGACGTCCGGGGTCCCACCGCAATCAACTCGCAGACCGGTTACCACTCTGAGCGGAGGTGTCCATAGTGACAGCTACCCCAGATCCGTCCACCAGGTGCGTGTCCCGCAACGGGGAGGCCGTTTACCTGCGCTTGCGAAATATGCGCGTTGTCCGCACGTGTGTGGGCTTCCGTGCTCGCGCTGACATCGGTGCCCGGCTGGTCGTGACGCCGGACTGGCTGATCACCCATGCCTGTGAAGTTCCGAGACTAGGCTTGGTGCGCCGTAGTGATGTTCACGGGGAGGGAGTCATCAGCGGTGCAGCCTCTGCAGGAACAGGACCCTGACCGGATTGCGGACTTTCGGCTTCTTGGCAGGCTGGGGGAAGGTGGCATGGGCGTGGTCTACCTGGCCCGGTCCCCGCGTGGCCGGATGGTGGCGGTGAAGACTATCCGCGCCGAACTGGCGGCAACCCCCGACTTCCGGTTCCGGTTTGCCAAGGAGACCGCCGTGGCCCAGCAGGTCGGTGGGGAGTGGACGGCCGCCGTGCTGGACGCCGACCCCGACGCGGCACTGCCCTGGGTGGCCACGGCGTACGTCGCCGGCCCGACCCTGTATCAGGTGGTGGCGGAGCGGCACGGGCTATTGCCGGAGTGCTCGGTGCGTGGCTTAGCCTCCGGGTTGTGCCGTGCCCTGAGCGACATCCACGACGCTGGGCTCATCCATCGCGATCTGAAGCCGTCGAACGTCATGGTGACCATCGACGGGCCGAAGGTGATCGACTTTGGGATTGCCCGCGCCGTGGACTCCTCCACTACGGGGGGCTTGACCTCCACCGGGGTGGTGGTCGGCTCGCCCGGCTTCATGTCACCGGAGCAGATCAGGGGCGAGAGGCTGACTGAGGCGAGCGACATCTTCTCGCTGGGCGCGGTGTTGGCCTTCGCCGCCGCCGGGCGGCTGCCGTTCGAGGTGGCTGAGGGCCAGTTGCACGCCCTGATGTACCGGGTGGTGCATGAGCCGCCGGACCTCACCGGCGTACCGGCGCCGCTGCTAGCTCTGATCAAGGACTGCCTCGCCAAGGACCCAGCCGACCGGCCGACCCTGGCCGAGCTGCGGGAGAGGAAAGAGACGCAGTACCGCTCGCTGGGGCCATGGCTGCCGCCGGAGGTGCTGGCTCGGCTGGGCCAGGAAGCCGTGCAGCTCCTCGACCAGGAGGACCCGCGCACTCGGGTGACCGCCAGCGCCGAGGCGGGCGTTGAGGCGATGGCCGAAGCCGTGACCGCACCGGGCAGGCCGCCCACTGCCCCGTCCACCGTTCCCTTCACCGACCGCGCCGGCGGCGAGGACGGTGGGGTGGGGGTGCCCATGCCCCGGCTGGCCGACGAGCGCCGCCGTGCCCGCGGCCACAAGGCCCCGGCCGACGGGTGCCGGGCCGCTGTCTACTGGCTCCTCACCCTCGTCGCCCTGACCTCCGCGCTCACGGTCGTCCAGCAGCTCCACGTTGCCTCCGGGCAGGGTCTTCTGTATGACGAGCCTCTCCCGGATGCAGACGACGTTTGGGACCTGGGGGATTGGGGCGTCCTCTCGTTCCCCCTCCTGTGGTACGCCAAGCTCTGCTTCGGCTCAGCGCTGCTGGTGGCCTGGCTCGTCTGGTTCAGCCGCGTACGCGTCACCGCCGAGAAGTTCGCGCCCGGTCGGCTGCGGTACGACCCGTCCATGGCGGTGATCGGCTGGTTCATCCCCATCGCGAACCTCTTCCTGCCCAAGCAGATCGCCGATGACGTCTGGCACGCCTCCAGCCCCGGCCGCAGACCCGCACCGGCCCGTGTGCTGAACGCCTGGTGGGCGTTGTGGCTGACTACCTTCCTGACCTCGCCCCTCTTCTGGACCCCGTGGACAGCGCTCCTCAGTGAGCACATCGAGGACGTGGGCGACGGCATGAGCAGCGATTATGACTACGGGTACGCGTTCCTGCCGGAAACCTGGATCAACCTCGTCCTGCACGTCCTGGTCGTGCTGACAGCACTCGCCGCCGCCCTCTACGTCCGCCGGCTCACCGCCATGCAGGCGGCCAAACTGCACAGTTAGCCCCCGGGCGCGGCGCTCACCCGCGTCCCGACGGTGTGGTGGTCGTTGTGGCGATTGCCGATCTCCCGGCACGACGAGCACCCGGCTGCCAGGCGCCCGACCGCGAGGCGCAGGTCTGCCTGGGTGCGATCTCTCGGTTTTGTGACAGTGGAGTGAGAGACAGCGGGGCTTGAGGGTGTTCCTGGAGGTGAATCCCGATCGCGGACAGATGCTCCATTCGCTCCGGCGTGAGCGTGGCGGCCCGGCTGCGCTGGTTGCTGATCCACGCCCCCAGCTTGTGTTCCCGTTCTTCCTGGTCCTCGCCGACGATCCGCTCGATGTGCTTCCTCGGGACCTGAAGGTGCCCCTCACGTTCGAAGAACTGCTTGGCGGCCTCGTAGTTCATGGCCCACTTGTCGGCCTGTGTACGGGGCGGCTTCGGCTGTGACGTCTCGTTGACGCTGCAGTAGCCATGCGGCTCTGACCTGTGACCCCGCAGATGGCATGAGAGAGTCGCGAGGGGCCTATTGGGTGAGGGGGCACGCCTGAACCGCGACCCTGCGCCCAACCGTCAGTGGCTTCGCGCAGGCCCTGCTGGCCCAGCGGGAGCGCGCTGCCGCTCTGGGCCTGCGCCCGAACCGGTTGAAGAGTATCGAGATCCGCCTCGACACCGTCCGGGACCTCGCTCTCCACGCCACAGGCCAAGGCCACGGGACCTGGGCGTCCCTGACCACCGGCGACCTGGAGGCGTTCCTCGCCCAAAACGCGGCCCGCAGAGCCTCCTGGACCGCGGGCTTGCACCAGTTCTTCGCCCACGCACCGCACCGGAGCCGTTCTGCACAACCCCGCCGCCTTCCTCGAGGCAGCGCGGCTTCAGAGGCGCCACCCTCACCCTCAAGGAGCAGCGCATGTCAGTGGCCGTGGGCAAGCCCCTTTCGGAAAACGACACCTCTAATTCGTTAGTATCAGAGGTCCTGGATCTCTGATGGCCCGGGCGGCGTTGTCCAGCCCGGGGCAGGACGTGTGGGGTCCGGTCGGTGCCGTGGTGACCCCTACGACACCTCCGACCGTGCGAGGTCTTCGTAAAGACTGGTGGCGCTGGGTGCCGGCCGGTCCTCGCACGTTCTGCCCCCGCGGGTCCGTCGGGTTCGGGATCCTCGTTGGATGAGCTGCCGCACGGTGACGCGTTTCTCCTCACGAGCTTCGAGCTCTGGACACGGCGTGCGCCCGTGCGGTCTGGCGGCGCCGCGCACGGCTGATGAGGTGGCGGGCCTTAAAGCCCTGGAAATTAGTGCGCCGTGCGGTCCCGCGTGCTCGTCTTCGAGAACGGCACCGGAGAAGGGGCGGGATCCATGGACGTGTTCTGCGGGATCGACTGGGCGGAGGGACACCACGACGTCGCGCTCGTCGATGACACCGGCAAGCTGCTGGTCAAGTGCCGGATCAACGATGACTTGGATGGCTACCGGCTGCTGCTGGATCTTCTGGCCGAGCACGGCGACACTGCGGAGACGCCGATCCCGGTGGCCATCGAGACCAGTCGCGGCCTGCTGGTCGCCACGTTGCGGCAGGGCCCCCGGACGATCTACGCGGTCAACCCGATGGCTGCCTACCCGCTACCGCGACCGGCACGGAGTCAGCCGCAAGAAGTCGGACCCGGGCGACGCCCTGGTCCTCGCGAACATCATCCGCACCGACGCGCCGGTGCACCGCCCGCTGCCCGCCGACTTCGACCTGGCCCAAGCCGTCGCCGTCCTCGCCCGCGCACAGCAGGACGCGGTCTGGACAGCAGGTCGCCGACCAGCTGCGGTCCCTGCTCCGGGAGTACTTCCCGACGATGATCGAGGCGTTCAGGGAGAAGCCGGGAACCCTGACACGCCCTGACGCCCGCCGTATCCTCGCCGCCGCGCCCACACCTGCTCTGGCGGCCAAGCTGCCGATGTGGAAGCTGACCGCCATGCTCCGGCGAGCCGGCCGCCGCCGGGGCATCGAAACGGACGCCGAACGAATCCAGCAGCTCTTCCGCGAGGAAGTCCCTCGGCAGCTGCCCCTCGTCGAGGACGCCATGGGCAAGCAGGTACTGGCCTTGCTGCTGCAGCTGGACGCTGCTTGCCAGGCGGTCGATGACCCGGGCCACTGAAGAGGCGTTCCGTTCCCACCCGGACGCGGCGATCATGCTGAGCTTCCCCGGGATCGGCCCCCGGGTCGGCGCCCGCATCCTGGGAGAGATCGGCGACGACAGGAGCCGGTTCGCCACGGCTGGAGGGCTGAAGGCGTACGCCGGCTCCGCCCCGATCACGCGGGCCTCCGGCAAACGACGCTACGTCGGGCGCCGGTTCGTCAAGAACAACCGGCTCAACCACGTCGGCCACCTGTGGGCCTTCGCCTCCCTCAGCGGTTCCACTGGAGCGGACGCCCACTACCGGGCGCCCCCGGGCAGGAGGAGACTGGCACATGCAGGCCCTGCGGCACCTGTTCAACCGGATACTCGGCCAGCTTCACCACTGCCTCCTGGCGCGCATTCCGTTCGATGAATCGATCGCCTTCCCGCAGAGCCGCTACCAGCAGGAACAGCCGCTAATGAACGGAACGGGACGGCTTGTCCAGGGGGCGACAGGAGCGACGGTCATTCGGCCATGAGACCCGAAGTGGAGACAATCACTGCCCGATCCATCGCCCCGCTCTCCGAGTGAGCGCGGCCCAGCCCACATGATCAGGCGATACCGAAAGGTGCGACCATCGTCGGATGCGAGGGATCGACGAGCTGATCAATGTGGACGCCCCGGCGTGGCCAGAGATTCAGGGGATGCTCAAGGCGAGCTCCGTGCCGGTTCAAGTGCTGTCCGGAGACCTCAACGAGGGCCGCCGATGCCTTTTGCAGATGCAGGTCAGCGCGCGATCGGTGCTGGGTGCACTGGCGTTGAACACCGGCGGATTGCTCGTGGATGACGGGTGGGTGCGCGTGTTCGGCGGGGGTTCGGGTTCGGTCGCGGACGGGCGACTCCCGAGTCTGGCGCAGGTCAACCGCTTCCCCACGGACTTCGACCCTGGCTGGCATCCCGCGACAGGTCTTGTGGTCGGCCACGACATTGTCGGAGGGGTCTTCGCGTTGAACGGAGGCGATCCCGCGGCAGCGGGCCGCCCTGGGGCACCTGGCCAGATGACGTACTTCGCTCCCGACACTCTGGAGTGGGAGGCGATGGAGATGGGCCACTCGGGGTGGGTCTCCTGGCTGCTCTCGGGCAGGCTGGAGACGTTCTATGACGGAATGCGCTGGCCCGGCTGGCGTGAGGAGACCGCGGCCCTGGCTCTCGGGCAGGGTCTTTCCGTGTATCCGTTCCTGTGGTCCGAGGAAGCTCACGCCGATCTCGCGGCCATGAGTCGGCGGCCTGTGCCGATGCGCGAGGTGCTCGGAGTCGCAGCGGACTTCGCCCGACAGATGGGGCCATCCGATCCTGGGTTCCTGGGCGACGTGTGACTGGCATCGCTGTCGGTCCTGGTCTGTCAGCGAAGGTCCGGAGCCGGGGGACTGGGTCGAGGTTCTGCGGGCGTGATGGGGCGGCGAACACCCACGGCTTGACGGCTTAACTGCATGAGGTGTCTTTCCTCGCGATAGCCGAGGGAAGAGGCCCGCTTCGATTCTGGTGGCGGGCGGCGGTGCGAAGGGCCGGGCGCCAAGGGACGACCCGTTGTTGCGCGAGTGCCTTGCAGCACCGTCCCGCATCCTTCCGGGACCCTCGCTGCCCCGGCCGCAGGGCTATCTGGTGACTGCTTGTGGCAGCTGAGTGCTGTTGTGTGTCGAGGATGAGGAGTGGTTGCCTGCTGGCAGGCGAAGAGACTTGAGTCTCCAGTAGGGGGAGACACAAGGGTGGGGGCATGGACGGCGACACGCTCTACTCGATCGGCGAACTCGCTCGACGGACCGGTCTCACGGTCAAGACCATTCGGTTCTACTCCGATCGCGGAATCGTGGCGCCGACGGACCGCAGCCCGGCCGGCTACCGCCTCTACAACATCGACGCCGTCGCACGCCTGGACCTCGTGCGGACCCTGCGCGAGCTGGGACTGGACCTTCCCACGATCCGCAAGGTCGTGGACCGCGAGCTCTCGCTTCCCGAGGTCGCCGCGGCGCACGCCGAAGCACTGGCAGTGCAGATCCGCGTCCTGCGCCTGCGGCGAGCGGTGCTGACGGCGGTGGCCGAGCGCGGGTCCACACCTGAGGAGATGGAACTCATGCACCGGCTGGCCCAGCTTTCCGAGGACGAACGCCGACGTGTGATCGGCGATTTCCTCGACGCCGTCTTCGGCGGTCTTGACGCCGCCCCCGCATTCGCGGGGGTCATGCGCTCGATGACCCCCGAGTTGCCCGACAACCCGGAGGCAGAGCAGGTCCAGGCCTGGGTGGAGTTGGCCGAACTGTCCCTGGATCCGGATTTCCGCGCCGTCGTGCGGAAGATGGCCGAGGACCAGGCAGCCGAGCAGACCCGAAGCGACATGAGGGGCCCGCGCCGCGACATCGCCGCAGCCGTCCGTGACGAGGCCGGCCCTGCTCTGACCGCCGGCATCGACCCGGCCTCGCCCCAGGCCGATCCGATCGTCGCGGCGTTCACGGCGCACTACACGCACCTCCTCGGCCGCCCCGACGACGTCGAGCTTCGCCGCCGGCTGGCGACTCGGCTGGAGAGCGTGAACGACCCACGCAGGGAGCGGTACCTCCAGTTGCTCGCAGTGGTCAACGGTTGGCCGGCCCCGGAGAGTCTGGCTCTGGTGTTCGATTGGTCCGTCCAGGCTCTGCGCGTCCGGACACAGCAATAACGGGGCGGTCGCAAGGCGGCATGGGGCCGCCGCGCCTGGGGTCGGGTGAAAACGCCGCCACATATGATCGGTTGATGAGTGCCCCGGTCGTACTTCAGGTGGCCGCGGCGCCGGTCTCTCCCGCTCTCGCCGACGAGGTACCAGACGCCCGCCTTGAGGACCGGCCGTAGGGGTCGAGTTCGCGCAACCAAGGCGCAAGGCGCTGCGTCGATTACTGACGGAACTGCTGACGCACGTTGATGAAGGAGTGCACATGTTACGCACGCACGGCCCTCTTGCCTCTGCGATGAGCCGGCGCATGCTGCTTGTGGCCGGTACGGCCACCGCCACGACCCTGCTCACGACCGCGCCCGCCCGCGCGTCGAACGGTGTCACCGGCAGTCTTGGTGCGCTGGAGGAGCAGTACGGGGCCCAACTGGGGGTCTATGCCCACAATGTTCGCACTGGGGAAACGATCCGGCACCGTGCCGACACGCTGTTTCCGATCTGTTCGCTGTTCAAGACGCTCGCCGCCGCGGCGGTGCTGCGCGACCTGGACCGCGACGGCGAGGTGCTGGGCCGCCGGATCCACTACACCGCGGCCGACCTGGTCGACAACTCAGACGTGACAAAAGATCACCTGGCCACGGGCATGACGATCAGCGAACTCTGCGACGCCGCGATCCGCCACAGTGACAACACCGCGGGCAATCTGCTCCTGCGCGAACTGGGCGGCCCCACAGCGATTACCCGTTTCGCCCGTTCCCTCGGTGACCCGGTGACCCGGTGACCCGGCTGGACCGGTGGGAGACGGAGCTGAACTCGGGGGAGCCGTGGCGGATCACGGACACCACCAGCCCGTGCGCGATCGGCCGCACCTACGCCCGGCTCGTCCTCAGCGACGCGCTCGGCCGGCCCGGCCGCGCGCTGCTCACGCACTGGCTGCTGCACAATCAGACGAGCAACACCCGCCTGCGCGCGGGGTTGCCGTCCTCATGGGCCGTGGCGGACAAGACCGGTGGTGGTTCCTACGGCACCAACAACAACGTGGGTATCGCCTGGACGGAGGACGGTGCCCCGCTGGTCCTCTCCATCATGTCCCGCAAGTTCGACCAGGGCGCCGCGACGGAGAACAAGCTGATCGCGGACACCGCGCTCCTCTTGGCCGGCGCCCTGCGCTAGCACCACTTCCCACGCATCTACGCACGACGCGCGGCAGCCTGCCGGCTCGGTTTTCGTTCCAGGCGGCCTGAGACGGCAATGAGGGGCATCCGGCAGGCGCTTTGCCCTGCCGGATGCCCCGGAAGAGGAATGCACCGTCCTCGCCATTGCGTGCGATGACCGCCGCCCTCGTCGCAACCGTGCTCCGGGACACCGCCAGGAGGGACAGTCCGCATTCATCCCGGCCTTGGCGCGATAGTCAGGGCCGGGCCCGCGGCCGGTCTCAACTGCGTGCGCGCGAAGACGACAGACATCGGAGCCACAGACGACATCGTCGCGCCGTGGCCCCGGACAGCAAGCAGCAGTACGCCCTGGGACCATGTGCCGGCGCTCTACCCGTGGACGATGAGGACGAGCTGCTGGCGTTCTACGACTTCCCCGCCGAGCACTGGATCCACCTGCGGACCACGAATCCCATCGAGTCGACGTTCGCCACCGTGCGGCTGCGGACCAAGGTGACGAAGGGTGCCGGCAGCCGGGCCGCCGGGCTGGCGATGGTTTTCAAGCTGGTCGAGTCAGCCCAGGCCCGCTGGCGAACTGTGAACGCACCCCACCTCGTCGCTTTGGTCCGTGCCGGGGCGCGCTGCGAACGCGGCCACCTCGTCGAACGCCCCGAGACCCTCTCGGCGTGAGCGGCCCCAGCCGATCCGCAGAGGCCGGGAGGGTCTCAGGCACCCATGCGCCGTATGTGCAGGTGGCCATCGCGGGGAAAGGAGGGCGGTGCCGCGGGCAGGATGGTGTCGAACTCGTAGCGGCTCTTCTGCGCAACCCGGCACGATGCCAGGTTGTCCACCTGGTGCAGGAGTTCGAGACGCTCCAGCCCGTCGGATCCGAAGGTGTCGAAGGCCCAGCTGGTGAGTGCCTCCAGAGCGCGGGAGGCCACTCCCCGCCCGCGAGCGAAAGCCGCGGTCCAGTAGCCCACCTCAGCTGCCGGTTTGCCGGAGGCGACTTCCTTGAGGACCACGTTGCCCACCGACTGTTCGCGAACTGAACCGGGTTGTTCCTCAAGGGCGGCGAAGCCGAACCGGTCCCCCGCTGCCCAGCCCTGCTGCTGAGCCAGCACCCACCGCACCCGGTCGGCATCGTTGTTCACGACAGAGCTCGCCCACTGGCGCAGTGCGGGATCCCGGCTCACATCGACCAATGCGGCAACGTCCTCCAAGCGCCAGGGGCGAAGAGCAGCGGTACACGGCGCGGTGCCGGACCTATCGGATGTCGTCGATCCTCCGCCTGGACATCGGGGAGGACGGCTTCGAGTGCCACGACGGCTTCGACCTGACTGCCCACTGGCAGGACTACTCACCGCCCACCGGCTGCGGCCTTAGACCTCCCTCCGGATCGCTCCGGCACTGCTCGCCGCACTGCCGGACCGCCTGGACGCGGCACTGGTCCGCACCGTCGAAGCCTCGGTAGGTCCGCCGGACGCCGACGGCTGGGTGACAGCGACGGTATCGCTGGAATCGGTCGGTCTAGCGGTCCTGTCACTGGGGCCGGACCGCGAGGTGCGCCGGTTCGGTGGTGACCTGCCGGCGGGCCCAGATGGTGCTGATATCCGTGCAGGGCATGCCCGTAGCGCGGTGAAAGGGACCGGCTCGCGCCCCGGCCGATGTCCTCATGCCGCAGATCGCCCCGGTGCGGGCCAAGCAGGGCAAGCTGCTCCGCGCGGAGCCGGTGGCGCAGCAGATGGTGCAGGACCGGGTCAGGTTGCGGGGGGTGTTCACCGACGTGGAGCGGGAGTGGGCCACCTGGATGCCGTCCGATCCGGACAGCCCTGGTCGTATCGACGCGTCGTGCATCCTCGTGTACGGGCTGATCCCCGAGGCGAACAAGGGCGCCATCGTTCACGCTCCGCTGCCGACCGCGCCCACGCCCGACGGCCGTCAGGCTCCGCCGTCTGCGGGGCCGTACGGCTGGCGCGTCAGCAAGTAGGCGAGTCGCGGCGGAGGCACCAGCACCGGTAGATGAACATCCGCGAAAGGTCCGTACGGCCCGGAGCCATACGGGAGTTATGGGCGTCCTCTGCTACGGACCTGAAGGAGATGGCGTGCAAAACGGTGAGCGCCCGCCTTGCCGGGCCGCACCCACGACCTGACCGCCGCCCGTGCCCACCGGATGACGGTTGGAGGACGCCGGCACCCGCACGATGACCACGGCATTCTCGCGCTGGAAGGTACGGCCGTCGTCGCTGGTCGGTTCGGTCATCGCTTGATGATTTCACGACGCCGGTTCCGGGCGAAGGCCCGGACCCGCATCCGAGACAGCGCCCGGGCGGGAACCGGGAGCAGTCCGCTCCCGCGATCTGGCAGTGCCGCAGGACGGCGCAAAAGGCGGTGGTGGGGTTGTGCCGGTGGCCGGCCGCGCCGCCTGTCGTGGGCTGTGCAAGCATGGCGGCAGCGGCCTCGTGCTGGACTTCGACGCTCGGACCAGGGGAGTGGGTGCGGTTACGCGGTAGGCACGTCCTTTGTACGCGTTTGGTACGCCTCACACCCACTTCACGCCGAGGTGCCGAAGTGCGTCGAGCTGGTCGGCGTCGAGTTTGTCGCGTCTCTGCTTGGTGTTGCTGTACCAGATGCCGAGCTTGTTGCTGTACCAGATGCCGAGCTTGGTCTCGGTCCCGTCAGGCAAGATCACCACTGCCTTCCTTGGTACGGGCCGGCCCGCGCCTTCCCGCTCGACCCACTGCGTGAGGGCCGCCAAAGACAGCCCTGCCGCCGATGGTGGCCGGGGTGACGGCGGCGCCCCATGCGGTGCCGAGACGGGCCATCGGGCCGCATCCCGGCGCGCTGCCAGGTGGCGCGGGCGGCCTCGGCGTCGGGCCAGTATCGGTCGGTGTCTAGTTGACTGTGCTGGCCGTTTTGGTTGCGGTAGGTGTTGAGGGCTGGGCCGAATCGGATGATCGGTGTGGGGACGCGGGTGGGGTCGTAGTCGGCGGTGGGGAGCCTGTCGAGTGCTGCGAGCGCGGTTCGGCAGGTGGGGGTGTCGAGGAAGTTGGGCACGCGGACGGCGGCGAGGGTGTCGGCTGCGAGGTTTGCCAGGTGCCGGTCGGTGAAGGAGTTGGAGTCTGCTGCGGTGAACAGGGGGTCGAGTGCCGTGGTGCGGGGGGGGCATGGTGCCTCCGTTAAGGATGCAGGAGCCTACCGTGACGGTACGGCGTACCGTACGCTGACTCGCATGCCTAGGCAATCCGCTTCCCTGGACCTTGCGACGCCCGAACGCATCGCCGAGCAAGCCCTGTTGATCGTGGATCAAGAGGGACCTACGGCTCTCAGCTTCCGGGCCCTGGCCTCCGCCCTGGGCATCTCCGTCGCCTCGCTCCAACGCCGATGCACCGACCTTGCCGGACTGCTGGACCTCGTCACCGATCACCTCGCCACCCACCTGCCCGACATCCCGCCCGCCACCGACTGGCCGAGCGTTACAGAGCAGCGGTTCACCGCGCTGTACGAACTGCTGACCGCCCACCCAGGACTGATCGCCCTACGCGGTGCCCGACCCTGGCTCGGCCCGCAGTTGCTCAAGCGTCTGGTGGAACCGCAGCTCGCTGATTCCCTCGCCGCCGGCATGACCCCAGAGCAGGCGATCGTCACTTATCGGCGGCTGTACCTGCTCACCCTGGGCAGTGCCAGCTTCGTCGACCATCGCGACCCCAAGGCCGCCCAGGGGGCCACCAGGCGCGCGCTGGCTGCCCTCGACCCTGAACAGTTCCCTGCCCTGACCTGCCACATGGCCGCGATCGTGCCCGCTGTGACCGACCACGAGGTCTAGTACGGCGCGCTTCGCCAGCTGATCCGCGCCGCCACACCTGCCGGATCGGCGACTCCGCCACGCCACAGCTGAGGCACGGGCCGAGACCCGCTCGGGCCGGCTTCAAAGACTGGTTCTCGGGCGCATTAGGAGGCGGTGGCGCTGCGGTGGGAGCCACGGCCGGGTGCATCGTCACGGCAGCGGCTGGATGTGCAGCTGGAGCGGGAACAGGTGCTGCCATCGGCACAGCTGCCGGTGGCGCCGTAGGAATCGGCTATGCCACCGGGCAAGCAGTGAAGTCCTGGCTGGACTGACAAACAGGAGATGCCATGGAGCGACAGCAGAACAAAATAGTCATAGCACTCGCCCTCTGCGTAATTCTGGGTTTCGTGCTCTCCATTCTGGGGGTTGGCAAGGGCACGGCTCTCGTGGTTGCGGCTGCGGCAGTGGCTATTGTCGTGGTCCTGTTGCTTCCTGGAGCGCTGAAGGGGCGTAAACGATGAGGTCAACGCCTTGAACCGAGTGTCCGTCACTGACCTTCGCGCGGCGAAGTCCCTCCTGTAAGCAACACCAGCGTGTGGTCCCGCTGCCATCAGCCAGCGGGACCACTTCGCATTACTGGGCGGAGACACGGGGGGATGTCCAGGCGGTGAAGTCCCATGCGGACATCGCGGCCGCTGGCGCGCCCATGGGGCCGCCGGGGGCGGCTCGTCACCCGCGCGAGGAGATGGCCTTGCTGTCGTAGACGTTGCCCGGGGCGACGACCTGAGTGATCGCGCGGGCGAGGAGCTGGACAGCTCCTGACGCTGCCGACGGAGGTCGTGTCGATCATGACGGCCAGGGTGACCTTGCGCGACGGGAGGTACACGGTCAGGGTCGGCCACATCTGAAGTCCCGGACTCACAGAGTGCGGCCCTGGAGCGGGAGGAGGCACCGGCGCCACAAACCGGTGGGAACGCGCCCGCCACCGATGACCACCCTTTGGCGATGCTGTGGTGTCGAGTCACCGCCAACCGACGAGGATTCGGCCAACTGACACGGACGAGCCGAAGTCGACTGAGCTCAGCGCCGCCGCCGGTCAGCACGTAGTCAAGCGTGATTGATAAATGGCACTGCGGCTCCGTCGGGTCTGGCGGAGCCGCAGCCCTTCTGCTTGACTGACCGTCAGCCGTGCGATTGCCAGCAATCTTGACCGAAAGCTGAGCTTCAGCAGACCGCCATTGGGGCGCTCTACCAAGAAGGAATCCCCCCGGCCAGAAGGGTGATCGAATGAGCCGCGATAAGCGATTTCCCACGAGTACGGCAAGCATCGTATTTGCAGCTCCCGGGCTCTTTGTCCTCCGCCGTGCGGGGGCTGAGGTCGGAGGTTGACTTATTCCTCCCGAGCTCGGCGCCTTGCAGATCCCGGCACTGCTGGTGAGAGCCACTAAACGGAGGAATTAAGAGATGGTTCTGGCGGTCTTGACCAGGGCATCTTTGGGCGATGTCTGGATAGTCATTCCCGCTTTTCTGGTAGCGATCGCTATCGTCTTCTACGTTGCGACCAAGCGAAAATGAACATCGCAACGCATCGTCTGCACCTCAACGACGTCGCCTCGCCCCCGGTCCAACCGCGCGCCCGTCCGCTAGGCGGGGACGGCTGGCGCGCGGTCGCGGAGGACGTGCAGCCGGGCTTGATGCTGGACATGCCCGGTCGAGGGGTACATAGCGGAGCTGGTGCGGGCCGATATGTTCTTCCGGGCTCGCGTCGGCGGGTCCCACGCGTATTCGAGGGGGGAAAGATGCCTGATGAGCGGCTTGACGCGGAGTGGCTCCGGTCCTGGTGGAAGCCGGCTGACGCGGCGCTGACGAAGCTGATGCAGTCTTTCCTTCCGACGCACGGCTTCCCGCCCGGCCACAACGCCGTGATGCTCGCAACCGACGACAGCCACCAGGCGACGGACGCGCTCGTGGACCTGACGCCGATCCCCTCAGACCTGACCACCTCTACTGGGTGATCAGCGAGGCTTTCCTGCCCGACGTCGACAGCGGGTACTTCATCCACTCACCTGAGACGGCGGCGGAACACTTCCGCGAGTACGGCCCCGCACTGATTGAGGGGGAACCGATCGCGATGGTCTTCGCCAGCGACGGCGGGGGTCATCTGTTCGCGATAGGAGACAGCGGACAAGTCTGGAAGTCCACCACGGCTTCCTGGTCTGACGACTTCGAGGTCGCCGCGTCCAGCTTGCAGGAGTTCCTCGAACAACTCGGCCGCCGGATCGCGAACCAGACCTGATCACGAAACCCCCGCGCTAACTGGCCCAAGACCCCCTGCAAGCACTGCGGGAAGAAAATGCGGGTCCATCCCGGACAGCAGCGCCACCTGGGTTCCTTCTGTCACCTCAAGGCCTACCGGCAGTGGAAGAGCGAGCGGCGGCAGGGATGATGGCCTCCATGGACACGACACCATCGGCCCGCAGCTGGTCGAAGCAGGTTGGCAGAAGGTCCGCGACGACGGGCGGGTCCGTCCAGAGTTGCTCGAAGCTGCCTACGCCGAACCCCGTCTGCGCCAGCTGTTCCCGTGGACCGGAATGGGAGAGCTGCACTTCAGCCGCTGCACAGAGCAGCGCTGGACATGGGACATTCCCTACATCCAGCCCGCGGCAGGAGGCAGCTACTGGGTCTCCGGCCCTTTGCGCAGCGAGACCGTCGGGCCGGCCGCGACCCCACAGGAGGCCGTCGCGATGGTGATCGAGCGCCTCCCTCTGAACGCCGGACCTGCTTTCGTCGGGACTCCAGCAGAACTCGCAGCCCACGAAGCCAGGGCCTCGTCCACGGCCGATGGGTCCCAAAACATCGGCCACTCCGCGAACTGATCTAGTCCAACCGTCGAGGCCAGAGGCCCGGCAGCGTGTCACCCATCAGGCAACCGCATGGGGAATCAAACTTCACTGATAGCGGTCAAACTTCACTGTCACAGGACACCGACCCACAAAACAACCGCCCGTCCGCGCGCCGAACCTGGCCGGCTGACCTGATCGGGCGGGGCGGACGGCGAGGGCGAGCTCGAGGATGGCTTCGGCCGCGGTGATACCCGCGTCTCGAATCTCGGCACGCAGCGCACGGGCGACTTCGAGCGCGGGCAGCGTGCCCGTGCCGAATACGAGCGCGGCGATCCTCACTGTGAAGCTAGTGGCGCGCAGATCGAGGCCGATAAGGAGTTGCTCGGCGAGGTGGACCTCGTCCGCGGGGCCGAGGCCGGTGACGGCGAGGACGAGAGCGCGGTGGGCTTGGCTGGTGGCGTTCACGAGAACGGAAGGCACCCCCTGGACCCTTCCGTAGGCCGGGTAGAGGTAGGCGTCGACTGGGTGGAGGCATGCCAGCGCTCCTACGAGGGCGTCCGGGCCACCATGTCCGTCGGCGACCGCAACCAGCTCTCCAAGGGGGCTGCCGAGGTCCGCGACCGGTCCGCCGCCGACTTCCACAAGACCCTGTGGGACCGGCCGGACGTACGGAAGCGATGGATCCTGCGCGCCCGCAACGAGAACTCCGTCCGGGAGGTCTCCGACACCCTGGCCTGGACCGTCGCCGCCAGCCTGGACCGCTTCCTGCCCACCCACCTCCTGGGCCCCACTGTCATGGACGCGGTGCTCCACAGCTTCGCCGACGCGGTCGATATGGATCGCGACAACGCGGCACACGTGCGGGCCGGGCCGGGGAAGGAGAAGGTCTGGATGCTGTACGTCTCGCGGCCAGAAGCGGGGATGCTCGACTGGTTCATCCGCCACCACCCCGACTTCGCCCACCACTACATCGGCGAGATCACCCACAAGGCCCACCGGCGGAGGAGACCATTCGCACACTGCGCACGGCCGTCTCCATGGACGGCAAGATGAGCGACGACCGGAAAACCTTCTTCGCCCTCCTCACACCGTCGGCGAAGACCGCCTGACCCGTACCGTCCGCACGGACAGCAGGGGGCCGGAGCCAGTGCACGTGCCTCCGGCCCCCGCGCGGCTGTAACCGCGATGCGCCCACCCGAGCGGTTGCCCCCTGTTGGGGCTAACAGCAGGCAACACCCGCCGACACGTCACCCGCGGCGTGGGCGGCCACAACGAACGGTTCGAGCCGACGCCGTGCCGCTGTACGACGGCACCTATGCCGCCGAGCCCGCCGACCGCTACCCATAGCGCCAAGTTTGTCCACGGGGCGGTGCCGCTGTCGGCACCGCCCGATACTCACCACGGCGCGGCGCGTGACCGTCTGCCTGCGGCGGCTCCGATATGCCTTCTGCCGGCAGGCATTGATCCGCACTGCGGCCCTCGCCGCGCTCGTCGTCGCCACCGGCCGCACCGTAAGCGAGCTCGCCACTCTCGACCTCGCCGACCTCCAGCTCGACCACCGGCCGCCCCGCATCCTCCTCGACAGCGGCCCCCTTCCCCTCGACACCGACACCGTGCGCACCCTGCGGCGGTGGCTGGGCCAGCGCGCCGGCATCACCTCCACCCTCGAAGGCTCCGACCCCCGGCCACCCATGGGTACCCACCAAAACCGGCCGCCCCCTCGACGACCAAGTCCCGCCCGGCGCCCGCCGCGCCGCCGTACGCACCCTCCGACGCCTCGTCCTCAGCATCCTCCGCACCCCGCTACGCCCCGGCGCCCTACGCACGCTGACAACGCGGTCTCCCGGCCGGCGCGCATCCCTCCACGGCCGTCAGTCGTTGAACGGAGGGTGCACCCGCGGGCCCGGTGCCGGCCCGATCGCCGGGCCCGCCTCCCGCGCCCCCCGACGTCATCCAGCCACCCTGGGCCACTGCCCTTGACCAGCTTCGCCCAGCAGGCATGCTGACGGACAGGTACACCGGTGCCTCCATCGCGCAGAGGGGGGTGGGCAACCGTGCAGTGCCCGAAGTGCGGGGGCTCGGCGCAGCAAGGCCCCGACGGATCGTGGTCGTGCCCCCTGTGTGGGCCCGTCAGCGGCGCTATCCCGGACACCAGGCCGACGTCGCCTGCCGCACACGCCCGGTCGCCGCTACCCTCCACAGCATGACCGCACCACGCCGGCCAGAGCCGGCCTCCTGGGCCCCCGAGCCCCTCGATACCCCTACCGGCGGGGCAGGGGCGGGCAGCAGCGAGAGGGAGCTGGAGATCACGCACACCGACTGTCGTGCGTGCGGCGCCGCAGTGTCCGGCCTCAACGGCCGATACGCGTGCGGCGTGTGCGGCTGGGTGAATGCCTGGTCCGAAGGCCACTCAGCGCTGCCGACGGCGGCCGACGACTCCGGCCCCCACGCTCCCAAGGCTTAACCAGTCTGCCTCCAGACCCCTGGGCACTTCGCGGCCGTCGCTTACTGATCGTTTCAAAATGAAGTTTGGAGTCATCTCAAGCAGATCATGCTGCAGGCGAGTTGGCGCAGGTTGAGGTGGATGTCCGCGCGTACAGATGACGCTCGCTCGCGCTGTGCCCGCGCTGATCGACCGGGACGACTCGATACCGGGCAATCAGCCGCGAGGCCACCACCTCCCGCTCACCCGCATGACCGACCAAGCCGTGCAGCAGCACGACCGGATCCCCCGGCCCGCCCCGGTCCCGGCAGACAAGCCGAGCCCCGTCGCGCACCACCACACGCTCGGACCACACCACGACCGCCCCCAGGAATCGTCTTGCCCCGATCACGCCCCGACAGCCACGAGCCGCGCTCAAGGCCGCCCTTCTCGAAGGCGCGTCGACATGAAACACCGGCCACGTCCGCGGCGACGGGGCCCTGCGACCGCGGCGGGGGGACTGCCACTGTCAGACCCAGGTGGCAGCATTCCCGAAGTGAACGCCCTGAGGCGTCCTCAACTCATTTCCGTCGCGAACGAAGAGGAGCATTCCCCTTGCGACTGCATCGCGTAGCGCCCGGCATCGCCGCGGGCATCCTTGCCCCGGCCCTCCTGCTCGTCACCCCGTCCTTCGCGGCCACGGCGGCACCGACCGCGGTGACGGTGCCCGCGGTGTCCTCGTCCGCGGACGAGCCGGACGCCGACGACCTGAGGGTGGCCATAGTCCGGATCCTCGCCGACCCGGACAGCGGCCGGCGTGTGACACGAGAAGCCAACGCCCTTCTGGACGCCAACGACCCCGAGGCGATGCGCGCCTGGCTGGAGACCGGCTACCGCATCGCCCAGGCCGAGGACGACCGCGTCGCCATCGCCCGCATTCTCGCCGATTCGTCCATCAGCCCGGCCCTGCGCGCGGCAGCCAACGCCGCCCTGGACGACAACACCCCCGAAGCACTACGCCACTTCCTGGAAGTCGGCAGGTACCAGGTCGCCTGACCGGCACGGCGCCGCAGCACAGCGCGTCCCCCCGGGTGGCACCCCCTGCCGCAGGCCCGGTCGCCGCAACGCCGAGAATCCGGGCGGGGCCGCCTGCACCTCTATGTGCCGGCGTCCCCGCCCGGCAGGCCCTGTGTCGGCTCGGCACCCTCCGCAGAGCCCTGTGGTCTCGCCGCCCGGTGCGGCATGGGCCACTGACACCTCCGACAGCAGAAAGCACATTATTCGATGACCACACAACCCCTACGCACCGAGCGCAGCGGTCCGCAGACCGCTTCCGTCGGGACCGACCTGCCGTTCAAGCCTCAGCTCGTCAAAGCGGTGTTCAGGGACGTGACCTCGTTGCACGTCTCCCGGTCGGCCGCGTGGGCCGCCGCGTCGGTGACGCGGACCGTGCTGACGGAGATCATCGACGGCGCGAGAAGCGCGGCGGCCGAGGAGGCCAGGACAAGGCTGATTCCCAGGGACCTCATCTCGGCGATCGACCGGAACATCGAGGTGGAGGTGGGATCGGCGTGGTACCTGCACAGCCCGACCTTCCACGGCCTGATGGGCGAGGTGCGCAACGCCGATGGTGCGCTCGTGTCTCTTCGTGAGCGCCGCGGAGCGCGTACACCGAGTGGTGTGGCTGGCGCCCACCGGTTCGAGACTGGGGTGAGAAGGCTGCTGAAGAGCCGGGGGGTGAGGGCGGTCCCGGCGATGGTCCGCGACCTGGACGGGATCGCGAGCGTGTTCCTGACGGCCCTGGCCCGGGACGCGGCCCAGGTCGTCCGCGAGGGCGGGGTCAAGCGGTTCGGGACGGTCAGTATGGTGGTGCCGGGCGAGCCAGCCCCGGCCCCGCCGCCGCTCAACGACACCCTCCTCGCCCTCTCCACCCGCCGCGGGGACAGCCGGACTGTTGGCGGGGACGACGTCCTGGCCGCCGTCACGATGCAACTGTTCGGCGATCTCAGACAACGCGCCATCACCGAGGCAGCCGAGATGACACGGACCACGTCGGCCAACTGATCGGGACCACTCCTGCGCTCTGTTCACGTGCACGGTTCCCACGTGTGCGCGGCTCCCGAAATCTGCCGCCCGTTGTCGGCTCCGGTCGGGTCGCGAAAACGGGCTCGTCGCATGGGCGCGGATCGCTGGTCGCAGGCGGAGCGGTCCCGCCACAGGGCCTCAGCCCGCAGCGTCCAACGGACCGACGGGCATACTCCAGGTTGGAGCGGGCGGTGAGGGTGTTCGGGTGGTTGTTACCGAGCAGGCGCTCACGGTCGGCCACCACTCTCTCCAGGATCGTGATGGCCTTGTCGGTCCGACCCGCCTGCCGGTAGGAGACGGCCAGGTTGACGCGGGCGGTGAGGGTGTTCGGGGTGGTGATCAGCGGGAGTTCGCCCTCGTGGTCTAGCCAGGTGGCTCGGTGGGTCAGCCGCGGGTGGACCTGGTCCCAGGCTAGCGTGACGGCGGGTTTCCCCCGGTCGACCCCGACCGCTGCGTGCCGGGATCCACCTGGGCCCCGGGGCCCTCGACCGCCGGTTCCGCCGGAGTGGTCCCGGGCCCCCAGGGTTCGGCGATACCTTGGTGAGACACGCCCGTTCCGCGCCCTACGGAGCCCTCGATGAGCGAACAGCCGGCCCTCGCCGCCGACACCGCCCGGCAGCAGCTGGACGCTGCGGCCGCCGACGCCGTACGCGCGTACGCCGCCCGCACCCGGGCCGCCGCCGACCAGTTCGCCGGCGTCCTGGAGGACATCGCCGCGAACGGTCTGCCCTCGGTCGAGGAGTGCACCCCGTGGGAGGAGCTGCGCGAACAGCACCTCGCCCGCCTCGCCCGCCAGCGCCCGGCCGTCGCCTGATGACCCCGCAGCACGGCTTGCGCCGCGCCCGGATCGCGTTCTCCGACGCCGCCGCCAAGCAACTGGAGAACATCACCAGCGAGGCGGAGATCCACGCCCTGGACCGCGCCCTGGTCGTCGTCTCCGTCGACCCCGACGTCGGCGAGCCGATCCCCGGCGACACCGCTGGCCCCCAGCTGCGCCAGTACACCGACGACATCGAGCAGGTCCGCGTCCTGTACTTCGTCACCGCGCTGCGCACCGTCGTGGTCGTCGCCTACATCGAGGTCTGACCGGTCCAGGCCAGCGCGGCACGCTGGCCTTGCACATCACCGCGCCGCCGTCCGGCCCGGAGCCCACAGGGCCGGCGACCGCCTGCACCCCGGCCTGCAACACATAGGTGCAACAGAGCTGGCGTTGCCCCCTGACGTGCGGCAACACCCCTCTCGTCCTGACGGATCGGCACCGAGTTGTAGATCCCTCCCCCTGAGAGCGAAGCTCGCGCGGGCACGCACCACCCGCCGCCACCTGCACTGAGATCCACCCCGCCCGACCGGCGCACATGATCGTTCCCGGCGCTGTGCGGCCGTCTGTGGCGCTCTGACGTTCGAGGGGCGTTGAAGCGCCCTGCCCCACGGCGACGGCTTCACGACGGGCGCCATGCCCTCCCTCCTCGGTCGCCGCCTCTCGCCGCTCCCGCCCCCAAGCTCTGCTCAGAGGGAAGGAAACCCAACCCGCACGTAGGTACCACCTGCGTGACCAACCAATGGGGTGCAAGAGGCGTTCCCGCCAGGTCGCGACCGCCGACGGCTGTTACCGGCCGGGCGCAGCGCCTCGCTACTTGGCCGCCGACGTCCTGCTGCTCCTGGGTGGTGAGGGGTGCGAGGCGTCTGCTGCACATCCGGTGAGGAGTGCAGCGCAGCGCAGTATTCGCACGGTTTAGATGGCACACGGGTGCCGCACGGGTAGCAAGGGGCCTAACCCGAGCAGCAGGGAGGGCAGACTGGGCCACCGGGCCGCCGCCGTTTGTTCTGCTGCTCCAGAGCAAGCCGGTTCACCTGGTGCTACCGGCAGCTCCTGTCAGCCGCCCGCCTCCGGTGGCGACGTGATTCGCGTTGTTCTGCTTCTCCCAGGACGGCACCCAGGCCCAGGTCGCCGGCGCGGGTGGGACGCGCATGCTGTCCGGCGCCGAGCCGGGGGCGCTCTCGCCGAAGCGCGGCAGCGGGTTTCGCTAGCGTCCGCAGGACGTCAGGTTCTGCGGAGAGACCACCTGCACAAATCCGACGTACCGTCCCCGTTTGGCCCTGAGGTCCCCAGGGCCACGGCTTAGACCGTGTCCTACCTGGTGAGGCGTCGTTGACCTCGGTATGGGGCGGGGTACGTGGAGTTGGATTGTTCCGGACGGGCTGTGGGAGATCGCGAAGCCGCTGATCCCGCCGTCGAGGGTGCGGCCGCAGGGCGGCGGAACACAGGAAACGCCTGATGAGACGCTGTTCGCGGCCATCATCTACGTACTGGTCAGCGGCTGCGCCTGGCGCCAACTACCGCCCTGCTTCGGCATATCGAAGTCGACCGCCCACCGCCGGTTCCTGATCTGGTCGAGAGCCGGCGTCTGGGGGCGGCTGCACGAAGCTGTGCTGCACCGGCTCGACGACGCCGGCCTCATCGACGTCACCCGCGTCGTCCTCGACACCGCCCATGTCAGGGCTAAAAAGGGGGCGAACTCACAGGTCCGAGCCCCGTGGACCGGGGCAAGCCGGGTTCCAAGATGCACGTCCTGTCGGACGCGAACGGACTGCCCCTCCTCGTCGGCGTCTCGGCCGGCAACGTCCACGACAGCGAAGGGCTGAAGCCGATGGTGGAGGGTCACCAAACGAGACACGACCCCCACCGTGGCCGCCACTTCAAGCCCCAGCGCCTCCACGCAGACAAAGCCTACGACCGCGCCGACCTGCGGAAATGGTTACGTGGCAAACGCATCGGAGTACGGATCGCGCGCAAAGGCATCGAGTCCAGCGAACGATTGGGCCGCCGCCGCTGGGTCATCGAGCGGACGATGTCCTGGCTGTCCGGCTACCGACGCCTGAGCCCTCGCTACGAACGCGATCCCCCCAATTACCTGGCCTTTCTCGGACCGGCAGCCGCCCTGTGCTGCTACAAACGACTCGTCCGCCTCACCACGTAGGACACGGTCTTAGTAGGCCGCGCGTACGCTTTAGTCGGCGGCAGCGGTTCCCAAGCCTTCCGGAAACTCTCCCCTACTTTCTGGTTCTGAAGCGGGATGAACTTGCCCTTGAACAGAGGTACATCGACGATGTATGTCATGTCGCCTGTCGTGAAGATCATGTCTGAGCACGGCGGCACGCTAGGCATTCTTAGAGCGAAGAGGATCTCCTCAAGGTCGGGGTTACCCTCGGCGAGAAGTGGCACCGCGAACGTCATCTGGACGTTGGAGATGGGATCCGGTGACCTATTCATCATGTGCAGGCGGGCCTTGCCGTCGTGTTGCAGGTCCACCCAGTAGGAGATCAGGTCAGCCTGGGCCCGCTCTTTCTCCTCGGCGACTTGTCGCGACTGATCGAGCTGGTCATCTGCCACCATGGCGCTGAACAACGTCGCTACGCCCGTAGTGATGAGGCCAGCGATGCTTGCTATGATCGTGACGATCACGCCGATTTTCACCGCGAGAGGTGAATGCTGCCCTTCTTTCCCAATTTCTTGCCCAATTGTCTCTGCCATCTCTTGATCGTGCGAGAGCCGCCTACATGTGCGGGCGGGACATCCCGGACACGTACGCCTTGAGCCCGTACCGGGTTAACCTGCCACTCGGCCCGATCGTCGTCCCAGCCGGTGGGGGAGCGGGCGCCTTGCGCTTCGCGCGGGCGCTCTGGTCCCCGCCAATCAGGTGCCGGTTAGTCGACGGCCGCGCGCATTCCAGCTTGGCCACGTCGGCCTACGGGGGGCCGTAGGCACGGCAGTAGGTATTGGGGGGGTGAGGAACATCAGAACGACACCCGGACGAACGCGCGGGCGGCGTCCAAGCCGGAGGCGGTGAAGGCCCAGTCAGTTCCGGGTGGCCCGGACGGCGGCTTTGTCGTAGAAGAGCAAGACAGCGACACCATCGGTGTACGGGTGCCCAGTGCAGCAAGGCGGGACGGTGAGTTAGGGTGCGGACCTTACGGTGCTCAGCCGAACCGGCGGGATCGTGATCGCCCCTCAGCCTCCGGCAAGAGCTCTGCGAAGGTGGCTCTGACTTCCCGCGCGGTGTCGGTGAAAGTCTCCGGATCGGCGGCGGCGAGGCGCTGGTAGATGACCATGCTCTCCGAGAGAGTGTTCAGGACTTCCGACATGTCGTCATGCATGTTGTATTTCGACAAGCTCAAGGCGTACAGGGCTTGGGCGAGGCGCGGCAGGTGGGCAGCCGGGTCCGCTCCGGCTAGGCGTCTGCGGATGTCGACGGCTTCCTCGACGGCAAACCGGGCCTCCGGTTCCCGGTTGCACCCGGAGAGCATCATGCCTTGGTCGAACAGGGCATGTGCGAGTCCCGCTTCGTGCGCCGCAGGATCGACCGCGACCAGCCGACGACATATGGCCACCGTCTCCATGGTGATCGGCAGGGCCTCGGCGTAGCGTTCCTCGGACTGCAGCAGGGTGCTGAGGCGGCCCAGGACGGTCGCCAGGCGCTCATCGTGGGCTGTGGGGTTCCCGGCGGCGAGCTTGCGGTAGAGGCCGGCCGATTCCTCAGTGGCCGCGTAGGCCTGGGCCTGGTGCCCCGCAGCTACTTCGCAGGTGCCCAGGTTGAACAGAGCCATGGCGAGCCCCTGCTCGTTGGCAAGGCTCCATTTGAGGACGAGCCGACGCCATAGGGTCACGGACTCCTCGGCGGCGGCGAGGGCCTCGGCGGGCCGATCGGCCTTGAACAGGTGGCTGGCGTAGTTGTTCAGTGCCATCGCGAGGTCGAAGGTGTGGGCTGCCGGATTGACCTCTACGGCCTTTCGGAACCCGATCACGGCTGTCTCGGTCGCGGCAAGGGCCTCCTTCATACGTCCCTGATCTGCAAGACGTGCGCCGAGGTTGAGCTGAGAGGTGGCGTTCTCACTCACATAGATACGGACGCCGCTGGCGGCCAGGCGATCCTCGATGGCGGTGGATTCCTCTGCGGCGGCAAGGGCATCGGCCCCCCTGCCCACTTCGTACAGCCTTGTGGCGAGGTTGCTCAGAGCCTGTGCCAGACGCCGCTCGTCGTTGGAGGTGGCATCGTCGCCGTCGATCAGTCGGCGGTTCAGTGCGACGGCCTCCTCGGCCGTCTCCAGCGCCTCCGCTCGCAGTCCGAGCTCTGCGAGGTAACCGCCGTACAAGTTCAGCGAGGAAGCGAGAAGAGGCATGTTGAAGAACGGGTCGTCATCGGCGATATGGCGCCAGATCTCCACTCCGTCACGGGCCATGTCGGCGGCCCGCTCGTGGAAGCCGGCGCAGTGCAGCCGCTCGGCGAGCTCGGTTCGGTACATGGCGTGCAGGCGGAGGTTGTCGGTGCGTTCGATACGCAGCCCGATGACGCGGTGCGTGATGGCGGCGATGCCCCCGGCGAGGTCTGCGTGCGGTCCGTTGGGCAGCAGGGTCTCAATGGCCTCCAGAGCGTCGGTGTCGGCGCTCTCCTGCATGGCGAGTGCGAGCAGAGCGGCGTTGCCGGCCTGGACGGCCAGCTGGGGGTGTTGCTTCAGCAGCGGATAGAGGTACTCGGCTCCGACATGCGGCCATCGTTCCGCTGCCGCCGTCAGGGTGGGGATGGCGCGGGCGAGGTAGGGCGGAGGGCCGGCCTCGCCCACCGTGGGTACGTTCCCGGTGGGGCCCCAAGTCCGCGCCATGGGCGCGGCCCCTGCGGTTTGTACGGTTTCTGCGGTAAGTGCGGTCTCTGTGGTGGCCGGGGCCCAGGGGGCGGCCGGGTAGTCAGCGGTATGCCCGGGCAGGGTCAGGGCGAGGAAGTCCTCGGCGAGGCGGTCGGGGTAGAGCGGTTCCAGAACGGTGGGGATCGTGGGGTTAGCGGGCGGATAGCAGACGCCGTGATCGGCGAGGATCTGCGGCGCATCAAGCTCCAAGCCGAGGTCACGCAGCATCGCCGCGCCGGTCGGTGCGGGGACGGCGCCCGTCAGGGCAGCGGCGAACACCACCTGGTTCATCACCTGCGGTGAGGTCCGGTAGGTACGCTCCGCCGGGTTCAACTCATGGGTGCCGTCACCGTGCAGGCGCGCCCAGTGCAGGTGTTCACGGTCGAGGAGGTAGATGGTAAGGCCCGCCATGTCCGACGGCAGACGGCTGCCGGTGGCTCGCGCGTCGACAGCGACCAGGGCAGCCATGTGGACGGCGAGGGTCAACCCGAAGTCCTCGTGGTCCAGGGAGGCGGGCGGCGGGATGTCGCTGGGATCGGCGATCCCGTAGAAGGCCGCGAAGCTGCTCCGCGCCGCATCGTACATCTCGGCGCGTTGCTCAGAGCCGTCGGAGGAGAGCGGTGCGAGTTGGTGGGTGGAGGTACTCGCCTCGTGATTGGCCAGGGTGGCGCGTACGGCGGGCCATGTGTCGCCGGTGCGGGCGAGGAGCAGGATGCGTGTCGGCATGCCGGTTCGGTGGAGCAAGGCGTTGCTGAACAGCCAGGTCAGATGGGTTAGCGGCCAGCGGTCGGCGTAGTCGACGATGAGGAGCACGCCGCGGGCGTGGCGCAGTCGGAGGTCCTGGCTCCCCGGTGGCGGGTGGACGGAGCCGGGGCCGTGGGTCGCCGTGATGACGGTCCAACCCTGGTCGGCGGACCGGGCGGCGAATTCCGCGGCAAGCCGGGTCTTGCCCTGCCCGCCGGGCCCGTACAGCCATCGCGCTGCCAGGCGCGGACGGCTGTCGCGCCACTGGTGCAGCTGGGCCAGGTCTTCCTCGCGGCCGGTGAAGTCCGCCACCTCATAGCGTGCGTTGAGCATGCGGCTGGGTGACTCCAGCAACCAGTCCGGCTCCGGGGTCCGGGGCACGCGCCAAAGCTCCAGCAAATACAGAGGGGTGCCGTCCCCGAAGACGTGGATGTCCGCACCGATCACCCCGTAGGCGAAGCCGCCCTCCGCACGTACTGTCAATTGGGGGCCATACGCTTCTTCCGGCTCCTCTCGCGCTTCAGCTGACCGACTCACTCGGCACCCCCAGTGTTGACGACAGAATTCGACCCAGGAGCGGCTGGCCGCACCGGTCCAGGGCCTGAGAAGTTATCGATGTGAACGCCGCTGCCGGGACCCACGGCTGCCGCAGCAATTCCACCGTGAGCAATAACGTGCACTATCCATTGCTGCTGGACAGGTGGAAGCTGCTGCTGCACCTCGCGGACTAGGGACTCCAGATCGTCAGCAGCATCCGGGTGATCATGTAGCAGATCTTCCAGGTCATCCCTCCAACGTGTGATCTGGTTCTGACGGGCAGTTCCGGAGTCTTCGGCGCGCGTCACGCGGGCAAGGCTTCTGTCTAGCTCAGCCTCGACCTCCTGCGGAGAACGGCCACGACGTTGAAATAGCTGCACGGTCCAGGTGCGGGCTGTTTCCCAGGTACTGGTGGCCATGGCGCCCACGATGGTCGTCGCGGCGGTCATGGCCAGGGCTGCCATCGCCGGATCCACGGGCATCGTCGATACTCCCTTGCTCGTCGGAGGTTGTTCCCTGAACTAGCTACGCCCAGGAGGGCAGCCTTAGGGATGACGGCCGGACCGGGCCCGGTGTCGCACAGCAGCGTGAAGCCCAAGAGGGCCCCACCTCGTTTGCCCGCCATGAGCTCCAGTTCGTCATCGACCACCTTCAACGCTCTGCATTGGCTGCCGATCCATGGCCGCATCATGCCGGAGAGCCGATGCTCGCGAGGGGTATTACGCCGAAGACCTCTCCACCGAGGCATTCCATGCTGCCGCGCCGCCGGGTGGACCTGTACGCCGACATCTGCTCGGCCCACAGACACCCCTTCGTGCACGGCGAGCCATCGTTTGCCGAGCAGGAAGGGCAACCTGTCGATCACCCCCTCGACCCACGGGTTCGCAGTCCTACGACCTGCAGGAAACGCGTGCAGCAGTGCATAGAAGGAATCCAACGTGGCAGCGCTGGAGGGCCGGTCCTCCAGGCCGGGGCGCGCGGAGGGTGCGGTACGCATCTGCGCCGCGAGCTTGTGTGGAGGTGTCCGCGCAGGGCGTCTTCTGCTTGCCGGTCGGGGGCCGGGAGCGCGACTCGGTCAACATGCGGGCCCTGAAAAGGGGGACCTGACCGGTCCGAATCCTGTGGACCCGGGCAAGGAACGCTCGATGCACCGCTGGACCATCGAGCGCACCACATGGCCTGGCTCGCTGGCTGCCGCCGTCTCCACCGACGCTACGAACGCAAAGCCGACCACTTCCTCGCCTTCACCAGCATCGCCTGCACCCTCATCTGCTACCGCAGACTCACCAAATGAGATGACGTCTAACTCTCTGCCTGCAGGCAGTCCACTATGTTGACCTGGGCGAGGAGTCGCTGTGCCGAGTAGCGCCGCCTTGGCGTGAGCGGGGTCATCGCTTCGCCGGCCGGGTCGCGCCAGGGGCAGTACGTGCGGTGCCAGGCGAAGCGGGCGAGGAGCTCCCCGGTGTCGGGGTTGCGGCGGGAGTAGTGGATGATGCCGCAGTTCGGGGTCTGCGGTTCGGCCACGTACTGAGCGCGCCAGCTCGACGGGTCGAGCCCGGCGGCGAGGTAGCTGAAGGCCCACAGTGTGTCGGCGTGGGTGACGACTACGGCTGCTGACGAGGGAGTGGCGAGGATCCGGTTCAGCGGGAGGGACACCCGTCGGACCAACATCGCCATCGACTCGCCGGCCGGAGGCGCCCAGTCGAAGGGGTGCTCGCTCTGCCGGCCTAGTTCGCGGGCGTGGAAGCCGGGATCGCGGTTCTCCCAGTCGCCCCATTCACGTTCTCGTGCATCCGGCTCGATCTCCCAGTCGAGCTCTGGGAGGCCGAGCATCGCGGCGGTCTCCATGGCCCGCAGATGGGGAGAGGTCACAGCGAGCGTGTCGGGAAGGCGCTGTGCGAGCTCGGCTCGGATCCAGGCCCCGGCCGCAGCGGCCTGGCGCACTCCCTCCGAAGTAAGTCGCCAGATCCAGTGCGGCCGCCGTTGGACAAGGGCCGCGTAGTCATGGGACGGAGGCAATCTGGCTGCGGCGTTGCCCTCGCTCTCGGCATGGCGGATCAGAAAGAGGTCCTCTATCGAGCCGGGTGGCAACGGCACCGGCCGGCCCGCCTCAGTCATGTGCGGAAGGGAGAGAGCAGGAGGCAGCCTGCTGGAGGAGGACGGAAGTGCTCGGCTCGTAACCGGTCTTCCAGAGGTCGGCCAGGACGAGCATGCCAGTGTGCAGGTCTCCGGTATCCAGCATCGGCAGGTGTTTGCGCATGATCTGCTGGACCAGCTGGGGACGGATGTGGTTGCTCACAGAGAAGGACATCGAGTCGGCACGCCTGCGGTAGTAGTGCCCGGTCATAGGGATCACGTCACCGTGAAAGCCGGCCCGGTGCAGGGCCACCTGGAGCTCCCACTCGCAGTAGTAACGGAACTTCGGGTCGTATCCGCCGACCTCCAGCAGTGCCTCCTTCCTGAACATTCCCGGCGCCTTTCCATCAGTGTGCAGGAAGAGACTGAGCTCGGGGATGAAGCCGGCCGGCACGTAGGTGAGGTTCAGCAGCCCGATGTACTCGGAGTAGCCGACCACATAGGCCAGATCAGGCTCTCCATCCAGCGCTCTGCGCGCGGCGGCCAGGAAACCCGGCTTCATCATGTCGTCCGCGTCGAGGGGCACGACGTAGTCACCAGTGCAGAGCCGGATCCCGGTGTTGCGCGTCGCGCTGAGGCCCTGTTCGGCCTGGTCGATCTTCACTACGCCGGAGAGCCCGGCGAACGTCTCGTTGGTCGCGGCGTCGGTGGAGCCGTCGTTCACCACGACGATCTCCGCCTCCGGAAGGTCACGGCTGACGGAGTCGATCGCCTCCTGGACGAATTCACCCTGATTGAACAGCGAAATGATTACCGAGATCCGGGACGGTTTGCCGGCCTCGTCAAGGAGCTTCGGGTGATGCTGCCGGACCTGCAGCTCCGCCCATCTCCGGTAGGCCTCGGGCATGGTGACCGGCCGGTCGTCGGCGGGCGGCTCGGTGTCGAGCAGCTCGAGGGTGGCGGATCGGAATCTGCCCAGCAGCCGACGGGCCCGGACGACGGTGAGTGCGGCCTCCGGGCAGCCGATGAAAACCAGCGTGACCGGAACCTCGTCCCAGCCGAGGGAGACCAGGGTGTCGAAGACCCTGTGCGCGTCCGCCTGCGCGTCGCAGAAGTACCAGCGGTCGGGTTTGCCCTCTTCCAGGTCCAGGACCGTTACGGCCGGGAGCAGACCAAGCGCCTGGCGAGGGGTGCGGTCGAGGAGCAAAGCGACGCGTGATCCGGTCGATGTACGCAGGTTCGCTGCGTCAACGGCCTGCTTGACCTGCCGCTCGGTGGCGCGCGGGGCGCATACGATCAGCTGCGGGCGATCGTCACTCGGTAACAAGACGTCTCCTGGCCTCATGGATCCAGAGTGGTGTGTACCCTTCACCAGCGCGTTCGGCGAATGCCTCGATCTGGGCTCGGAGGCCGACCGTACAGTCACCGGGGGAGGCTCTGCCGCGGAGGACGCTCAGCCGGCAGGTCCACACGGGGTCGTCCTCCTGCGTGAACAGGGCGCTCGCCTTGTCGAGCTGGTCGAATGCCGCGTACCGGTCCCGGCGGGCAAGCGCCGCGAGCGCCATGCTGTAGTGGAGCCGAGCGTGCGAACGCCTGTCCTTCACTGCCTTGAGCGCCTCGTGTGCGGCGGCGAAGAGCGTATCGGCCTCGTCCAACTGCCCAAGACAGCGCAGCGCGACAGCCCTGCTGCGCAGCACCTGTGCCCGGCCCGCCGGATCCGCGATCGCCCGGAAGAGGTCATCACACTGTTCGAGGAGGGCGAACGCCGGCTCCCATGCCGATCTCCGGATGGCGAGCCGGGCCTGGGCAAGCAGGACGATGGCGATCCACTTCCTGTCGCCGGCCGCCCGCATGAGCTCGACGGAACGTCCCAGGACGACCTCGGCCTCGTCGTAGCGGCCCAGGTAGAGGTGGAGGATCCCCCGCGTGTGCAGGCCTCGGCCGAGGGCGGTGGCGTCCTCCATCCGTTCGAAGGTGGCCAGGCATTGCGTCAGCAGGTCATCGGCCTCGCGGAGCCGGCCCAGATCGCGGAGGACGACCGCGAGGTTCTGCTGCGCCGAGGCCGTCAGCAGGGTCGGCAGCGGACCGTCCCGGTCGGGCAGCGCGGCGAATTCCTCGATACTGCGGGTCAGGCTCCGGTGTGCCGCGTGGAGCATGCCGCCGTCCCGTTGGACCACACCGGTGATGAGGTCGAGATGGCACACCCAGCGTGCCTCGCTTCGTGCGCTGCGGGCCGCGCGCTGCCTGGCCAGTTCCTCGACCGCCTCGGCGTACCGGCCCTCGAAATGCAGCAGGCTGTTGAGGTGGAACCGGGTTTCGAGCTCGGCTTCCTCGTCGCCTGCAAGCTGCGCGGCGGACAGCGCGAGGTCCTTCACCTCCTGGGATTCCGGACCGTGGTGGGAGAGAATGAAGACCGCGTGCAGGATGTCCGCGAGCCCCCACACGTAACGCAGGTGCCGCTCGGCGTAGGCGTGCTTGACCTCGGCGACGAGGTCCGCGCGCTCTTCCACCAACCAGTCCATCGCGTCGGGCGGCAGCGTCAGATGCTCGACCGGGACGCTCCAGATCTGCGGGACGGTCCGGGCAAAGTCGAAGTTCCCCGTGATCGGGTGGCCGCTCGAGTACAGCAGTGCCAGCGACAGGTAGCCGCTGAGCATCCGCTCCTCGGCCGCAGCCCGTTCCGCCGCGGGAACATCCGACCGCAGCAGCTCCTTGGCGTAGAGCCGGACCAGGTCGTGGAAGACGTAGCGGAGCGTGCCGCCGGCATCCGTGCCGGCGGCACGCAGGAGCTGGGCGTCGACGAGCTCTTCGAGCAGCTCCTCCGCATCGAAGAGGTCCGCGTCCAGGAGGGCTGCGGCCATCCAGGGTGCGATACGGATGGCGGCCACCGAACCGAGCAACGCGAACAGCCTCCGGGCCTCCGGGCCCAGCACGTCACGACTGCTCTCGAACACGGGCCGCACCGCCAAGTCGTCGCGTTCGAGCAGGGCGAGCCTGCGGTTCTCATCGGCCAGGCGGACGTTGAGCCGTCCGACGCTCCATTGCGGTCGGGAGCGGAGCAGTGCCCCGGCGATGCGCAGGGCCAGTGGAAGCCGGCCACAGAGCCTGACCAGTTCGAGCAGGTCTGCGTCCTCCGCGCGTTCGGTCATCTTCCGGATCAGGGCCACGGCCGAGGCTGTGTCCAGGACGTCCAGTTCCACGAACTCGGCGTCGAGGGTGGGCAGCGACGACCGTGAGGTCACAAACACGGCGGAATCGCAGGGTCCGGGCAGCAGTTCGCGCACCTGGGCGGCAGAGCCGGCGTTGTCGAGGACGATCACATGCCTGCCGGATCTGATCGCCTCGCGACAGGCGGCGTACCGGGCAGCGGCGTCGCCCGGTACGCCCTGGTCGGGAGCGAGCGTTTCGAGGATGCGTGCTGCCGCCTGTTCGGCGGACGTTCTGTTGTCGGAGTACCCCTGGAGATCGATGTGGCAGGAGCCGTCCGGGTAGGTGGTGGAGAGGCGGTGAGCCGCCTGTGCCGCGAGTTCCGACTTCCCGACGCCCGGCTGCCCCCAGACGACCACCGCGCGCCGCTGATCCAGGAGTCCGACCGCCCGGCGCAGGTCTTCCTCGCGTCCGGTGAAGTCGCTGCGCGGTACCGGGAGACGGGCCGCCGTTTTCGGCTTCCTGCCGGGGTCCGCCTCGGTCGGTTTCAGCGTCACCAGCTCGGAGGGGTCGTCGATGCCCAGCAGCCGCCAGAACCGGAGCCTGGTCGCCTCCTCCGCCCGTCGTATCCGGTCGAGCGGAGCCACCGTGAGACTCGCATCCCCCTCAGCCAGGTGGTGCTCGCTGACGATGCCCACGAGAACGCCGCCAGCGAACACCGCAGCGCCCGACATTCCCGCCCATGCCGACTCCGGCAGGGCGCCCCCGATCTCGCGCGGGCGGCTGTCGGCATGGAGCGTGAGGTAGCCCGACACCATGCCCTCCGCAGTCGGGATGTAGCCGTCCACCTGGGCGGAGTCCCGGACCTTCCGCCCCCTGCGGACAGCCTCCTTGAAGCGGGGGAACCCGATGGCCCGGATGCCGGCGACACGACCAGGCGTCTCCCGGTCCACTACTCCGAAGGCGGGCCGGTGCCCGACCGGCAGGCCGGCCTCGACCTCCAGAAGTGCCAGATCGATGTCGGGCGGGGTGGTCAGGAGGACTCCGACGTCATGCTCGGTCGTCCCCATGCTGCGGACGGAGACAGCGACGGCGCCTTCCACGACGTGCGCGGCGGTGAGCACGGTCCGCTGATCGATGAGATAGCCCGATCCGACTGACCACCGCTCGGCCGATGCGGCTCCGCGGTCGCCGATGACCTCGACAACGTTCGCAAGATGCACGGTCACCCCGCGCCGTCACGGACGTTCGCTGGAGCCGCGATGGACCTGGATCGGCGTCGTTCCGTCCTTGCCCACGGGCTCCAGTGTCAGCGTGACCTTCTGGATCGACTCGTGAGCGTACTTTCCGTCCGCTCCCGCCTCGATCACCCAAAATTTGGCCTTTCCCTGAAGGCCGGCTTCGCGCCTGACGCAGAGCTGGAGCTCCACTTGGATCGGCCCCACAAAAAATCGCAGGTCCTGACCGTCCGAGCTCGCTGTCGACGCTTCGAGTTCGAGCCGTAACGCCTCGATGGTCTCAGCAAGACCGAGTTCCTGCACGTGGGCCTCCGGTTTCGTTCCGAGGAGAAACAGTCTCCCAGTACCGCTGCCCAATGGGAAGCGGCACTGGGGGCCTTGACCGGCCCATGACGCCTGCCTAGCTTCGATGCATGTCCCTTGAGGAGCGAACCGAACAGCAGTCCAACAATCTCGGCAAATGGGATGACTGGTACCGTGATCTCTCCCTCGCGGCGGGCCCTGGACTCTACAGTGAGCCGACCACCTACCTCATCGCGGCGGCGTTCCTCGCGGACGTCGATGAGGTCGAGGACTGGGGGTGCGGTCGGGGCGGGTTCCGCAGGTTCAACGTGAGCGGTGGGTACAAGGGCATTGACGGCAGTCGGACGCCGTTCGCCGACGAGGTCGAGGACCTGCGCGCGTACAGGTCGGCCAGCCCGGGAATCCTCATGCGGCACGTGATCGAGCACAACTACGACTGGGAGAAGGTTCTCACGGGCGCTGTGGAGTCCTTCCGGAAGAAGTTCTGCCTCGTCCTGTTCACTCCGTTCACCGAGAAGACCTGCGAGATTGCGCACAATCGGGAGCTCGGTGTCGACGTTCCCGATCTTTCCTTCGCCCGCGAAGACATCGAACGCCATTTCGCCGGGCTCCGCTGGAAGTTGATGGCGAACCTTCCCAGCTCCGCACAGTACGGAGTGGAACACGTCTACTTGGTCTGGCGCGCATAGCGTCGCCGTTTCAAAATCGCCAGGTCCGCGAGCCCAGTGCAGGACCGGTCGGCGTTCACCTGGACACTGACCCGACACGGCCGAGTTCGGCGCCGTCCGTACCGGCGAGCTGTGCCCCGGGCCGGGACGGCGAGACCGCCAGGTCTACGCGAGCCGCTACCTGTTCTCGGACCCCGGGGAGAGGCTGATCCAAAGCCATTTTCACTTGCGGGGCGGTGGTGGGGAGGAAGACGGTGGCGTGTACGCCTTGCTGTTGGGCGGCCCATGCGCAGGCCAGTCCGGCGTTGCCGCCCGAGGCGATGGTGATGCCGGCGTCCGGCAGGGTGCCCGCGTCGCGGTGGGCCTGGATGAAGTTCTGCGCGCCGCGGGCTTTGAAGGAGCCGGTGTGCTGCATGAACTCCAGGGCCAGCCACACCTCGCAGGGTTGCTCGGGGCTCTCGTCGAGGGGGTCGGTGTGGCCGGTGCGGATCGCACCCGGGTCGAGGGGGGTCAGGGTGATGGGGCGGATGCGTCCCGAGATGCGGTCGGTGGCGGCCTTGATGCCGCCGTAGGTGAGCTGGTGCACGTGGTTGCTCCTGCAGTTGAGGGGTTATGACCAGGCGATGAGCTGGCCGGTGGTGGTCAGGCCCAGGAAGAAGGCGAACGCGATGCGGCGCCCGGTTGGGTTCGGTTCGACGGCGTGGAAGTTGGCGGGGTTGAACAGCAGTGCGTCGCCGAGCTGGGGTTCGAGGGTTACCCGCTGGCAGTGCTGGACCGTTTGGGGCTGGTAGCCGTACGTGTGGCGGTGGTGCTCGTCGGTCGGCTCCCAGCGGTGGCGCCATACGGTGGTCGCCCCGCCGGTGGCCGCACCGCGCCCCAGACGTTGAAGGCGAGCTGCGTTACGAGTCCCTGGTCGAACAGGCCGGTGGGGAACTCGCGGTTGATGTCGTCGTAGTGGATCAGGGTCCCGGCGTTGATCTCGCGTGGGGTGTCGCTGAAGACGGCCCGGTCGCCGATGGTGGCCGGGGTGATGGCGGGCCCGTCTGCGGAGCCGAGACGGGCCATGGACGGATACGAACGCAAGTCGAGCCACTTCCTGGCCTTCACCAGCATCGTCTGCACCCTCATTTGCCACCGGGACTAGGCCGTGTTTTAGGTAGCGCGGGCGGCCAGCCACTTGGTGAGGTCGCCCGCGATGCGGTCGTTGCTGGTCTCGACGGTCACGTCGTGTTCGCGGCGGGCGGTGTCGCGGCGGACGACCTCGTATCCGCCCTCGTCCAGCACGGCGACGGAGGCAAACCAGACCGGGTCGTCCTGGTCAGGCTGGATCACGACGAACGTGTTGTCCGAGTCGTTCAGGTCGTCGATCAGCATGAACAGAGCGTCCTCGGACGGGTCGTCGACGTGGTCACCGTTCTCGCTGTCGGCGCAGTAGTACCTGGCGGCCACCGTAGCCCTCCCATGATCATCACGGCGCAAGGCGTGGACCGGAACCCCGATGTAAAACACGGCCTAGACGAGATAACCGCCGACTCCCCGCCGCCCACCTGCATCTGCAGACCGCGAACTACTGATGGTTCCGTGACCCGCACAAGGCCCAGTGCCTGAAACTGGCGGGCACCCCGGACGCGCCGCAGCCACTGGGCACGATGTGCGACTCTGCACGCTGCACCTCGGCGAGGAGTTCGAGGGTCGCCTGAAGGCCCTGCGGGAGGCGGGCGAGGCCCCTGACCCCCGGACCGCTCAGATCGAACGGCTCAAGGCCCAGGTCGCCGAGCTCAAGGAACGGCTCGCGAAGCTGGGCAAGGCGCTAGGGGGCGTCTTCAAAGGTGATCAGGTGATGAGGGATCATGCTTGTCGTGGTGCGTCGTCATGAGCTTTCGGATGCTGAGTGGGCTGTGCTGT
>NZ_JBVKAH010000016.1:0-69393 GCF_055598725.1 Streptomyces sp. NPDC039423
CCGTTCTTCGCTTTCGCGTTTCCCTTTCCGGCGGTTCCGACTCTATCAGATCCTTTCGGGCCTGATTCCCAGTCAGCGGGGTTTGTCTTTCCGGCCGTTGGGCCGTTCCGACGAGTGAGACTTTAGCGGATTCCTGGGCTCCGACGCTAATCGGGGCCGCGCTCGTTCGAACGTGGATTCCTCATTTCGCAAAAGCGCACGAAAAGCAGGGCGACGGATCGTCGCTCGCTTGGAGTGGTTCTTGCGGAATGGCTGTCCGGGGACCGACCGGGGTCGGCGCTCACGTCGGACAACCCGGAGAACAGTACGGATCGAGCAAAGCCGTGTCAACCCCGGGCCTGGGGGCGTAGTCTTCGGGCATGACATCGCGTGCGTTCACGACCCAGTGGTGGGCCGCCTGACGGCGGCCGCGCTGATACGCATGCACTCAACGGCCGCCGCCTCGGCGGCCGTTCGTGTTTCTCCCTCCGGGGAGGCCCGGCCGCGGTGGCGGGGGCCTCGACCGTAGGGCGGAGGAGAACGCGATGACGCGGATCTTCAGTGGGGTCAAGCCGACCGGGCACCTGACGCTGGGGAACTACCTGGGGGCCGTACGCAGGTGGGCCGAGGTGGACCAGTACCGGGCGGACGCGCTGTTCAGCGTGGTCGACCTGCACGCGCTGACCGTGGAGCACGATCCGGCGCGGGTGCGGCGGCTGAGCCGGCAGGCGGTGACGCTGCTGCTGGCGGCCGGGCTCGATCCGGAGCGGTGCACCCTCTTCGTACAGAGTCATGTGGACGAGCACGCGCGGCTCTCCTATCTGCTGGAGTGCACGGCCACGGACGGGGAGCTGCGGCGGATGATCCAGTACAAGGAGAAGTCGGCGGCGGCGCGGGCGGCCGGGCAGAGCGTACGGGTGTCGCTGCTGACGTACCCGGCGCTGATGGCGGCGGACATCCTGGCGTACGAGACCGACGAGGTGCCGGTGGGGGACGACCAGACGCAGCACGTGGAGCTCACGCGCGATCTGGCGGTGCGGTTCAACCAGCGGTACGGCCACACCTTCACGGTGCCGAGGGCGACGCCGCCGAAGGTGGCGGCGCGGGTGATGGACCTGCAGGACCCGACCGGGAAGATGGGGAAGTCGCACGAGAACGGTGCCGGAATCGTCTATCTGCTCGACGAGCCCGACGTGGTGCGGCGGAAGGTCATGCGCGCGGTGACCGACAGCGGGCGGGAGGTGGAGTACGACCGGGAGGGCCGGCCGGGGGTGGCGAACCTGCTGGACGTACTGGCGGCGTGCCGGGGCGGGGAGCCGGCGGAGCTGACCGGTGCCTACGCGTCGTACGGGGCGCTGAAGGAGGACGTGGCCGAGGCGGTGGTGGAGCTCCTGCGGCCGTTGCGGAAGCGGCACGCGGCGCTGGTGGCCGATCCCGGGTACGTGGACTCGGTGCTGCGGGAGGGCGCCGAGCGGGCGCGGGGGGTGGCGCGGCCGGTGGTGGACCGGGCGTACCGGGCGGTGGGGCTGCTGCCGCCGGGGTGAGCGCCGGGTGGTGGCGGGTGCGGGCCGCCGGCTCCGGGGTGGCGGGGCCGGCGGCGGGCGGGGGCGTCGGGGCGTGGGGGGGCGTCGGCGGGCGGGTCAGCCGTTGCCGCCGGCCAGCTCGCGGCTGCGGTCGCGGGCGGCTTCGAGGGCGGCGATCAGGGCGGCGCGTACGCCGTGGTTCTCCAGCTCACGGATGGCGCTGATGGTGGTGCCGGCCGGGGAGGTCACGGCTTCGCGGAGCTTGACGGGGTGCTCGCCGCTGTCGCGGAGCATCACGGCGGCGCCGATGGCGGCCTGGACGATCAGGTCGTGGGCCTGGGCGCGGGGCAGGCCGAGGAGGATGCCGGCGTCGGTCATCGCCTCGACGAGGAAGTAGAAGTACGCCGGGCCGGAGCCGGAGAGCGCGGTGGCCGCGTCCTGCTGGGACTCGGGGACGCGGAGGGTCTTGCCGACGCCGCCGAAGATCTCCTCGGTGTGGGCGAGGTGGTCGCCGGTGGCGTGGCTGCCGGCCGAGATGACGGACATGCCCTCGTCGACCAGGACGGGGGTGTTGGGCATGACGCGGACGACGGGGGTGTCGGCGGCCAGGCGCTCCTCGATGAACGCCGTGGTGATGCCGGCGGCGGCGCTGATGACGAGGCGGTCGGGGGCCACGTGGGGGGCGAGCTCGTCGAGGAGCTTGCCCATGTCCTGGGGCTTGACGGCCAGGATGAGGGTGTCGGCGCGCTTGGCGGCCTCGGCGTTGGTGACGGTCTCGACGCCGTAGCGGGCGCGGAGTTCCTCGGCACGGTCGGAGCGGCGGGTGGTGACCAGGAGGTGGGCGGCCGGCCACCCGGCCCGGATCATGCCACTGAGCAGGGCTTCACCGATCTTGCCGGTACCGAGGACTGCGACGGTCTGGGTCATGGCTGCTGTTCACCTCGCCGGGTGGGGGTACGTGTCGCCATCCTCGCACCGGGGGCCGGTCCGGGGTGTGGGCGTCCGAGGGGCGGTACGGGAGGGGTCGAGCTCGGCGACGATCTCGTCGTCCTCGACGGTGCCGGTGGGGACGAAGCCGAGCGACTCGTAGAGCGCGCGGGCGGGGGTGTTGTCCGGGTGGTAGGAGAGGCGGACGGCGCGGCAGTCCTCCTTGGCCGTGAGCCAGGCGGTGAGGGTGGGGAGGGCGGCGCGGCCTATCCCTCCGCCCTGGTGGGCGGCGTCGATGAGCATGCCGCCGATCCAGTGGGTGCCGTCGTCCTCGCGCGCCCACATGAGGTGGCCGGTCACCTCGTCGCCGGCGAGGACGGCGAGTGAGTGCCAGACGTCCTCACGCTGGGAGAGGAGCAGGTAGCGGGCGGCGAGGGCGGGGACGTAGGTCCGCTGGTCGTCCCGGGGGGCGACGTCGGCGACGGCCCGCCAGTTGTCGTCGGTCACCTCGTGGAGGGTGACGGGGCGGCCGGTGGCGTCGTGCAGTCCGTAGTCGATCATGCGGCGAGGCTACGGGGTGCGGCGGCGGAGGGTGACGGCTCCGAGGACGAGGACCAGGAGGGCGCAGCCGGCGACGACAAGGCCGTCGCGGACGAAGACGGTGGTCATGTCGGTGTGGTGGAGCACCTCGTTCATCCCGTCGACGGCGTACGACATGGGCAGGACGTCGGAGAGGGCTTCGAGGGCGGGCTGCATGGTGTCGCGCGGGGTGAACAGGCCGCACAGCAGGAGCTGCGGGAAGATCACGGCCGGCATGAACTGGACCGCCTGGAACTCGGAGGCGGCGAAGGCGGAGACGAACAGGCCGAGGGCGGTGCCGAGGAGGGCGTCCAGCAGGGCGACCAGGAGCAGCAGCCAGGGTGAGCCGGTGACGTCCAGGCCGAGGACCCAGAGCGCGGTCGCGGTGGCGAGGGCGGACTGGACGACGGCGAGCAGTCCGAAGGCGAGGGCGTACCCGGCGATGAGGTCGGGCTTGCCGAGGGGCATGGCGAGGAGGCGTTCCAGGGTGCCGGAGGTGCGTTCGCGCAGGGTGGCGATCGAGGTCACCAGGAACATCGTGATCAGCGGGAAGATCCCGAGCAGGGAGGCGCCGATGGAGTCGAAGGTGCCGGGGCTGCCGTCGAACACGTACCGGAGGAGGGTGATCATCCCGACCGGGACGAGGAGCATCAGCGCGATGGTGCGGGGGTCGTGACGTAGCTGGCGCAGTACGCGGGCGGCGGTGGCGAGGGCGCGGGCGGCGTTCACGGGCGGGCCTCCTGGAGGGCGTCGGCGGCGTCGACGAGGCGGAGGAACGCGTCCTCGACGGTGGCGGTGTCGTGGCGGCGGCGGAGTGCTTCGGGGGTGTCGTCGGCGAGGACCTCGCCGTCGCGCATGAGGAGGAGGCGGTCGCAGCGTTCGGCCTCGTCCATGACGTGCGAGGAGACGAGGAGGGTGGCCCCGCGGTCGTGGGCGAGGTGGTGGAAGAGGTCCCACAGGTCGCGGCGGAGGACCGGGTCGAGGCCGACGGTGGGTTCGTCGAGGACGAGCAGGTCCGGGGTGCCGAGCAGGGCGACGGCGAGCGAGACGCGGCTGCGCTGGCCGCCGGAGAGGTTTCCGGCGAGCGCGTCGGCGTGGCGGGTGAGGTCGACGTCGGTGAGGGCGCGGGTGACCGCTTCGGCGCGGGTGTCGTGGTGGGCGCGGCCGGGGAGCAGGACGGCGGCGAAGTAGTCGAGGTTCTGCCGGACGGTGAGGTCGTCGTAGACGGACGGGGCCTGGGTGACGTAACCGACGCGGTCGCGGAGGGCGGGGTCGCCGGCGGGGTGGCCGAGGACGTCCAGGGTGCCGGTGACGTTCGCCTGGGTGCCGACGACGGCCCGCATCAGGGTGGACTTGCCGCAGCCGGAGGGGCCGAGGAGGCCGGTGATGGAGCCGCGCGGCACGGAGAAGGTGAGGCCGCGCAGGACGGTGCGGCGGCCGCGGACGACGGTGAGGTCGTGGGCCTCGATGGCCCGACCCGCATAATTCATCATGTGATGAATATTGCGCGTACGGGGGCGGGCGTCAAGGAGCCGGGGGCCGGGGGATCCCGGGGTGGGGCGTGGGCGTGGGGCGGGGATGTGGGGCGTGGGGCGGGGATGTGGGGCGTGGGGCGGCTTGAGGCGCGCTTGCGCCGAGCGTTGCGGGCGCGGTGCGGCCGGGGCTGCTCGGACTGGTGGGCGCCCGCGGGCGGGCGGGCGCTTGGGGGGACGGGCGGGGGACCCGCGTGCCGCGAGTGCGCGGGTGGGTCAGCGCTTGGAACGCTTCTTGCGGGCGGACGGGTTGCCGGTTCGGGGGGAGCGGCGCTTCTCGTACTGGTCGAGAGCCGTCTCGTACTCGGAGCGCAGCAGCTTCTCGCCCGGCGCCTCGACGAGCGAGCGGACGGAGTAGGCCAGGAGGGAGCCGAGGAAGCCGATCGCCTTCAGGCTCCGCAGCGCCTCCTCCCGCGAGGGGTCGGCGGGACGGCGGGTGAAGCCCTGCCACGTCCGGCTGAAGGCGATGGCGGTGCAGACCGCGAACATGACGACGACGAGGGCGTTGACGAAACCGCCCACCTCGGCGACGGTCAGTCCCTCGTAGGCGAAGCGGAGGACCAGCGCCCCGGCCGCCGCGGCGGCGAGGGAGCCCACGGCGACCCCGGCGCGCCGCAGCCCGTACCCGCCGTCGTGGCCGACCCAGGTCGTGCCGAAGAAGCGGAGGGGCTCGGGCCGCGGCCCGGCGGGGGTGCCGCTGGTGCTGGTGTCGCTGGTGTGGTCGCTCACGGGGTCGATTATCCCCGGGCGGCCGGTGCGGCGGTCAGGAGCAGCGCACGGCGACGTATCCGTCGGTACCGGTGTTCACGTACGCGTCGGAGACGTACTGGCCGTTGGCGATGTTGTCCCACAGATTGGTGGTGCCGTAGGGGCCGGTGACCGTGGTGCCCGGCTTCTGGCAGTTGATCGGGACGCGGACGCCCTCGGGCAGCACCTTGATCACGCTGTAGTTGGTGCCCGGGCCGCTGCGGACGTTGACCCGCTGGCCGGGCGCCACCGGGTAGCGCTTCACCGTGTAGGCGGTCCGGACGGCGTCCTGGCCGTCGGTTCCGGTGGTCGTTCCCGTGGTGTCTTCCATGGCCGTACGGCCCTCCCCCGTAGCGGCGCGTGCCCCGTGCAGCGCGCCGCGCGCAGGCTAACAAGCCCCAAGGGCATCGCACGCATCATCGACTAGGCTCCGTGCGTCGCGCTGGACGCGGGGCGCGCGCGGACGAACACACACGGGGGTGGCGATGCCGCCGTTGCGCAGTACCGGGCCGGGTCAGGGCCCGGCTCCGGAAGCGGAGCATCCGCAGTACGCCGGGCGGTACCGGCTGGAGGAGTGCCTGGGATCGGGCGGCATGGGTGTCGTCCACCTGGCCAGGTCCGCTTCGGGGCTGCGGCTCGCGGTGAAGGTGGTGCACGCCGAGCACGCGGCGGACGCCGAGTTCAGGGCGCGTTTCCGGCAGGAGGTCGCGGCCGCACGGCGGGTCAGCGGGGCGTTCACCGCGCCGGTGGTGGACGCGGACCCGGATGCTCCGCGGCCGTGGATGGCCACGCTCTTCATCGACGGGCCGACCCTGTCGGAGCGGGTCAAGCGGAACGGCCCGCTGGGCTCCCTGGAGCTGCGCGGGGTGGGCGCGGGGCTCGCCGAGGCGCTGCGCGACATCCACCGGGCGGGTGTCGTGCACCGCGACCTGAAGCCGAGCAACGTGCTGCTGGCCGCGGACGGGCCGAAGGTCATCGACTTCGGGATCTCCCGCCCCATGGACAGCGATCTGCGCACGGAGACCGGCAAGTTGATCGGGACGCCGCCGTTCATGGCGCCCGAGCAGTTCCAGCGGCCCCGGGACGTGGGCCCCGCCGCCGACGTGTTCGCGATGGGTGCCGTGCTCGTCCACGCGGCGACCGGGCGCGGGCCGTTCGACTCCAACTCGCCGTACATCGTGGCCTACCAGGTCGTCCACAACGAGCCCGATCTGGCCGGCGTACCGGAGGACCTGGTCCCGCTGCTGCGGCGCTGCCTGGAGAAGGACCCGGCGCTGCGGCCCACGGCGGACGAGCTGATGGGCGAGCTGCGCGCACCCGACCCGGCTCCCGGTCCGGTCCCGGGCCCGGCCGCTCCGCGCCCCGCCGCCCGGCCGGCCCCCGGGCCCGCGCCGCGCCCCGCCCCCCGCGCCGTCACGCCCCGCGGACGGCGGCTGCGCTGGGCGGCCGGGCTCGCGGTGCTCGCCGCCCTGGTCGCGGGCGGCGTGGCCGGGGTGACGGCCGGGGCCCGGGGCGGGCCGCACGGCGAGCCGGCCGCCACCGCCGCGCAGGCCGGCCCCGGCCGCGGGTTCCGCCCCTGGGCCACCACGCTCGGCGCGGGCGGCGGCGAGAACCTGACGCCCCTGTGCACCGCCGGCGGCGACGACGCGCTCTACTGCACCGCCCCCGGGGTCAAGGCCGCCCGCCTCGACCCCGCCGGCGGGCGCGCCCTGTGGACGGTGCGGGCGACGGGCGCCGAGGCGGGCGCCGCCCCGGTCCTCTCCGGCGGGCTGGTCCATGTGGTCGCGCCGGGTGGCGCCCGGCTCGAAGCGCTCCTCCCGGACACCGGCGCCACCCGGTGGAGCGCGGACGTCTCCTCGTACACCGGCGTCCTGCACTCGGGGGACACCGTGCTGCTGGTGGCGGCCGACGGCACCGTCCGCGCGCTGGACGGAGCGACGGGCAGCGAGCGGTGGCGGAAGCGGCGGCTCGCCGCACCGGGCGCCCAGTGGGTGACCGGCGGCGGGGCGGTGTACGCGGCGGCCGCCTCGCCCGACGGGACGTCCACCCTGGTGAGCGCGCTGGACCCGGCGGACGGCCGGGTGCGGTGGACCGAGCGGCTGAGCGGCGCCCTCAGTCCCGTACAGGCGTCGGGGGACGCGCTGCTGCTGCTCGCGGCCGACGCGGACCTGTACACCGAGGCGGTCGTACGGCTGGACCTGGCCGCGCGCACCGCCCGGCGGGTGCCGCTGACGGTCCCGGCCGACCAGGCGCAGGCCGTGATGGCGGGCGGGACGGTGTACGTGATCGGGTCGGGCGGTTCGCTCGCCGCCGTGGACACCGGCGCCGGGGGCGGCGCGGGCACCGGACCGGAGGGCGCCCGGCGGGCGCAGCGCTGGCGCCTGGAGACCGGGGTGACGCACGCGTCCCGCCCGGTGGTGGCGGGCGGGCGGGTGTACCTGACGGCGGCGGACGGGCGGCTGCTGGCCGTGGACGCCGAGCGGGGCGTGCTGCTGGGGGTGACCAAGCCGCGCATGGACGGCGGGCGGTACACGTTCGCCGCGCTGCTGCCGGCGCCCGCCGTCGCGGACGGGAAGGTGTTGGCGACGGCGCCGGACGGGTCGGTCTTCGCCGTGGCGGCGGAGGACCCGGCCCGCTGGTGACCGGCCGGGCCCGGAGCCCGGCCGGCCGGTGATCAGCCGATCGGCCGAACGGCGGAACGGCGGAAGGGCCGAAGGGCCGAAGGGCCGAACAGCTCGATCGGCCGGACGACTCATTCGGCCGGGGACTCGACCGGCCGAGGACCTCGATCGGCCGAGCAGCCCGATCAGCCGAGCTTGGAGACGTCCCGGACGGCGCCCTTGTCGGCGCTCGTGGCCATCGCCGCGTACGCCCGGAGGGCCGCCGACACCTTGCGGTCGCGGTTCCTCGGCGCGTACGTACCGCCCATGGCCTCGCGGCGGGCGGCCAGGACGTCGTCGCCGACCAGGAGCTCGATGGAGCGGCTGGGGATGTCGATGCGGATCCGGTCGCCGTCCTCGACGAGCGCGATGGTGCCGCCGGCGGCGGCCTCGGGCGACGCGTGGCCGATCGACAGGCCCGACGTGCCGCCGGAGAAGCGGCCGTCCGTGATCAGCGCGCAGGTCTTGCCCAGGCCCCGGCCCTTGAGGAACGACGTCGGGTACAGCATCTCCTGCATGCCCGGGCCGCCCTTGGGGCCCTCGTAGCGGATGACGACGACGTCGCCGTCCGTGATCTCCTTGCGGAGGATCTTGTCGACGGCCTCCTCCTGCGACTCGCAGACGACCGCCGGTCCCTCGAAGGTCCAGATCGACTCGTCGACACCGGCCGTCTTCACCACGCAGCCGTCGACCGCCAGGTTGCCCCTCAGCACGGCGAGGCCGCCGTCCTTGGAGTAGGCGTGCTCGGCGGAGCGGATGCAGCCTTCGGCGGCGTCCACGTCCAGGGTCTCCCAGCGCTCCGACTGCGAGAACGCCTCGGCGGAGCGGACGCAGCCGGGGGCGGCGTGCCACAGCTCGACGGCCTCGGCCGACGGCGAGCCGCCGCGCACGTCCCAGGTCTTGAGCCAGTCGGAGAGCGAGGGGCTGTGGACGCTGTGCACGTCCTCGTTGAGCAGCCCGGCGCGGTGCAGCTCGCCGAGCAGGGCGGGGATGCCACCGGCGCGGTGGACGTCCTCCATGTAGTACGTGCGGTTCTTCGCGACGTTGGGCGCGACCTTCGCCAGGCACGGGACGCGGCGCGAGACGGCGTCGATCTCCTCCAGGCCGAAGGGGACGCCCGCCTCCTGGGCGGCGGCCAGCAGGTGCAGGATCGTGTTGGTGGAGCCGCCCATGGCGATGTCGAGGGCCATGGCGTTCTCGAAGGCGGCCGTGGTGGCGATGTTGCGGGGCAGGACCGACTCGTCGCCCTGGGCGTAGTAGCGGTCGGTCAGCTCCACGACCGTGCGGGCGGCGTTCTCGTACAGGGCGCGGCGGGCCGTGTGGGTGGCGAGGGTCGAGCCGTTGCCCGGCAGGGAGAGGCCGATGGCCTCGGTCAGGCAGTTCATCGAGTTGGCGGTGAACATGCCGGAACAGGAACCGCAGGTCGGACAGGCGTTCTCCTCGATGCGGAGGATGTCCGCGTCGGAGATCTTCTCGTTGACGGCGTCCGAGATGGCGTCGACCAGGTCGAGCGTACGGACCGTGCCGTCGACCAGGGTGGCCTTGCCGGCCTCCATGGGACCGCCGGAGACGAAGACCGCCGGGATGTTGAGGCGCAGGGCGGCCATCAGCATGCCGGGGGTGATCTTGTCGCAGTTGGAGATGCAGATCAGCGCGTCGGCGCAGTGCGCCTCGACCATGTACTCGACGCTGTCCGCGATCAGGTCGCGGGAGGGCAGGGAGTACAGCATGCCGCCGTGGCCCATGGCGATGCCGTCGTCGACGGCGATCGTGTTGAACTCGCGGGCGATGCCGCCCGCCTGGGTGATCGCCTCGGAGACGATCCGGCCGACCGGCTGGAGGTGGGTGTGGCCCGGCACGAACTCCGTGAAGGAGTTGGCGACGGCGATGATCGGCTTGCGGCCGATGTCCGCGCCCGGTACACCGGAGGCCCGCATAAGGGCGCGGGCGCCCGCCATGTTGCGGCCGTGGGTGACAGTGCGGGACCTCAGCTCGGGCATCGTCGCTCGCTCCTTCGGACGGATGTGACTCTTCGAGCCTACGCTCCGGCTCCAAGATCTGGACAGACCGTCCGCATACCGGGACGGCCGGCTCAGTCCTCGGTCAGGTACCGCTGGAGGGTGGGCGCGACCATGGCCACGATGTCGTCCGGGTGCGCGGACGCCAGGGGCTCGACCTGGATCACGTAGCGCATGATCGCGATGCCGATCATGTGCGAGGCGGCCAGCTCCGCGCGGAATTTCGGATCCGGTACGTCGAGGTCGTCGGCGATCCGTTCCAGCAGCCGGCGCAGCACGAAGCCGCGCAGCACCTTCGCGGCCGCCTCGTGGGTGAGCGCCGAGCGGAGGATCGCGAGCAGCGGGGCGCGGGTGGCGGGGTTCTCCCACACGGAGATGAAGTAGCGGGCCAGCCGCTCGCCGATGCCCTCGGCGGGCCCGCCGACGATCGCCGGGATGACCAGCGCCGGCTCGAAGGACACCTCGACGGCGGCGGCGAAGACCTCGTCCTTGGTCCCGAAGTAGTGGTGCACCAGCGCCGGGTCGACGCCCGCCGCCTTCGCGATGCCGCGCACCGACGTCTTGTCGTAGCCGCGCTCGGCGAACTCGGCGCGGGCGGCCTGGAGGATGCGCTCCCGCGCGCCCGGGCCCTCGACGGCCTCCGCCCTGGACGGCCGCCCCCGCCCCCGGCGCTCCCCGGTCACCGGAGCCCCGCCGGTGCGGTGCGGGCGGCGGTGCGGGACGCGGTACGGGCGGCGGTGCGGGACGCGGCCGCCGGGCGCGGGGCGGCGGGGCGGCGGCGGGAAGCGGTCATCGGACGCGGGCGGAGGAGGCGAGGTGGAGACGGGTGAAGGCGAGCGCCTCCGCCAGGTCGGCCTCGCGTTCGGCCGCCGACATCGCGCGCCGGGTGTTGACCTCGATCACCACATGGCCGTCGAAGCCGGTGCGCGCGAGGTGCTCCAGCAGCTCGGCGCACGGCTGCGTGCCGCGCCCCGGCACCAGGTGCTCGTCCTTCGCCGAACCCCGGCCGTCGGCCAGGTGGACGTGGCCGAGCCGGTCCCCCATGCGGCCGATCATCTCCATGGCGTCGCTGCGGGCGGTCGCGGTGTGGGAGAGGTCGATCGTGTAGTGGCGGTAGTCGTCCTTGCTGACGTCCCACTCCGGCGCGTAGGCGAGCATCTCGCGGTCGCGGTAGCGCCACGGGTACATGTTCTCGACGGCGAACCGTACGTCCGTCTCGTCCGCCATCCGCCAGATGCCGTCGATGAAGTCGCGCGCGTACTGCCGCTGCCAGCGGAACGGCGGGTGGACGACGACCGTCGACGCGCCCAGCTTCTCGGCCGCCGCCCGGGCGCGCTGGAGCTTCACCCACGGGTCGGTCGACCACACCCGCTGGGTGATCAGCAGGCAGGGCGCGTGGACCGCGAGGACCGGCACCCCGTGGTAGTCGGAGAGGCGGCGCAGCGCCTCGACGTCCTGGCTGACGGGGTCGGTCCACACCATGACCTCGACGCCGTCGTAGCCCAGGCGGGCAGCGATCTCGAAGGCGGTCGCCGTCGACTCCGGATAGACCGAGGCCGTCGACAGGGCGACCTTCGCATCGGGGATGCGCAGCACTGATTCCGACGTTTCAGCCACGTGGGACAGAGTACGGGCACCCGCTAGGCGGCCGGGAGGTGGTCCAGCCGACGCAGGATGACTCCCTCGCGCAGTGCCCATGGGCAGATCTCCAGTTCCTCGACCCCGAAGAGGTCCATCGCACCCTCCGCGACCAGGGCTCCCGCCAGGAGCTGCGGCGCCCTGCCCTCGGAGACCCCGGGGAGGGCGCGGCGCTGCTCGGCGGTCATGGCGGAGAGCTTGGGGACCCACTCCTCCAGTGATGTACGACTCAGTTCCCGCTGTACGTACGGACCCTCGCCCGAGCCGGGAGCGCCGGCCAGCCGCGCGAGCTGCTTGAACGTCTTGGACGTGGCGACGACGTGGTCCGGCCGGCCGAACCGGGCGAACTCCCCGACCGTACGCGCTATCGCCGCCCGTACGTGGCGGCGCAGCGCCCGCACGTCGGCGGGGTCCGGCGGGTCGCCGGGCAGCCAGCCGGCGGTCAGCCGCCCGGCGCCCAGCGGCAGGGACACGGCCGCGTCGGGTTCCTCGTCGAACCCGTACGCGATCTCCAGGGACCCGCCCCCGATGTCCAGGAGCAGCAGCTTGCCCGACGACCAGCCGAACCAGCGGCGGGCGGCGAGGAACGTGAGGCGGGCCTCCTCCTCGCCGGTGAGGACCTGGAGGTCCACGCCCGTCTCGTCCCTGACCCGCTTCAGCACGGCGTCGGCGTTGGCCGCGTCGCGGATGGCGGAGGTCGCGAAGGGGAGCACCTCCTCGCAGCCCTTGTCCTCGGCGGTGCGCACGGCGTCGTGGGTGATGGTGACGAGCCTCTCGACACCACGGGCGCCGATGGAGCCGTCCGCGTCGAGCAGTTCGGCGAGCCGCAGCTCCGCCTTGTGCGAGTGGGCGGGCAGGGGCCGGGCGCCGGGATGGGCGTCCATCACCAGCAGGTGCACCGTATTCGAACCGACGTCGAGGACTCCGAGTCTCATGCCCCGAACGCTACTGTGCCCGGCGCATACGCTTGGAGTGTGCCAAAGACGAAGAAGGCGAAGCCCACGAAGCCCGCCAAGAAGCACGACAAGTCCCTCGGACTTCCCGTACCGGACGTATCCGATGAAAAGGGCCTGGACTTTCCCCGGGCGTGGGTGGAGTTCCCGGACCCGGCCGATGACGAGCAGGTCTTCCGCTGCGACCTGACCTGGCTGACGTCGCGCTGGACCTGTGTCTTCGGCAGCGGCTGCCAGGGCATCCAGGCAGGGCGCGCGGCCGACGGCTGCTGCACGCTGGGCGCGCACTTCTCGGACGAGGACGACGAGGAGCGCGTCGCCACGCACGTGGCGCGCCTGACCCCCGAGCTGTGGCAGTTCCACGACGAGGGCACGTCACCGAACGGGTGGGTGCAGCTCGACGAGGACGGTGAGCGCCAGACGCGCCGCTGGGAGGGCTCCTGCATCTTCCAGAACCGTCCGGGCTTCGCGGGCGGGGCGGGCTGCGCGCTGCACATCCTGGCGCTGCGCGAGGGGCGCGAGCCGCTGGAGACCAAGCCGGACGTCTGCTGGCAGCTACCGGTGCGGCGTACGTACGACTGGATCGACCGCCCGGACGACACCCGGGTGCTCCAGATCTCGATCGGCGAGTACGACCGCCGGGGCTGGGGACCGGGCGGCCACGACCTGCACTGGTGGTGCACCTCGGCGACGTCGGCGCACGGCGCGGGCGAGCCGGTGTACGTGACGTACCGCCCGGAGCTGACGGAGCTGATGGGCAAGGAGGCGTACGAGGTGCTGGCCGGGCTGTGCGAGGCCCGCCTGTCCTCGCTGCTCCCGCTGGTCGCCCCGCACCCGGCGGACCCGGTGGGCTAGGACGCTGCCCGGCCCGGTGGGCTAGCCGGGCGGCGGGGCCGTCGACGGGTCGGCCGTGGGCGGCGGGGTGTCCGTGGGCGTGGGGTCGGGGGACGGCGGCGGGGTCGAGGGCGGCGCGGACGCGGAGGGCGTCGGCGTGGGGTCCGGGGACGGCGGCGGGGTCGTCGCCGGTGTGGACGGGGTGGGGGTGTGCGGGGCGGGGCCCGGGTGGGACGGCGGGCGGGGCGCCCCGCGGCCGTCGATCTCCACCACGGCGCCCGCCGGGTCGACGCCCACGCGGGCGGTCCAGTCGCCCGACGGTTCGCGGGTGTGGTCGACGGTGACGTACACCGTGACCGACCGGCCCGGGGCGAGGGTGCCGGAGGCGCGGCTGGCGTAGAGCCAGGGGGCGTCCGTCCACAGGGACCAGGCGACCGGTGTGCCGCCCGACGCCGTGAGCGTGAGCATCGTCGAGTCGCCGCCGGACGGCTGCGCCGTGACCGTGATGCGGCCGGGGCCCGGGCGGCCGGGTGCGGCCGGCGGAGGGGGCGTACCGGTACTGATGACCTCGACGGAGACGTGCGACGAACCGGCGGCGGGACGGCGGGCGCGGTCGGTCCGCGCGCTGCCCGCGTTCTCGTAGTGGTCCGGCCGGCTCTCCGCGCCGTTCCCGCGCGGGTCGCCGACCGCGGCGTCGGCGGCGCTGACCGTCACACCGTCCCGCCCCTCCCCGGTCACCGGCGCCCCCCGGTAGGCGGCCCACAGGGCGAGCACCGGCGCGGCGACCACGGTGGCCACGACCGTGGTGGTCACCGCCCGGGCGCGCATCCGGTCGCGGCGGGCCGCGTGGTCCCTGGGGTCCAGCGGGAAGCCGTCCCGCCCGAACCGCGGTCCGCCCGCCCGGGCGCGCGGCACGTGCAGCATCGCGACGTACGCCGCCGCCCTCGGCGCCTCGACCAGCGGCAGCTCGGCGGGCGTGACGGACGAGCCGGGCCACGGCCCGCCGGCCCCGGCGCGCTCGGCGGCGCGGCGGCAGCGCGGGCAGTCGTCGACGTGCCGGACGAGCTCCCGGCGGAGGGTCGCGGAGAGCAGCAGCTCGTTGTCGCCGGTGAGCCGGGCGACGGCCGGGCAGGTGCCCGTCTCGACCACGGCGAGGGCGGCCCGGGTGCGCTCCACCTCGCAGGCGGCGGCGGAGAGCAGCTCGCGGGTGGCGGACACCTCCATGCCGAGGACGGCGGCCACCTGGGGGGCGTCGAGGCGGTGCCGTACGGCCAGCTCCAGTGCCTCGCGCTGCTCGGGGGTGGTGCCGGCCGCCTCGGGCCAGGCGAGCAGGGCCAGTTCCCGGCGGCGCGCCTCGGAGGTCCCGGGCGGTACGCGCGGGGCGTCGGCGGCGGGCGCGGTGAGGGGCGGGGCGGAGGGGGCGGAGGGGGCGGAGGGGGCGGAGGCCGGGCCGGGCGCGGGAGGGCCCGTGGGCGCCGGGTCGTGGCCCGAGGCGGGGGGCGGGGCGGGGGCGGGGCGCGCGGCGTGCGCCCCCTGGCCCTGCTGTCTGCGCCGTCTGCGCTGCTCGGCCAGCTCCCGGAGGCACGCCCAGCGGGCCAGAGCGTACAGCCAGGCCTTCCGCTCCGGGTCGCCGCCGGGGCACCGCCCGAACTGCCGCTCGGAGACGGCCAGTACGTCGCCCAGCACCGAGGTGGCCGCCTCGTGGTCGCAGAGCACGGACAGGCAGTACGTGAACAGGCCGTCCAGGTACGCCTCGTACCGGGCGGGCGGGCGCTGGGCCAGGGTGCGGGGCCCGGACCGGGGCGCGCGGCGCCGTGCCCGGTGTGCGCCGGTGGTGTGCGTGGGAGTTTCCAGCCTGCTGCTCGTCACCCGGCGACCGTAGGCAGTGGAAGGCACACCCTTCGTACCCCTTCCACACTTTTAATCCTTACGGGTGAACGTATCCCTCAAAAGGGGACAGGAAGCGCAGATTCCGCGCCGGTCACCCTCCCACGCCCCTGATGCCCCCGCCGCCCCGCCAGCCCCGCGCGGGCAGGGTTGTCAGTGGGGACCGCTACGGTCTTCCGCATGGCTGCCCGTACGAAATCCGCCAAGGACAGGCCCTCCTACCGCTGTACCGAGTGCGGCTGGACGACCGCCAAATGGCTCGGCCGCTGCCCCGAGTGCCAGGCCTGGGGGACGGTGGAGGAGTACGGCGCGCCCGCGGTCCGCACCACCGCGGCGGGACGCGTCTCCACCGCCGCGCTCCCGATCGGCCAGGTCGACGGCCGGCAGGCCACGGCCCGGACGACCGGGGTGGACGAGCTGGACCGGGTCCTGGGCGGCGGCCTGGTGCCGGGTGCCGTCGTCCTGCTCGCCGGCGAGCCCGGCGTCGGCAAGTCCACGCTCCTCCTCGACGTGGCGGCGAAGGCGGCGAGCGAGGACCACCGCACGCTCTACGTGACCGGCGAGGAGTCCGCGAGCCAGGTCCGGCTGCGGGCCGACCGGATCGGCGCGCTCGACGACCACCTGTACCTGGCGGCGGAGACGGACCTGTCGGCCGTCCTCGGCCACCTGGACGCCGTCAAGCCCTCGCTCCTCGTCCTGGACTCCGTACAGACGGTGGCCTCCCCCGAGATCGACGGGGCCCCGGGCGGCATGGCGCAGGTCCGCGAGGTCGCCGGCGCGCTCATCCGCGCCTCCAAGGAGCGCGGCATGTCCACCCTGCTCGTCGGGCACGTCACCAAGGACGGTGCCATCGCGGGCCCCCGCCTGCTGGAGCACCTCGTGGACGTCGTCCTGTCCTTCGAGGGCGACCGGCACGCCCGGCTGCGGCTGGTGCGCGGCGTGAAGAACCGGTACGGGGCGACGGACGAGGTGGGCTGCTTCGAACTGCACGACGAGGGGATCACGGGGCTGGCCGACCCCTCGGGCCTCTTCCTCACCCGCCGCGCGGAAGCCGTGCCCGGCACCTGCCTGACGGTCACGCTGGAGGGCCGCCGCCCGCTGGTCGCCGAGGTCCAGGCGCTGACCGTCGACTCCCAGATCCCGTCGCCCCGGCGGACCACGTCCGGCCTGGAGACGTCACGCGTCTCCATGATGCTGGCCGTCCTCGAACAGCGCGGCCGGATCACCGCCCTCGGCAAGCGGGACATCTACTCCGCGACGGTCGGCGGGGTGAAGCTGTCCGAACCGGCGGCCGACCTCGCGGTGGCGCTGGCGCTGGCCTCGGCGGCGAGTGACACCCCGCTGCCGAAGAACCTGGTCGCGATCGGGGAGGTCGGCCTCGCCGGCGAGGTGCGGCGGGTGACGGGCGTCCAGCGGCGCCTGGCCGAGGCGCACCGGCTGGGCTTCACGCACGCGCTGGTCCCGGTCGACCCGGGCAAGGTCCCGGTGGGCATGACGGTCACCGAGGTCGCCGACATGGGCGACGCGCTCCGGGTCCTCCCCCGCTCGCGGCGCCGCGCCCCGGCGCGGGAGGAGGCCCCCCGGAGCTGACGCCGCCACCCGCGGCGCCGCGCGTGGCCGTGCGGCCGGCCTGGCAGCGGCCGGCGGGCCGGGGGCGCCGCCCACCGGGCCCGGAAGCGGCCGCACCGGCCGGCTGCGGGGGCCGCGCCCGGGCCGGGCGATTACGGGGCGGACCGGGCGGGAGCCCGACGGGTCGGGACGGGGTCGCTAGACTTTGCCCAGGTCTCGCCCATCCGTACGAGCCGGAGGAGTGCAGTGGCAGCCAAGGACGGGGCAGCAGCTCCCGGAAAGTCCGGCGCGGGCTCCGGCAATGAAGCGCTGATGCGCGCATCCCTGAGCGCGGTCGCGCCGGGTACGTCGCTGCGCGACGGTCTGGAGCGCATCCTCCGCGGGAACACCGGTGGTCTCATCGTCCTCGGCATGGACAAGACCGTCGAGTCGATGTGCACGGGCGGGTTCGTCCTGGACGTGGAGTTCACCGCGACCCGGCTGCGCGAGCTGTGCAAGCTCGACGGCGCGCTCATCATCGACAAGGACATCACCAAGATCCTCCGGGCCGGCGTACAACTGGTCCCGGACGCGTCGATCCCCACCGAGGAGACCGGCACCCGGCACCGCACCGCGGACCGGGTGTCGAAGCAGTGCGGGTTCCCCGTGGTGTCCGTGTCGCAGTCGATGCGCCTGATCGCGCTGTACGTCGACGGTGAGCGCCGCGTGCTGGAGGAGTCGGCCGCGATCCTCTCCCGCGCCAACCAGGCCCTCGCGACGCTGGAGCGGTACAAGCTCCGTCTGGACGAGGTCGCCGGCACGCTCTCCGCGCTGGAGATCGAGGACCTGGTGACCGTCCGGGACGTCACGGCCGTCGCCCAGCGCCTGGAGATGGTGCGCCGGATCGCCACCGAGATCGCCGAGTACGTGGTGGAGCTCGGCACCGACGGCCGGCTGCTGGCCCTCCAGCTGGACGAGCTGATCGCGGGCGTCGAGCCGGAGCGGGAGCTGGTGGTGCGCGACTACGTGCCGGAGCCCACCGCCAAGCGGTCCCGTACGGTCGCCGAGGCGCTCACCGAGCTGGACGCGCTCAGCCACGCCGAGCTGCTGGAACTGCCGATCGTGGCGCGCGCCCTGGGATACACCGGGTCGCCGGAGGCGCTCGACTCGGCGGTCTCGCCGCGCGGCTACCGGCTGCTGGCGAAGGTGCCCCGGCTGCCCGGGGCGATCATCGAGCGGCTCGTGGAGCACTTCGGCGGCCTCCAGAAGCTGCTGGCCGCGAGCGTGGACGACCTCCAGACGGTCGACGGGGTCGGCGAGGCGCGGGCCCGCAGCGTACGGGAGGGGCTGTCGCGGCTCGCCGAGTCGTCGATCCTGGAGCGGTACGTCTAGGGCGTGTCCCAGGTCGTGTCCGCAAAGTCCCGCCTGTCCCGCCCTCCGGGCGGACGCCGGTACTTCACGGACACTCCCTGGCGCGTCAGTCCTTGGTGAGGGTGAACGACGCGGGCATCACCTTGGCGCCCGGCACGGTCGCCTCGACCAGGTAGGTGCCGGGGCCGGCGGGTGCCGCGGGCGGGGTCGCGCACCGCGGGGCGCTGGGCCGGCGGTCCCACTCCAGGGTGTGCGTGACGCTTCCGCCGGCCGGGACGCGCAGCAGCAGCGTGCCGGAACCGCGGGGGCAGTCCTTCGACGACCAGACCTGGTCGGCCTCGTCGTCCTTGATGCTCAGCACGGCGGTCCCGGGGCCGAGGTCGGCCTTGCAGGTGGTGGCCGAGGTGTTGCGGGCGACGAGCTGGAAGCGGGGCTTCTCGCCGGGCGCGTAGCTCACCTTGGCGCTGCGCAGCGTCAACTGGAGCGTGCCGGGGGCGCAGTTGGGGAGCGGGGAGTTCGCCGGGACCTGCTCACCGGAGCTGGTGCCGCCGGCTCCGCCGCCGCCGGTTCCCGCACCGGTGCCGTCGCCCGCTCCGGCGCCGGAGCCGCCGCCCGTGCCGCCGCCCGTGTCCGAACCGGGGTCGCCGTCGCCCGGTGACGTCGTGTCACCGTTCTTGCCGCCGTCGTCGCCCTCGCCGGGGCCCGACTCGTCGCGTCCGCCCGGCTGTTCGCTGATCGCCGCTCCGGGACGGGAGGGTCCCGGGGTGATGGAGGTGGCGGGAGCGGCCCCGTCGGAGCGGTCGCCGCCCTTCTTCCCGTCGCCGTCGCCGGAGCTGACGAACCATACGATCAGCAGCGCGAGCAGCGCGACCAGGCTCGCCGCGACTGCCCTCCGTCGCCAGTAGATGGAGGAGGGAAGCGGCCCGACCGGATTGCGCAGAGATCCCACGGACCGAACTGTACGAGAGATCGCCGCCAACTCCCGCCCCACCCGCCGCCCGTGCACCAAGTTTTGCCGATGATCACACTCGAACGACCGGGCTCCGGTCGGGCGGGCTCCGGGGGCCAGGTACCGTCCGTAACCATGAGTCAGGACCTCTATCGCGACATCACCGACCTCGCCCATGACGCACCGGGCTGGTTGCAGCTCGTCGCCGAGCTGTGGACGGAGGCCGGCCTGCTGCTGTTCGGCGTGCTGTTCCTGGCCGGCTGGTGGCGGGCGCGGCCGGCCACGGGCCGTGCCATGGCGCTCGCCGTCCTCGCGCCGCTGGGCACCGCGTTCGGGTACGTGGTCAGCGAGCTGCTGAAGTCGGTGGTGGACGAGGAGCGCCCGTGCCGGGCGGTCGCCGGGGCCGCGGCCTCGATCGTGGAGTGCCCGCCGTACGGCGACTGGTCCTTCCCGAGCAACCACTCGGCCATCGCGGGTGCCGCCGCGGTCGCCCTCGCGCTGGCCTGGCGCCGGATCGCCTGGCTCACCGTGCCGATGGCGCTGCTGATGGCCTTCTCGCGGGTGTTCGTCGGGGTCCACTACCCGCACGACGTGGCGGCCGGTCTGGTGCTGGGCGCGCTGATGGCGGTCCTGTTCGTGAAGCTGCTGACCGGGCCCGTGCGGGCGCTGACCGACACCATGCGGACGAGCCGGTCCGCCCTGGCCGCGTGGCTCGCCGGGCCGGGGCCGGCCGTTCCCGTGGCGGGCGCGGGCCGGGCCGCGAGCCGGCGGCGCCGGGAGCCGATGCACCGCCGCTCCTGAGATACGTGCCAGGATCGGGGGTGCCATGACTGCGATCCCCTCTTCTCCCGAGACCAGGCCCGGATCCGGGCCCGACGCCGCCGCCCTGCACGCGCCGGTGCTCGCCTGGTTCGAGCAGAACGCCCGCGACCTTCCCTGGCGCCGCCCCGAGGCGGGTGCCTGGGGGGTGATGGTCAGTGAGTTCATGCTCCAGCAGACGCCGGTCGCCCGGGTGCTCCCGGTGTACGAGCAGTGGCTGGCCCGCTGGCCGCGTCCGGCGGACCTGGCCGCCGAGGCCCCCGGCGAGGCGGTGCGCGCCTGGGGCCGGCTCGGTTACCCGCGCCGGGCGCTGCGGCTGCACGGCGCGGCGGTGGCGATAACGGAACGGCACGAGGGTGACGTACCGAGCGACCACGCCCAGTTGCTGGCCCTGCCGGGCATCGGCGAGTACACGGCCGCGGCGGTGGCGTCGTTCGCGTACGGGCAGCGCCACGCGGTGCTGGACACCAATGTGCGGCGGGTGTTCGCCCGGTCGGTGACGGGCGTGCAGTACCCGCCCAACGCCACCACCGCCGCCGAGCGGAAGCTGGCGCGGGCGCTGCTGCCGGACGACGAGGGCACGGCGGCCCGGTGGGCGGCGGCGTCCATGGAGCTGGGCGCGCTGGTGTGCACCGCCCGGAACGAGGACTGCGCCCGCTGCCCGATCGCCGAGCGGTGCGCCTGGCGGCTGGCGGGCAAGCCCGCCCACGACGGCCCGGCGCGGCGCGGCCAGACGTACGCGGGGACGGATCGCCAGGTGCGCGGCCGGCTGCTGGCGGTCCTGCGGGAGGCGGTGACCCCGGTGGAGCAGGCGGCGCTGGACGCGGTGTGGCACGAGCCGGTGCAGCGCGCCCGCGCCCTGGACGGCCTGGTCGCGGACGGTCTCGTCGAGCCGCTGGACGGCGGGCGGTACCGGCTCCCGGCGGGCTGAGGGCCCCGGCCGGCGGGGTTCCGCGGGCCGCCCCCCGCTGTGTAACACCATCGCTGTTACACAACCGATGGCCAGCCGTGCGTCCGCCGACGGTCTGTGCGGACAGGCCCGTGACACGAGCTCCGTAGCGTCTCCGACGTAAAGACCAGCGGGGAAAACGGGGATCGGAGGCGGTTCGGGATGTCGCACGGCGAGGTGCTCGAATTCGAGGAGTACGTACGCACACGGCAGGACGCTCTGCTGCGCAGCGCCCGGCGCCTCGTCCCGGACCCGGTGGACGCGCAGGACCTGCTCCAGACGGCGCTGGCCCGGACGTACGGCCGCTGGGACGGCATAGCGGACAAGAGCCTCGCCGACGCCTATCTGCGCCGCGTGATGATCAATACGCGTACGGAGTGGTGGCGCGCCCGCAAGCTGGAGGAGGTGCCGACCGAGCAGCTCCCCGACGCGTCCGTCGAGGACGCCACCGAGCAGCACGCCGACCGGGCCCTGCTGATGGACATCCTGAAGGTGCTGGCGCCCAAGCAGCGCAGCGTCGTGGTGCTGCGGCACTGGGAGCAGATGAGCACCGAGGAGACCGCCGCCGCGCTCGGCATGTCGACCGGTACGGTGAAGTCCACGCTCCACCGGGCGCTGGCCCGCCTCCGCCAGGAGCTGGAGAGCCGGGCCGTCGACGCCGACGCCCGCGTCCTGGAGCGTGACGGCCGTGCGGAGCGTGCGGCCGGACGCGGCCACGAACGGGGGCGGGAGCGGTGCGCGGCCTGAGCGCCAGACACAGCGGGAGCGGTACGGGCGGTATCCGGGCGGCGGGCACCACGGCGATGGCGGTGGCCGCCGCCATCGGGCTGCTTACGGCCGGGTGCTCCACCGGCGGTACGGGGACGCGCGACGAGGGCGCGGCCCGGGCCGACCAGGGCACGCCGTCGAGTGCGCCGGCTCCCGCGTCATCCGCGTCGTCACCGGTGAAGAAGGTGGACGCGGTCCAGTTGATCATGAACGATCCCAAGGTCAGCGGGCGGGTCAAGGACGACCTCAAGCCGTGCGTGGCGGACGCCTACCCGGTCGACACCTCCTACGGCACCCTGACCGACTCCGGTACGCCGGACGTCGTGGTGAACGTGCTGACGTGCGGTGACGCGGTGGGCGTCGGGACGTACGTGTACCGGCTCGGCGACGCGAAGGACGAAGCCAAGGGCACGGCGTACGAGAATGTGTTCTCGCTGGAGGAGCCGGCCGTCTACTCGACGATCGACCGGGGGGACCTGGTCGTCACCAAGCAGGTGTACGCGGAGGGCGACCCGGTGTCGTACCCCTCCGGCGAGGACGTGATCACCTACCGGTGGGCGGGGAACAAGTTCTCCGAGCACGACCGGGTGCACAACGAGTACAGCAGGACGGCCGGCGACGGCGGCATCGACGGTCCGGCCGAGCCGACCGCGCCCGGCAAGGGCTGAGCGTCCGGCGGGGGCCGGGCGTCCGGTGAGAGTACGAGCAGACGAGAGAGCACGGAGAGAAGCGCCGATGGCGGAGACCCATGTCCTGTTCGTGGAGGACGACGACGTCATCCGTGAGGCCACCCAGCTCGCCCTGGAGCGCGACGGCTTCGCGGTGACCGCGATGCCGGACGGGCTGTCCGGCCTGGAGTCCTTCCGGCAGCGGCAGCCGGACATCGCGCTGCTGGACGTGATGCTGCCGGGCATGGACGGCGTGAGCCTGTGCCGGCGCATCCGCGACGAGTCGACCGTGCCGGTGATCATGTTGTCGGCGCGTGCCGACTCGATCGACGTGGTGCTGGGCCTGGAGGCCGGTGCCGACGACTACGTCACCAAGCCCTTCGACGGCGCCGTGCTGGTCGCGCGGATCCGTGCCGTGCTGCGCCGTTTCGGGCACGCCGGCGGGTCCGCGGGCGGGAGCGCCGGGGACGGGGACCGGGGCGGGCCGGGGCAGGGCGGGGTGCTGTCCTTCGGTGACCTGGAGGTGGACACCGACGGCATGGAGGTCCGCAAGGGGGGCGCCCCGGTGGGCCTGACCCCGACGGAGATGCGGCTGCTGCTGGAGTTCTCCTCGGCGCCGGGCACCGTCCTGTCGCGCGACAAGCTGCTGGAGCGGGTCTGGGACTACGGCTGGGGCGGGGACACGCGGGTCGTGGACGTCCATGTGCAGCGGCTGCGCACCAAGATCGGCCAGGACCGGATCGAGACGGTCCGCGGCTTCGGCTACAAGCTCAAGGGATGAAGCCACCCGCCCTGCGCACCGGTGTCCGGTGGAAGATCTCGATCGCCATCGCCGCGGTGGGCGCCCTGGTCGCGGTCGCGCTGAGCCTCGTCGTGCACAACGCCGCCCGGGTCTCGATGCTCGGCAACGCGCGGGACGTGCAGATGGAGCGGCTGATGTTCGCCCAGCGGATGTACGAGTCGGCGAAGCCGAAGACGGATCCGAAGTTCGGGGCGAAGCTCAACGACCCGGCGCTGCCGCGGGAGCTCGACGAGCTGATGCGGGAGCGGCGGCGCGGGACGTACGTACAGGAGCACGCCGAGGGCCCGCCGGACGTGTGGGCCGCCGTGCCGCTGGGCAACGGGGACGTGCTGTCGCTGCACAGCCCGTTCGCCAGCCGCAGCACGACGATCATGAAGGACCTGGACGAGGCGCTGGTCGTCGGCTCGGTGTCGGTGGTCTTCGGCGGGTGCGCGCTGGGGGTGCTGATCGGCGGGCAGTTGTCGCGCCGGCTGCGCAAGGCCGCCACGGCGGCCGGGAAGGTCGCCCAGGGCAACACGGACGTCCGGGTCCGGGACGCCATCGGCGGTGTCGTACGCGACGAGACGGACGAGCTGGCCCGGGCGGTGGACGCCCTGACGGACGCGCTGCACGAGCGGATCGAGGCGGAGCGGCGGGTCACGGCGGACATCGCGCACGAGTTGCGGACGCCGGTGACGGGGCTGCTCACGGCCGCAGAGCTGCTGCCGCCGGGCCGGCCGACGGAGCTGGTGCGGGACCGGGCGCAGGCGATGCGCACGCTGGTCGAGGACGTGCTGGAGGTGGCCCGGCTGGACAGCGCGTCGGAGCGGGCCGAACTCCAGGAGATCGCGCTCGGGGAGTTCGTGGAGCGCCGGGTGGTGGCGATGGACCCGGACGCCGTGGTGCGGGTGGTGCACGAGTCGTGGGTGAACACCGATCCGCGCCGGCTGGAGCGGATCCTGGGGAACCTGCTGGCCAACGCGGCCAAGCACGGCAAGGGCCCCGGGCCGGTCGAGGTCACGGTCGAGGGCCGGGTGGTGCGGGTCCGCGACCACGGGCCGGGCTTCCCGGAGGCGCTGTTGCGGGAGGGTCCGAGCCGTTTCCGTACGGGGGCGAGCGACCGCGCCGGGCACGGTCACGGCCTGGGCCTGACGATCGCGGCGGGCCAGGCGCGGGTGCTGGGCGCGCGGCTCACCTTCCGCAACGCGGCGCCCACGGGTACCGCCCCGGGGGCGGGGGGCGCGATCGCGGTGCTGTGGCTCCCGGAGCACGCTCCCACGGCGACGGGCAGCTTCCCGATACTCCAGTTCCCGGGCGCGCCCTGAGGAGGCGGCTCCCGTACGCCATGACGGCGGTGGCCCCCGGTGCGCTCGGGCACCGGGGGCCACCGCCGTCGGGCGAGGGGGTCAGACGGCCGTGTCCGCGAGCCGCCCGTCCTTGCGGTCGCCGTCGCCGCGGGCGTTGTCCTCGCCGTCGCCGTCGCCGCGGTCGCCGTCCTGGCGTGCCGCGGGTTCCCCGGCGGCCGTCTCCGGCGCGTCCGGTCCGGCGGCGTCGGCGGGCTCCGGCCGGGGGCCCGCGCCCTTCAGCGGGACCTCCTTGACGAACAGGGCCGCCAGGAAGCCGAGGACCGCGACCGCCGCGCCGACCAGGAAGGCGACGTGCGTCCCGGACGACACCGCGAACTGGTACGCCTCGCGCACCGGGTCCGGCAGCTTGGCCAGGGCGTCGGCGGTGAGCTGGGCCGACTGCTGCGTGGCCGCCCCGCCGCCGCGCGCCGCCATCTCGTCCTGCACCCGGCCGGTGAACAGCGCGCCCATGATGGCCACGCCGAAGGACGAGCCGAGCGTGCGGAAGAGGGTGGTGGCGGACGAGGCGACGCCCATGTCCTTCATCTCGACGCTGTTCTGCGCGACGAGCATGGTGATCTGCATCAGGAAGCCCATGCCCGCGCCGAGGACCGCCATGTAGACGCCCGAGGTCAGGCGGGAGGTGCCGGTGTCCATCTGCGAGAGCAGGAAGAGACCGAGGACCATCAGCGCGCCGCCCGCGATGGGGAAGACCTTGTATTTGCCGGTGCTGGTGGTGACCCGGCCGGCGTACAGGGACACGACCATCATGGCCAGCAGCATCGGCAGGAGCAGCAGGCCCGAGTTGGTCGCGGAGGCGCCCTGCACGGACTGCTGGTACAGCGGCAGGAAGAGCGTGGCGCCGAACATCACGAAACCGGTGAGGAAGCCGATCACCGACATGAGGGTGAAGTTGCGGCTGCGGAAGATGTGCAGCGGGATGATCGGCTCGGCCGCGCGGGTCTCGACGAAGAGGAAACCGGCGAGGGCGGTGACACCGATGGCGATGAGTTCCATGATGACGGCGGAGTCCCAGGCGTACTCCGTGCCGCCCCAGGTGGTGACCAGGACGATCGAGGTGATGCCCACCGTCAGGAGGGCCGCGCCGAGGTAGTCGATGCGGGTCCGGCCGGTGCGCTCCTTCCTGGGGAGGTGCAGGACGGCGGTGACCATGGCGAGCGCGACGGCGCCGAGCGGCAGGTTGATGTAGAACGACCAGCGCCAGCCCCAGTGGTCGGTGATGGTGCCGCCGACGAGCGGCCCGCCGATCATGGCGAGGGCCATGACTCCGGCCATCATCCCCTGGTACTTGCCGCGCTCCCGCGGCGGTATGAGGTCGCCGATGATGGCCATGACGCCGACCATCAGGCCGCCCGCGCCCAGTCCCTGCACGGCCCGGAAGCCGATGAGCTGGCCCATGTCCTGGGCCATGCCGCTGAGCGCCGAGCCGGCCAGGAAGATGACGATCGAGGTGAGGAAGGTGCCCTTGCGCCCGTAGAGGTCGCCCAGCTTGCCCCAGATGGGGGTGGAGGCGGCGGTGGCGAGGGTGTACGCGGTGACCACCCAGGACAGGTGGGCGAGGCCGCCCAGTTCCCCGACGATCGTCGGCATCGCCGTACCGATGATCATGTTGTCCAGCATGGCCAGCAGCATCGCGATCATCAGCGCGAGCAGGACGACGCGCACACTGCGCGGCGCTTTCTCCTCCGCCGCTGGCGCCGCCTTCTCCAAGGGCTCCGACATGTTTCCCACTCCCGTTACTTACTTGCCGCCCGGCTAGTTACTACACTGGGGAAGGTAGACCCGTCACTAGCCGGGCGTCAAGTAAGTTTTCGGGAGCGGACCATGGCCAGAGGCAACACCCGTCAGCGCATCCAGGACGTGGCCCTCGAACTCTTCGCCGAGCACGGCTACGAGAAGACGTCCCTCCGCGAGATCGCCGAGCGCCTGGACGTCACGAAGGCGGCGCTGTACTACCACTTCAAGACCAAGGAAGACATCGTCATCAGCCTCTTCCGCGATCTGACGCGGCCGATCGACGAGCTGATCGACTGGGCCGAGCAGCAGCCGCGCACGCTGGAGACCAAGCAGGAGATGCTGCGCCGCTACCACGCGGCGCTCATGGGCGCGGCGCCGCTCTTCCGCTTCATGCAGGAGAACCAGGCGACCGTGCGCGACCTGAGCATCGGGGAGACGTTCAAGGAGCGCATGATCACCTTGACGCGGCTGGTCCAGGAGCCGGACTTCAGCATGGCCGACCGGGTGCGCTGCATCAGCGCGCTGTTCACGATGCACGCCGGGATGTTCTTCATGCAGCACGTCGACGGCGACCCCGAGGAGAAGCGCGAAGCCGTCCTCGAGGTCGCCGTCGATCTGGTGACCAGGGCCCACCAGGGCCCGCGGGGCTGAGCGTCAGATGACGACGCCCTCGGAGCGCAGGAACTTGGCCGGGTTCAGCGCGGAGCCGTAGTTCGGGGTCGTACGGATCTCGAAGTGCAGGTGCGGGCCGGAGGAGTTGCCGGTGTTGCCGGACCGGGCGATGGTCTGGCCCGTCTTCACGGTCTGGCCGAGGTGCACGTTGATCTTCGAGAGGTGCGCATACTGGGAGTACGTGCCGTTGGCGTGCTTGACCACGATGGCGTTGCCGTACGCCGAGCCGTCACCGCCGCCGCGCGGGCCGGCCTTGACGACGGTGCCGGAGTGGGCGGCGTGGACCGCGGTGCCCACCGGCACGGCGAAGTCCTGGCCGCTGTGCTTGTGGGACCACATGGCGCCGCCCTGGTTGAAGCTGGCGGTCAGGGTGTAGCGGGCGACGGGCTTGACCCAGGACGACGCCTTCTTGGCGGCGGCCTTCTTCGCCAGGGCGGCCTTCTTGGCGGCGTTGGCGGCGGCGGCCTTCTTGGCGGCCGCCTTCTTCGCGGCGGCGGCCTTGACGGCCTTCGCCTGGGCGGCCTGGGCGGCCTTGGCCTGCTCCGCCTGCACCTGGGCCTGGGCGGCCACGGCGGCGGCGGGACCCGCGGCGGGGATCGTCTTGCTGTCGGCGGCGACGGCGGCACCGCCTCCGAACACCATCGACGCTCCGATGCCGGCGGCGGCGAGGGCGACGACGGCGTTACGGGTGGGGTGCTGGACGCGCTTCGACATACGGGGAAGTCCTCCGGACAAGAGCGGACCCGACGCGAAGGGCGCGCCGGGCGGTTGGACTCATCCTTGGTAACCCGCCCACCCATCCCACCTCAAACCACCCATCTACGACATCTGGTCGTAGAGCGTGGGGTGTGACGTGGACTCTTGACGCCCCGCCCGGATCCAGGCAGCAAGTCCGAAATGTCCTGTGAAAGTAAGGTTTACCCCCTTGGCGACCCCGGCCACCTGCCGCATCGCGCCCGGCTCACCGCCCTCCGCGAGGACACCCGCGCTCCCGGCCCCCTCGGGAGCCCCGGGAACGGCGCCTCCTACCCGGGCGAACGCACTATTCCACCTAGTACCGCCCAAAACGCCTGTGCGCCTTGTCACGGCCACGAGCCCGGAACCCGGCCCCGTCCGGCTTCCGGCGGCCCTCGCGGCGTCACCTTCCGGCTGCCCGTCCGGCCGGGAGCGCGGGCCTCCTTCCCACCCCCCGCCCCCTCCGCCATCCTCCTCAGCATGAGCAGACACGTGATGCGCGTGACAGCCCTCGCCCTGGGCCTCGCGGCCCTCGTCCCGCTGGCCGGCGCCGTCCCCGCCGGGGCCGGGCCGTCCGGCACCGGCCTGAAGGACGCCATCGACACGATCCTCACCGACTCCCGGCTCGACGGGGCCGCGGCGGGTGTGGTCGTCGCCGACGCCGGCACCGGCGACACCCTCTACCAGCACGACGGCGGTGACCGCCTCATGCCCGCCTCCAACACCAAGCTCGCCACCTCCGCCGCCGCCATGGCGCTGCTGGGCCCCGACCACCGCTTCCGCACCGAGGTGCTGTCGGCCGGCCGTGTCCGGGGCGGGGTCCTCCACGGCGACCTGTACCTGCGCGGGACGGGCGACCCCACCACCCTCGCCAAGGACTACGACGCGCTGGCCGCCCGGGTCGCCGGCTCCGGGATCCGGCGCGTGACCGGGCGCCTGGTCGCCGACGACACCCGGTTCGACACCGAGCGGCTCGGCCGGTCCTGGGCCGCCGACGACGAGTCCTCGTACTACTCGGCGCAGATCTCCCCCCTCACGGTCGCGCCCGACACCGACTACGACTCCGGCACCGTCATCGTCGAGGCCGCCCCCGCCTCCGGCCCCGGCGCGCGCCCGCTGATCACCCTCACCCCCGCCACCGGCTACGTACGGATCGACAACCGTGCCACCACCGTCCCCACCGGCCGCCCCGACACCCTCACGGTCCAGCGGGAGCACGGGACGAACGTCATCACCGTCACCGGCGAGATCCCGCTCCAGGCCTCCCCCACCAGGGAATGGGTCACCGTCTGGCAGCCGACCGGCTACGCCGCCGCCGTCTTCGCCGACGCGCTCGCCGCCCACGGCGTACGCCTCGACGGGCCGACCCGCCCGGGCCGCCCCACACCCCCCACCGCACGGCTGCTGGCCACGCACGAGTCCATGCCCCTCAAGGACCTGCTGCGGCCGTTCATGAAGCTGTCCAACAACATGCACGCCGAGACGCTCACCAAGGCCATCGGCCACCGGACGTCCGGCCGCGGCACCTGGGGCGCGGGCCTCGCCGCCATCGACGCGTACCTGCGGAAGGAGGGCGTCCGCACGTCGGCGGTCCGCCAGGCCGACGGCTCCGGGCTGTCCCGGATGAACCTCTTCCCCGCCGCCGAGCTCACCCGGCTGCTCCTCGCCGTCCAGGACGCCCCCTGGTACGCCGACTGGTACGCGGCCCTGCCCGTCGCCTGCGCCCCCGACCGTGCCACCGGCGGCACGCTGCGGACCCGGATGTGCGGCACCCCGGCCGCCCTGAACACCCACGCCAAGACGGGCACCCTCACCGGGGCGTCCGCCCTCTCGGGGTACGTCACGGACGCCGGCGGCCGGCGGCTCGTCTACTCGATCGTCCTCAACAACCACCTGGCGTCGTCGGTGAAGGGCGTCGAGGACGCGATCGTCGTCTCCCTGGCCCGGTCCGACACGGCCGGGGGCGTCATCCGCGCCGTCCGCCCGGCCCGCTCCCGGGCGGCCACGGAGGCGGACGCCGGCCTCGAATGCTCCTGGCGCAAGCCGCGGCCCTGCTGAGAACGCGAAAGGGGCTGCCCCGTGGGGCAGCCCCTCTCATTCAGCGGTACGGGCGCTTACGCGTCCTTCGACAGGTTCGGACCGGCGCCGCCGGCGGCCTGCTCGATCGGGGGGACGTCCGGCAGGGCGGACTTCTCCTCGCCGCGGAAGGTGAACTTCTTCTCCTCACCCTCGCCCTCGGTGTCGACGACCACGATGTGACCGGGGCGCAGCTCGCCGAAGAGGATCTTCTCCGACAGGATGTCCTCGATCTCGCGCTGGATCGTCCGGCGCAGCGGCCGGGCGCCCATGACCGGGTCGTAGCCGTGCTTGGCGAGGAGCTCCTTGGCGGAACCGCTGAGCTCGATGCCCATGTCGCGGTCCTTCAGGCGCTCGTCCACCTTGGCGATCATGAGGTCGACGATCTGGATGATGTCTTCCTGGCTGAGCTGGTGGAAGACGACCGTGTCGTCGACGCGGTTGAGGAACTCGGGCCGGAAGTGCTGCTTCAGCTCTTCGTTGACCTTCGCCTTCATCCGGTCGTAGCCGGTCTTGACGTCGCCCTGGGCCGCGAAGCCCAGGTTGAAGCCCTTCGAGATGTCCCGGGTCCCGAGGTTGGTCGTCATGATGATGACCGTGTTCTTGAAGTCCACGACCCGGCCCTGGGAGTCGGTCAGGCGACCGTCCTCCAGGATCTGGAGCAGAGAATTGAAGATATCGGGGTGGGCCTTCTCGACCTCGTCGAAGAGGACGACGGAGAACGGCTTGCGGCGCACCTTCTCGGTGAGCTGGCCGCCCTCTTCGTAACCCACGTATCCGGGCGGGGAACCGAAGAGGCGGGAAACCGTGTGCTTCTCGCTGAACTCCGACATGTCGAGGGAGATCATCGCGTCCTCGTCGCCGAAGAGGAATTCGGCGAGCGTCTTGGACAGCTCGGTCTTACCGACACCGGACGGGCCGGCGAAGATGAACGAGCCACCGGGGCGCTTCGGGTCCTTCAGGCCGGCACGCGTACGGCGGATCGCCTGCGACAGGGCCTTGATGGCGTCCTTCTGGCCGATGACGCGCTTGTGGAGCTCGTCCTCCATGCGGAGCAGACGCGAGGACTCCTCCTCGGTCAGCTTGAAGACCGGGATGCCGGTGGCGGTCGCGAGGACCTCGGCGATCAGCTCGCCGTCGACCTCGGCGACGACGTCCATGTCGCCGGCCTTCCACTCCTTCTCCCGCTTGGCCTTCGCCGCCAGCAGCTGCTTCTCCTTGTCGCGGAGGCTCGCCGCCTTCTCGAAGTCCTGGGAGTCGATCGCGGACTCCTTGTCCCGGCGGACACCCGCGATCTTCTCGTCGAACTCGCGGAGGTCCGGCGGCGCGGTCATCCGGCGGATGCGCATCCGGGAACCGGCCTCGTCGATCAGGTCGATCGCCTTGTCCGGCAGGAAGCGGTCCGAGATGTACCGGTCGGCCAGGGTGGCGGCCTGGACCAGCGCCTCGTCCGTGATGGAGACCCGGTGGTGGGCCTCGTAACGGTCGCGCAGGCCCTTGAGGATCTCGATGGTGTGCGGCAGCGACGGCTCCGCGACCTGGATGGGCTGGAAGCGGCGCTCGAGGGCGGCGTCCTTCTCCAGGTACTTGCGGTACTCGTCCAGCGTCGTGGCACCGATGGTCTGGAGCTCACCACGGGCGAGCATCGGCTTGAGGATGCTCGCGGCGTCGATCGCGCCCTCGGCGGCGCCCGCACCCACCAGGGTGTGGAGCTCGTCGATGAACAGGATGATGTCGCCGCGGGTGCGGATCTCCTTGAGGACCTTCTTCAGGCGCTCCTCGAAGTCACCGCGGTACCGGGAGCCGGCGACGAGCGCGCCGAGGTCCAGGGTGTAGAGGTGCTTGTCCTTGAGGGTCTCGGGCACCTCGCCCTTGACGATGGCCTGCGCCAGGCCCTCGACGACCGCCGTCTTGCCGACGCCGGGCTCGCCGATGAGGACCGGGTTGTTCTTGGTCCGGCGGGACAGCACCTGCATGACCCGCTCGATCTCCTTCTCGCGCCCGATGACCGGGTCGAGCTTGGACTCACGGGCGGCCTGGGTGAGGTTCCGGCCGAACTGGTCGAGGACCAGGGACGTCGAGGGCGTGCCCTCGGCAGGACCACCGGCGGTGGCAGCTTCCTTGCCCTGGTAGCCGGAGAGCAGCTGGATGACCTGCTGCCGCACCCGGTTGAGATCGGCGCCCAGCTTCACGAGGACCTGGGCGGCGACGCCCTCGCCCTCGCGGATCAGGCCGAGCAGGATGTGCTCGGTGCCGATGTAGTTGTGGCCGAGCTGAAGGGCCTCGCGGAGCGACAGCTCCAGGACCTTCTTGGCACGGGGCGTGAAGGGGATGTGCCCGGACGGGGCCTGCTGGCCCTGGCCGATGATCTCCTCCACCTGCTGGCGGACCGCCTCGAGCGAAATCCCGAGGCTCTCCAGGGCCTTAGCGGCGACACCCTCACCCTCGTGGATAAGGCCCAGGAGGATGTGCTCGGTGCCGATGTAGTTGTGGTTGAGCATCCGGGCTTCTTCCTGAGCCAGGACGACAACCCGCCGCGCGCGGTCGGTGAACCTCTCGAACATCGTTAATCGCTCCTCAGAGCGGTCAGGCAGTAAGGGGTCGGTCCCCTCCCTGTCCTTCCGCAGCTTAGTCCCGCAAGCGGGGACCGCTCATTCCAACTGCCGACACCCGTCTCTGGCCTCCTGACCCGAACGCCGACAAATGCTCCAACCCAATGGTCCGAGACGATGTTCCCGCAGGCCAGGCACTTACCCTCACCGGCAGTACGCCGATGGCGAACGTGAGACGCCCGGATCCCGCGTGTCGCCCCTCCTCACTAGGAATGTCTTACCCGTAAGCAGGGACACTCCATGCGGCGGACACCGGTTCCCTCAGCTACGGGCGAACACCCTTGCGTCGCACCCTCCCCCTGAGCCCCACCCCGAGAAACACGCAGCGTACCGATCTCGACGCGTTCCGTAACTTTCGGTACGGGTCACGAGTTCCCCGGTCATGGCCTCCACCCTTCCCCTCCCGGCACCCCGTTCACCGTTCGCCCGTGCCGGCGTCGCGCGGTGGTACGAGCACGAGCTCGGCTGGGCCACGGCGGAGGGACGCGCGGGTGATCCGGTGGAGCTGCTCACGGGGCTGCGCTTCGACGTCCTGGAGCTGCCGGCCGCCGCCGGGTTCGCCGTACTGCGGCGACTGGGCGGCCGGGGTCCGGTCGCCGTGGCGGGAGGCAGGATGCGGCTGCTGGTGGCCGCCGGCGCGGCGGACGAGCTGCCGGGGCTGCTGGACTGGCTGGAGTGGGGCGGGATCGCCCTGGACCTGGCCGTCCTCGGCGCCGGCGACCGGACGTCCGCTCCGATTCCCCCAGGATGGAGCGGGTCCGGCTCGCCCGGCGCCGCCTCGTGGCTGCGCCCCCCCGAACCCGGGCGCGAAGTCGAGCCGACCCTTCCGGCCATGCCGGCCGTGGGGGGCGGAACCGGTGCCTCCAGTCTGGTGCGGCTCGTGGACGCGGCGGCATCGGAATGCCACCGGGTCCGACTGCTCGGTGCGGACCGCACTCAGCGGTTGGCGTCCTCGTAGGCCTGCTTGATGTCCGCGGGCACCCGGCCGCGGTCGTTCACGTTGTAGCCGTTCTCCTTGGCCCACGCGCGGATCTTCGCGGTGTCGGGGCTGCCGCTCGTGGCGGCCCTGCCCTTGCCACGCCCGGCGGAGGCGCGGCCACCGGTACGCCGGCCGCTCTTGGTGTACGGCTCGAGCAGACCACGGAGCTTGTCCGCATTGGCGGTGGTGAGGTCGATCTCGTAGGTCTTGCCGTCCAGAGCGAACGTCACCGTCTCGTCCGCCTCGCCACCGTCGAGGTCGTCGACAAGAAGGACCTGAACCTTCTGTGCCACCGGATTTCCTTTCATCGAAAATGCAGTACGCGGAAAGGAAACCGCTTTTCCCTGGAAAACACAAACCCCTGGGAGAGGTTCAGATCCCCGAGAGCACGGGAAACGTGCGCGATTCGGACATAGGGTGCCGCCGGCTCACAGGTGCAGAAGCATCCGACTGTTACCCAAGGTGTTCGGCTTCACTCGTTCGAGACCGAGGAACTCGGCGACGCCCTCGTCATAGGAACGGAGGAGCTCGCTGTAGACATCTCCGTCGACCGGGGTCTCGCCGATCTCGACGAACCCGTGCTTCGCGAAGAAGTCCACTTCGAAGGTCAGGCAGAAAACCCGGCGGACGCCGAGCCAGCGGGCGGTGTGCAGCAACTTGTCGAGCACGTGATGACCGATGCCGGCCCCGGTGAACTCGGGATCGACGGCGAGAGTGCGCACTTCGGCGAGGTCTTCCCACATCACGTGCAGTGCGCCGCAGCCGACGACGGTGCCGTCCGCGTCGCGTTCCGCGACCCAGAACTCCTGGATGTCCTCGTAAAGCGTGACGGGCGCTTTGTCGAGGAGGATGCCTTCGGTGACGTACGGATCGACGAGTCGGCGGATCGCCTGCACATCACCGGTCCGGGCCCGGCGTACGGTCACGGCTTTCACGGGGCCGGGGGACGTGGGCCCGGAGGCCGCGGAGGAGGACGACATGAGTGGACGCTATCGCCCCGTCCCCGCGTCCCCCTCGTCGGCCCGGTGTCCTTCCGGTTCTTCGCCGCCCTGTTCCGGGGTGTCCCGTTGCACGATCCGGACGGCGTCGTTGAGCGCCTCTCGCTGCTCGGACGACATCATGCCGAAGAAGGCCACGAGAGCGGCGGCGGGGTTGTCGCTCTTCGACCAGGCCTCGTTCATCAGTGCGGCCGAGTAGGCGGCCCGCGTGGAGACCGCGGTATATCGATAGGCGCGGCCCGAGACTTCCCGGCGCACCCAGCCCTTCTGATGGAGATTGTCCATTACGGTCATGACGGTGGTGTAGGCGATGGACCGTTCCTGCTGGAGATCCTCCAGGACTTCCCGGACGGTGACGGGCCGGTTCCATTGCCAGACGCGTGTCATGACGGCGTCTTCGAGCTCTCCCAATTGACGGGGCACACTGCCACCATAGTGGGAGATGTCGGAATAACTGGCTATTGACAGAACAAAAAGGGCGTACGACGGGTGGTCGTACGCCCTGGGCGGTGGAGGGGTGGTCAGGCCCGGCCGGGCTCGGCGCCCGCCTCCGCCTGGCGGGCGGCCTCGACGCGCGCGAGGGCCGCGTCCACGGCCGCGTCCTCCTTGGCCTTGTTGGGGCCGCCCTGGCTCTTGACGATCGTCACGACGAGGCCGATGAAGAAGGCGGCCATCACCACGGGCGGCAGGAGCGCGGATACGTATTCCATGCCACCAGGGTAGCTAGCCGGCGGCCCGCTCCTCGGCCGGGGGCGGCGCGGCGGGTCGCCGCCGGGGCGGGAAGACCTCGGACGGTTTGGGCACCGGGCGGTCGGCGGGCGGCGGGGCGGGGCGGGGGTCGGGCGAGGGCCGGGGCTTCGGCTCGTCGGCCCCGTGGACGCGGCCGCCGGGAAGGGCGAGCAGCCGGGTGCGGGGCGCGGGGGTGACGTGGCGGCCGGCGAGGCGGGCCCGCACGGAGTGCTCGGCCAGCGTCCGGCAGCGCGCGAGGAGGGCGGCGCCGACGGGGGTGCCGCGGAGGGTGCGCAGGGCGGCGAGGTCCTCGGGGCGGGGGTCGTAGCCGGCGGCGAGGGCGTCCTGGAGCAGTTCCAGGTACCCGGCGGCCGAGCCGGGCAGCGCGTCGCGGTAGCGGGCGAGGTCGGCGAGGAGGAAGGCCCGCATCCGGCCGGCCTCGCGGACTGCTTCGTCCACGGAGCCGGCGAGTCGCAGGCAGTCCTGCACGTCTTCGTCGTCGAGGGGCGTGGGGTGGAGGGCATGGGCGAGGGCGCGTCGGAGCACACGCAGCTCGTCTGCGCCGAACGCCAGGCCGCCGCGGGATCCGTAGGGCGTGGGCATGGGCCGACGATACGTGCTAATCGGACAAAATTCGCTTATCGACCACCCCGGGCGCGTTGCCGTACGGGGCCTGCCCGGACCCGTCTCTCGCGCCGTCGTGGGCAGGCGTCCCGCAGGGCGGGACGGGTGGGCACGACGGACCGCGGGCGGTGCCCGTTCCGGGTGCCCACCGGGGCGGCGCCCTTCCGGCGCTCGGCCCCCGGCCGGGCGCCGGGGCGGGCCGCCCGGACCCGCCCGGAAAGCTACATACGGGAGATGTTGCGCTCGTAGACCAGGCGCAGGCCGATCAGCGTCAGCCACGGCTCGTGCTCGTCGATCTCCGCCGCCTCGCCGAGCACCATCGGCGCCAGCCCGCCCGTGGCGATGACCGTCACGTCCGACGGGTCGCTGTCACGGCCGGCCAGCTCGCGCTTCATACGGCTGACGATCCCGTCCACCTGGCCCGCGAAGCCGTACACGATGCCCGCCTGCATGGCCTCGACCGTGTTCTTGCCGATCACACTGCGCGGGCGGGCCAGCTCGATCTTGCGGAGCTGGGCGCCCCGGACACCGAGCGCCTCGACGGAGATCTCGATGCCGGGGGCGATCACCCCGCCGATGTACTCGCCGCGCGCGCTGATCGGGTCGAAGGTCGTCGCCGTACCGAAGTCGACGACGATCGCCGGGCCGCCGTACAGCTCGCTCGCCGCGACCGCGTTGACGATGCGGTCGGCGCCGACCTCCTTGGGGTTGTCCGTCAGGATCGGCACGCCGGTCTTGATGCCGGGCTCCACGAGCACGGCCGGGACGTCGCCGTAGTACCGCCGCGTCACCTCGCGCAGCTCGTGCAGTACGGACGGGACCGTCGAGCAGATGGCGATGCCCTCGATGCCGTCGCCCAGCTCTTCGCCGAGCAGCGGGTGCATGCCCATCAGGCCCTGGAGCAGCACGGCGAGCTCGTCGGCGGTGCGGCGCGGGTCGGTGGAGATGCGCCAGTGCTCGACGATCTCCGTACCGTCGAACAGGCCCAGGACCGTGTGGGTGTTGCCCGCGTCGATCGTGAGCAGCATCAGCCCTGGTCCGCCTCTCGGAGGTCGAGGCCGATGTCGAGGATCGGGGAGGAGTGGGTGAGGGCGCCCACGGCGAGGTAGTCGACGCCGGTCGCGGCATACGCGGCGGCGTTGTCGAGGGTGAGGCGCCCGGAGGACTCCAGGACGGCGCGGCCCGCGACGAGCGTCACGGCCTCCTCCGTCTCGGCGGGCGAGAAGTTGTCCAGCAGGATCAGGTCGGCGCCCGCGTCGAGGACCTCGCGGACCTGGTGGAGGGTGTCGACCTCGACCTCGATCGGGACGTCGGGGAAGGCCGTGCGCACCGCCTTGAAGGCCTGGGCGACGCCGCCCGCGGCGATGACGTGGTTGTCCTTGACCAGGGCCGCGTCGGACAGCGACATGCGGTGGTTGACGCCGCCGCCGCAGCGGACCGCGTACTTCTCCAGGGCGCGCAGGCCCGGGGTGGTCTTGCGGGTGTCGCGGACCTTCGCCTTGTAGCCCTCCAGGGCGTCCGCCCACGCGCGCGTGGCGGTGGCGATGCCGGACAGGCGGCACATGATGTTGAGCGCGCTGCGCTCGCCGGTGAGCAGGTCGCGGGTGCGGGTCGTGACCGACAGCAGCTTCTGGCCGGCCTCGACCCGGTCGCCGTCCGCCACGTGCCGCTCGACGGCGAACTCCTCGGTGCACACGACCGAGAGGATCGCCTCGGCCACGTGGATGCCGGCGACGACGCCCGCCTCCCGGGCGGTGAAGTCACCGGTCGCGACGGCGTCGTCCGGGACGGTCGCGGCGGAGGTCACGTCGACGCCGCCGTCCAGGTCCTCCTCGATGGCGCGGTACGCCACGTCCTCGACGAGTACGGGGTCGAGGCCGGCGTTCACCAGGAGCGCGGCGAGCGCCGGGTCCAGCCCGCACTCGTACGCCTCCTCGTCGAAGTCGGCACCGCCGCAGCCGCAGCCGTCACCGCAGCCGCCGGCGGCCTGCTCGGCCGGGGCGCTGATGTTGATCAGGGGTACGTCCACGGGCTGCGGGCGTTCTTCGGGCGTGCTCACGGTTACGGCTCCCTGGGGGCGTCGGCGTCGGTCGGGGGGAAGTCTTGGGTGTCGGTGGGGCGGACGTCCAGGGTCCGGTCCGGGCCGAGGCGTACGACCAGGTGGCGGCGCCAGGCGGCGTCGTCGCGGTCGGGGCGGTCCTCGCGCCAGTGGCAGCCGCGGGTCTCCTCGCGGCGCCGGGCGGCGGCCACCAGCACGCGGGCCACGCACAGCAGGTTGGTGGTCTCCCAGGACTCGACGCCCGGCTCGGCGGCCTTGTGCCCGTCCGGGCCGTCGTTCAGCGCCTCGGCGTGCACGGCGTCCAGGGCCTCGGCGGCCCCCTCCAGGCTGGCGGCGGAGCGCAGCACCCCGGCGCCGGTGGTCATGACGTGCTGGATCCGGGCCCGGGCCGCGGGGTCGAGCAGCGGGAGGACGGTGGGCGCGGGGTGGGGGACGGGGTCGCCCGCCCGGGCCGGGGAGGCGACGATGTCGTCGGCGATGCGCTCGGCGAAGACAAGACCCTCCAGGAGGGAGTTCGACGCCAGCCGGTTGGCGCCGTGGACGCCGGTGCAGGCGACCTCGCCGCACGCGTAGAGGCCGGGCACCGTGGTGCGGCCGTGCAGGTCGGTGCGGACGCCGCCGGAGGCGTAGTGGGCCGCCGGGGCGACCGGGACCGGCTCGGTCACCGGGTCGATGCCGTGGGCGCGGCAGGCGGCGAGGATCGTCGGGAAGCGGGACGCCCACATCGCGGCGCCGAAGTGCCGGGCGTCCAGGTACATGTGGTGGGCGCCCTGCTCGCGCATGCGGCGCATGATGCCCTTGGCGACGATGTCGCGCGGGGCGAGCTCGGCCAGCTCGTGCTGCCCGACCATGAAGCGGACCCCGTCGGCGTCGACGAGGTGGGCGCCCTCGCCGCGTACCGCCTCCGAGACCAGCGGCTGCTGGCCCTCGGCGTCCGGGCCGAGGAAGAGCACGGTCGGGTGGAACTGGACGAACTCCAGGTCGCTCACCTCGGCGCCCGCCCGCAGCGCGAGGGCGACGCCGTCGCCGGTGGAGACGGCCGGGTTGGTGGTGGCGGAGAAGACCTGGCCCATGCCGCCGGTGGCGAGGACGACCGCGGGGGCGTGGACGGCGCCGACGCCGTCGTGCTGGCCTTCGCCCATGACGTGCAGCGTCACGCCCGCGGTGCGGCCGGCGGCGTCCGTGAGCAGGTCCAGGACGAGGGCGTTCTCGATGGTGCGGACACCCCGGTCGCGGACCGCGTCGACGAGCGCGCGGGAGATCTCCGCGCCGGTCGCGTCACCGCCCGCGTGCGCGATACGGCGCCGGTGGTGGCCGCCCTCGCGGGTGAGCTCGATGGTGCCGGCCTCGTCGGTGTCGAACCGGGCACCGGTGGCGATCAGCCGGCGTACGGCCTCGGGACCCTCGGTGACCAGGGCGCGCACGGCCCCCTCGTCGCACAGCCCCGCCCCCGCGACGAGCGTGTCGTCGAGGTGCTGCTCGGGGGTGTCGCCCTCGCCGAGGGCGGCCGCGATGCCGCCCTGCGCCCAGCGGGTGGAGCCGTCGTCCAGGCGGGCCTTGGTGACGACGACCGTGCGCAGTCCGGCGGCCGCGGTGCGCAGGGCGGCGGTCAGGCCCGCGACCCCGGAGCCGACCACGACGACGTCGGCGTCGATCGACCAGCCGGGGGCGGGGGCCTGGAGGCGTATGCCGGTCATGCGGGGGCTCCGAAGGTGAGGGGGAGGTTGTCGATCAGCCGGGTGGTGCCGACCTTGGCGGCGACGGCCAGGATCGCCTCGCCGGTGTGGTCGTCGGGTACGTCGGTGAAGTCGGCGGGGTCCACCAGCGCCAGGTAGTCCAGGCGCAGCGGCGGGTCGGCCTGCGCCGCCTCGTCGAGTACCGCGCGGGCCGCGGCCCGAACCGCGTGGGCGCCGCCGCCCGGAGCCGCCACGGCGACGGCGTGGGCGTCGGCGGCGGCGCGGGCCTCGCCGAGCCGGGACAGGGCCGCGGCGCGGCTCTCGGAGGCGGGCAGGGTCTCGGCGCGGGCCAGCAGGGCCGTCTGGGCGGCGAGCCGGTCACGGGCGGCGAACAGCGCGCCGGACAGGGCGAGGGCGGTGCGGCGCTCGGCGGACGAGAGGTACCGGTTGCGGCTGGACAGGGCCAGGCCGTCGGCCTCGCGGACGGTCGGGACGCCGACGATCTCGACCGGGAAGTTCAGGTCGCGGGCCATGCGGCGGATCAGGGCGAGCTGCTGGGCGTCCTTCTGCCCGAAGAACGCCACGTCGGGGCGGGTGAGGTGGAGCAGCTTGGCGACCACGGTGAGCATGCCGTCGAAGTGGCCGGGGCGGGAGGCCCCTTCGAGGCGCTCCCCCATGGGTCCGGCGGTGATCCTCACCTGAGGCTCGCCGCCGGGGTAGACCTCGTCGGCGGCCGGGGCGAACACGGCGTCCGCGCCGGCCCGCTCGGCGACCCCGAGGTCGGCCTCCAGGGTGCGGGGGTAGCGGTCGAGGTCCTCGCCCGCGCCGAACTGGAGCGGGTTGACGAACACGGTGACGACGACGAGGCCCTGCGGGCCGACGTGCCGACGGGCGGCCCGGACGAGCGTGGCGTGGCCCTCGTGGAGGGCGCCCATGGTCATCACGACGGCGGTGCGGCCCCGGGTCGCGGACCGCTCCAGGACGCGCTCCAGCTCGTCCCGGGTGGGCACGAGCACGAAGCCGGACCTCCCGGATGCGGGGCGGCCGGACGCGGGGGCCGCCGCTTCGTGGGCGGGGGCGGGGGCCGCCGGGGCGGGGGCGGGGCTCTTCGGTGCGCGGTCGGGGCTCATCGGCCGCTCTCTCCTTCCGCGAGGACACCCAGCAGGTCCTCCGCGAGCTCGGGCTTGAGGAGGCCGTGGGCCAGGGCGCGGTCCGCGGTCGTACGGGCCATCGCGAGGTACCCGGCGACGGTGCCGGGCGCGTGCTTGCGCAGTTCCGCCACGTGCGCGGCGACCGTGCCCGCGTCACCGCGCGCGACCGGGCCGGTGAGGGCGGCGTCGCCGGAGCGCAGGGCGTTGTCGAGGGCGGCGCCCAGGAGCGGGCCGAGCATCCGGTCGGGGGCGGCGACGCCCGCCTGCCGCAGCAGCTCCATCGACTGGGCCACCAGGGTGACGAGGTGGTTCGCGCCCAGGGCGAGGGCCGCGTGATAGAGCGGGCGGGCCGCCTCCTCGATCCACTCCGGCTCGCCGCCCATCTCGATGACCAGGGCCTCGGCCGCCAGGCGCAGCTCCTCGGGGGCGGTGACGCCGAAGGAGCAGCCGGCCAGCCGCTGGACGTCGACGGCCGTGCCGGTGAACGTCATGGCGGGGTGCAGGGCGAGCGGGAGGGCGCCGGCGCGGCGGGCCGGGTCGAGCACGGCCGTGCCGTACCGGCCGGAGGTGTGGACCAGCAGTTGCCCCGCGCGGACGGCACCGGTTTCGGCCAGGCCCTCGACCAGGCCGGGCAGCGCGTCGTCCGGCACGGTGAGCAGGACGAGGTCGGCGTGCTCCAGGACCTGGGCGGGCGGGACGAGCGGCACGCCGGGCAGCAGCTCGGCGGCGCGCCGCCGGGACGCGTCGGACACGCCGGAGACGGCGACGGGACGGTGCCCGGCCAGGCTCAGCGCGGCGGCGAGGGCGGGTCCCACCCGGCCCGCGCCGACGACGCCCACGGCGAGCCGGGCGGGTCGGGGTTGAGATGATGCGTTCACGCGTCGACGGCCTTCCGTTCCAGTCCGCGGGGGGTACCGGACGATTTCTCGTCATGCTACGCCAGCGTTACGCGGGGCTACCTCACTGTCCACAGCCTGTGGACCGCGCCCGGGGGCGGGCGCGCCGTAGGTACCGGTCGCGGGCGGCACGGAGGACGGCCAGGTCGTCCCGGCCCGGGGGCGGCGGGGGCGCCTCACCGCGCCGGGCGGCCCGGTAGGCGTCGATCATGTGCTGGTGCAGGGCGTTCATGTACGCCAGCCTCCGCCCGTCCGCCGCGCCGTGCCCCGTGGATTGACGAGCACCGTCAATCGGCGGGAGGTCCGCGGCCGGACCCCGCACCATGGGGGCGTGAGCGTGATCATCGACATCACGGGCCTGCCGCCCGAGCGCATCGTCTTCGAGCCGTCGCCCCTCGCCGAGCTGGGCGTGGCGCTGCACGCGCTGGCCGAACCGGGCCACCACCCGGGCCTGCACGGCTGGGCCACCGCCACGGCGGCCTCGCTCAAGCCGGACCTGGCCGACCGGCTGCACGAGGCGGACTTCCTCTGGACGACCACTTTCTCGGACGTCCTGATGCCGTACGCCGGCATCCGTGGCGGCGACGGCCGGGCGGGTGCGACGCTCGCCGACGAGCTGGACCTGCTGGACCGGCTGGACGAGGACCGGTTCGTCGCCGCCGCGCTGGAGTTCACCTGTTCCGCGCAGTACGCCACCGGCGGCCCGGTACGCCCCGAACGGGCGCTGGAGCTGGCCGCCAACCGGGGGCCCAAGCAGCTCGACTTCACCCGCCGCATGCTCGCCGACCCCGCCGGGGTGCGCGCCTGGCTGCGGAGGCTCTTCGAGGACTGCGACCGGGCGTTCTTCGCGGACACCTGGCGCCGGGTCGCGCCCGCCCTGGCCGCCGACGCCCGGCACAAGACGGAGCTGCTGCGCCACAAGGGCCTGCCCGAGACGCTGCGGGCGGTGTCGCCCGCGGTGACGCTGGGGGTCTCCGAGGACGGCTCGCAGCAGCGCATCGAGGTGGACAAGCTGGCGAACGGGCGGACCACCGCCGCCGACCCGGCCGTCGGGGCGGGCGTGTCGTTCGTGCCGTCCAGCTTCGGCTGGCCGCACCTGATGGTGCTGCACGCCCCGGGCTGGCGCCCCGTCGTCCACTACCCGGTGGGCGCGCCGGAACTGCCGAGCCCCGCCTCGGTGGAGCTGCTCCAGCTCCGCATGGACGCCCTGGCCCACCCCATGCGGATGCGCATGTGCCGGCAGCTTGCGCGCGCCGCGTACACGACGGGCGAGCTGGCGGACGCGTACGGCATCACCCCGCCGGAGGTCTCCCGCCACCTGGCCGTGCTGAAGAAGGCCGCCCTGGTCACCACCCGCCGCCGGGGCCGCTACGTGCTGCACCAGCTCGACGTGGCGGCGGTCGCCCGGATCGGCAGCGACTTCCTGGAAACCGTGCTGCGCTAGGGAATGTCCGGAACCGGACGGCCGGGGCGTCCGGGACCGGAGGCCGCCCCGCCCGGGGGCGTCCGTGGGTCAGCGGCCGCCGCCACCGGCCCGGACCAGGCCGGTCTCGTACGCCATGACCACCACCTGGACGCGGTCCCGCAGCGCCAGCTTGGTGAGGATGCGGCCCACATGGGTCTTCACCGTGGCCTCGGACAGGACGAGGCGGGCGGCGATCTCGCCGTTCGACAGGCCCTGGGCGACCAGCATCATCACCTCGCGCTCCCGCTCGGTCAGCCGCTCCAGGGTCTTGTCGCGCGGCTCGTTGCCGGTGGCCGGGAGCATCGGCGAGAAGCGGTCCAGCAGCCGCCGGGTCGTGGAGGGCGCCACGACCGCGTCGCCGCTGTGCACGGAGCGGATCGCGCTGAGCAGTTCGCCCGGCGGGACGTCCTTGAGCATGAAGCCGCTCGCGCCCGCCTTCAGCCCCGAGAAGGCGTATTCGTCGAGGTCGAAGGTGGTGAGGATGAGGACCTTGGGCGGCTCGGGCGCCGCGCAGATGCGCCGGGTCGCCTCCACCCCGTCCAGCCTCGGCATCCGTACGTCCATCAGGACCACGTCCACGGCGGTGGCGCGGAGGACCTCGATGGCCTCGGCGCCGTCGCCCGCCTCGGCGACGACCTCCATGTCCGGCTGGGCGGCGAGCACCATGCGGAAGCCGGTGCGCAGCAGCACCTGGTCGTCGACGAGCATCACGCGGATCGGCATGCGGTTCCTCACGTCCTTGTACGAGCGGTCAGTGGGCGGGCTTGAGGGGGAGCAGGGCGCTGATGCGGAAGCCGCCGCCCGGCCGCGGCCCGGCGTCCAGGGTGCCGCCGACCATACCGACCCGTTCGCGCATGCCGATCAGGCCGTGGCCCCGGCCGTCGGCGCCGCCGTCCTCGTACATCTCGTGCGCCGCGCCGCGTCCGTCGTCCTCGACGAGCAGGCCGAGTCCGTCGTCGAAGTAGACCAGCCGCACGCTCGCGCCGGCGTCCGGGCCGCCGTGCTTGCGGGTGTTGGTCAGCGCCTCCTGCACGATGCGGTACGCGGTGAGCTCGACGCCGCTGGGCAGCGGGCGCGGGGTGCCCTCGACCCTGAAGTCCACGGCCAGCCCGGCGGCGCGGACCTGTTCGACCAGGTCCTCGATCTGCTGGACGTCGGGCTGGGGGACGTAGTCCTCGGAGTCCTGCGGCTCGCCGGTGCGGAGGATGCCGAGCAGCCGGCGCATCTCGGCGAGGGCCTGACGGCCGGTGCCGGAGATCGTCTCCAGGGCCTGCCTGGCCAGGTCGGGGGAGGTGTCGAGGACGTAGGCGGCACCGTCGGCCTGGACGACCATGACGGAGACGTTGTGGGCGACGACGTCGTGCAGCTCGCGGGCGATCCGGGCGCGCTCGGCGGCGACGGCGACCTTGGCCTGGGCCTCGCGTTCCCGTTCCAGCCGGGAGGCACGCTCCTCGAGCTGGGCGAAGTAGGCGCGGCGGGTGCGCATGGAGTCCCCGAGCACCCAGGCGAGGACGAACGGCACGATGAGCACGACGGTGAAGAAGATCTTCCCGGCGGTGGAGACGTTGGCCTCCGGCCAGCGAAGCTGAGCCAGGGGCGCCGCGCACACGCCACCGGCGAGGGCGAGCCGGGACGCCCAGCGCGGTCCGTCGCCCTGGGCCGCGACCGTGTAGATGACGACGAGCATCGCGAAGTCGGCCGGGTTCACCCCGATGTCCAGGACGAGCTGGGCGACACCGAGCGCGGCGGTGAGCACCAGCACCTTCTCCGGCGCGCGGCGGCGCAGCGCCAGCGTCAGGCACAGCAGCAGGACGATCCCGGCGGCGACGCCACGCGGCTGGGCCCCGTCCGGGGCCTGGACCACCCACAGCGAGGAGAACCCCAGGAGCATCACAGCCCAGAAACTGTCGACGCCCGTGGGGTGTCTGCGGATGAAGTCGTAGAGGCGCTGCACGTGACCCAGCGTAGGGAAAGCGGATAGGTGCATGGGTCAACCGGAGGGCCGATCCAGGCGGCGGAGGCGTACTCCGCAAGGTGGAGACTGGTGCCCGTGAATGATGACACCTGTCCCCGCGGTCCCTGGCGCGGCTGGCGGGACGCCACGGAGGCGGCTCTGTACGGGCCCGGCGGCTTCTATCTGCGGCCCGAGGGACCGGCGGGGCACTTCCGTACGTCGGTGCACGCCTCGCCCCTGTTCGCCGGGGCGGTCGCCCGGCTGCTGGCCGGGGTGGCGGAGGGGCTGGGCACGGACGACGTCACGCTGGTCGACCTGGGCGCGGGCCGGGGCGAGCTGGTGGCGGGTGTGCTGGCCGCCGCGCCGCCGGGGCTCCGGGTACGGGCGTACGCCGTCGAGCGCGCGGCCCGGCCGGAGGGCCTGGACCCGCGGGTCGTCTGGACGGCCGAGCCGCCGTCCGGGGTGCGGGGGCTGCTGTTCGCCAACGAGTGGCTGGACAACGTCCCGGTGGACGTGGCGGAGCGGGACGGGTCGGGCACCGACCGGTACGTGGAGGTGGCGCCGGACGGCACCGAGCGGCTGGGCGCCCCGGTGGCGGGCGCGGACGCCGCGTGGCTGTCCCGCTGGTGGCCGCTGCGGGAACCGGGCGACCGCGCCGAGATCGGCCGGCCGCGCGACGAGGCGTGGGCCCGGGCGGTCGGCACCCTGGAGGCGGGCCTGGCGGTGGCGGTGGACTACGCGCACGCGGTGGGCGCCCGGCCCCCGTTCGGCACGCTGACCGGCTTCCGCGCGGGCCGCGAGGTGCCTCCGGTCCCGGACGGCACGTGCGACATCACGGCCCATGTGGCCCTGGACGCCTGCGCCGCGGCCGGCGTCGCGGCCGCCACGTCCGGGGCGGGCGGAAGCGGCGGTACGGCCGGGGGCGGGGGTACGGCCGGGGGCTCCGGGCCCTTCCCGTACCGCACCGAGCTGGTCGGCCAGGCCGAGGCGCTGCGGCGGCTCGGGGTGAACGGGAGGCGCCCGCCCCTCGACACGGCCCGGACGGACCCGGCCGGATACGTACGGGCGCTGGCACGGGCCGGGGAGGCCGCCGAGCTGACCGCGCGGGGCGGGCTCGGGGACTTCACCTGGCTGCTCCAGCGCGTGCCCGGGGAGGGATACTGTCCGGCATGACGGAGACCACGGTCGGCATCGGCGGTGCCGCGGAAAGCACCGACATGGTGCTGAACATCGGACCCCAGCACCCCTCCACGCACGGCGTGCTGCGCCTCCGCCTCGTCCTGGACGGCGAGGTGATCCGGCACGCCGAGCCGGTCGTCGGCTATATGCACCGCGGCGCGGAGAAGCTCTTCGAGGCGCGGGACTACCGCCAGATCATCATGCTGGCCAACCGCCACGACTGGCTGTCGGCGTTCTCCAACGAGCTCGGTGTGGTCATGGCCGTCGAGCGGATGCTGGGCATGGAGGTCCCCGAGCGGGCCGTATGGACCCGGACCCTGCTCGCCGAGCTGAACCGGGTGCTCAACCATCTGATGTTCCTCGGCTCGTACCCCCTCGAACTGGGCGGTATCACCCCGATCTTCCACGCCTTCCGGGAGCGGGAGGACCTCCAGCACGTGATGGAGGAGGTCTCCGGCGGGCGGATGCACTACATGTTCAACCGGGTCGGCGGCCTCAAGGAGGACCTGCCGGCCGGCTGGCTCGGCCGGGCCCGCGCGGCGGTGGCCGAGGTCCGCTCGCGCATGGACGTGTACGACCGGCTCGTGCTGGGCAACGAGATCTTCCGCGGCCGCACCCGCGGGGTCGGCGTGCTGTCGCCGGAGATCGTCCACGCGTACGGGGTCAGCGGCCCGATCGCGCGCGCCTCCGGCGTGGACTTCGACCTGCGCCGCGACGAGCCCTACCTGGCGTACGGGGAGCTCCAGGACGCCCTGGAGGTCGTCACCCGCACCGAGGGCGACTGCCTGGCCCGCTTCGAGTGCCTGCTGGGCCAGACCCACAACTCGCTGGACCTCGCGGACGCCTGCCTGGACCGGATCGCCGCCCTGCCGCCCGGCCCGATCAACCAGCGGCTGCCCAAGGTCCTCAAGGCGCCCGAGGGCCACACGTACGCCTGGACCGAGAACCCGCTCGGCCTGAACGGCTACTACCTGGTCTCCAAGGGCGACAAGACCCCGTACCGCCTCAAGCTCCGCTCGGCGTCCTACAACAACATCCAGGCGCTGGTCGAGCTGCTGCCCGGCACGCTGGTGGCCGACATGGTGGCGATCCTGGGGTCGTTCTTCTTCGTCGTCGGCGACATCGACAAGTAGCCGGCCGCCGGCCTACGACACCGCGTCGCGCCGCAGTTCCACCACGTCGAGCTGCTCGGTCTCGTCGTGCGCGGTCAGGTCGATGACCTTGCCGACCGCGCGGTCCTCCCGCCGCCGTACGGCGAGGGCCTCCTCGCCCACCACGTCCGCGAGGTCCTCGTGCTGCACGGACTCGATGGCCTGTCCGGACTCGATGGCGGCGGGGGCCTTCGCGCCCGTGCCGAAGAAGTCGAAACCGCCCTGGAGGCGCGACGCCGGGCGGCGCTGTTCGGTGCGCGGCACGACCGCGGCGGCCGGCGGGACCCGGCGCATCGCGGAGGCGTCGTGGACGGCAGGGGCGGCGGCCGACGGGCGGTCGTGCCGCCGCTCGGCGACCGCCGCGTGCTTCCCCTGCGGCTCGTCCGCCTCCCGGGCCCGTTCGGCCAGGTCGCGGCGGCGGGCCTCCTCGGTGGTGCGCCGGGCCTCCTGGGCGGCGGCGTTGCGCGTGAGGTTCTCCAGCGCCCTGGCGGCCTGGAGGTAGCCGGCCGGGGTGGGCGTGGACCCCGCGGCGGGCAGCGCCCGGGTGGGGGCGGCGGCTTCGAGGGCAAGCTGCCGGCGGCCCTCCAGGGCGCTGGCGCGCTCGGTCTCGGCGGTGGCGTACCGGCGCAGCAGTTCGGCGTGCTCGTTCCGCAGCGCGGCCAGTTCGACCCGCTTGGCACGGAGCCTGGCGTCGAGCTTGGCGCGCAGCTCGCGGGACTCCTCCAGGTCCGTCTCCAGTTCGGCGACGCGTTCCTCGGTGCGCCACTGGTCGCCGGCCCGGGCCCGGGTCAGTTCGGCGACACGGCGGCCGGCCGCGCGGTCCCAACTGCGCATCAGCACCGCGCCGGTGACCGCCGCGGCGGCCGCGGCGGCGGTCAGGACGCGCAGGACCAGCGGATCGGTGAGGAGCCAGGCGCCACCGGCGCACAGAACGGCCGCTCCGGCTACGGCGGAAGGGGGCAGAAGCCTGTGCAGGGGTGGGGAATGGCGGTGGCGTCCACGTGGCATGGCCTGAAATTTACCGTGCGTAGGCGCCGTATGGGGTGTCGGCCCGGCAATGTTTCGGCCCTGTGATGCGAATCGGCTTCGCACCGGGTCGGCACCCCGTGGCACCGCTTACTTCTTGATCAGTCCCTCGGCCTCCAGGTAAGCCTTCGCCACGTCCGCCGGCTTTGCCCGCTCGGCGTCGACCTTCCTGTTCAACTCCACCAGATCCGCCGTGGTGAGGGCTTTGGTGATCTTGTTCAGGGCGGCGGCTATCTCCGCCGAACCGGCGTCCTCCGCATTGACGACGGGCAGCACGTTGTCGGCGTTCTGGAGCTTCTTGTCGTCCTCCAGCAGCACCAGCCCGAAGGCGTCCAGCGTCGCGTCGGTCGTCGTGGTCAGGACGAGCTGGTCGGTGCCGTCCTTCACGGCCTGCTTGGCCTGGGGCGTGCCCACGCCCTTGGGGTCGATGCCCGCCACGTCGATGCCGTACGCCTTCTTCAGCCCGGGTGCGCAGAACGGCCGCACCTCGCACTCGTCACCGGCCGCGATCCTGACCTTCAGCCGGGAGGCACCGAGATCGGAAAGGGTCCTGAGCTTGTTCTTCGCGGCGAATTCCCGGGTGACGGCGAAGGCGTTCTGATCGACCGCCGCACCGGCCGGAAGCACCTTCAGGCCACGCGGTCCGGCGAGCTTCTCGAGAGCCGTCACGGTCGCGGTGACATCGCTGGAAGCGACCGGCTTCTCCTCGACCGCCTTCGGGCCGTTCACCTTCGCGTTCAGGAATTCCGCAAGCGTAGCCGCGTATTCCGGTACGACGTCGATGTCGCCCTTCTCCAGGGACGGTTCGTAGAGCTCGCGGTTCTCCACGGTCTTGATGGACGTGGAGTATCCGGCGTCCTTCAACACCTGCGCGTACAGCTCGGCCAGCACATTGGCCTCGGTGAAGCCGGCCGACCCGACGACCAGCGTCCCCTTGTCGCCGCCACCGGACGCGGTGTCCGCGCCGCCCCGCTCCTCCAGGCTCTGGCCGCCACCGCACGCGGCCAGCCCGCCGGTGAGCGCCACCACGCCCAGTACCGCTCCCGCCATCGAGATCCTGCTCATCACGCTCTCCGTCCGGTCCAGCCGTCTTGCCGTGTCGCTTCGCTTCGGTTCACCGGGCGCGCCGGGTCGCCCGCATCGGGTCGCACACCCGGCCCGCCAGCACCAGCAGGCCCTCGGCCAGCAGTGCGAGCGCGCCGACCACGAGTGCCCCGGCGACCACCTGCGCGGTGTCGTTGGTGTGGAAACCGGCGGTGATGATCCGGCCCAGCCCGCCACCGCCGGCCATCGCGGCGAGCGTGGCGGTGGCGATCACCTGCACGGTGGCCGTCCGGATACCCGTCATCACCATCGGGTACGCCAGCGGCAGTTCCACCCGCCGGAACACCTGGCCCCCGGACATCCCCATGCCGCGCGCCGCCTCGACCACCGCCCGGTCCACCCCGCGCATCCCCACGTACGCGTTGGTGAGCAGCGGCGGCACGGCGAACAGCACCAGCGCGATGATCGTCGGCAGGTCGCCGTGCCGGCCCAGCGGGGTGAGCGTCAGCAGCACCAGCACCGCCAGCGTGGGCACCGCGCGCCCGGCGTTGGACAGGTTCACCGCCAGGGCGCCGCCCCGGCCGAGGTGCCCGAGCCACAGCGCCACCGGCAGGGCGATCAGGCCGGAGACGACCAGGCAGACACCGCTGAACCACAGGTGTTCCGCCAGCCGGTTCAGCACCCCGCTCTCGCCCTGCCAGTGCGCCCCGGTCGTCAGCCAGGTCCAGGCGTCGGCCACCGCGCCCATCGCTCACCCCGCCTTGCGTACGCGCGCGCCCGCCCCGGGCGTGCGGGTCCAGGGCGTCAGCAGCCGCTGCAGCCCGAGCAGCAGCAGGTCGGCGGTCACCGCCAGGAGCACGCACAGCGCGGAGGCGGTCAGCACCTGCGCCTTGAAGAAGCTCTGCAGCCCCGTGGTGATCAGCGTGCCCAGGCCGCCGTAGTCGACCAGCGCGCCCACCGTCGTCAGGGCGACGGTCGACACCGTCGCCATCCGCACCCCCGCCATCACCGCGGGCAGCGCCAGCGGCAGTTCGACCTCCCAGAGCAGCCGGCCCCGTCCGTACCCCATCCCGCGCGCCGCCTCCCGGGCCTCCTCGGGCACCGCGGCGAGGCCCGCCAGCACGTTCCGCACGAGGATGGTCAGCGAGTAGAGCACGAGGCCGGTGACCACCAGCGCGGCCGACAGGCCGAAGAACGGCAGCAGCAGCGAGAACATCGCCAGCGAGGGGACCGCGTACAGCACGGTGGTCAGCCCGAGCACGGGCCCGGCCCACCGCGGCCGGGCGCGCACCAGCAGCGCCAGCGGGAACGCGACGGCCAGCCCGATCAGCACCGAGACGACCGTGATCCACACGTGCTCGATGGTGGCGTCGGTCAGCTCCTGGGCGCGGGAGCGCACGTACTCACCGCAGATCCAGTCGTTGGCCGCCAGGCATCCGGCAGCGCTCGTCGCGGCACTCACGCCCCACCTCCCGCCCCACGTCCGCCCGACCCGGTGTTCGATCCGACAACGACCCTAACCCCCTCCACCGACAATCACCGATCGTCACCACAGCCCGGCAACAAGGACTTCACATGCCGCGCGGCCGCGAGGAACCGGCCACCGGCCACAATGGGGCGCATGATCCGATTCGAACGCGTCACCAAGCGGTACGCGGACGGCACGACCGCCGTCGACGACCTGTCGTTCGAGGTGGCCGAGGGCGAACTGGTCACGCTCGTCGGGCCGTCCGGCTGCGGCAAGACCACGACCATGAAGATGGTCAACCGGCTCGTCGAACCCACCGAGGGCCGGATATTCGTCGACGGCCAGGACATCGCCGGAGTCGATCCCGTCCGGTTGCGCCGCCGGATCGGCTACGTCATCCAGCAGGTCGGCCTCTTCCCCCACAAGACGGTCCTGGAGAACACCGCGACCGTCCCCCATCTGCTCGGCGTCAAACGCGCCACGGCCCGCGCCCGGGCCGCCGAACTCCTCGCCCTCGTCGGCCTCGACCCCTCCGTCCACGGCGAGCGCTACCCCCACCAGCTCTCCGGCGGGCAGCGCCAGCGCGTCGGGGTCGCGCGCGCCCTGGCCGCCGATCCGCCCGTCCTGCTGATGGACGAGCCGTTCGGCGCGGTCGACCCGGTCGTACGGGAGCACCTCCAGAACGAGTTCCTCAAGCTCCAGTCGGAGGTGCGCAAAACGGTCCTGTTCGTCACCCACGACATCGAGGAGGCCGTCCGGCTGGGGGACCGCATCGCCGTCTACGGGCAGGGCAGGATCGAGCAGTTCGACGCCCCCGCGACCGTGCTGGGCGCCCCCGCGACCCCGTACGTGGCCGACTTCGTCGGCGCGGACCGGGGCCTGAAGCGGCTGTCGGTCACGCCCATCGAGACGGGCGACCTCGAACAGCCGCCCGTCGTCCACCTCGACGACGCGCTGCCCCGCGACCTCGGGGCGCGCTGGGCGGTCGTCCTGGACGGCGACGACGCCCTGCACGGCTGGATCTCGGCGGAGAGTGCCGCCGGCAGCGGTTCGGTGCGCGACCACGCCCGGCGCATGGACGCCCGGCTTCCCGTCGGGGCGTCGCTCAAGCAGGCCTTCGCGACGATGCTCCAGCACGACGCGGGCTGGATCGCCGTCACCGACCCCGAGGGGCAGGGACGTTTCCTCGGTGTGCTGACCCCGGCCCGGCTGCACGAGGCGCTGCGCCGCTCGATCGACGCGGACGCCCAGGACGTGGCCCGCACGGAGGTCGACGTCCGGACCGTCGGCTGATCAGGCGGCGCTGAGCCGGCCGCTCAGCCACACCAGCGCGGGCGGGATCTCCCGGTTCCAGGTGTTGAAGTTGTGCCCGCCGCTGTCCAGGGTGATCGACGAGACGCGGGCGGGCGCCTTCACCTTCTTCACGAAGGCGCGGGTGGCCCGGAGGTTGCCCTCGCCCTGGCGCGAGGTGGTCACCAGGAACGACGACCGTCCCTGCGGCAGGTGGTCCAGGCTCCACAGCAGGTCGGCGCGGTCGCGCAGGCGCTGGTCCCCGCGGAAGAGGTCGCCGGTGGTCATGTCCTCGGCGGCCCGGTAGTACGCGGACAGGCCGGCGCCGGCCGCGTACCGCTCGGGGTGGTGCAGGGCGATCTTCAGGGCGCAGTAGCCGCCGGTCGAGTTGCCGATGAACCCCCAGTTGCGGGGCGCGGTCCCCACCCGGTAGGCCCTGGAGACCGCCTGGGGCAGGTCCTCGGCGAAGAAGGTCTCCGTCCGCGGGCCGCCCGGGACGTCGACGCACTCCGTGTCGCGCGGCGGGGCCACGGTGGGCCGCAGCATCACCAGGACCATCGGCTGCATCTTCCCGTCCCTGGCCTGCTCGAAGGCGGTACGCGGGTACTTCAGCCCCTTCAGCAGGTTCTCGGCGGTGCCCGGGTAGCCGGTCAGGACGACGGCGGCGGGGAAGGTCTTGCGTGCGTACGCCGGCTGGAAGTACTGCGGCGGCAGGTAGACGTACGCCGGGCTGTCGATCCCCGACCGCCGCCCCGTGACGACGACCTTCTGGATCTGTCCGCCCACCTCCGGGCTCCCTCCCCCGGGCACGCCTTCCGGCTTCTGCTTGCCGACGACCCTGATGTCCTTGGCGCCCGCCGAGTGGTCGACGACCACGCCCATCTCCTGCTGCCGGCCGAAGAGGTCGGCCCAGGAGCCGTAGAAGAGGAAGTAGTTGTTCGCGGCGAGGCCGACGGAGACGAACAGCGCCACCTGGGTCGCCAGCAGCAGGCCGATCCTGCCGAGGACCGCCCGGGGGCCGGCGCCCGCCAGCCGGGGCCACAGCCGGACGGTGAGGGCGAACAGCACCACGGCCAGCAGCACGGCCAGCGCCAGGACTTTGTTGCTGGTGAGACCCATGAGTCGTTCAAGCCTTCTTCGTCGAAGTTTTCCGGGGCGGGAATGAACCAGCCTCCCGTGCGGGCCGTCCTAGAGAGCGCACATCGTCCGGGCCGGACCATTTCCGGCCGATGGGACACAACGAATCTCTGCGGAGCCTTGGGAAGCGATGTCTGTCACGGTAGATGGGGATAAGTCGGAATCGGTTCCGAGCCGGATACGCCGTGTCCTGCGCGGGCCACGGGCCGAGAAGGTGCCCACCCTGGTCGGCACGGCATGCACGTTCATCGGTCTGATCGACATCGCCGCGGGCGTCTTCCCGCGGTTCCGCACCAGCCGGATGCACGCCATCGCCGAGGTGCTGCCCGGCACCCTGGGCCCGCTCTCCGCGGCCCTCTCCATGGGCGTCGGCGTCCTGCTGCTGCTGCTCGCCCACGGGCTCAAGCGCCACAAGCGCCGCGCCTGGCGGGCCGCCGTGGTCCTCCTGCCGGTCGGGGCGGCCGCGCAGTTCGTCTACCGGCACTCCGTGATCGGGGCGCTGTTCTCGCTGCTGCTCCTGGTGCCGCTGGTGCGCCACCACGGGGAGTTCGCGGCGCTGCCCGACCCGCGCAGCCGCTGGAAGGCGCTGGCCAACTTCGTCCTGATGGGCGCCGGATCCATCGCGCTCGGCCTGGTCATCGTCAGCGCCCACCCCGGGAAGGTCATCGGCAGCCCCAGCCTGAGCGACCGCCTGGAGCACGTGCTGTACGGCCTGTTCGGCATGGAGGGCCCCGTCGGCTACCGCGGCGGCGTCGACTGGACCGTCGGCTACTCCCTCGGCGCCCTCGGCCTGCTGACCGCCATCACCACCATCTACCTGGCCTTCCGCCCCGAGCACCCGGTCGCCCGGCTCACCGAGGACGACGAGACCCGGCTGCGCGCCCTGCTCGAGCGGCACGGCGGCCGCGACTCGCTCGGCCACTTCGCGCTCCGCCGCGACAAGGGCGTCGTCTTCTCCCCCAGCGGCAAGGCCGCCGTCTGCTACCGCGTCGTCTCCGGCGTCATGCTCGCCAGCGGCGACCCCATCGGCGACGTCGAGGCCTGGCCCGGCGCCATCGAGCGGTTCATGGACGAGGCCAAGGCCCACTCCTGGACCCCCGCCGTCATGGGCTGCTCCGAGACCGGCGGCGAGGTCTGGACCCGGGAGACCGGTCTGGACGCGCTGGAGCTGGGCGACGAGGCGGTGGTGGACGTCGCGGATTTCTCCCTGACCGGGCGCGCCATGCGGAACGTGCGCCAGATGGTCAAGCGCATCGAGCGCAATGGCTACGAGACCCGGGTACGGCGCGCCCGTGACCTGTCGGACGGCGAACTGGAGCGCATCCGGCGGGCCGCGGCCGACTGGCGCGGCACCGACACCGAGCGGGGCTTCTCCATGGCCCTGGGCCGGATCGGTGACCCGGCCGACGGCGACGCCGTGATCGCCACCGCCCACAAGGCCGACGACGGCTCCGGCACCTCCCCCTACGGCGACCTCAAGGCGATCATCCACTTCGTGCCCTGGGGCACGGACGGCATGTCGCTGGAGCTGATGCGCCGCGACCGCTCCGCCGACCCGGGCATGAACGAGCTGCTGATCGTGGCCGCCCTCCAGGCCTCGCCCAAGCTGGGCATCGAGCGGGTCTCGCTGAACTTCGCGATGTTCCGCTCCGCCCTGGCCCGCGGCGAGAAGCTCGGCGCCGGACCGGTGCTGCGGATCTGGCGCGGCCTGCTGGTGTTCCTCTCGCGCTGGTTCCAGATCGAGTCGCTGTACAAGTTCAACGCCAAGTTCCAGCCGCGCTGGGAGCCCCGCTTCGTGGTCTACCGCAACGCCCGCGACCTGCCGCGCATCGGCTTCGCCGCGATGCAGGCGGAGGGCTTCGTCAGCCTGGCCCCGCCCCGGCCGTTCCGCCGCCGCTCGGCCGCCACGGCCCGCCCGTGCGCGCACCTCACCACGGCCCGCGCCGAGCACGAGGTCCGCGCCGCCTGACCCGCGAGACTTCGCGGACACGACCTAGGCTGGTCGCATGAGTACCTTGCGCGGACGGGGCACGGCCCGGGGCCTGCCCACGTTCGACCGCTGCGCGGTCATGGGGGTCGTCAATGTGACGCCCGACTCCTTCTCCGACGGCGGCCGCTGGTTCGACACCACGGCCGCCATCAAGCACGGCCTCGACCTGGTCGCCCAGGGCGCGGATCTGGTGGACGTCGGCGGCGAGTCGACCCGCCCGGGCGCCACCCGGGTGGACGAGGACGAGGAGCTGCGCCGGGTCGTCCCCGTCGTACGCGGCCTGTCGGCCGAAGGGGTCGCCGTCTCGGTCGACACCATGCGCGCCTCGGTCGCCCGCCGGGCCGTCGAGGCCGGCGCGATCCTGGTCAACGACGTCAGCGGCGGCCTCGCCGACCCCGCCATGGTCCCCACCGTCGCCGCCGCCGAGGTGCCGTTCGTCGTGATGCACTGGCGCGGCTTCAGCAAGGACATGAACAGCCTGGCCGTGTACGACGACGTCGTCACCGAGGTCGTCACCGAGCTGCGCACCCGCATGGAGGCCGTCGTCGAGGGCGGTGTCGACCCGGAGCGGATCGTCGTCGACCCGGGCCTCGGCTTCGCCAAGGCGGCCCCGCACGACCTGGCCCTGGTGGCGCACCTGGCCGACCTGCGGGCGCTGGGCCGCCCGCTGCTCGTCGCCGCCTCCCGCAAACGGTTCCTGGGCCACGTCCTGGCCGGCGAAGGGGCCGCCCCGCCACCCGCCAGGGAACGGGACGCAGCCACCGCCGCCGTCTCGGCGATCGCCGCGCACGAGGGCGCCTGGGCCGTACGGGTCCACGACGTGCGCGCCACGGCGGACGCGGTACGGGTGGCCCGCGCCGTCGAGGGAGCCCGGTGAGCGACGCGGCACGCACCGACATGGAGGCGGTCGAGCTCGCCAACACCGCCTTCTACGAGGCGCTCGAACGGGGCGACTTCGAAGAGGTCTCCGAGCTCTGGCTGGACGACGCGCACGGTGAGATCTCGTGCGTCCACCCCGGCTGGCCGGTGCTCTCCGGGCGCGGCGAGGTCCTCCGCTCGTACGCCCTGATCATGGCCAACACCGACTACATCCAGTTCTTCCTCACCGACGTGAAGGTCGCCATGGCCGGCGACACGGCCCTGGTGACCTGTACGGAGAACATCCTCAGCGGTGGCCCCGCCGAGGACGGCGCCGACCTCGGCCCGCTGGTCGGGCAGCTCGTCGTCGCCACCAATGTGTTCCGCCGCACACCCGACGGCTGGCGGATCTGGGCGCACCACGGCTCCCCCGTTCTGGCCGAAACCGGCGAGGAGGACGCCGACGACAACCCCTCCTGAGTGGGTAGGCGAGCCCTTGAGGAGCCCGTGGTCGGGGCGTGTCCGTGCGCGCGGGTAGATTCGACTGGTGGCACCGCGCCGTCCGCACCCGGCCGCGTGCCCGCCAGACCAACGACAGCAGGAGTGATTCGCGTGGATCGTGTCGCGCTGCGCGGCCTCAAGGCCCGCGGGCACCATGGCGTCTTCCCCCGGGAGCGCGAGGAGGGCCAGACCTTCATCGTGGACCTGGTGCTCGGCCTCGACACCCGCCCGGCGGCGGCCGACGACGACCTGGCGAAGACCGTGCACTACGGCGTGGTGGCGGAGGAGGTCGTGGACGTCGTCCAGGGCGAGCCGGTCGACCTGATCGAGACGCTCGCCGAGCGCATCGCCCAGCAGTGCCTGAAGCACGCCGGCGTCCAGGAGGTGGAGGTGGTGGTCCACAAGCCGGACGCCCCGATCACCGTGCCCTTCGACGACGTGACCATCACCATCACCCGGAGCCGCGCATGAACAAGACGCACAGCGACCCGACGGTACAGCCGGTGCCCGCCGCCGTGACGGAGCAGGTCGACGCCGCCGACATCACCCTGTCCAACCCCAAACGGGCCGTGATCTCCATCGGCGCCAACCTGGGCAACCGCCTGGAGACGCTCCAGGGCGCCATCGACGCCCTGGAGGACACCCCGGGGGTCCGGGTCAAGGCCGTCTCCCCGGTGTACGAGACGGAGCCGTGGGGCGTCGACCCCGGCTCCCAGCCGTCGTACTACAACGCGGTCGTCCTGCTGAAGACGACGCTGCCGCCCGCGTCCCTGCTGGAGCGGGCCCACGCCGTGGAGGAGGCGTTCGCCCGGGTCCGCGACGAGCGCTGGGGACCGCGCACGCTCGACGTCGACATCGTGGCGTACGCGGACGTCGTCTCCGACGACCCCGTCCTCACCCTGCCGCACCCCCGCGCCCACGAGCGGGCCTTCGTCCTGGCCCCGTGGCACGACGTGGAGCCCGAGGCACAGCTACCGGGCGCCGGCGCGGTCGCCGAGCTGCTGAGCGGTGTCGGCCGGGAGGGCGTCCTTGCCCGGACCGACCTGGAACTGCGCCTGCCCGAGTAGCGTTGAGTGATCGGCAAGCACGGCACGGCGACGAGATGAAGGGCGCCCGGTGAACCAACTGCGGCTCAAGGTACTGGCCGGACTGTTCGTCGTCGCCGGCATCCTCTCCTGGGGCGGCGCGCGGCTGTGGGAGTCGTTCGGCACCCTGCCGAGCGTCCCCCTGGCCGCGCCGATCGTCCTCGCGGTCATCGCGGTCGTCCTGACCGCGACGGCGCTCTCGCTGCGCTCCCGGCTGCGCGCCCAGCGCGAGCGCCGCCCCGACGCCAAGGGCGTGGAGCCGATGATGGCCGCCCGCGCGGTCGTCTTCGGCCAGGCGAGCGCCCTGGTCGCGGCCCTGGTGAGCGGGATGTACGGCGGCACGGGCGTCTTCCTGCTCGGCTCGCTCGACATCCCCGCCCGCCGCGACCAGGCGATCTACGCCGGCTTCTCGGTGCTGGCCGGCATCGGGGTGATCGCCGCGGCGATCTTTCTGGAGCGCGTCTGCAAACTCCCCGAGGACGACGACGAGACCCCCACCCGGGCTGCCTGACCGCCCGGGGCCCTAGAGCAGCGTGCCGCCCGCGACCTCGGTGCCGGCCAGGACGGCCGCCAGCCGGTCACGGACGTCCGGGGTCAGCCGTACGTGGGCGGCCGCCAGGTTCTCCCGGATGTGCGCCGGGGTACGGCTGCCCGGGATCGGGACGACGTGCTCGTCCTGGTCCAGCAGCCAGGCCAGGGCGAGCTGCGCCGGGGTGATGCCCAGCTCCTCGGCGATCCCCCGGACGGGGGCGAAGCGGTCCTTGTTGGCCTGGTGGTTCGCGGCGTCGAACCGGGGCATGTGCTGCCGGAAGTCGCCGTCCTCCACCTTGTCGACCTTGCCGGTCAGGAACCCGGCGCCCAGCGGCGACCAGGCGACGATGCCGACGCCCAGCTCGCGTGCCGTGGCCAGCAGCTCCTCGTCCGCGTGCCGCCACATCGACCACTCGGTCTGCACGGCCGCCACCGGGTGCACGGCGTGCGCGGCGCGGAGCTGGGCGGCGGTGACGTTGGAGAGCCCCAGGTGCAGGACGAGGCCCGCCGCGATCAGCTCGGCCACCGCGCCCACGGTGTCCTCCAGCGGCACCTGCGGGTCCGGGAAGTGCGGGTAGTACAGGTCGATGCGGTCGGTGCCCAGCTCACGCAGGCTGGCCTCGGCGTACCCGCGCACATGCTTGGGGTCGGCGTTGACGGCCAGCTCCCCGAAGGCGTACCCGACCGGGAAGGGGTGCGGTTCGACGCCCTCCGGCAGCCGGAAGCCGAACTTGGTGGCGATGGCCACCTCGTCCCGCCGGCCGCGCAGCGCCTGGCCGACCAGCCATTCGTTGTGGCCGTCGGCGCCGTACCCGTCGGAGGTGTCGATGAGCGTCGCCCCGGCGTCCACCGCGGCGAGCAGCGCCCGCTCGGCGCGGTCGTCGTCGATCTCCCCGTAGACCCCGGGCGAGAGCACCATCGCGCCGAAGCCGAGGGCGGACACGTCGAGGCCGCCGAGTCGGCGGGTGGGCAGGGCATTGTCGCTCATGCGCGCGTCTCCATCCGTGAATGTCCCGGAGACGTCAGGACTTCCTGACGTACGCGCACGAGTCTTCCGGCCGTCCGCCCCGCCCGTCCAATGCCTTGGCCGATAACCGTTCGGTCATGGCCGAGGGGTGGCCGGAGGGCGACGGGGGGCCGGCGGAGGGGCCGTCCGGGGGTCAGCGCGCCATGATGAGGCTCATGGCCTCGGCCCGGGTGGCGATGTCCCGGAGCTGCCCGCGCACCGCCGAGGTGATGGTCTTGGCCCCCGGCTTGCGGATGCCGCGCATCGACATGCACATGTGCTCGCACTCGATGACCACGATCACGCCGCGTGGCTCCAGGATCTGCATCAGCGAGTCCGCGACCTGTGTGGTCAGGCGCTCCTGCACCTGGGGCCGGCGGGCGTACACGTCGACGAGCCGGGCCAGCTTCGACAGCCCGGTGATCTTGCCCTCGGTCGAGGGGATGTACCCGACGTGGGCCACGCCCCGGAACGGGACCAGATGGTGCTCGCAGCAGGACGTGACCTCGATGTCCTTCACCAGGACCATCTCGTCGTGGCCCAGGTCGAACGTCGTCGTCAGGACGTCCTCGGGCTGCTGCCAGAGGCCGGCGAATATCTCCTTGTACGCCCGCGCCACCCGCGCCGGCGTCTCGCGCAGCCCCTCGCGGTCCGGGTCCTCACCGACCGCGAGGAGGAGTTCGCGCACGGCGTTCTCCGCTCGCTTCTTGTCGAACTCGCCGATCGTGCCGTCGACGTCCAACGTCACCGGGTCGGTCATCTGTGCCTCGTTCCGTGGTGCCTGTGTGCGCGCGGGACCGCACACGCGAAAGCCGCGCCCCCCAGGCTAGAACCTGGGGGGCGCGGCATTCATTCCGGGGCCGGAGCCCGCCGGGGGGTGCCCGGCCGGCCGGATCAGCTCTCGGGACGCTCCTCGGGGACCGCGTCCGCCGGCGGGACCGACGGGCTGGTCTTGGTGACGTCCGTCGGGGTGACGCCGTTGGTGCCCGCGGCACCGTTGGTCAGCGCCAGCTCCTTCGGGGAGAGGACCGGCGGCCGCGTCGAGGGCGTGCGCCGGGCGGAGCCGGTCCACGCCGGGCGGGCCGGGCGCTTGACGATCGTGGCGAAGATCTCGGCGATCTCCTCCTTGTTGAGCGTCTCCTTCTCCAGCAGCCGGAGGACCAGGTTGTCGAGGACGTCACGGTTCTCGACGAGGATCTCCCAGGCCTCGTTGTGCGCGGTCTCGATGAGCTTCTTGACCTCTTCGTCGACGAGCGCGGCGACCTCTTCCGAGTAGTCGCGCTGGTGCGCCATCTCCCGGCCCAGGAAGGGCTCGGTGTTGTCGCCGCCGAACTTGATCGCGCCGAGCCGCTCGGTCATGCCGTACTGCGTGACCATGGCCCGCGCGGTCGCGGTCGCCTTCTCGATGTCGTTGGCCGCGCCCGTGGTCGGGTCGTGGAAGACCAGCTCCTCGGCCGCGCGCCCGCCCAGCATGTAGGCGAGCTGGTCGAGCATCTCGTTGCGGGTGGTGGAGTACTTGTCCTCGTCGGGCAGGACCATGGTGTAGCCCAGGGCCCGGCCGCGGGACAGGATGGTGATCTTGTGGACCGGGTCGGAGTTCGGCGAGGCCGCCGCGACCAGGGCGTGACCGCCCTCGTGGTACGCGGTGATCTTCTTCTCCTTGTCCGACATGATCCGGGTCCGCTTCTGCGGGCCCGCGACCACACGGTCGATCGCCTCGTCCAGCATGTGGTTGTCGATGAGCTTCTTGTCGCTGCGCGCGGTGAGCAGCGCGGCCTCGTTCAGCACATTCGACAGGTCGGCGCCGGTGAAGCCCGGCGTACGACGCGCCACGGCGGACAGGTCGACGTCCGGGGCGACCGGCTTGCCCTTCTGGTGGACCTTGAGGATCTCCAGACGGCCCTGCATGTCCGGGCGGTCGACGGCGATCTGCCGGTCGAAACGGCCCGGGCGCAGCAGCGCCGGGTCGAGGATGTCCGGCCGGTTGGTGGCGGCGATCAGGATGACGCCACCCTTCACGTCGAAGCCGTCCATCTCGACGAGGAGCTGGTTGAGGGTCTGCTCGCGCTCGTCGTGACCGCCGCCGAGGCCCGCGCCGCGGTGCCGGCCGACGGCGTCGATCTCGTCGACGAAGACGATCGCCGGGGCGTTCGCCTTGGCCTGCTCGAAGAGGTCACGGACCCGGGAGGCACCGACACCGACGAACATCTCGACGAAGTCCGAGCCGGAGATCGAGTAGAACGGGACGCCCGCCTCGCCGGCGACGGCGCGCGCGAGCAGGGTCTTGCCCGTTCCGGGCGGGCCGTACAGCAGCACACCCTTGGGGATCTTGGCGCCGACGGCCTGGAACTTCGCCGGCTCCTGGAGGAACTCCTTGATCTCCTGGAGCTCCTCGACGGCCTCGTCGGACCCCGCCACGTCGGCGAAGGTCGTCTTCGGGGTGTCCTTGGTGATCAGCTTGGCCTTGGACTTCCCGAAGTTCATGACCCGGGAGCCGCCGCCCTGCATCTGATTCATCAGGAACAGGAAGACCACGACGATCAGTACGAAGGGGAGCAGCGAGAGCAGCACCGAGACGATGGCGCTCTGCTTGGTCGGCGAGACGGTGTAGCCCTTGTCGATGTCGCCGGCTTCGTACTTCTTCTGGAGCGTGGCGGCGAGATCGGAGCCCTGCGTGCCGATGTAGCTCGCCTGGATCTTGTCGCTGCCCTTGACCTTCTGGCCGTCCTTGAGGTCGACCTTGATCATCTGTTCGTCGCCGGTGGTCAGCTTGACCTGGTCGACCTGGTTCTTGTCGATCGCCTGGACGACCTCGCCGGTGTCCACCGTCTTGTAGCCACCGGACGAGCCGACGACCTGCATCAACACGACCACGGCGAGGACGGCCAGCACGATCCACATGACCGGCCCACGGAAGTATCGCTTCACGTCCATCCATACGGAGCGATGACGCCCCGTCCCTCCTGCCCGTAGGTAAATGCTGCTATGAGAAAAGACTGTTCTTCGGACGGTACCCCAGCATTGTCACCCGCGACCGCCTTCCCATGCTCCAACGGCGGGAGGGCGGTCCAGGTTCCCGGGGACCGGCGGGTCTCCGGGGTCGTTCAGCCGCCGTAGACGTGCGGCGCGAGCGTGCCGACGAACGGGAGGTTGCGGTACTTCTCCGCGTAGTCCAGGCCGTAGCCCACGACGAACTCGTTGGGGATGTCGAAGCCGATCCACTTCACGTCGATCGCGACCTTCGCCGCCTCCGGCTTGCGCAGCAGCGTGCAGACGTCCAGGGAGGCCGGCTCGCGCGAGCCGAGGTTCGACAGCAGCCAGGAGAGCGTGAGGCCGGAGTCGATGATGTCCTCGACGATCAGGACGTGCTTGCCCTTGATGTCGGTGTCCAGGTCCTTGAGGATCCGGACGACGCCGGAGGACTGGGTGCCCGCGCCGTACGACGAGACGGCCATCCAGTCCATCGTGACGGGGGTGGACAGCGCGCGCGCCAGGTCCGCCATCACCATGACGGCCCCCTTGAGGACACCCACGAGGAGGAGGTCCTTGCCCGCGTACTCCGCGTCGATCTTCGCGGCGAGCTCCGCCAGCTTCGCGTCGATCTCTTCCTTGGTGATGAGCACCGACTTGAGGTCGGTGCCCATGTCTTTCTCGTTCACCCGGGTCACTTTCGTTGCAGCCTGCGTCAGCCTTGCCGAATGACCAGTCTGCCACCCTGGCGGCGTGCCTCGACGCGGCCGGGCAGATTGATGGCCCCCTGGCCCCGCCAGCCGGTGATCAGCCGGTCCAGTTCCTCGACGTGCCGGGCGAACAGGGAACCGGCCGGGGCCCCCTCGGCGATGGCCGCGCGGCGCAGGACGCGGCGGCGGACGGCGGGCGGCAGCGCGTACAGCTTGGCGCACTCCAGCAGGCCCGCCTCGTCCCGCAGGGACGGGTCGACGTCGGCGGCCCAGGCGTCCAGGGCGTCCGCGTCGTCGCGGCAGAGCCGGGCCGTCCGGGCGAGGGCCTCCACGACGCCCTTGCCGAGGGACTTCTCCAGGGCGGGCAGGCCCTCGTGGCGCAGCCGGGAGCGGGTGTAGGCGGGGTCGGCGTTCATCGGGTCGTCCCAGACAGGCAGGGACTGGACCATGCAGGCCTTGCGCGCGGTCTGCCGGTCGACCTCGAGGAACGGGCGGCGGTAGCGGTCGCGGCTGCCGGAGACGGCGGCCATGCCGGACAGGGAGCGGATGCCGGACCCCCGGGCGAGGCCGAGCAGCACCGTCTCGGCCTGGTCGTCGCGCGTGTGGCCGAGGAGCACGGCGGCGGCACCGAGGCGCTCGGCGGCTTCGTCCAGCGCGGCGTACCGGGCGTCACGGGCGGCGGCCTCGGGCCCGCCGTCGCGCCCGACGGTCACGGCGACCGCCTCGACCGGGTCGAGGCCCATCGCGGTGAGGCGGGCCGCCACCTCGGCGGCGCGGAGGTCGGAGCCGGGCTGGAGGCCGTGGTCGACGGTGATGCCGCCGGCACGGACGTGGAGTTTGCGGGCCTCGAAGGCCAGGGCGGAGGCCAGCGCCATGGAGTCCGCGCCACCGGAGCAGGCCACCAGGACGAGCGGGGGCCGGTGGGACCCGCCGGTGCCGTCGGCGGCGGCGGCGGTCGTGCCGGCCGCGGGGTGCGCGGGAGCGGGGTGTTCGGTGAGGACGTCGTGGAGTACGCGGCGGACCGCCAGGCGTATCGCCGCGACCGCAGGATGGGGACCCATGTCCGGTGCCCTTCGTGTGAAGTTGGGGGGGTGCCTCGGTCGGAGTCTTAACGGCCGGAGCGGGGGGTTCGGTCACTCAGAGTGCGTCGATGGTGACAGAACTCGGCCGTTACCCGAGCATCGCACGCCTACCCACTGCCCACGGTCCCTCGGATGGGTGATTGGAGGGGCGTTGTTCTGCCGTCGGCCGGATCGGGCTCCTCATTCTGCTTTACGGTGCACCCTCGCGACCCAGTCCGCCGGTTTGGCGATCTCCGCCTTGGTGGGGAGCGTGTTCGGGGAGGTCCACACCCGGTTGAAGCCGGCCATGCCGACCTCGTCGACCACCGCCCGGACGAACCGCTCGCCGTCCCGGTACTGGCGCAGCTTGGCGTCCAGGCCGAGGAGCCGGCGCAGCGCCTGGTCCAGGCGGGAGGCGCCCTTGGCGCGGCGCTGCTGGAACTTCTCCCGGATCTCCGCCACCGACGGCACGACCTGCGGCCCGACGCCGTCCATCACGTAGTCCGCGTGTCCTTCGAGCAGCGACATCACGGCGGTGAGGCGCCCGAGGATCTCGCGCTGTTCGGGGGTCTGCACCAGCTCGACGAGAGAGCGGCCGCCCTCGTCCTCCTCGCCCTCGGGGCGGGCACCGGTCAGGGCCTGGGCGGCCTCCCGCAGGCGCTCCAGCACGGTCATCGGGTCCATGTCGGTCGCGGCGAGGAATGACTGGATCTCGCCCTGGAGGTGGTCGCGCAGCCACGGCACGGCCGTGAACTGGGTGCGGTGCGTCTCCTCGTGGAGGGTCACCCACAGGCGGAAGTCGTGCGGGTCCACGTCCAGCTCCCGCTCGACGTGGACGATGTTCGGCGCCACCAGCAGCAGCCTGCCGCCGCCGCCCTCGCCGGCCGGCAGGTCCCGGGTGGCGGGGGCGAACGTCTCGTACTGGCCGAGGACCCTGGACGCCAGGAACGACAGCAGCATGCCCAGCTCCACGCCGGTCACCTTGCCGCCGACCGCGCCCAGCACCGCGCCGCCGGGGCTGTTGGAGCGGCGTTCCTGCATCTTCTCCAGCAGCGGCTTGAGCAGTTCCCGGAAACCGGCGACGTTCGCCCTGATCCAGCCGGCCCGGTCGACCACCAGGACGGGGGTGTCCTCCGGTTCGTGCCCCTCGGGGATCATCCGGGTGAAGGCCCGGACGTGTTCCTCGGACGCCTTGGCGTGCCGCCGCAGCTCGGCGACCACCGCGCGGGCCTCGTCGCGGCTCACCTCGGGCCCGGGGCGTACCAGTCGGGTCGCGGTCGCGACCGCGAGGTTCCAGTCGACCATCTCGGCACCACCGATGCTCGTCATGCGTCAACCGTACGTGCTCGGCGGCGGATCGGGTCAGGGTGCGGCGCCGACCGGCTCACGCCACCAGGGCGGCGGCGAGCCTGTCCAGGGCGGGCTGGGCGGTGGCGGCGGAGGGGGTGCGGCCGGCCAGGAACGCGAACGCCAGCAGGCGGCCGTCGGCGTTCACCACCGTGCCGGCCAGGGCGTTGACGCCGGACAGGGTGCCGGTCTTGGCCCGTACCAGCCCCGCGCCGGCGGCCCCCGGGGAGCCGTCGGCGTAACGATCCGCCAGGGTGCCGCTGAAGCCGCCGACGGGCAGGCCGGTGAGGACCGGGCGCAGCTCGGGGCGGGCGGGGTCCGCCGCCCGGGCGAGCAGGGCGGTGAGGAGGGACGCGGAGACGCGGTCGCGGCGGTCCAGGCCGCTGCCGTCGGCGAACCTCGCTCCGGCGAGCGGTACGCGCAGCCCGCGCAGCCGCTGGGCGACGGCACGGCCGGCCCCGTCGAAGCTCGCGGGCAGGCCGGCCGCGATGGCGGTCTGGCGGGCGAGGGCCTCGGCGAGGTCGTTGTCGCTGGTGGTGAGGGCCCGCTCGACGAGGGCGGACAGCGGCTGGGACCAGGTCCTGGCCAGGAGGGTGGCCTTCTCGGGCGCCCGCGCGCGGGCCGCCGCGCCCCGCACGGTGACGCCGTGCTCGGCGAGCCGGCCGGCGAAGGCGCGGGCGGTGTCGCCGGCCGGGTCGGCGGAGCGGGGGGCGGGTCCGGCGGCCGGGGCGGCGAGCCGGCCCTCGTCGGTCATCAGGGCGGTGACCGGGGCGATGTTGTCGTTGACCCCGATCGGGTGGCGTTCGGGGCCGGTGTACCGGGAGGTGTCGTACGTCAGCGTGATCTCCGCGACGCCACGCGACCGCAGGGCGCGGGCGGTGTCGGCGGCCAGGGCGCGCAGCCGGGTCGCGTCGAGCGTGGGGTCGCCGCCGCCGACGAGCGTGACGCGGCGGGCGTCGGGGCCCGTGACGGCCGTGGTGGCGATGCGGTGGTCGGGGCCGAGCGCGTCGAGGGCGGCCAGCGAGGTGGCGATCTTGATGGTGGAGGCGGGGGTCATCGGGGTGCCGGCCCCGTCGCCGTAAAGCTGCTTCCCGGTCGTGACGTCGATGACGCACGCCGTGCGCAGCGGGCCGAGCCCGGGATCGGCGAGCAGCGGCGCCAGCGCGGCCGCGAGGGGCGCGGGCCGGGGGCCGGCCGGGCGGGAGTCCGCCGGGGCCGCGGCGGCGGTGAGGGCGGTGAGCACGCCGGGGGCGCTGGGGGCCGGGGCGGGGGGCCGGGGGGCGGGGCGTTCGGGGCCCGCCGCGTGGTGATCTGCGCCACCTGTGGGGGCCTGGGCCGCGGCGCGGGCGCGCTCGGCCGTACGCTGACCCGAGTCCCAGGGCCCGGCCAGGGTCACCGCCCCGGCGGCCAGGACGAGGCCGAGCACGGCGGAACCCGCGGTGAGCCGCATCAGCTTCGGCTCCAGCACGGCTGACCAGCCCCTTTCGCGAGCACACAGTTGCGTGAGGGACACTTAACCACTGAGCTGTGCCGTGAGCACGGCGCCCCCGGTGAGCACGGCGGTCCGGTCCTGCTGGGGGAGCAGTTTCACCCGACGTTTTGTGTTGATCTTGGAGGAGCCACCCGTGGAGTTCGACGTCACCATCGAGATCCCGAAGGGGTCGCGGAACAAGTACGAGGTGGACCACGAGACCGGTCGTATCCGACTGGACCGCCACCTCTTCACGTCGACCGTCTACCCGGCCGACTACGGCTTCGTCGAGGGCACCCTGGGCGAGGACGGCGACCCGCTGGACGCGCTGGTCATCCTGGACGAGCCGACCTTCCCCGGCGTGCTGGTCAAGTGCCGCGCCATCGGCATGTTCCGGATGACGGACGAGGCCGGCGGCGACGACAAGCTGCTGTGCGTCCCCGCCTCGGACCCGCGCATGGAGCACCTGCGCGACATCCACCACGTGTCGGAGTTCGACCGCCTGGAGATCCAGCACTTCTTCGAGGTCTACAAGGACCTCGAGCCCGGCAAGTCCGTCGAGGGCGCCGACTGGGTCGGCCGCGCCGAGGCCGAGGCCGAGATCGAGGCCTCCATCAAGCGTCTGGAGGCGCAGGGCGGCGCTCACTGAGCCCCCCTTCCCCCGCGTGACGGGCGGCGCACCCCGCGGGTGCGCCGCCCGTCGTCGTGTGGCAGCCCTTGGCCGTGCCCATACTGGGCAGGCGGGTCGGATGGGTCGGATGGGAGCGAGGACGAGCACAGTGGCGCCGGAGACGGACGGTCCGGAGGACCGTAAGCCCCAGTCCGATGAGGCACACAGCGCTTTCGCGCCACCGCCGGGCGTGGAACCGCCCCCGGGTGCCGAGGAGGACCAGCAGACGACGTCGGAGTTCGCCCTCCCCCAGGGCCTGGTGCCGGAGGGGCCCGCCGAGCCGGAGGGGTCGGCCTTCGCCCCGCCCTCCACGTACTCGGCGAAGGAGTCCCCGCCCGCGTTCACGCCCGCGGAAGGGTTCCCCGCGATACGGCTGTCCAAGGACGCGCCCTGGCAGGACCGGATGCGCACCATGCTGCGCATGCCGGTGAGCGAGCGGCCGGTGCCGGAACCGGTGCAGAAGCAGGACGACGCCGGCCCCGCCGTGCCGCGCGTGCTCGACCTGACGCTGCGCATCGGCGAGCTGCTCCTGGCGGGCGGAGAGGGCGCGGAGGACGTCGAGGCGGCGATGTTCGCGATCTGCCGCTCGTACGGGCTCGACCGCTGCGAGCCGACCGTGACGTTCACCCTGCTGTCGATCACCTACCAGCCCTCGCTGGTGGACGACCCGGTGACCGCCAACCGCACCGTGCGCCGGCGCGGCACCGACTACACCCGGCTCTCCGCGGTCTACACGCTGGTCGCCGACATCAACGCCGAGGACTACGAGGTCTCGCTGGAGGAGGCGTACCGGCGCCTCGCGGAGATCCGCCGCAACCGACACCCCTACCCCGGCTGGGTCCTCACCGTCGCGGCCGGCGGGCTCGCGGGTGCCGCGTCCATGCTGCTGGGCGGTGACGTGGCGGTGTTCCTCATCGCCGCGGCCGGCGCGATGCTGGGCGACCGGCTCGCCTGGTTCTGCGCGGGGCGCGGGCTGCCGGAGTTCTACCAGTTCGCGGTGGCCGCGGTGCCGCCGGCCGCCCTGGGCGTGCTGGTGAGCCTGCTGCACGCCGGGCTCCAGCCGAACGCGGTGATCACCGGTGGGCTGTTCGCGCTGATCCCGGGGCGGGCGCTGGTCGCGGCCGTCCAGGACGGCCTGACCGGCTTCTACATCACCGCCTCCGCGCGATTGCTGGAGGTCGCGTACTTCTTCGTCGCCATCGTGGTCGGTGTGCTGTCGGTGCTGTACGGGGGCGTGCAGCTCGGCGCCAAGCTCAACCCCGAGGGCGTGCTGAGCGCCGTCGAACGGCCGGTGCTCCAGATCCTCGCGGCGGTCCTGCTGTCCGTGACGTTCGCGGTGCTCCTCCAGCAGGACCGTTCCACCGTGCTGTTCGTGGCGCTGAACGGGGCGGCGGCATGGGTGATCTACGCGTCGATAGCGGTGACGGCGGGCGGCTCGACGGTGATGGCGACGGCGGTCGCGGCGGGGCTGGTGGGCCTGTTCGGGCAGCTCATGGCCCGGTACGAGCACACGTCGTCGCTGCCGTACGTGACGGCCGCGATCGGGCCGCTGCTGCCGGGCAGCGCCACGTACCTGGGCGTGCTGAACATCGCCCAGAACAACATGGACGCCGGGTTCACGTCCCTGGCGCGGGCGGCGGCGCTGGCGCTGGCCATCGCGATCGGGGTCAACCTGGGCGGGGAGATGGCCCGCCTGTTCATCCGGGCGCCCGGCAGCGCGGCGGTGCGCCGCGCGGCGAAGCGCACCCGCGGCTTCTGACAGGGGGCGGGGGCGCGTCGCCCCCACCCCCGCCCACCGGCCGGCGCCGCCCGGCAGGGCGGGACCGGCGTCAGCGCTTGGCGTGGCGGCCGCGCTGGGCCGGAGGGGTGCCGTCCTCGGGGGACGCGGCGGGCTGCTTCTTGCTCTGCGAGCGGGCCCGGAGGTACTCGATCACGATCGGGACGACCGAGACCAGCACGATGAGGACGAGGATCGCCTCGATGTTCTTGTGGACGAACTCGATGTTGCCGAGCGACGCGCCGAGCAGCGTCACACCCG
>NZ_JBVKAH010000017.1:0-60189 GCF_055598725.1 Streptomyces sp. NPDC039423
TACCAGATCCGTTTTCCGTTCCGTTTCCGGTTCGGATTCTGTTTCCGGTGGCCGTTGGAGGGCCTTTGCCTTTCGGCTGCTCCGACTTTATCAGAGATTCTGAGTCGGAATTTCCGGCTCTTCCCGGGCACCCTTCGAGGCACACGAAGGTGCCGGGTTCCCGTTCAGGCGGAGCCGTAAACGTACTGGAGCGGGGCGCCCCGATGCAAATCGAGGGGCCCCGCTCCGCGACGAGCTGGTGGAACGTCAGACCTCGACGACCACGGGGAGGATCATCGGCCGGCGGCGGTAGGAGTCGGAGACCCACTTGCCGATGGTGCGGCGGATGAGCTGCTGGAGCTGGTGCGGCTCCGCGACCCCGTCCGCGGCCGACTTGGCGATGGCCTCGTGCACCTTCGGGATGACCGCGTCGAAGGCGCCGTCCTCGATGCCCGAGCCGCGCGCCTGGATGTGCGGGCCGCCGACGACCTTGCCTGTCGTGGAGTCGACGACCACGAACACCGAGATGATGCCCTCGTCGCCGAGGATGCGGCGGTCCTTCAGGTGCACCTCGGTGACGTCGCCGACCGAGAGGCCGTCGACGTACACGTAACCCGCCTGGACCTTGCCGACGATTTTGGCCTTGCCGTCGACGAGGTCGACCACGACGCCGTCCTCGGCGATGACGATCCGGTCCTTGGGGACCCCCGTCAGGGCGCCGAGCTCGGCGTTGGCGCGGAGGTGGCGCCACTCGCCGTGGACCGGCATCAGGTTCTTCGGCCGGCAGATGTTGTAGAAGTACAGCAGTTCGCCGGCCGAGGCGTGGCCCGAGACGTGGACCTTGGCGTTGCCCTTGTGGACGACGTTGGCGCCCCAGCGGGTGAGGCCGTTGATCACGCGGTAGACCGCGTTCTCGTTGCCCGGGATCAGGGACGACGCCAGGATCACGGTGTCGCCCTGGACGATGCGGATCTGGTGGTCGCGGTTGGCCATGCGGGACAGGGCCGCCATCGGCTCGCCCTGGGAGCCCGTACAGACCAGCACGATCTCGTGGTCCGGGAGGTCGTCGAGGGTCTTGACGTCGACGACCAGGCCGGCCGGGACCCGGAGGTAGCCCAGGTCACGGGCGATGCCCATGTTCCGGACCATCGAACGCCCGACGAAGGCGACTCGTCTGCCGTATTCGTGGGCCGCGTCGAGGATCTGCTGGATGCGGTGCACATGGCTGGCGAAGCTGGCCACGATGATGCGCTTCTGCGCGCCGGCGAAGACCGAGCGCATGACGTTGGAGATGTCGCGCTCGGGCGGGACGAAGCCCGGGACCTCGGCGTTCGTGGAGTCCGACAGCAGGAGGTCGATGCCCTCCTCGCTGAGGCGCGCGAAGGCGTGCAGGTCGGTGAGACGGTTATCCAGCGGGAGCTGGTCCATCTTGAAGTCGCCGGTGTGCACCACCATGCCCGCGGGGGTGCGGATGGCGACGGCCAGGGCGTCGGGGATGGAGTGGTTGACCGCCACGAACTCGCAGTCGAAGGGGCCGAGGCGCTCGCGGTCGCCCTCCGTGACCTCCAGGGTGTACGGACGGATCCGGTGCTCCTGGAGCTTGGCCTCGATGAGCGCGAGCGTCAGCTTCGAGCCGATGAGCGGGATGTCGGGCTTCAGCCGGAGCAGGAAGGGGACGCCACCGATGTGGTCCTCGTGGCCGTGCGTGAGCACGATGCCCTCGATGTCGTCGAGGCGGTCCTTGATGCTGGTGAAGTCCGGCAGGATCAGGTCGATGCCGGGCTGCTCCTCCTCGGGGAAGAGCACGCCGCAGTCGACGATCAGCAGGCGGCCGTCGAACTCGAAGACGGTCATGTTCCGGCCGATCTCGCCGAGACCGCCGAGCGGGGTGACGCGCAGGCCGCCCTTGGGCAGCTTCGGGGGCGCGCCCAGTTCAGGATGCGGATGACTCAAAAGACTCTCCTCACCACACGCGCCACGTACCAGTGAGGCACGTGGCGCGCATGACATTCGTGCACTTGCTGTTGTCTGATGTTGATTTCGTATTCAGTTATGAAGTCCGTTGCTACAGCTGTACCCCGCCGGCGGCGAGGTCGATCTTGAGCTGAGCGGTTTCCTCCGGGGAGAGCTCCACGAGCGGCAGGCGCAGCGGCCCGGCGGGGAGGCCCTGGAGGGCGAGGGCGGCCTTGGTGGTGATCACGCCCTGGGTGCGGAACATTCCGGTGAAGACCGGCAGCAGCTTCTGGTGGATCTCGGTGGCCTTCTGGACGTCACCGGTGAGGTGGGCGTCGAGGAGGGCGCGGAGCTCCGGGGTGACGACGTGGCTCACGACGGAGACGAAGCCGCAGGCTCCTACGGAGAGCAGCGGCAGGTTGAGCATGTCGTCGCCCGAGTACCAGGCGAGGCCGCTGCGCGCGATGGCCCAGCTCGCGCGGCCGAGGTCGCCCTTGGCGTCCTTGTTGGCGACGATGCGCGGGTGGGCGGCGAGGCGGACGATCGTCTCGGTGTCGATCGGGACGCCGCTGCGGCCGGGGATGTCGTACAGCATCACGGGGAGGCCGGTGGCGTCCGCGATGGCCGTGAAGTGCCGGAAGAGGCCCTCTTGCGGGGGCTTGTTGTAGTACGGGGTGACGGCTAGCAGGCCGTGCGCCCCGGCGCGTTCGGCGGCGCGGGCGAGTTCCACCGAGTGGTGGGTGTCGTTGGTTCCGATGCCGGCGACGACGTGGGCGCGGTCGCCCACCGCCTCCAGGACCGCTCGTACGAGCTGGTCTTTCTCCGCGTCGCTGGTGGTCGGGGACTCGCCGGTGGTGCCGTTGATGACGAGACCGTCGTTGCCTGCGTCGACCAGGTGGGCGGCGAGCCGCTGGGCGCCGTCGAGGTCGAGTACGCCGTCCGCCGTGAAGGGCGTGACCATGGCGGTGAGGACCCGCCCGAAGGGGGTCTGCGGAGTGGAGATCGGAGCCATGGGTAACACGCTACTCGCTGCTCTGCCCGCCGGGTCCCCTCGGGGGACGTGAGGGAGGTGGAGCCCGGCACTGCCTGCTCGGGGGTTCAAGCAGTGCCGGGTCCGTTTGATCAGCCTAGATGAACTTCTCGAAACGCCGCAATACGGACACTTCGGGCGGATGATCCGCACATCTGTACCGGGCTTTGACCTGGGACGACTACGGAGCGACGCGGCCGTTCGCGTTGAAGGCGGCGTACGTCAGGGGCATCAGCCGGGCCCACTCCTGCTCCATCTTCTCCCCGACCATCTCGATCTCACGCTGGGGGAAGGACGGGACCTTGGCCAGCTCGTGCTGGGTGCGCAGCCCGAGGAAGTGCATCAGCGAGCGGGCGTTGCACGTGGCGTACATCGAGGAGAACAGGCCCACCGGGAGGACCGAACGGGCCACCTCGCGGGCGACGCCGGCGGCGAGCATCTCCTGGTACGCCTCGTACGCCTGGACGTAGGAGGTCTCCATCGTGCGCTCGACGAGCGCCTGCTGGTCCTCGGTGCCCTCCACGAAGACGTACTTGCCGGGACGCCCCTGCTGGACGAGCTTGCGGGAGGCGTCGGGGACGTAGAAGACGGGCTGGAGCTCGCGGTAGCGGCCGGACTCCTCGTTGTACGACCAGCCCACGCGGTGCCGCATGAACTCGCGGAACACGAAGATCGGGGCGCTGATGAAGAACGTCATCGAGTTGTGCTCGAAGGGGCTGCCGTGCCGGTCCCGCATCAGGTAGTTGATCAGCCCCTTGGAGCGCTCGGGGTCCTTCTGGAGCTCCTCCAGGGACTGCTCGCCGGTCGTGGAGACGCGGGCCGCCCACAGGACGTCGGAGTCGGCGGCGCTGTGCTTGACCAGCTCGACGGTCACTTCGCTGCGGAAACTGGGCTTGAGGTCTTCGGCGGGGGTGTCGGTCACCGACGCGGTCCTTCCCTTTGCATCGTTGGGCGGCGCCCACTCTACGGCCCGGCACCGACAGCCGAGGACGAGGCGGGGACGGCTGACATCGTTCGATCGATGCGGGGAAATCGGGCACCAAACCGCTGCTTCGCGCGTCTGTCCCAGTAGCAGCGTCCATCGCCCGCATTCCAAGGAGGGTTCTCACATGTTCCGCCGGCGTGAGGCAGTCCCGTTCGCGTTCGTCGCCGAGGCCGACCGCTTCCGCAGTAACGTCACTCCCCCGACTCGGCAGCGTCCCAGCATTTCCGAAGTGACCGGTCGTACGCTGATCGGGCTGACCGTCGTGGCCGGTCTGGTCGGGTCGCTGCTCTTCGGCCTTCCGGCGATGGAGTCGGGTCCCGGTACCACCGGGCACGGGCAGCAGTCCGAGGCTTCCCACGGGCGCTGAATCGGGCACTCCCCCGTACGGCCACCCTGGAGTGGCCGGTCGTCGGACCGCTGGGTAGCCTCACCCGGCACAGCCCCATCGAGCGTGCGTATGAGTGAGGACCAGCCGTGCCCCTGCCCTTCCTGACGGCCGACCGCGGTTTCGACACCGACGAGGACGTCGCGCTGCCGTTCGACGACCACGACCAGTGGCGCCGCCCGTACCGCCCGGGGCCCTGGCGGGTCGCGGCGGCGGCGCTGGCGCTGCTGCTCGCCTCGTTCATGCTGCTGGCCACCGTGATCATCGCCTTGGCGGGGGGGCTGTCCGGCGCCGCCGTGTGCTTCGGGCTGGCGGCGCTGGTGATCGTCTGCGCGTTGCGGATGCTGCGCGTCGGGACGTGGGTGAGCCGGCACGGTCTGCGGCGCGTCGCCTTCTTCCGTACGACGACGCTGCCGTGGTCGCGGGCCGGGGGCGTCCGTACGGTGCAGCAGCCCGTGCGGTGGCTGGGGCTGCCGAGGACCGTTCAGGGGCAGGCCCTGGTGGTCGCGCGCAAGGGTGGCGAGCAGCTCGCGCTGCTGACCGACCACAACGCGGACTTCCTGGCCCGGGTCGAGGCCTTTGAGCGGGCGGCCGACACGGTCGAGGCGTGGAGCGCGGAGTACGCGTCGTCCTAGGCCGACCCCGCGCCATTCGCCGTACCGCAGTCGTGTCCGGGCTCCGGTCCTCCTCGGGAGGGCCGGAGCCCGGTCGTTTCAGCGGGCGAACCAGGCCTTGCTCTCGGCCGAGGCGAACGTGGTGACGACGGCGACGGCCAGCAGGAGGCCGACGATCACCGTCGGGCCCCCACCGGAGAAGAGGGTGAACACGGCGCCGGCCATCAGGATCACCTCGATGACGATCACGGCGACCCGCACCCAGTCCAGGCGCCGCAGGGTGAGCACCGCCGCGGCGATCAGCGCGGCGGCCGCCAGCAGCGACACGTACGCCATGGCGCGCAGGACGCCGGCGTCCTCGTCCTGTCCGTGGTCCACCCGGTCGCTCACCAGGGAGAGGATGAGGACCGCGGCGAGCACGTTCATCAGGCCCTGGAACCACACGGCCACCAAGGCGAACTTGAGCTTGCCGGGCATCGGCGCGGGTACTGCTCGCTGACTCATGACGGACTCCCCCCTCGTCGGTAGGGAGAGCATGGACGTGGCCGCGCGGGCTGTCCAGATGCCGCGGAAGCGTATTTCGTCCGGTTGCCGGAGCCCCGGTCAGGTCCCGACGGGCCGCCTGCCCTCGTGGAGGGCGATGGCCCGCTGCATCGCCTTGCGGGCGCGCGGGGTGTCGCGGGCGTCGTGGTAGGCGACCGCGAGACGGAACCAGCAGCGCCAGTCGTCGGGCGAGTCCTCGGTCTCCGCGCGCCGCCGGGCGAAGACGGCGTCGGCCGAGTCGCGGACGACGCGGCCGCTGGGGGTGCGCTCCAGCTCGTCGGCCGGCAGTCCGCCCTCGGCCTCCAGTACGGCGGCCAGGCGGTTGGCCTTGGTGACGAACCGCGTGTTCTGCCACAGGAACCAGACGCCGATGACCGGCAGGACGAGCACCGCGCAGCCGAAGGTGACGGTGAGCGCGGTGCCGTGCTGGATCAGCATCACACCACGGCTGCCGACCAGGACGAAGTAGACGACCAGGACGGCTGCCGTGACGAAGTAGGTGATCTTGGCGCGCATGAGGTGATCAGCCCAGGTCCAGGAAGTGTTCCAGCCCGAAGGTGAGACCGGGGGTGGTCACCACACGGCGGGCGCCGAGCAGGATGCCCGGCATGAAGCTGCTGTGGTGCAGCGAGTCGTGGCGGACCGTGAGGGTCTCGCCCTCGCCCCCGAGGAGCACCTCCTGGTGGGCCAGCAGGCCCCGGAGGCGTACGGCGTGGACGGGGACGCCGTCCACGTCCGCGCCGCGGGCGCCGTCCAGGGCCGTCGCCGTGGCGTCGGGCTGCGGGGCGCAGCCGGCCTCCGCGCGGGCGGCGGCGATGAGCTGGGCGGTGCGGGTGGCGGTGCCGGAGGGGGCGTCCACCTTGTTGGGGTGGTGGAGCTCGACGACCTCGACCGACTCGAAGTACGGCGCGGCGATCTGCGCGAACTTCATGGTGAGGACCGCGCCGATGGAGAAGTTCGGCGCGATCAGGACGCCCGTCTCCGGGGAGCCCTCCAGCCAGCCGTTCAACTGGGCGAGGCGGTCCTCGGTCCAGCCGGTGGTGCCGACCACGGCGTGGATGCCGTGGCGTACGCAGAAGTCGAGGTTGCCCATGACGGAGGCGGGGGTGGTGAGTTCCACCGCCACCTGGGCGCCCTTCTCGGCGAGCGTCTCCAGCTTGTCGCCGCGCCCGAGGGCGGCGACGAGTTCCATGTCCTCGGCGGCCTCGACGGCGCGTACGGCCTCGGAGCCGATGCGTCCCTTGGCGCCGATGACCGCGACCCGCAGCTTGCTGCTCATGCTCGTACTTCCTTCGGTTGCGTCGGTTCCGTCCGGGAGAGGCGTTACGCGACCGCGGTGTGGAGGCGGTCCGCCTGCTTGTCCTTCAAGGGGCCGATCACCGACAGCGACGGGCGCTGTCCGAGGATCTCGGCGGCCACCTCGCGTACATCATCGGGGGTGACGGCGGCCATCTCGGCGAGCATGTCGTCGACCGACATCTGGTCGCCCCAGCACAGCTCGCTCTTGCCGATGCGGTTCATCAGCGCACCGGTGTCCTCCAGGCCGAGGACGGTGGAGCCCTTGAGCTGGCCGATCGCCCGCTCGACCTCGTCGTCGGTCAGGCCTTCGCGCGCGACGCGGTCCAGTTCGTCGCGGCAGATCCGCAGCACGTCGTGGACCTGGTTCGGCCGGCAGCCCGCGTACACGCCGAAGAGACCGCAGTCGGCGAAGCCGGAGGTGTACGAGTAGACGCTGTACGCCAGCCCGCGCTTCTCCCGGACCTCCTGGAAGAGGCGGGAGGACATGCCGCCGCCGAGGGCCGTGTTGAGCACGCCCAGGGCCCAGCGCCGGTCGTCGGTGCGGGCGAGGCCCGGCATGCCGAGGACCACGTGGGCCTGCTCGGTCCGGCGGCCGAGGACCTCGACGCGGCCGGCCGTGCGGATGGTGCGCCGGCCGTCGCGCGGGGCGACCGGGACGGCGTCCGTACGGGTGAGGGCGCCGGCCTTCTCGAAGGCGCGGCGGACCTGGCGTACGACCGTGGCGTGGTCGATGTTGCCGGCGGCGGCGACGACCAGGTGGGTGGGGTCGTAGTGCTTCTTGTAGAAGCGGCGGATGCGGTCCGCGGACAGGGCCTCGACCGTGTCGACGGTGCCGAGGACCGGGCGGCCCAGCGGGGTGTCGCCGAACATCGTCTTCGCGAAGAGGTCGTGGACGACGTCACCGGGGTCGTCCTCGGTCATCGCGATCTCCTCGAGGATCACGCCGCGCTCGGCGTCGACGTCCTCCTGGAGGATCAGTGAGCCGGTGAGCATGTCGCACACCACGTCGATGGCGAGCGGCAGGTCGGTGTCCAGCACCCTGGCGTAGTAGCAGGTGTACTCCTTCGCCGTGAAGGCGTTCATCTCGCCGCCGACCGCGTCTATGGCGGAGGAGATGTCGAGGGCGCTGCGGTTGCGCGTGCCCTTGAAGAGGAGGTGCTCCAAGTAGTGCGTGGCGCCACCGAGGGCGGGCGTCTCGTCGCGGGAGCCGACGTGCGCCCAGATGCCGAAGGTGGCGGAGCGCACCGAGGGGAGGGTCTCGGTGACGATGCGGAGGCCGCCGGGCAGGGTGGTGCGGCGGACCGTGCCGATGCCGTCCCGGCCCTTGAGAAGCGTTTGGGTACGGGCGACGGCCCGCGCCTCCGAGGAGGTGCGGGCCGTCGCCTTCGAACTACGGGACGTCACTGGTCGGTGTCGTCCTTCGTCTCGCCCTCGGCGTCCTCGTCCGCGATCACGGGGATCAGGGAGAGCTTGCCGCGCTGGTCGATCTCGGCGATCTCGACCTGGACCTTGGAGCCGACCGCGAGCACGTCCTCGACGTTCTCCACGCGCTTGCCACCGGCGAGCTTGCGGATCTGCGAGATGTGCAGCAGGCCGTCCTTGCCCGGCATGAGGGACACGAACGCACCGAAGGTGGTGGTCTTGACGACCGTACCCAGGTAGCGCTCGCCGACCTCCGGCATGGTCGGGTTGGCGATGCCGTTGATCGTGGCGCGGGCGGCCTCGGCCTGCGAGCCGACCTGGGCACCGATGTAGATGGTGCCGTCGTCCTCGATCGTGATCTCGGCGCCCGTGTCCTCCTGGATCTGGTTGATCATCTTGCCCTTGGGGCCGATGACCTCACCGATCTTGTCCACGGGGATCTTGACGGTGATGATCCGCGGGGCGTTCGGGGACATCTCGTCCGGCGTGTCGATCGCTTCCATCATCACGTCGAGGATGTGGAGGCGGGCGTCGCGGGCCTGCTTGAGGGCCGCGGCCAGGACGGAGGCCGGGATGCCGTCCAGCTTGGTGTCGAGCTGGAGGGCGGTGACGAACTCCTTCGTACCGGCGACCTTGAAGTCCATGTCGCCGAAGGCGTCCTCGGCGCCGAGGATGTCGGTCAGCGCGACGTAGTGCGTCTTGCCGTCGACCTCCTCGGAGATGAGGCCCATGGCGATGCCGGCGACGGGGGCCTTGAGCGGCACACCGGCGTTCAGCAGCGACATGGTGGAGGCGCAGACCGAGCCCATGGACGTCGAGCCGTTGGAGCCGAGGGCCTCGGACACCTGGCGGATCGCGTACGGGAACTCCTCGCGCGTCGGCAGCACCGGCACGATGGCGCGCTCGGCGAGCGCGCCGTGGCCGATCTCGCGGCGCTTGGGCGAGCCCACGCGGCCGGTCTCACCGACGGAGTACGGCGGGAAGTTGTAGTTATGCATGTAGCGCTTGCGGGTCACCGGGGAGAGGGTGTCCAGCTGCTGCTCCATGCGGAGCATGTTGAGGGTGGTGACGCCCAGGATCTGGGTCTCGCCACGCTCGAACAGCGCGGAGCCGTGCACGCGCGGGATGGCCTCGACCTCGGCGGCGAGCGTACGGATGTCCGTCAGGCCACGGCCGTCGATGCGGACCTTGTCCTTGATGACGCGCTCGCGGACCAGCTTCTTGGTGAGCGAGCGGTACGCGGCGGAGATCTCCTTCTCGCGGCCCTCGAACTGCGGGAGCAGCTTCTCGGCGGCGATCTCCTTGACGCGGTCCAGCTCGGCCTCGCGCTCCTGCTTGCCGGCGATGGTGAGCGCCTGGGAGAGCTCGGTCTTGACCGCGGCGGTCAGCGCCTCCAGGACGTCGTCCTGGTACTCGAGGAACACCGGGAACTCGCCGACCGGCTTGGCGGCCTTGGCGGCCAGGTCCGACTGGGCCTTGCAGAGGACCTTGATGAAGGGCTTCGCGGCCTCGAGACCGGCGGCGACGACCTCCTCGGTGGGGGCCTCGGCGCCGCCCTTGACGAGCTGGATGGTCTTCTCGGTGGCCTCGGCCTCGACCATCATGATCGCGACGTCGCCGTCCTCCAGGACGCGGCCGGCGACGACCATGTCGAAGACGGCGTCCTCGAGCTCGGTGTGCGTCGGGAAGGCGACCCACTGGCCCTTGATCAGGGCGACACGGGTGCCGCCGATCGGGCCGGAGAAGGGCAGGCCGGCCAGCTGCGTGGAGCAGGAGGCGGCGTTGATCGCGACCACGTCGTACAGGTGGTCGGGGTTGAGCGCCATGATCGTCTCGACGATCTGGATCTCGTTGCGCAGGCCCTTCTTGAAGGAGGGGCGCAGCGGCCGGTCGATCAGGCGGCAGGTGAGGATCGCGTCCTCGGAGGGGCGGCCCTCCCGGCGGAAGAAGGAGCCGGGGATCTTGCCGGCCGCGTACATCCGCTCCTCGACGTCCACCGTGAGGGGGAAGAAGTCGAGCTGGTCCTTGGGCTTCTTGGAAGCGGTGGTGGCCGACAGCACCATGGTGTCGTCGTCCAGGTACGCCACGGCGGAGCCGGCGGCCTGCTTGGCCAGGCGGCCCGTCTCGAAGCGGATGGTGCGGGTGCCGAAGGTGCCGTTGTCGATGACGGCCTCGGCGTAGTGGGTCTCGTTCTCCACCAAAGCGAATTCTCCGTTGCTTGTCGTCTTTGCGTCCCGGGTCGCCCGTGTGGCGAGGGGACGGGGCGGAGAAGTGCGCCGTGTGTGCGGGGCCGGTCTTCGATCGAAGCGCCCGGGGTGATCTCTCCCGGGGGCCACTACCGAGGACCGGCGACGGCGCCGGGGCACCTCTCCAGTATGTGATTGTCGCTTTTCCGTTATGGCGTTGTGTAAGCCAGCCTACAAAGGGGAGGCAACACTCCGCATGTACAGCAAAGGGAGCGGCCCCCTAGAAGTGGGAACCGCTCCCTCCACGGCGTCTTACTTGGCGCCGCCGGCCGCACCGCGGCGGATGCCGAGGCGGTCGACCAGCGTACGGAAGCGCTGGATGTCCTTCTTGGCCAGGTACTGCAGCAGGCGGCGGCGCTGGCCGACCAGGATCAGCAGACCACGACGGGAGTGGTGGTCGTGCTTGTGGGTCTTGAGGTGCTCGGTCAGGTCCGAGATGCGGCGGGAGAGCATCGCGACCTGGACCTCGGGGGAGCCGGTGTCGCCCTCCTTGGTGCCGAACTCGGCCATGATCTGCTTCTTCGTAGCGGCGTCGAGAGACACTCGGTACTCCTCTTGGTGTTCGATGCGCCCACGAGTGCCCCTGGTCTTGGTCTCAGGGGAGCTTCCGTGACTCGGAGGCGAAGGACCGATGAGCGCAGCTCCCAGATGATCCGGAAGCGCGTACACGAACGGCCGTTACACAGCGTACCAGCCGCTCAGGACGTCATGGCACGGATCGCGTGGTAGACGTCGAAGACGGCGAGGCACAGCGGGATGAGGGTGAGGAGGACGAACGCCTCCGCGATCTCCAGGAAGCGCCCCCAGAAGGGGGTGACGCCCTTGCGCGGCACGATCAGGCCGATGGAGACGATCAGCGCGGCGGCGCCGGCGACCGCGGCGGCGAGCCACACCGTACGGATGTCCAGTGCCGTGGCGTCGCGCCCCAGGCCGGCGGGCGGGTTCAGGCACAGCCCGAGGCCCAGCAGGACGAGGGCGCCGAGGCCCGCGGCGAGGGCGCAGCCGACCTGGGCGGTGTAGCGGAAGAGGTGGGCGCGCATCAGCATGGCGACGCCGGTGGCGAGCGCCAGCAGCCGGCCGTAGGTGTTGTCGGAGAAGCCGAGCACGGCGGCCGAGCCGACCGCGACCAGCGCGCAGCCGCCGACGAGGCCGACGAGCAGCTCGTGGCCCCGCCGCACCTGGGCGGCGATCCGCCCGGCGTCCACCGGGCCCTGGGGCTCCGACTCCGCTCCGTAACCGCCGGCGGACGTGCGGGGCGGCTCGAAGCCGATCGGGAGGCGGGCGAAGCGGGTGGACAGGCCCGGAAGGAAGGCCAGCGCGCCGACGGCGAGCGGGGCGCACACGGCGGCGCTCTCGGCGGTGTCCATGCCGGTCATGATCGCGGCGAAGGTCACCAGGGCGCCGGTGCCGGCCGCGAGGACGAACGCGACGAAGGGGCCGTCCCCGCTCGGGGCGACGAGGGTCAGGACGACCGCGACGACCAGGACGGCGGCGCAGGCCAGCAGGAACTGGAGCTTGCCGTTGCCCTGCCCCGCGGGCGGCGGCAGCAGGCCGGCGCCGGCCACGGCGGCGTTGACCATGGCGCCGATGCCGAGGGCCACGGCGGAGCCGCGGTCGTCGTACACCCGGGCGCGTACGCAGGCGAGGGCGAGCAGCAGCACACCGGCGACCGCGGCCAGGACGCCCGGCAGCCCGTGCACGTCGTGCCGCGGGGCGGCGGTCCACAGCGCGAAGCCGAGCAGGACCAGCAGGACCGAGCCGCCGAAGAGCCCGGCGCCGCGCATCAGGTCGTCGGTCCACAGGGTCCGGTCACGGGCGACCGCCGAGGCGACGGCGTCGGAGACGTCGTCGAACACGGCGGGCGGCAGCGACTCGGCGAAGGGCCGCAGGGAGAGCAGTTCGCCGTCGAGGATGCGCTGCGCCGCGAGGGAGCGGGCGCCGTCGAGGACGCTGCCGTCGCGGCGGACGAGGTGGTACCCGACGGGGGCGCCGGGGGCGGGGCTCTGCCCGGACAGCCGGAGGACCTCCGGGTAGAGGTCGGCGACGGGGATGTCCTCGGGCAGTGCGACGTCGACACGGCCGTCCGGTGCGACGACAGTGACGCGGCAGAAACCCGTTCCGCCGCCGGACGGAGTCGCGGGAGCCGGGTGGCCGGCTCCGGAACCCGTACCGGTACCGGTGGCCGCGGCTGAGGCCGTCATACTCACCTGCTGCTTCCCCTCGTGGTGTTCGTGGGTCGTCGGCGTGGCGCGGTCGAGTGACCCGTAATTTGCGTTGGTTCATGCACGCGCCAACACGTCGCGCCACCCTACCGCCCACCCGCCTCCCCCTCCGCCAGTAGGATCCCCACCGCGGATGGAGCCCGTCGCCACGGGGGCGCCGATAGGAACATTTCCGTCCGGCAAGGGAATTGGTGAGCTGTGAGTCAGATCGTCGTCAAGCGCCCACCACGGGCCCTTCCCTCCGAAGTGCCGGTCGATCCGGTGCAGCTGCAACCGCCGCCCGAACTGCCGCGGGGCCAGCAGGAGGGCGTTCTGATGCAGTTGTTGCCGACGCTCGGCATGGCCGGATCGGTCGTCTTCTTCTTCATGACCCCGAACCCCGTGATGCGCATCATGGGCATGGTGATGATCGCGTCCACCGTCGCGATGGCCGTCGCCATGCTGGTGCGCTACCGGCGCGGTACCCAGGGCCAACTCGCCGACATGCGGCGGGACTACCTCAAGTACCTGACGCAGACGCGGCGTTCGGTGCTGCGGACCGCGCGGCTCCAGCGCGACGCGCAGTTCTACCTGCACCCGTCGCCGGAGCAGTTGTGGGCCCTGGTCGCCGAGGGCAGCCGGGTGTGGGAACGGCGCGTCGGCGACGACGACTTCGGCCAGGTACGCGTCGGCCTGGGCAGCCAGCAGCTCGCCACACCGCTCATCGTCCCCGAGACCGCTCCCGTGGACGAGCTGGAGCCGCTCACGGCCGGGGCCATGCAGAAGTTCCTCTCGGCCCACGGCACGCTGGACGGCCTGCCCATGGCCGTGTCCTTGCGCGCCTTCTACCACGTGACCGTGAGCGGGGACCCCGACTCCGTCCGCGCCTCGACGCGGGCCATGGTCGGTTCTCTCGCCGCGCTGCACTCCCCCGAGGACCTGGTCATCGCCGTGGCCGCGGATGCCGCCGCGGCACCGCACTGGGAGTGGGCCAAGTGGCTCCCGCACGTCCAGGCACCGGGTCCCGGTGACGGCGCGGGCAGCCGGCGCCTGATCACGACCGACTCGCGGCACCTCCAGGACATGCTGGCCGCGCGCCTGGAGGGCCGCCCCCGCTTCCACGGCGGCGGTCAACCGCTGCTGGACCAGCCGCACATCGTCGTCGTGCTCGACGGCCAGTCGGTCCCCCACGCGTCGGCGCTCGCCGCCCCGGAGGGCGTGCAGGGCGTGACGATCATCGAGGTGGTCCCGGGGGAGATGACGGCTGCCCGTGGCGCCCTGTCCGTGATCGTGCACCCCGACTCGCTCCAGCTCGAGTCCGGCCACGGCCTGGTGTACGACGGGGTCCCCGACCGGCTGGGCGTCGAGGCCGCCGAGGCTCTCGCCCGCCAGCTCGCCCCGCTGCGCATCGCCTCGGGATCGGACGACGACGAGCCGCTGCTGGCGAACCTGGACTTCACCGACCTGCTGAACCTCGGTGACGCCGCGTCGGTCGACGTGAGCCGCACCTGGCGGCCGCGGTCGCAGTCGGAGCGGCTCCGCGTGCCCATCGGTGTCGGCGAGGACGGCACCCCGGTCATGCTGGACCTGAAGGAGGCGGCCCAGGAGGGCATGGGCCCGCACGGACTGTGCGTGGGCGCCACCGGTTCCGGCAAGTCCGAGCTGCTGCGCACGCTGGTGCTGGGCCTCGCGGTCACGCACTCGTCCGAGACGCTCAACTTCGTCCTCGCGGACTTCAAGGGCGGCGCGACCTTCGCGGGCATGTCGCAGATGCCGCACGTCGCGGCCGTGATCACCAACCTCGCGGACGACCTGACGCTGGTGGACCGCATGGGCGACTCCATCCGCGGCGAGCTCAACCGGCGCCAGGAGATGCTGCGCGACGCGGGCAACTACGCCAACATCCACGACTACGAGAAGGCCCGGGCCGCCGGCGCGCCGTTGCAGCCGATCCCCTCGCTGGTCCTGGTCATCGACGAGTTCAGCGAGCTGCTCACCGCGATGCCGGACTTCATCGAGATGTTCGTGCAGATCGGCCGGATCGGCCGGTCCCTCGGCGTCCACCTGCTGCTGGCGTCGCAGCGCCTGGAGGAGGGCCGGCTGCGCGGTCTGGAGACGTACCTGTCGTACCGGATCGGTCTGCGGACCTTCTCGGCCGCCGAGTCCCGTGCGGCGATCGGTGTCCCCGACGCCTACTCGCTGCCGAACGTCCCCGGTTCCGGGTACCTCAAGTACGGCACGGACGAGATGGTCCGCTTCAAGGCGGCGTACGTGTCCGGTGTGTACCGCTCGAACCAGCACGCCGCCGTCACCGGTGGGCCGCTCCCGGTGGACCGCCGCCCGGTGCCGTTCACCGCGGCGCCGGTGCCGGTGCGGTACGTCGAGCCCGCCGCGCGGGCGGGGGTGCCGGAGCCCCGGCGGGCGGAGGACGACGCGCTGGCCGACTCGGTGCTGGACGTGATCGTGCGGCGGCTGGAGGGCCGGGGCGCGGAGGCGCACCAGGTGTGGCTCCCGCCGCTGGACAACCCGCCGCCGCTGGACGAGATCCTGCCCGGCCTCGCGGGCGTGGAGAGCCGGGGCCTGACGCAGCCGGGGTACGAGGGCGCGGGCCGGCTCATCGTCCCCCTCGGTGTGGTCGACAAGCCCTTCGAGCAGCGCCGGGACGTGCTGTACCGGGACTTCTCCGGCGCGGCCGGCCACATGCAGATCATCGGCGGCCCGCAGTCCGGCAAGTCGACGTTGCTGCGCACCCTCGTCGCGGGCTTCGCGCTGACCCACACACCGCAGGAGGTCCAGTTCTACGGCCTCGACTTCGGTGGTGGCGGTCTGGCGGCGATCGCGGATCTGCCGCACGTGGGCGGGGTGGCGTCACGCCTCGACCCGGAGAAGGTGCGGCGCACGGTCGCCGAGGTGTACGGCATCCTCTCGCGGCGCGAGGAGTACTTCCGCAGTACGGGCATCGACTCCATCGCCACGTTCCGCAAGCTCCGTGCCCGCGGCGAGATCTCGGTGGCGGACCAGCCCTGGGGTGACGTCTTCCTCGTCATCGACGGCTGGGGCAACTTCCGCACGGACTACGAGGGCCTCGAACCGGCGGTCCTCGACATGGCGGCGCGCGGTCTCGGTTACGGCATCCATGTGATCCTGACGGCGTCGCGTTCGATGGAGGTGCGCTCCAACATCAAGGACCACCTGATGAACCGGCTGGAGCTGCGGCTGGGCGACACCATGGACTCGGAGGTGGACCGCAAGATCGCCGTCAACGTCCCCAGCGGCGTACCGGGCCGCGGTCTGATTCCCGAGAAGCTGCACTTCATGGCCGCCGTACCGCGCATCGACGGCATCAGCTCCGACAGCGACCTGGCCGAGGCCACGGCCGCGATGGTGCGTGAGGTCGGCCGCCACTGGACGGGCCCGTCCGCTCCGAAGGTGCGTCTGCTGCCCCGCGAGCTGCCGGCGGAGAACCTGCCGGCGGGATACGTGGAGCCGAAGCGTGGTGTCGCCTTCGCGATCGACGAGAACAACCTGGAGCCGGTCTTCGTCAACTTCGACCGCGACCCGTTCTTCCTGGTCTTCGGCGAGAGCGAGTCGGGCAAGTCGAACCTGCTGCGGCTGCTCATCAAGCAGGTGTGCGAGCGGTACGACGGGAACTCCGCGAAGTTCTTCGTGATCGACAACCGGCGTGCGCTGCTGGACGTCACCCCGGCGTCGCACCTGGCGGAGTACGTCCCCATGTCCAACAACATGGACCACCATGTGGACGCGCTCGCCGACCTGATGCAACGCCGCACCCCCTCCGCCGACGTCACGGCCCAGCAACTGCGGGACCGCAGCTGGTGGAGCGGTCCGTCGGTGTACGTGGTCGTCGACGACTACGACCTGGTGTCGACGTCGAGCGGCAACCCGCTGGCCAAGCTCACGGAGCACCTGCCGTTCGCGCGTGACGTGGGCGTCCGCTTCATCATCGCCCGCAATGCGGCGGGCGCGAGCAGGGCCGCGTACGAGCCGTTCATGCAGCGGATGATGGAGCTCGGCGCGCAAGGCGTCCTGCTGTCCGGTGACCCGCAGGAGGGCGATGTCCTCGGCGGCGTACGGATGCGGCCGATGCCGGCGGGGCGGGGCGTCTTCGTCTCACGGCAGCGCGGCAACCCGCTGGTGCAGACGGGGTGGCTGGGGGAGCCGGAATAGGCGCACCGGGACAGCTCCTTCGTGGACGGGGGTGGCGGCACCGTACCGGCCGTCGCCCCCGGCCACGACGCCCCGCGGACGACGGCCATCGGGCCCGCCGTACGGGCCGGGGCGGGTCGTGCGGGCGCCCGGGGACGCCCGCCGGCGAGCGGCGTCTGTTCCTCGGTCCCACGCCCGGCGTGCCGTGGGCGTCTGGAGGCTCCGGGGCTGTCATTTTTCCGAGGGGGAATTCACAGATGGAACGAGGGCGCACGGAACGGCCCTCCGGCGACGGCCCTCGCCGCATCGGCCCGTACCAGTTGATCACTCGGCTCGACCCGAGCGGGCCCGGCCATCCGCCCGTGCCCGAGCGCCGGTTCGTCGCGCGCAGCGCGGACGGCGAACGTACGGTTCTGGTGAGCGCGCCGCTCGACGGTGTCGACCCCGGCCGCTTCCTCGTCGAGGCGCAGGCCGCACGCGTGCCGGCCGGGCCGTGGGTGTTGCCCGTGACCGAGGTGTCGCCGTCTCCGGCCGCGCCCTGGTACGCCACGCCCTACCTTCCCGTGCTCCCCCTGCCGGTCGCCCTGGCCGTGCACGGCGGCCCGTTGCCCGAGGACACCGTACGGGCCCTGGGTACCGCCCTCGCCGACACGCTCGCGGCCGCACACGCGGCGGGCATCACCCACGCGGGCCTCTCCCCAGCGGCGGTGTTGCTCGCCTGGGACGGGCCCCGACTCACCTGTTACGGCTCCGTGCGCGCGGCCGCGCCGGACGGCGAGCGGCGCAACGGCCGTCCCGGACTGGATCCGGGCAGTCTGGCCCCCGAGGCGGCGGCCGGCGGGCGCCCGCGCCCCGCGGGCGACATCCACGGGCTCGGTGCGGTGCTCGCGTACGCCGCCACCGGCCACACGGTCCCGGACGGAGACGAACTTCCCGCCTCCCTGCGCAGCGTGGTCTCCCGCTGCCTGACCCGCGACGCGGCGGCCCGGCCGACGGCGTCCGAGCTGTCGCTCGCCCTCCGGTCGGGCCCGTCGGCCTCGTCGGCGACGGTTCTGGACCCGTCGGCGCCGCTGCCGGCCCGCAGTTGGCTGCCGGGCCGTGTGGTCGCGGCACTCGCCCGCCAGTCGGCCCGGATCCTGGCCGCCGAGATCCGTCTCCCGCGAACCACCACCAGGACCTGACGACGATGCTCGCGCCCTTGACCCATGACGACCCGGTCGAGATCGGCGGCCACCGCCTGATCGCCCGCCTCGGGCACGGCGGCATGGGCACCGTCTACCTGGCCCGGTCGGCCGGCGGCCGGACCGCCGCCCTGAAGACCATGCACGCCCGCATCGCCGCCGACACCGCGGCCCGCACCCGCTTCCGCCTGGAGACGGATGCCGCCCGCATCATCGGCGGCCACCACGGCGCCACCGTCGTCGACGCCGACCCCGGCGCCGAGACCCCCTGGCTCGCCACGGAGTACGTGCTCGGGCCGCCCCTCGACGACGCCGTCGCCCTCTGCGGCCCCCTGCCCGAGCCGTCCGTCCGGGCACTGGGCGCGGCCCTCGCCGGCGCCCTCGCACAGCTCCACGCCTCCGACGTGGTCCACCGCGACCTGAAGCCTTCCAACGTCATGGTCACGGCCCATGGCCCCAAGATCATCGATTTCGGCATCGCCCGGGCCGCCGGTGACGACCGCCTCACCCGTACCGGCACCGCCGCGGGCACCCCCGCCTTCATGTCCCCGGAGCAGGCCACGGGCCAGGAACACACGTCCGCGGGCGATGTGTTCGCGCTCGCGGGAGTCCTCGTCTTCGCCGCCACGGGGCACGGCCCCTTCGGCACCGGTCAAGCGGCCGATCTCCTCTACCGCGTCCGCTACGCCGACCCCGACCTGACGGGGGTCCCGGCCGGTCTGGCGCCGGTCCTGGCCCGGTGTCTGACCAAGGACCCCGGCCGACGCCCCACCACCCGGGAGCTCATGGCCGAACTCCACGACGGTCACAGCGAGTTCGCGGACCATCTGCCGGCCCCGCTGCTCGTCGACATCGCCCACCGCGCGTCGGCGGTCTGGCAGTACCACCCGCTCCGTTTGGCGGCCCCGGTGGAGGGCCCGTACACGGCTCCGGCCCCGGCCGGCCGGGGCATGTCACGGCGCAAGCTGCTCGCGGCGGCCGGCGGTTCGCTGGTGGGGGTGGGCGCTGCGGGGGCCGGAGCGTGGGTGTGGTCCGGCAGGAAGCCGTCGGACGAGGAAGACGCCCTGCCCTCCACCGACCGTGCGCCCCGCGCGCTGTGGCACGCCGACGCCGGAGCCACCGCGGACGCCCCGCTTCTGATGACCATGAGTGGTGCGGTAGCCACCTGGCAGGACGGACAGCTCGTCGGCCTGGACGCGAGAAGCGGCGAACAGCGATGGTCGACGCGCGCATTCCGGGACACGAGCGACATCACGACCGACGGGAAGGTGATCTACGGCCTTCTCCCCGGGCAGGCGGAGGGCGACGCGCTGTCCCTCCACGCTCTCACCCCCGGCAGCGGAGTCGCGCAGCGCCTCGTCGCCCGGGTGACCGGGTTCGCGGGCTACGGGCACGCCGAAGTGCTGCTCGCGGCAGCCGGCCTGATCTTCGTCGCGGCACGGAAGGTCGTTCCCGGCCACGACACGGACGTGGAACAGAAGAACGACTGGCACCTGCTGGCGGTGGACATCCGCACCGGCAGGAAGCGGTGGCAGATGACCATGTCGGAGTTCGATCCGGGCAACGCCTACACGGCCGTCAGCGTGAAGGTCGTCGGACAACACCTGATCTTCTGCCGGAAGATCAGCTTCGACAGGAACGACGAACCGGTCGACCCGCACTTCTTCGTCGCGGCCGCCGACATCCGCACGGGCAAGCGCGTCTGGGCATGGGAAATCCCCCGGCGGCCCAGGGACACATCGGACATCGTTCCAGGCAGGCTCGCCGTGGACGACAAGCACATCTACGTGGCCAGCGGCCACGTCTGGGCACTGCGGCTCGCCACCGGGGACGTCGCCTGGAAGTTCGGGGACGACCGCAACGACGGCGGCGTCGCCAAGGGAGCACGCCGCTACGGGACACCGGCCGTCAGGGACGGTGTGGTGTACGCGGCCGAGGGGAAGCGGGGCCTCGTGGCTCTGGACGCCTCGACGGGGCGTCTCCTCTGGGCGGAGAAAGAGGACCTGACGCAGGCGTGGGCGCCCGTTCTCGCCCCGCCACCGGTCATCGGCAGGAAGTACGTCTACGTCAGAAGGGACAACGGCATCAGCGCCGTCGACATGCGCACCCGCGCCTCCGCCTGGACCTGGGACACTCCCGCTTCGCTGTTCGCCGCCCACGAGGAAGCCGAACGACTCCTCTGCGTCGACCGCCACTCCATCAACGCCCTCCCTTTCGAGTGAAGAAAGCAATATCGCGATGAATCCCCTCGGCACGGGTGACCCCCTGCGCCTCGGCCCGTACCGGCTTCTCGGCGTGCTGGGAGAGGGCGGTATGGGCAAGGTCTATTTCGGCCGGGACATCGCGTGCCGCGCGGCAGCGGTCAAGGTCCTGCGTCCGGAGCTCTCCCACGACCCGCATCTTGCGCAGCGGTTCGTACGGGAGGCCGTCACCGCGCAGGCCGTGACCAGTTCTGGCGTGGCGAGGGTCCTGGGCGCGCAGTTGGAGGGCGGCCGGCCCTGGATCGCCGCGGAGTTCCTCGCGGGCCCGACGCTCGAAGAAGCCGTCGCCGCGTACGGGCCACTGGACGAGGCCGGACTGCGTGCGCTGGCGACAGCTCTCGCCCGCACGGTCCGGGACATCCACGCGGCAGGTCTCGTCCACCGCGACCTCAAGCCGTCCAATGTCGTCCTGACCTCGGCAGGGCCGCGTGTCATCGACTTCGGCATCGCCCGCCCCGAGCACGGTCTGACCCTCACCACGACCGGCCAGATCCCGGTCACCCCTGGCTACGGTGCGCCCGAGCAGGTCCTGGGGCAGCGCGTCGGACCGGCCGCCGACGTCTTCTCGCTGGGCGCTCTGCTGGCCTACGCGGCGAGTGGTGTGCGGGCCTATGACGGTCCGCATGTCGCCGGCGTGCAATACCAGGTGGTGCACGGTGAACCGGACCTGTGGCACGTCCCTGATGGAATACGGACGCTGCTGCTGCCCTGCTTGGCCAAGGACCCGGCCCACCGCCCCCTTCCCGACCGTATCGCGGACGTTTTCGCGCGCCCGCGGGGTGCGGACCGGGCCTGGCGCAAGGGTCCCGTGGCCGAGGAGATCGCGCGGCGTGAGAAGGCTGCCGCGGCGATGGTCGCGGTCTTGCCTTCGGTCACAGGGGGCAGGCCCTCCCGCAGGCGTCTTCTCATGGGGCTCGCCGGTGGTGGCACCGTGCTCGGTCTCGGCGGGGCGGGGGCGGCCTGGTGGTTCCGGCGCGACCAGCGGCTCGAGGACGTTCCGGTGGTCATCCCAGCGGCCGCGGAACGGCCTGTGGCCGCGATGCTCGAGCCCGACGACGAGCTGGCACCGCTCTGGGGGCCTGTCGCGGGAGCCGACCCGACGGCGCTGCTCCCTCTACCCGTCCGGGATGTCGTGGTGGTCGGCTCGGCCGACAGCGGGCTGACCGCCCGCCGGGTGACCGACGGCAAGCAGAAATGGACGGCCCCGAGGGTGAGGGCGTCCGCCGGTTTGCTCACGGCTGCCGATCGACTCGTCCTGGCAACGGACTTCGACGGCTCCCTGCACGCGTTCATCGCCTCGACGGGCGATCAGGTGTGGTCGGTCCCCATCGCCGCGAACAGGCTGCTGGCTTCGGACGGCCGCGGGGTGTACGTGATGACCGAGGAACGGCAGTTGCAGGCCGTCGGCGCCACGACCGGCAGGGTGCTCTGGTCGGTGCCGACGCCTGTGCGCACGTCGAGTTCGGAGCCTCCCGCGGCAGCCGTCAAGGACGGTCGTCTGGTTCTCTTCCCGTCCGACGGAAACGTCGTCGCCGTGGACACGGCCACCGGCAAGCGCGTGTGGGATCTCGCCGACCAGGGATCGTCAGCCTTCATGCCGGCCGTGACCGGCGACATGGTGCTCCTCGGCGGAAGGACGCTCACCTCCAGGTCTCTCGCCGATGGGAAGGAGCTGTGGAGCGTTCCCGCCGAGTTCGGGGCGTGGGGACCTCCGACTGTCCGCGGCCAGGAGGTGTATGCCGTCGACCAGGACTTCCGCCGCCTCCGCGCGGGCGACGGCAAAGAGGAGTGGAGTCTCTACGGGGGAAGCGGTTTCGGCACCGCGCTTCCGCCTGCCGTCCAAGGAGGCACCGTATGGGTCGCGGAGAGTGACAACGGATTCCTGATCGCCGTCGACACGCGCTCCGGCGAGCAGATCTTCACCTACACGGACCAGGGCCCCGGCGGGTTCGGGTATGCCGCCGACGGCAATCGCGTCTTCGTCGCGCACGCCGGCTCGGTCTCCGCCCTACCGGTCAGACCCTGATGTCCCGGGATAGGAATCGGTCGTGGACGGGGTGGGCACCCCTCGCGCGTGCCCACCCCTGGTGTCCTACGATGCCCGGCGCCTACAGGAAGTAGCCGGCGGCCTTCTTGTCGCCGCCCATGTAGTCGCCGCCCGCCTTCGCGACGACCTGGCCGATCTGCATGAGGGCCTGGTGGATGTCGGAGGCTTCCTTGTCCCACTTCATCTGTTCCTGGACGTAGGCCTCGTGTGCCTCGCCCTCCCAGCCGGCGGCGACGGTGGCCATGGCCGTCTTGATGGAACGCAGGTCCTCTTCAAGCTTCTTGGCCTGGTTGCCGAGCACGGTGGCGGTCGCGTCGAGAGCTCCGTACTTGACGACGAGCCCGTCGTAGTTGGTACCCATGTTTCCTCATCTCACCTTTGGTTGTGGATCGGCCTCGCGTGCCGAAAAGGGTGTGCCCAGGGCTGCTACAGACCGCTGAGGTTCGACTTCGCCTGGGTACCGACACCGAGGTCGACGTTGATGCTCTGCACGGCGGCGAGGACGTCGTCCTCAGTGCCGTCCTTGATCTTCCTGGAGGCGCTCAGTCCCTCGAGGAACTTCGCCAGGATGTTGCCGAGACCCACCATCGAGGTGTTGATCTCTTCCTGCTTCTTGTTGAAGGCGCCTGCGCCGATACCCTTCCACTGGCCCTCAAGGCTGTCGATCGTGCCCTGAATCGCCTGGAGCTGGCCCTTGATCGAGTTGAACTTCTCGAGGAGGTGCCTCTCGAGCTTGACTACTTCGGTATCCGAAAGCCGCTGACCCTGTGACACGGTTGCGTTTCCCTTCTGAACTACTGTGGTGACTTGCTGAGTTGCGCTTCACCAGATGGTGAAAGGTGAAGTCTGACGCACCTGGTCCGGTCAGGCGCTGCGCCGCCGACGTGCGATCGCGTAGGCGGCTCCCGCGAGGACGACCACGACGGCCGCTCCCCCGATGACGAGGCCCGACTTGCTCCCCCCGTCGGCCTCCTGGGCCTCTTGGGCCTCCTTGCCGGAGCCTGCCACGATCGCGTCGGAGCCCGGCTTGCCCTTCGAGGCCTGTGACGGAACTGGTGCAGCGGGAGCGGGCGCTCCCTTGGCAGGGATGTCGCCCCCCGTCTTCTGACGGGTGAGCGGGCTGATGTCGGGCGCGCCGGGGTCACCCTTCTTGTCCAGGATGATCTGGCCGGGGCGGATCAGACCGTAACCGAGGTAGACGCTCCGGGTGCCCTCCTTCCAGTCCCTGGCGGCCGTGTCGATCATCGCGCGCAGGACCTGGTTCGCCGTCCAGTCGGGGTGCTGGGACCAGATGAGGGCGGCGGACGCCGATGTGATGGCGGTGGCCGAACTCGTACCGCCGTCCCCGCCGCAGTACTTCGTGAACGTCTCGTCGCACCAGCCGGGGATGTCGTTTCCGGGGGCGGCAAGGTCGACGTTGTCACCGTGCTGCGAGTAGTCGGAGACTTTTCCCTTTTTGTCGGCGGACGCGACGCCGACCACGTACGGGTAGGCAGCCGGGTACTGGGGCTTGTTCCCACTGGCCGCGTTGTTGCCGGAACCGGCGAAGAAGAGCTTCCCCTTGCGGTGTGCGTATTTCGTCGCTTCTCGCGTCTCCGTTTCGGAGTAGTCGCTGGCGAAGGACATGTTGATGATCTGCGCATCACTGTCCGCAGCAGCCCGGATGGCATCCGCGACGTCCTGTCCGTTCACCTTGCGGTTCTGTTGGTACTCCGAGTCGGAGATCCGCATAGGAATGATCTTCACGCCGGGAGCGAGGCCACGCAGACCACCGCCCCGCCCCGTACCCGCGATCAGCTCGGCCATCGACGTGCCGTGGCCGCTGTAATCGTCCGTTTCGTCGCCGTCGGTCTCCGTGGCGTCGAACCCCTTCTCCACTTGCCCCTTCAGCGAAGGCGTGGACGGATTGACGCCCGAGTCGATGACAGCGACCTTGATGCCTTCGCCGGTGGTGACTTTCCACAGCTCCTCGGCGGCCATCGCGTCGAGATACCACTGCTTCGCCCGCACGTTCTCGGCGGGTGCCGCCGACGCCGTGCCCGCGAGGCCCGTGGACCAGACGCCGACCGCCACCGTGGCACAGACGATCCCTCGCCGGACGGTGCCGGACACACCGCGCTTCCGGTTCCGGCCCATAGCTGACGCCATCCTGACTTCCGAACCTTCCCTGTACCTACTGGATCACCGGAGGGACGGCACCTCGACGCCGACTCTCCCAGGTCTCTTCGTCTTCCGTCAGGTAGTCAGGACGGGACGACTCCGTGCGCTCCTGCTCCTCGTTCTCACCCTCGTTCCGGCCCCTCGCCGCACGAGTCAGGCCCGTACCGCCCTGTGTGAAGCCGCCGGTCCCGGGACGCGAGCCCGTCGCGCCGGCACGCGGTGTGCCGCCCACGACTCCGTCGGGCCGGGCCACAGGCCGGGCCCCGGGGCGCACACCCGTGTCCGCGGGTGGCGTCCCCACCATGCCGCGCCGGCCGGTCTGGCCCCCAGCGGGGCGGCCCGTCGGCGTGCCCTCCCCGCCGACGACCCTTCCGCCCGGAAGACGAGAAGTGGACTGCGGGCCAGGAGTGTGCTGTGGCCTTCCCCCGACGATCCCGTCCGCCCGTCCGGTCCGCGAGGTCCCCGAGGGCTGGTGAATGGCCCCTCGTCCCCCCGCGACGTTCGGCGGGCCGCCGGCGCGTCCGGTGACCGGATTCTGATTCGGCGCCTGGACGGGGCCCTGGCCGCCGAACCGACCCAGCGGCGGCTGGCCTCCCCTGCCGTTCGCCTGACGTCCTGCCGCGGGGTTGGTCTCGGGCATGCCCGCTCGGCCCACAGGGCCCCTGCCCGGACCGGTGGTACGCGGCAGGCCGGTGGCTTCCCGGGGCCGGGGGCCGCCCTTCACCGCATTGGGGAAGGGAGCCACTGGCGGCATCGGCGCGGTCTGGGGCGGGTTCGGCCCTGTGGGAGGCACCACCGAGGTCTGGGGAGGTGCTGTGGTCAGTGGGGGCGGGGGCGCGACGCTGTCGATCTCCATCGCCGTGTCGGGCTGCCGGGGGGCAGGTGCGACGCGCGTGGGAGCTTCCGTGGGGGCTTCCGTGGGCGCCGGTGCGGCGGTGTCCCTCGGCGCGGCCATCTCCGACGTCGCCCCTCGCGGTGCCCTCACCGCCTGCTCGTTGCTGCCCGCCGTGGCGCCCTGAGGCATGTCAATGCTGCCCCGCGGGGGCGGCACATTCGTCTTCAGCGTCGCCTTGAACTCCGGGGGCTGCTTCGCCGCCAGCGTCTGCTCCGACACCGCGTAGTACGAGGCCAGCTTGTACATCTGGTTGATGGCCTCTTGGCGGTCCTTCTCGACCTGCACCGCCTTGTCGTACTCCGCCTTTTTGGCCGCGCGTTCCTCCGGCGGGATGCTCTCGGGCTTCCGCTTCACCGCCCGGTCGTCACGCGGAGGCATCTTCACGGAGGCGAGGCCGGTGCCGGCGACCGTGATCTGCGTACCGGCCACGTCCGCGAACGCGGCGAGTTCTCGCGCGTGGTCGGCCAGCTCCCGCCCGAAGGCCCTGAACGACTCGCCGGACTCGCCCTTCCAGTCGACCTTGTCCACATAGGTCTGCAGCTCGTGAGCGGCGTCCCGGAGCGCGTCCCTCGCGCTCCACAGCGCGGTGCCGGCGCTCTCGAGATCCGCGGGGTTGGTGTTGTCGACCAGGTCGATCAGGTCGTTGAGCTCCCGCTTCTCGAAGTTGCTTCTCGCGAACGGCCCGGGGCCGCTCGAGCCGCCTCCGAAGAAGCTGTCCATGAGCCCGGTGACCGTCCTGGCCATATCGGTCACACCGAGCTGGGAGTGGACGCGTGCGAGGTCCTGCTCGTGCTGTTCCTTCGGGCTTTGCGCCGGCTTGTTCTCGGTCATCGGTACGTTCCCCCGTCCGCGGTCTTGTCGTTGCTGGTCGGCGTCTGCGTCTTCTCGCCCGTCTCACGGGCCTCTGCCGCCGCACGCTCCCGGTCGAGACGCGCCTTGATCACCGCGAACTCGCGCCGCACGTCCTCTTCGACGTTGTCGAAACCGACGTCCGCGGCGTGCACACCGATGCTCAGGATCGTGATCTGGTCATTGAGCGACCGAGAAAGCCTGACAAGGGACTGATGGACCCGGTTGTACTGCGTGAAGAGCCCCTCCGCCTCGGGGAACTCCTCCGCGCTTCCACCGCTCACCGAAGCGCGGGAAATCGTCTGCGCGGACATCTTCGTCCCGCTCGCCGCGCTCTCCTCCAGCTCGGTCAGCAACGTGTTCACGCGCTCCCGAAAGCGCTTCAGCGCCCCTACACCACGCTCGAGATCGCTCGTGCCACTCGAGCCGCCCCCACCCTCTGCCGGAAGCACGATGCCCATTCCTCCCCGTTTGCTACAGCCGTCCTGCATTGCGATCGCGGCGCACCGCGATCCACGGATGTCACTCTAACCACCAGGTGTGACGGTCCCAAGTGCCATTGTCGCCGCCGGACTTCGCTCGCGGCGACATGACCCGCGGCGGCAACGCGCTCGCGACGCCCGGAGGACGCCGCTGTGCGGCTGCAATCGCGGGCTTCTTGCCCCGGCCCGGCTCGCCGTCATTCAGCCGGCCGCTTGCCGCGCCACCCGCCGCGCCCGCCGCCGCGCGTCCCGGAAGGCCACCGCGGTGCCGGTGATGACCGCGACCAGGACTCCGCCCCCGATCACCACGTACGTGGCGAGGCGGGCGTTGCGTTGCTCGGGGGTCTCGCCGAGGTGGAGCTCGGCCGGGGTCGGGGCCTCGGCGCGGGTGATGCCCTCGTGGGCGACCGGGGCCTCGATGGGTTTGTCGTCCTCCGTCAGGGCGCGGACCGGGTCGACGACGCCCCAGCCGACGAGGCGGTCGTGCCCGGCCACCGACCGTTCGGCGGTCTGCTGGATCTGGGCGACGATCTGCTTTCGCGTCCAGTCCTTGTGCTTGGCCTTGATGAGGGCGGCGAGGCCCGCGACGTACGGGGCGGAGAAGCTGGTGCCGTTGTCGGCGCAGTGGCCTCCGCCGGGGACGGTCGAGACCATGTCCACGCCCGGTGCCGCGATCCCGACGAACTCGCCCGACTGCGAGAAGAACGCCCGTTCGTTGTTGCGGTCGGAGGAGGCCACTGCCAGCACTCCCTCGAAGGAGGCCGGGTAGGTTCTCTTGACGTTGCCGCCCAGGCCGTCGTTGCCCGCCGAGGCCACCACCACGATCTGCCGGGCCAGCGCCTCGTCCACCGCCTGCTTCAGCGAGAGGGAGGGTTTCACGGCCTTGGCCGTGTCCTGGGAGATGTTGATGACGTCCGCTTCGGCGTCGATGGCGTGCTTGATGGCGGTCGCCAGGGTGTCGGTGGTGCCGTGTCCTTCGGCGTCGTTCTGCTGGATGGGGATGATCGTGGCGTCGGGGGCGAGGCCGACGAAGCCCGTGCCCTTGGCCGGGCGGGCGGCGATGATGCCGGCGACCTTGGTGCCGTGGCCCACGGTGTCCGTGGTGCCGTCCTCCTTGCCCCGCTCGATCTTGTTGCCGCTGTCGTCCTTGATGTCCTTGGGGAGCAGGTTGATGCCGCTCTTGGTGTCGACGGCCTTCGTCAGCTGCGGGTTCTTGACGTCGACACCGGTGTCGATGACAGCGACCCGCACGCCCTTGCCGGTGGACTGCTTCCACAACTCGTCCAGCAGGACGCGCTGAAGGGACCAGGGCCGGCCTTCGTACATCTTGCCGGGGAAGGTGCACTGGGTGCCGTCGTCCGCGGCGGCCGGGGCCGTGGGCGCGAGGACCAGGGTGAGCGCGGTGACGGCCGAGGCCGCCAGCGGGCGCCGGTACGTGGATGTCATGTGCGACCCGCCCCTCAGGAGCCCTGCGGCTGACGCGCCGCGCCGGTGGACAGGCGGGGGCCGGTGGGGAGGAAGGCCGACCACGCGGCGGGGACCGGGACGGGGCCCACACCCTTGTAGCCGAGGCGGTTCTGCGCCTGCTGCGCCTCCTGCTGACGCGCCTGCTTCTCCTCCTTGGAGCCGGAGGAGCCGATGCCGGAGTCGTCGGTGGCGGTGTCGCCGTTGGACTGCATCGCGTAGCGGAGTCCGGTGTCGGTGACCAGGAAGAGGAAGCCGGTGTGGGTGGTGGAGCCCTTGAACTGGCGGAAGAGCTGGCCGGAGCCGGGGGTGACGTAGGCGCTGCTGGAGCCGGTCGGGAGGGTGGCGGGGAAGTCGCTGCCGGCCCAGGTGCTGAGGGTGGTCCTGCCGTTGTCGCCGTCCACCTCGCGGAGGACGTTGCAGACGGTGTTGCGTTTGCCTTCGCCGATGCCGGCGTCGTTGACGGGCTTGGGCGCGGACTCGGGCCACTTCTTGTCCCGGCCGAACGCCTCGCCCGGCTGGAAGGCTCCGGCGCTGACCGACTTCGCCTGGCCGGCCTGTCCGAGGTCGATCAGTTCCCTGCTGTTGAGCAGGAGCTTGGCCATGAAGTCGGACACGGGGGCGACCCGGCCCCGGAGCACGACGTACTGCTGCTTCCTGGTCCCGTCGGTGGCGGTGAGGACCATGCCGACCTTGTTGTCCTCGGGGTCGAGCGGTCCGTCGATCCCGGCGGGCTCGCCGGGGGTGCCGGGGACGGTGGGGAAGGTGATGGTGTCGCCCTTGTGGAGGGTCTCCAGCCAGGCGGCCGACACCCGTTGGGCGGCGCGTCCCTGGCCGACGAGCTGGCGGAGGAGCAATTCGTCCTTCTTCACCGGATACGCGGTGCCTCCGGCATCGACGACGTACCGCGTGGCGTCGGGGCCCTCGACGTAGAGCAGTTCCCCGCCGCGGAGGCGGTCGGCGCCCTCGGTCCGGCCCTCCTCGCGCTCGGCGAAGACGAACGCGGCCTTCTGGATGGCGCGGCCGCCCTCGCCCGGCCGTTCGCAGACGGCCCAGCGCTTGGCGGCGCCGGCCTCCTTGGGGTCGGGCAGCCGGTCGGGGGCGTAGGGGATGCCGAGGGTGGCGCCGTGGGGGATCCTGCCGTCGTCGAGCACCGACTCGTCGACGTTGATCACCGTGCCCTTGTCGGGGTTGAGCAGGAGCTTGGCGGAGGACATGTTCAAAACGGGGTGGAGCTGCGTCTTGTCGCCGGTCTTGAGCACCACGTAGCGGGTGGTGGACTTGCTGGCGATGATGACGTTCTCGCCCGGGGTGTCCCAACTCTTCGGCGCCACCGGCTTGAACATGCCCCAGGCGGCGAAGACGGCGAGGACCACGGCGCCGGCGATGGCTCCTGGCACCACCGCGCGCAGCGGGCGCGGAGCGCCCTCCTCGGAGCCGGTCGTATTGGGCTGCACGAACTGCGCAACAAGCCTCCGCTTTGCGAAGGTATAGGCGTTGAGTTCGTCCCGTCGTGATGCCATTTGTCCGCTGCCCCTCATCCCCTCTGGGCGACCAGGTTCCCACACGCATCGAAAACCCTCTGCCGTCGCGCCGCGCACTACTATGCCTGCTGGCGCTTGCGTCCCACCGCTCAGGTAGGGTGATCGCCCGGTCAACGCCCATAAGAATTTGGCAATTGCGGACACGAGGGGGCAACGCGGCGATGGGTACGGCGACGCGCGCGCGAAATGGGCGGACTTCTCGGCGGGCCCCCGACAGTTCCCGACGGCAACGGAGTAACGCCCGCTCCACGCCGCCCACTCAGGGCCCTCCCGCGACCACCACACTCCGTCCCCTCTCCCGCACCGGCCGTCTCGGCCCCTTGCAGCTCCGTCAGTTGGTCCTCGTCGAGGCGGCGCTCGCCCTGGCCGCGGTCGGGTTCGCCCTCGGCGGCCTCTGGGTCGTCCCCACGTGCGCCGTGGCGTGCCTGATGGTGCTGTTCGCCGTGATCCGCCGCAGGGGAAGGGCGCTTCAGGACTGGCTGTCCACGGCACTCTCGCTGCGCGCCCGCAGGCGCGGGGCCGCCGCCCCCGCGGCCGACACCGACCCGTCGCTGGCCGGTGTCACGGAGAGCGTGCCGGGCTTCCGCCCGTACCCCTACGTGGACCGCCGGCGCCGCACCGTCGGGATGCTCGGCGACGGCACCTTCCTGACCGGTGTCGTACGCATCGAGGCCAGCGGTTCCGCTTTGCGCCCCGCCTCCGGCGCACGGGCCCTGCCGCTGTCGGTCCTGGGCGACGCCCTCCAGGTCGACGACATCGTCGTGGAATCGGTGCAGTTGGTGCAGCAGGTGCGGCCCGCACCGGCACCGCACCTGCCCCAGCAGGCGGTGGCGCGGCTCTCGTACGCCCCCCTGCACGAGCGCACCGGAGCGCCCGCGTCGCGGATGACCTGGGTCGCGGTGAAGCTCGACCCGGAGCTCTGCGCCGAGGCGGTCGAGGCGCGCGGCGGCGGTACGGAGGGGGCACAGCGCTGCCTGGTGCGCGTGGCGGACCACGTGGCGAGCCGTCTGACCGGGGCCGGTTTCCAGGCGGTGGTGCTGGACCAGGAGGAGCTCAACTCCACGGTGGCCACCGCCGCGTGCGCCAACCCCCGCGCGGCGGCGCGGGCGGCGCGTCCCGGCGCGGCGCCGCAGCGGCGTACGGCGGAGACCTCGCGGGTCTGGCGGTGCGACGACCGGTGGCACACCACCTACGCGGTCGGCCGCTGGCCCGAGCTGGGCCGGGGTGCGTCGCCGCTGCCCCAGCTCGTCTCGCTGCTGACGTCCGTTCCGGCGTACGCCACCACCGTCAGCCTCACCTTGCGGCGCGGAACACGCCAGGGGGCGATGAACATCCTCGGCCACGTACGTATCACCGGCGGATCCGACACCGAACTCGTCGGGGTGCGGCGGGCGTTGGAGCAGGCCGCCCGGTCGGCGAAGGTGGGCCTGCTGCGCCTGGACCGCGAACAGCTTCCCGGTGTCCTCGCGACGCTGCCGCTGGGAGGTGCGCGCTGATGGCACGCACCGCTTCCGCACGCGGCCTCCGGGGGCTGTTCGGACCCCGTCACGCGGGCCACAGCGTGGCCACCGACCACCTGGGCGCCCTGTCCCTGCCCGTCGGGGACGACGGCGTGGTGATCGGCGACGACGCGGAGGGCCGCCCGCAGCTGATCGGCTTCCACCGCTCCACGCCGTACGACGTCCTGCTGATCGGCGGCCTGTGGACCGCCCAGGTGCTGGCGCTGCGGGCGGCGGGCACCGGGGCGCGCGTCGCGGTGGAGACGGGCCGGCCGCAGGAGTGGACCACCCTGGCGCAGTCCGCGGGGGCCGGGCTGGAGTGCGTCACCCTGCACGAGGTGGGCCGCGTACCGCCGCTGGGCGCGACCGTGGGCAGTCCCGTCGTCGTCGTACGGGACTGCGGCATGCGCCCGCCCCGGGGGCGTGTGGTGTCCTCGCCGTGGCAGTCCGTCCTGACACTGCTCCCCTATCTGAGCCCCGTGGCACCACGGCTGATGCGGATGGCCACGCTCGTGGGCGTCCAGCGCGTCTCGCCCCAGGAGGCGCAGCAGATCGGCCGGATTCTGGGCCTACACAGGACCGAGACGGAGGCGCTGCCGACCCTGGCGGACGGCGTGACCCTCTGGTGCTCCGGGCGGGAGCGGCACTGGGTGATGACCGCCGCCACCGACGCGGAGTCGGGCCTGCTGGGCATGCCCCGCCGGATCGACTGAGCCCCGCCGCGCCTCACTCCCCCGGGTGACGTACGGGCCCGGCTGCGGCCGACGCGGGCCCCGCGGGGCGGCGTACCGATCCGCGGAAGACGTCCGTCCCCGGCCTGCCGACTGGCCTACGATACCGATGGTGACGCTTCAGCAACATCCAACTACGCGCCGCCACCGGGTGTTTGCCCACGCCCGGCCGGCCGGCCGTGACCGAAGGGAACCGTGATGGGGAGCGCAGAGGAGAAGGAAGCGCTGTACGCGCTCGACATTTCCGGCGTCGAATGGCACGGCGCCCCGGGAACGAGCGCGGACGAGGAGCGGGTGGAGATCGCCTACCTCCCGGGCGGGGCCGTCGCCATGCGCTCCTCCCTGGACCCCGGCACCGTCCTGCGGTACACGGAGGCCGAGTGGCGGGCGTTCGTGCTCGGGGCGCGCGACGGCGAGTTCGACCTGCGCTGACGGCTCGGGGCCGGCACGCGGGACGGGACCGGGTACAGGACGGGGCCAGGACCCGGCCATGGCGGGGGCCTTCGGGACCTCGCCGGCCGGCCGGGCCCCGCCTCCGTTGGATCGCTCCCCTTTTGTACGGCTCTGCCCCTCACGCTCCGCCGTGTGCAGGTCACATGAGGGACACGGGTGGGGCGCGGAGGTGCGCCGACGCCGGGCGGGCCTGCCGGGCGGGTGGTGTTGGCGATTAGGGTGGGTGAGGGCGCGGCGCGGTCGTACGGGCATGGCCGCCACGCCCCGGGGGAGAGCCGGGCCGATCGGAACAACGGTGGCCCCCACCCACGACGGCACAAGGGTGCTCGACCACACCAGGAGGCAAAGTGAACGGCGATCGGGACGACATCCACGGGAGCTGGAACATTCCCGTCGAGGAGTCCGACGCGGATCCCGCCGAGATGACGGGTGAGTTCACCATCGACTACACCCCGCCCGCCTGGTACACGCAGAACGCGGGCGACACGTCGGGGGCCGGGACGCCCGCCGCTCCGTCGGCCACGCCCGTCCCGCCCCCGCCGCCGCACGGTGCCACACCGGTGGCGGTGCCCGAGCAGCCGGTGGCGGTGCCCGAGCAGCCCGCGCCGGCGGCCGCGGATGTGCCCGCGGAGGCGGCGGTGGCGGATGCGCCCGCGTCCGCTGAGGGGGTTGCGGCCGCGGCTGTCGACGGGGTTGTGGCACCGGATGCGGGGGCGGTGGTGGCTCCGGAGGCGGCTGAGGCTCCTGGGGCGCCGTCGAGCGGCGACTTCGAGTCGGGTTGGGCGCCGGGGGCGCCGGCGGCGGAGGCCCCCGCGGTGCCTGCCGTGCCCGCGGTGCCTGCCGTGCCTGGCCCGGAGGCGCCCGCTCCGGCGGCGCCTCCGGTCGCTCCCGTCACCCAGGCGGCTGCCGAGCCCGCGCGGGAGCCGGAGACGGGGCCGGCTCCGGTGGAGGCCGAGCCGGTGCAGGCCGAGCCGGTGCAGGCCGAGCCGGTGCAGGCCGAGCCGGTCGTGGCCGCGGACCAGCCGCAGCCGTTCGGTGGCGGCGACGTGGAGAGCGGGGCCACCATGCGCTTCTCCCCCGCCGCGCTGAAGCGCGAGATGGCGGAGATCGCGGCACGTGAGGCGGCGGGATCGGCCGAGCGGGCCGAGCCCTCGCAGGGCGGCTCCGAGGGCGACGGCGCTGCGGTGGACGCCGACGCGGACGCCCAGGCCGGGCCCGACGCCCCGGGGAACGGCGAGGGCCCTGTCGCCGGGACGCCCACCGGGGCGGAGGAGGCGCCGGAGGCCGCCGGTGCGGTCGCCGACGCCGTGCCCACGGGCCCCGCACCCCAGGACACCGCGTCCCAGGGCCCCGCACCCCAGGACACCGCACCGCCCGCGCCCGCGCAGCCGTGGGCCCCGGTGCCGGGCCAGCAGGGAGCGGGGCTCCCGCCGCTGCCGCCCGCGTTCCAGCCGGCCGCGCCGACCGCCGCGCCCCAGTGGCCCGTACCGCCTGCCCAGGCGCAGGCGCAGCCCCCCGCACAGCCGGCTCCGGCCGCGCCCGCCCAGGACCAGACCCCGGCCCCGGCCCCGGCACCCGCCGCGCCGCTCCCGCCGCAGGCCCCCGCGCCCCAGGCCGGGTACGGGTTCCCCCACCCCGGCCAGCAGCAAGCACCGCAGGCGGGCTACGGCTTCCCGCACCCGGGCCAGCAGCCCATGGCGCAGCCCGCACCCCAGGGCGGCTACGGCTTCCCCCACCCGGCCCAGCAGGTCCAGCCCCAGCACCAGCCGCACGCCCAGCCCGGCCAGCACCCGCAGCCCGCCCAGCACCCGCACGCGGCCCAGCACCCCGCCCCGCACCCGCAGCAGCCGCCCGTCGATCCGCGGACCGGGGCCGCCTGGCCCAGCTCCGTCACGCACGACCAGCGCGAGCGGTCCGTGCCGGGGGCGCCGCTGGGTTACACGGCCGCGGTGGAGCTCTCCTCCGACCGCCTGCTGCGCAACAACAAGCAGAAGGCCAAGTCCAGCCGGAACCCCTCCGCCTCCGCCCGGTTCAAACTCGGCGGCAAGAAGGAGGAGGCGGAGCGCCAGCGCAAGCTGGAGCTGATCCGTACGCCGGTGCTGTCCTGCTACCGGATCGCGGTCATCTCCCTCAAGGGCGGCGTCGGCAAGACGACGACCACCACCGCCCTGGGCGCCACCCTCGCGACCGAGCGGCAGGACAAGATCCTCGCGATCGACGCCAACCCCGACGCCGGTACGCTCGGCCGGCGCGTGCGCCGCGAGACCGGGGCCACGATCCGGGACCTGGTCCAGGCGATCCCGTACCTCAACTCGTACATGGACATCCGCCGCTTCACCTCGCAGGCGCCCTCCGGCCTGGAGATCATCGCCAACGACGTGGACCCGGCCGTGTCGACGACGTTCAACGACGAGGACTACCGGCGCGCGATCGACGTCCTGGGCAGGCAGTACCCGATCATCCTGACCGACTCCGGCACGGGCCTGCTCTACAGCGCCATGCGTGGTGTCCTGGACCTCGCCGACCAGTTGATCATCATCTCGACCCCGTCCGTCGACGGTGCGTCCAGTGCGTCGACCACGCTCGACTGGCTGTCGGCGCACGGGTACGCGGATCTGGTGCAGCGCTCGATCACGGTGATCTCCGGGGTGCGCGAGACCGGCAAGATGATCAAGGTCGACGACATCGTGCAGCACTTCGAGACGCGTTGCCGCGGGGTCGTCGTGGTGCCGTTCGACGAGCACCTGGCGGCGGGCGCCGAGGTGGACCTGGACATGATGCGGCCGAAGACGCGCGAGGCGTACTTCAACCTCTCCGCGATGGTCGCCGAGGACTTCGTACGGGCGCAGCAGGCGCAGGGGCTGTGGACCGGTGACGGCCACGGGTCCGTGCCGCCCCAGTTGGCCCCGCCGGTGCCCGGCCAGCCGGTGCCGGGCCAGCCCTACCCGCCCCAGCAGCCGGTGCCCGGTCAGCCGGCCCCCGGCCAGCCGTATCCCGCACAGGGCTGGGAGCCGTACCAGCAGCCGGTTCAGCCCGGCCAGGCCCCGCCCCCGGCGCCGCACCCGCAGCACCCGCAGCAGCAACCCCAGCACCAGCCGCAGCAGCCGCAACACCCCCAGCAGTACCCGCAGCAGCCCCAGCCGCCGCAGCCGCAGCCCGGCTGGCCGCAGCAGCAGCATCCGCAACAACAGCCCCAGCAGCAGCCCCCGCAGGCTCCGCCAGCTCCTCAGCAGTAGGGCGTCAGAGGACTGGACCAATGAGGGCCCGCACCGTCGTCACGGTGCGGGCCCTCACCGCATTCTCGCAGCACAGAGCGGGTTTGACGGCTCGTCAACGGATGGTCAAAGGATCGCCGACGCGTCGTTGACGCGCCTCCGTCCCGCTGGTAGACCTTCGCTTCACCAGCCGGCGCCCCGAGATGGACGCGAGGTCAACCTCATGGTCACCATGGCTCCACACCGCTCCCTCCGCCTGCTTCTCGCCTCAGGCTTAGCCGCCACCTCACTCACCGCCGGCCAGCCCGCGCGGGCGGACGAGGGGGACGGCGGGGACGGCAGGACCGTCCTCAGCATCGCCGTCTCGCAGAGCGTGGACTCGCTGAGCCCGTTCCTCGCCCAGCGGCTGGTCTCCACCAGCATCCACCGGCTCGCCTACGAGTACCTCACCAACTACGACGCCAAGGACGCGCACCCCGTCCCCGGCCTCGCCACCGCCTGGAAGTCGTCGCCGGACAAGCTGACGTGGACCTACACGATCCGGGACGACTCCACGTGGTCGGACGGGAAGAAGGCCACCGCCGAGGACGCGGCCTGGACGTTCACCAAGATGATGACGGACGAGAACGCCGCCACCGCCAACGGCAGCTTCACCGCGAACTTCCGGCAGGTCACCGCGCCGGACCCGAGGACGCTGGTCATCAAGCTGAAGAAGCCGCAGGCCACCATGACGGCCCTCGACGTCCCGATCGTCCCCAAGCACGTCTGGGAGAAGGTCGGAGACTTCTCGAAGTTCAACAACGACAAGCGGTTCCCCATCGTCGGCAACGGCCCCTTCGTCATCACCGACTACAAGGTCGACCAGTACGTCAAGCTCACGCCCAACAAGACGTTCTGGCGCGGCGCGCCCAAGTTCGACGAGCTGGTGCTGCGCTACTACAAGGACGGTGACGCGGCCGTCGCCGCACTGCGCAAGGGCGAGGTGTCCTTCGTACCGAACCTCACCCCCGCCCAGGCCGCGGCCCTGAAGTCGGCGCCGGACATCAAGGTGAACGACGCCCCCGGCCGCCGGTTCTTCGCCCTCGCCACCAACCCCGGGGCGCGTGCCAGGGACGGCAGGAAGTTCGGCAGCGGCCACCCGGCACTGCTCGACCCGGCGGTCCGCAAGGCCCTGTTCCAGGCGGTCGACCGGAGGACCATCGTGGAGAAGGTCTTCCAGGGCCACGCCGTGGAGGGCGAGGGGTACATCCCGCCGCGCTTCGGCACGTACTTCTGGAAGCCCGGGGGCGCGCAGCGGATCGCCTACGACCCGGCACAGGCGGCGCGGACACTGGACCGGGCGGGCTACCGGAAGAACGCCGGCGGCAAGCGGGCCGGCAAGAACGGCAGGCCGCTGGACTTCCGGATCCTGTGCCACGCCACCGACCCCAACGACAAGGCGGTCGGCAAGTACCTCCAGGAGTGGTGGGGCGAGCTCGGCATCGGCCTGGAGGTCGACTGCCTCGACAACGTCTCCGACCCCTGGGCGAAGGGCGACTACGACCTGGCCTTCGACGGCTGGTCGGTCAACCCGGACCCCGACTTCGTCCTGTCCATCCACACCTGCGGCGCACTCCCCGCCACCCCCAAGGACACCGGCGCGACCGACAACTTCATCTGTGACGCGCGGTACGACGAGCTGTACGCCCAGCAGGCGGTGGAGTACGACACGGCCCGACGGGCCGACCTGGTCAAGCGGTTGCAGTCGCGGCTGTACGACACGGGGTACATGAACGTCATCGCGTACCCCAACGCGGTCGAGGCCTACCGCACCGACCAGATCGCGTCGATCACCACGATGCCCTCGGACGGCGGCAACATCTGGGGCCAGGACGGCTACTGGAGCTGGTGGTCCGCGGAGCCGGCCGCGAAGGGCCCGGACGACGGCTCCGGCTCCTCGGCGACGGTGTGGCTGGTGATCGGCCCCGCCGCACTGGTCCTGGTCGCGGTGGGCGTCTGGGCCGCAATGCGCCGCCGCTCCACCGCCGACGACCGCGAGTAGCCGGTGGTGACCACCGTCGGCCCGCCCGCCGAGGCGGCGCGGCGCCCGGGCAGGACGACGAGCGGCTATCCGCGCTACCTGGCGGGCAAGCTGGGCGGCGCGGCCGTCTCCCTCTTCGCCGTGCTCGTCACCAGCTTCTTCCTGTTCCGTGTCCTGCCCGGCGACCCGGTCAAGGTCATGACGCACGGCATGCCGACGTCGGCCGAGCAGATGGCGACCCTGCGGCGGCAGTTCGGGCTCGACCTGCCGCTGTGGCAGCAGTTCACCGACTACTGCGCCAAGGCGCTGACCGGCGACCTCGGCACGTCCTACCAGTTCCGGACGCCGGTCGGGGAGCTGATCGCGCAGAAGGTGCCGGCCACGCTGCTGCTCACCGGGGTGGCCGTCGTGCTCTACTCGGCGATCGGGCTGTGGCTCGGCACCCGTTCCGCCTGGCGCCACGGCGGCCCCGGGGACAGGCTGAACACGGCCGTCGCACTGACGCTGTGGTCCGTGCCGTCGTTCTGGCTCGGGCTGCTGGCCATCATCGTCTTCTCGGTGGGTGTCGGGCCGGTGCCCGGCCTCTTCCCCACCGGCGGCATGGAGTCGGGTGACGCGACGGGGTTCGGGTACGTCCTGGACGTCGCCCACCACATGGTGCTCCCCGTGCTCACCCTGGTGGCCGTGGGGTACGCGCAGACGCTGCTGGTGATGCGCGCCTCGCTGCTCGACGAGATGGGGGGCGACTACCTGACGACCGCGCGGGCCAAGGGGCTGCGGGACGACTTGGTGCGCCGCCGGCACGCCGTGCCCAACGCGTTGCTGCCCACCGTCACGATGGTGTTCATCAACCTGGGGCACGTGGCCGCCGGGTCGATTCTCGTGGAGACGGTGTTCTCCTGGCCGGGGCTCGGGGGACTGTTCTACCAGGCGCTGTCCGTACCGGACCTGCCGCTCGTGCAGGGTCTGTTCGTCGTCTTCGCCGGGGCGATGATCGTGATGAACCTGCTCGCCGACCTGCTGTACCCGTTCCTCGACCCCCGGGTGGGCCGATGACCACTTCCCCGGAGTCCTCAGCGAACTCCTCCCCGGACCCCTCCTCGATGTCCTCCGCGAACTCCTCCCCGGAGTCCTCCGCGAAGTCCTCGTTGACGTGGGCGCGCCGCCGGGAGTCGGCGGCGCGGTTCTGGCACCGGTACCGCCGGCAGCGGGCCGGGCTGTACGGGCTCGCCGCCCTCGCCCTCATCGCGCTGGTCGCGCTCGCCGCCCCGCTGCTCGTGGGAGCCGGTGACGAGGTGCGGAGTGTGACCGGTGCGTCCGGTACGCCGCTGGAGGCGCCGAGCGCCGCGTTCCCGCTCGGGACGGACCAGTTCGGCCGGTCGCTGCTGGACCTGCTGGTGTGGGGCGCCCGGGTATCGCTGGCCGTCGGACTGCTCGCGGCGGCGCTGTCCGTCGCCATCGGCACCCTGGTGGGGATCCTGGCGGGCCACTTCGGCGGCTGGCTCTCGACCGTGGCCATGCGCGTCACCGACTGGTTCCTGGTGATGCCGGCGCTGGTGCTGGCGATCGTGCTGGCCACGGTGATGTCCCGGAGCATGTGGACGGTGGTCCTCGCCATCGGGATCACGAGCTGGCCCACCACGGCCCGGCTGGTGCGGGCGCAGACCATCGCGGTGGAGTCCCGCCCGTACATCGAGCGCGCCAGGGCGCTCGGCGGCGGCCACGGCCACGTCATGAGCCGCCATGTGCTGCCCAACGTCATGCCGCTGGTGCTGTCGCAGACCACGCTGGGCATCTCGGCCGCGATCCTCACCGAGGCGACGCTGGCCTTCCTGGGCCTGGGCGATCCGTCGGTCGTCTCCTGGGGCGGGATGCTCCAGGACGCGCGCGAGGCGGGCGCGGTGTCGTCCGGGCACTGGTGGTACCTGGCTCCGCCCGGGATCGCCATCGCCGTCGTCGCCCTCTCCTTCACCCTGTGCGGGCGGGCGGTCGAGTCCGTGCTGAACCCGAGGCTGGGGGTGGGGCGTTGAGCCTGCTCGACATCCAGGACCTGCACGTCACGTACGGGACGGGCGACGCCGCCGTACCCGCCGTGCGCGGGGTCGGCCTGACCCTGGAGGCGGGGCGGAAGCTGGGCGTCGCCGGTGAGTCGGGGTGCGGCAAGTCGACCCTGGCGCTGGCCCTGCTGCGGCTGCTGCCCGCCTCCGCCCGGCTGACCGGGCGGATCCTGCTGGACGGCGAGGACGTCCTGACCATGACGTGGGGACGGTTGCGGGCCGTACGGTGGGCGGGCGCGTCGATCGTGTTCCAGGGCGCCATGCACTCGCTCAACGCCGTCCACCGGATCGGCGACCAGATCGCCGAGCCCCTCCTCGTCCACCGGAGGGCGACCGCCGGGGCGGCCCGCACCCGGGTGGGCGCGCTGCTGGAGCAGGTCGGGCTGCCGGCCGCGCGGGCCGGTGCGTACCCGCACGAACTGTCCGGCGGGCAGCGGCAGCGCGTGATGATCGCCATGGCGCTGGCCTGCGAGCCCCGGCTGATCGTGGCGGACGAGCCGACGACCGCGCTCGACGTGATGATCCAGGCGCAGGTCCTGCGGCTGCTGGAGACGCTGGTCGGCGAACGGGACATCGGCCTCGTCATGATCAGTCACGACCTGGCCGTCCTGGCCGACACCTGTGACCGGCTGGCGGTGATGTACGCGGGCCGGATCGTCGAGGAGGGACCGGCCCGGGACGTCTACGACGCCGCCCGGCACCCCTACGGGCGCGCCCTGTCGGCCGCCTTCCCCCGCATCGGCGACCCGGCCTCCCGGCTCGCCCCGCGCGGTCTGCCCGGCGACCCGCCCGACCCGGCCGCGCTGCCCTCCGGCTGTACGTTCCACCCGCGCTGCCCGGTCGCGCTGGAGACGTGCGCGTCCCAGGACCCGCCGCTGGTCCGGGCGGCGCCCGGTCACCTGGCGGCCTGCCTCCTGACGGACGGGAGCCCCGCATGAACCCCCTGCTCGCCGCCTCCGGGCTGCACGTCACCTTCCCCGGCCGGCGCGGTGGCCAGGCCGCCCGTGCCGTGGACGGGGTGGACCTGGAGATCGGCGCCGGCGAGATCGTCGCGCTCGTGGGCGAGTCGGGCTGCGGCAAGACGACCCTGGCACGCTCACTGCTGGGCCTGGTCCGGCCCACGTCCGGCTCGGTCACCTTCGACGGGGCGCCCCTGTCGTACGCCTCCCGGGACCTCAAGAGCCACCGGCGGCGGGTACAGCTCGTGCTCCAGGACCCGAGCGGCTCGCTCAATCCCCGCCACACCGTGTACGACGCGGTCGCGGAGGGGCTGCGGATCCACGGGTACGGCGGGGACGAGCGGGCCGCCGTCGCCTCGGCGCTCGCCCGGGCGGGACTGCGGCCCCCGGAGCGGTTCTTCCTCCGTTACCCGCACGAGCTGTCGGGCGGCCAGCGGCAGCGGGTCGTCATCGCCGGGGCGCTGGTCCTCGAACCCGAGCTCATCGTCGCCGACGAGCCGGTCGCCTCCCTGGACGCCTCGGTGCGCGGCGAGATCCTCGCGCTGCTCCTGCGCCTGCGCGACGAGCTGGGCCTGGCCGCGCTGGTCGTCACGCACGACCTGGGCCTGGCGTGGAACATCGCCGACCGGGTGGCGGTGATGTACCTGGGGCGGGTCGTCGAGACCGGCACGGTGGAGGAGGTCCTGTCGGCGCCGCGCCACCCGTACACCCGGGCGCTGCTGTCGGTGCTCCCCGAGTCCGACACGGAGCCGGTGCTCCTGACGGGTGAGCCCCCGGACCCGTCCCGCGTCCCGGCGGGGTGCCGGTTCCACGCCCGCTGCCCGGTCCTGGCGTCCGGGGAGGCTGACCGGGCGGGCGTGGCGGCCGCGTGCCGCACCCGGGACCTGCCGGTCCTGGACGGCCGCGGCCGGGGGGCGGCGTGCCACTGGGCGGCGCGGCAGGGCTGACGGGGCGCCGCAGACACGACCTAGCGGTCGGCGGTGAGTTCGCGGCAGCGCTTGACGTCCGCCGCGATCGCCTCCAGGAGCGCCTCGATCGACGCGAACTTCTCCTGGCCCCGTACGTACGCCAGGAAGTCGACCGCCACGTGCAGCCCGTACAGGTCCAGGCCGACGCGGTCGATGGCGTACGCCTCGACGGTCCGCTCCGTGCCGTCGAACTGCGGGTTGGTGCCGACCGAGATGGCGGCGGGCATCCGCTCCCCGGCCGCCGTGAGCCAGCCGGCGTACACGCCGTCCGCGGGGATCGCGGTGTGCGGCAGGGTCTCGACGTTCGCCGTGGGGTACCCCAGCTCGCGGCCGCGCTGTGCGCCGCGCACGACGACGCCCTCGACGCGGTGCGGGCGGCCCAGGATCTCGGCGGCGCCCTCGACGTCGCCCTCGGCGACCAGGCGCCGGGTCAGGGTGGAGGAGAACGGCTCGCCGCCGCCCGCCTCGCCGCGGACGTACAGGTCGACGACCTCGACCTCGTAGTCGTACGTCGCGCCCAGCTCCCGGAGGAAGTCGACGTTCCCGGCCGCCCGGTGGCCGAAGCGGAAGTTGGGGCCCTCGATGACGGCACGCGCGTGCAGTTTGTCGACGAGCACCTTCACGATGAAGTCGGCCGGCGAGAGCTGCGAGAACCCGGCCGTGAACGGCAGCACCAGCACCGCGTCGACACCGAGCCCGGCCATCAGCTCGGCCCGCCGGTGGTGCGGGGCCAGCAGCGGCGGGTGGCTGCCGGGCCGGACCACCTCGGAGGGGTGCGGGTCGAAGGTCACGACGACGGACGGGACGCCGAGTTCACGCGCCCGCTCCACCGCCCGGCCGATGATCAGCTGGTGTCCGCGGTGCACCCCGTCGTAGGAGCCGATGGTGACGACGCTGCGCCCCCAGTCCTGGGGGATGTCCTCCAAGCCACGCCAGCGCTGCACTGTGACCGCTCCTCGCCCGAACCCGTGTACGTCATTGACCTCTTACGCAGGTCTAAGACTGCCATGCCCACGGCTCGCGGCTCGCATCGGCACCGGATGGGCCGGACCGCCCAGGCCCTCGACGGTCCGCCGGGCGCTGGGGCCGACCACGAACGCCCAGTCCCCCGGCGCCTCCCGCAGCCAGCCGGTGACGAGGGACGCGAAGCCCGGCACCTCCCGGGCGAGCTCGACCAGCCGCCGGTCGAAGCAGGTCGCGCCCTCGGGCGTGCGGACCAGGAGCAGCCCCGTCCGGTGGACCAGCTCCCGGGTGCGGGCCTCCGGCCGCCGCGTACACCCGAGCGCGGCGGCCCGCAGCAGCGCGTCGAGCACGGCGAGGTCCCGGCCGTCGTGGCTCTCGTACCGCTCGTACTCCAGGAGTACGTCGAGGAGCTCGTCGCGCAGCGGGCGGGACGCGGGCGTGCCGGGCGCGGCGAGGACGGGGGCCAGCGCGCCGCGCACCTCCACGGGAGAGCCCCGCAGCAGCCCGCTGACCAGTGGGAAGAGCACGGCACGGGCGGCAGGGCCCTGCTCCAGGCGCCGGTCGACGTACGCGGCGGCGTGGGCGGCGCCCGCCGGGTGGTGATGGACGTACGCGCGGACCAGTTCGGCGGCGCGGCGGGCCAGCGCCGGGGTGCGCACCTCGGCGAGGACGGCGAGCACCTCGGCGGGGGCCGCCCCGGGGCCGCCGTCCAGCAGCCGGGCGCGGAAGGCGGCCAGGACGGGCTCGGGGTGGGTGGCCAGGGCGGCGGTGAAGGCGCTCGCCGGCAGCGCGGGGTCGCCGGCGAGGAAGGCGGCCAGGGCAGGGCCGAGGTACCGGCTGCGGCCGTGCGGGTCGCGGACGAGGAGGCCGAGCGCCGGTCCGTGCAGATCCCGGTCGCCGGGGCGGGCCAGGAGCGCGACGGCCGCGTACCGGAGCAGCTCGCGTTCCGCGTCGGTGGTGACCCGGGCGGCGAGGAGCCGCCCGTACGTGGCGGCGGCCACCCGGCGTCCTGGCCGGGTGTCGTCGTGGGCCCAGCGGTCGACGGCCCGGCACAGCGCGGCCGGCTCGTCCTCGACGAGGGCGGCGAGCAGTTCGTCGGCGCGCGGGTGCGCGGTGGAGACGAGTGCCTCGCACAGGTCGTCGACGGCCAGATCGCGGTGGGCGTACAGCAGCGCCTGCGCCGCCCCGGCGACGGTGGGCCGCACCGTGGCGCCGGGCGGGGCGGGCAGCGGCCGCTCGTCGCCGAACCAGCGGCACAGCAGGGGCTGTACGCCACGGGGGTCGACGGCCAGCCGTACGGCGACGGCGTCCAGGTAGCGCGGTACGTCCCGCGCGCCGGGTGCCCCGTCGGCGGGCACGAGGCGCCGCAGCAGGTCGAGGCGGTCGTCCTCGCCGAGCCGGAGCCGTTCCCAGAACCAGGGCCCGAACTCGTGCAGCGGGTCCTGGTCCGCTACGGGCGCGCCGCCCCGCCGGACGGAACGGTCGGTGACGCACTCGGCGAGCCGCCGCAGCACGCCCGTGTAGAGCCGCACGTCCGGGACCCGGAGCAGGGTCTCCCCCAGCAGCCGGGCACACCACCAGGCGGCGTCCCCGTCCCGCCCCTCGGCCCCCGGTACGCCGGCGTCCACCGGTGCGCCGGCCCCGGCGCCCGCGTCGCGGGAGGTCCCGTCGCCCCGGCCCTCCGTACCGGCGTCGGTCCCGTGGGGCCCGGCCCCCGCACCGGGCGCGGGCGCGAGCCGGTCCAGGGCGTCGACCAGGCCCTCCAGCCGGGTTGCCAGGGCGGTCGGCCGCCGGGCGCGGTCCAGCAGCAGGAGCGCCTGGAGGACCGGGCCGATCCGGTGGCGGGGTACCGGGAGGTCCGCATGCGTGCCCTCGTGCACCAGCGCCCGCAGCGCCGCGTCCAGGTCCAGGTGGGCGCCCTGGATCCAGTCGCCGACCTCCTCGTGGGCGAACCGGTAGCCGGTACCCGCCGGGACCAGCACGCCCTCCGTCAGCACGGCGGCCGCCCAGCCGGTGGCCCAGGGGAACAGTTCCTCGAACGCCTCCCGGGACAGTTCGCCCTGCCCGGGTCCCAGGCACCGCCTGGCCGCCTCGTGGACGCGCCCGGCGACCCGGGCGGCGAGCCGCCGCAGCGCGGTGCCCCGCAGCGGGGGCCGGGCCGCGGTGGCGATCCGGCCGGCGACGCGCAGGCACAGCAGGTCCAGGTGCGCGGCGAACACCTCCGCCCGGCCGGGCCGTCCCGGTACGTCACCGGGCAGCGCCTCCCGCACCTCGGCGAGGAGCCGGAGGGCGAGCGGGTGCCGGGCGTCGGCCACCGCGAGGGCGTCGCCGGGCAAACCGTACCGCTCGCGCACCCGCCGGGCCTCCCGCCCGGCCAGGTCGCCGATCCGCAGGGCGTCCGGCAGCCGCCAGGCGGGCCGGCCGGGCCGGTACAGCGCCCCGGCGGGGTACAGCGCGCCCGCCTGTTCCCAGTGCTCGGGCCGGCAGGCGACAACGAGCCGGACGCGGTGCGCCCGGAGCCAGCCGGCCGTTGCCGCGGTCCACTCGGCGAGCCGGTGCGCCAGGACAGGGGGCATCTCCTCCGCGCCGTCGAGAACGACGAGGAGGGGGCGGCCCCGGTCGAGGGCGAGCCGCGCCACCCGCGCCGGGGTGGCGGCCGACATGTCGCCCGGCGCGCCCGAGCAGGCGACGACACGGCCGGCCTGCCGCAGCGCCCGGGCGACCGCGTCGTCCAGGGAGGCGTCGTCGGCACGGAGGTCGGCGCCGCGCAGCCAGAGGGTGGGGGCGGGTGCGTCGCCGCCCGCGCGGCGGGCGGCGAGGGCGCGCAGTGCGGTGGTGCGTCCGCAGCCGGGGTCGCCGACGAGGGCGAAGGCCACGGCGTCCGAGTCCGTGAAGGCCTCCAGCTCCCTCGCGACGGAGCGGCGTTCCACCGGGTCGGGCGCGGTGCCGGGCGCACCGGTGGTCGCGGTGGTGGTGGCGGTGAGGGCGAGCGCGCCGGCGAGGTTCAGGTCGGCGCCGTACGCCGGGACGGTGGCGGCGTTGCGCCGCAGCAGGGCGGCCAGCGGGCCGTCGGGCGCCGCCGCGGCGGCCCTGGCGAGCGGTACGGCGAGCCCGGCCGCCCGGTGCCCGGCGTGCAGGGCGGTGCCCAGCACGCCGAGGACGGTGCCGGTCGTGGCGTCCAGGACGGGCCCGCCCGCGGCCTCGCCGCCCAGCCGGAGCGCCTCCCGGCCCTCCGTCCCGATGGCGAGCTCCAGCACCTCGCCGAGCAGGTGGAACCGGTCGGCCGCCGTGTAGGTGACCCGCGCGGTGCCCAGGACCCGTGCCTCGCGCCAGCCGTCCGCGGCGATCCGTACGTATGTTCCCGCCGCCACGCTCCCCCGGTCCGCGATCGGCAGGGGGGCCACGCCGAGCCCCTCGGTGCGCACGAGCGCCAGGTCGGCCCCGGGCAGCGGGACGATCGCGTCGCCCTCGGCGACGGAGGCGCCGCCGTCCGGACCGGGTGCGCGCACGACCACCCGGACCAGCCCGTCCACGGCCTCGTGGCTGGTGACGACCGTGCCCTCGTCGTCGGCGACGAAGCCGACCCCGCGGGTCCGGCCCGCCGGATCGGAGATCCGCACCAGCCTCGCCCGTTCCCCGCGTTCCATGGGTCGACGGTAGGACGGAGTTGATCACCGGGTGAAGGTCGCGGAACGAAAGCGCCCCCGAGTGCTCCCGCCCTTCACTCCGAGCGCCTGGCCAACCGGGTGAATCCGGCATGCCGGGCGGATAGACCCTCTGCGAGGGGGATCGTGGAGCGGGCCGGGAGGCCTCCCGGCGCCTCGCGGCGCGGCGGGAGGGCCGTGGCCCGCTCCACGGTGGGCGCGTCTCCCCGTGCGGGGGGGGCGCCGGGCGGTCAGCCGAACACGGCCAGGCTCTTGGCCTTGCCGTTCTTCTCCTCGACCAGCGCCAGGAACCGGCCCTCGGGACCGAAGACCGCCACGGGGGCCGTCCCGTACGCGGGCATGTCCAGGCGGACGCCGTTCAGCAGCAGCTTCGCCCGGCGCTCGTCGACGTCCCAGCGGGCGAACGCGGCCGCGGCGGCGTCGGCGATCGGCATGACGGTCAGCTCCTCCTGGAGCTGGTCCAGGGTCCTCGCGCCGTCCAGCTTGTACGGGCCGACGCGGGTGCGCCGCAGGGCCGTGAGGTGGCCGCCGACGCCGAGTCCGGCGCCGAGGTCGCGGGCGAGGGCGCGGATGTACGTACCGGAGGAGCAGACGACCGACACCACCAGGTCGACGACGGGCGTGCCGTCCTCGGCGACGGCATCGCGCATGTCGTACACCCGGAACGACGACACGGTCACCGGGCGGGCGGGGATGTCGAACTCCTCGCCGCCCCGCACCCGGGCGTACGACCGCTTGCCGTCGATCTTGATGGCGCTGACCTTGGACGGCACCTGCATGATGTCGCCGGTCAGCTTGGCCACCTCGCCGTCGACGGCCTCGCGGGTGACCCGGGAGGCGTCGGCGGACGAGGTGATCTCGCCCTCCGCGTCGTCGGTGACGGTGTTCTGCCCGAGGCGGATGGTGCCCAGGTACTCCTTCTCGGTCAGCGCGAGGTGACCGAGGAGTTTGGTGGCCTTCTCGACGCCGAGGACCAGCACACCGGTGGCCATGGGGTCGAGCGTCCCCGCGTGTCCGACGCGGCGGGTCCTGGCGATCCCGCGCATCTTGGCGACGACGTCGTGCGAAGTGAAGCCCGACGGCTTGTCGACGATGACAAGCCCGTCGGGCGTCCTGTTGTGCTGTGTCATTCCGAGGCTTCGCCCTCGTCCTCGTCGTCCTCGGGCTTGCGGTACGGGTCGGCGTCGCCGGCGTACGTCTTGCCGGTCGACACCTCGCGCACCTCCTCGTCCTTGGCCCGTGCCTTGTGGAGGAGGTCCTCGATGGTGCGGGCGTTGTCCGGCAGGGCGTCCGGGACGAAGGTCAGGCTGGGCGTGAAGCGGACGCCGGTCTGCCGGCCCACCTCGGAGCGCAGGATGCCCTTGGCGGACTCCAGCGCCGCCGCGGACGCCGCCCGCTCCTCCTCGTCGCCGTAGACCGTATAGAAGACCGTGGCCTCCCGCAGGTCACCGGTGACCCGGGCGTCCGTGATGGTCACGAAGCCCAGTCGCGGATCCTTGATACGCCGGTCCAGGGTCTCCGCGACCACGACCTGGATGCGATCGGCCAGCTTGCGGGCCCGCGCGTTGTCGGCCACCGGTCCTTCTCCTCTTTCGTCCTACGTTCGTCGTACCGCCGTGCGGCACGTTCAGTCTTCATCGGTGTGCATGCGCCGCCGTACCGACAGCAGCTCCACCTCGGGCCGGCCCGCGACCATGCGCTCGCACCGGTCCAGTACCTCCGTCAGGTGCCCCACGTCCCCGGACACCATCGCGAGGCCGATCCGGGCTCTGCGGTGGAGGTCTTGGGAGCCGGTCTCCGCCACGCTCACCGCGAACTTCCGCTGGAGCTCGGCGACGATCGGACGGACGACGGAGCGCTTCTCCTTCAGCGACCGTACGTCGCCGAGGAGCAGGTCGAAGGACAGGGTCCCCACGTACATGTGTGCCCGGATGTCCCGCCGGTTCGGGTTCAGTGCCCCGCCAACCGCTTGGCAGGGACACCAAGAACCGTACACGGAACGGCCGGGGCCGATCGACGGAAATACATCCGCCGACCGGCCCCGGCTGCCGTGACTGGGATCAGCCGCGCGGCTTCTCCCGCATCTCGTACGTCGCGATGACGTCGTCGACCTTGATGTCGTTGAAGTTTCCGAGGTTGATACCACCCTCGAAGCCTTCGCGGATCTCGGTGACGTCGTCCTTGAAGCGACGCAGACCCTCGATGTTGAGGTTCTCCGCGATGACCTTGCCGTCGCGGATGAGGCGCGCCTTGGTGTTGCGCTTGACCTCGCCGGAGCGGATGAGGACACCCGCGATGTTGCCCAGCTTGGACGAGCGGAAGACCTCGCGGATCTCCGCCGTACCGAGCTCGACCTCTTCGTACTCCGGCTTGAGCATGCCCTTGAGGGCCGCCTCGATCTCCTCGATGGCCTGGTAGATCACCGAGTAGTACCGGACGTCGACGCCCTCGCGCTCCGCCATCTGCGCGGCACGGCCGGCCGCGCGGACGTTGAAGCCGATGACGATGGCGTCGGAGCCCATCGCCAGGTCGATGTCCGACTCCGTGACCGCACCGACACCGCGGTGCAGGACCCGGATGTCGACCTCTTCGCCGACGTCGAGCTGGAGCAGCGACGACTCGAGCGCCTCGACGGAACCGGAAGCGTCACCCTTGATGATGAGGTTGAGCTGCTGGATCTCGCCGGCCTTGAGCACCTTGTCCAGGTCCTCGAGGGAGACGCGGCGCACACGCTTGGCGAACGCGGCGTTGCGCTCACGGGCGGCACGCTTCTCGGCGATCTGACGGGCCGTACGGTCCTCGTCGACCACCAGGAAGTTGTCGCCGGCGCCCGGGACGTTGGTGAGACCGAGGACGAGGACCGGGGTCGACGGACCCGCCTCTTCCACGTTCTCGCCCTTGTCGTCGAGCATGGCGCGGACACGGCCGTAGGCGTCGCCCGCGACCATCGTGTCGCCGACCCGCAGCGTGCCTCGCTGGACCAGGACGGTCGCGACGGCGCCGCGGCCCTTGTCCAGGTGGGCCTCGATGGCGATGCCCTGCGCGTCCTGCTCCGGGTTGGCCCGGAGGTCGAGCGAGGCGTCCGCCGTCAGGATCACGGCCTCCAGCAGGGAGTCGATGTGCAGACCCTGCTTGGCGGAGATGTCGACGAACATGGTGTCGCCGCCGTACTCCTCGGCCACCAGGCCGTACTCGGTCAGCTGACCGCGCACCTTGACCGGGTCGGCACCCTCGACGTCGATCTTGTTGACCGCGACCACGATCGGCACGTCGGCCGCCTTGGCGTGGTTCAGCGCCTCGATCGTCTGGGGCATCACACCGTCATTGGCCGCGACCACGAGGATCGCGATGTCGGTGGACTTCGCACCACGGGCACGCATGGCGGTGAACGCCTCGTGACCCGGGGTGTCGATGAAGGTGATCTTGCGGTCCTCGCCGTTGACCTCGGTGGCGACCTGGTACGCACCGATGTGCTGCGTGATGCCGCCGGCCTCGCCCGCGACGACGTTCGTCTTGCGGATCGCGTCCAGCAGTCGGGTCTTACCGTGGTCGACGTGACCCATGACGGTCACGACCGGCGGACGGGACACGAGGTACTCCTCGCCGCCCTCGTCCTCGCCCCACTCGAGGTCGAAGGACTCGAGCAGCTCGCGGTCCTCCTCCTCCGGGCTGACGATCTGAACCTGGTAGTTCATCTCGTCGCCGAGGAGCTGCAGCGTCTCGTCGGAGACGGACTGCGTGGCGGTGACCATCTCGCCGAGGTTCATCATGACCGCGACGAGGGACGCCGGGTTGGCGTTGATCTTCTCCGCGAAGTCGGTGAGGGACGCACCGCGCGACAGGCGAACGGTCTCGCCGTTGCCGCGAGGCAGCATCACGCCGCCGACCGACGGGGCCTGCATGGCCTCGTACTCCTGGCGCCTCTGCCGCTTCGACTTACGGCCACGACGCGCGGGACCGCCGGGACGACCGAAGGCGCCCTGCGTGCCACCACGGCCACCGGGGCCGCCGGGACGGCCACCGAAGCCGGGACGACCGCCGAAGCCGCCGCCACCGCCACCGGGACCACCGGGACGACCGCCGCCACCGCCGCCGGGACGGCCGGCGAAACCGCCGCCACCGCCACCGGGACCGGCCGGACGGCCGGCGAAGCCGCCGCCGGGACGACCGGCGCCACCGGGACGGCCGGCGCCGCCACCGGGACCACGGCCACCGCCGCCGGGGCCACCGCCGGGGCGGGGACCGGCAGCCGGACGCTGCGGCATCATGCCCGGGTTCGGGCGGTTACCGGCGGGACCGCCACCCGGGCGCGGGGCCTGGGGACGCGGCATGCCGCCGGGGGTAGGCCGCCCGGAGGGACCGGGGTGTCCACCGGGGCCGGCCTGCGGACGGGGACCGCCCTGACCGGCGCCCTGCGGGCGCGGACCGCCCGGGGCACCGGGGCCGCCGGGACGCGGGGCACCGCCCGGACGGGGCGCCTGCGGGCGCGCCATGCCGGTGGAGCCACCAGAGGTGAACGGGTTGTTGCCCGGACGCGGGCCCGCGGGACGCGGGGCACCCGGACGGGGGGCCTGGCGCTCGCCACCGGGACGCGGGGCGCCACCGGGGCGGCCGCCGCGCTCGCCGCCCTGACCGCGCTCGCCCTGCGGGCGGCCGGCGGGACGGGGACCGGGCGCGGCACCGGGCCGGGGACCGGCGGCCGGGGCCGACGGGGGCGCGGTGAACTCCGGGTTCGCCGGAGCCGGCGAGGCGGGCGCCGGCTTGGGCGCCGCCGCGGGCTTCGGACCCGGGGTGGGACGCGGGCCGGGGGCCGGCGCCGCGGGCTTCTCGGCCGCCGCGGGCTTCGGCGCGGGAGCGCCGGGCTTCGGGGCGGCGGGACGTGCCGCCTGCGCCGGGGAGGGCGCGGGGGCGGCGGGCTTGGCCGGCGCGGCCTTGCGGGGCGCGCCGGGCTTGGCTGCGGACTTGCCGGCGTTGCCGCCGGGCCCCTGCAGCGCGTCAGTCAGTTTGCGTACAACCGGCGCTTCGATGGTGGAAGACGCCGAACGGACGAATTCACCGAGTTCCTGGAGCTTGGCCATGACGACCTTGCTCTCCACACCGAACTCCTTGGCGAGTTCGTATACCCGGACCTTAGCCACTTCGCTCCTTTTAGGTCCGGGTTACCGCCGGACCGTCGCTACTTCATGGGCGTACTCATCGCGTACTCATCGAGTGCTCATCGCAATCTCGACCTACTTCCAACTCGCGAGGTACCTGACCGCACGGTGTTCCGTGCCGTACTTCTTCTTACGGTGCCGGCCGCTCGACGTACCGGCGGACGTCCGCGACGTCGAGCGGTCCCTGGACCCTGAGGGCCCTCGGGATCGCCCGGCGGCGGACCGCCTGGTCGAGACAGACCGAGGCGGGATGCACATAAGCACCCCGGCCGGGCAGCGTACCGCGTGGATCGGGGGCGCACTCGCCCTTGATCAACACGATGCGCAGCAGATCGCGCTTGGCCGCTCGCTCCCGGCATCCCACACAGGTTCGCTCAGGGCAGGCGCGGGCGTGCGTCCGGCCAGACACGGTTAAGTCTACCTCCCCGCACCGACCTCACCCCTTTGGGGCAAAAATCGAACGGTTGTTGTCGTGATCTCGCCATAGCACAACGTCACCATGGCGGGTTCCATTCCCCGGAGCCCCGGGAATCCGAGGGCCTGGCCCCCGGGCCCCCAGGGCCCGGACGCGGGTCAGTCCCGGTCCTCCGCGGGCTGCTGCTCGGTGTCCGGGCGGATGTCGATCCGCCAGCCGGTGAGACGCGCGGCCAGACGGGCGTTCTGGCCCTCCTTGCCGATCGCCAGCGAGAGCTGGTAGTCCGGCACGGTCACCCGGGCGGACCGGGCGGCGAGGTCGACGACCTCCACCTTGGAGACCCGGGCCGGGGACAGGGCGTTGGCCACCATCTCGGCCGGGTCGTCCGACCAGTCGACGATGTCGATCTTCTCGCCGTGCAGCTCGGCCATGACGTTGCGCACCCGGCTGCCCATGGGGCCGATGCAGGCGCCCTTGGGGTTGAGGCCCGAACGGGTGGAGCGGACCGCGATCTTGGTGCGGTGGCCGGCCTCGCGGGCGATCGCCGCGATCTCGACCGAGCCGTCCGCGATTTCCGGGACCTCCAGCGCGAAGAGCTTCTTCACCAGATTGGGGTGGGTGCGCGAAAGGGTGACGGACGGACCGCGCACGCCCTTGGCGACCCGGACGACGTACGTCCGCAGCCGCAGGCCGTGGGTGTACTCCTCGCCCGGCACCTGCTCCTGCACCGGAAGGATCGCTTCCAGCTTGTCGTCCAGCTTCACCAGGACGTTCTTGGGGTCCTTGCCCTGCTGCACCATGCCGGCGACGATGTCGCCCTCGCGACGGGCGTACTCGCCGAACGTCACGTCGTTCTCGGCGTCCCGCAGTCGCTGCTGGATGACCTGGCGGGCGGTGCTCGCCGCGATGCGGCCGAAGTCCGACGGCGTGTCGTCGAACTCCTTGGGCTCCTGCCCCTCCTCCAGGTCGGCCGGGTCCTCCTTCGCCCACACCGTCACATGACCGGTCTGCCGGTCCAGCACGACACGGGCGTGGCGGCGGGCTCCCTCGGTGCGGTGGTAGGCGATGAGGAGGGCCGACTCGATCGCCTCGACCAGCAGGTCGAAGGGAATCTCCTTCTCCTGTGCCAAGCCCCTCAGGAGCTTCACGTCGATGTCCACGGCTACGCCTCCTCTTCCTTCTTGTCCTTGCGGTTGAACTCGATCTCCACGCGCGCCTTCGCGATGTCCGGGAACGCGACACGGCGGGCGGTGGGCTTGCGCCCCTTCACGCCCGGCACCTCGAGATCGAGGCCCTCGTCGTCCACGGAGAGGATGCGGGCCACCAGCTCGCCGCCCTCCGCCCCCTGGGCGGTGAGCTGGAACTTCACCAGGCGGCCGGTGGCGCGTACGTAGTGGCGGTGCTCGGTCAGCGGGCGGTCCGCGCCCGGCGAGCTGACTTCGAGGACGTACTCCTCGTCGCCCATCGCGTCCGTCTCGTCGAGCTTGTCGGAGATGGCGCGGCTCAGCTCGGCACAGGCGTCGAGTTCCACGCCCTCGTCCGAGTCGACGATGATCCTCAGCATCCGCCGCCGGCCCGCCCGGGACACCTCGATCTCCTCGAGGTCCAGGTCCTTGGCGCTGACCAGCGGTTCCAGCAGCCCGCGCAGCCTTTCGCTCTGGGTGGTGCTCATCCGGGTGACTCCTCGGCCGCGTGTGCTGTTGTGGGATCGTCGCGTGTCAGACCAAAGGGTATCCGGTCGCGGGGGGTGTTGCCGTCCACCTCGCGCCGAGCCGCAGGTACGCTCGCCAGCGGTGATCTTGGGGTCTGGCTGGTACGGCTGAGGGAGTGACGCGTGGAGCGCACGGGGACGACACGCAGACGCGCGCTCGTCGTGACGGGCGCGGCGGCCGCGGCCGGGCTGCTCGGGGCGTGCACGTCGGACGAGCCGGGCGGTGCGCCGTCGGCGTCGGCGGCCGCGCGGGCGGCCCGCGCCGAGGCGGCCCTGCGGCGCCGGTCGGCCGCCACGAGCGCGGAGCTCCTGGCGCGGTACGACGCGGTGCTGGCCGCCCATCCGCCGCTGGCCGCCCGGCTGGCCCCGCTGCGGGCGGCGGCCGCGGCCCATGTGACGGCCCTGGCCCCGGCGGGCTCGCCGCCGCCCACCGCCGCGCCCACGCCCGGGGCGCCCACGGGAGCGCCGCCCACGCCCGCCGCGCCCACGCCCGCCGTACCGGACGTCACGCCCGCCGCGCCGGAGGCACCGGCCCGCGCCGGCGTCCCGGCGGCGGGGCCGGGGGCCCCGGGGGCGCCCGGCGACGCGGCCGACGGCACACCCGTGCCCGCCGACCCGGGCGTCGCGCTCGCCGAGCTGGCGGCAATGGCGCGCCGGACCGCGGACGCGCACGCCGCCGCGCTGCTCACCGCCCCGCCCGAGCTCGCCCGGCTGCTGGCGTCCGTCGCGGCCGCGGGAGCCGCCCACGCGTACCTGCTGAGCAGCGGAGGGACCCCGTCATGAGCGACGCAGCCCTGGAGGCCGCCCAGGCGGCCCTCGCCGCCGAGCACGCGGCGGTGTACGGGTACGGGGTCGTCGGCGGCCGGGTCGGCGACGCGCGGGAGGCGGAGGCGACCGCCGCGTACGCCGCGCACCGGGCCCGGCGGGACGCGCTGGGCCGTGCGGTGCGCGACCTGGGCGGGAAGCCCACCGCCTCCGCCGCCGCCTACGCGCTGCCGTTCCCGGTGCCGGACGCGGCCGCGGCGGTGCGGCTGGCCGCCGAGCTGGAGGACCGGGTGGCGGGCGTCTACTCCGACCTCGTACGGGCCGCGCGGGGGCCGTTGCGGCGGGAGGCGGCGAGCGCGCTGCGCGAGGCCGCGGTGCGGGCGGTGCGGTGGCGGGGCACCGGCGTAGCCTTTCCTGGGCTCGCCGAGCGACCGGGCGGCCGAGCCGAGCCGTAGCGCGGCCGCACGGACCGTGGGCCCCGGCCATCGAGAGGGAACGACGCACGCATGGGTTTCGAACCGCCGCAGCGACTGGTGCGGGCTCTCGGCGCGAGGTACGGGGACGCGGCCGCGGACGACTGGCTCGCCCGTCTTCCGGAGCTCGCCCGGGAGGCGGTGGACCGGCGGCGCCTGGACGTGGAACGGGTGGTCGCGCCGGGCGGGCGCAGCAGCCTGGTGGTCCTGGTGCGGCTGCCGGACGGCGCCCCGGCCGCGCTGAAGGTGGCTCCGCCGTTCGCCGGGCCGGACCTGGAGCGGGCGGCGCTGGCGCACTGGAACGGCTGGGGCGCGGTGCTGCCGCTGGACCCGGCCGGGCCGGACCTGCTGCTGGAGCGGCTGCACACGGAGGTGGGCCTGCGGTCGCTGCCGGAGGCCAAGGCGCTGCTGGAGGCGGCCGGCACGGTCCGGCGACTGTGGGTGGACCCGCCGGAGGGCCACGGGTTCGAGTCGGTGGCCGCGCGGACCGCCCGGCAGGCTGAGGCGATGCGGGCGGCGGCGGGGGCGACGGACCCGGAGACGGCCGGGCTGGTGGCGGCGGCGCTCGCCGCCCGGGAGGAGCTGGTGGCGGACGCCCCCGAGGAGCTGCTGCTGCACGGCGATTTCCGGCAGGGCAAGGTGCTGGCCGGCGACCGGGCGCCCTGGCTGGCGGTCGGCCCCGACCCGGTCGTCGGGGAACGGGCGTACGACCTGGCCCGGCTGGTGCGGGACCGGGTCGAGGACCTGGTGGCGGCGGCCTCCGGCCCCACGGCGGGGCGGCGGCGGGTGAACAAGCTGGCGGACTCGCTGGACCTGGACCGCGAGCGGCTGCGCGGATGGACGCTGTTCCGGGCCGTGGAGTCGGGCACCAGGGCCCTGGCGGCGGGGCGGCGGCAGGACGGGGAGCTGCTCCTGGAGTTCGCCGGCTGGCTGTAGAACTCCCCATACGGCCCCAATGGTGCGATATTGGGCATAACGCACCACCCCTACCACCCGGTATGGACGGGAGGGCTGTCATGGTCGAAGAACTGCTGGCAGCGGCGGCGGCCGTGGGCTCGGCCGCCGTGATCTACGTGGCGGCCGCCGCCAGGGTCGTCAAGCAGTACGAGAAGGGCGTCGTCCTGCGCTTCGGCCGGCTCCGCAGCGGCGTGCGCGGGCCCGGGTTCACCATGGTGGTCCCGTTCGCCGACCGGCTGCACAAGGTCAGCATGCAGATCGTGACCATGCCGGTGCCCGCGCAGGACGGCATCACCCGCGACAACGTCACCGTGCGGGTCGACGCGGTCATCTACTTCAAGGTGGTCGACGCCGCGGCGGCCATCATCCGCGTCGAGGACTACCGCTTCGCGGTGTCCCAGATCGCCCAGACCTCACTGCGGTCGATCATCGGCAAGAGCGACCTGGACGACCTGCTGTCCAACCGGGAGAAGCTCAACCAGGGGCTGGAGCTGATGATCGACAACCCGGCCGTCGAATGGGGCGTGACCATCGACCGGGTCGAGATCAAGGACGTCTCGCTGCCGGAGACGATGAAGCGGTCGATGGCCCGCCAGGCCGAGGCCGACCGGGAGCGGCGGGCGCGGGTGATCAACGCGGACGCGGAGCTCCAGGCCTCGAAGAAGCTGGCGGAGGCGGCCGGGGTCATGTCGGAGACGCCTTCCGCGCTCCAGCTCCGGCTGCTCCAGACGATCGTGGCCGTCGCGGCGGAGAAGAACTCGACCCTGGTGCTGCCCTTCCCGGTGGAGCTGCTGCGCTTCCTGGAGCGGGCAGCCCCGGACCGGCCCCGGGACCAGGACGGCGAGCGGCCGGCCCCGCACCCGTCGGCCCTCCACGTGCACGACCCGCACCTGCACGAGCCGCTCGACGGGCACCCGGAGGCCCCGGTACGCGAACCGGCGCCGGCCCCCCAGGTGCGGGAGGACGACGCCGGTACGGCGGGCTGCATCTGACGCCCGTGCCGCCCCGGGGCGCCGTGGCCGGGCTCCGGGGCGGTGGGAGGCGTTACGCGCCGAGGCGGGCGATCGCCTCGTCGACCGTCAGCTCTTCGCGCTCACCGGTGCGGCGGTCCTTGAGCTCGACGACGCCCTCGCCGGAGCGGCGGCCGGCCACCAGGATCTTCGGTACGCCGATGAGCTCCGCGTCCGTGAACTTCACGCCCGGCGACACCCCGGCCCGGTCGTCGACCAGGACCCGCAGGCCGGCGGCCTTCAGCTTCTCGGACACCTCCAGCGCCAGCTCGGTCTGGAGCGCCTTGCCGGCCGCCACGACGTGCACGTCGGCCGGCGCGATCTCACGGGGCCAGCACAGGCCCTGCTCGTCGGCGTGCTGCTCGGCCAGGGCCGCGACCGCGCGGGAGACGCCGATGCCGTACGAGCCCATGGTGACCCGGACGGGCTTGCCGTTCTGGCCGAGGACGTCGAGCTGGAAGGCGTCGGCGTACTTGCGGCCGAGCTGGAAGATGTGACCGATCTCGATGGCGCGGTCGATCGTGAGGTCGGAGCCGCAGTTCGGGCAGGGGTCGCCCTCCTCCACCACGACGACGTCCAGGTACTGGTCGACCTCGAAGTCGCGGCCGGCGACGACGTTCTTCGCGTGCCTGCCGGGCTTGTTGGCGCCGGTGATCCAGGCCGTGCCGGGCGAGACGCGCGGGTCGGCGAGGTACCGCACCTTGTCGAGGCCCTGCGGGCCGACGTAGCCGCGTACGAGGTCGTCGCGGCCCTCGAAGTCCTCGGCGGTGACGAGCTCGACGGTCGCCGGGGCCAGGTGGTCCTCCAGCTTGCCGAGGTCGACCTCGCGGTCACCGGGCACGCCGACGGCGACGATCTCGCCGTCCACCTTGACCAGCAAGTTCTTCAGCGTGTGGGAGGCCGGGACGTCCAGGTGCGCGGCGAGCGTCTCGATGGTCGGCGTGTCGGGGGTGTCCAGCTCCTCGACGGGGCCGTGCGCGGTGGGGTCCTCCGGCTGCTGCTTGAACGTGACGGCCTCCGTGTTGGCCGCGTAGTCGCAGTTCGGGCAGTGGACGAAGGTGTCCTCACCGGCGGCGGCCGGGGCCAGGAACTCCTCGGAGGCCGAGCCGCCCATGGCGCCCGACACCGCGGAGACGATCTTGTGGCGGAGCCCGAGCCGGTCGAAGATCTTGATGTACGCCTGGCGGTGCAGCGCGTACGACTCGGCCAGGCCCTCGTCGGTGGTGTCGAAGGAGTACGAGTCCTTCATCTGGAACTCACGGCCGCGCAGGATGCCCGAACGGGGACGCGCCTCGTCGCGGTACTTCGTCTGGATCTGGTAGAGGATCACCGGCAGGTCCTTGTAGGACGTGCACTGGTCCTTGACGAGCTGCGTGAAGATCTCCTCGTGCGTGGGGCCGAGCAGGTAGTCGGCGCCCTTGCGGTCTTTCAGGCGGAACAGCTCGGCGCCGTACTCCTCCCAGCGGCCCGTCGCCTCGTAGGGCTCCTTGGGCAGCAGCGCGGGGAGCAGGACCTCCTGGGCGCCGATGGCGTCCATCTCCTCGCGCACCACGCGGGAGACGTTCTCCAGGACCTTCATGCCCAGCGGCAGCCAGGACCAGATGCCCGCGGCGTTGCGGCGTACGTAGCCGGCGCGGACGAGCAGCTTGTGGCTGAGCGTCTCGGCGTCCGCCGGGTCGTCGCGCAGTGTCTTGACCATCAACCGGGACATGCGCTGGACCTGGGCCATGGGGAACTCTCCTGCGGTGAAAAGTGTGATGGCTAGGAGGTTAGCTCCGGGGCGGCTGCTGGGAGAAATCAGTTCCGTCCCGGGGACCCGCCCGGGTCGCCCCCCGCGGACGGTCCGCGGCGTCGCAGCGGCAGCGGCGCGCCCATGACCGCGTACGGCTTGGCAGCGCTGGGGAAGTGGACCCGGCGGGCCAGGTCGCGGTAGCCGAGGGAGCGGTAGAGGAAGCGGGCCGGGTTCTCCACGTCGATGGCGGAGAGGATGGAGCGCGGCTGCTCGGCGGCGTCGGTGATGCTGGTGATCAGTTCACGGCCGATGCCCCGGGCCTGGAAGTCGGGGTGGACGTGCAGCTCGGTGATGACGAAGGAGTCGTCGAGCCAGGCGCCGTTGCCCTCGCGCACCAGGTAGGGCTGGACGACCGTCGACCACCAGTGGGTGCGGTCGTTGGGCATCCCGTACACGAAGCCGACGAGCCGTCCGCCGGGTGTGGTGGCTCCGTAGGCGCACGCGCCGGGGCTGCGGAGGTGGCGCAGCACGATGTGGCGACGCACCGCGATCTCGTCCTCGGTCAGTCCGAAGGCGAGGGCCTGTACGGAGAGGGCGTCGTCCACGCGCGCGGCGAGGTCGACCGGTCGGACCACGACGTCATCCATGCGACCGAACCTTACAAGCGCCTCAGAAGAGCACGCTCATGAAGGCGCCGACCTCTTCGAAGCCGACGCGCCGGTAGGCGGCCCTGGCGGGCAGGTTGTAGTCGTTGACGTACAGCGAGACGACGGGGGCGACGTCGGCGAGGGCGTGGCGCAGTACGGCGGCCATCCCGGTCTCGGACAGGCCCCGGCCGCGGTGCTCGGGGGCGACCCACACGCCCTGGATCTGGCAGGCCTGGGAGGTGGCGGCGCCGACCTCGGCCTTGAAGACGACCTTGCCGTCCTCGATGCGGGCGTAGGAGCGGCCGGCGCCGACGAGTTCGGCGACGCGGGCCTGGTAGAGCAGGCCCCCGTCGCCGGCCATCGGGGAGATGCCGACCTCCTCGGTGAACATGGCCACGCACGCCGGCATGATCACGTCCATCTCGTCCTTGCGGACGCGGCGGACGTACGGGTCGGGCTCGACGTCCGGGGAGGGCCGGTCGGTGACCATCAGCGGCTGGTGGGCGCGGACGTCACGGGCGGGGCCCCAGCTCGGTTCGAGGAGCCGCCACAACTGGGCGGTGGGCTCGGCGGGGCCGACGATGGACGAGCAGCGGCGGCCGGCCCGGCGGGCGCGGTCGGCGAAGGCGCGGACGGCTTCGGGGGTGGCGCAGATGGGGACGAGGTTGGCGCCGGAGTAGCAGAGCGAGCGGAGCCGCCCGTCCGCGTACCAGCCCCACATCTCGCCGCCGAGGCGCCAGGGGTCGAGCCCCGCGACCTGTACGCGGGAGGTGACGAACGCGTTGGCGACGGGCTCGCTCTCGAGGACGGCGAGCGCGGCGCCGAGGTCGCTGGGCTCGAGGACCCGGGTGGTGGTCTGCGTCAACACGAGGGGGCCTCACCATGCGTTCCATACGGGTCCTGGCACTGTACCTGCCGGTGCGGGTGGAGGGGCAGGACAGCGCGGAGCCCCGCCGCGGGGTGCGGCGGGGCTCCGGTGCTCGGTGGGGGGGGTCAGCTCACGGTGACGGCGGGTTCGCCGGACATCACGCCGTCCTTCTCCATCTGCTCGGCGATCTTCATCGCCTCCTCGATCAGCGTCTCCAC
>NZ_JBVKAH010000018.1:0-36438 GCF_055598725.1 Streptomyces sp. NPDC039423
TGAGCAGTCGACTGTCGACGGCTGGCGTTACCGGGTGGTCTGGAAGCCGCTGGCCGAGCCGGCCGGCTCCCGTCTGTCGGGCACCTGGCTGGTGGCCGTTCCCGAGACCGGCTCCGGGCTGGCCGACACCGTGCTCCGGTCGCTGGCCGAGCGCGGCGCCGAGGTGCGTACCGTCACCGTCCCGGCCGCCACCGGCCGGGAACGGCTCGCCGCGCTGCTGAAGGAGACGGCGGCCGGCAGCGCGCCCACCGGTGTGGTGTCCCTCCTCGCCCTCGCCGGCGACGGGGCCTTCCCCGCCGAGCTGGCGCTGTCCCAGGCCCTGGGCGACGCCGAGGTGACCGCTCCGCTGTGGTGCCTCACGAGCGGGGCCATCGCCACCGGCCGTTCCGAGCGGGTCGCCGATCCGGCCCAGGCGCTCGTCTGGGGCCTCGGGCGGGTGGCGTCCATGGAGCAGGGCGAGCGCTGGGGCGGTCTGGTCGACCTCCCCGCCGACCCGGCGGGTCCCGACGCCCGTACGCTCGACCGCCTGGCCGGGGTTCTGGCCGGTGACGGTGCCGAGGACCAGGTCGCGCTGCGTGCCTCCGGCCTGTTCGGCCGGCGCCTGGCGCACGCCCCGCTGTCCGACACCCCCGCCGCACGCACCTGGAAGCCACAGGGCACGACCCTGGTCACCGGCGGTACGGGAGCCCTCGGCGCCCACGTCGCCCGCTGGCTCGCCGGCAACGGCGCCGAGCACCTGCTGCTCACCAGCCGCCGGGGCATCGACGCCCCCGGCGCCACCGAACTGCGCGACGAACTCACCGCACTCGGCACCCAGGTCACCATCACCGCCTGCGACATGGCCGACCGCGACGCCGTCGCCACCCTCCTCGACGCCATACCCACCGACCGGCCACTGACCGCCGTGTTCCACGCGGCGGCGGTCGTGGACGACGGTGTCATCGAGGCGCTCACCGCGGAGCAGGTGGAGGCCGTGCTGCGCCTCAAGGTGGACGCGACGCGCCACCTGGACGAGCTGACCCGGGACCTGGACCTGTCGGCGTTCGTGCTGTTCTCGTCCTTCGCCGCCACCTTCGGCGCCCCCGGCCAGGGCAACCAGGCACCCGGCAACACCTTCCTGGACGCCTTCGCCGAGCACCGCCGTGCGGCCGGGCTGCCCGCCACGTCCATCGCCTGGGGCCCGTGGGGCGGCTCGCAGGGCGAGGGGAGCGCCGCGGGCGACCGCATGCGCCGGCACGGCATCCTCGCGATGTCCGCCGAGCGGACCCTGGCCTCGTTGCAGCACGTCCTGGACCGTGACGAGACGACCCTGACCGTCGCCGACATGGACTGGAAGCGGTTCACGCTGGCCTTCACCGCCGACCGGGACAGGCCGCTGCTGCTGGAGCTGCCGGAGGCCCGCCGGATCATCGAGACGACCCGGCGCGAGTCCGCCGACGAGCAGGCCGGGGGAGTGGCGCTCGGCCGGCAGCTCGCCGGGCTGCCGGAGGTGGAGCAGGAGCGGCTGCTGCTGGAGCTGGTCCGCACCGCCGTGGCGGCCGTCCTGGGCCACCCCGACCTGTCGGCGGTCGAGGCGGGCCGGGCGTTCAAGGAGCTGGGCTTCGACTCGCTCACCTCGGTCGAGCTGCGCAACCGGCTCGGTGCGGCGAGCGGCCTGAAGCTGCCCGCCAGCCTGGTCTTCGACCACCCGACGCCCGCCGCCGTCGCCGCCTTCCTCCGTGCCGGGATCGTTCCGGACGCGGCGGCCGGCGGGGCCCCGCTGCTGGAGGAGCTGGACAAGCTGGAGGCGGTCCTGGAGGGGGGCACGGCCGACAACGTCGTACGGGCCCGGGTGACCATGCGGCTCCAGTCGCTGCTGGCGAAGTGGAACGAGAGCGAGGACCCGGCGGCCTCGGCGGCCTCGGTGGCCGACGGGACCGGGACGGGACCGGCCGGCCCGGCGGACGGTGTCCTCGACGAGGTCGAACTGCTCCAGGACGCGAGCGACGAGGAGCTGTTCGCCTTCATCAACAAGGGGCTGGGCCGCGCCTGACCGATTCCGGGCCACGCTCGACCGCCCGGCCACCCGGCCGGACACCGGGCCGGTCCGACCGGATATCCCAGGCATTCGGTTATTGACGGAACTCCGGTTATTGGTCAGGATGGTCAGCCCCCTGGGCGAATTCACGTAGGGCCCCACTGCCCCCTACGCACCCTCCCATCCAGGGGTGCGTAGGGGGCAGTTAGGGGTTGTCGGGAGGATTGAGCGGCGAATAGCCTGCCGCTGATCAGTCGATTCGGTCACGGCTGGGCCGACTGAATACCCGATGTAATTCTCGGCCTTTTCCAAAACAGATTCCTATGCCGTCTGCTGCAAATGGGTGGTTGCGTTAAATGGCGAATGAAGAGACGCTGCGGGACTACCTGAAGCTGGTGACGGCGGATCTGCACCAGACGCGTCAGCGGCTGCGTGACGTCGAGGCGAAGAACCAGGACCCCATCGCCATCGTCGGCATGGGCTGCCGGTACCCCGGTGGCATCACCTCGCCCGAGGAGCTGTGGCAGCTCGTCGTCGACGGCGGTGACGCCATCACCGGCTTCCCCGCCGACCGCGGCTGGGACATGGACACCGTCTACCACCCGGACCCCGAGCACCCGGGCACGAGCTACGCCAACCAGGGCGGCTTCGTCCAGGACTTCGCGCGTTTCGACCCGTCCCTGTTCGGCATATCCCCGCGCGAGGCGCTGGCGATGGACCCGCAGCAGCGGCTGCTGCTGGAGACCTCGTGGGAGGCGTTCGAGCGGGCCGGGATCGACCCGACGTCGATGCGCGGCAAGCAGGTCGGCGTCTTCGTCGGCACCAGCAACCACGACTACCTCACCGCGCTGCTGAGCTCGTCCGAGAACGTGGAGGGCTACCTCGGCACCGGCAACGCGGCGAGCGTCGCCTCCGGCCGGCTCTCCTACACCTTCGGGCTCGAGGGCCCCGCCGTCACCGTCGACACCGCCTGCTCGTCCTCCTCGGTCGCCCTCCACCTGGCCGTGCAGGCGCTGCGCAACGGCGAGTGCTCGCTGGCGCTCGCGGGCGGTGCCACCTTGATGTCGGCGCCCGGCACGTTCATCGACTACAGCAAGCAGCGCGGGCTCGCCACCGACGGACGGTGCAAGGCGTTCTCGCCCGACGCCGACGGGTTCAGCCTCGCCGAGGGCGTCGGCATCCTGCTCGTCGAGCGGCTCTCCGACGCGCGCCGCAAGGGGCATCCCGTCCTCGCCGTCATCCGTGGCACCGCCGTCAACCAGGACGGCGCGAGCAACGGCCTGACCGCCCCCAACGGCCCCTCCCAGCAGCGCGTCATCCTCCAGGCCCTCTCCAACGCCCGGCTCACCCCCGACCAGGTCGACGCGGTCGAGGCCCACGGCACCGGAACCGGGCTCGGCGACCCCATCGAGGCGCAGGCCCTCATCGCCACCTACGGCCAGGACCGCCCCGACGGCCGGCCGCTGTGGCTCGGCTCCCTCAAGACCAACATCGGCCACGCCCAGGCCGCCGCCGGTGTCGCGGGCGTCATCAAGAGCGTCATGGCGATGCGCCACGGTGTGCTGCCGCGCACCCTGCACGTGGACGAGCCGACGCCGCACGTCGACTGGTCGGCGGGGGACGTGTCCCTGCTCACCGAGGCGCGGCCGTGGCCGCTGACCGACCAGCCGCGCCGCATCGGCGTCTCGTCGTTCGGCATGAGCGGCACCAACGCCCACATCATCCTGGAGAGCGCCCCGGAGAGCGGCGCGGAAGGCGCGTCCGAGAGCGGCGCGGAGGGCACGCCGGGGACCGCCCCGGGGACCGCCGCCGACGCGTCGTCCCCGAGCGGCCGGACGGCCGCCCTGCCCGTGGTCCTGTCCGGCCGGACCGAGGCCGCGCTGCGTTCCCAGGCCGCGGCCCTGCACGCCCACCTCACCACCCGCCCGGGCCTCGGTCTCGCCGACGTCGCCTTCTCGCAGGCCCTCACCCGGGCCGCCCTGGACCGCCGGGCCGCCGTCGTCGCCCACGACCGGGACACCCTGATGGCCGGGCTCGCGGCAGTCGCCGAGGGCCGCCCCTCCGCCGACGTCTTCGAAGGCAGCGCCACCGAGGGCAAACTGGCGTTCCTGTTCACCGGTCAGGGCAGCCAGCGACTGGGCATGGGCCGTGAACTGTACGAGACGTACCCGGTGTTCGCGGAGGCGCTGGACGCGGTCTGCGCCCAGCTCGACGCACGCCTCGCCCGCCCGCTGAAGGACGTCCTGTTCGGTGACGACCGGGACGCCCTCGACCGGACGGAGTTCACCCAGCCCGCACTGTTCGCGGTCGAGGTCGCGCTGTACCGCCTGGTGGAGAGCTGGGGCCTGAAGCCCGACTTCCTGGCCGGTCACTCGATCGGCGAGATCGCCGCCGCCCATGTGGCCGGGGTGTTCTCGCTGGAGGACGCCTGCACGCTGGTGGCCGCCCGCGGCCGGCTGATGCAGGCGCTGCCCGCCGGTGGCGTCATGATCGCCGTCGAGGCGTCGGAGGACGAGGTCCTCCCGCTCCTGACGGACCGGGTGAGCATCGCCGCCATCAACGGCCCTCGGTCGGTCGTCGTCGCCGGTGACGAGGCCGACGCGGTCACCGTCGCCGCGCACTTCGAGGCCCAGGGCCGCAAGACCAAGCGCCTGACGGTCAGCCACGCGTTCCACTCGCCGCACATGGACGGCATGCTCGACGCCTTCCGCGAGGTCGCGGACCGCATCGCGTACGAGAGCCCGCGCATCCCGCTCGTCACCCACCTCACCGGCGCCCTGGCCACCGACGAGATCGCCACCGCCGACTTCTGGGTACGCCACGTCCGCGAGGCCGTCCGGTTCCTCGACGGCGTCCGCTGGCTGGAGAGCCGCGGGGTCACCACGTACGTCGAACTCGGCCCCGGCGGCGTCCTGTCCGCCCTCGGCCAGGAGTGCCGGACCGCCACCGGCCCGCGTGCCGCGGCCTTCCTGCCCGCGCTGCGCGCCGGCCGGAGCGAGGTCTGGTCGGTGACCGCGGCCGTCGCGGGCGCCCATGTGCGCGGACTGTCCCCGGACTGGGCCGCCCGGTTCGCCGGCACCGGCGCCCGGCGCGTCGACCTGCCCACGTACGCCTTCCAGCGCGAGCTGTACTGGCCGCGCGACCCCTTCACCGACCTCACGGGCCCCGCCGACGGCGGCGAACTGGGCACCGGGGACGCCAAGTTCTGGGAGGTCGTCGACAGCGAGGACCTCGCCGCGCTCGCCGACACCCTCGGCGTCGACGGGGACGAGCCGCTCAGCAGCGTGCTGCCCGCCCTCTCCGCCTGGCACCGCCGCCACCGTGACCGCGACACCGTGGACGGCTGGCGCTACCGGGTCACCTGGAAGCCGCTCACGGACACGACCTCCGCACCCCTCACCGGGAACTGGCTGCTCGCCGTCCCCGCCGGACACGCGGACGACCCGTGGGCCACGGCGGCCCGGGCCGCGCTGACCGCCCGCGGGGCCACCGTCAGCACCCTCGTACTCGACGCGGCCCTCGACGACCGCGCCGCCATGGCCCGGCACATCGGCGACACCCTCGCGCGGACCGGAGCGGCCACCGAAGCCGCCGCCGACGCCACCGCCGCCGCCGGAGCCGCCACCGCCGACGCCACCGCCACAGCCGCCTCGCCCGTCGGCGCCCCCGTCGGCGTGCTGTCGCTGCTGGCACTCGACGAGCGGCCCCACCCCGAGGACCCGGCGCTGTCCGCCGGGCTCGCCGCCACCACCGCCCTGGTCCAGGCCCTGGGCGACGCCGGTGTCGACGCCCCGCTGTGGGCCGCCACCCGGGGCGCGGTCTCCACCGGCCGCTCCGACCGGCTCGCCAGCGTCACCCAGGCCCAGGTCTGGGGCCTCGGCCGCACCGCCGCCCTCGAAATCCCGCACCGCTGGGGCGGCCTCGTCGACCTGCCCGAGACGCCCGACGAGCGCGCCACCGGCCGCCTCGCCGACGTCCTGGGCGGCCTCGGCACCGAGGACCACCTCGCCGTACGCTCCACCGGCGTCTTCGTCCGCCGACTGGCCCGCGCCCCCCGCGAGGAGCGCCCCGCCACCGAGTGGACCACCACCGGCACCGCCCTGGTCACCGGCGGCACCGGCGCACTCGGCCGGCACGTCGCCCGCCTCCTCGCCACCGCCGGGGCCGACCACCTGCTGCTGGTCAGCAGGCGCGGCCCGGACGCCGAGGGCACCGGCGAACTCGCCGCCGAACTGCGCGAGCTGGGCGCCGAGGTCACCTTCGCCGCCTGCGACGTCGCCGACCGCGACGCCGTCGCCGCGCTCCTCGCGGCCGTCCCGGCCGAGCACCCCCTGACCACGGTCGTCCACGCCGCCGGCGTACTCGACGACGGCGTCCTGGACGCCCAGACGCCGGGCCGTCTCGCCGGCGTGCTGCGTCCCAAGGCCCACGCGGCGCACGTCCTGCACGAGCTGACCCGCGACCTGGACCTGTCCGCCTTCGTCCTCTTCTCCTCCGTCGCCGCCGTCTTCGGCGCCGCCGGACAGGCCAACTACGCCGCCGCCAACGCCCACCTCGACGCCCTCGCCGAGCAGCGCCGCGCCGACGGGCTGCCCGCCACCGTGCTCGCCTGGGGCGCCTGGGCCGACGGCGGCATGGCCACCGACGACCTCGTCGCCGAACGTCTCCGGCAGTCCGGCCTGCCCGCCCTCGCGCCCACGACGGCCCTGTCCGCGCTGCGCACGGCACTCACCCTGGACGAGACCGCCTCCGTCGTCGCCGACATCGACTGGCAGCGGCTGGCCCCCGGTCTCACCGCCGTACGCCCCTGCCCGCTGATCGGAGACCTCCCGGAGGCCGCCCAGGCCCTCACCGAGGCCCAGGGGTCCGCCACCGCCGGTGAGCCCGGCGGCCCCGCCGACACCCTCGCCGCGCGCCTCGCGGACGCCCCCGCCGACGAACGCGACCGGCTGGCCCTGGACTTCGTCCGCACCCAGGTGGCCGCCGTGCTCGGCCACGCCGGACCGGAATCCGTCGACCCGGCCAGCGCCTTCCGGGACCTCGGCTTCGACTCCCTCACCGCGGTGGAGATCCGTAACCTCCTCACCGCCCGCACCGGCCTGCGGCTGCCCGCGACCCTGATCTTCGACTACCCCAACTCCTTCGCCCTGGCCTCCTTCCTCCAGGACGAACTGCTCGGCTCGCGGGCACCGGACACGGCCCACCGCGCCGCCGCGTCCGCCGCGCCGGCCACCGACGACGACCCGATCGCGATCGTCGCGATGAGCTGCCGCTTCCCCGGCGGTGTGCGCACCCCGGAGGACCTCTGGGAGCTGCTCGTCAGCGGCCGCGACGCCATCTCCGGGTTCCCCGCCGACCGCGGCTGGGACCTGGACGGGCTGTACGACCCCGAGTCCGTCGCCGAGAACACCAGTTACGTCCGCGAGGGCGGCTTCCTCGCCGACGCCACCGACTTCGACCCGGCGTTCTTCGGGATCTCGCCGCGCGAGGCGCTGGCGATGGACCCGCAGCAGCGGCTGCTCCTCGAAACGTCCTGGGAGGCCTTCGAGCGGGCCGGCATCGACCCCGCCACCGTGCGGGGCGAACAGATCGGCGTCTTCACCGGCACCAACGGCCAGGACTACCTGAACCTCATCCTGGCCGCCCCCGACGGCGTCGAGGGCTTCCTCGGCACCGGCAACGCCGCGAGCGTCGTCTCCGGCCGTGTCAGCTACGTCCTGGGCCTGGAGGGCCCGGCCGTCACCGTGGACACCGCCTGCTCGTCGTCGCTCGTCGCCCTGCACTGGGCGATCCAGGCGCTGCGGCAGGGCGAGTGCACCATGGCGCTGGCCGGTGGCGTGACGGTGATGTCCACCCCCGCCTCCTTCATCGACTTCAGCCGCCAGCGGGGTCTGGCGGAGGACGGCCGCATCAAGGCCTTCGCGGCCGCCGCCGACGGCACGGGCTGGGGCGAGGGCGTCGGCATGCTCCTCGTCGAGCGCCTGTCGGACGCGCGCAAGAACGGGCACCCGGTGCTGGCGGTCGTCCGCGGCTCGGCGATCAACCAGGACGGCGCCAGCAACGGGCTCACGGCCCCCAACGGCCCCTCCCAGCAGCGCGTCATCCGCCAGGCCCTCGCCGGTGGCGGCCTCACGACCGCCGACGTCGACGCCGTCGAGGCGCACGGCACCGGCACCAAGCTGGGCGACCCGATCGAGGCGCAGGCGCTGCTGGCCACCTACGGCCAGGACCGGCCCGAGGACCGGCCGCTGCTGCTCGGCTCCATCAAGTCGAACCTGGGCCACACCCAGGCCGCCGCCGGTGTCGCCGGGGTGATGAAGATGGTGCTGGCGATGCGGCACGGAGTGCTCCCGCAGACCCTGCACGTCGACGAGCCGACCCCGCACGTCGACTGGACGGCGGGCCGCGTACGCCTGCTGGCCGAGGCACAGGCGTGGCCGGAGACCGGCCGCCCGCGCCGGGCCGGCGTCTCGTCCTTCGGCATCAGCGGAACGAACGCCCACACCATCATCGAGCAGGCCCCTGCCCAGGACGACCTGCCCGAGGGCACGCCCGCCGACCTCCCCGCGCCCCCCGCGGCCGCCGGACGCGGCGACGGCCCGCTGCCGTGGCTCGTCTCGGCCAGGAGCCGGGACGCCCTGCGCGACCAGGCCCGCCGGCTCCACGCCCACGCCACACGGCACCCCGAACTGCGCCCGGTGGACCTGGGCCTGTCCCTGGCGGTCGGCCGCTCGGCGTTCGAGCAGCGCGCGGCCGTGGTCGCCGCGGACCGTGAGGGTCTGCTGGCGGGCCTCGCCGCGCTGGCGGACGACGGCACGGCGGCGGGCGTCGTCACCGGCTCGCCGGTCGCCGGGAAGACGGCGTTCCTGTTCACCGGTCAGGGCAGCCAGCGGCCGGGCATGGGCCGTGGCCTGTACGAGGCCTTCCCGGCGTTCGCGGACGCGCTGGACGCGGCCTGCGCGCACCTGGACGCCCATCTCGACGTACCGCTGAAGGACGTCCTGTTCGGCGACGACCGGGCCGCGCTGGACCGCACGGAGTTCACCCAGCCCGCGCTGTTCGCGGTCGAGGTGGCGCTGTTCCGGCTCGTCGAGAGCTGGGGCGTGAAGCCCGACTATCTGGCGGGGCATTCGATCGGTGAGATCGCGGCCGCCCATGTGGCCGGGGTGCTGTCCCTGGAGGATGCCTGCACGCTGGTGGCGGCTCGTGGCCGTCTGATGCAGGCGCTGCCGTCCGGTGGCGTGATGATCGCGGTCCAAGCCTCGGAGGACGAGGTCCTTCCGCTGCTCACCGAGCGGGTGAGCATCGCGGCGATCAACGGCCCGCAGTCGGTCGTGGTCGCGGGCGACGAAGCGGACGCGGTGTCCATCGCCGAGCACTTCGAGCAGCAGGGTCGTAAGACCAAGCGGCTGAGCGTGAGCCATGCGTTCCACTCGCCGCACATGGACGGCATGCTGGACGACTTCCGTACCGTCGCGGAGTCGATCTCGTACGAGGCTCCGCGTATCGCCGTCGTGTCGAATCTGACCGGTGCGCTGGTCACGGACGAGATGGGTTCGGCGGACTTCTGGGTACGGCACGTCCGGGAAGCCGTGCGGTTCCTGGACGGTGTCCGGGCGCTGGAGGCCGCCGGGGTCACCACGTACCTGGAACTCGGCCCCGACGGGATCCTGTCGGCCCTGGCCCAGGACTGCCTGACCGGCGACACCGACACCGACACCGACCCCGTTTTCGCGCCCGCGCTGCGCAACGGCCGGCCCGAGGCGGAGACCGTCACCACCGCCCTCGCCCAGGCACACGCCCATGGCGTCCCCGTCGACTGGGCGGCGTACTTCGCCGGCACGGGCGCCCGGCGGGTCGACCTGCCGACGTACGCCTTCCAGCGGCAGCGCTACTGGCCGGCCGTCTCCTCCCTCCACCTCGGCGACGTCGAGGCGATCGGCCTGGACGACACCCGGCACCCGCTGCTGAGCGCCGGGGTCGCCCTGCCCGAGTCGGACGGCATGGTGTTCGCCGGGCGGCTGGCGCTCTCCACGCACCCCTGGCTGGCCGACCACGCGATCCTCGGCAGTGTCCTGCTGCCCGGCACCGCCTTCGTGGAGCTGGCCACCCGCGCCGGTGACCAGCTCGGCTGCGACCACCTCGAGGAGCTGACGCTGGAGGCCCCGCTGGTCCTGCCCGAGCACGGGGGCGTCCAGCTCCGCGTGTGGGTGGGCGCGGCCGAGGAGGACGGGCGCCGCCCGCTCGCCCTGCACTCGCGGGCCGAGGGGCTGGCGGCCGAGGAGCCGTGGACGCGGCACGCCAGCGGTGTGCTCGCCGTGGGCGGGCGCACCCCGGCCGCGTCCGGCCCGGCGGACTGGCCCCCGGCCGGCGCCACCGAGGTGGACCTGGACGGGCGGTACGACCAGCTCGCCGACATCGGGTTCGCCTACGGGCCCACCTTCCGGGGCCTGCGCACGGCATGGCAGCGGGACGGCGAGGTCTACGCCGAGGTCAGGCTGCCGGAGGGCACCGAGGACGAGGCCGGCCGGTTCGGTCTGCACCCGGCGCTGCTGGACGCGGCCCTGCACGCCATCGGCCTGGGCGGCATCGGCGCCGACGACGGCCGGGGCAGGCTGCCCTTCGCCTGGTCGGGCGTGTCGCTGCACGCGGGCGGTGCCGCCGCGCTGCGGGTCCGCCTCTCGCCGGCCGGCGCCGAAGGGGTCCGGCTGGAGATCGCCGACGCCTCGGGCGCCCCGGTCGCGACCGTCGAGTCGCTGGGGCTGCGCCCGGTGACGGCCGACCAGCTCCGCGCGGCCCGTACGACCTACCACGAGTCGGTGTTCCGCCAGCAGTGGACGGAGCTGCCCGGCACCGACGCGCACACCACCGCCCCCGCGGTCCGGTACGCGCTCCTCACCGGCCCCGCCACGTCCCTCACCCCCACCGGCCCCGCAGGCGACGGCCCCGACCGTCACCCCGGCTCCGACCGTCACCCCGACGCCGACCGGTACCCCGGCTCCGACCGTCACCCCGACGCCGACCGGTATCCCGACCTGGCCGCGCTCGCCGCCGCCGTCGACGCCGGGACGGCCGTACCGGACGAGGTGCTCGTCGAGCGGGCGCCGCTGTCCGGCGCCCTCACCCCGGCGGCCGTGCACGCCGCCGCCCATGACGCGCTGGCGCTCGCCCGGACCTGGCTGGCCGACGAGCGGTTCGCCGCCTCCCGTCTGGTGTTCCTCACCCGCGGGGCGGTCGCGGCCGGCCCGGACGAGGACGTCACCGATCTGGCCGCCGCCACGGCGTGGGGCCTGCTGCGGTCCGCGCAGACGGAGAACCCCGGCAGGATCGCGCTCGTCGACACCGACGGGCACGACCTGTCCGACCGCGCCCTCGGGGCGGCCCTCGCCTCGGACGAGGAGCGGTTCGCGCTGCGTGCCGGCTCCGTGCGCGTCCCCCGCCTCGCCCGCGTCGAGACCGGGCAGGACGAGCCCGGCCGCGCCCCCGCGTTCGGACCCGGCGGAACGGTCCTGATCACCGGCGCGACCGGTGCGCTGGGCCGGCTCACCGCCCGGCACCTGGTCGCCGAGCACGGCGTGGACCGGCTGCTCCTCGTCGGCCGTCGCGGTGCCGACGCGCCGGGCGCCGCCGAACTCACCGCCGAACTCGCCGAATCCGGCGCCCACGCGACCTGGGCCGCGTGCGACGTGGCCGACCGGGACGCGCTGGCCGCGCTGCTCGCGGACGTTCCCGCCGAGCACCCGCTGAGCGCCGTCGTCCACACCGCGGGCGTCCTCGACGACGGGGTCATCACCTCGCTGACCCCCGAGCGGCTGTCCACGGTCCTGCGCCCCAAGGTCGACGCGGCCTGGCACCTGCACGAGCTGACCCGCGACCTCGACCTGTCGGCGTTCGTGGTCTTCTCCTCCACCTCCGGCCTCTTCGGCGGCCCCGGCCAGGGCAACTACGCCGCCGCCAACTCCTTCCTGGACGCCCTCGCCCAGCACCGCCGCGCCCACGGCCTCCCGGCCACCGCGATGGCCTGGGGCCTGTGGTCCGTCGCCGACGGCATGGCCGGCGCGCTCGACGCGGCCGACGTCAACCGGATGCGCCGGGCCGGACTGCCGCCGCTGACGGCCGCCGACGGACTGGGCCTGTTCGACACGGCCGTCTCCCTCGACGACGCGGCCGTGGCCCTCATGCGGGTCGACACCGAGGCCCTGCGCGCCCAGGCCGCGGCGGGCACCGTCGCGCCCCTGCTGCGCGGGCTCGTCCGGGGAGTGACCCGGCGTACCGTCGACGCCGCCACCACCGCCGGGGCCGGCGAGACCGAGCTGCGCCGCCGGCTGGCGGGCCTGTCCGCCGCCGAACAGGACCGCGCCCTGCTGGACGTGGTGCGCACCCAGGTCGCCGCGGTGCTGGGCCACGCGGGCCCGGCGGCCGTCGAGTCGGGCCGGGCGTTCAAGGAGCTGGGCTTCGACTCGCTCACCGCCGTGGAACTCCGCAACCGCCTGAACGCCGCGACCGCGCTGCGCCTGCCCGCCACCCTGATCTTCGACTATCCGGACCCGACCGTCCTCGCCCGCCACCTGCGCGCCGAACTCCTCGGCGACGAGGGCGACGGGGACGACGCCGCGGCCGCGGCGACCGGCGGCCCCGTCACCACCGCGGCCGACGACGAGCCCATCGCGATCGTCGCCATGAGCTGCCGCTACCCCGGGGACGTACGCAGCCCGGAGGACTTGTGGCAGATGCTCACCGCCGGGGCGGACGGCATCACCCGGCTCCCCGAGAACCGCGGCTGGGACACCGAGGGACTGTACGACCCCGACCCGGAGAGCCAGGGCACGTCCTACGCGCGGGACGGCGGGTTCCTGCACGACGCCGCCGAGTTCGACGCCTCCTTCTTCGGCATCTCGCCGCGTGAGGCGCTGGCGATGGACCCGCAGCAGCGACTGCTGCTGGAGACGACCTGGGAGGCCTTCGAGCGGGCCGGGATCGACCCGGCGACCGTACGGGGCAGCCGTACCGGCGTCTTCGCGGGCGTCATGTACCACGACTACGGCGCACGCCTGCACGCCGTGCCCGACGGCGTCGAGGGCTACCTCGGCACCGGCAGCTCCAGCAGCATCGTGTCGGGCCGCGTCGCCTACACCTTCGGCCTGGAGGGACCCGCGGTCACCGTCGACACGGCCTGCTCGTCGTCGCTGGTGGCCCTGCACCTCGCCGCGCAGGCGCTGCGCAACGGCGAGTGCTCCCTGGCCCTCGCGGGCGGTGTCACCGTGATGTTCACCCCCGGCACGTTCATCGAGTTCAGCCGCCAGCGGGGCCTGGCCGCCGACGGCCGCTGCAAGTCCTTCGCCGCCGCGGCGGACGGTACGGGCTGGGGCGAGGGCGCCGGCATGCTCCTGCTGGAGCGGCTGTCCGACGCCCGCCGCAACGGCCACCAGGTCCTGGCGGTCGTGCGCGGCTCGGCCGTCAACCAGGACGGCGCCAGCAACGGGCTCACCGCCCCCAACGGCCCCTCCCAGCAGCGCGTCATCCGCGCAGCGCTCGCCAACGCCGGGGTCACCGCCGCACAGGTCGACGCCGTCGAGGCGCACGGCACCGGCACCACCCTGGGCGACCCCATCGAGGCCCAGGCCCTCCTCGCCACCTACGGTCAGGAGCACACCGGCGACCAGCCGCTGCTGCTCGGCTCGGTGAAGTCCAACCTCGGCCACACCCAGGCCGCCTCGGGCGTCGCCGGCGTCATCAAGATGGTCATGGCGATGCGCCACGGGGTGCTCCCGCGGACCCTGCACGTCGACGAGCCCACCCCGCACGTCGACTGGTCGGCGGGCGCCGTGTCCCTCCTCACCGAGGCCGTGGAGTGGCCGGAGACCGGACGGCCGCGCCGCGCGGGCGTCTCCTCGTTCGGCATCAGCGGCACCAACGCGCACGCCATCATCGAGCAGGCCCCCGAGCCGGAGCCCGCACCGGCCCCGCCGGCACCCGGCACCGCCGCCGGACGGGTACCCGTCCCGCTGCTGGTCTCGGCCCGCGGCGAGGACGCGCTGCGCGCCCAGGCCCGCCGCCTCCACGCGCACGTCCAGGCCGACCCGGGGCTGCGCACCGTCGACCTGGGCCTGTCCCTGGCGACCACCCGCTCGGCGCTGGAACAGCGGGCCGCGCTGCTCGCCGGGGACCGCGCCGACCTGCTGCGCGGCCTGAACGCCCTGGCGCGCGGCGAGGACACGGCGGGACTCGTGCGCGGCACCGCCCGCGAGGGCCGCACGGCCTTCCTCTTCACCGGCCAGGGGAGCCAGCGGCCGGGGATGGGGCGTGAGCTGTCCGAGACGTACCCCGCCTTCGCGCGGGCGCTGGACGAGGTCTGTGCCGAACTGGACCGGCACCTCGGCACACCGCTGAAGGACGTCCTGTTCGGCGACGACCGGGCCGCGCTCGACCGGACCGAGTTCACCCAGCCCGCGCTGTTCGCGGTCGAGGTGGCGCTGTTCCGGCTGGTCGAGTCGTGGGGCCTGACGCCGGACTTCCTCGCCGGCCATTCGATCGGTGAGATCGCCGCCGCGCACGTCGCGGGGGTGCTCTCCCTCCAGGACGCCGGTGAGCTGGTCGCCGCCCGCGGGCGGCTGATGCAGGCGCTGCCCGGCGGTGGCGTGATGATCGCGGTGCAGGCGTCGGAGGACGAGGTCCTGCCGATGCTCACCGAGCGGGTGAGCATCGCGGCGATCAACGGCCCGCGGTCGGTCGTGGTCGCGGGTGACGAGGACCCGGCGGTCGCCATCGCCCAGGTCTTCGAGGCCCAGGGCCGTAAGACCAAGCGCCTGGCCGTCAGCCACGCGTTCCACTCGCCGCACATGGACGGCATGCTCGCCGACTTCCGCAAGGTCGCCGAGGGGCTGGTCTACGGAACGCCCCGCATCCCCGTCGTGTCGAACCTGACCGGCGCGCTCGTCACCGACGACATGGCGTCCGCCGACTTCTGGGTACGCCATGTCCGCGAGGCGGTCCGCTTCCTCGACGGCGTCCGCACCCTCGAAGCCGAGGGCGTCACCACGTACCTCGAACTCGGCCCCGACGGCGTCCTGTCCGCCCTCGCCGAGGAGTGCGTGACCGGCGACACCGACGCGGTCTTCGTGCCCGCCCTGCGCACCGGCCGCCCCGAGGCCGTCACGCTGGCGACCGCCCTCTCCCGCGCCCACGTGCAGGGCGTGACGGTCGACTGGGACGCCTACTACGCCGGGACCGGCGCCCGGCGGGTCGAGCTGCCCACGTACGCCTTCCAGCGCAAGCGCTACTGGCTCGACGTCGGCGTGTCCACCGAGGACGTGATGGCGGCGGGCCTGGAGACGGCCGGCCACCCGCTGCTCGGCGCCACCGTCGACCTGCCCGCCTCCGGCGGACTGGTCCTCACCGGGCGCCTCGCGCTGTCCACCCACCCCTGGCTCGCCGACCACACGGTCATGGACACCGTCCTGCTGCCCGGCACCGCGTTCGTCGAACTGGCCCTGCGGGCCGCTGAACAGGCCGGCTGCGACACCCTCGACGAGCTGGCCATCGAAGCCCCGCTCACCCTGCCCGACCAGGGCGCCGTCCAGCTCCAGCTCGCCGTCGACGCACCGGACGACTCCGGGCGCCGGACGCTGACCCTGCACTCCCGCCGCGCCGACGCCCCGGCCGACGAGCCGTGGACCCGGCACGCCACCGGTGTCCTGGCCCGCACCGCGCCCACGCGCGCCGCCGACCTGGCCCAGTGGCCGCCGGCCGGCGCGGAGCCCGTCCCCACCGACGGGTTCTACCCGGCGGCGGCAGCGGCGGGGCTCGGCTACGGGCCCGCCTTCCAGGGGCTGAGCGCCGTCTGGAGGCGAGGCGACGAACTGTTCGTCGAGGTCACCCTCGACGAGGCCCACGAGGCCGACGCCGCCGCCTACGGGGTGCACCCGGCACTGCTCGACGCCGCCCTGCACGCCCTCGGCCTCGGCACCCCCGGCGCGTCCACCGACGCCCCGGCCGAAGGGGCCCGACTGCCCTTCGCCTGGACCGGTGTACGGCTGCACGCGTCCGGAGCCGCCGGACTGCGCGTCCGGCTGACCGCCACCGGGTCCGGCGGTGTCGCCCTGGACGTCGCCGACTCCACCGGCGCGCCGGTGGCCTCCGTCGACTCCCTGGTCCTCCGGCCCGTCACGGCGGAGCAGCTCGGCCGGGACGGTGCCGCGCACCACGAGTCGCTGTTCGGCGTCGAGTGGACCCCGCTGGCCCTGCCCGCCGGGGCCGTCCCCGCCGGGGAGCGCTGGGCCGTGCTCGGCGCCGACGCACCCGACCTCAGGGTCGCGGGCGAACGGCTCGACGTGTACGCGGGCCTCGGCGAGCTGCGCGCCGACCTCGCGGCGGGCGCCACGGCACCCGACGTCGTCGTCGTCCCCCTGTCGCCCGGCGCCTCCGGCGGAGACCCCGCCGCGGCCGCCAGGACGGCCACGCACCAGGCGCTCGCCCTGGTCCAGGAGTGGCAGGCCGAGGAACGCCTCGACGGCTCCCGGCTGGTGGTCCTGACCCGGGGCGCGGTCGCCGCCGCCCCCGGCGAGCGGGTCGCGGACCTGACCCACGCGCCCGTGTGGGGCCTGGTGCGGTCCGCGCAGTCGGAGAACCCCGGCCGGTTCGTCCTCGCGGACACCGACGGCACCGAGGCCTCTTTCGGGGCCCTGGCCGCGGCGCTCGCGACCGACGAGCCGCAGCTCGCGCTGCGGGCCGGCGAGGCGCACGCCTTCCGCCTGCGCCGGATCGCCCGGGCGGCCTCCGAAACGCCCGACGCCGCGACCGCCGACTTCGCCACCGCCGACTCCGAGACCGCCGACTCCGCCACCGCCTCCGTCGGGACCTCTGCGTACGGGGCCGAGGGGACGGTGCTGGTGACCGGTGCGACGGGTACGCTCGGCCGGCTGGTGGCCCGTCATCTGGTGGCCGAGCACGGTGTGCGGCATCTGCTGCTGCTCAGCCGCCGGGGTGAAGCTGCGCCCGGTGCGGCAGAGCTCGCCCGGGAGCTGGCCGAGTCCGGTGCGGGGGTGACCTGGGCGGCCTGCGACGCGTCCGACCGGCAGGCCCTGGCGGCGGTCCTCGCCGCCGTACCCCAGGACCATCCGCTCACGGCCGTCGTCCACACCGCCGGCGTTCTCGACGACGGCATCATCGACTCCCTCACCCCCGAACGCCTCGACACCGTCCTCCGCCCCAAGGTCGACGCGGCATGGAACCTGCACGAGCTGACCGAGGGCCACCCCCTCACCGCGTTCGTGCTCTTCTCCTCCGTCGCCGGCTGCTTCGGCGCCGCCGGCCAGGGCAACTACGCCGCCGCCAACAGCTACCTGGACGCCCTCGCCCAGCACCGGCGCGCCCACGGGCTGCCCGGCCGGTCACTGGCCTGGGGCCTGTGGGCCGCCGCCGACGGCATGGCCGGCGCCCTGGACGACACCGACCTGGCCCGCATGGCCCGCTCCGGGGTGGCCGCGCTCGCCCCCCACGAGGGCCTCGCGCTGTTCGACACCGCCCACACGCTGGACGACGCCGTCCTCGTACCCATGCGGACCGAACCGGCGGCCCTGCGCGCCCAGGCCGCCGACGGCACCCTGCCGCCGCTGCTGCGCGGCCTGGTGCGCACCCCCGCGCGCCGCGCCGCCGACTCCGGGACGCGCACCGCGAACCGGCACGCCACCGACCCCGCCGGCTCCCTCGAGGAGCGCCTCGCGGGCCTGGCGCCCGCCGAACGCGACCAGGCGCTCATGGAGCTGGTCCGCGGCCAGGTGGCCGCCGTGCTCGGCCACCGGGACGCGGACGACGTCGATGCCGGGCGGGGCTTCCTCGACCTGGGCTTCGACTCGCTGACGGCGGTCGACCTGCGCAACCGGCTCACGGCGCACAGCGGACTGCGGCTTCCCGTCACGCTGATCTTCGACTACCCGTCCCCCGCCGCGCTCGCCGCGTACCTCGGCGAGCGGCTCGGCCAGGGCGACCCGTCCCGCCGGCCCGTCCACGCGGAACTCGACAAGCTCGAATCGATCCTCTCGACGGTCGCCCCCGACGACGTCGAACGCGCGGGCATCACCGCCCGGCTGCGAGACCTTCTGGCGAAGTGGAATGAAACGCACAGTGCACAGGACAGCACCGCCCACGAGCGGGAAATCCAGTCCGCGACGGCCGACGAGATCTTCGATCTCCTCGACGACGAACTGGGGCTGTCCTGACCGGCTCCAGGACGCACCGCACCGCGGTTCCCTCCTTCCGAACCACCGGCTCCGCGCGAGCTTTCCGACTCTGACCACGGGGATGGCGTAAATGGTGAACGAGGAGAAGTACCTCGATTACCTCAAGCGGGCGACGACCGATCTCCGCGAGGCACGACGACGGCTGCGCGAGGTCGAGGAGCGGGAGCAGGAGCCGATCGCGGTCGTCGCGATGAGCTGCCGCTACCCCGGCGGCATCGACACCCCCGAACGGCTGTGGGAGCTCGTCGCCCGGGGCGGCGACGCCGTCACCCCCTACCCCACGGACCGGGGCTGGGACGACGAGGTCCTCTTCGACCCCGACCCCGAGTCCGGCATCGAGGCGTACGAACGGGTCGGCGGGTTCCTCCACGACGCCGCCGAGTTCGACGCCGCGTTCTTCGGGATCTCGCCCCGCGAGGCCCTGGCCATGGACCCGCAGCAGCGGCTGCTGCTGGAGACCTCGTGGGAGGCCATCGAGCGGGCCGGGATCGACCCGGCCGGCCTGCGCGGCAGCCGTACCGGCGTCTTCGCCGGACTGATGTACCACGACTACGCCGCACGGCTGTTCAGCGTGCCCGAGGAGGTCGAGGGCTTCCTCGGCAACGGCAGCTCCGGCAGCATCGCCTCCGGCCGCATCGCCTACACCCTCGGGCTCGAGGGCCCCGCCGTCACCATCGACACCGCCTGCTCCTCCTCGCTCGTCGCCGTCCACCTGGCCGTCCAGGCACTGCGCAACGGCGAGTGCGCGCTGGCCCTCGCCGGTGGCGTCACCGTCATGTCCACCCCCGGCACCTTCACCGAGTTCAGCCGCCAGCGCGGCCTGGCCGGCGACGGCCGCTGCAAGTCCTTCGCCGCCGCCGCCGACGGTACGGGCTGGGGCGAGGGCGCCGGCATGCTCGTCCTGGAACGGCTCTCCGAAGCCCGCCGCAACGGCCACCCCGTCCTCGCGCTGGTCCGGGGCTCCGCCGTCAACCAGGACGGCGCCAGCAGCGGCCTGACCGCCCCCAACGGCCCCTCCCAGCAGCGCGTCATCCGCCAGGCCCTCGCCGGGGCGCGCCTGTCGGCCACCCAGATCGACGCCGTGGAGGCCCACGGCACCGGCACCACCCTCGGCGACCCCATCGAGGCCCAGGCGCTCCTCGCCACCTACGGGCAGGACCGCCCCGACGGCCGGCCGCTGTGGCTCGGCTCCATCAAGTCGAACCTGGGCCACACCCAGGCCGCCGCCGGTGTCGCCGGCATCATCAAAATGGTCATGGCCATGCGCCACGGCGTGCTCCCGCGGACCCTGCACGTCGACGCACCGACCCCCGACGTCGACTGGAGCGAGGGCGCCGTCTCCCTGCTCACCGAGCCGGTGCCCTGGCCCGAGACCGGCGCGCCCCGCAGAGCGGGCGTGTCCTCGTTCGGCATCAGCGGCACCAACGCCCACACCATCCTCGAACAGGTCCCCGACGCCGACGAGCCCGCGGAAACCGCTCCCGCCGCCACCGCGCCCCCCGTACCGCCGCTCTGGGTCCTCTCCGCCAGGACCCCGGCCGCCCTCCGCGACCAGGCGCGCAAGCTCCACGCCCACCTGGCCGCCCACCCCGGCCACCGCGCCGGCGACACGGCCCTCTCCCTCGCCACCGGGCGCACCGCCTTCGACCACCGCGCGGTCCTGACGGCCCCCGACGAGGCGGGCCTCACCGCCGCGCTGGACGCCCTCGCCGCGCTCGACCCCGAAGACACGGCCGCCCCCGCCGCCCCGGGCGTCACCCTCGGCCGCCCGGTCGCCGGCAAGACGGCGTTCCTGTTCACCGGCCAGGGCAGCCAGCGGCCGGCCATGGGCCGCGAACTGTACGACACCTACCCGGTGTTCGCCGAGGCGCTGGACGCGGTCTGCGCCGGGATGGACCCCCACCTCGCCCGGCCGCTCAAGGACGTCCTGTTCGGGGACGACGAGGCCACCCTCGACCGGACGGAGTTCACCCAGCCCGCGCTGTTCGCGGTCGAGGTCGCGCTGTACCGGCTCCTCGAGAACTGGGGCGTGAAGCCCGACTTCCTGACCGGTCACTCGATCGGCGAGATCGCCGCCGCACATGTGGCCGGCGTGTTCTCCCTCGAGGACGCCTGCACCCTGGTCGCCGCCCGTGGGCGGCTGATGCAGGCCCTGCCCGCCGGTGGCGCGATGATCGCCGTCCAGGCGTCGGAGGACGAGGTCCTGCCGCTGCTCACCGAACGGGTCGGCATCGCGGCGATCAACGGCCCGCGATCGGTCGTCGTCGCCGGCGACGAGGCCGACGCGCTCGGCGTCGCCGCCCGCTTCGAGGAACAGGGCCGCAAGACCAAGCGCCTGACGGTCAGTCACGCGTTCCACTCGCCGCACATGGACGGCATGCTGGAGGACTTCCGTACGGTCGCGGAGTCGATCACGTACGCGTCCCCGCGCATCCCCCTCGTCTCCAACCTCACCGGCACACGCGTCACCGACGAGATCGCCTCGGCCGACTTCTGGGTACGCCACGTCCGCGACGCCGTCCGCTTCCTCGACGGCATCCGCACCCTCGCCGACCGCAACGTCGCGCACTACGTCGAACTCGGCCCGGACGGGATCCTGTCCGCGCTGGCCCAGGACTGCCCCACCGGCGACACCGCCGCCTTCGTGCCCCTGCTCCGCCGGGGCCGCCCGGAGACCGAGACCCTCACCGGGGCGCTCGCACGGCTCCACGTCCGCGGCGTGGCCGTCGACTGGGCCGCCTACTACGCGGGCACCGATGCCCGGCGCGTCGACCTGCCCACGTACGCCTTCCAGCGCGAGACGTACTGGCTCGACGCGGGCCGGCCCCCCGGCGACGTGTCGGCCGCCGGACTCGGCAGCGCGGGACACCCGCTGCTCGGCGCCGCCGTGGCGCTCGCCGGCACGGACGGCCTCCTCTGCACCGGCCGCCTCTCCCTCGACACCCACCCGTGGCTCGCCGACCACGCCGTCATGGGCTCCGTGGTCCTGCCCGGCACCGCCTTCGTCGAACTGGCCGTACGCGCCGGAGACCAGGTCGGCTGCGACCACCTCGACGAACTGACGCTCCACGCCCCGCTCGTCCTCCCCGAGCACGGGGGCGTCCAGGTCCAGCTCTGGGTCGGCGCCCCGGACGCCTCCGGCCGCCGCTCCCTCGCCGTGCACTCCCGCCCCGAACCCGCGACGGACCCGGCCGGCCACGACACCGGCACCACGGCGCCGTGGACACGGCACGCCGACGGCGTCCTCGCCACCGGCGCCCCGAGCCCGTCCTTCGCCCCCGACGTCTGGCCCCCGGCCGGCGCCACCCCCCTGCCCGTCGAGGACCTGTACACCGGTCTCGCCGAGGCCGGCCTCGCGTACGGGCCCGCCTTCCAGGGCGTCCGCGCGGCCTGGCGCGGCGAGGACGCCGCCTACGCGGAGATCGAACTGGACGCCGGCCAGAGCGCCGACGCCGCCCAGTTCGCCCTGCACCCCGCGCTGCTCGACGCGGCGCTGCACACCATCGGCCTGGCCGGACTGGTCGAGGACACCGGCCGGGGACGGCTGCCGTTCTCCTGGACGGGCGTCACCCTGCACGCCGTGGGCGCCACCGTGCTCCGCGTACGGCTGACGCAGGCCGGACCCGACGCCGTGTCCGTCGCGCTGGCCGACGGCGCCGGACAGCCCGTCGCCGACATCGCCTCGCTCGCCCTCCGCCCGGTCTCCCCGGCGGAGCCGGGCCCCGTCGCGAACGGCCCGCACGACGCCCTGTTCCGCGTGGACTGGACCCCGCTGACGCTCCCCGAAGCGGCCCCGCACGCGCGGCGCTGGGCGGTGCTCGGCGAGCCGTCGAACGCCCCGGCCGCCCAGGACCAGGAGGACGCCGGGACCTTCGCGCCCGGCCGGTACGTCACCCACCACACGGACCTGGCGGAGCTGACCGAGGCCCTCGACGCGGGCGCCCCCGCGCCGGACGCCGTCCTCGTCCCGCACCCGCAGCCGCCCGCGCTCACCCCCGCGGCGGTCCACGAGGCCGCACACCGGGCGCTCGACCTCCTGCGGCGCTGGACGGCCGACGACCGGCTCGCCGACACCCGGCTCGTCCTGCTCACGCACGGCGCCGTCGCCGCCACCACCGGCGACCGGGTGCCCGACCCGGTGCACGCCGCGGTCTGGGGCCTAGTGCGCTCCGCGCAGGCCGAACACCCGGGCCGCTTCGTCCTCGTGGACGCCGGCACCCCGCACGGGGCCACCCCCGTCGGCGGCCCGGACCGGCGGACCCTGGACGCCCTGCTCGCCACCGACGAGCCGCAGCTCGCCCTGCGCGACGGCACCGCGCACGCCCCCCGGCTCGCCAAGGTCCCCGCCGGATCCTCCGCCACCGCTTCTGCCGGGACCTCTGCGTACGGGGCCGAGGGGACGGTGCTGGTGACCGGTGCGACGGGTACGCTCGGCCGGCTGGTGGCCCGTCATCTGGTGGCCGAGCACGGTGTGCGGCATCTGCTGCTGCTCAGCCGCCGGGGTGAAGCTGCGCCCGGTGCGGCAGAGCTCGCCCGGGAGCTGGCCGAGTCCGGTGCGGGGGTGACCTGGGCGGCCTGTGACGCGGCCGACCGGCAGGCCCTGGCGGCGGTCCTCGCCGCCGTGCCCGAGGACCGTCCGCTCACGGCCGTCGTCCACACCGCCGGCGTTCTCGACGACGGCATCATCGACTCCCTCACCCCCGAACGCCTCGACACCGTCCTCCGCCCCAAGGCCGACGCGGCCCTCAACCTCCACGAACTGACCCGCGACCTGGACCTGTCGGCCTTCGTCCTCTTCTCCTCCGCCGCCGGCGTCTTCGGCGCCCCCGGCCAGGGCAACTACGCCGCCGCCAACAGCTTCCTCGACGCCCTCGCCCAGCACCGGCGCGCCCACGGGCTGCCCGGCCGGTCACTCGCCTGGGGCCTGTGGGAGGACACCGACGGCATGGCCGGCGCCCTGGACCGGGCCGACCTCGACCGGATGAAGCGCGGCGGCGTCCACGGCCTCACCGCCGACGAGGGCCTCGCGCTCCTCGACCTCGCCCACGCCCTGGACACGGCCGAGGACCACCCCGCGACCACGGCCGCCGGAGCCGGCCTGCTCGTCCCCATGCGGCTCACCCTCCCCGCCGCCACCCCCGGAACCGACGTACCCCCGCTGCTGCGCGGGCTGGTCCGCGCACCGGCCCGCCGCGCCGCCGCCGGCGCCGCCGCACGCGGCACCACGGACCTCTCCGCCCTGGAACAGCGGCTCGGCGGCCTCGACGCGCCCGAGCGGGAGCGGCTGCTCCTCGACCTGGTCCGCACCTACGTCGCCGACGTACTCGGCCATGGTTCCCCCGACGCCATCGACCCCGAACACGCCTTCACCGACCTGGGCTTCGACTCCCTCACGGCGGTCGAACTGCGCAACCGCCTCGGTGCGGCCGCCGGCCGGCGCCTGCCCGCCACCCTGGTCTTCGACCACCCGACCACGCTCGCCCTCGCCCGGCACCTGTCCGCCGAACTCGGCGGCACCGGGAACACCCCCGCCGCCACCGCGCCCGCCCCCGGGCCGACCACCGCCGTCGACGACCCGATCGCGATCGTGGCCATGAGCTGCCGGTTCCCCGGCGGCGTCACCAGCCCCGAGGAACTGTGGCGGCTCCTGGAGCGCGGCGGCGACGCCATCTCCGGCTTCCCCACCGACCGTGGCTGGGACGTCGAGGGCCTGTACCACCCCGACCCGGACCACCCCGGCACCTCGTACACCCGCCACGGCGGCTTCCTCCACGACGCCGCCGCCTTCGACCCGACGTTCTTCGGCATCTCCCCCCGCGAGGCCGTCGGGACCGACCCCCAGCAGCGGCTCCTCCTGGAGACCACCTGGGAGGCCTTCGAACGGGCCGGCATCGACCCCGCCACCTTGCGGGGCAGCCGGACCGGCGTCTTCGCCGGTGTGATGTACCACGACTACGCCGCCCTGCTGGAGGGCTCGGCCGGCGGAGCGGAAGGCTCCCTCGGCTCGGGCAGCACGGGCAGCATCGCCTCGGGCCGGGTCTCCTACACCTTCGGTCTCGAAGGCCCCGCCGTCACCATCGACACCGCCTGCTCGTCGTCCCTGGTCGCCCTGCACATGGCGATCCAGGCGCTGCGCACCGGTGAGTGCGACATGGCGCTGGCCGGAGGCGTCACCGTCATGGCCACCCCCGGCACCTTCGTCGGCTTCAGCCGCCAGCGCGGGCTGTCCGCCGACGGCCGCTGCCGGGCCTTCTCGGCCGACGCCGACGGGACGGGCTGGGGCGAGGGCGTCGGCATGCTGCTCGTCGAGCGGCTGTCGGACGCGCGCACCAAGGGCCACCCGGTCCTCGCCGTGGTCCGTGGCTCGGCCGTCAACCAGGACGGCGCCAGCAACGGGCTGACCGCCCCCAACGGGCCCTCCCAGCAGCGCGTCATCCGCGCCGCCCTGGCGAGCGCGGGCCTGTCGGCGGCCGACGTCGACGCCGTCGAGGCGCACGGTACGGGCACGACGCTGGGCGACCCGATCGAGGCGCAGGCGCTGCTGGCCACCTACGGCCAGGACAGGGCCGACGACCGCCCGCTGCTCCTCGGCTCCGTCAAGTCGAACCTGGGCCACACGCAGGCCGCCGCCGGTGTCGCGGGCGTCATCAAGATGGTCATGGCCATGCGCCACGGGGTGCTGCCGCCGACCCTGCACGCCGAACGGCCGACCGAGCACGTCGACTGGTCGGAAGGCGCGGTCACCCTGCTCACCGAGCCGGTGCCGTGGCCCGAGACCGGCCGTCCGCGCCGGGCGGGCGTCTCCTCGTTCGGCATCAGCGGGACCAACGCCCACACCATCATCGAGCAGGCCCCGGAGGAGACCGCCCAGGACGACGCCACAACCACCGCCGGGACCGTTCCGGGCGCGCCCGCCCCGAACACCCCGCCGCCCCTCCTGCCCCTGCGGATCTCGGCCCGTAGCGCCGAGGCGCTGTCCGCCCAGGCCCGGGCCCTGCGCGCCCACCTGGCGGCCCACCCCGACACGCCCCTCGCGGACGTGGCCCACTCGCTCGCCACGGGACGGGCGCTGTTCGACCACCGCGCCGTCGTCCTCGCGACGGACGCCGCGACCGCCGCCACCGCGCTCGACGCCCTCACCGACGACCGGGCGGCGACCACCCCCGGACCGGTCCGGGGCACGGCGGCCAAGGGCGCCCGCACGGCGTTCCTGTTCACCGGACAGGGCAGCCAGCGCCCCGACATGGGCCGTGAACTCCACGACACCTACCCCGTGTTCGCGGACGCCCTCGACGCGGTGTGCGCGCGGCTCGACCTGCCGCTGAAGGAGGTGCTGTTCGGCGCGGACGAGGCTGCTCTGGACCGTACGGAGTACACGCAGCCCGCGCTGTTCGCGCTGGAGGTGGCGCTGTTCCGGCTGTTGGAGTCGTGGGGCGTGAAGCCCGACTTCCTGGCCGGGCACTCCATCGGTGAGATCGCGGCCGCGCATGTGGCGGGTGTGTTCTCGCTGGAGGACGCGTGCCGGCTGGTGGCGGCGCGTGGCCGTCTGATGCAGGCGCTGCCGACCGGTGGCGTGATGATCGCCGTGCAGGCGTCGGAGGACGAGGTCCTGCCGCTGCTGACCGAGCGGGTGAGCATCGCGGCGATCAACGGGCCGCAGTCCGTGGTCGTCGCGGGTGACGAGGCCGATGCGCTGGCGATCGCCGAGCACTTCGAGGAGCAGGGTCGTAAGACCAAGCGGCTGACCGTCAGCCACGCGTTCCACTCGCCCCACATGGACGGCATGCTGGAGGACTTCCGTACGGTCGCGGAGTCGATCTCGTACGAGACCCCCCGGATCCCCGTCGTGTCGAACCTGACCGGTGCGCTGGTCACGGACGAGATGGGTTCGGCGGACTTCTGGGTACGGCATGTCCGGGACGCGGTCCGCTTCCTTGACGGCATGCGCTTCCTGGAGGCCGAGGGCGTCACCACGTACGTCGAGATCGGTCCCGACGGCATCCTGTCGGCCCTGGCCCAGGACTGCCTGAGCGGCGGCACCGACGCGGTCTTCGCGCCCGCCCTCCGCTCCGGCCGGCCCGAGGCCGAGACCCTGAACACCGCCCTCGCCCAGGCACACGTCCACGGCACGCCCGTCGACTGGAACGCCTACTTCGCCGGTACGGGCGCCCGGCGCGTCGACCTGCCCACGTACGCCTTCCAGCGCGAGCGCTACTGGCCCGGGACGGGCACCCCACGGCCCGGCGACGCCCACGGGCTCGGACTGGCCGCGGCGGGGCATCCGCTGCTGGGCGCGGCCGTCGCGCTCGCGGACTCCGACGAGCGCGTGTTCACCGGCCGGCTCTCGCTGCGGACGCACCCCTGGCTGGCGGACCACGCCGTCATGGGCTCGGTCCTGCTCCCCGGCACGGCACTCGTCGAACTGGCCCTGCACGCGGGCGAACGCGCCGGCAGCCGGGCCCTGGACGAGCTGACGCTCCAGGCACCGCTGGTCCTCCCGGAGACGGGCACGGTCCAGCTCCAGGTCGTGGTCGGCTCGCCCGACGGCTCCGGCCGCCGTCCGGTGGCCGTCCACTCGCGCCCCGACGCCGAGGACGGCCCGTGGGTCCGGCACGCCGACGGCCTCCTCTCGGACGACCTCCGGGACGCGGGCGCCGATCTCGGTGCGTGGCCGCCCGCCGACGCGGTGCCGGTGCCGGTGGAGAACGTGTACGACGTCCTCGACGCGTCCGGCCTCACCTACGGGCCCCTGTTCCAGGGGCTGCGGGCGGCCTGGCGGCGCGACGGCGAACTGTTCGCCGAACTCGCCCTGCCCGACGGGGCCCGGAACGACGCCGGCGCCTTCGGACTGCACCCCGCCCTGCTCGACTCGGCGCTGCACACCCTGGCCCTCGGCGATCTGCTGACGGGTCCCGAGGGTGACGCGGCCGTCGGCGGCGCGCGCCTTCCCTTCGCCTGGAGCGGTGTACGGCTGCACGCGGCCGGCGCCTCGGCGGTACGGGTCCGCCTGGCCGCCGCCGGCCCCGGCACGGTGTCCCTGGAACTGGCCGACGGGGTCGGCGACCCCGTCGCCTCGGTGGACGCGCTGACCCTGCGGGAGGTGTCGGCCGAGCAGATCGGCGCCGCGCGCGGTCACCAGGAGTCCCTGTACCGGATCGACTGGACCGAACTCCCGGCCGGCCGGCCGGCGGAGCCGACGGCCTCCGTGCCGGCGGTGCTCGGCTCGGAGGTGCCGGGGCTGGAAGCCGTTCCGTACGCCGACCTCACGGCGCTCGCCGACGCGGACGCCGATGTGCCGGAGCTGGTCTTCATCGGCACCGGCACGAGCACGGCGACCGGGGCGGACGGTGACGTGCTGCCGCACGCGGTGCACGTGCGCGCTTCCGAGGCGCTCGACCTCGTACGGGCCTGGCTCGCCGACGAACGGTTCGCGGACGCCCGCCTGGTCTTCGTGACGCGCGGGGCGATGGCGACCGGTCCCTCCGAGCCCGTCCGCGATCTCGCGGGTGCGGCGGTGTGGGGCCTGGTCCGGTCCGCCGGCACGGAGCACCCCGGCCGGTTCGGCCTGGTCGACCTGGACGTCGACGCCGATGGGCAGGGCCTGCCCGGACAGGCGGTGGCGGCGGCCCTGGCCGCGGGTGAGCCGGAGGTGGCGGTCCGGGACGGGGCGCTGCTGGTGCCGAGGCTGGCCCGTGTGGCTGTGACCGATGCCGGTGGTCGTGTGCTTGATCCCGCGGGCACGGTGTTGGTGACGGGTGCGGGTGGCACGCTGGGTGGTTTGTTCGCTCGTCATCTGGTGGCGGAGCGGGGTGTGCGGCATCTGCTGCTGGTCAGCCGTCGTGGTGCGCAGGCCGCTGGTGCGGCTGAGTTGACGGTGGAGCTGGCGGGGCTGGGTGCTGAGGTGTCGTGGGCGGCGTGTGATGTCGCCGACCGGGACGCCCTGGCTGAGGCTTTGTCTCAGGTGCCTGAGGCGCATCCGTTGACGGCCGTGGTGCATACGGCCGGTGTGCTGGACGACGGTGTGGTCGGGTCCCTGACGCCGGAGCGTCTGTCGGGCGTGCTGCGTCCGAAGGTCGACGGCGCCTGGAACCTTCACGAGCTGACCCGCGACATGGACCTGTCGGCGTTCGTGCTGTTCTCGTCGGCTGCTGGTGTGTTCGGTGGTGCGGGTCAGGCGAACTACGCGGCGGGCAATGTGTTCCTGGACGCGCTGGCGCAGCACCGCCGGGCCGCCGGTCTGGCCGGCACCTCGCTGGCCTGGGGCCTGTGGGCCGCCGACGGAGGCGGCATGGCGGCCGAACTCGACCAGTCCGATCGTGAGCGGCTGAACCGTGGTGGTGTGGCCGCGCTGTCCGCCGAGGAGGGCCTTGCCCTGTTCGACGCCACCTCGGCGTCCGAGCAGGCGGTGTTCGTGCCGGTCAAGCTGGACCTGGCCGCCCTGCGGGCGCAGGCGAGCGGTGGCGGGATGCTCCCGCCGCTGCTCAGCGGACTCGTCCGTACCCCCACCCGCCGTGCGGCGGGCACCTCCGGGACCGGTGCCGACGGTGGCACGGGCGCACTGGCGGAACGCCTCGGCCGACTGACGACCGCCGAACAGACCGCGTACCTCCTCGACACCGTGCGCGCCCAGGTGGCCGGCGTACTGGGCTACGCCGGACCGGAGGCCGTCGGGACCGACCGCTCGTTCCGCGAGCTGGGCTTCGACTCGCTGACCGCCGTGGAGCTGCGCAACCTGCTCGCCGCGGCGACGGGCCTCAGGCTCCCCGCCACGCTCGTCTTCGACTACCCGACCCCCCTCGTGCTCGCCGACCACCTGCGCGCCGAGCTCGTCGGAGCGGCGCCCGTGGCCACCGGCCCGAGCACCCCCGCGGTCCGGGACGACGAACCCATCGCGATCGTCGGCCTCGGCTGCCGCTACCCCGGTGGCGTGGAGACCCCCGACGACCTGTGGGAGCTGGTGCGGGAAGGCCGGGACGCCATCTCGGGGTTCCCGGACGACCGCGGCTGGGACGTGGCCGCCCTCTTCGACGACGACCCCGACCAGCAGGGCACGAGCTACGCCCGCGAGGGCGGCTTCGTGCGCGACGCGGGCCACTTCGACCCGGCGTTCTTCGGCATCTCGCCCCGCGAGGCCGTGGCGATGGACCCGCAGCAGCGGCTGCTCCTCGAAACCTCCTGGGAGGCGTTCGAGCGGGCGGGCATCGACCCGGCCACCTTGCGCGGCAGCCGCACCGGGGTGTTCGCGGGTGTGATGTACCACGACTACGCCTCTCGGCTCACCGCGCTCCCCGAGGGCGTGGAGGGCTTCCTCGGCACGGGCAACGCGGCCAGCGTCATCTCCGGCCGGCTCTCGTACGCCTTCGGGCTCGAAGGCCCGGCCGTCACCGTCGACACCGCCTGCTCGTCCTCGCTCGTCGCCCTGCACCTGGCCGTCCAGGCGCTGCGCAACGGCGAGTGCACGCTGGCGCTCGCGGGCGGTGTGACGGTCATGGCGACCCCCGCGCCGTTCGTGGAGTTCAGCCGCCAGCGCGGGCTCGCGGCCGACGGCCGCTGCAAGGCGTTCTCGGCCGGTGCCGACGGCACCGGATGGTCCGAGGGCGCGGGCGTCCTGCTGGTGGAACGGCTGTCGGACGCGCGCGCCAAGGGCCACCCGGTCCTCGCGGTCGTGCGCGGCTCGGCGATCAACCAGGACGGTGCGAGCAACGGCCTCACCGCCCCCAACGGTCCGTCCCAGCAGCGCGTCATCCGTGCCGCTCTGGCGAGTGCGGGTCTGTCGGCGGCGGACGTGGACGTCGTGGAGGCGCACGGTACGGGGACGACGCTGGGCGACCCGATCGAGGCGCAGGCGCTTCTTGCCACCTATGGCCAGGACCGGCCGGAGGGCCGGCCGCTGCTGCTGGGGTCGATCAAGTCGAACATGGGTCACACCCAGGCGGCCGCCGGTGTGGCGGGCATCATCAAGATGGTGCAGGCGATGCGCCACGGTGTCGTGCCGCGGACGTTGCACGTGGACGAGCCGACCCCGCACGTCGACTGGACGGCGGGCGACATCGCCCTGCTGACCGAGCAGACGGAGTGGCCCGAGACCGGCCGCCCCCGCCGCGCCGCCGTCTCGTCCTTCGGCTTCAGCGGCACCAACGCCCACGCCATCATCGAGCAGGCCCCCGACCCGGTGGACGCCGAGCTTCCGCAGGTGCCCGAGCGCACGCCCGGCACCCTCCCGTGGCTGCTCTCGGCGAAGAACCAGGACGCCCTGCGCGAGCAGGCCGGACGACTGCGGACGTACGCCGCCGAGCACCCCGAACTGTCCCTCGCCGACATCGGGTACGCGCTGGCGACGAGCCGGACGGCACTCGACCGGCGGGCGGCCGTGGTCGCCGAGGGCCGCGAGGAGTTCCTGGCCGGTCTCACCGCGCTGGCCGAGGGCGGCTCCTCCGCCCACCTGATCGAGGGCTCACCGGCCGGTGGCAAGCTCGCCTTCCTGTTCACGGGTCAGGGCAGCCAGCGGCTGGGTATGGGTCGTGAGCTGTACGAGGCGTTCCCGGTGTTCGCGGAGGCGCTGGACGCGATCTGCGCCCGCCTGGAACTGCCGCTCAAGGATGTGCTGTTCGGGTCGGACGCGGCTGCCCTCGACCGTACGGAGTTCACCCAGCCTGCGCTGTTCGCGGTGGAGGTGGCGCTGTTCCGGCTGGTGGAGTCGTGGGGCGTGAAGCCGGACTTCCTGGCGGGTCATTCGATCGGTGAGATCGCGGCCGCTCATGTGGCCGGGGTGTTCTCGCTGGAGGACGCGTGCACATTGGTGGCGGCTCGTGGGCGTCTGATGCAGGCGCTGCCGACCGGTGGCGTGATGATCGCGGTCCAGGCTTCGGAGGACGAGGTCCTGCCGCTGCTCACCGAGGGCGTCAGCATCGCGGCGATCAACGGGCCGCAGTCGGTCGTGATCGCGGGTGATGAGGCCGACGCGGTGGCGATCGCCGGACGTTTCGAGGAGTTGGGTCGTAAGACCAAGCGCCTGACGGTCAGTCACGCGTTCCACTCGCCGCACATGGACGGCATGCTGGCCGACTTCCGCAAGGTCGCGGAGTCGATCAGGTACGAGACCCCGCGTATCGCCGTCGTGTCGAACCTGACCGGTGCGCTGGTCACGGACGAGATGGGTTCGGCGGACTTCTGGGTACGTCACGTCCGCGAGGCCGTGCGCTTCCTGGACGGCGTACGCGCTCTGGAGGCGGCCGGGGTCACGACGTACCTGGAACTCGGCCCCGACGGGGTCCTGTCGGCCCTGGCCCAGGACTGCCAGACCGGTGAGGCGGACGCGGCCGTCTTCGCGCCCGCCCTCCGCAACGGCCGGCCGGAAACGGAAACGGTGGCCACCGCTCTCGCCCAGGCCCAGGTCCGGGGTGTGACGGTCGACTGGGAGGCGTACTGGGCCGGTACCGGCGCCCGGCGCGTCGACCTGCCGACCTACCCCTTCCAGCGGCAGCGGTACTGGCTGGAGGCACCCGCCCACGCGCTGGGCGGGGACGTCACCTCCGCGGGGCTCGGCCAGGTCGGGCACCCGCTGCTGGGTGCCGCGGTGGAGCTGCCGGACTCGGACGGGTTCCTGTTCACCGGGCGGCTCTCCCTCCGCACGCACCCGTGGCTGGCCGACCACCGCGTGGGCGGCACGGTACTGCTGCCCGGCGCCGCCCTGGTGGAGCTGGCCGTGCGGGCCGGCGACCACGCGGGCTGCGACCTGCTGGAGGACCTCACCCTGGAAGCCCCGCTGACGCTGCCCGAGTCGGGCGCGGTGCAGCTACGGCTCACCGTCGCGGAGCCGGACGCGTCGGGGCGGCGGGCGTTCCACGTCCACTCCCGCCCCGAGGAGTCCGGACCGGGGGAGCCCTGGACCCGGCACGCGAGCGGCGTCCTGTCCGTCGCGGACGAGCCCGCCGGCGAGGCCGAGGGGCTGCCCGACGGGCGCTCCGAGTGGCCCCCGGCCGGTGCGGTCGCCTGCGAGGTCGAGGACCTGTACCCGTCGTTCGACGCCATCGGGCTCGGGTACGGTCCGGCGTTCCGCAATCTGCGACGCGCCTGGCGGCACGGTGACGAGGTGTTCGCCGAGGTGGCGCTCGACGACGAACGGCAGGCGGAGGGAGCCCTCTTCGGGCTCCACCCGGCGCTGCTCGACGCCGCACTGCACGCGGTCGGCCTCGGGGACTTCTTCCCCGGCGGGCCCGGCGGCGCGAGGCTGCCGTTCTCGTGGGACACCGTGCGGCTGCACGCCTCGGGAGCGACGGCGCTGCGGGTGCGGATGGCGCCGGCCGACGGCCAGGACGCGGTGGCACTGGACCTCGCGGACGAGACGGGCCGACCGGCGCTGACCGCCGGCTCCCTGGTGCTGCGCCCGGTGTCCGTCGACGCCCTCGGCGACGGCGGACCGGGCCCGGTGCGGGACGCGCTGTTCCAGGTCGACTGGCCCGTACTGTCCCTGCCCGGGGCGCAGCCGCCCACCGGCGGGCGCTGGGCGCTCCTGGGCGCCGACCCGCTGGAGCTGGGCGCGGCGCTGGAGCGGACCGGTGTGCTGGAGCGGGACGCGCTGTTCGGCGCGGACGCCCCGGATGCCGGGGCCGCCACGGGTGAAGGCCCCGACGGCCGGTACGCGGACCTGGCGGCACTCGGCGAAGCGGTGGAGCTGGCAGGGGCGTTGGGGGATCAGGCCCCGGAGACGGTCCTCGTCTCCCTGGCGCCCGGCCCGGACGCGGCGGACGGCCTGGTGCCGGCCGCCCACGCCGCCGCCGGGCAGGTACTGCGGCTGGTGCGCTCCTGGCTGGCCGACGAGCGGTTCGCCGGCTCGCGGCTGGCGCTGGTCACCCGGGGCGCCGTCGCGACGGACGCCGAGGAGGACGTCCAGGACCTGGCGCACGCCGCCGTATGGGGCCTGGTCCGTTCCGCGCAGGCCGAACACCCCGACCGCTTCGTGCTGGTCGACCTCGACGGCGCGGACGCCTCCTACCGGGCGCTGCCCGCCGCACTGGACGCCCCCGAGACGCAACTCGCCGTACGGGACGGGGCCGTGCTGGCCCCCCGGCTGGCCCGGGCGGTCGTCGCGCCCGCCCTGGACGGCGCGCTCCCCGGCCACGGCCTCGACCCGGAGGGCACCGTCCTCATCACGGGGGCGACCGGGACGCTCGGCGGGCTCTTCGCCGGGCACCTGGTCGCCGAGCACGGCGTACGGCACCTGCTGCTCACCAGCCGCCGTGGTGCCGAGGCCGAAGGCGCCGCGGAGCTCACGGCCGCCCTCACCGGGGCGGGCGCGCACGTCACCTGGGCCGCCTGTGACGCGGCCGACCGTGACGCACTGGCCGCGCTGCTGGGCTCCGTACCCGCCGAGCACCCGCTGACGGCCGTGGTGCACACCGCGGGCGTCCTGGACGACGGCACCGTCGAGTCACTGACGCCCGAGCGCATGGAACGCGTCCTGCGGCCCAAGGTGGACGCGGCGTGGAACCTGCACGAACTGACGCACGGGCTCGACCTGGCCGCGTTCGTCCTGTTCTCGTCGGCCGCCGGTGTGTTCGGCAATGCCGGGCAGGCCAACTACGCGGCGGGCAACGCATTCCTGGACGCGCTCGCCCAGCACCGCCGGGCGCAGGGCTTCACGGCGGTCTCCCTGGCCTGGGGCCTGTGGGACGACGAGGCGGGCATGGCCGCCACGCTCGACGACCGCGACCGGCGGCGGCTCGGCGGCCGGGGCGGCATGACGCCCCTGTCGGCGGCCGAGGGCCTCGCGCTCTTCGACACGGCCCTGCCGGGCGGGACCCCGTCCGGCGCCGTGCCCGAGGAGGCGCGGACCGCGCCGCTGCTCGTACCGGCCCGGCTCGACCTGGCGGCGCTCCAGGCGCAGGTCGGCGACACCGTGCCGCCGCTGCTGCGCGGGCTGCTCCGTACCCCGGTGCGGCGCAGGGCGGGCGGAGCGGCGGCGGACGGACCGGACTCGCTCGCGCAGCGGCTCGCCCAACTGCCGCCCGCCGAACGGGACCGGGTGCTGCTGGACCTGGTCTGCACCCAGGTGGCCCAGGTACTGGGACACAGCGGCGCGGCCGCCATCGAACCGGGAACCGCGTTCAAGGAGCTCGGCTTCGACTCCCTCACGGCGGTCGAGCTGCGCAACCGGCTCGGCGCGGCCGCCGGGCTCAGGCTGCCGGCCACGCTCATCTTCGACTACCCGACCCCCGAAGCGCTGAGCGGACACCTCCGTTCGGCACTGCCCCTCGATGACGACGGGCCGTCCGTCTTCGGAGAACTCGACCGCCTGGAGGCCGCCCTGAGCGCGGCCGACACGGACGGCGTCACCCGCTCGCGGATCACGATGCGCCTCCAGGCACTCATGACCAAGTGGACCGACGCACAGGACGCGACCGGTGCCGCCGACCAGGACGTCGACGACGACGACCTCGAAACGGCCACCGACGACGAGCTGTTCGACCTGCTGGACGACGAGCTCGGCGCTTCCTGACCGACCGATCACCCGACCGATCACCCGGCCGATCACCCGAACCGATCAGATCACCCGATCGGATCACCCGATCGATCAGCGGATCGATCACCCCCGCCGTCCGCCCCACGGGCGGACGAGAGCGCCGCACGAGGGCGCGCCGCTCCCGCTCCCCGAGCGGGCGGCGGCGCCGCCCCGTACCGGCCGACCACCCCACCCCTCCGGGGCCCGCACGCCGGCCCCGGACCCACGGACGACCGACCAGTACAACCGCCTCTCTGGCATGGAGCCCACGCAATGGTGAACGAGGACAAGCTTCGCGACTACCTGAAGCGGGCGACCGCCGATCTGCGCCAGGCCCGCAGGCGGCTCCGCGAGGTCGAGGAGAAGAACCAGGAGCCCATCGCCATCGTCGCGATGAGCTGCCGCTACCCCGGGGGCGTCCGCACCCCCGAGGACCTGTGGCGGCTCGTCGAGAACGGTGACGACGCGATCTCCGGCTTCCCCGTCGACCGCGGCTGGGACGTGGAGTCCCTGTACGACGCCGACCCCGACAGCGCCGGATCCAGCTACGTCAGCGAGGGCGGCTTCCTCTACGACGCCGCCGGCTTCGACCCCGCCCCCTTCGGGATCTCCCCGCGCGAGGCGCTGGCGATGGACCCGCAGCAGCGGCTGCTGCTGGAAGCCTCCTGGGAGGCGTTCGAGCGGGCGGGCATCGACCCCTCGTCCGTACGGGGCAGCAGGACGGCCGTCTTCGCCGGTGTGATGTACCACGACTACACGGCCCGCCTCGACTCCGTACCCGAAGGCGTCGAGGGCTTCCTCGGCACCGGCAGCTCCGGCAGCATCGCCTCCGGCCGCGTGGCCTACACGTTCGGCCTCGAAGGGCCCGCGGTCACGATCGACACGGCCTGCTCGTCGTCACTCGTCGCTCTCCACCTGGCCGTGCAGGCACTGCGCGCGGGGGAGTGCTCCCTGGCGCTGGCCGGCGGTGTCACCGTGATGGCGACCCCCGCGACGTTCACCGAGTTCAGCCGGCAGCGCGGGCTCGCCCCGGACGGCCGCTGCAAGCCCTTCGCGGCGGCCGCGGACGGTACGGGCTGGGGCGAGGGCGTCGGCATGCTGCTCGTCGAGCGGCTGTCCGACGCGCAGCGCAACGGGCACCCGGTGCTGGCGGTCGTACGCGGTTCGGCGATCAACCAGGACGGCGCGAGCAACGGCCTGACCGCCCCGAACGGCCCCTCGCAGCAGCGCGTCATCCACGAGGCGCTCACCAACGCCCGGCTGTCGGCCGCCGACGTCGACGTCGTCGAGGCGCACGGTACGGGGACGACGCTGGGCGACCCGATCGAGGCGCAGGCCCTCCTGGCCACGTACGGCCAGGACCGGCCCGAGGACCGGCCCCTGCTGCTCGGCTCCATCAAGTCGAACATCGGCCACACCCAGGCCGCCGCCGGTGTCGCGAGCATCATCAAGATGGTCGAGGCGATGCGCCACGGCGTCGTACCGAAGACCCTCCACCTCGACCGGCCGTCCCCGCACGTCGACTGGGAGGCGGGTGCCGTCTCCCTGATCGGCGACACGACCGCCTGGCCGGAGACGGGAGAACCCCGCCGTGCGGGTGTGTCGTCGTTCGGGTTCAGCGGGACGAACGCGCATGTGATCGTGGAGCAGGCGCCGGAGGTTTCCCCGGTCGAGGGTGATGC
>NZ_JBVKAH010000019.1:0-30414 GCF_055598725.1 Streptomyces sp. NPDC039423
CGGGTGTGACGCTGCTCGGCGCGTCGCTCGGCAACATCGAGTTCGTCCACAAGAACATCGAGGCGATCCTCGTCCTCATCGTGCTGGTCTCGGTCATCCCGATCGTGATCCAGTACCTCCGGGCCCGCTCCCGGAAGAAGAAGGAGCCGGCCGCAGAGGACGGCACCCCTCCGACCCAGCGCGGCCGCCACGCCAAGCGCTGACCGCAACGGAGACCCCACCGGGCTCGGGAGACGATGTCCGGCTGTCGTCCGGCCCGCGGCGCGTTCCGCTTTGCGGGTGCCTGTCCCGTTGGCGGCCGCAGGCCTGGGCCATTGGGGCCGTTGTTGCCGGTCGCGGTGTTGGGCCGGCCGTCGGTGTCGGCGGCGGTTGATCGACGGGATCCGCTGGCGGATGCGGGCCGGAGCCCCGTGGCGTGATCTGCCGACTGAATACGGTCCGTGGCAGACGGTCCTATGGGCTTTTCCGCCGCTGGCAGCGCGATGGTGTCTGATCGGCGATGTTGACCGGGCTGCGGGCCCGGGCGGACGCGGCCGGGCTGATCACCCGGGAGGTCGACGTCGACTCGACGGTCTGCCGGGCTCATCAGCACGCGGCCGGTGCGCGGCGGGACGGCCAAGCCCAGAAGGAACCGCCGGGCGGCAGCCAGGCCGAACCCGACGACCATGGGCTGGGCCGGCCCCGCGGTGGCTGGACCACAGAGATTCGCCTGGTGTTCGAACAAGGGCAAAGGCCGTTATCGCCGCTGATCAAAGCCGGTCAGCGGGGAGACAAGCCCCGCAGTTCACGGCCGTGCTGGAAGCCATCAGGGTTTCCCCGCCTCGGACTGGGCCGGCCCCGCGTTCGCCCGCCGCGGGTGCGGGGCGACTAGGGCCTGTTGGGAAAGGGCTGGTCATAGCCTCGTTGATGGCTGCGACCGGCGCGGTCGCTGCGTAGCGGACGGCGAGTTTGTCGTACCGAGCGGCGACGGCCCGGTGGCGCTTGAGCCGGTTGATTCCGCACTCGACTGCGTGCCGCTGCTTGTGGTCGTCCTTGTCGAACGAACGTCGGAGGTCTCCGGCACGCGATCCGCGCTTGAGGCGGTTACGGAACCCGTGCTGATCGGGCTGGACATCGACGGCAGGAGCCAGCTGGTGATCCCGAAGGCCGTGCAGCGACGTCCAGGACGAGACCGTGACTGTGCCGGATACCGGGGCGGGCGACTGAACGAGCGGATACGGTTCCCCTATGACGAAAACCGCCCGGACCATGAAACGTACGGGAGCCCTCGTCGCGGCAGCCGCCGTGGCCGCGCTCGCCTTCCCCGCCCCGGCCCACGCCGCTGCCGTCGCCTGCGGCGGCGGGGTCTCGACGCAGAACATCGGTGCCCGGGGCTGTATTTCCGCCGAACGCTGGAAGGACGGGAAGATCTTCTGGCGCGACATCACCGCCCACGCCCTGATCACCAACTCCCGCTCCCACGCCTCATGGGTCGAGTACGAGGCGTACCTCCACGTGCAGGGGGACGGCGACGACTGGATGAAAATGGGCAGCGGCCGGACCATCGTGCAGCGGCGTTCCACGGTCGGCCCGATCGCCATCGCCACCTCCACCCGCATCTGTGGCCCGGTCAAAATCACGATCCGCGTCCACGTGAGGCCGGCGGGGGGCGCCTGGTCGAACTGGTCCAGCGCGGTGACCTCGCAGTGCCAGACCTGACGCTGCCAGACCTCGCACACCGCAGCGCCCCTGCCTCCGCGACCAGGAGGACGGGCTCCGGGTTCCCCGGCTGGGGTCTGGCAGGCCGCGCAAGCGCCCGGACCGGGTGCGGGCCGACAAGGCGTACGACTCCCGCGGTAATCGCTCCTACCTCTGCGTAGACGCGGGATCCAGGCCACCAACCCGGTTCCGGCGGACCGGGACCGTAACTGCCCAAGCGCGGATCGCGTGACGGGAGACCGCCGACGTTCGACAAGGACGACTACAAGCAGCGGTACGCAATCGAGTGCGGGATCAACCGGCTCAAACGCCACCGGGCTGTCGCCACTCGGTACGACAATCTCGCCGTCCGCTACGCAGCGACCGCGCTGGTCGCAGCCATCAACGAGTGGCTATGACCAGTACTTTCACAAACAGACCCTAGTGCTCGTGGCGGCCCTGCCGGACGAGCAGGGCGCTACGGATAGCCGGCCGGGCAACGGCAAGGTCGTTGGGCCGTCCCGAAAGCGGCGCGGACCGGCGAGGCGGTCTGGGCCGGCTGCCAGGCTACGGAGCGATAGGACGCATGGAAGGAGAAACGGCCCGCCCTCCGAGCGTCTCCTTTCGCTTCTCGGTGTTGAGGGGCCACCGCGACCGCATCGGCCTCCGTCGAAAGGGGGCCGGGCGGCACGGAGCCTCCGTCACGCCCGGGGCTGGTCAGAAGCCCAGGAGGATCGTGATGGGCCGCCGGGGGTCGTCGGCGCTGGTGTGGATCTGCTCCTACCGCCACTCCTACGCCCAACGGCACGCCGACGCCGGAGCCTTGCCCGACGTGCTGCGCGAGCTCATGGGGCACCGGTCGTTGCAGACCACCCAGGGCTACCACCGGGTCACGGAGAAACGCACCCGGGCCACGGTCGACACACTTGTCTCGCACCAGTTCGACCGGCACGGCAACAAGATCTGGACCCAGGCCCGCCAGCTTCTGGAGCACGAGCATGCCCGCCTGCGGATCGGCCAGGTGTCCGTCCCCTACGGCATCTGCGTCGAACCGAGAAACGGCAAGGCCGGCGGCCACGGCTGCCCGTTCCGGTTCCGCTGCGTCGGCTGCGACCACTTCCGCACTGACCCGTCGTACTTGCCGGAGCTGCGGACCTACCTGGACACCCTGCTGGAAGACCGCGAACGTCTCGCCGCCGCCTCGGACCTCGACGCCTGGGCAAAGCGACTCCGTCCGACGAGGAGATCAAGCGCTTCCGCACGCTGATCCGCCGCATCGAGACCGACCGCGACGGGCTCACCGAGGACGAACGCGAGCAGATCAAGGACGCCACCCGGGCACTGCGCAAGTCCCGCACCGTCTCCCTGGGCATGCCCGGCATCCGTCCGCCCCGAGCCGGACCTGCGGCCGGAGCGTGACGCGTCAGCGCATCACCGGACCACCTGACCCGAGCGCGGGCCGCTGACTCCGACCGTCGAAGAACCCGAGTGTTCAAAGTCCTCGACCAACTGGCCTACGCTGGAGAGAAGATCAGCTTTCATCGGTAGCCCGTGCCGCCGGCGTTCACCGCAGCCTGATTCACCGCCACGGTGATCCACCCGCAGCCGCCATCGCCCGCGCGGGCCAGCCCCCGCCCAGCACGACTGCCGGAACGCAGGTCAGCCGCACGTCGCTGCTGGCCGATGTCGCGAACCTTACGGCCCGCAATGGGAGACTGGCCGCACACATCACCCGGCTCGAACGGCGCATGTCCGAGGCTCTGGGCCAGACGGCCTGGGAAGCATCCGGCCTCGGCGCCCCGGCCGACATCGAGACGCTCGCACGCCGCGCCACCGAGCTGGAACAGCAGATTTGCGACCTCCGCGGCGAACTTGCGGAACGGGGCGAAGACCTCGAAGCCGCCCGCGCGCGGGAGCTCACAGCCCCGTCCACCCCGGTGACCTTCACCGTCGGGGACGCACTGGACGAGACACCCCTGGCCCGTCATCACATGTGTTGCCACCATCCATCACCTGCCGTTCAGCGACGCCCCAACCCGCTTTCGACAGCACCTGGCGCCCGGCGGAACCCTGGTCGTCGTCGGTCTCCACCGCCCACAGTCTCGGAGCGACTACCTGATCGACGCCGTCGCCATTCCGTCGAATGTCGCCATGGCATGGAGCAAGAACAAGGGCCGCAAGTCACCGCGACCGACCTCGATGACTGCCCCGACCCGGCCGGCGACCATGAATTTCGCAGACATCGTGCGCGAGGCTCGCCATGAACTACTCGGCGTACGGCTGCGCCGGCGACTGCTCTGGCGCTCCACGCTGGTCTGGCACCAGCGCTGAACAGCCAACGCGCCACGGTCCGGCATCGGAACGGGCCAGTATCCACGACACCTGTCGCGCGCACGGCACCGAACGAGTCATGCCGCTGAGCCGGGAAAACGTGGATCAGTCCTTGGACGGTGATCTTGCTGGGCTGGGCGGCTCGTACACTGACGAAAATGGAGGACCACGCGGCCACCGGGATCGCTGCACGTCCGGCGCCCGCCTTGCGGCAGTACGTCGACTCGTATGTCGGTTTCGACCTCCGCGGGCTCCCGGCGGGGGTGCACTGCGGCCCGCCGAGCCGAGCGCTCACTGCGGTGATCAGCCTGTCAGATCCTTTGGAGGTGGCGGCGGGCGTTGACGACGGGTCACCGGTCACCCGATTCGGCAGCGTGGCCGGCGGGCTGATGTGCCGGTCCGTCGCAATCCACCACGACGGACGCCAGCAAGGCGTGCAGGTATCGCTGACACCGCTCGGGGCCCGGGCCATCTACGGCATGCCTGCCGCCGAGCTCGCCCAACGACTGGTCCCACTCGACGAGCTTCTCGGAGCGCTTGCCGTCGAGCTGGTCGACCGGCTCCGAGCGGCGACAACATGGACCGCGCGATTCACCGCGCTGGACGAATTACTCCTCCGAGCTGTCGGCCGCCGCGTCGGCGGCGACCGCGTGCCCCGGGAGCGGCCCGAGGTGGCCGAGGCGTGGCGCCGCCTCGTCGCCGCGCGGGGTTGCGTCCAGGTTGGTGCGGTCGCCGCGGAACTCGGCTGGAGCCGTCGATACCTCACCGAGCGGTTTCGCGGTGAGGTGGGCCTGTCGCCGAAGACCTTCGCCCGAGTCTTGCGCTTCGAGCACGCGCATGAACTGGCGGCGGCGCAGGACCCGCTCCCGTGGGCCGATGTGGCAACCGTCTCCGGCTACGCCGACCAGGCCCATCTCGTTCGGGACTGGCGCGAGTTCACCGGCCGATCGCCGACGGCCTGGCGTCGCAGCGAAGTCCTCCTCGGAGCCGGGTAGCCGCCAGCCGTCTGCCCGTCGCGTCGGCTTCTCTTCCCTTTTCTTCAAGACCGCCCGATCGCTCTCGTGGACGATCGTCGGCATGAGACTCGTCAATCACGAACGCAATGCCATGGACCTGCGGACCACCCCCGTACACCTCGGACTGGGATCGAGAGCGAAACCCGTCGAGGGCTTCGCCTGGGACCCGGAGGTGCTCCAGGCCTACAGCGCCGCGGTCGCGGCAGACGGCGCCGAGGGCCGGATGGTGATGATCTTCGACGGCGACGGGCCCGGCGACCATTGGGAGAGCCACCCTGCAGGCGACGAACTGGTCGTTTGCCTCAGCGGGTCCGTGACGGTCACCCGCGACGTGGACGGCGTGCCCGACCGCGTTCTGCTCGGGCCGGGCGAGGCCACCATCAACCCGGCCGGGGTATGGCACGTGGTCGACATGGAGGGGCCGACGTCCATCCTGGCCATCACCGCGAGCCTCGGCACCGACCACCGTCCTCGGACCGACACCCGTCCGACGGAACGCGTCGGCACGCCCGGCCCGGACGAAGCGCCGTGACAATACGCATCGCGTGCCTCGGCGACAGCCTCACCCGCGCGCAGTTCAGCGTCGACTACCTGGATCTTCTCGGACGACGCCACCCTCCCGCTGACGTGCACCTTGCCCGCTTCGGCGCCAACGGCGACTTCGCCTACAACCTCTTGCAGCGCCTCGATAGTGTCGTCACGAACCCACCCGATGTGATCACCGTGTTGATCGGGACCAACGACGCCCGAGCAAGCCTCGCCGACTACCCCGTCGAGCAGGCCATGAAGCGCAAGCAGCTCCCCGATCGCCCGTCGGCCGGCTGGTTCCAACAGTGCCTGGGAGCCGTCGTCGCACGGCTGCGAGCGGAGACCGACGCGACGATCGGTCTGCTGTCGCTACCGGTACTCGGCCAACAACTCGACGGACCAGCGGCACAGGCATCGCAGGCCTACAGCCGGATGATCGCCGAGGTCGCCGCCACCAACGAGGTGGCCTACCTTCCACTCCACGAACGCCAGATCGAGGAACTGCGCCAAGCGGACCCGCCGCCGATTCCATACCGGGAGGCGACGCCCACAGCGGTCGTCGGCGTTCTCCTCCAGCGCGCAGTGCTGCGCCGCAGCCTCGACACGATCTCACGGCGTCGAGGTCTCGTGCTCACGACCGACCACATCCACCAGAACAGCCGCGGCGCCACCCTTATCGCTGAGGTCATAGACGCCGGTCTGCTGACCCAGAGCGTGTAGCTGGTTCCGGCGCCCGGCCAGTCGGATGCCATCTTCCGCGCGGCGGGTGGCTTGAGCAGGTCGAGGAAGTTCGGGTTGTGATGACCGTTGATGGGGGTCGTTGAATCACCGTCGCGGGCCTGGTCGTTGCGGCCGAGGGTGTCGACGATCCGGTCCGCGACGACAAGGCGTCGCGCCGCGGCGTACCCCTGGGCGGCGGCCAGGTCGCCGTGAGTGTCGCCGTTTTCGTCGGTCAGCGCCGCTGCATCTGCGCGAACCACGGTGGCACATCGTGGGCTCGTCGGGGTCCGGACAGTGTTCGGGAGCGGTGATCGCGGCTCGGTACGTGGGTGTGCGGTAGCCGGGCGGAATCCGCAGCATGTTGTGCCGCACCGTCTCGCTCGCCGTCCGCGCGACGGCCGCGTACCGGGCCATCGCCTCACCACCGGCCACGTGGACCCACTTGTCCCACCCGTCCGCGGCGGCGAACGTTCTCGGGGGCGTCTTCTCCCCTGGCGCGTCGTTCCTGCGTCGCGAGGTGCCTGGTGCCATGCTCCGCTGGTGGAAGGTGCCGTGTCAGGTGCTCGATGTCCCTGGCGCTCGCTCCGTAGTACTGGAGGGGTGACTCTGCGGCGTGCGGAGGAAGAGGGTTCTCAGCGCGTTCCAGCGGCTGATCGCGGATCGCGGACACGCTGCCGCGGAGGTAGCGGGCCGCGTCCCTCAGCGTCCGCTCGTGCGCTGTGCGCAGGGCGCGCACACAGATGTCCACGACGATCTCGATCGGCGCAGGGTTCGCCGGGCCAGCGCCGCGTGGATGAGGCTGGCCGGAGCTTCCGGCTGGCCTTGCTGTGAGGGGCAGCTCCCTGATCGGCTCCATGCGGCACCTGCAAGGGCAGTGACTGCCTCGTCCGCGTAGGGAGCGATGGTGCGCTGGGCATTCGGCCGCTCGCCCTTCATTGCTGGGGCTCTGCGGGTGGCGCCTGGAAGGACGGGGTGCTGCACGTACTGCTCCTGAAAGGCTGGAGGGTCACCGGTCGAGAAGAGTCGGTGGCGACCAGGTAGGAGCGGTTCAGGTGGAGTGGTCCGATAGGGGTCCGGTCGGGGGAGAGCACGACGGATAGCCGCTGCGACCACTGACCCTTGGCCTGGCCGAGGGCGACGTCGGCACGAGGGCCGGGAGTCGCCTTGCTGTCCGGTGTGGTCATCACGGCCCATTCACTTCCCGGCCTGAGTCGGATTCGCGGCGTGGACGAGCTGGCGGAGAGCGCCGTGGTAGACCTCGTGGTCCACGACGGCGGGCACGATCGCGGTCAAGTGTCCGGTCAGTACCGGGAACTCATCTGGATCGAGCGCGGCCAGCGCCTGGCGGGTGGTGGCCTGTGCGGCCTTGGGGCCGCGGTGGTCCACGAAACTCGCGCTGCCCAGGGTGAGCAGGTACAGCCGTCGGTAGGTGATGATCGCGTGCTGGGGTGTCATGCCGGCGGCGAGGGAGTCGGCGAGCTGCGGTTCGACGAGCCGTTTGAGGAGCTGGGGGCTGAGCCAGGGGCGGGCGCCGCGCAGGGTGATCAGCCCCGGGTGGGCGGTCAGCAGCTCGTACAGCGCGGTGAACCGCTTCTCGGTGGCGGTGGGCCAGTCGGTGCCGGGCGGGATTTCGGGCAGCTGGGCGGCGAGGTGATCGGTGACGAGGTCGAGCAGTCCGGCCAGGTCGGTGCAGCGGCGCTGGAGTGACGCCAGCGAGATGCCCAGCTCGGAGGCCAGGGTCCGGAAACTCAATGCGTCGGGCCCGTGCCGATCCACGATCAGCAGTGCCTGCTCGGCGATGCGTTCCGGGGTCGCGAGGTCCAGGGAGGTGGATTGCCTAGGCATGCGAGTCAGCGTACGGTACGGCGTATCGTCTTGGTAGGTTCCCTCTCCGCATGGAGGCGACATGCCCCGCGCCACGGCGCTCGATCCGCTGTTCACGGCGTTATCCCACATCCTTCACCGACCGGCATCTGGCCAACCTCGCAGCCGGTACCCTCGCCGCCGTACGCGTCCCCGGCTTCCTCGACATGGCGGCCTGCCGCAGCGCGCTTACGGCGGTGGACCGGCTGCCGATCGCCGACTACGACCCGGCCCGGGTGCCGACCCGAATCGTCCGGTTCGGCCCGGCCCTCGACGACTACCGCGAGGACGGGCGTCTGGACGCCGCCCGGTACTGGCGCGACGCCGAGACCGCCCGCGCTTCTCGGCAGCGAGCCGGGATGCGCCCGGCCCCCATCGCCGTCTGCCTGGCACGGCTCGGCTCCCCTGGGGTGCAGCCATCACCCCGGCCGCCATCGGCGGCCGCGCCGTCTTCGGCGGAACGCTCCGCGAGATCAACGCCGGCGCACTCGTCCACTACGACGACATCAACCGAGAGTTCCACCCGCCTGTTCGACCAGAAAATCGTGGCGCAGCTCGCCTTCAACGTCTGGGTGACCGTCCCGGCCACTGGCGGGGCGACCACGGTGTGGCGCCACCGCTGGGAGTCGGCTGACGAGCAGCACCGGCAGGAGTACGGCTACCGGCCCGAGACGGTCGAACACTGCCAGAGGCATAAGCCTCACCCCGCAGCTCGGCGACGCGCTGCTGTTCAACCCGGCCAACACCTTCACGCCGTCGAGCCCAACCCGGCCGGGCGTCGGATCGCCTTCGCCTTCTTCCTGGGCCTGACACCAGCGGCCAGCTCATCGCCTGGTCGTAACCCCTCCCCGCAGGAGCAACCCCGTGCATCAGCTCACCTACGGCGACATCAAGGCCGCCGCCGACCGGATCTCGGGGCGCGTCCGCCCCGTCACCCTCGCCCCCCTGGACCCCGGCGCCATCCGCACCGGCCACCTCGACCCCTTGGGCGACCGCCCCGAACAGCCTTGCGAGGTTTGGCTGGCTCTTGAGTTCATGCAGCACACCGGCTCCTTCAAGGCCCGCGGCGCTCAGAATTTCATCCAGGCCCACCGCGACGCGGACACCCTGCCGGATGCCGGGATCACCATCGCGTCGGGCGGCAACGCCGGCCTGGCGTGCGCGTGGGCCGCCCAGCAGCAGGGCGTCCGCGCCACCGTGTTCCTGCCCACCACCGCCCCGCAGGTGAAGGCGGCAAAGCTGCGCGACTACGGCGCGGACGTCCGCCTTGTCGGTACGGAGTACGCCGAGGCGCTCGCCGCCTGCGAGGAGTTCGCCGCCAGCACTGGCGCACTCACCTCCCACGCATACGACCACCCGCTGATCGCCGCCGGCGCCGGCACCCTGCTGGAGGAAATACACCACCAGCTTCCCGACCTGGACACCGTAGTGGTCGCGGTCGGAGGCGGCGGACTGATCGCCGGCATCGCGACCGCGGCCCAGCACCACGCCATCCGTACCGTGGCGGTCGAGCCGACGAACTGCCGCGCGCTCAACGCCGCCATCGAAGTCGGCCGCCCGGTCGACGTCCCGGTCGACTCCATCGCCGCCGACTCCCTCGGCGCGCGCCGCACCTCCGCCATGGCCCTGCACGCTGCCCAGCAAGACCGCGTCCACTCCGTGCTGGTCCCCGACACCGAGATCGTTCACGCCCGCCAGGCCCTGTGGGACCACAGGCGCGTCGCGGTGGAGCACGGCGCGGCAACCGCCCTCGCGGCCCTGCTCGCCCCCGACCAGCTCGTACCCGACCGCGACCTGACGAGCCGGCCCAGGAACCTGAGCCGTAGCTACCGACCCACCAGCGGCGAGAAAGTATGCGTAGTCCTCTGCGGCGCGAACACCAACGCCGGGACCCTCATGCAGCCCTGACTAGGGTCGCATGCCGGAGGTAGTGCGGGAGCCTCCCGGCAGCTTGCCGCGCTGTCAGAATCGGTCTCGGTCCCATGCCGGCGGGGGCGGGTCCTAGGGGGCGTCTTCAAAGGTGATCAGGTGATGAGGGATCATGCTTGTCGTGGTGCGTCGTCATGAGCTTTCGGATGCTGAGTGGGCTGTGCTGTCGCGGTTGTTGCCGAGTTCGGGGACTGCTGGTCGGCCCCGTTCGGACGATCGGGTGGTACTGAACGGGATCGTGTGGAAGCTGCGGACCGGATCGGCTTGGCGTGATGTGCCGGAACGCTATGGCTCCTGGCAGACCTTGTACACGCGTTTCCGCAGGTGGGCGCTGGACGGCACGTTCTCGCGCATGCTGCGAGCGATCCAGGCGGAGAAGGACGCGGCCGGGGATATCGACTGGCTGGTGTCGGTCGACTCCACCATCGTGCGGGCTCACCAGCATGCCGCCGGCGGCAAAAGGGGGCAGTCGACCGGGACGAAGCGGGTGATCACGCCCTCGGCCGATCCCGTGGCGGACTGAGCACGAAAGTCCACCTGGCCTGCGACGGGCTCGGTCGCCCTCTGGGCTTCGTCTTATCGGGCGGAAATGCCAACGACTGCACCCGCTTCGAGCAGGTTATGGGCTCGATCACCGTGCCCAGAGTCGGGCCCGGGCGTCCTCGGACCCGACCCGACCACGTGGTTGCCGACAAGGGCTACAGCTCCCGGAGGATCCGCGCATACCTGCGACGACGCGGCATCCCCCACACGATCCCCGAACGCGTCGACCAGATCCTGGGCCGACTGAACCGCGGTACCCGCGGCGGACGACCGCCCGGCTTCGATCGATGCCTCTACCGCCACCGCAACGTCGTCGAACGCTGCTTCAACCGACTCAAGCAGTGGCGCGGACTGGCCACTCGCTACGACAAGACCCGCGAGTCCTGCCAAGCCGCCGTCACCATCGCCTCAATCCTGCTCTGGATCTGACCTTTGAAGACGATCTCTAGGCCGTGTGGCGGGACGTGTCCGTTGAGTACGGACCGTGGGGCCGGGTCTACGATCTGTTCCGCCGATGGCAGCGGGACGGCACCTGGCACCGCATCCTGACCCGGCTCTAGTCTCTGGCCGACGCGAAGGGTGCGATCACGTGGAACCCTGAGCGTCGACTCCACGGTCACCCGCGCGCCCACCAGTATGCGGCCGGGCCACGGGCTCGGAAGGTCGCGCGGCGGGTTCACCATCAGGCTGCACCTGGCCGTCGAGCAACGCCAGCCCATGTCGGTCGTGATCACGGCCGGGCAGCGCGGCGACTCGCCGCAGTTCGAACCCGTATCGGAGAAAGTCCGTGTGCCCCGCATCGGGCCGGGCGCCACGCGTCCGTCCCCATCGGGTCTGCGCTGACATGGCGTATGCCTCCCGCAGAGTCCGCGCCTACCTGCGCCGCCGAGAAATCCGATGCACCATCCCCGACAAGGCCGACCAAGCATGCAACCGCCAGGAGCTCGGCTCCCAAGGCGGCCGACCACCACAGTTCGACCCAGTCGACTTCCGCGAGTGTTACGCGGTCGAGTGCGGGATCAACCGCCTCAAGAGGCACCGCGCCGTCGCCACGCGATACGACGAGCTCGCGGTCCGCTACGAGGCGACCGTCCTCGTCGCGGCCATCAGCGAGTGGCTGTGCATCGGGCAGCGGTGTTCGGTTCCCCGGAGGCTGTTGCGGAACTGGCCCGCCGGGTTGCGGATGTGGACGCGTTGGAGAACGGGGTGACGGCACTGTGGGCAGCCGTGATATGCAGGAAGCCGGGCAACGCACAAGCGCTCGCCGCCGCCGGGGCCGATCCCTGGCGGCTGTCGTTCGGCGGCTGGTCACCGGGGCGGCTGAGCCTGGCCGGACCGACACCGGAGCTGTTCTCAGTGCCGGAAGGGGTAGCCCTGACCGACACCGAGCGGGCGGCAGCGCAGGAGGCCCATCGGCTCACCGCCGCATTGGGTGAGTTCTATTACGACGGTACGGGGCTGGCCTGCGTGGCCGGTATCGACGCGGCCGAAGCGGTGCGCCGTCTCAAGGCGACGCCGGTGGACGGCGAGCTCATCGACGAGCTGCTGGAGGATCCCTACGCCTCCGACATGGACGAGAGCGAGCACATCGTCGGCGTGACGTCCGTGCCGGGCGGCTGCATTGTCACCCAGCCCTGGGGGTACGCGCCGCAGATGCCGGGAGTGCTGGTCCGGTTGTCCGCCGGCACCGTCTGCTACGGCCTCTACGCCAACCCCAAGAGCGGCAATCAGGGCAGCATCGCCCGTCATGGAACGATCGAGGGCTCAGACCTGCACCCGGGCGGAGGACCTGACGAGGACGACAGCTCCGAACAGGTGCTTGCCTCGTACCTCTACCAGCACAACGCCGTCGCCTACGCCTGCGCCTTCGCAGGGCTGCGCCCGACCGACAGGCGCGCCGTGGCCGGACCGCCCGATGTATGGGCCGAACTGCCCCGCCGCGACTACTGGAGTCACTGACTCAGAGCACATCACCTCCGGCTGTGCACCCCGGAGAATCTCGACCGCCTCGCCTCGGCGCGTCGCAGCCCTCTCACATAGGCGCAGCTCATCGGACGAGGCATCCCGCATCGACTGCGTGCCGCCGGAGGCCCACATGGAGAGCCCCCGCGCTGCCCGACATGCGGAAGTGGTGCTGGATGTCCTGGGGTGTCCGAGGAGATCATCGGCAAGACATGCGGGTCGCATCCAGGAAGCTGGTGGTCGTACGAGCACCGACGAGAACGCGAGGACCGGGGCACATGACCGAGAGCCGCAGCAGGCCGCCGTCTCCTTCGTGACCACCGAGCACTTCACCTTGCAGGGAGCGCGAGCCGCGACGATCAGCGAATCGACCAGCCGGGCGACGATCTTCATCGGTTCAGTGTCCGCCGGGATGGTCGCCCTCGGCCTGATCGACACGGCGACCGGCATCGGCACCGCGTTCTACGCCTTGGGCCTGATCTTCTGTCCACGCTGTCCTTCGTCGGAGTGGTCACCTTCGACCGGGTTCTCCAGTCGGGAATCGAAGACCTCCGCTACGCCCAACGGATCGCTCGGCTGCGTGCCTACTACTTCGACGTAGCCCCCGCACTGACCGACTACCTGGCCAGCGTCCCGCCCTCGCCACGCTTTGCCCTCCAGGGCTTGCACGGCGGGTACTGGCAGGTCTTCCGGACGATCGCCGGAATGATCGGCGTGGTCACCGCGGTCCTGGCCGGCTCGGTTGCGGGCCTGCTCGCCGTGCTCGCATCCGACCACTCGGCAGTCGCCGGATTCGTCACGGGCGGAGTGGTAGGTATTGCCGTGCTGGTGGCGCTGATGCGGTTTCAATACCGTGCCTGGGTACTGGCCGCCCGGAGTGGGCCTTCGATGACGAAGGACGAGCACGTGGCGGGCTGATCGAGCCGACACGATGACGGGCCCGACCACCATGGTCCTGCACCACCTCGCACCCCGTAGGCTCAACCGCGGTGTGGGCGGCATCCCGGTGCGCCCGCGGACACGATGCGGGAGGGCTTCCCGTGATGCCGATCTGCCTGTCGCCCCAAGTTCCCGGCTGGTCACCGCGAACAGAAGGCGGTCTCCAGGCCGCCATCGAAGGCGGACCGCTGGAGGAGACCCACTACCTGGGCCTCAAGAAGGCCCTGGCTGCCACCAAAGGCGACAGCAGAGAACTCGCCCGCGACATAGCCTCCTTCGCCGTCGACGGCGGGACGCTGATCATCGGAATCGCCGAGGACAAGGACAACTGCACCTTCTTCCGTGCTCCGCAGCCCTTGAAGGGACTGGGTGAGAAAGTCGAACAGGTCGCCCGCGCGGTGCCCGACCCGCCGCTCACCGTCGTCACCACCGACATCCCCTCGGCAGCCAACGAGGAACATAGGTATCTCGTCGTCCATATCCCTGCCGGCCCCGCCGCGCCCCGCATGGTCGACGGCCGCTACTACGGCCGCGGCGACAAGACCACGCACGTCCTGTCCGACCGTGATGTCGTACGCCTCCACGAGCGTCACCGCTTCGCCGACCAGGCCGCCCTGGAACTCATGGAGCAGCAGATCGAGACGGACCCCCTCGCAGGGATCGGCGAGCAGTCGCATCTGTTCCTCGTCGCCCATCCGCCGGCCGGCCGCCGCGACACGCTGCTGAAGCGCACCAGCGACCCTCAGTGGGGCCAGCGCCTCTCGGTGACGTCCCCGACCCGGCGTTCGACGCAAGCGACCGCTCGAATCTGCGGCACTTCGCCTTCAGCGGGCGCGCGGCTCGCAGAACGGCCGTTTACGTCTGACGTGGGAGTAGCCGGGTGCCTGCTGGCGAGGCTGCGGCAGCGCCCACCGGCCTGGGGTCGGCGTTGCGCTGGGCTTCGCTGCCGCGCCCGCTCTCAAAGCTACGGCTGTGGCTGCGTGTTCTGCGTGTCGGCGAGGGCTCGCTGGGTGCGGAAGTTTTCCCGGTAGGCGTCGTAGACAGAGGCGGTGTGGTGCTCAGGGTCCGTGGAGTCATCCCACTTGAGGAGGGCTTCGTCGTTACCGATCAGGCCCGACTTGGTGTAGGGGTGGCTGCCGGTGAAGACGAGTTTCTGGTTGTTCTTGCCCTTGTAGGTGCCCTCGATGAGCAGGTACTTGGTGTGGGTGGCGGTGTGTGTGCCGCCCGCCGCGTCGTCCAGCTTGTGCAGGCCGATACCGCCGTACCGGGTCGGCTTGTTGAGGATTTGCGCGACTTCGGTCCCCGACGCGTCGAGGTCGCGGTACACGATGTCCACGTAGCAGCCCGCGTCGTCCAGGTCCCACAGTTTCTGCGCGACTTCCGGGCGGGTGATCCCGTGCATCGCGACGCGGATCACCGTGCGGCCATCGGTGGTGCCGTGGCCGGTGTCGTTTCCGTAGCAGGCTGGCTTCCCGTCAACCGGGTCGTCCACCATACCGAGGATGTTGACGATGACGTCCGTGGTCGCCCGTGGGAAAAAGTAGGCCTTGGCGCGGCCCGCCTGGGTGTCCATCAGCACGTCGGAAACCTGCTTGGACGGGTCCGCCTGTGCTTCGGCCTGACGCTTGAAGTAGGCGGCGTAGGCGGCGTACAGCGGCTGATTACCGGCCACCGTCAGAGCGTCGTTCCAGGCCTTCTTCCGGTCCCAGGTGGTCATGTTCGCGGATGACTGCACGACCACGTTGTCCACCGGCACGGTGGCGGTGGCGCTTCCCTTGGTCTTGGAGAACAAGTAGAACTTGTTGTGGTTGACGCTGGGCCAGCCGTCTGCCGGGTTCGGATCTTTCGCCAGGCACGCCTGCTTGTCGGCGCACAGCCGTACCCAGGAGTCGCCCGAACCGGCTGGCTTCTTGGCGAGCCCGGCGGCGAGCAGGTCGTACATCGGACCGCCCTCCCAGTGCCGGAGCGTCTCGCTGTCCAGGATCACCCGAACGTTGACCCCGCGCAGGTGCGCCGCATTCAGCCGCTCCACCACCCACTTGGAGCCGAACACGTACGTGGAGATCATGATGTCGGACCCGGGAACCGCGCCGTCGATGAGCCGGGCGAGGTGTGTGGGTATCGCGTCGGTCCGTGCCGGGTCGGTGCTGGTGGGGTCGTTGAACAGGGCACCGGTCGTTACGGCAGGGGCGGACGTGCCGCCGTCGGCGAGCGCGGGTGCCGGGGCTGTGGTGCCGAGGAGGGCGAGAGCAGCTGCTGTCGTGGTCGCCGTCCGGGCGAGATTGATCTTCGTCACGAACGGTGACCCTATCCGGCCACGGCTTGTGGGCTACCCCTGGCCCCGAGAAGCCGCCCCGGTGGGGGGCTGCGGATGCCCGGGGCTTCCGAGGCCCACTCCGGTTCACCGCACCGGCGACCGGTTGTCGGCGTTCGCGTGAACTTTCATATCTACGCCGACACGGGATTGACTTCGTCACCGCCGGCGTCCCGGGGGCCTGCCCGCCGTGCCGAGCGCCGGCTGCTCTGGCTGGACACCCGCTACTGCCTGCCCGGACGGCTTCGGGGCCGTGGAGGGGTGCCAGGGCGTGCACCGGGCCAACCAGCGGGCGGGCATCGCGAGCCTCCTGAGACACGCTCCACAAGAGCCCAGGGAGAGGGCCGCCCATACCATGCCTGTGCACATGACGCCGATTTCCTGCTCTCGGGGTGTCGCGGCGCGCGCCGCCGTCCCGGCCGAGAACCACTCCTCATGTGCCGGCGGACCGTGAGTCTCCGAGTTCTGCGTCGCGTTCGCCTGCTCCCTGCGCCGCAGGTCGAGCGCGGTGGCGACTTTGGTCGAGACTGCGAAGCCTTTCGGCCGACGTGCGGTCGGCCCCATTCTGTACAAGCTGTCGGCATGAATGCAGCACCGATCGCCCGCAGGACCCTGCTTACCGGCACTGCGGCCCTGTCCGCCGTTTGCGCCGCCGGCACCGCGCACGCCCGTGCAGGGGCCACCGGCGCGCCGCCGCCGCGGACCGCTGGATCGCTTACCTACAAGGGCGTCAACTTCGATACAGACCGTGATGTCTGGCGCATGGAGTATGTGCGCCGGGAGATCGCGGCCATCAGGGAGCAGTTGCACTGCAACGCGGTCCTGTTGCTCGGCCACGACCTTGACCGGCTGACGGAGGCTGCGTCGATCGCGGCCGCGCACGGCCTTTTCGTCTGGTTCGAGCCGCGGCAGTTCGACAGGGACGCGGAGCAGACCCTCGCCTTCCTCGGCACGGTGGCGTGTGCTGCCGAGCGGCTGCGCACCCGCCATCCCGGCGTAGGAATCGCAGTCGGCACCGAGCTGACCATCTTCATGTCCGGACTGGTGCCGGGCAAGGACTACAACGAGCGCGGTCAGGCGCTGGGGCACCCCGAGTCGGCCGGCTATCAGGAGCGGCTGAACACCTTTTTGGACCGGGCGCTCAAGACCGTACGCCCGCTGTTCAAGGGGCGGGTCACATACAGCTCAGGGGAGTGGGAGGAGGTCGACTGGCGTGGCTTCGACGTCGTGGGGGTCAATCTGTACCGGAACGCGGACAACAAGGCCATCTACACCAAGGTGCTGCGCGCCCTGCAACGGCACGGCAAGCCAGTCGTCATCACCGAGTTCGGCTGCTGCACCTTCACGGGGGCCAAGGAGCAGGGTGGGTCGGGCTTCAACGTGGTGGACTGGGAGCGGGAACCTCCGGTGGTCAAGGACGGCTACGTGCGCAATGAACGAGAGCAGGCCGGCGAGATCGGGGAGCTGCTGGCCCTCTATACAGCCGAGCGGGTGGAAGGCGCGTTCGTCTACAACTTCATCGCCCCCGACTCGCCCCATTCCCCGCAGCGCCGCCACGACCTGGACATCGCCAGCTTCGCGCTGGTCAAGACCTTCCCGACCGGGACGCGGCGCGGCTACGCGGAAACCGGGCAGTGGGAGCCCAAACACTCCTTTCACACAGTGGCCGGCCGGTTCCGGTGACACCTGCCGCCACCGGTATCACGGTGCTTCCGATCGCCAGGAGCGGGGACCAGTGCGTGCTGGTCGCCCATCAATCGCAAGGAATCCCGCGCCCATACGGATCCTCCAAGGGCGCCAGCTCGCTGTGCAGATCAACGCTCAGGGCCTGCTCCCCGGCCAATTGCTCTTCAAGGGGTTCGCTTCAGGTGTCCGCAGCCGGCACAGAGAATCCCGGCCGGGTCAGGCCTGTCTGCGGGTGCCAGTGTGCGATCTCAATCCGATTCGGTGGTCGAGGAGATGAGGTGGTCGACGATGTCGGTGAGACGGCCTCGGCGTTGATAGGCGGCGCGTTGCCGGTCGGCACCGCTGCCGGTGGCGCGCAGACGTGACCAGAGGGTGTTCACCAGTTCCGTGTCGCTGTGCTCCTCCAAAGCGGGTTGCAGCCATGCCAGGAGCTGGTCGACCTGGTCGACGGCGGGGGACAGGCGGCCGGTGGACAGGTCGATGCCCTGCCCGGCCAGGCCGTCGCGGGCCGCGCGCCAGCAGGCGGTGCGCAGCACCTCCGGCGCGGGCCGGAAAACCGGGTCGCCGGTGGTGGTGGCGTGCAGGGCGGTGGCGGTCATCGCCCGGACGAGCCCGGCGAGAAGCACGGTCTCGCCCGGGGTGGTGGTCGCGTCGGCGGCGCGGAATTCGAGTGTGGGTACGTGGTGGGAGGGGCGGATGTCCCAGTACAGGCCGCCACGGTCCATGATGCTGCCGGTGGTGAGGAAGCCTGCGACGAGGTCCTCGAAGTGGGAAGTGGACTCGAAGTAGGGGGGAGGCCCGGCCACCGGCCACCGTCCCCAGGTCGTCGTGCGCCAGCTGGCGTGCCCAGTGTCCCGACCCGCCCAGAAAGGCGAGTTACCGGCGAGAGCGATCAGGGCCGGGATCCAGGGGCGCAGGCGGTTGCTGATCTGCAGCGCCGTGGCGAGGTCGGGAACACCGACGTGGATGTGACAGGCGCAGGCACACTGTTCGTCGTCCAGGGCACCGAATGCCGCGGCGCTCGCCGTGTAGCGGGCGCCGGCGGTCAGCGGCGGCGGGGAGACCTGGCCGAAGACCGGGCTGCCGCTGGAGATGACCCGCAGACCCTGGCGGTCGGCAGCCCGCACGATCGCCTCGCGCGTGGAACGGACCTGCTCCGCGAAATCGGCAAGGCTGGAGTGCGGATCGGTGCGCACCTCGACCTGGTAGCGCGTCAGCTCAGGGCCCACGCGATCACAGAGCTCACCCGCCGCCTCGGCCACCACCGCGCCCGCCTGCGCGCTCACCGCGCGCGACACAGGGTCGACCAGGAGGAACTCCTCCTCCGCTCCCACCGTCAACGCGGCCTGCCCGCCCGCGACCGTCCGCCCTCGGCCATGACCGGGGAGCAGTCCTCGTGTGCCGGCAGACATACGCCCTGTAGTCGTCATGGTCACCATGCTGTCACGGATGGTGACCCCGAGGCAGGGCGCAAAGGCGACATCCCTCAACGAAGGGGAGCGGGACGTGCGCGAGTGGACAGGTGCTGGATGCCGGGAACGGACCACGGTCCTGGCTTTACGGAACGAGGGCAGGCATGGCTCAGGGCACCGCCCGAGCCCACTGCAGCCGTCCTGCCGCGGGCCGGGGTTCCGATCGTTGCCGCCGTTCCGCCGCCGCGCGCCGTCCGTCCCGGCTGCGCGGCCGGCTGCCGTCGGCCAGTCCGGGCTGTGCTGGCGCTGCGTCGGTGCTGGTCGGCGGCTCCACGGCCTCCGCCGGCCTGGTGCATGCTGACGTCATCGGAGGGCTGGGCAATGCCACGTTCGGCAACTACTGCGCCAATCACCTGTCACGAGACCCTGCCAGCGCGACGGTGATCGGCACCGGCCTCCTGACAGGCAACGCTGGACAGAGTCCACTGAGCATGCCCCGCAATCACTGCGGCAGCCAAGGCGCCTCCGGCTTCCGAGGCAGCCAGTGACGGGCGGCGGCGAAACGGCGGCGCTGAGGCAAACCGACCGCAGCCGCAGGGTTCGACAGCGGGCGAACAGCGGCAGCGACTCAGCCGCGCCACCAAACCGCGACAGCACGGCAACCGCCCGGCACGGCCCCGGGTGTCCTAGCCCCGTCGCGCGCACCTGTAGGACTCTGAGCGGTGGTGTTTACGCAGCTCAGATCCCTACAGGTGCCGTCTGGGACTCAGTCGGAGTCGCGTGCCAGCGCTCCGGCGACGTCCGCCGCGAGCCCGTAGCCGGGGCTGTCGTCGAGGAGTTCCGGGCGCCGGTTGTAGAGCTGGGTGGTGCGGGAGTCCTTGTGGTCGGCCCACTGCTGGACTTTGTCCGGCCGGGCGTCCGGCTTCGCCAAGGCGTGGGTGACGGCGTCGCCCTTGACGCCGTGCGGGCCGCGCAGCGGGAGCCCGGCGCGCTTGGCCAGCGACTGGAGGAGCCGCCATACGGCGGGTTCGTCGAGCTGGGCGCCGCTGGCGGTGCAGAACCAGCCGGTGGTGCGGCCGTTGAGGTACTCCGTGAGTGCGTCCCACGTGGCCGGCGGGATCGGCTTCTTCTTCCGGCCGCCGCCCTTCACCTTCTCCAGGAGCAGCACGACGCGGTGCCCCTGTCGTATCCGAGGTCTTCGACGCGGGCGTTGAGCAGGGAGTCGATGCGCAGGCAGCAGGTGTAGAGGGTGAGCAGCAGGGCGTAGGCGCGCTTGCGGTATGCCGCGACGCGGTGCTCGTCGCGGGCGACGGCCACGAACCGGGCCCACTCCGCCTCGGTGTACCCGGACGTGCGAGAACTTGAAGCCCTTGAGCGGGCCGTGGCAGATGATCCCGGCCGGGGTGGGGATGCCGATGCCGTCGGGGGAGAGGGTGAAGCCGAGCCTCGCGTAGAAGTCCGTCAGCTCCGGCTCGTGCGTGGCGTACAGGACGGCCGCGCCCAGCTTCCCGGCTGGCTGCGAGCGGGCCGCCTTCTCCGCTTCGGCGACCAGGGCGCGCGCGATGCCCTTGCCGCGCCACTGGTCGATTACCGCGAGAGAGTCCAGGACGGCGGTGCCCGCGCCATGGGACTCTCGGACGTGGCGATCAACGACATCGACTACCTGGATCTCGAATACTGAACCCGCAGCCCCAGCACCAATTGCTGTGACTGAGTTGAGCCGAAGCACGATGGTTGTCACATAGGCAGGCTGGTTGTCACCGACGGTGTTGTGGGCGGTTGAGCCTGAGCGCGACAGGTTGCCAACTGTGGTCATCCGTGTCCGGCCTCCTAGCTAGGTGTTGCCGGCCATGAGGTTGGTGTCGGTACTTGTCGGTGTTGACCTTCAGGTTGGTTGAAGCTCGATGATGACGCGGTGCCAAACGATGAGCTGATGCCGATCGGGGCCTTCGCCCAACGCAGTGGACTGACCTCCAGCGCACTGCGGTTCTACGCCGACTCCGGGCTGCTGCCCCCTGCCGAGGTCGACCCGGTCTCGGGCTACCGCTACTACAGCACTGCACAGGTGGCTCGGGGGACCACGTTGCGTCAGCTCCGCGAGCTCGCCATGCCCCTGGCCGCTGTCGAGGCTGTGCTTGGTTCCGGGGCTGACGAGGCTTCCCGGCTCCTCGATGAGCATGTCGCGAAGGTCGTCGGAGAGGCAGCGGCCGTGCAGCAGAAGGCCGCTGTCATCAAGTCCGCGCTCGGCGACGCGCCAGGTCTTCCGATTACGGCGGTGAAGGGGCCCGTGCTGGCGGCCGCGGTCGAGCAGGTCCTGACCGCGACCGCGCACGAGCGTGGCATTCCGGAACTCGCCGGTGTGCGCATCGAGGCGAGTCATGAGGCAGTCACGCTGACTGCGACGGACCGATACCGACTCTCCACCAGAACGCTGGTGCCGGCTGAAGCACCGAGGCAGACGTGGGCCGGCACGGTCCACGGCCACGAGCTGCGAGCTGCGGTCGCCGAGATCCGACGCAGTCCGCTGGTGCGACTGGAAGCGGTCTCGAACGGGATCTGGTTCCGCGTGGCCGACCGGGAGGGCCAGCACTGCCGATTGCTGCCCGAGGAGTTCCCCGACTACCGGTTGATGTTCGCGTCACTGGGCGAAGTCAGCACTCGTGCGGCGCTCTCGAAGGACCTGCTCCTGCGAGCCCTGGAAGAACAACCCGGCGAGCGCGTCGCACTGCATGTCGCCGATCACGCAGTGAACGTCGTGTCCGTGGACGACGAACACTCCGGCATCACACTTCCGGCCACCGCGACGGGCCGGCCCCTCCGGATCTGCTTCGAGCTGACCACGCTCTATCCCGCCGTGAGCACCGCGATCGGCCCTGACGTACTCCTCGACCTGCGAGGACACGACCAGCCCGTCACGATCCGCTCCGCGGATCGCGGCGATCTCACCACCCTGGCCATGCCCATCAAGTCCGACCATGCCGCCTGAGAAAGACAACGAGGAACACTCCATGACCACCGCACCCGCCAGCCCCGACCCGATCATGGAAGCAATAGGCCACGCTGTCGCCGAGGGGCGAGCCGGTGGCACCGCTTCCGCCCGCCAGAAGCTACTGGACCTGTGGTCCACGATCGGCGTCACCGGTGACCCGCTGCACCGCTGCTCTCTCGCTCACTACCTGGCAGATCTCTACGACGATCCTGCCCAAGCCCTGGCCTGGGACATCCGGGCCCTGGACGCTGCCGATGCCGTGACCGAGCAGCGCGTCCAGGAGCACGACGCCGGTCTCCACATCGCCGGCTTCTACCCCTCCCTGTACCTCAACCTTGCCGACAACTACCGGCGGCTCGGCTCCTTCGAAGCTGCCACCGAGCACATCGACGCGGCCAAATCGCACGCTCCCAGCCTTCCACGGAATCCCTACGGCAACCTCCTTCGCGGCGCCATCCAAGAGGTCGCTGAAGCCATCGTCAGGCGGGATCGGTCACGGCGAGCCTCCGCGCCTGGTTCAGCTCCGTGACGCACAGGCACGTACTTCTGACCCTGGAGGGACGGACTATCAGACCGGTGGTGGATCATCAGAACGAGACCAGGGCGGCCTACGACGCCGTCGTCGAACCGTACGCCTCGCTGTTCGCAAATCGGCTGGAGGAGCACCGCTTCTCCCGGGCCATGATCGGCACCTTCGATGTCGAGGGCGCGGAACATCTGACGGCCATGCTGCATGAACAGGGCACGGACGCCTGCGGTCTCGACCTCTCCCCGGGCATGGTCGATCACGCCCGGTGGGCCCCTCCGGAGCTGCGCTTCCAGGAGGCTCGGATGGAGTCCCTGCCGATCAAAGACGGCGGGCTCGGCGGCATACTGGCCCACTATTCGACGAGAGTTCCGGTTCTCCCGGGTTGGCCTCTGCGGGCTCGGAGAAGCGGCGTTGTCAGTGGGCACTGCCAGGGTGTGCGTCGTGGATGAACTGGTGGAGCGTGTCGACGATCAAGATCGTGTGCTGGGGATGGTGGTCAGCCGCCAGCAGGCCATCCAGGAGGGTTGGCTGCACCGAGTCGCCGTGACGGTGTGTCGTGATGATCATGGACGGACCCTCATCCACCGACGGCCGGAGCAGGCATCGCGCTTCCCCGGGTTCTATGAGGTCGGGGTCGGCGGCGCCGCAAATGTCGGCGAATCCTATGAACAGGCCGCCGCGAGGGAGCTGACCGAAGAGCTGGGCATTCGTGCGCTGCCGCGCCTGCTCTTCACGTTCATCAACCGCAGCGGCTTGAGCCCTCACTGGCTCGGCGTGCACGAAGCCGAGGTGCCGGACCCTGTGGTTCTTGATTCCGACGAGGTCGCCTGGCATGGCTGGCTGACCGAGCCGGAGCTGCGGTCGGCCCTGCTGGAGTGGCGCTTCACCCCCGACAGCAACGAAGCCTTCAGCCGGTATCTGGCGTTCCGGACCGCGCGGTCCTGACCTTGCCCATCACGCTCGGGCTCAGCGTCTGTCGATCTCCTTGGCCAGGTGCTCGGCGTGGTCCTCGAGCAGTGGTTTGAGGGCGCCGTAGTAGGGCTGGTGGTCAGCGGTGCGGAGCCACTGGAAGACGTTGTGTCGCTCCCGGGTCCAGACGGCGCGTAGGGCAGGGTCGGGGGCGATGTGTGGCGGGCAGGTTGCGAAGTCGGGCTCGCTTTCGGCGACGCGGGTCCAGATGTAGGCGCTGCCGGCCAGGCGCCCGCGGTCGTCGCGTCGGGCCCCCATGGGGTCCGGGCAGGGCCGGCACCTTTCAGTGTGAGACACGGAGCGGCGACCGAGCCTCAAGGTGATCTGGTGGCGGCCGGTGAGCCGTCCGCATACCAGGACATGCCGCGCACAGCGGCCGTCACCCGCTCTCATGGGTCGCGTTGTGAAGCGCTGCCGGTGCAGTGCCGACGGCCAGCCTGGCCGGGGATGCGATGAGCCTGCCCCACTGCACCTGATCCGCTTCGCCTAACCCCGCCGGGAGCCCGCCGCGGACCGAGCCGGCTGCCGTGGCTGGGCCGTCCGCGTCGAATCCCCCCACCTCCCGCAGCGCCTCCTGCAGGCCGCTGAACCCTTCTAGGGCTGGTCGAAGCAGAACGGTCGCTGGCGGCCGCGCCCGAGCGCCAGCCACTTCAGGCGGGCGATGCGTCCGCGCGGGGCCCGCGGCTCTCGGCGGGCGGGGATGCGCCCGCCGAGCAGAATGGCCGCAGGCGGGCGGCCCGCTGGCGCTGCCCGGCGTAGGGGGCCAGAAGTTCCAGTATCTCCGCGGTCGCCGAGGCCGCGGCGGCCGGTGAGGGCGTAGTCGATGTGCCCGGGCAGGTGCAGATCGCCCGTGCTGAGGGCGTCGGGAGCCGTTGGAGCGTTGCAGGACCTCGGCGGCGGCCCCCGCGGGGGCTGGCCCGGCCGGGCGGGGCACCCCCTGTAGAGGACGTGTGTAAAGGTACGCACCGCGTACGGCTTAGGTACGCGGTGCGTACGCCTTATGCCCTGGGCTCCCGGGGAGGACCTCATGCCCGTGGTTGCCGCCTCCCGGGCCGGTCTTATCTGGACAGTTCACCACTTAGCCCCACCGCCACGGTGTGCCAGCGCCTCCACCTGGACAGTGGTCGTAGCCGGCCCGTGCTCCCGCCTCGGATACCGTGTTGCTCTACGGGGTGCCATAACGGATGTGACGCCCCCCACCGGAGGTAGTCAGCGTATGAGTTCGAAGCGCAGCAAGAATCCAGCCCTGCCCGTACTTGACGACGCATTCCGACTCGCGTCGGTCAAGGACGCCGAAGAGTCCACCCGTGACTTGGCCGCGCGGCTGGCCACCACCGAGCTGCGCCGCGTTTCCCACCCGGGCCGGGTCACCTGGGAGCCCACCGATCAGGCCGAGCCCGTACCGGTCCCGCCGACTGTGGTCGACGGTGACGGGGACCTGTGGCTGCGGGACCGGGGCACTGGCACCTGGACCATGCCCGAGTTCAACCCGAAGGAGTTCCCGGCCCGCTGTGGCGAGGTTCTGACGTGGAGCCAGCTTGCCCGCGAGTTCGGCCCGCTTACCGCACTGGCCGACGACCGCCGCATCGGCGGCGGCCGGCGTCGCTGACCGCGCAGCCTTCTGGTATGACCGCGCCCCTGAAGCGCCCGTTACGGGTAGCTGGGAGCTCCAGCTCACCGCCGAGCTCGACGGTGGCGGCGAGCAGGTGAGCGTGGTGGTGGCGTGCGACGGCCTCGAGCAGCGTGGTGCGGGCCTGGCGCCACCCGATGTCCTCCGCCGTCGCCGACCGGCGGCCGGCGTGTACGCGCGGATGGGGAGATCCTGGGGCTCGCGTACAGCCTCCGTGGTGTGGTCGAGTTCCTTCGCCGGGCGGGGCTGGAGCTGTCCGAGTACGAGGCGGCGCGCTCCCCGCTGATCGAGTGGCGGGGCGGCGGCCCCTACGGGTGGGTGGCCCCGCCCCCGTGACCGGCCGCCCGCCGGGTCGGCTGACCGGCCGAGTGCGCGGCCGCCCTCGTCAGGGCGGCCGCGCACTGTCCGCACCGCAGCGGGATCACGGGCCGGTGAGCGCCTTGTCAGACCCGCCAGGTGCCTCGCGTCCGCCCTCTGGATGTTGGCAGATCCGCCCCGCTGGATCATCCGGTGGGGCGGTGTGCTGCAAATGGTGTGACGCGGGTGGGGGCGAGCGGTGTCCGTGAGCCCAGGCGTCTGGGCGGACGAAGGTCATGGCGGCCACGCCGGGTGACATGGGCCGGGGATCTCTCTGCACCCGCATGGACCGTCCGTTGGCTCGGTGTCGGCACGGGTAGCGGGCGCTGGACGTCACTCTCACGCGTGTTGACGGTGTGGTGTGCGCGGGCGCGCGCTGGGGCAGGGTTCGGTCGTCTGCCGACGGCCGTACGGGCCCGTACCAGGAAGATGCCCATGCACCGCGTACCCGTCCCTCTTTACAGCGTCGACGATCTTCCCGCGCTCGACTTCGACCCGTTCCTGCATGCCTCCGTGGAGGCGTATCCGGTGCGCCGTATCCGGCTGCCGCACGGCGAGGGCGACTGCTGGCTGGTGACCCGGTATGACCTGGTGCGGTTCGTGACGTCGGACCCCCGCTTCAGCCGGGACATCGTGGGCCGGCCGATCCCGAAGATGACCCGGCACTTCGTTCCGCTGGACCGGGCTGTCAGCTTCGTCGATCCGCCGGAGCACGCCCGGGTCAGGTCGGTCGTTGCACCAGCGTTCGGCCGGCCCGCTCTGGAACGGCTGCGGCCCCGCGTGCAGGCCGCGTTGGACGCCCGCTTGGACCAGTTGGTCGAGGAGCACCCGCCGGCCGACCTGGTCCGCCATGTCACCTCCCCCTTCCCGCTCGACGTGATCGGCCTGGTCCTCGGCATCCCAGAGGCCGACCGCTCCCAGGTGCGCGACTGGGCGACGACCCTCCTTACGAGGGCGTCGGACGAGGCGGCCGCCCGGCGCGCCGAGAGCGTCAAACGGGACGCCCGCGCCTACTTCCGGGACCTCGCCCGGCTGCGGCGCGCCGATCCCGGCGACGACACCATGACGCTGCTGGTCCGGGCAGTCGACCGCGGCGCGATCGACGAGGAGGAGCTGCTGGCGCTTGCCACGCTGATCGGACTCAACGGCTGGCACGCGGTGTGCAACAACACCGCCAGCATGGTCTACGCCCTGCTCACGGCCGACGGCCTGTGGGACCGGCTGTGCGCCGAGCCGGAGGCGGTGCCGAGGGCCGTGACCGAACTTTTGCGGTGGGTGCCCCACAAACACGGCGTGGGCCAGCCCCGGGTCGCCACCGAGGACGTAGTCGTGGGCGGCGAACTGATCCGCGAGGGCGAGTACGTGTACGTGTCGTACGTGGCCGCCAACTGGGACGAGCGCGTCTACCCCGACGCCGGGCGCATCGACTTCGACCGCCAAGGCCCCCCGCACCTCGCCTTCGGGAATGGGCCGCACTTCTGTGTCGGCCCTCTGCTGGCACACCTGGAGGCGGAGGTTCTGCTGGCCACCCTCACCGCACGGCTGCCGTCCCTTCGCCTGGCGGTGCCCCGTCAGGAGGTGCCCTGGCAGACGAACGTGCTCATCCGAGGCCCGGAGGCACTCCCGGTGCGCTGGTAGCCGCCGGGCCGTGGCGCAGCGGAGTGAGCTGCTCGATGTCGAACCGGGCGCGCAGGGCGGCGATGGCGGCCTCGTCGGGCGGCCCGCCCGCCGACAGCAGCTCCAACAGTTCGTCGAAATAACGCTCGTGGTCTGGCGGCGGTGCCGACCGGAAGAACATCCTGGCCGGTGCCTCCGTCGGGTTGGCGAACACATGCGGGCAACCCGGCGGTACGACGATGACCGTGCCAGGCGTCGCCCGCACCAGGCGGTTGCCGGACACCGACACCCAGCCGCGCCAGGCGTCGGCCGTCCGTACGCGCGGTTCGAAGGCGAGCACGTCGAGCTCGCCCTCCAGGACGTAGAACAGCTCCTCGCTCCGGCGATGTACATGCGCCCCGACATCGACGGTGAGGCCAGGCCCCGCGAACTGAGGGCAAGCCCCAGCGAGCCTGGGCAAGCCACCCGCGAGGGTGACTTGCCCACCCCGGCCGGAGGCGCTCCGGCCAGGCGGCGTCGGTCACGGCCCCCTGGGCTTCCCGGCGAGCCGGGGGCTGGCCGATGCCGGGTGACCGATGACCGGTCACCCTCTCGGTCGGGAGTTGCATGGGTCGGTCACGGCGCTGACGTGGTGTTTGACCGATTGCCGGGGACGGATTGGTCACGGCAGGCCCGCTGATCGGTCACGCGTTCTGCTGGGCAAGCCCTTGGCGCGGAGGGCTTAGCTTGTCTTTTAACTTCTGTGCGCTTCGGTTGTGTCTGCGGGTGCCTCTCCGTAGGGCGCGGTTTCTGATCACGCGGAAGGGGAGAGCTGTTCGCGTACCCATCTGGGATCGGGGTTGGTGTGTGGCTGGCCCGTCACGACGACGGTCGGCACGGTCTCGTTGCCGTCGTTGGCTGCTCTCACCGCTGCGGCTCCTGCCGGGTCGCGCCAGATGTTGACCCAGTGCAACTGGCGGGCGCTGCGGCCCAGCCGGATGCGCAGTCGTATGCAGTACTTGCAGCCCGGCCGCCAGAAGACGACCGGTCGGCCGTCGACCGCGCTGCGGCGTTGTGCCTCCTGCGCACCGATCGACCTCGGGAAGGTCAGGGGTGAGTTCACGCTGGCGAGCGCCAGGAACGCCAGCAGGAGTGCTGCGGCTGTGCCGGGGCTCCCATTGAAGATCTGCCTAGCCGCGACGGCTGAGCCGCTGAGTACAAGCAGCATCGGCAAGGTCCAAGCGCGCATCATGGTGATGCAGGCTACCGGTGAGTCGAAATGCTCCCCGAACTAGGCCGCTCGCCTGGGCATTCGCCGGACAGGCGGCCGGCCCCCGCATGAGCATACGTCCGTCACAGAGCGTGCGTGCGGACGCGCCGACCAGCCCGGACCGTCTGTTCGGCCACGTCTACGGACGTTCGGGACGGTCCAGTGACCTGCCCGACACCATCGCGCCGCTCACCCCGATGACCCCGCACGCGGCGATCAGTGCGTTCACCTACCTCCGGGCGTCCAGGCCGGGGACGATCCGGTCCGCGGTCGGCGGTGGGCCGACCACCGCCGAACCCTGGAGGTCATCGCGTGGAAGTACCGCACCTGCTCGCCCTGGCGGGACCTGCCCGACGAGCTCGGCTCGTTCCGGACCGCCCACAAACGGCTGCTTAGGTGGGCCGTGGACGGCACCTGGGAGCGCATCCTCGCGGCGGTCCTGGCAGCGGCCGACGGCGCTGACGACATTGGCTGGACCGTGTCGGTGGACTCCACCGTCTGCCGGGCTTACCAGCACGCGGCCGGAGCCAGGGAAAGGGGGCTCCAGGCCGGGCCGAACCAGACGACCAGTCAATAGCTGGCTGGCACTGCACGGCTCGGCCTTTCTCCCGCGGCCGGCGCCGGGGCATGGTCAAACGCGCGCCGCGACCGCCGCCCCGCATCCTGTGATGCGTGTGCAGATCGACACTCCGCTCGACGACGCTCTCACCGCGATGCGGGCAGGTGGCACCTACCTTGCCGCCGTCACCGGTGACAAGGGCGCGGTGATCGGCTTCTTCGCCATGGAAGACGTCCTGTCCGAACTCGTCGGCCCCACAGCCGCATGATCGCCCCGAGCGCCGGAAGCGGGGGACGCTGGCAGTGTGTGGCCAGGGGGGTGAGGTTCCGTGCTGCGGGGGTAGAACGGCTGTTGGCTCGTGCAGAGAGCCGGAGCGCCCGATGAAGGGCTGCTCCCAAGCTTGAACGAAGGATTGACCAGTATGGCCAGCGGCACCGTGAAGTGGTTCAACGCCGAAAAGGGCTTCGGCTTCATCGAGCAGGACGGCGGAGGGCCGGACGTCTTTGCGCACTACTCCGAGATCAAGGGCAGCGGATACCGCGAGCTGACGGAGGGCGAGCACGTCACCTTCGACATCGGCCAGGGACAGAAGGGCCCGCAGGCCCAGAACATCATCCGCAGCTGACCGGGCGCAGGGGTGTGAAGCGAGGCGGCTGTCCCCATCCGGCAGCCGCCTCTTGTCGTACAGCCCCGCTCCCTCCTGTTCCGTTGCCGCCCGGTAGGTGCCCAGCGTCAGCGGCGACTTGGATGCCCCGGTGGTGTGGGCTGGCGAGCGCCACGGGTGAGCGGCGGGGGCGACCGTTTCTTCACGCGAGTGCGGGTGGGTGTCGTTGCTGGTGGGGCCCTGGCACGCCGGGCACAGCGTGCGGTGTCCGTCGGGAGCGATGACGGTTTCCCCACTCGTGGCAGTCCGTGCAGTCCTGGGCCAGGGAGAGATCGGGGTGAGGGGCGGGGACTAGCGATCGTCTTCAAAGGTTCAGATCCAGAGCAGGATTGAAGCGATGGTGACGGCAGCCTGATAGGACTCGCGGGTCTTGTCGTAGCGGGTGGCCAGCCCGCGCCACTGCTTGAGACGGTTGAAGCAGCGTTCGACGACGTTGCGGTGGCGGTAGAGGCATCGATCGAAGCCGGGCGGCCGACCGCCGCGTGTGCCGCGGTTGAGCCGGCCGAGGGCCTGGTCGATGCGTTCTGGAATCGTGTGGGGGATGCCGCGTCGTCGCAGGTAGGCGCGGATCCTCCGGGAGCTGTAGCCCTTGTCGGCAACCACGTGGTCGGGCCGGGTCCGAGGACGCCCGGGCCCGACTCTGGGCACGGTGATCGAGGCCATCACCTGTTCAAAGCGAGTGCAGTCGTTGGCATTTCCGCCCGATAAGACGAAGCCCAGAGGGCGACCGAGTCCGTCGCAAGCCAGGTGAACCTTCGTGCTCAGTCCACCGTGGGACCGGCCGAGGGCGTGATCACCCGCTTCGTCCCGGTCGACTGCCCCCTTTTGCCACCAGTGGCATGCTGGTGAGCCCGCACGATGGTGGAGTCGACCGACACCAGCCAGTCGATATCCCCGGCCGCGTCCTTCTCCGCCTGGATCGCTCGCAGCA
>NZ_JBVKAH010000020.1:0-27635 GCF_055598725.1 Streptomyces sp. NPDC039423
ATGGCAGCCTGCGGCGCGGCCACAGCCGTGACGGAAGCGACCGCGGTCACAGTCACAAACCCGCGCGTAACAGCTCTCCGCACCCGGGCGGAGTTCGCGTTGCTGTTCTTCATTCTGGTCTCGGTCCCCCTGCTAGGTCCCGCACGCGGTTCCCGACGCGTGCCAGGTGGTCGGGCCGCAGTCTTGGAGATCACTCAGGGGGAGTCAAAGTGGAATTAACAGCTCCTGTCCGAACACCCGCGGTACGGCCGATTCACGTGCAACTTGGCGCCATTCTTTGACTGAAAGGTGGCTTGTACTGGCGAGTACGGAACTCACGGGTAACGCGGAATACAGTATTCCATTTGCTCTTCGACCAGGCAGTACGACCGCACGCCGCATGCACGGAACGGCCTTTTCCCAGGTCGCACACGACTCGGCCGCTCGGCCGCCCGGCCGGATCGCGTCGGTCCGCGTGCGTGCGGGACATGTGAGGAAAAAATGTGGGCCGGTACACATCAACGAATTCATCTGTGCCGATGCCTTATTATCCGCCGCTCCCCTGCACCTCCCGGGCACACCGGGCCCGCCGCTCCCCTGCACCTCCCGGGCACACCGGGCCCGCCGCTCCCCGGCACCTCCGGCCCGATACCGGCTCCCCGGCCGGTCGCCTGACGGTCCCGCTCGCGGGGCCGCCTTGACCGCCCGTCACTCCCAGAGGACGACTGGCGATCAACCACTTCCGGAACACGACCACAGGACTTCCCCCTCCACCCGGTCAGTACGCCCGGGCGGACCGGGGTACCCGGGGCGCATGAGCGGAGAACGACCAGGAGCGGACGGCGGCGGCGCGGGCCGGCGGGCGGCCGGGGGTGGTGCCGCCGGACGGTTGCGGCGGGCGGCGGCGGACACGTTCGGCTGGCCGGAGCTGCGGCCGGGCCAGACGGCGGCGATGGAGGCGGTCATGGCCGGCCGGGACACCCTGGTGGTGATGCCGACCGGGGCCGGCAAGTCCGCGGTGTACCAGGTGCCCACCCTGCTGCTGGACGGCCCGACCGTGGTCGTGTCCCCGCTGCTGGCCCTCCAGCGCGACCAGATCGCCGGCCTGCTGGAGCACCGCGCGCCGCGGGCGGTCGCGGTCAATTCGGCGCAGGCGGAGGGCGAGACGGACGCGGCGTGGGAGGCGGTGACCACGGGGGACGCGGAGTACCTGTTCCTCTCCCCCGAGCAGCTCGCCAGGGACGACGTGGTGGAACGGCTGGAGCGTGCGGAGCCGGCGCTGTTCGTCGTCGACGAGGCGCAGTGCGTGTCCTCCTGGGGGCACGATTTCCGCCCCGACTACCTGCGCCTCGCGCAGGCCGCCCGGCGGGTGGGGCGGCCGCCATTGCTGGCGCTGACCGCCACGGCCGCACCGCCGGTACGGCAGGAGATCGTCGACCGGCTGGGGATGGCGGAGCCCGCGGTGGTCGTCGCCGGCTTCGACCGGCCGAACATCGCGTTGGACGTACGCCGCTTCCAGGAGGACGACGACCGGCGCCGTGCCGTGGTGGAACGCGCGGCCGGTGAGCCGAAGCCGGGAATCGTCTACGCCGCCACCCGCAAGGACAGTGAGCGGTACGCCGCCGAGCTGGCGGACCTGGGCCTGGCGGCGGCCGCGTACCACGCCGGGCTGCGCGCCGCGGAGCGGTCGCGGGTGCACGACGCGTTCCTCGACGGCACGCTCGACGTGGTCGTGGCCACGTCGGCGTTCGGGATGGGCATCGACAAGGAGGACGTGCGGTTCGTGCTGCACGCCTCCCTGCCCGGGTCCCTCGACGCCTACTACCAGGAGATCGGCCGTGCGGGCCGGGACGGGAAACCCGCCCTGGCGGTGCTGCACTACCGGCCGGAGGACACCGGCATGCGGAACTTCTTCGCCGCCCGCACCCCCGGCGACCGCACCCTGGGCAAGGTCGCCGAGCACCTCGGCGAACGGGACGGGCCCCGGCCGCTGGACGAGCTGCGCGAGGAGACGGGACTGTCCCGCAACCGCCTCACCGCCGCGGTGAACCTGCTGGAGGAGGCGGGGGCGGCGCACACGGACCAGGAGGGTGCCATACGGCCCGACCCGGACGTCCCGCAGGACGAGGCGGTCGAGCGGGCGGGCGAGGCGGCCCGCGCCCGGCGGCGGCTGGAGCGCACCCGGGTGGAGATGGTGCGCGCCTACGCGGAGACCACCGGGTGCCGCCGCCGGTTCCTGCTGGGCTACTTCGGGGAGGCCTACGACTCCCCGTGCGGTTCCTGCGACGTGTGCGAGGCGGCCGCGGCCGGCCCGGAGGGGGACGCCGTCGCCGCGCGGGCCACCGACCCGGCGGGCCCGGCCCCCGGAGCCGGAGCCGGGAGCGGAGCCACGGACGAAGCCGGGGACGGGGGCGGTGCCGGGGGCGGGCCGGGAGCGCGGGTGCGGCACCGGGAGTGGGGCGACGGGACGGTGCTGAGCCAGGAGGGCGACCGTCTGACGGTGCTGTTCGACACCATGGGGTACCGCACCCTCTCGCTGCCGGCGGTGGACGACCGCGACCTGCTGTCGGTCCTCGACGAGCCGTCGGTCTGACCGGCCCGACCCCGGGACGGCCCCCGGGCCGCATTCACCGACCGCCCGCCGACCGCCCGCCGTTCCGGTCGGCATGAACGGCCACGAACGGGGCAACCGGGCCTTCCGAGACACGGAGGGTGCCATGACCATGACGGAGCAGCCGGCCCGGTCGAGACCGGAGGGCCCCGACGCCCCGTGCGACTCCTGCGGGGCCGCCACCGGGAGGCGACAGGGCGCGGACCCCGGCACGGAGACGTGCGCGGGACCGGCCACGGAGCCGGGCGCGGAGCCGCCGGAGTCGGCGCGCGAGCGGGTCAACCGCCGCTGGAACGAGATACTCCAGGAGACCCGGGTCGCCCAGACGGGCGTGCAGATCCTCTTCGGGTTCCTGCTGAGCGTGGCCTTCACCCCGCTGTTCCGGGACCTGGGCACCTTCGACCGGGTGGTCTACGTCCTGACGGTGGTCCTCGGCGCCTCGGCGACGGGCTCGCTGATAGCGCCCGTGTCGATCCACCGCTTCCTGTCCGGGCAGCGGATGAAGGACGACGTGGTGCGGGCCGCGAGCCGGCTGATGGTGTGCGGCATGGTGCTGCTGGCGCTGACCATCGGATGCACGCTCCTGCTCATCCTGCATGTCGTGGTGCCGGGGCTGCTCGCGGAGGCGCTGGTCGGCGGCGTCATGCTCTGGTTCGGCCTGTGCTGGTACGGGCTGCCGCTGTGGCTGCGCCGGCGCGCCGCCGCCCGCGCGAACGCCGGGACGGACTGACGCCCCGCCCTCCCCGGGGCGGGGCACTACGGGGTCAGTCCAGCCGCATCGCGAACGTCACGGTGCTGCCGACCGGGTCGCGGGTGACGGTGAGGCGGTCGGTGATGAGGCGGGTGAGCCACAGCCCCCGGCCGTGACAGGCGCCGTTGAGCCCGGGCGCCAGGTCGGGGATGACGTCCTCGCTGAAGCCCGGGCCCCGGTCCGAGACGCGGCACTCCAGCTCCTGCGCCGTCCTCGCCAGCACCAGCACCCCGTGCCCGCCCGCGTGCTGGACGACGTTGCCGGCCACGGCGTCCATGGCCACCACGAAGTCACCGCGCCGGGGTTCCGGCAGCCCGGACAGGGCCGCGCAGCCCTCCACGCGGACGCGCAGCCGCGGGATGTCCGCACCGCCGAACCGGCGGCGCAGCAGCAGTTCCTCACCGATCCCGGGCTGGCCCCCGGGCGATTCCACCGTCATGGCGCTACCCCGTCGTCACGTCGAGGACGGCCGGGTCCGCGCCGAGACGGCGCAGCAGGCGGGCGTGGTGGGCGGAACAGCGGATCCGTACCGTCCGGTGGGCCGGCGCCCGGTCGAGGAGGCGGACGAGTGCCGTCGCGCACCCGGCACCGAGGAAGCCGGTGCGGAGCAGGTCCACCGTGCGGGGGCCGGACGGGGGCGCGGGGGCGTGGAGCAGGCCGGTGAGCGCCCGGGTCAACCGGTCGTGCGTGTCCCGGTCCGCCTCGCCGATGACGTGGAGCGTGCCCTGGTCGTACAGGCACCGCAAGTGCCCCAGCCGGGGCAGCAGGTTCTGGGGATGGGCCCGGCACATGGCCTCCAGGACCGGCTCGGGGAAGCGCCGCCGGTCGTACGCGCAGATCTCGCTGTAGAAGCCGTCGGTGAACAGGTGTCCGGCCCGGCGCTCACGGTCCATCATCATGTCGAGGTCGGCGCCCAGGTCGGCGACCCAGCCCATGTCGATGTACGTGCGCAGTCCGGCGTACCCTTCCGCGCGGGCGGCCCCGGACTCCTCGACGATGCGCTGCCACTGCCGGTCGGCGGTGAACCGCCGTGCCGGCAGGATCAGTTCCCGCATGCTGTTCAGCTCCAGTTGCGCCCTCTCGTATCCGGACGCGACCAGGGGCCCTGGGGCCTCGCGCAGCCGCGACCGGAGTTCCGCCTCGGTCAGACGCGGCGGTCCGAAGACGATGACCTTCTCGCCGCGGGCCAGTCCGGACCAGACGAACGCGGCCAGGACGTCCCAGCCGGGGGCATCGTCGTCGTAGCACAGGAACGCGTGGTGACCGGGGCCCATGTGCTGCACGGGAAGCGTTCCGGGATGGTGCTCGTCACTCGTGAGCACACCCACCTGACCCACCCCCGTGTAACCGCCGTGTGGCGCTACGTTACCAAGCCTCTCGGGTCCTCACTGACGCTCCTCGGCATCGGGGTGCCTTTCGCGCAACGCGTCGCCGGGCACGGGCCCCTTGGGCGGTGCCGGTTCCGGTTCCTCCGCCCGGTCCGTGGTGGCGCCGTCGCGCCGCCCGGCCCGCCGCTTCTCCTCCGTCAGCCGCTTGCGGACCTCTTCGGGCTTGTCTCCGAGCTGGTTCATGGCCGCCTCCGTGCCCTCGCCACCGGGAAGGGTGGCCGACCGGGGACGGGCCGGACGGCCCGCCCGCCGTCAGCGTCACACAGACCCGCCCGCCCCGCACGCGGCGGCGTCCGCCCCGGCCGGGGGCCGCCGCTCGGGCGGCGCCCGGCCCCCCGCCGGCTCGGCCGCCGCCGACCGGGATCCGCCCGGAAAGCGGCCGGGGCGCGACCGGGCGATCCGGTGCAATGGAAGCAGCCGGAACCGGCTTGTGAGGCGGGTGGCGTCGGTGGGATCCTTTCCGCCATGCCTTCCCACCCTCCTCACCTGCCTGAACACGGGTCGGTCCTCGCGGAGGTGAGGAAGGTGAGGCGAGCGGGTGTGGTCATGCTGCGTGAGCTCGACGTTCCCGAACTCGCCCGGATCGCCGACGGGTTCCACGCCGGTGGCGCAAAGCGATGGTCCCCGAGTTGACGAACGGCCGGGGCACCTGAAGGAAGCTAACCAGCGGGGCTACACGAATAACCCGGCGGTAACCAGTCCGATGACCCTGGTCAACAGGGCCTTGCGTCAAGCCATCAGGCGCACGGGCGCGCACGGTGCGGTGCGTACGGTGCACGGCGGCGGCCGCCAGCGGCGTGCCGTCCCCGTCCCCGGGCCGGAGACCGTCCCCGGCGCGCCGCCCGCTTCCGCCAACCCCCGGCGTCCCGCCGCCCACGGCGGCGATCCCGACGAGCTGCTCCGCGATCTGCCCCAGCACCATCAGCTCGTGGTGCTTGCGGAACCTCTCGATGCTGACGCCGTACACCTGGGCCGCCCTGCGGCGACGGTCGGCGGCCGGCCAGTCCCGGGTGCCCTGGGCGAGCCGGGGCGGACGCCCGTCCGGATCCACGTGCACTCGGTGGACCTCCTCCGTGACATCGACGTCGTCGTGTCCCCGACCAACACCCACTTCGCGCTGCCCGCCGCCTACAAGTCGTCCGTGTCGGCCACGCTGCGGCGGGCCGGGGCGGACCTCGACCCGACGGGGGGACTCGTCGCGGACCGCGTCCACGACGAGTTACGGGGGTGGACCGCCCGGCACGGCACGCCGGGCCGGGCGGTCCTGCCGGGCACGGTCGCCCCCACCTCGGCCGGTGCCCTGGCCGCCCAGGGGCTCCGCCGCATCTACCACGTGGCCGTGGCACAGCCCCGGCCCGGCACCAACGACTACGACGTCCAGCCCACCGACGTCACGCGGAGGGTGGCCCGGGCGTTCGCGCTGCTGGCCGAGGAGTCCGCCCGGTTCGACCCGCCGCTGCGTTCGGTGTGCCTGCCGCTGCTGGGCGCGGGGCGCGGCGGGCTCACCCCGCTGGAGAGCTTCGGCGCGCTGTGGCCGGCGGTGGAGGCCGAGCTGGCCCGCGCCGCGACCCCCGGCGGGGGCGCGCGCTGGGAGGTGCACTTCGTGGTGCGCGCCCACGCCCGGGCGGACCTGATCGAACGACTGCTCACCGACGAGGTCGGCCACGACGGGGGAACCCTTGAATCCGTACGCCGTGCTGGCGGCCGCGGCGGCCCACTGGGACCGGGTCGCCGGCCGCGTCGACGGCCCGCTCCGCGACCGGCTGGCCGCGCTCCTCACCGAGGTGCGCCGCAAGCGGGCCGAGGGGGCCGGCGAGGCGGAGCTGCGGGCCGCCGCCGGGCCGCGGCCCGGGTGCTGCGGCAGGCGCTGCCCGAGGAAGCCTCCGCGAGTGGCTCAAGCGCAAGCACCAGCTCATGCACGCCGATCTGCGCGACACGGCACTGCGCCCGCCGCGCGGGGTGCTGCTGGTGGGCGTCCCGGGCTGCGGCAAGTCCCTGTCCGCGAAGGCCATCGCGCACGAGTGGCAACTGCCGTTGTACCGGCTGGACATGGGCAGCATCCACGGCAAGTACCTGGGCGAGTCGGAGGGCCGCTTCCGCGAGGCGCTGGCGATGGCGGGCCGGGTCGCCCCCTGCATCCTGTGGATCGACGAGATCGAGAAGGGGCTCGCGGGGCGGGACGACGGTTCGGGCGTGCCGCAGCGCATCATCGGGCAGTTCCTCTTCTGGCTCCAGGAGTCGCAGTCCCGGGCCTTCGTGGTCGCCACCGCGAACGACATCCGCAGCCTGCCGCCCGAGTTGCTGCGCAAGGGCCGCTTCGACGAGCTGTTCTTCGTCGACCTGCCCGACGCCCAGGACCGCAAGGAGATCATCGAGCTGTACTTCCACCGCTATCTGCGGGTGCGTCCCGACGCGGAGCAGCTCGACCGGCTCGTCGACCTGTCCGAGGGCTTCGCGGGGTCCGACATCGCCTCCGCGCTGCACGACGTGGGCGCGGAGGCCCATCTGTGCGGCGGCGCCGAGAACCTGCGGCCCTCGCTGATCCTGGACACCTTCGCGAACACGGTGCCGCTGAGCCGGGTGAACCCCGAGCAGATCGAGGAGATCCGGGCGTGGGGCCGTGAGCGGGCGGTGCCGGCCGGCCGCACCGCGGTCGCCGCGGCCTCCCCGGGTGGTACGGCTCCGCGCCGCATCGTCTTCCGGGAGGACTGAGCGCACCGGTATTGGTCCGGACCTTTGTCTTGCCGGGCGGTTCGGGCGGGGGTCAAGCTGCCTGCATGGAACTGGAGTTGCGGCACCTCAGGACGATCAGGGCCATCGCCGACGCCGGCAGCCTCACCAAGGCCGCCACCGCCCTCGGCCTCGCGCAGCCGGCGCTGAGCGCCCAGTTGAAGAGGATCGAGCGCTCGCTGGGCGGTCTCCTCTTCGAGCGCGGCCGCCAGGGGGTGCGGGCCACCGCGCTCGGCGCGCTGGTGCTGGACCGGGCCCGGGTCGTCCTGCCGGCCGTGCACGAGCTCCAGGAGGAGGCCGTGCGGTTCGCCCGGTCCGGGTCGCCGGCCGGCGGGCGGCGCCGGGTGCGCATCGGCGGGACGCACGGTCCGCTGCTGGGCGGTCTCGTGGACCGGCTCGCGTCCGCCGACCCGGATGTGGAGGTGGTCACCCACACCTCGTGGTCGGAGCGCGGGATCGCCGCGCAGGCGGCCGGGGGCGGACTGGACTACGCGCTGATCGGTACGTGCGGGGACAGCGCCCCGCCGGAGCCGGAGCGGCTGGTGTGGACGGAGGTGGCCCGCGACCCGGTGTTCGTGATGCTGGCCGCCGCCCATCCGCTCGCGTCGGCACCGGAGGTCGCGCTCGCCGACCTGGCGGCGGAGGCGTGGACGGACGTCCCGGGTGACGGGTGCTTCGCGGACTGCTTCACCGCCGCGTGCGTCCGGGCCGGCTTCACCCCGGCGTCCGTGTACGAGACGGACACCGCGTCCTGTGTCCATCTGGTCCAGGTGGGCCGCGCCGTGGGGCTCTGCCGCGCCACCTTTCCCGACACCCCGGGCATGGTGACCCGTCCGCTGGCGGGCGCGCCGCTGGTGTGGCGGCACCTGCTCGGCCGGCACCCGGACGCGCCCGCCTCGCTGGACGCGCCCCGGGTGGTCGCCCAGTTGCGGGCGGCGCACCGGGAGGCGGTGGCCCGCAGCGGGAGCTACACACGCTGGCTGGCGTCGCGGGCCGGGGGGCACGGGGTCAGGGTGTCCGCGGTCGCGGTGCCCGGGGCCGGGGTGTCCGGGGCGTCGCCGGACGGCGGCGGGGCCGGGTGGCCCGGGGAAGCGGGTGGGGCGGCGGACGGCGGTGGGCCGGTGGGCGGGGGCGGGTCCTCGGGCGCCGGAGCGCCGGTGGGCGGGTCCCATAACACCGTGCGGGGGGCCGGCTGACATCTCCCCGCCGGCGCACCGCCGTCCGTACGGTTTCGGCACACCGCCACTCCCCCACCGCCGACACCGAGGAGATCCCCCATGTTCCACCGACACGCCAGAGCCGCGTGCGTGGGCGCCGCCACCGTCGGCGCGCTGGTACTGACCGCGCTCCAAGGCGCCGCGGCGGCGCCCTCGTACGGTACGGGCGTCCCGGGCGCGCCCGTGACGGCGGCCGCGCCGGGGGCCCGTTCGGCCGCGGACACGCTCGCCGTGTCCGCCGTACGGCGGGAAGTGGTGGACGCCATGCGGCGGGACCTCGGCCTCACCGCCGACCAGGCGCGGCGGCGGCTGGTCAACGAGGCGGAGGCGGGCGCCGTCGCGGCGGGCCTCCGGCAGCGGCTGGCCGCGTCCTTCGCGGGCGCCTGGGTCGAGGGGCCCGCGTCATCGGTGCTGACCGTCGCCACCACCCGGGCCGCCGACGCGGCGGCCATCCGGGCGAAGGGCGCCGAGGCCGACGTCGTGACGTACAGCCTGGCCCAGCTCGACGCCACCAAGGCGGCCCTGGACCGCGCGGCGAGGAGCGCCGCGTCCACCGGCGTACCCGTGTGGTACGTCGACGTGCGCAGCAACTCCGTGGTGGTCCGCGCCGTGGACACGGGGGCGGCCGCGGCGCTGGTCGCCCGGGTGAGCCGGACCGACCGGTCCCGGATACGGGTCGTCCCGACGGACGAACAGCCGCGCCCCCTCTACGACATCCGGGGCGGCGACGCCTACTACATGGGCGGATCCGGCCGTTGCTCGGTGGGCTTCCCCGTCACCCGGGGCACCCAGCAGGGCTTCGCGACGGCGGGGCACTGCGGCCGGGCCGGGACCACCACCAGCGGGTACAACCAGGTGGCGCAGGGCTCCTTCCAGGCCTCGACGTTCCCCGGCCGGGACACCGCCTGGGTGGCGACCAACACGAACTGGACGGCCACCCCGTACGTCAAGGGCGCCGGCGGCGCGAACGTCCAGGTGGCCGGATCGGTGCAGCAGCCGGTCGGCGCCTCGATCTGCCGCTCGGGTTCGACGACGGGCTGGCACTGCGGCACCATCCAGCAGCACAACAGCAGCGTCACCTACCCGGAGGGCACGATCACCGGGGTGACCCGCACCTCCGTGTGCGCCGAGCCGGGCGACTCGGGCGGCTCGTACATCTCCGGCAGCCAGGCCCAGGGCGTGACGTCGGGGGGCTCGGGCGACTGCCGCGCCGGCGGCACGACGTACCACCAGCCGATCAACCCGCTGTTGCAGGCGTACGGGCTGAGGCTGAAGACCTCCACGGGTCCCGAAGACCCGGAGGACCCGGAGGACCCCGGCGAGCCGGGCGGTACGTGGGCCGCCGGCACCGTCTACCAGGCGGGTGACCAGGTCACCTACGGCGGTGCGGCCTACCGCTGCCTCCAGGGCCACCAGGCGCAGGCCGGGTGGGAACCTCCGAACGTCCCGGCGCTCTGGCAGCGCGGCTGAGGGTGCGCGCCGCGCCCGTCCGGGTGCCGGGCCGTGGGGGCGCGTGCCGTGACCGGTGGCGGTCACGGCACGCGCGTACCCGTGTGCGGGGGCCCTGTGTGCGGGCTCCCCGTGTGCGGGGGCCTGTGTGCGGGCTCCCCGTGTGCGGCTGGTGTGCGGGGCCGTGTGCGAGGGCCCGTCACCACTGGCCGTCGGACACCGGCTTCCCGGGGGCGTCCCCGAGCGGCTGGACCTGGTGGGGGGCGGGCGGCTGCCACGGTTGGTGGTCGTCGCCGAGCCAGTCGCCGACCGGCTTGACGCCGCCGAGGGCGTCCGTCGGCGCCAAGTCCGTGGCGTCGTCGTCGTAGTAGTCGAACCAGGGCAGCCCGGCGCGGGTGTAGGCGGCGCGGTCCACGGGGGACGGCGGGGGCTCCTCCCCGGTGATGCGGCGCCATTCCGGCGGGGTCACCAGATGGACGAAGACCCGCCCGGCCGGGTCCTCCGCCCAGTCGGACAGGGGCCTGTCGTCCTGGTACACCTCCTGGCGCATGGAGCCGCCCACGCCCAGGCCCATGGCGGCCGCCGCACGCGGGGGCGGGCCACCGGGCGCCGCCGGAGGGGCGGCGGCCATCGGTGCGGCGGCCATGGGGGCCGCCATGGCCGCGGGCGGCGGGACGGAGCCGTATCCGGCGCCGGGCGGCGGCGGCACGGGACCGTAGCCGGTCACGGGCGGGGGCGGGGGCGCCGAGGCACGGGCGCGCGCCTCGCGCTCGGCGCGGAGCCGCTGCTCCTCGCGCCAGGCGTCCAGGGCCTCCGGGGACAGCGGGAAGGACTGGAGCTGGACGCCGCCCCAGCTCTCCTCCCCGGTGACCTGCCCCTCGACGGTGGCGCCGAGCCCGAGCGGTACCGCGACGAACTGCCGGACCGTTCCCTTCCCGGAGTTGATGCCGTCAAGCCAGGGCTGCCGCGGCAGGACCACGTAGTTCTGCGGCCGGCACGACAGCCGGCCGGTCCACCTCTCGCCGGACACGGCGCACACCTTGCCCACGCCCACCTGGAGGGCGGCCGGTTCCGGCGTACCGGCGAAGCTGAGCCACATGGCCTCCCGCAGGTACACGGGGAGCATCACCCCGCCGCGCTCGCGCATCCGGGGCGGCACGGCACCCGCGAAGTCCTCGACCCGGCGCACCGGGAACGCGCCGAGGCCCGGCGGCAGGGCGTGCGTCCCGGATTCCGGGAGGCGCAGCGTCCGGATGAACCGGACGCGTGCCCCTCCGCCCAGCACCACACTGTCACCGTCGACGCGTACGGCACCGCGAGCAGCCACGGCGCACCCCCCTCTGTACGGAACCTCTGTCTGTACGGAACTCCTACGCTGCTATCACGGCGTACGGCGGGCGGCGGTTCCGGAACCGGACGCTCCCGGAGCCGGGCGGTTCCGGAACGGGGGGTTCCGGAGTTCCCGGGGCTGCTCAACGCCCGCCCCGGTCACGGCGGTCACGATGCGACCACATGCGGGAGACCAGGAGGGACGCCTTGTTGATGAGCCAGATGCTGCTCAGCGAGAAGAGGGCGAAGGTCGCGAGGAAGGCCACGGCCATCATCACGACGAGCAGGGGGCCCTCGACCGTCGTCGAGCCCCGGAACAGCGCCCCCACCGCGCCTCCGGCCGCTCCCACGGCCGGGACCAGGACCGCCGTCAGCAGGACGCGGCCCCGGTGGGGCGGGGCGTCCTCGCACGCGAACCCGTCGTCGCGCGTGCGGCCCCGCCCGTGCTCCTCGTCGTCGCTTCTCGCCTCGTTCACACGAGAAGTCTGCGGTGTGCCCCGCCGCCACGGAAACCGGGTTTCATTCCCCGAGCCCCGGACGCGCGCCTTCCGGCCGGCCCGCCCGGTCCGGCCGGCCCGGCAGACGGCCGGCGCCCGCGACGGTGCGGGCGATCCGCGGTCCCAGCCAGCGCTTGAGCCGGCGCAGCGATTCGAGCCGGCCGGCCGCGCGGTCGATGCGGTAGTAGAGCTGCGGCGGGACGTACGGCAGCAGGGGTGAGTGCCGTTGGCCGAGCAGGGCGAACATCTCCGGTGGCGCCAGATCAATGTAGCGCGGCAGGTTCTCGTACCACCGGGCGCTGTAGCGGGCGGCGCTCTGGGTGGGGACGAGGGCGGTACGGCGTTCGCGTTCGTAGCGGGCGAGGGCGGTCTGGAGGCGGGGGACGTCGTGCAGGGCGTCGGTCAGCGCGATGGCGTCCTCCAGGGCGAGGGTCGTGCCGGCGCCGATGGAGTAGTGGGTGGTGTGGGCCGCGTCGCCGAGCAGCACGAGGTTGTCCCGGTACCAGGTCCGGTTGGTGACCGTACGGAAGTTCAGCCAGCGAGCGCTGCCGTCGTCGTGTGCCCGGCCGATCAGGGGGTGGCCGTCCAGCGGGCCGGCGAACAGGCGCTGGAGCAGGGCGAGGCCTTCGGCGTGGCTCGCGCGATCGAGGCCGAGGCCCGCCCAGGTCGCGGGCGCGCACTCGACGACGAAGGTGCTGTGCTCCTCGCCGTACCGGTAGCCGTAGCACCAGATCCAGCCGTGGGGGGTCTCGACGAAGGCGAACGTGAAGGCGTCGAAGACCTTGGTGGTGCCGAGCCAGACGTATGTGTTGCGGCCGGTGGCGACGTGGGTGCCGAAGTGGTCCGCGTGGCGGGTGCGGAGGGCGCTGTTGGCGCCGTCGCAGGCGACGACCAGGTCGGCCCGCGCGCCGATGCCGTCGAGGTCCTCGCCGGTGAGCGGGTGCCGGAAGTGGACGCGTACGCCCAGGGAGCGGGCCCGCTCCGCGAGGACGTCGAGCAGGGTGTGCCGGCTGATGCCGAACCCCTCGTCCCCGTGGTGCACCGTCGAACGGTCGCGGACGTACGCCACTCCGTCGCTCCAGCGGACCGAGTGGGCGGCGACCGCCCGTGCGGTGACCGGGTCGTGGCGGTGCAGCGTGTCGAGCAGCCCGGACCAGTAGGTGACGCCCCAGCCATAGGTGGAGCCGGCCGGATCGCGTTCGTGGACGGTGATGTCGTGGGACGCGTCCCGCAGTTTCATCAGGATCGAGAAGTACAGCCCGGCGGGCCCGCCACCGACGCAGACGACCTTCACGCACGCTCCCCGGGTGACGCAGAACGGTCAATTGACCACGAAACGTAGCAGCCCCTTGGCGACTCTGGTGCGATTTAGGCGGTTTGACCCAGACGTGACGGGGGAGGTCATGAGTAGTGGGACTCTCCCGATCGGAGGCGTCATGATCATCTTGGGCCTTGTCCTGCTCGTCATCGGTTTTGTCGCGGGCATCAGCATCCTGTGGACCATCGGAATCATCCTGCTCGTCATCGGAGCGGTCCTGTGGATCCTGGGCGCCATGGGGCACGCGATCGGCGGACGGCGTCACTACTACTGACCCGTCACCTCCCACCGTTCGGCGGGCCGGTCCGGTCCGTCCCGCCCGCCGGGTGACCGGGGAGACGGACCGGACCGCACCCGCACCGTTCAGACCGCCCCTTCACCACCGTCGCCGCCGCCGGTCCCGCCGGCGGCGGCTTCGGTCAGCCGGTCCTTCGCCCGCTTGCCGACCACGGCCGCGGCGGCCAGGGCGCTGCCGACGAACGCGGCGGCCAAGGTCCAGGGCTGGTCGACGTGATGACCGGTCGCGTGGTCGAGGGAGTACCGTCCCGCGCCGGTGACACCGATGGCGGCGGCCGTGAACCCGAGGAAGGCCGGGTACTCGAAGCCGCCGGACTGGTTGAAGAACCCGGCCGGGGCGTGCACGGCGACGGCACCGGCCATCGCGCCCGCCGCGGCGGCACCGGCGGCCGGGGTGGCCAGCCCCAGCATCAGCAGCACTCCGCCGCCCGCCTCCCCGACCCCCGCGGCCACCGCGCTCTGCCGGCCGGGCCGGAAACCCATGGCCTCCATCGCCTTGGAGGTCCCCTCGATGCCTCCGCCCCCGAACCAGCCGAACAGCTTCTGCGCCCCGTGCGCGGCGAGTACCGCCCCGGTGCCGACGCGGAGGACGAGCAGGCCGAGGTCGCGTCGGTTGAGGGTGCTCATGGGGGGATCTCCCGGGCGTGAGGGTTCCGTGTGCGTACGGTTCCACTGTCGCCCGGACGGGCGGGGCGCGGACCGTCGGACTGCGCCGAGCGGGTGAGCGGCCCAGTCCCGCGGCCCGCGCCGGCCGCCCGTGAGGGGGCCGTGAGGGGGCCCGTCAGCGTTTCGGGGCGGGGCCGGGTGCCGGCTCGGCCTCCAGGAAACGGCGTTTGCGCGGGCCGCGGTACAGCAGGGCCTCCCAGCCGAGGCCGGCCAGGACCCGGGCGCACCCGGCGAGGGCGCCCTCCTCCTCCTGTGCGGCGCCGGCGCCCGGTGGGCCCAGCCATTCCACGCGGACCGTCCCCGGCCCCTCCCCCGGTGCCACGCGGTACCCCGTCGCGACCCGCCGCCCCTCCGCGCCGACCGCCGAGGGGGCGATCCCCGCCGCCTCCAGGGCGAGGGCGACCGCCCGCACCGGCCGGTTGCGTTCCCACGCGGCGGGCACCGCTCCGGGGTCGCCGCCCCCCGTGTTGGTCAGGCGCCGGATCTGGAGCAGGCCCTCGAACGCGACCCTCACCTCCGCGGCCCGGCGCTCCGCCGCGCCGTCCGTCGCCGGCGGGGCGGGACCGTCCCCGGTCGCGGCCTCGAACCCGTCGTCCGTCACAGCAGCCTCCTGATGTCACCGCGGACCCGGTAGAAGCCACCCGACGCGGGGTGCAGCGCGTCCACGACGTACCGCGCGCCCGGTTCGCGTATCGCCCGCGGGAACTGGACGTTCCACGACCGCTCGTAGCCGTCCGACACCACGTGCACCCGCGTCCGGCCGCCCTCCTGGACGCATTCCACGACCACCGCGCCGGACGGGGCGGCGGTCACCGTCGTCACCGAGGCGACGGCGGTGGCGGGCGCGTACGTGGGCAGCGCGGCGGCGAGCTTCACGTCCCGGGCGACCGGCACCGTGCCCTGCTGGGCGGCCGCGATCGCCGCCTCGCTCGCGTCCACGCACACCAGGGAACCGTCCGTGGTGACGAGGTAGAGCCGCTCCTCGTGGTACTGCATCGACAGGGCCGACCCGCCGCCCGTGCCCAGCTTCCACAGGCGCGTACCGTCCCGGTCGAAGCAGTACACGGACGAGGCGGCGTCCCCGGCGAACACGAACCGGCCGCCGGGCGAGGTGGCGCACGAGTACACCGCGCTGTCGCAGTCGTACGTCACCTCCAGCGCGCCGTCCGCCTTGGACAGCCGCTGGACGGCGCGGTGCCCCGTGCCCGCGTACACCGCGTCGGCCTCCTGCCAGCCGAACAGCACGGCGCCCTTGGTGGGCGTGTGCCACAACTCGCCGCCCCCGTCCGGTGCGTACGCCGTCACACCCCGGTGGTGGCCGTGGTAGACGGCCCGGTCGTCGGCGCGCACCATCCAGGCGTGCTCGCCCCGGCCGCCGCGGGCCCACTGGTGCTCGTCCTCGTGGTCGATCACGGTGAGCCGGCCGCCCCGGTCCGCGACGTTCAGCACGCCCTCGTGGATGTCCAGCCAGAAGATGTCGACGTCGGCGGAGATGTCGTACGCGGCGAACGGCAGCTTCGACGACAGGTCGTACACCCGGCCGTCGTCGCAGCCCGCGTAGATCCAGAAGTCGTCGGCGACCAGGCACTTGACGCCGTCGGGCAGGCTGTAGCGGGCCAGGACCTCACCGCCGTGGGCCAGCGTGTAGACGTCGCCCGACTGGTTCCCCACCCAGCAGCGCTCGTCGTCGACGTGGATCCCGAACGCCGACGAACCCGTACGGAAGCGCCACAGCACCGGGGCGACCGCCCGCGCGGTGGACGGCGCGGAGGCCACCTGACGCCGGGTGACGGCCCGGGGAGCACGCCCGCCGGGCACCGCCGGGGCGTACCCCTTGCGCACCTTCTCGCCCACCTTCTTCGCGGCGGCGGCCTGTGCCTTCTGCGGCGTCGGGAACGTCGACGTCTGCGTCTGCCCGGCGGCGCCTATCCGCCCGTAGCGCACGGACACGACCGAACCCTGCACCGTGACCTCGTAGAACTTGTGCGCACCGCCGCCGTCCTGTGACAGCTCCAGATACGTCGTCGACGTCGTCGACATGGCACACCCCTCCCCAGGACGGAGCCCACGGCCTGTTCCGCGAGTCCCACTGCCTGAACGGTAGGAGGCACCACTGACAATCGCCCCGGGCCCGTGCGCCGTTCGCCCCGCATCCTCGCCCGTGTGCCGTTCGCCCCGCGCCCGCGCCGTGCCCCGTTCCGCCCCGGGGTCCAGCCACTCGGAGCAGTCCGGCGGGCGGGGCGGGCCGCCGCCGGGGACGATAGCCGTGGGCCCGGCCACCGGTGGGGATGCGGCACACCGCGAGCCGCGTGCCGACGAGCGGAGGGTGGAGCATGGAGCTGCTGCGGAGGCGTCGGAGCCGTAGCTCGGCCGCGCTGGCGGTCCTTCTGCTCCTCGCCGCGACGTCCCTGTGGCTCAACCCCGCCGGTTCGCCGCTGGGCAGTGCCTCCTCGGCGCCCGAGCGCAAACGGGCACACCCCGCCCTGCACCAGGGGCCGCGGCCCGCGATCGTGCCGCGCCGGGCCTGGCACGCCGAGAGCGTGGACACCGCGCCCGGCGCGCGGTACGCGCCGTCCGTGAAAGCGGCCGTCATCCACCACACCAGCACCCCGAACGGCTACGACTGCGCGACCGTGCCCCGCACGCTGCGCGACGTGTACGCGGGCCACGCGTACGGCAGGGACTGGGACGACATCGGCTACAACTTCCTCGTCGACGCGTGCGGCACCATCTACGAGGGACGGGCGGGCGGGGTCGACCGGCCGGTGATCGGGGCGCACACCAAGGGCTTCAACGAGGGAACCGTCGGTATCGCGGCCATCGGGACGTTCACGCGCGGGGAGAAGGTCCCCGAGCCGATGCTGGACGCGATCGCGCGGCTGATCGCCTGGAAGCTCGGGCCCCGGGGACCCGATCCGCGCGGTCGGGTCACGCTGGTGTCCACGCACGACGAGGCGCGCTACCCGAAGGGCACCAAGGCGCTCCTGCCGGTGGTGGGCGGGCACATGGACGGCTACCCCACCCGCTGCCCGGGAGCGGCGCTGTACGCCCTGCTGCCCGACATCGGTGTGCGAGCGGCCCGGATCCAGCGGCGGTGAGACGGACGGAACCCCGTCCGCCGGTCAGCCGGCGGCACCGAAGTCCTGCACCCACCAGGGGCCGTTCGACCGGAGGCTGACGCCCACACCGATGTCCGTGAAGCGGCAGTTCATGACGTTCTTGCGGTGGCCCTCGCTGGCCATCCAGTCCCGTACCGCGCGGGCCGGGCTCCTGGGTCCGCGGTGGATGTTCTCGCCCCAGGCGCGCCAGCCGTAGCCCGCGGCCTCCATACGGTCGCCCGCGTCGTGCCCCCCGGGGCCGGCGTGCCCGTAGTAGCCGCGCGCGGCCATGTCGTCGGCGTGGCCCTGCGCGGCGGCCCGCAGCCGTGGGTCGACCCGCAGGGGCGCGCAACCGGCCTTGGCACGAGCCGCGTTGGTCAGGGCGACGACCCGCCGGGCGTACTCGGCGGCCGCACCGCGCGCCTCCGCGCCTCCCGCTTCGGCGCCCACCGCCCGGGGCGTGTTCCACGGGACCGCCGGCGCGACGGCCGGCTCGGGCGCGACGGGTGCGGCGGGCGCGGAGGGGCGCGTGGGCGTGGTGGGTGCGGAGGAGCGCGTGAGGGTGGCAGGGGCGGAGGAGTGCGTGGGGGTGGCGGGGTGCGTGGGGGCGGGGGGGTGCGTGGAGGTGGCGGGGTGCGTGGGGGCGGGGGCCGGGGCGGAGGCGGTCGGGCCGGTGTCCCCACCGCACGTCAGGAGGGTCCCGGTCACCAGGGCGGCGGACGCCGCCGTACCGGCGACCAGGGCCCCGGCGCGGCGGCGCGCCCGACGGCGTCCGGGCGCGGTCACCGGGCGCGTTCCGGTCCGCCGTCCGTCGGCGTCGCGGCGGTCGTGCGGGGGGCGCTGGGGCACGGTGACTCCGTTCTCCGCCGGTGACCGCCGGCCGGTCCGGCACGGACGAGAACGGGCGCAGCGACGGCACGAGCGCTTTCTTCGGACAGGGTCCCTACGGGGAGAGGCCTTCCGTACGGGCCTTCCCCGGAAACCGTCCAGCCGCGTGAACGACCTCATGGGGGGACGGTTCACCACCCGGCCGCCCCGCCGTCCGGCGCCCGCCCGCGCCACTCCGATCGAGCCACCTATGGTGCAGGATGTGCCAAGGCTCGCCGGGCCCGTCCGACAAGACCCGTCCGGCGGAGGCGGATTCGAGCCGAGAGAGCAGAAGGGACCCCCAGGGTGTCAGCCCCGCACGTGAGCTTTGAGAGCGCTTCGCCCACCGACCAGGTGGTGGCCGTCGTGCTGTCCGTGGTGGCCGAGGTGACGGGCTCCGGGCCCCATCGGCTGACGGACAGTTTCTACGACTTCGGCGGCACCTCCCTGGACGCGATACGCATATGTCTGAGGGTCGGCCGGGAACTGGACGTGGAGGTCCCGCCGGAGACCCTGCTCGACAGCGAGGACCTCGGCGGCTTCGCCTCGGCCGTGGCCGCCGTACGGGACGCCCGGTGACCGGCGCCGTGGTGGCCCCCCGGGCCGCCGGCGCACCGGCGGCCACCTCGGGCGGGCCGCCGCTCATCCACCGGGCGGTCGAGTGGCACGCGGCGCGCCGACCGGACGCCGTGGCCCTGGTCGACGGTGCCCGGCACGTCGGCTACGCGGAGCTGGACGCGGCGGCGGAGGTCTGGGCGGCCGCGCTGCGGGTCCGGGGCGCGGGGCCGGGCACGTTCGTCCCGGTCGTCCTGCCCCGGTCGGCGACGCTGGTGGCGGTCCTCCTGGGCGTCCTGAAGTCCGGTGCGGCGTACGCCGCCCTGGATCCCGGCTGGCCCGCGGAGCGGCTGCGCGCGGTGGCCGGCATGCTCGCACCGCGAGTGGCGGTCGTACCGGACGGGTGCGACTGGTGGGACGGCTGGGACCGCCGGGACGGCCGGGGAGACGGGGGCGGCGGGAACGGCGCTTCGCTGTGCGCCCCGGCGGCGCACGGCCTCCTCCCCCGGGACGCGGCCGGGGCTCCGCCCGTACCCGGGGAGGAGGAACGGGACGCGGCGCCGCCCGTGGTGGACGGCGACAGCCCCGCGACGGTCTTCTTCACCTCCGGCACCACCGGCCGCCCCAAGGCGGTGGTGTCCCCCCACCGGGCCACGCTCAGCCTGTTCGACGGCCGCTTCGCCCCCTTCACCTCCGACGGCCCGGACCGTCCGGTGATGCCGCAGGCCGCGCCGGTGTCCTGGGACGGTTTCACCCTGGAGACCTGGGGTCCGCTGATCAGCGGCGGGACCAGTGTGCTCCTCGACGGCGGCTTCCTGCTGCCCGGTACGCTGCGCGGCCTCGTCGCGCGGCGGGGCGTGGACACGGTCTGGCTCACCGCGTCCCTGTTCCACCTCTTCGTCGACGAGGACCCCGGCTGCTTCGAGGGGCTGCGGCACGTGCTGACGGGCGGCGAACGGCTCTCCGCGGCCCGGGTGCGCGCCTTCCTCGACCGCCACCCGGACATCGCGCTGACCAATGGTTACGGGCCCGTCGAGACGTGCGTCTTCGCCACCGCCCGGCGCGTACGCCGCTCCGACTGCGACGTCCCCACCGGGATCCCGGTGGGCGAACCGGTCCCGGGCCGCCGGGTGCACGTCCTGGCGGACGGCCGCCCAGCCGCCCCCGCCGCCCCGGGCTCCACGGGCGAGATCTGCGTCGCGGGCGACGGCATCGCCCTCGGCTACCTGGGCGACCCGGAGCTGACGGCCCGGGCGTTCCCGACCGTCACCGTCGACGGAGTGCCCACCCGGGTGTACCGGACCGGGGACCTCGGGTTCCGGGACGACGACGGCGTCCTGCACTTCACGGGCCGCGCCGACCGGCAGGTGAAGGTACGCGGCCACCGGGTCGAACCGGAGGAGGTGGAAGCCGTCGTGCGCACCGTCCCCGGGGTGGCCGACTGCGCGGTCGTCCCCGTCCCGGGCCCGGACGGGCAGTACGAGCGCCTGGCCCTGTTCTACACGGAGGCCGGCACCGACGACCCGCCGCCGCCCCGGGCCGTGCGCCGCGCCCTGGCCGCGCTGCTGCCCCGCCACCTGGTTCCGGAACTGGTGCGCGTGACGGCCGCACTGCCGCTCACCGCCCACGGGAAGCTGGACCGTACGGCGCTGCCGCGCCTCCTGGAGCAGGGCCGCGGCGACGGCGGGGAGACCGGCGCATGAGCCTCTACGAGCAGCACCCGATGTCGTTCGAGCAGGAGTCGATCTGGCTCAACGACCAGTTCCAGGCGGGGGCGGGGCGGTACGTCGAGTCCTGGATCCACCGCTTGCGCGGTGACATCGATGTCCCGGCGATCCGGGCGGCGTTGACGGGCGTCGTCGCCCGCCATGAACCGCTGCGCACCGCCCTGGTCCTGGAGGGCGGCCGGACCGTGCAGCGGGTCCACCCGCCCGCCCCGGTGCCGCTGACCGTCCGCGACGTGGGTTCCGGGGAGGCCGGTTCCGGGGGCGCGGGCTCCGGGCAGTTCGGTGCGGGCGGGGTGGACGAGGCGGTCCGGGCGGCCGTCTCCGTGTCCGTGCCCGCCGACCGGCCGCCCCTGCTACGGGCCACGCTGCTGCGCACCGGCGAGCGGGAGGCGGTGCTCGTGGTCGCGCTGCACCACGCGGTCGTCGACGGCTGGTCGTTCCGCCTGCTCGACGAGGAGTTCAGCGAGCTGTACCGGGCCGCCGTCGAGAACCGGCCGCCCCGGCTGCCCGAGCTGCCCGTCACCTTCGGCGCGTACGCCCGGGCGCAGCGCGCGGCCGCGGCCGGGCGGGGCCCGGGGCAGGGGCGGGGGCAGGACTCCGGGCCGTCCGACGAGGCCATGGACTACTGGCGCCGGACGCTGGACGGCGCGCCCGCCGAGTCCACGTTCCCGCTGGACCGGCCCCGTCCGGCCGTGCCGGACCACCGGGGCGGGATGCTCGAGTTCTCGATCGGCCCCGAGTCGGCCGACGCCGTACGCGCCTGCTGCCGCCGGCTCCGTACGACCCCCTTCGTGCTGTTCACCGCCGTACTGACCGCCCTGGTGTCCCGGCTGTCCGGCCAGGACGACATCGTGCTGGGCACCCCGGTCACCCGGCGGGACCGGCTGGAGCTGGAACCGCTGATCGCCTGCCTCAGTGACGTCATGCCGCTGCGCCGCCGCGTCCGGCCCGGGCAGACGTTCCGGGAGCTGGTCGAGGAGAGCGCCGCGTGTGTGCGCGGGGCCATGGCACACCGTCACGTCCCGCACAGCCGCCTGGTCGCGGAGCTGGCGGGCGAGCGGGTACCGGGCCGCTTCCCCCTCTTCCAGGTGGTGTTCACGGTCGACGACGCGGACGCGCCGGGGCTGCGGCTGCCGGGTGTGGCCGCCGAGCGCCTCCACGCGCACAACGGCACCGCCAAGTTCGACGTGTTCCTCGAACTCGTGCCGCGCCGGGACGACGGCGGCTACCGCGCCCTGATGGAGTACGCGACCGGGGTGCTGGACCCGTCGACGGCCCGGCGCCTCGCCGAGCGATTCCTCGCCCTCCTGGCGGACGCCACGGCCGACCCGGACGCGCGCGTGGACGACCTCGCCGTCATGTCCGGGGCGGAGCGGCGGCTGGTGACCCGGGAGCTGACCACGGGACCCGTCCTGGAGGCGCCGGGGCGGGGACGTGCCGAAGGACTCCCCCTGTCCGGCGCCGGCGGGCCGCTGCCCGGCGCCCGGGATCCCCTCCCCGGAGCCGGCGGGCCGCCGCATGCCCATGTGCTCGTCGACCGGACCGCCCGCCGGACCCCGGACGCCCTGGCGGTGGTGGAGGGCGGGCGGGCGCTCACCTATGCGCGGCTTTCGGCCGCCTCCCATGATCTGGCCCGGTGGCTGGTGTCCCGGGGACTGGCCCGGAAGCGGATAGGCATCCGCATCGGCCGTTCCACCGACGCCCTCGTCGCCCTCCTGGGCGTGCTGCGCGCGGGCGCCGCCTGCGTACCCCTGGACCCGTCCCTGCCGGCCCCGCGCACCGCCCACATGGTGCGCGACAGCGGCATCGCCGCCGTCCTGACCACCAGGAGCGCACCCGCTCCCCCGGACACCGGCGTGGCCGTACTGTTCCTCGACGACGTGCCCGCGGACGCGCCGGAGGAGTCCCTGCCCGGGACGTCGCCGGAGGACGTGGCGTACATCGTGTACACCTCCGGCTCGACCGGGCGGCCCAAGGGCGTGGCCCTGCCGCACCGGTCGCTGGCCGTGCTCCTGGACTGGCAGGGCCGTTCGTCGGCCGCGGGCCCGGGTTCCCGCACGCTGCACTTCGCCCCGCTCGGCTTCGACGTGGCGTTCCAGGAGGTTTTCAGCACCTGGGCGAGCGGCGGGACGCTGGTCGTCGCGGACGACGGGACGCGCGGGGACCCGCACCGCCTGCTCGGCCTCGTCGAACGGCACGCGGTCGAGCGGCTCTTCCTCCCCTACGTCGCCCTCCAGCAACTGGCCGAGTACGCCGTGGCCGCCGGGCGTTCCGCGTCCACCCTCCGGGAGGTGATCACGGCCGGGGAGCAGTTGTACGTGACCCCGGCGATCCGGGCGTTCTTCACCACCGCCTGTCCGGGGGCCCGCCTGGAGAACCAGTACGGTCCGTCCGAGACGCACGTGGTCACCGCCCACCGGCTCACCGGCGCGCCCGGCACCTGGCCGGACCGTCCGCCGATCGGGCGGCCGGTACCGGGGAGCAGGGTGTACGTCCTGGACGGCCGGCTGCGGCCGCGTCCGCTCGGCACGGTCGGCGAGATCTGCGTCGCCGGGGACGCCGTGGCCCTCGGCTACCTCTCGGAGGAGGCCGGGACGGACCGCCGCTTCGTGCCGGACCCCTTCCGTCCGGAGCGGCCCGGCGGCCTGCTCTACCGCACCGGGGACGTGGGCTGCCTTCTGCCGGACGGCACGATCCGGTTCCTCGGCCGGGACGACGACCAGGTCAAGATCCGCGGGTACCGGGTGGAGCCGGCCGAGGTCGAGGCCGCCCTCAAGGGGGTGCCGGGCGTGAGCGACGCCGTGGTGCTCGTGGACGGGACGGGCGCGGACGAGCGGCGGCTGGTGGCCTATGTCACCGGGTCGGCTCCCGGCGGGCCCGATCCGCGGGAGGTGCGCGGGGCGCTGCTGGAGCGGCTCCCCCGCCACCTCGTCCCGGCGGACGTCCGCCGCATCCCGGGCCTGCCGCTCACCGCGAGCGGGAAGGCGGACCGGGCGGCGGTGCGGCGGCTGTACGGCCCCGCCGCGGGCCCGGCGCGTCCGGTGCCCGCGGGCCCGGCGCGTCCGGCGCCCCCCGGCCACGCCGCGCCCCCGCCCCCGCCGCCGCCCACCGCCACCGCCCCCGCCGCACCGGCACCGGCACCGGCACCGGCACCGGCACCGGCCGACCCCGCCGTACCGCCGGCGCGTCCAACCGGGGACGCGACGGTCACCACGGCGACCGCGACCACGACGGCCGCCGGAGCGACCACGGCGGCGGCGATCTGGGCCGACGTCCTGCGGACGGAGGACACCGACCCGGACCGGTCGTTCTTCTCGCTGGGCGGGGACTCCCTGCTGGCCGTGCGGCTGTCCGTCCGCCTCCGTACCGAGCTGGGGCTGGACGTCCGCCCCGCCGACATCGTCGCGGCCCCGACCCTGGGCGCGCTGACGGCCCTGGCCACCGCGCGCGGGCGGGCCGTCCCGGCCGTGGGGCCGGGCACGCTGGACGCCGACGTCGTCCCCGCGCGGGAGGTGGTGCGGGTCGCCGGCGACCCCGGCCATGTCCTGCTGACCGGCGCGACCGGGTTCCTGGGCGCGTTCCTGCTGCGCGACCTGCTGGACCGGACCGGCGGGGTGGTCCACTGCCTCGTACGGGCCGGGGACCGGGCCGCCGCGGACAAGCGCCTCCGGGTGACGCTGGAGCGGTACGGGCTCTGGGACGACGCCCGGGCGCACCGCGTCGTGGCGGTGCCCGGGGACCTGGCGCTGCCGCGGCTGGGGCTGGCGCCGGACCGGTTCGACCGGCTGGCCCGTACCGTCGACGTGGTGTTCCACGCGGGTGCCGAGGTGAACCTCGCGTACGGCTACGAGCGGCTGGCGGCGGCCAACGTCGGCGGGACCGCCGAGGTCCTGCGTCTGGCGGCCGCGCACCGCACGGTCCCCGTGCACCACGTGTCGACCGTAGGGGTCTTCCCGCCGTCCGGGCCGCCGGCGGGCCGGGTCCCGCCCGGGCACCCGCTGGGGGACGTGGCGCTGCTGCGCAACGGGTACGCCGAGTCGAAGTGGGTGGCCGAGACGCTCGTCGCCCGGGCGCGGGAGCGGGGCCTGCCGGTGACGGTGTACCGGCCGACCCGGATCGCGGGCTCCAGCACGACCGGGGCGTGCCAGACGTCCGATTTCCTGTGGCTGCTGGTCAAGGGCTGCGTCGAGGCGGGGCTCGCCCCGGGCGACTACATGTCGGATTTCGACCTGGTGCCCGTGGACCACGTCAGCGGGGCGATCACCGTCCTGGCCGCCGACCCGGCGGCGGCCGGGGGGACGTTCCACGTCTCCAGCGAGCGGCTGCGCCCGTTCACGGAGGTCGTGGCCCGCCTGCGGGCCCTGGGCTATCGGCTGGACGACGTCCCGCTGGAGCGGTGGCACCGCCATGTGGAGCGGCACCCGGGCAACGCGGCGTACCCGCTGCTGGGGCTGTTGCCGCCGGCGGGCACGGCGGCGCCGCGCGAGGCGGCCTCCCCGGTGTTCGACTCCTCCGCCACCCGCCGGGCGCTGCGCGGCTCCGGAGTGGTGCCGCCGGACGTGGACGACGCGCTCTTGGCCCGCTGCGTCCGCTTCTTCGTGCGCGAGGGGTTCCTGCCGCCGCCGCCCGGCGGAAAGGAGCCGGACCCGTGTCGAGAAGACGTCGATCACGAGATATCTTGATGTCGAGCAATGTTGCAGACGTGGAGCGGAGCACCCGGTGACTGACTCGACCATCATCTACACACACACTGACGAGGCCCCGGCCCTGGCCACGCACTCGTTCCTGCCCGTGATCGAGGCGTACGCCTCGACGGCCGGGGTCAGCGTGGAGACCCGGGACATCTCCCTGGCCGGGCGGATCATCTCCGGCTTCCCGGAGTACCTCCAGGAGGGCCAGCGCATCGACGACGCGCTCGCCGAGCTCGGTGAGCTGGCCAAGACCCCCGAGGCCAACATCATCAAGCTGCCGAACATCTCGGCCTCGATCCCCCAGCTCAAGGCCGCGGTCGCCGAGCTCCAGGAGCAGGGCTACGCGCTGCCGGACTACCCGGACGACCCGAAGACGGACGAGGAGCGGGACATCCGCGCCCGTTACGACAAGGTCAAGGGCAGCGCCGTGAACCCGGTGCTGCGTGAGGGCAACTCCGACCGCCGTGCCCCCGCGTCGGTCAAGAACTACGCCAAGACCCACCCGCACCGCATGGGCGCGTGGACCGCCGAGTCGAAGACGAACGTCGCGACGATGGGCGAGAACGACTTCCGCTCCACCGAGAAGTCCGTGGCCATCACCGAGGCCGGTGCGCTGCGCATCGAGCTGGCCGGTGACGACGGCTCCACCACGGTCCTGCGCGAGTCCGTGCCGGTCCTCGCGGGCGAGGTCGTCGACGCCTCCGTGATGCGCGTCGCCGCGCTGCGCGAGTTCCTGACCGCGCAGGTGGCGCGCGCCAAGGCCGAGGGCGTGCTGTTCTCCGTGCACCTCAAGGCGACCATGATGAAGGTCTCGGACCCGATCATCTTCGGTCACGTCGTACGCGCCTTCTTCCCGAAGACGTTCGCGAAGTACGGCGAGACGCTCGCCGCGGCCGGCCTGACCCCGAACGACGGTCTCGGCGGCATCTACAAGGGCCTGGAGGGCCTGCCCGAGGGCGCCGAGATCAAGGCGTCCTTCGACGCCGAGCTCGCCGAGGGCCCCGAGCTCGCCATGGTGGACTCCGACAAGGGGATCACCAACCTGCACGTCCCGTCCGACGTCATCGTCGACGCCTCGATGCCGGCCATGATCCGCACCTCCGGCCACATGTGGGGCCCGGACGGCCAGGAGGCCGACACCCTGGCCGTGCTGCCCGACAGCAGCTACTCGGGCGTCTACCAGGTCGTCATCGACGACTGCCGCGCCAACGGCGCCTACGACCCGTCCACCATGGGCTCCGTCCCGAACGTCGGTCTGATGGCGCAGAAGGCCGAGGAGTACGGCAGCCACGACAAGACCTTCGAGATCCCCACCACGGGCACGGTCCGTCTGGTCGACCAGGCCGGCAACGTCGTCCTGGAGCAGGCCGTCTCGGCCGGCGACATCTTCCGCGCCTGCCAGACCAAGGACGCGCCGATCAAGGACTGGGTGAAGCTCGCCGTCACCCGCGCCCGCGCCACCGGCGACCCGGCGGTGTTCTGGCTGGACGAGACCCGCGCCCACGACGCCGTGCTCATCGAGAAGGTCCGGCGCTACCTGCCGGAGCACGACACCGAGGGCCTGGACATCCGCATCATGTCCCCGGTCGAGGCGACCAAGCTGTCCGTCGAGCGCATCCGCCGCGGCGAGAACACCATCTCGGTGACCGGCAACGTGCTGCGTGACTACCTGACCGACCTCTTCCCGATCCTCGAGCTGGGCACCAGCGCGAAGATGCTCTCGGTCGTCCCGCTGATGAACGGCGGCGGCCTGTTCGAGACGGGCGCCGGCGGCTCCGCCCCGAAGCACGTCCAGCAGCTGGTCAAGGAGAACTACCTGCGCTGGGACAGCCTGGGTGAGTTCCTCGCCCTCGCGGTCAGCTTCGAGCACCTCGCCCAGACCACGGGCAACGCCCGCGCCCAGGTCCTGGCCGACACCCTGGACCGCGCGACCGCGACGTTCCTCAACGAGGACAAGTCGCCGAGCCGTCGCCTGGGTGGCATCGACAACCGCGGCAGCCACTTCTACCTGGCCATGTACTGGGCGCAGGAGCTGGCGAAGCAGACCGACGACGCCGAGCTCGCCAAGGCGTTCGCGCAGCTTGCCCAGACACTGACCGAGCAGGAGCGGACCATCGTCGACGAGCTGATCGCGGTCCAGGGCCGGCCGGCCGACATCGGCGGCTACTACCACCCGGACCCGGCCAAGGCCGCGGCGGTCATGCGCCCGTCGGCGACCTTCAACCAGGCGCTCGCGACCCTGGCCTGAGCCGCGGCGGTACCCCGCCCGCACGCCACTGCATGACGGGACCGGCCCGTCCGGTACGACCGGACGGGGGGGGGCTGTCGCACCGGGGGGGGGGGAGAGGGGGGGGTGGGTGGGCGGGGGAAGGGGCAGAGGTTTGCCCGGGGGGGGGGGAATGTTTTTGGGGGGGGGGAAGCTCTTCCGTCTCTATTCTCCCTGCCTGCGGAACGTCGTCATTGCC
>NZ_JBVKAH010000021.1:0-23823 GCF_055598725.1 Streptomyces sp. NPDC039423
CCGGTCAAGCTGGACCTGGCCGCCCTGCGGGCGCAGGCGAGCGGTGGCGGGATGCTCCCGCCGCTGCTCAGCGGACTCGTCCGTACCCCCACCCGTCGTACCGCTCGTGGCGCGTCCGCCTCGGGTGGCGCACTCGCCCGGCAGCTCGACGGGCTGGCGGAGCAGGAGCGGCGGGCTGCCGTTCTGGAACTGGTCCGTGTGCAGGTCGCGGGGGTGCTCGGGTTCGCCGGGCCCGAAGCGGTCGACCCGGCACGGTCGTTCAGCGAGGTCGGCTTCGACTCGCTGACCGCCGTCGAGCTGCGCAACCGGCTCGGCGCGGCCACCGGCGTACGCCTGCCCGCCACGCTCGTCTTCGACTACCCGACACCGAACGCGCTCGCGGAGTACCTGCACGCCGAACTGCTCGGCGTCCAGGACGCGGTGGTCGCGCCCGCCGCCGTCGCGGTCCGGGACGACGAGCCCATCGCCATCGTGGCCATGGCCTGCCGCTTCCCCGGTGGCGTGCGGTCGCCGGAGGACCTGTGGGGCCTGGTGCTGGACGGCCGGGACGCCATCACGGACATGCCGGACGACCGGGGCTGGGACGTCGAAGGGCTCTTCGACCCCGACCCCGACCGGCCGGGTACCAGCTACAGCCGCGCGGGCGGCTTCCTGCACGACGCCCACCACTTCGACCCGACGTTCTTCGGCATCTCCCCGCGCGAGGCCCTCGCCACGGACCCGCAGCAGCGGCTGCTGCTGGAAACCTCCTGGGAGGCGTTCGAGCGGGCGGGCATCGACCCGGCCACCGTACGCGGCAGCCGCACCGGCGTCTTCGCGGGCGTCATGTACAACGACTACGGCACGCTGCTGCACCGTGCGCCCGAAGGCCTCGAGGGCTACATGGGCACGTCGAGCTCGGGCAGCGTCGCCTCCGGTCGGGTCTCGTACACGTTCGGGCTGGAAGGCCCGGCCGTCACCGTCGACACCGCCTGCTCGTCCTCGCTCGTCACCCTGCATCTCGCGGTCCAGGCGCTCCGGAACGGCGAGTGCGACCTCGCCCTGGCCGGCGGCGTCACCGTGATGGCCACGCCGGGAACGTTCGTCGCGTTCAGCCGCCAGCGCGGGCTCGCGAGCGACGGCCGCTGCAAGCCGTTCGCCGCCGCCGCCGACGGTACGGCCTGGGGCGAGGGCGTCGGCATGCTGCTCGTCGAGCGGCTGTCGGACGCCCGCGCCAAGGGCCACCCGGTCCTCGCGGTCGTGCGCGGCTCGGCGATCAACCAGGACGGTGCGAGCAACGGCCTCACCGCCCCCAACGGTCCGTCCCAGCAGCGCGTCATCCGCCAGGCCCTCGCCAGTGCGGGTCTGTCGGCCGCCGATGTCGACGTCGTGGAGGCGCACGGTACGGGGACGACGCTGGGCGACCCGATCGAGGCGCAGGCGCTGCTGGCCACCTATGGCCAGGACCGGCCGGAGGGCCGGCCGCTGCTGCTCGGCTCGATCAAGTCGAACATGGGTCACACCCAGGCGGCCGCCGGTGTGGCGGGCATCATCAAGATGGTGCAGGCGATGCGCCACGGTGTCGTGCCCCGGACGCTGCACGTGGACGAGCCGACCCCGCACGTCGACTGGACGGCGGGCGACGTCGCCCTGCTGACCGAGCAGACGGAGTGGCCGGACACCGGCCGCCCGCGCCGCGCCGCCGTCTCGTCCTTCGGTATCGGCGGGACGAACGCGCACACGATCATCGAGGAGGCGCCGCCGGTGGCGGTGGGGGCCGAGCCGGTGGCGGGTACGCCGGCCGTGCTGCCGTTCGTGTTGTCGGCGAAGTCGCCGGAGGCTCTGCGGGGTCAGGCCGCGCGGCTGCGGGCGCATCTGCTGGACGCCTCGGAGGCTACGGTTCCGGCTGCGGTCGATGTGGCGTACTCGCTGGCGACCAGGCGGGTCGGGTTCGACCACCGTGCGGTGGTCGTGGCGGGTGAGGGTGAGGAGCTGCTGCGGGGTCTGGGCGCGCTGGAGTCGGAGGGCGGTACGGCCTCCGGTCTGGTGCGTGGGACGGCGAGCGGCGCCGGCAAGCTGGCGTTCCTGTTCACCGGCCAGGGCAGCCAGCGTCCCGGCATGGGCCGGGAGCTGTACGAGGCGTACCCGGCGTTCGCCGACGCGCTGGACGCGATCGGCGACCGGCTCCACCTCGACGTACCGCTGAAGGACGTCCTGTTCGCGGCGGACGACGATCTGCTGCACCACACCGCCTACACCCAGCCCGCGCTGTTCGCGGTCGAGGTGGCGCTGTTCCGGCTGCTGGAATCCTGGGGCGTGAAGCCCGACTACCTGTCCGGGCACTCGATCGGCGAGATCGCCGCCGCCCACGTCGCCGGGGTGCTGTCCCTGGACGACGCCTGCACGCTGGTCGCCGCGCGCGGCCGTCTGATGCAGGCGCTGCCCGGCGGTGGCGCGATGGTCGCCGTCCAGGCCTCCGAGGACGAGGTCCTGCCGCTGCTCAGCGACCGGGTGAGCATCGCGGCGATCAACGGGCCGCGGTCGGTCGTGGTCGCCGGTGATGTGCACGCCGTGATGGAGATCGCGGCCGGGTTCGCGGTACAGGGCCGCAAGACGAAGCAGCTCGTGGTGAGCCATGCGTTCCACTCGCCGCACATGGACGGCATGCTCGCCGACTTCCGCAAGGTCGCGGAGACGCTCGCGTACGAGACCCCGCGCATTCCGGTTGTCTCGAACCTGACCGGTGCGCCGGTCACCGACGAGATGGGGTCGGCGGACTTCTGGGTACGGCACGTCCGCGAGGCCGTACGGTTCCTGGACGGCGTACGCGCTCTGGAGGCCGCCGGGGTCACCACGTACCTGGAACTCGGCCCCGACGGGGTCCTCTCCGCCATGGCGCAGGACTGCCTGGCCGGCGAGGCGGACGCGGCCGTCTTCGCGCCCGCCCTCCGCAAGGGCCGCCCCGAGGCCGAGACCGTCACCACCGCCCTCGCCCAGGCGCACGCCCACGGCACGCCCGTCGACTGGGAGACGTACTTCGCGGGCACCGGGGCGCGACCGGTCGACCTGCCCACGTACGCCTTCCAGCACGAGCGGTACTGGATCGACGTGCCCACCGCCCCCGTCGGCGACGTGGCCTCCGCCGGGCTCGGCGCGGCCGAGCACCCGCTGCTGGGCGCCGCGGTCGAACTGCCCGACTCCGAGGGGATGCTGTTCACCGGACGGCTGTCGCTCCAGTCGCACCCCTGGCTGGCCGACCACGCGGTGGCGGGCACCGTACTCCTGCCCGGTACCGCCTTCGTGGAGCTGGCGCTGCACGCCGGGCACCGGGTGGGCGGCGGCGCCCTTGAGGAACTGACGCTGGAGGCGCCGCTGGTGCTGCCGGAGCGCGGCGCGCTCCAACTTCGGCTGTCCGTGGCCGCGCCGGACGACACCGGGCGGCGCGCGCTGCACGTGCACTCGCGCCCCGAGGACCTGGGCGGCGGCGAGGACGGCCACGGGGCGGACGTACCGTGGACGCGGCACGCGGGCGGTGTGCTCGCCGCGCCGACGGCGCCGGCCGGGGCGGACGCCCCCGGGCCGGACGTCTGGCCCCCGGCGGGTGCCGAACCGCTCGGTGCGGAGGACCTGTACGACCGGTTCGCGGCCGGCGGGTTCGCGTACGGCCCGGCGTTCCGCAACCTGCGGGCGGCCTGGCGGCTCGGGGACGAACTGTTCGCCGAACTGGTGCTGCCCGACGGGCCGCGTGAGCGGGCCGGCGACTTCGGTGTGCACCCGGCGCTGCTGGACGCGGGCCTCCACGGCATCGCGCTCGCCCCCTTCCTCATGGCGACGTCCACGGACGACGCCGAGGCCGGCCGTGCCGGCGGCGGCGGGACCGACGGCACCCGGACCGACGGGACCCGCATCCGGCTCCCGTTCTCGTTCAGCGGCGTCACCCTGCACTCGGTCGGCGCGGGCTCCCTGCGGGTCCGGCTCGCCCCGGCGGGGCCCGGCTCCGTGTCCCTGGCGGCCTACGACGAGCAGGGCGCCCCGGTGGTGTCGGTGGAGTCGCTGCTGCTGCGGGAGCTCGACCCGGCGCGGCTGCGGTCGGCGGCACAGCCGGTGTTCCACGAGTCGCTGTTCCGGCTCGAATGGCCCGCTCTGCCCGCCCTGCCCGTGACCCCGCCCGCCCGGCCGGGACGGTGGGCCGTCGTGGGCGCGGACACGCTCGGCCTGGAGGCCGCGCTGCGGGACGCGGGCATCCCCGTCGACGGATACGCGGACCTGTCCGCGCTCGGCGGTGTGGTGGCCTCGGGCAAGCCGCTGCCGGAGACGGTGCTGGTCGCGTACGCCGCGTCCGGCGCGGAGACCGCCGGAACGGAGACGACCGCCGACGCCGCCCGGCGGGCGACCGGCGACGCGCTGCGCCTCGTCCAGGACTGGCTGGCCGAGGAGTCCCTGGCCGGTGCCCGGCTGGCCGTGGTCACCCGTGGCGCGGTCGAGGCCCGGCCCGGCGAGGGCGTGACCGACCTGACGCACGCCCCGCTGTGGGGCCTGCTGCGGTCCGCGCAGTCGGAGAACCCCGGCCGGTTCGTGCTCGTCGACCTCGACGGCCACCTCGCGTCCGGCCCCGGCGAGGACGGTACGGACGGCGACGACGCCGGCTCCGTCCCCGGCTCCGGCACCGGTACCGGCTCCGCCCGCCCGTCGGCCCTCGCGCCCCTGCTGATCGCCGCCATGGCGAGCGGGGAGCCGCAACTCGCCGTCCGTAACGGCGCCCTGCACGCCGCCCGGCTGGCCCGCGTGCCCGCCGCGCCGGTCCAGGAGACGGCCGGCGCCCTGCCGGAGGAGGCGGAGGCCGCCGGTCCGGACAGCGGGACGGCCCGCACGCCCGCCCTGGACCCGGACGGAACCGTCCTCATCACCGGCGGCACCGGAGCGCTCGGCAGCCTGCTCGCCCGGCACCTGGTGGTCCGCCACGGGGTACGGCACCTGCTGCTGACCAGCCGGCGCGGGCCCGCCGCCGAGGGGGCCGCGGAACTGGTCGCCGAACTGGCCGAACTGGGCGCCGAGGCGACGGTCACCGCGTGCGACGCGGCCGACCGCGAGGCGCTCGCCGCGCTGCTGGCGGACGTTCCGGCCGCGCACCCGCTCACGGCCGTCGTCCACACCGCGGGCCGCGTCGACGACGGACTCGTACCGTCGCTGACACCGGAGCGGCTGGACACGGTGCTGCGCCCCAAGGCCGACGCCGCCCTGCATCTGCACGAGCTGACGCGCGGGGCGGACCTCGCCGCCTTCGTCCTGTTCTCCTCGGCGGCCGGCACGCTCGGCAACCCGGGGCAGGCCAACTACGCCGCGGCCAACGCCTTCCTGGACGCCCTGGCGCAGCACCGGCGCGCGGCGGGCCTGCCCGCGGTGTCGCTGGCGTGGGGGCTGTGGGAGCAGCGCAGTGCGATGACCGGCGAGCTCACCGACGCCGATGTGCAGCGGATGGCGCGCGCCGGGCTCGCCCCGCTCTCCTCCGACGAGGGCCTGGCGCTCTTCGACACGGCGTGCGCCCTCGCGGCGGCCGCCCCCACCGCCCGGACCGGACCCGACGCCTCCGGCCCGGCCACGGCCGACGCCTCCGGCGCCGGGGCCCTCGTCGCGATGCGGCTGGACACCGGTCCCCTCCGGGCGCAGGCGGACGCCGGAGCCCTTCCGGCGGTCTTCCGGGGCCTGGTGCGCGGTGTCCCGCGCCGGGCGGCCGCCCAGCAGGCGGCGGACCCGGTGGCGTCCGAGGCGGCGCGGCGGCTCGCCGGCCTGTCCGCCCTGCCCGAGGCCGAGCAGGAGCGCATGCTGCTCGACGTCGTACGGGCCCAGGTCGCCGCCGTCCTCGCCTACCCGTCGCCGGACGCGGTGGGGGAGACCCAGGAGTTCCTGGAACTGGGCCTGGACTCGCTGACCGCCGTGGAGCTGCGCAACCGGCTCAACGCGGCGACCGGACTGCGGCTGCCCGCCACCCTGCTGTTCGACCACCCGAGCCCCGCCCTGGTGGCCGCCCGGCTGCGTGCCGAACTGGCCGGGGCCCCGGACGCGGCGGAACTCGGTGGCACGGCGGACGCGGGCGCGGAGGGCTCCGACGGGGTCTTCGGTCCGATGCTCCGCGAAGCCGGGGCCCAGGGAGCGTCCGGGCAGTTCATGGAGCTGCTGATGCAGGCGTCCCGGTTCCGGCCGTCGTTCGCCTCACCGGCCGAACTGCGCAAGCCCCCGAGCCTGGTGCGCCTCTCCCGCGGCGACACCCGGCCCGGACTGGTCTGCTTCTCCTCGATCCTGTCGATCTCGGGCCCGCACCAGTACGCGCGCTTCGCCTCCGGGTTCCGGGGCCGCCGGGACGTCCACGCGCTGGGCGCGCCCGGGTTCCTCCAGGGCGAGCAACTGCCCTCGACCACCGACGCGGTGATCGAGGCCCAGGCGGAGGCCGTGCTGCGGCACGCCGACGGCGCGCCGTTCGTCCTGCTCGGTCACTCCTCGGGCGGCATGCTCGCCCACGCGGTGGCGGGCGCCTTGGAGAGCGTGGGGGTCTTCCCCCGGGCGGTGGTGATGCTGGACATCTACTCGCACGACGACGACGCGATCATCGGCATCCAGCCGGGGCTCTCCGAGGGCATGGACGAGCGGCAGGACACGTACGTGCCGGTCGACGACAGCCGGCTGCTGGCGATGGGCGCGTACTTCCGGCTCTTCGGCGGGTGGAAGCCGACGGCCGTGAAGACCCCGACCCTGCTCGTGCGGGCCGGGGAGCGGTTCTTCGACTGGTCCAGGCCGGCGGACGGCGACTGGCGTTCGTACTGGGACCTGGAGCACACGGCCGTCGACGTCCCGGGCAACCACTTCACCATGATGGAGGAGCACGCGGCGACGACCGCCAGGGCCGTGGAGGAGTGGCTGGACGCCACGTCCTGAGCCGCGCCGCCCGCGGATGGCGGACACCCGCCCCCCGCGGGCGGCGGACACACGACGAGAGGCCGGGCCCCACCGGAAGGGTGGGGCCCGGCCTCGTGTCGTAGCGCCGGACGGGCGCGGGCGGTCCGCCGCCCGCGCCGCGCGGCGGTCAGGCGCGCCGCTCCCGTTCCCGGGAGCGCTTCTTGGGCAGGCCCACGGTGTGGACCTCGAAGGAGTCCTTGGTCAGGTCCAGGCGGTGGAAGAGGTTGTCCGGCCCGGTCACGCACACCGTGCCGACCCCGAGCCCCTTGAGGCTCTCCACCACGCTCGGCCAGTGGATCGGCCGGTCGAAGGTGTCCAGCATCATGGTGCGCATCCCGGCGGCGTCCCGGACGACCGTGCCGTCCTGGTCGGCGACCACCGGCATGCCCGGATCGGCCAGCTCGTACGCGCCGAACACCTCTTCCTCGGCCTTGTGCCGCAGTTCCTTGAAGGCGGCCGCGTGCACGGGCGGGCGCATCGAGTACATGGAGTAGCCGCCCGCGGCGCTGATGGCGGCCTTCAGCCCGTCGAGTTCCTTCTCGCGCACGGACAGCATGTGGAAGCCCGCGTCGAGCCGTCCGGAGACGTCGTACCAGGCGCCGCGGTCGTCGAAGCCGGCGAGGATCTCGTCCAGGCGCTCCTGCGGGGTGCGGACGAAGGAGTGGGTGACGACGTCCTCGTACGCGCCGGAGAAGTACTCCTCCTCGCAGCGGGCCAGGTCCGCGGTGAGGCGGACGACGTCCGCGAAGGGCAGGGAGCCGACGAAGGCGGCGGCGGCCTTCTGGCCGAAGCTCGGGCCGGTGCAGACGGTGGGGGACAGGCCCAGGGTGTCCACCGCCCGGTCCGCCATGGCCATCGAGTTCACCAGGAAGGCGATCTGCGAATGGACGGAGTAGTCCTCCTCGGAGGTCCGGAACCGGTCGAACACCGAGTAACCGAGGGCCTCGTCGGCCTCGGCGAGGCGCTTGCGCGCGTACGGGTCGAGCAGCAGGAACTTGCCGACCTCGGCGAACGACGAGGGCCCCATGCCCGGGAAGACGATCGCGGTCGCGTCCCGGCCGCCGGTTGTGGTCCCGCCCGGGGCGGGGGTCGGGGGGATCCGCTCGGAAAGTGTCATGGTCCGTGTGTGCCTTTGCTTCCGGTTATCGCACCGGCAGTCGTCTGCCGGCCTCATCGACGGGAAAGGGCCCCGCACCCGGCCGGGCGCGGGGCGCCGGGCCGGGTGCGGGGCCGGGGAGAACGACGTCCAAGGGACGGGGGGAGGGCCGGGGGTCAGTCCTGCGCCCTGCGGTGGAAGCCCCGGATGCCGATCAGCCCGAAGAGCAGGATCGCCCCGCTCAGGGCCAGCAGGTCGAGCCACAGCGGGATCGAGCCGGGGCCGCCGGGCGGCAGCAGCAGGGCGCGGATGCCCTCGCTGACGTAGGTCAGCGGGTTCATGGCGCACAGCACCTGGAACCAGCGGATGTCCGCCAGCCCGTGCCAGGGGAACTGGGTGCAGCCGGTGAACATCAGCGGGGTCAGCGTCACGGCGAAGATGACGCTGATGTGCCGCGGCGGGGCCAGGGTGCCGATGGTCAGGCCCACCGTGCTGCCCGCCAGCGCGCCCATCAGCAGCACGCCCAGCGTGGCCGGGAAGCTGTCCATCGGCCAGGACACGTCGTCCAGGAGCAGGAAGCCGACCGGGATCATCACCAGCGAGGCGATGATGCCGCGCAGCATGCCGAAGACCAGCTTCTCGACGGCGACCAGGCTGGTCGGGATCGGCGCGAGGAGCCGGTCCTCGATCTCCTTGGTCCAGGAGAAGTCGATGACCAGCGGCAGCGCCGTGTTCTGGAGGCTGACCAGGAAGCTGTTGAGGGCCACCACGCCGGGCAGCAGGACCTCCTGGAACCCTCCGCTGGTGTAGCCGAGTTCGCCGAGGACCTTGCCGAAGACGAACAGGATGAAGAACGGCTCGACGAGCACCTGGGCCAGGAACGGGCCCAGCTCGCGGCCGGTGACGAAGATGTCCCGCCACAGGATGAAGAAGAACGTGCGGGTCGCCGTGCGCACGTCGGTGCGCGCCGGCTTCAGCTCGGCGGGGAAGCCGGCGACGGGGTCGGGTGCGGTGGTGGTGGCCGTCATCGCAGCTCCCGGCCGGTGAGCTCGATGAAGACGTCCTCCAGGCTGGCGGTGCCGACGCTCATGTCCTTGATGTCACAACTCGCTTCCGTCAGGGCCGTGATGACGGCCGGCAGCACCGAGCCGGACGGCGCGTCGCTGTAGAGGCGCAGCCGTACGGGCGCGGGGGCGCCGTCCCCTTCCTCGGTGTCCTCCTGGCGCACCGTCTCGACGCGCTCCACCGCCTCGATCTTCTCCAGCACCCGGACGAGGCCACCGGATACGCTCCCGGGTCCTTCGCCCGCGCCGGTGGGGCGCGCCGGGACCGCCGGGGGTGCCGGCTGCACGGTGAGGGTGAGGGCGGTGCTGCTCAGGCTCTTCATCAGGGCCTGCGGGGTGTCGAGGGCGAGCAGGCGGCCGTGGTCGACGATGCCGACGCGGTCGCACAGCTTGGCGGCCTCGTCCATGTCGTGGGTGGTCAGCACCGTGGTCACGCCGCGTTTGCTCAGCTCGGCCACCCGTTCGTGGATGAACCGCCGTGCCTGCGGGTCGAGTCCGGTGGCCGGCTCGTCGAGGAAGAGCACCTGAGGGCGGTGCATCAGGGCGCGGGCGATCATCACCCGCTGGGCCTGCCCGCCGGACAGCTCGTCACCGCGGGCCTTGCCCCGGTCGGTGAGGCCCACCCATTCCAGGCACTCGTCGGCGAGACGCCGCCGCTCGGCCCGGCCCATGCCGTGGTAGCCGGCGTGGAAGAGCAGGTTCTGGCGGAGGGTGAGGGAGCGGTCGAGGTTGTTGCGCTGCGGTACGACGGCGAAGGCCCGGCGGGCCTGTGCCGGGCTGGCCACGACGTCGACGCCCTGGACGAAGGCGCGCCCCGCGGTGGGGGCGACGCGTGTGGTGAGGATGCCGATGGTCGTCGTCTTGCCCGCTCCGTTGGGACCGAGGAATCCGAAGACCTCCCCCCGGCGGACGGAGAAGCTCAAACCGTCCACCGCCGGTCGGTCGCGGCCACGGTACTTCTTGACCAGTCCGTCGACCACGACGGCAGAATCCACGGGTGGTTCAATAGTCATTTACGCCTGCGAATCAAGCGGGACGCGACAACGGCGGTCCGGGAAATTCGCACAGGAAAGTCGCGTGACCGGCCGCGCGTGGAGCGCCGATTGAATAGGACACAGAAGTGGTGCGGACCCTGTCTAGCACGCACGCTGGTGTCCCGGGGCAACTGACCTGGAATGATAGGGGCGATGCGGCGAAGCTAGGGGGCGGTAGGGGTTTTCGGCACGCGCGGGCGCGGGTTCGGCCGGGGTGTGCGTCACCCCTATTCAAAACGATCGGGGGTGGCGAGTGTTGCGGTTCCTTCGAATATCCTCCTAGCATCGACGCGTGATCGCGCCGAATTATTCTGTGCAAAACAAAGCGTCGGCGGGTCGTGTGTCCGCGGGCCCGGCAGTGGATCCCGGAACGCTGCGGTGGATGGTGATCGGCGCGACCGGAACGCTCGGTGCCGAGGTGGCCGCCCGGCTCGCCGCCCACGGCGCCGACACCGTACGGACCGGAAGGGCCGATCTCGACCTCACCGACCCGGCGGCGGTCGCCGCCGCGGTGGCCGGCACCGGCCCGGACGTCGTCGTCAACTGCGCCGCCTGGACCGCCGTCGACCTGGCCGAGACCGAGGAGGCCGCGGCCCTGGAGGTCAACGGCACCGGACCGGGACACCTCGCCCGCGCCTGCGCCACGACCGGCAGCAGACTGCTCCACGTCTCCACCGACTACGTCTTCGGCGGTACGCCGGCCGACACCGGCCGGCCCTACGCCGAGGACGCCGCACCCGACCCGCGCACCGCGTACGGGCGCACCAAGCTCGCCGGCGAGCGCGCCGTCCTGGCCACGCTCCCGGACGCCGCCGTGGTGCGCACCTCCTGGTTGTACGGGCGGTCCGCCGGCGGCTTCGTGCACACCATGGCCCGGATCGCCCGGGAGCCGGGGCGGACCGTGGACGTGGTCGACGACCAGCACGGGCAGCCGAGTTGGGCGCCGGACGTCGCCGCCCGGCTCGTGGCGCTCGGCACCCTGCCCGCCGACCGGGCCCGGGGCGTCTTCCACGCCACCGGGGCGGGCCGCACCACCTGGTACCACCTGGCCCGGGAGGTGTTCCGGCTGACCGGCCACGACCCCGGCCGGGTGCGGGCCACGGACAGCTCGCGGCTGGACCGGGCGGCGGTACGCCCGGCGTGGAGCGTCCTGGGCCACGATCGGTGGGCCGGCACGGGCCTGGGCCCGATGCGCCACTGGCGCGAGGCCCTCACCGAGGCCCTCGCGGGCACCCCCCACCCCGTGGGGACGGACACGGACAGCGACAAGGACACCGACGCGGACGCGGACGGCGGACGGCGAAAGGCGGTCGAAGGGTGAAACCCCTGTCCATCGAGGGAGCGTGGCTGTACGAGCCGCGGCTGCACGGTGACGAGCGCGGTGTCTTCCTGGAGGCGTTCCAGGGCGAGGCGTTCCGGCTCGCCACCGGGCGACGCCTCGAACTGGCCCAGGTCAACTGCTCGGTGTCCCGCCGCGGCGTGGTCCGCGGCGTCCACTTCGCCGACCTGCCGCCCGGCCAGGCCAAGTACGTCACCTGCGTGCGCGGCGCCGTGCGCGATGTGATCGTCGACCTGCGCCGGGGGTCCCCCACCTACCGGCGCTGGGAGGCCGTCGACCTGGACGACCGGGACCGCCGGGCCGTCTTCCTCTCCGAAGGCCTCGGCCACGCCTTCCAGGCCGTCACCGACGACGCCACCGTCGTCTACCTCACCACCTCCGGCTACAGCCCGGGCCGTGAGCACGGCGTCCACCCGCTCGACCCGGAGCTGGGCATCACCTGGCTCCCGGACACCGAACCGCTGCTGTCCCCCAAGGACGCCGCGGCACCCACCATCGCGGCGGCCGAGGCCCAGGGGTTGCTGCCCGCGTACGAGGACTGCGTGCGCTACGTGTCCTCGCTCGCCCCACCACTCAGCGAGGAGACCCCGTGAAGGCGCTCGTCCTGTCGGGAGGGTCCGGCACCCGCCTGCGCCCCCTGACCCACACCTCGGCGAAGCAACTCGTCCCGGTGGCCAACAAGCCCATCCTGTTCTACGTCCTCGAGGGGATAGCCGAGGCCGGCGTCACCGACGTCGGCATCATCGTCGGCGACACGGCCGACGAGATCCGGGCCGCCGTCGGCGACGGCTCCCGGTTCGGCATCAGCGTCACCTACATCCCGCAGCACCAGCCGCTGGGTCTGGCCCACGCCGTGCGCATCGCCCGGGACTGGCTGGCCGACGACGACTTCGTCATGTACCTGGGCGACAACTTCCTGCTCGGCGGGATCGGCCGGCAACTGGAGGACTTCCGCACCCGCAGACCGGCCGCCCAGATCATGCTGACGCGGGTCCCCGACCCGTCCGCCTTCGGCGTCGTCACCCTGGACGAGGCGGGCCGGGTCACCGGCCTGGAGGAGAAGCCGAAGTTCCCCAAGAGCGACCTGGCGCTGGTCGGCGTGTACTTCTTCACCGCCGCCGTGCACGACGCCGTGGCCGCCATCCGGCCCTCGGCCCGCGGCGAGCTGGAGATCACCGACGCCCTCCAGTGGCTGCTCGACCAGGGCCTCGACATCGCCTCCTCCACCGTCGACGGCTACTGGAAGGACACCGGGAACGCCACCGACATGCTGGAGGTCAACCGCTCGGTGCTCGACGGGCTGACCCCCTACTGCGCCGGCTCCGTCGACGAGGAGAGCGAACTGGTCGGCCGGGTCGTCATCGAGGAGGGCGCGGTCGTCGTCCGCTCCCGGATCGTGGGCCCCGCCGTCATCGGCCGCGGCACCCGCGTCGAGGGCTCCTACATCGGCCCGTTCACGTCCGTCGCCGACGACTGCGCGGTCATCGACAGCGAGATCGAGTACTCCATCATCCTGGCCGGCGCGGCCATCGACGGCGTCCGCCGCATCGAGGCGTCCATGATCGGCCGGCAGGCCCGGGTCACCCCCGCGCCCCGCACACCCCAGGCCCACCGCCTCATCCTCGGCGACCACAGCAAGGTGCAGATCCGTTCATGAAACTCCTGATCACGGGAGCGGCCGGCTTCATCGGCTCCCACCTCGTACGCAAGGTCCTCGGCCCGGAGAAGCCGCTGGGCGACGACGTCCGCGTCACCGTCCTGGACGCGCTCACCTACGCGGGCAACCGTGCCGCGCTCGCCCCCGTCGAGGACGAGCCGGGCTTCGGCTTCGTGCACGGCGACATCACCGACGCGCCGCTGGTGGACCGGCTGGTGGCGGACCACGACGCCGTGGTGCACCTGGCGGCCGAGTCGCACGTCGACCGCTCCATCGAACGCGCCGACGCCTTCGTACGCACCAACGTCCTCGGCACCCACACCCTCCTGGAGGCCGCGCTGCGGCACGGCACCGGGCCGTTCCTGCACGTGTCGACCGACGAGGTGTACGGGTCGGTCCCGGTCGGCTCCTCGGTCGAGACCGACCCGCTCGCCCCCAACTCGCCCTACTCCGCCTCCAAGGCGTCCAGCGACCTGCTGGCCCTGTCGTACCACCGCACGCACGGCCTCGACGTCCGGGTGACCCGCTGCTCCAACAACTACGGCCCCTACCAGTACCCGGAGAAGGTGATCCCGCTCTTCGTCACCCGGCTCCTCACCGGCGGCACCGTGCCCCTCTACGGGGACGGCGGCAACGTCCGCGACTGGCTGCACGTCGACGACCACTGCCGCGGGCTGCTGGCCGTCCTGACCGGCGGCCGCGCGGGGGAGACGTACAACATCGGCGGCGGCACCGAACTGACCAACAAGGAGCTCACCGGCCTGCTCCTGGACGCCTGCGACGCCGGCTGGGACCGGGTCGAGCACGTCACCGACCGCAAGGGCCACGACCGCCGCTACAGCGTCGACTGGACGAAGATCCGCACCGAGCTGGGCTACACCCCCGTGCACGACTTCACCGAGGGCCTGGCCGAGACCGTCGCCTGGTACAGAACCCACCGCTCGTTCTGGGCAGCGCCCGAGGCGGAGCTCCAGGGCGCATGACATGTGAGTGCACCCAGCACTCCACCAGGGAGACCACCCCCGACGACGTCAGCCTGATCCAGATCCGGCAGCCGGCTGTCCCGAGCAGCTACCGCATGATCTGCTTCCCCAGCTCGCGGAACTCCTCGGCGTGCTACCTCGCGATGTCGGAGCTGCTGCTGCCCACCGTGGAGCTGCTCATCGTCCAGTACCCGGCCCACACCTCCGTCGAGGAGCACCCGGCCGAGGAGGACGCGGAGCTGGCCGACAAGATCTTCGAGGCCGTCCGCGGCTGGGCCGACCGCCCGCTGGCACTCTTCGGCCACCGCCTCGGCGCCCAGCTCGCCTACGCGGTCGCCCAGCGGCTGGAGCGGGAGACCGACGCGGCACCCCTCACGCTGTTCGTCTCGGGACGTACGGGGCCGGCGCACCGCGGCAGCATCGGGCCGCCCGCCGTCGGCTGCCGTGTCGTCGCCCTGGCGGGGCACCGCGACCCGCGCGCCCCGCTGACGGGGATGAAGGCGTGGCGCCGCTGCACCTCGGGCCGGTTCGACCTGGAGGTCTTCCCCGGCACCCGCGGGTACCTCGACTCGCACCGCCGCGAGGTCGTCAACCTCGTGCACGACCAACTGATCTCGCTCCACGGACCGGAACCCGACTGACCACCCCCGGCCCCCGCCCGCACCGCACCCCGGCAGGGGGGTGCAGGGGGCGGGACAGGGGTACCCGCGCCCCCTCCCGCTGCCTAGCGTGCCGTATGGAGAACCGCGTCCACGGGGCGGGACCGAACGAATCTCCCCATCTCTTGTGCAGCTCGCGAATCCCGCGATCCACCCCCCTGAACGGGCCCGGACACGCCTCGGCACGGCGCACCGCACGGCCGGCTCCGGTCACGTTCGGCCCAGAGGAAGGACAGTGTGCGACCGATGACCGCGAAAATCTTCGCAGCCGACTCGGTACGGCCCGTCGAGGAGTTCGAGCAGGACGCCCTCCGCATCGCCGAAGTGATCCGCGAACGCGGGGTCGGCCTCGGCGACCGGGTGATGCTGAAGGCCGGCAACTCGGCCGGCTACGTCTGCGTGCTCTACGCGCTGATGCACGTCGGCGCCTCGATCGTCCTCGTCGACCAGCAGGAACACATCGAGGAGACCCGCCGCATCGCCCTGCGCACCGGCGTCAAGGTCACCTTCGTCGACGACGAGACCCCCATCGACCAGGACGCCGACCCCATCCACCTCTACGAGCTCATGGTCGCCACCGCCGGCCGCGGGCCGGTCGACGGCACCCTGTCGTTCGACGCCTGGGGCGAGCTGCCCGACGGCCTCATCATGTGGACCTCCGGCTCCACCGGCTCCCCGAAGGGCGTGGTGAAGTCCGGCGGCAAGTTCCTCACCAACCTGCGGCGCAACGCCCGGCAGGTCGGCCACCGGCCCGACGACGTCCTGATGCCGCTGCTGCCGTTCGCCCACCAGTACGGCCTGTCCATGGTGCTCATCGCCTGGCTGACCCGCTGCTCCCTGGTGATCGCCCCCTACCGCCGGCTGGACCGCGCACTGCGCATGGCCGGCGACTCCGGCACCACCGTCATCGACGCCACGCCCTCCAGCTACCGCAGCATCCTCGGCCTGGTCTCCCGCAGACCCTCGCTGCGCGACCACCTGGCCACCACCCGGATGTTCTGCGTCGGCGCGGCCCCGCTCGACGCGCCGCTGGTCGAGAGCTACGTCCAGGAGTTCGGCCTGCCGCTGCTGGACAGCTACGGCTCCACCGAACTGAACAACATCTCCTTCGCCACCCTCGACAACCCGGTCTCCTGCGGCCGGGCCATGGACGGCATCCGGCTGCGGATCGTCGACGAGGACGGCCGGGAACTGCCCGCCGGGCAGCCGGGCGAGATCCAGGTCGACACCCCCGACGCCCTCGAAGGGCAGATCGCCGACGACGGCTCCGTCGTGCCCGCCCCCAAGGGCTGGTACGCCACCGGCGACCTCGGCCACCTCGACGCCGACGGCAACCTCTTCGTCCTGGGACGCAAGTTCGCCGTCCACCGCATGGGCTACACGCTCTACCCGGAGCTCATCGAGCGGAAGGTGGCCGCCGAGGGCTGTCCCACCCGGATCGTGCCCGTGCCCGACACGCTCCGCGGCTCCCAGCTCGTCTTCTTCGTCGAGGACGACCAGCAGCGGGACGCCGCCTACTGGCGGGAGCGGCTGTGCGCGCTGCTGCCCGCCTTCGAGCAGCCCAACCGGGTCGTCGTGCTGGAGCAGTTCCCGCTCAACCGCAACGGCAAGCCGGACAAGAAGGAGCTGACCCGGATGGCCACCGCCTAGGTCGTGTCCGCGGTCTGTCCGCAGCGACGCCGATGGCGCCCCCACCCAGCGGTTGGGGGCGCCATCGGCGTACGTGCCCGGGTGCTCAGCCGTCGTAGGGCAGCTCCACGGGCGCCAGGGCGTCGAAGAGGTCACCGGGGCCCGGGTTGTCCGGGTGCGTGGCCCCGCCCAGGTGGTCCAGCACGCCCCACACCGCGTTCAGCGCCGTGGTGACCGCGCCCTCCGCGAACCCCGCAGTCCAGGACACGTCGTCGCCGCACAGGAAGAACCCGCGCTCGGCGTCCGGCAGCCCCCGCTGCATGAACTGCGTGAACAGCCGCCGCTGGTACCGGTACTGGCCCGGCAGGTTGGACTTGAACGCGCCCATGAAGTGCGGCTCGCTCTCCCACGTGATGGTGACCGGGTCACCGACGACGTGGGAACGGATGTCGACACCCGGGTGGATCGCCCCGACCCTGTCCAGCAGCACGTCCAGCCGCTCGGCCGGGCTCAGCGTCGCCATCTTCAGCGAGTCGTCGTTCCAGGTGTACGACAGGCACATCACACCCGGTTTGTCCGGGCCGTCGTCGAAGAGGTACACACCGCGCGGCATCCGGTCGGTCAGGGTCATGCTCATCACCGGACGGCCGGTGCGCGGGTCCGTGTCCCGCCAGAACGGCCGGTCCGTCAGGACGAACAGCTTGGACGCCCCCATGTAGTGGGTCCGCTCCACGGCGGTCCACAGCGGCGCGGACAGCAGCGCCGGGTCGCAGGCCACGCGGTTCAGCAGCGTCCACACGTGCGGCGTGTACACCACCGCGGCGAACCGGTCCCGCCGCCCGTCCCCGTCGGTGACGAGGAAGCCGTCACCGTCGCGCGCGACCGCACGCACCGAGGGCCGGGGCCGCCCGTCGTGGTGCAGCGAGGCCAGCGAGGTACCGGCCGGCCAGTGCGCGCACCCCTCCGCCGGGTGCTCCCACAACCCGCGCGGCACCTGCTGCGACCCGCCGACGATGGCGACCTGGTTGTCGTCCGCCTCCGTGTAGACCACCCGGAGGATCTCCAGGAACGAGTTGGGGAAGTCGGTGTCCCAGCCACCGGTGCCGAAACCCACCTGCCCGAAGACCTCGCGGTGCCGGAACGACTGGAAGGCCGAGCTGGTGGCCAGGAAACCGTAGAACGACTGGTCGTCGAACTCCCTGACCAGCCGGTTCCATATCTGCTTCAGCGTCTCGACGTCCCGCCGCCGGACCGCGTCCCGCATGGTCGCCAGCTCGGCCCGCTCCTGGAGCGCCTTCTCCCAGGCCGCGGCCACCTCCTGGTAGACCTCCGGCAGTTCCTCCACCGTACGGGCCGTGTGGCGCTCGCCGCCCAGGTCGATCAGCGTGCTCGGGGTGCTGGGCGCGAGCGGGTTGGGGAAGGGGCTGATGCGCAGCCCCAGCAGGTCGACGTAGTGGAACAGCGACCGCGCGGAGAGCGGGAAGCGCATCGCCCCCATCTCCGCCACGCACCCGGGCGCCCCGGGGAAGGGCACCGACCGCATCCGGCCGCCCAGTTCCTCCGCCTCGTACAGGACGGGGCGCAGGCCCAGCCGCATCAGCTCGTACGCCGCGGTCAGCCCCGCCATCCCGCCGCCGACCACCGCCACCGGTGTCCCCGCGCGCCCGGGCGGCAGGACGCCCAGGCCGGCCGGATGGCGCAGCCAGCCGTCGTAGGAGAACGGGAAGTCCGGCACGAGCATGGTCGTGGGAGCCGGGCTGACTGACGTCATCTGGAATACCTCTCGGGCCGGTGCGGCATCGCTTCCAGGGGGAACCGGAGACCTTCCGGGCCGAGCCGGAACCCGCGGCGCCGGGCCGGGGCTCCCGAGGGGAGCGTCGAAGCGGCCGTGCGCGGTCGTGCCGGTGAGGCCACGCTATTCACCGGCCCTGGGGGCGACAACCCCTATCCACCCTGATAGCCGACCGTGCTCGGGCGGCCGGGCGGCGCTGCCACCGGCCGGAGCGCGGGCACGGTGATGGCGGTCACGACGAGGCCGCGCTCGGCGAGCCACCGGCCGTCGAACTCCGCCATCACACGCCCGTCCGGGCCGGTCCGCGGACGGAGGATCCGCGCGGTGAACGTGCCCCGCTCCCCGCCCGACGGGCCCGTCCCGTGCCGGAAGGTGATGTCGGCGTCGTCGAAGTCCAGCTCAGTGCCCAGCAGCGGGTACCAGGTCTTGTAGACCGCCTCCTTGGCGCTGAACAGCAACCGGTCCCGGCACAGCCGGCCCCCCGCGCCCGCCCGCACCCACGCCCGTTCGCGGGGCAGCGCTATCGACTCCAACACACCTTCAGGCAGCGGCAGATCGGGTTCGGCGTCTATCCCGACCATCGCGAGGTCCGTGTCCCGGGCCACCACCGCGGCCCGGTAGCCGGCGCAGTGCGTCATGCTCCCCACGACCCCCTCGGGCCACCGCGGCACGTTGCGCGTCCCGGGCAGGATCGGCGCCGGCGGGAGCCCCAGCGCGGCGAGGGCGCGCCGCGCGCAGGCCCGTACGGTGGTGAACTCCTCACGGCGGAGGTCCGTCGTCCGCTCGACCAGCGCCGCCTCCTCGGGGTACAGCGTCGCCGTTCCGTCCGGCCCGAAGACCTCGCCGGCGGCCGCTCCTCCGGGCAGCAGTGATTCGATCATGCTCGTGCCTCTCACGATTCGGTCCCGGCGCCGGACCCCGGCTCCGGGGCGTACGGCAGGATCTGCCGCAGCAGACCCCTGGGGTGACCGCGCCGGCGCCACTCGCGCGGATAGCCGATCGACACCTCCTCGAACCGCACCCCGTCGTACCAGGTGGTCCGGGGGATGTGCAGGTGCCCGTAGACGACGGCGGCGGTGGTGAACCTGCGGTGCCAGTCGGCCGTCAGCACCGTCCCGCACCACTGGGCGAACTCCGGGTGCCACAGCACGTCCGTGGGCTCGCGCACCAGCGGGAAGTGGTTGACCAGCACCAGCGGCACCGACGGATCGTGCGCCACGAGGCGCCGCCTGGTGGCCGCCACCCGGGCCCGGCACCAGTCGTCACGGCTGCGGTACGGGTCGGGGTGGAGCAGGTACTCGTCCGTGCACACCACGCCCGCGTCGTGCGCCCGGGCCAGCGACTCCTCCTTGGTCGAGGTGCCCGCGACCCGGAACGTGTAGTCGTACAGCAGGAACAGCGGAGCGACCGCGACCGGACCGCCGGGGCCCCGCCACAGCGGCCACGGGTCCTCGGGCGTGACGACCCCCAGGCCCCGGCACATCTCCACCAGGTACCGGTAGCGCGCCTCCCCGCGCGCCTGCACCGGGTCCTCGCGCGGCGTCCACAGCTCGTGGTTGCCCGGCGCCCACACGACCTTGGCGAACCGCCCGGCCAGCAGGCGCAGCGCCCACTCGATGTCCTCGGTCAGTTCTCCGACGTCCCCGGCCACGATCAGCCAGTCGTCCGGGTGGGAGGGGCGCAACGACTCGGTGATGGGCCGGTTGTCGGCCATCCCGATGTGCAGGTCGCTCACCGCGAGCAGCCGCGGGCCGGCCCCGGGGGGCGGTGCGTCGGCGGCCGGGGTGGCGGGTTCAGGCGGTACGTGCGACATCGATGTCCAAACCGACCGGCAGGTCCTGACGGTGCGTGATGTTGATTTTCCGGTAGACCCGGGTCAGATGCTGTTCCACGGTGCTGACGGTGATGAAGAGCTTGGCGCCGATCTCCCGGTTGGTGTAACCGTGCGCGGCCAGCGCCGCCACCCGGCGCTCGGCGTCCGTCAGCGAGGACACCGCCGTGGACCGTGGCCCGCCCGGCCGCACGGAGCCCGCCGGAGCGACGGAGGGCGGCGGCACGGCCTGCGGGGACGGTGCGGACGGTGCGGACGGCGGGGGACAGGCGGACCGGGGGGACGGGCCCGGTGTGGTCCGGGGCGACTGCGGGGACGGTCCGGCCTGGCCCGGGTGGAGCGAGCGGTGCAGCTCCCGGGCGCCGCAGCCCTCGGCGATCCGCCACGCCCTCCGGGTGTGCGGCTTGCCCTGGGCGGGGTCGCCGAGTTGCTTGTGCGCCGCCCCGAGGTCGGTCAGGGCACGCGCCAGCTCGTACCAGTCGCCGTCCTCCTGGAGCAGTGCGACGGCCTCGCCGAGCAGCGCGGGACGCTCCCGGAGCGGGCGGGCCGCCGCCAGCACCCGCAGGGCGAGGCCCCGCACGCGGCGCCCGGCGTCCCCGGCGAGCTGCTCCCGGGCGAACCGTTCCGCCTGTTCCCGGCTGCCGAGCGCCAGCCACGCCTCGGCGACCCCGACCCGCCAGGGCGCCAGCACCGACCGGTCCATGTTCCAGCGGCGCATCAGCTCACCGCAGGCGGCGAAGTCGGTCAGCGCCGCGTGATGGCGCCCGGTGGCGAGCTGGTGCCGGCCGCGCGCGTACAGGTAGTGCAGCCCGTAGCGGGTCAGCAGCATCTCGTCGGGCACCGGCCGGTCCACCAGCTCGGCCGCCGCCTCGTGGTCGCCCATCGCCGTCCGCGCCTCGATCAGGGCCGACAGCGGCATCCCGATGCCCACGCCCCAGCCGTGCGCCGGAAGTTGTTCGAGGGCCTGCTCCGCCAGCCGCCGGGCCTCCTCCAGATGCCCCCGGCGCAAGGACACGTGCGCCCGGATCCCCCGCAGCACCGCCGTCCAGCCCGGAGCCCCGCGGTCCGCCGCCTCGACCAGCAGCCGGTCGGCCCACACCGTCGCCGTGCCCAGCCGGTCGGCGTAGAGCAGCGTCAGCAGACAGGCGCGCATCTTGAGGTGCGTCTCCTCCGTCAGCCGCGTACTGGTCAGCAGGTGCTCGGCGAGGTCCGCGAAGTCCTCCGGGGCCGCGCCCGGCTCACCCCCGCCGCTGCTCAGCACGCCGTACAGCGCCCTGGCCGCGCTCGGGCCGCCCTCCTCCGGCGCGGCCGGCCGGCCGCCGGCACCGGACGCCGGACCCTGGGCGGGCTCCTCCCCGAGGTGTTCGAGCACCGTCGGGTACGTGCTGGCCAGCACCAGCCGCAGCTCCCGTAGTTCGGTGACGACGGGGGAGTCGGGGGAGGGCGGCAGGACGCCGACGACCTGGCGGATCGCGGTGGTCGCGTCGTCCATCCAGCCGTTCCACAGCAGGTCGCAGACCAGCCGCAGGGTGTCCACCGGCGGCAGCAGCCCCTTGCGCACCGCACCGACCAGCGACCGCAACTGCCGCGGCAGCGCCGAGGGTTGCACCCGCCACACGTACTTGGCCAGGGTCGCCCGCAGCAGGGTCCGCTCCGTCTCGTCCCGGCAGCAGCTCTCCGCCATGCGCAGGCAGCGGACCGCGAACCCCACCCGCTGCACGGCCAGCGCCGCCCGGGCGGCCTCGCTCAGCACCCGGGGCACCCACTCCTCGTCGCAGAGGTGCGTCTCCTGACCCAGGAGCTGGGTCGCCACCAGCAGCGGCGCCGCCCCGTCCTCGTACAGCAGCCGGGCCGCCCGCCGGCGCAACCGCGCCGCCGCGTCATCGGCGAGGCTCTCCACCACGGCGGCCCGCACGCCACCGTGCCGGAACCCGGCCGGGTCCAGCACCCCCGCCTCCCCGAGGGCGGCCACCACCCGGGCGACCACCGGTTCGTCCACCTCGACCAGCCGGGCCAGCAGGGGCATCGGCCCGGTGCCGCCCAGCAGGGCGATGCCCTGGGCGACCCGCATTCCGTCGGCTCCGGTGCGGTGCACGCAGATCAGCGCGTTCTCCAGGAACCGCTCACCGGCGTGCGCCGGCCCGTCGGCGCGGTCCTCGCCGGCGCCTCCGTCCGGATCCGTGACCGCGTCCCGGACGGTGTCCCCGGCCGGTGCCGCCGGGGCCCCCGCCGGGTCGTCCGCCGGAGCGCGCCGGCGGCCGAGCCGGTCGTCGATGAGCCCGTGCACGAGGAGGGGATTGCCGCCGGTCGCCGCGTGGAGGGAGGCGGCCAGCGCGGCATCGGCCCCCGGCCGCCCCGTACCGCCGTCGGACCCGGCCTCCGGGGCGCGGGCCGCGACCAGCCGGCCGACCCCGTCGACGCTGAGCGGCGCCAGCCGGACGTGCAGACCGCGCAACTGGTACAGCAGCTCCTCCAGGACCCGCGGCGCGGAGCCCCCCGCGTCGGGGCCGCGGGTCACCAGCAGGGACATTCCCGCGCCCGAGGACGGCGCCCGGAGCAGCGCGTGGGCGAGGCAGTGCAGCGACTGGGGGTCGGCGTACTGCACGTCGTCGACGACGATCAGGACGGGGCCCCGGGCGCGGATGTCCGCGAGCTGGGCCCGGAAGGCCACGAGCACCTCGGCGGGCACCGTGTCCGGCGCCGCGGGTTCCGTGCCGAGGACCGACCCCGTGCCGAGGACCGACCCCGTGCCGAGCGCCGGCGGCAGCCGGTCGGCGGTGGTCTGGCCGTCCCGCAGCAACTGCTCCACCACACCGAACGGAATTCCTTGTTCCGCGGGTGAGGTGACGGCGGTGAGGACCCGCGGGCCGTCTTCCCCCGTCAGTTCCAGTGCGCGATGGAGGAGCGCCGTCTTCCCCGATGCGACGGGGCCGCTGATGACGGCGATCCGGCCGGTTCCGTGGGCGTTTCCGGGCGCTGCGCCGGAAGCGACACCGGATATGAAGTAGGTCAGTCTTCCGATCTGTTCATCCCGCTCCACCAACACAGCTGTAAAAGCCTCCCCCGGTTGCGATGTGAAATGGCGCACGTCCGGCGCATTCCGCGCCATGGCCACTCTCCGCGTACCCGCACGCACAGGAGTGCCGTCAACGCCCGTGCGGCGCAAGGGAATTCCCGCGCCCACTCCAGGTCGGACGACCCCAGGTCTGCCCCGTTCGGCGGGTCCGTTCGAACTGTACCAACGTCCCGCGCCGTCGATTGTGCGTGCCATTGCAGCCTCATGTCGACCTGTTGCGCGGGTAACTCCGGCGGATGAACAAGGGGTTGCCCTGTGGTATCGGGCCCGGCCGGTCAGGTGCCCTCCGTCACCGGGAAAGAAGGTGAAACCTCAGAGAAACCTCAAAGAAACCGGCCGCGCGAGCACGGCGGACACAGGACGTCCTTATTCCGGCCTTACTCGCTCTAGGGGTGGCCGCACGGAGATTAGGGGTGGCTGATGGTGGAGAACCCATTGTGTCGCCGGTTTGAATGGCCCGATGTGAGCCTTCGGGGCCCATGGGACCGCAGAGCCGCCCGCATCGCCGGGCCGGGGTGGAGATGGCGCATGACGACGACCCAGGAGACTGCTCCCGCGTACGGGGGCACGACGACCGTCATCGGGAAAGTGGCCGAACTGCACGCTGTTCGCGCGCAGGCGGTGAGCGGCCCGGGAGCCCGGGCGACGGAGGCGCAGCACGCCAAGGGCAAGCTGACCGCTCGTGAGCGGATCGAGCTGTTGCTGGACGCGGGCTCGTTCCAGGAGGTCGAGC
>NZ_JBVKAH010000022.1:0-22536 GCF_055598725.1 Streptomyces sp. NPDC039423
GAGTCCAGTCCTCACCCGGTTTTGAGTGTGGGTGTGCAGGAGACGGTGGAGGACGCGGGCCGTGAGGCCGCCGTGTTGGGTTCTCTGCGGCGTAATGAGGGTGGTCTGGAGCGGTTCTGGCTTTCCCTCGGCGAGGCCTATGTGCGGGGTGTGACGGTCGATTGGGACGCGGTGTTCGCCGGCAGCGGTGCCCGGCGGGTCGACCTGCCCACCTACGCCTTCCAGCAGGAGCACTACTGGCTGGAGAGCGGCGCGGCAGAGGACACCGCAGCCGCGTACCCGGTCGACGCGGTGGACGCCCGCTTCTGGGAGGCCGTCGAGCGGCAGGACGTGGCCGCGCTCATGGCGGAACTGGACGTCGACGAGGACGAGACGCTGACTGCGCTGCTGCCGGCCCTGTCCTCGTGGCGGACCCGGAGCCGTGAGCAGTCGACCGTCGACGGCTGGCGCTACCGGGTGACCTGGAAGCCCGCGCCGGAGCCCGCCCACTCCCGTCTGTCCGGCACCTGGCTGGTGGCCGTTCCCGAGACCACCTCCGAGCTGACCGACGCCGTGCTCCGTACGCTGGCCGAACACGGCGCCGACGTACGGCCCGTCACGCCCACCCGTACCGACGACACCCGTACCGACGACACCCGTACCGACACCCGTATCGAGGACATCCGGGGCGAGCTGGCCGGGCGGATCCGGGAGGCGCTCGCCGACGGCTCCGCCGTGGCGGGCGTGCTGTCCCTGCTGACCTGCGACGGGGCCGACGAGCCGCTGGGCGCCTCCGCTCCCGCCGGTGTGATCGCGACCCTCTCCCTGGTCCAGGCCCTCGGCGACGCCGAGGTCGCCGCCCCCCTGTGGTGCGCCACGCGCGGAGCCGTCGCCGTGACCCGCACAGAGCGGGCGGCCGACCCCGCGCAGGCCGCCGTCTGGGGCCTCGGCCGGGTGGCGGCCCTGGAGCACGGCGAGCGCTGGGGCGGTCTGGTGGACCTGCCCGGTACCGACGCCGTGGACGACCGGACGCTCGCCCGGCTCGCGGGCGTCCTCGCCGGTGACGCCGCCGAGGACCAGGTCGCCGTCCGCGCCTCCGGCCTCCACGTGCGTCGCCTGGTCCGGGCGCGGCTCGCCGAGACGCCCGCCGTCCGGGCCTGGAAGCCGGAGGGCACGACGCTGGTCACCGGCGGTACGGGCGCGCTCGGTGCCCACGTGGCCCGCTGGCTCGCCGGCAACGGCGCCGAGCACCTGCTGCTCACCAGCCGCCGGGGCCTTGACGCCCCCGGCGCCACCGAACTGCGCGACGAACTCACCGCACTCGGCGCCGAGGTCACCGTCGCGGCCTGCGACGTCAGCGACCGCGACGCCGTGGCCGCCCTCATCGCGGCCGTACCGGCCGACCGGCCGCTGACCGCCGTCGTGCACACGGCCGCCGTGCTCGACGACGGCGTCATCGAGGCACTGACCCCCGCGCAGGTCGAGCGGGTGCTGCGGGTGAAGGTCGACGCCACCCTGCACCTGGACGAGCTGACCCGGGACCTGGACCTGTCGGCGTTCGTGCTGTTCTCGTCCTTCGCCGCCACCTTCGGCGCCCCCGGCCAGGGCAACTACGCGCCCGGCAACGCCTTCCTGGACGCCTTCGCCGAGCACCGCCGCGGGGCGGGGCTGCCCGCCACCTCCATCGCCTGGGGCCCCTGGGGCGACGGCGGCATGGCCGAGGGCGCGGTGGGCGACCGGATGCGCAGGCACGGCGTCATCGAGATGGCACCCGAGCGGGCCGTCTCCGCCCTCCAGCACGCGCTGAACCGCGACGAGACGACCCTCACGGTCGCGGACATGGAGTGGAAGCGCTTCGTCCTGGCCTTCACATCCGGCCGCCCCCGGCCCCTGCTGCACGACCTCCCCGAGGCGCGGGAGGTCATGGAGGGCATCCGCGCCGACGCCGCCGACGACCCCGGAGGCGCGGCCGCGCTGGCCCAGCAGCTCACCGGACTGCCGGAGGCCGAGCAGGAGCGCCTGCTGCTGGAACTCGTCCGCACCGCGGTCGCCGCCGTCCTCGGCTACGCCGGGCCCGACGCGGTCGAGGCGGGCCGGGCGTTCAAGGAGCTGGGCTTCGACTCACTCACCTCCGTCGAGCTGCGCAACCGGCTCAACGCCGCCAGCGGGCTCAAGCTGCCGCCCACCCTCGTCTTCGACCACCCCACGCCCACCGTCCTCGCCCGCCACCTGCGCGCCGAGTTCTTCGGCCGGGCCGGTGCCGCCACCGCCGCCCCCGTCCCCACGAGCGCCGCGCTCTCCGACGCGGAGCCCATCGCCGTCGTCGCCATGAGCTGCCGCTTCCCGGGCGGCGTCTGCACCCCCGAGGAACTGTGGCACCTGCTCACCTCCGACGGTGACGCGCTGTCCCAGTTCCCCCTGGACCGCGGCTGGGACGTCGACGCGCTGTATGACCCCGACCCGAACGCCCAGGGCACCTCGTACACCCGCGAGGGAGGCTTCCTCTCCGACGCGGCCGCCTTCGACGCGGCGTTCTTCGGGATCTCGCCGCGCGAGGCGCTGGCCATGGACCCGCAGCAGCGGCTGCTCCTGGAAACCTCCTGGGAGGCCTTCGAGCGGGCCGGCATCGACCCGGAGACCCTGCGCGGCAGCCAGGCCGGCGTCTTCGTCGGCACCAACGGCTCCGACTACTCCAACCTGGTACGCGCCACCACGAGCGACCTCGAAGGCCACCTGGCCACGGGCAGCGCGGGCAGCGTCGTCTCCGGCCGGCTGTCGTACACCTTCGGTCTCGAAGGCCCGGCGGTCACCGTCGACACCGCCTGCTCCGCCTCGCTGGTCGCCCTGCACCTCGCCGTACAGGCACTGCGGAGCGGTGAATGCTCGCTGGCGCTCGCGGGCGGTGTGACGGTCATGTCGACACCCGGCACCTTCATCGAGTTCAGCCGGCAGCGCGGCCTGTCCACGGACGGCCGCTGCAAGGCCTTCTCCTCGGACGCCGACGGGTTCAGCCCGGCCGAGGGCGTCGGCATGCTGCTCGTCGAGCGCCTGTCGGACGCCCGCAAGAACGGGCACCCGGTGCTGGCGGTCGTGCGCGGCTCGGCGGTCAACCAGGACGGTGCCAGCAACGGCCTGACGGCCCCCAACGGCCCGTCCCAGCAGCGCGTCATCCGCCAGGCCCTGGCCAACGCCCGGCTCACGGCCGCCGACGTGGACGTCGTCGAAGCGCACGGTACGGGCACGACGCTGGGCGACCCGATCGAGGCGCAGGCCCTCCTGGCGACCTATGGTCAGGACCGGCCGGCCGGCCGGCCCCTGCTGCTCGGCTCCATCAAGTCGAACATCGGCCACGCCCAGGCCGCCGCCGGTGTCGCGGGCGTCATCAAGATGGTGCTCGCCATGCGGCACGGAGTGCTGCCGCGCAGCCTGCACATCGCCGAGCCCACCCCGCACGTCGACTGGACCGCCGGCGAGGTCACGCTGCTGACCGAGCAGCGCGCCTGGCCGGAGACCGACCGCCCCTGGCGCGCGGGCGTGTCGTCGTTCGGGTTCAGCGGGACGAACGCCCACGCCATCATCGAGCAGGCCCCGGTCGACGAGGGGACCGACGACCCGGAAACCCCTGAGCCGTCCCCCGAACCCCTACTGACCACGAAGCCGGCCCCGCACGCCCAGGACGGCTCCGCGTCCGGCGCGCCCCTCCCGCTGCCGTGGCCGCTGACCGCCAGGAACGACAAGGCGCTGCGCGGGCAGGCCGAGCGCCTGCTGACGCACCTGTCCACCCACCCTGACCAGCGGGTCGCCGACATCGGCCACTCCCTGGCCACGACCCGGACCGCCCTGGGCCGGCGCGCCGTGCTCATCGGCCGCGACCAGGACGACTACGCGAACGCCCTCACCGCCCTGGCGGCGGGGAACACCTCACCCCTGGTCGTCCAGGGGGAGGCCGTCGGGGGTAAGACGGCGTTCCTGTTCCCCGGACAGGGGTCGCAATGGGTAGGCATGGCAGTGGCGTTGTTGGACGCTTCACCCGTGTTTGCCACCCGAGTGGATGAGTGCGAGAAGGCGCTGGAGCCCTTCACCGACTGGTCGCTGCGCGATGTGCTGCGCGGCGCCGAAGGCGCGCCCTCCTTGGACCGGGTGGACGTCGTGCAGCCTGCCCTCTTCGCCGTCATGGTGTCGTTGGCGGAGGTGTGGCGTGCTGCTGGGGTGCGTCCGGGTGCGGTGATCGGTCATTCGCAGGGGGAGATCGCCGCCGCGTGTGTGGCGGGGATCCTGTCCCTTGAGGATGCGGCGCGTGTGGTGGCGCTGCGTAGTCAGGCGATCGGCCGGGTGCTGGCGGGTGTGGGCGGGATGGTGTCCGTGCCGCTGGCGGTCGACAAGGTGCGGGAGCGTATCGCCCCGTGGGGCGAGGACCGTATCTCCATCGCCGCGGTCAACGGGCCGTCCTCGGTCGTCGTTTCCGGTGAGGTCGCCGCCTTGGATGAGTTCCTGGCGGTGTGTGAGCAGGATGGGGTGCGGGCCAAGCGGATCGCCGTGGACTATGCCTCGCACTCGGCGCAGGTCGAGCTGCTGCGCGAGGAGCTGGCCGAACTGCTCGCCCCGATTACGCCGAAGGCCGGGGACGTTCCCTTCCTGTCGACCGTCACCGGGGAGTGGGTCACGGGCCCCGAGCTGGACGCGGGCTACTGGTTCCGCAATCTGCGTCAGACGGTGGAGCTGGAGCAGGCCGTGCGCACGCTCCTGGATCAGGGTTTCGGGGTGTTCATCGAGTCCAGTCCTCACCCGGTTTTGAGTGTGGGTGTGCAGGAGACGGTGGAGGACGCGGGCCGTGAGGCCGCCGTGTTGGGTTCTCTGCGGCGTAATGAGGGTGGTCTGGAGCGGTTCTGGCTTTCCCTCGGCGAGGCCTATGTGCGGGGTGTGACGGTCGATTGGGACGCGGTGTTCGCCGGCAGCGGTGCCCGCCGGGTCGATCTGCCGACGTATGCGTTCCAGTCGCAGCGGTTCTGGCCGGAGGCCGCGCCGGTCGAGGCGGTCACGGTGTCCGGGGACAGTGCGGTCGATGCCGCGTTCTGGGAGGCGGTGGAGCGTGAGGACCTTCAGGCGCTGACGGCGGAGCTGGACGTCGAGGACGATGAGTCGTTGACTGCCCTGTTGCCGGCTCTGTCGTCGTGGCGTCGTCGTAGTCGTGAGCAGTCGACTGTCGACGGCTGGCGTTACCGGGTGGTCTGGAAGCCGCTGGCCGAGCCGGCCGGCTCCCGTCTGTCGGGCACCTGGCTGGTGGTGGTTCCGGAGACCGGCTCCGGGCTGGCCGACACCGTGCTCCGGTCGTTGGCCGAGCGCGGGGCCGAGGTGCGTACCGTCACCGTCCCGGCCGGCACCGGCCGGGAACGGCTCGCCGTGCTGCTGAAGGAGACGGCGGCCGGTAGCGCGCCCACCGGTGTGGTGTCCCTCCTCGCCTTCGCCGGCGACGGCGGCACCCCGCTCCGCGCGCACACCGGGCTGCTCTCCACCTCCGCGCTCGTCCAGGCCCTCGGCGACGCCGAGGTGGACGCCCCGCTGTGGTGCCTCACGAGCGGTGCCGTCTCGGTGTCCCGCTCGGAGAGGACGGCGGACCCGGCGCAGGCGCTCGTCTGGGGCTTCGGCCGCACGGCGGCACTGGAGTACCCGGACCGCTGGGGCGGTCTGGTCGACCTGGCCGGTCCCGACGCCCGTACGCTCGACCGCCTGGCCGGGGTTCTGGCCGGTGACGGTGCCGAGGACCAGGTCGCGCTGCGTGCCTCCGGCCTGTTCGGCCGGCGCCTGGCGCACGCCCCGCTGTCCGACACCCCCGCCGTCCGGGCCTGGAAGCCGGAGGGCACGACGCTGGTCACCGGCGGTACGGGAGCCCTCGGCGCCCACGTCGCCCGCTGGCTCGCCGGCAACGGCGCCGAGCACCTGCTGCTCACCAGCCGCCGGGGCCTCGACGCCCCCGGCGCCACCGAACTGCGCGACGAACTCACCGCACTGGGCACCCACGTCACCATCACCGCCTGCGACATGGCCGACCGCGACGCCGTCGCCACCCTCCTCGACGCCATACCCACCGACCGGCCACTGACCGCCGTGATGCACACGGCCGGTGTCCTCGACGACGGTGTCATCGACGCGCTGACGCCCGAGCGGTTCGCGACCGTGCTCGCCCCCAAGGCGGACGCGGCGCTCACCCTCCACGAGCTGACCCGCGACCTGGACCTGTCCGCGTTCGTCCTCTTCTCCGGTGTGGCCGGCACGCTCGGCGACGCCGGTCAGGGCAACTACGCGGCCGCCAACGCCTATCTGGACGCCCTGGCGGAGCAGCGGCACGCCGACGGGCTGGCCGCGACGTCCGTGGCCTGGGGCCGCTGGGGTGACAGCGGGCTCGCCGCGGGCGGTGCGATCGGCGAGCGGCTGGACCGGGGCGGGGTGCCCGCCATGGCGCCGCGTTCGGCGATCGGCGCCCTCCAGCAGATCCTCGACCGGACGGAGGCGGCCGTGGCCGTCGCCGACATCCAGTGGGAGCGGTTCGCGCCCGGCTACACCGCCGTACGGCGCAGCCCCTTCCTCGCCGATCTGCCCGAGGTGCGGCGGCTCGCCGAGGCGTCGGCGGCCGGCGGCGAGGCGGGCGGGGAGCACTCCCCGGCCGAGGCGCTGCGGGCACGGCTCGCCGTCATGCCGCAGGCCGAGCAGGCCCTGGCCGTGCTCGAACTGGTCCGCTCCCACGCGGCCACCGCGCTGGGGCACCCCACGACCGACGAGGTGGGCGCGGGACGCGCGTTCAAGGAGCTCGGCTTCGACTCCCTGATCGCGCTGGAGCTGCGTAACCGCCTCAACGCCGCCACCGGGCTGCGGCTCCCCGCCACGCTCGTGTTCGACCACCCGACCCCGGCGGTGCTGGCCGAATTCCTCCGGGCCGAGATCACCCAGGACGGCAGTGGCGGGGCCGCCCCGGGGATCGCGGAACTCGAGAAGCTGGAGTCCGCGCTCTCCGTACTCGATCCGGACGATTCCGACGGCGACACACGTACCGACATCGCGCTGCGTCTGCAGGCCCTCCTGGCGAAATGGGGTGAACCGCACACCGATTCACATGGCGAGGCCGTGACCGAAAAGCTTCAGGAGGCCACGCCGGACGAGCTCTTCGACTTCATCGAGAAAGAGCTCGGAATTTAGTACGGCGGACAGCAGGCAGTAGCAGGCGCAAGGGTTTGTGACGATAAGCATGGGTGAGGTTCCAATGGCAGATCAGGACAAGATCCTCGGCTACCTGAAGCGGGTGACGGCCGATCTGCATCAGACGCGGCAGCGCCTTCGCGAGGTCGAGGCCCAGGAGCCGGAGCCGATCGCGATCGTCGGCATGAGCTGCCGGTTCCCCGGTGGCATCGAGTCGCCGGAGGACCTGTGGGACCTGGTCGCCGGGGGCCGGGACGCGATCACCGACTTCCCCACCGACCGTGGCTGGGACATCGAGTCGCTGTACGACGCCGACCCCGACCAGCAGGGCACCTCCTACACCCGTGAGGGCGGTTTCCTCGACGGTGTCGGCGAATTCGACGCCGCGTTCTTCGGGATCAGCCCGCGGGAAACCCTCGGCATGGACCCGCAGCAGCGCCTGCTGCTGGAAACCTCCTGGGAGACGTTCGAAAGAGCCGGAATAGACCCGGCCACGCTGCGCGGCAGCAAGGCCGGTGTCTTCATCGGCACCAACGGCCAGGACTATCCCGAACTGCTGCGTGAGGTGCCCAAGGGCGTCGAGGGGTACCTCCTCACCGGAAACGCCGCCAGCGTCGTCTCCGGCCGCCTCTCCTACACCTTCGGGCTCGAGGGCCCGGCGGTCACCGTCGACACCGCCTGCTCCGCCTCGCTGGTCGCCCTGCACCTCGCGGTGCAGGCGCTGCGCAACGACGAGTGCTCGCTGGCGCTCGCGGGCGGTGTCACCGTCATGTCGAGCCCGCGTGCGTTCGTGCAGTTCAGCCGGCAGCGCGGGCTCGCCCCCGACGGCCGCTGCAAGCCGTTCGCCGACGGGGCCGACGGCACCGGCTGGGGCGAGGGCGTCGGCATGCTGCTCGTCGAGAAGCTCTCCGACGCCCGGAAGAACGGGCACCCGGTGCTGGCCGTGGTGCGCGGCTCGGCGATCAACCAGGACGGCGCGAGCAACGGCCTGACCGCCCCCAACGGCCCGTCGCAGCAGCGCGTCATCCGCCAGGCGCTCACCAACGCCGGGCTCACCCCCGCGCAGGTCGACGTGGTCGAGGCGCACGGCACGGGCACGACGCTGGGCGACCCGATCGAGGCGCAGGCCATCCTCGCCACCTACGGCCAGAACCGGCCCGACGGCCGCCCCCTGTGGCTCGGCTCGATCAAGTCGAACATCGGCCACACGCAGGCCGCCGCCGGTGTCGCCGGCATCATCAAAATGGTCCAGGCGATCCGCCACGGCGTCCTGCCCGAGTCGCTCCACATCGACCGGCCGTCCGGGAACGTCGACTGGGACGCCGGTGACGTCAGGTTGCTGACCGAGGCCGTGCCGTGGCCGGAGACCGGCCAGCCGCGCCGCGCCGGCATCTCGTCCTTCGGCGTCAGCGGAACCAACGCCCACACCGTCATCGAGCAGGCCCCGCCCGCCGTGGACCCGGACGGCGCCCCCGGCGACGCGACGGCCCCCGGCGAGCGGCCCGCCGAGGGCGCCACCGGTCCCGTACCGCTGCTGGTGTCGGGCCAGAGCGACACCGCGCTGCGCGCCCAGGCCGACCGGCTCGCCGCCCACCTGCGCGCCCACCCCGACCTCGCCGCAGACGCCGCGGGCCTGACCGACCTCGGCTTCTCCCTGGCCACCAGCCGCTCGTCGCTGGACCGCCGGGCCGTGCTGTTCAGCACCGACCGCGACGGCCTGCTCGCCGACCTCACGGCGCTCGCCGCCGGCGAACAGGGCACCGACCACGTCCTGGGCGCCACCGGCGAGGGCAAGACCGCCTTCCTCTTCTCCGGCCAGGGCAGCCAGCGCCTCGGCATGGGCCGCGAACTGTACGCCGGCCACCCCGGCTTCGCCCGCGCCCTCGACGAGGTCGCCGCCGAACTGGACCAGCACCTCGAACGCCCGCTGTACGACGTGCTGTTCGCCGAGGAGGGCACCCCCGAGGCGGACCTGCTCGACCGGACCGCCTGGACCCAGCCGGCCCTGTTCGCCGTCGAGGTCGCCCTGCACCGCCAGCTCGAACAGTGGGGCGTCACCCCCGACTTCCTCATCGGCCACTCCATCGGCGAGCTGGTCGCCGCCCATGTCTCGGGCGTCCTCACCCTCCCCGACGCGGCCAGGCTGGTCGCCGCCCGCGGCCGGCTGATGCAGGCACTGCCGGCCGGCGGTGTCATGATCGCCGTCGAGGCCACCGAGGACGAGGTCGCGCCGCTGCTCACCGACCGGGTGGGCGTCGCGGCCGTCAACGGCCCCTGCTCCGTCGTCGTCTCGGGCGACGAGGACGCCACCGCGGCGCTCGCCGCCGAGTTCGAGCGGCGCGGCCGCCGGACCAAGCGGCTGACCGTCAGCCACGCCTTCCACTCACCCCTGATGGAGGGCATGCTCGACGCGTTCCGCGAGGTCGCCGAGTCCGTCGCGTACGCCCCGCCCGTCATCCCCCTGATCTCCAACCTGACCGGCGCCTCCGTCACCGCTGAGGAGATCTGCCGCCCCGACTACTGGGTGCGTCACGTCCGCGAGGCCGTACGCTTCCTCGACGGCGTGCGCCGGCTCGCCGACCAGGGCGTGACCACCTTCGTCGAGGTGGGCCCCGGGGGAGTGCTCACCGCCCTGGCGCAGGAGTGCGTCACCGACCGGGACGCCGTCTTCGTGCCCGTCCTGCGCGGCGAGCGCCCCGAGGCGGCCGCCTTCGCGACCGCCGTCGCCCGGGTCCACGTCCACGGCGTCCCCGTCGACTGGTCCGCCGTCTTCGCCGGGCGCGGCGCCACCCGCGTCGACCTGCCCACGTACGCCTTCCAGCGCGAGCTGTACTGGCCCGAGCAGCCCACCGCCTGGGGCGGCGACGTCACCGCCGCCGGCATCGGCTCCGCCGACCACCCGCTGCTCGGCGCGGCCATCGCCCTGGCGGACGGCGACGGGCACCTGTTCACCGGCCGCCTCTCGCTGGCCACCCACCCCTGGCTCGCCGACCACACGGTGATGGACACCGTCCTGCTGCCCGGCACCGCCTTCGTCGAGCTGGCGCTCCAGGCGGGCGACCACACCGGCTGCGGCCTGCTGGACGAACTCACCCTCGAAGCGCCCCTGGTGCTGCCCCCGCACGGCGGCGTGCAGATCCAGCTCGCCGTCGGCGCTCCCGACGCCGAGGGCCGCCGCTCGCTGACCCTGCACTCCCGGCCCGAGGACGCCGCCGACGACACCTGGGGCGAGGGCACCTGGACCCGGCACGCCACCGGTGTGCTCGCCCCGGCCGGCCGGGAACCCGCCGGCACCGACCTCACGAGCTGGCCGCCGAAGGGCGCCACCGAGGTCGACGTCGAGGGCCTGTACGACTACCTCGCCGGCTCCGGGTTCGCCTACGGCCCCGTCTTCCAGGGCCTGCGGGCCGCCTGGCAGCGCGGCGACGAGGTGTTCGCCGAGGTCCGCCTGCCCCGCGCCGCCCACGACGAGGCCGCCCTGTTCGGCCTGCACCCCGCGCTGCTGGACGCCGCGCTGCACGCCGTCGGCATCGGCTCCCTCCTGGAGGACACCGAGCACGGCAGGCTGCCGTTCTCCTGGAGCGGTGTCACCCTCCGGGCCGTCGGCGCCCGGGCCTTGCGCGTACGGCTCGCGCCCGCCGGCAACGACACGGTGTCGGTGGCCCTCGCCGACGAGACCGGCGCGCCCGTCGCCTCCGTCGACGCGCTGCTGCTGCGGCCCGTCTCGCCCGACCAGGTGCACGCCGCGCGCACCGCCTTCCACGAGTCGCTGTTCCGGGTCGACTGGACCGGTGTGCCCCTCCCGGCCGCCCTCACCGTCGCCGCCGGCCAGTGGGCGCTGCTCGGCGACCCGGACACCCCGTACGCCACCGCCCTGCCCACCGCCACCGTCCACGCCGATCTCGCCGCGCTCGGCACGGCCCTGGACGCGGGCGGCCCCGTCCCGCAGGCCGTCGTCGTCCCCTTCCCCCTCTCCGGTGCCGCCGAGCGCACCCCCGTCGGCACCGACCTGCCCGGCGCCGCCCGGGACGCGCTCCACCGCGCCCTGGACCTCGCCCAGGCCTGGCTCGCCGACGACCGCCTCGCCGGCTCCCGCCTGGTGTTCGTCACCCGTGACGCCGTCGCCACCACCGCCGCGTCCGACGTCGCCGACCTGGCGCACGCCCCGCTGTGGGGCCTGCTGCGCTCCGCGCAGTCCGAGCACCCGGACCGCTTCGTCCTGCTCGACGTGGACGGACGCCCCGAGTCCCTGCACGCCCTGCCCGCCGCGCTCGCCACCACCGAACCGCAGCTCGCCCTCCGCGAGGGCGCCGCGCTGGTGCCCCGGCTCGCCCGGGTCGCCGCCGTACCCGGCCAGGAGGCGCCCGCCCTCGACCCGGACGGCACCGCCTTGGTCACCGGCGCCACCGGCACCCTCGGCGGCCTCGTCGCCCGGCACCTGGTCACCGCCCACGGCGTACGCCACCTGCTGCTCACCAGCCGCCGGGGCGAGGCCGCCGCCGGCGCCGCCGAACTCGCGGCCGAACTGCGCGAGCTGGGCGCCGACGTCACGATCGCCGCCTGCGACGCCGCCGACCGCGACGCGCTCGCCGCGCTCCTCGGCACCGTACCGGCCGAGCACCCGCTGACCGCCGTCGTCCACACCGCCGGCGTCCTCGACGACGGGATCCTCGAGGCGCTCACGCCCGAGCGCGTCGACCGGGTCCTGCCCGCCAAGCTCGACGCGGCCGTCCACCTGCACGAACTGACCCGCGACGCCGACCTCGCCGCGTTCGTGCTGTTCTCCGCCGCCGCCGGCACCCTCGGCGGCCCCGGCCAGGCCAACTACGCCGCCGCCAACGCCTTCCTCGACGCGCTCGCCCAGCGCCGCCGCGCCGAGGGGCTGCCCGCCACCGCGCTCGCCTGGGGCCTGTGGGCCGAACGCAGCGGTATGACCTCCGACCTCGCCGACGCCGACCTGGAGCGGATCTCCCGCGCCGGAGTCGCCGCCCTGTCCTCCGCCGAGGGCCTGGCGCTGCTGGACACCGCCCGCGCCGTCGGCGACCCCACCGCCGTCCCCATGCACCTGGACCTGGCGTCGCTGCGGCACGCCGACGCGAGCATGGTCCCCGCGCTGCTGCGCGGCCTCGTCCGCGCCCCCGCGCGCCGGGCCGCCGCCGACACCCCGGACGGCGCGCCCGCCGGCGGCCTCGCCGAGCGGCTGCTGCCGCTGACCGCCGCCGAACGCGACCGGCTGCTGCTGGACACCGTCCGCGTCCAGGTCGCCGCCGTCCTCGGCTACCCCGGCCCCGAGGCCGTCGACCCGAGCCGCGCCTTCAAGGAGCTGGGCTTCGACTCGCTGACCGCCGTCGAACTCCGCAACAGGCTGGGCTCCGCCACCGGGGTGCGGCTCCCGGCCACCCTCGTCTTCGACTACCCCACCCCCCACACCCTGGCCGCCCACCTGCGCGGCGAACTCCTCGGCGACGCGGTGGACGCGGCGCCGGTCGCCGCGACCACCGGCCCCGACGACGACCTCATCGCCATCGTCGGCATGAGCTGCCGCTACCCCGGCGGCGTCACCAGCCCCGAGGAGCTGTGGCAGCTCGTCGCCGGCTCCACCGACGCGATATCGCCGTTCCCCACCGACCGCGGCTGGAACCTCGACGCGCTGTACGACTCCGACCCCGGCCGGGCCGGCACCTCCTACACCCGCGAAGGCGGCTTCCTCCACGACGCCGCCGACTTCGACGCCGACTTCTTCGGCATCAACCCGCGCGAAGCCCTCGCCATGGACCCGCACCAGCGGCTCCTGCTGGAAACCTCCTGGGAGGCCTTCGAGCGGGCCGGGATCGACCCGGCGTCCATGCGCGGCAGCCGCACCGGTGTGTTCGCCGGTGTCATGTACCACGACTACCTGACCCGGCTCCCGGCCGTCCCCGAGGGACTGGAGGGCTACCTCGGCACCGGCACCGCCGGCAGCGTCGCCTCCGGCCGCATCTCCTACACCCTCGGTCTCGAAGGCCCCGCCGTCACCGTCGACACCGCCTGCTCCTCCTCCCTGGTGGCCCTGCACCTCGCCGCGCAGGCCCTGCGCAACGGCGAGTGCGACATGGCCCTCGCGGGCGGCGTCACCGTCATGTCGACCCCCGACACCTTCATCGACTTCAGCCGCCAGCGGGGCCTCGCCACCGACGGCCGCTGCAAGTCGTTCTCCGCCGACGCGGACGGCACCGGCTGGGCCGAGGGTGCGGGCATGATCCTCGTCGAGCGCCTCTCCGACGCCCGCCGCAACGGCCACCAGGTCCTGGCCGTCGTCCGCGGCACCGCCGTCAACCAGGACGGCGCCAGCAACGGCCTGACCGCCCCCAACGGCCCCTCCCAGCAGCGCGTCATCCGCCAGGCCCTCGCCAACGCCGGCCTCACCACCGCCGACGTCGACGCCGTCGAGGCGCACGGCACCGGCACCACCCTCGGCGACCCCATCGAGGCCCAGGCGCTCCTCGCCACCTACGGCCAGGGCCGCCCCGAGGACAGCCCGCTCCGCCTCGGCTCCATCAAGTCGAACATCGGCCACACCCAGGCCGCCGCCGGCGCCGCCGGCATCATCAAGATGGTCCTCGCCATGCGCCACGGCGTCATGCCGCCGTCGCTGCACATCGGCGAACCCTCCCCGCACATCGACTGGTCCGCCGGCGCCGTCTCGCTGCTCACCGAGGCCGCCGACTGGCCCGACACCGGCCGCCCCCGCCGCGCGGGCATCTCCTCGTTCGGCGTCAGCGGCACCAACGCGCACGTCATCATCGAGCAGCCGCCCGCCGACGACACGGCGACCCCCACGCCCACCGGCCTCCCGGCCGGCGCACCGCTGCCGTTCACCCTCTCCGGCCGCACCCCCGCGGCGCTGGGAGCCCAGGCGGCACGACTGGCCGACCACCTCCGGCAGCGCCCGGACGCGGCCCCCGCCGATGTGGCGCTCTCCCTGGCCACCACCCGTACCGCGCTCGACCGCCGCGCCGCCGTCGTCGCCCACGACCGCGACGAACTCCTCGCCGGGCTCACCGCCCTCGCCGAAGGACACGACGACGCCCGGGTCGTCCGCCACCCCACCGCCGACGGCCGGACCGCCGTCCTGTTCACCGGACAGGGCAGCCAGCGCCCCGGCATGGGCCGCGAACTGTACGACACCTACCCGGTCTTCGCCGAGGCACTGGACGCGGTCTGCGCCGCCCTCGACCCGCACCTCGAACAGCCCCTCAAGGACGTGCTGTTCACCGACGACAGCGGCCTCATCGACCGGACCGGCTGCACCCAGCCCGCCCTGTTCGCCCTGGAGACCGCGCTCTACCGGCTCGTCGAGTCCTGGGGCGTACGCCCCGACTTCGTCAGCGGGCACTCCATCGGCGAGATCACCGCCGCGCACGTCGCGGGCGTCCTCTCGCTCACCGACGCGGCCACCCTCGTCGCCGCCCGGGGCCGCCTCATGCAGGAACTCCCCGAGGGCGGCGCGATGATCGCGCTCACCGCCACCGAGGAGGAGGTCCTGCCGCTGCTCGCGGGCCACGAGGACCGCGTCGGCATCGCCGCCGTCAACTCCGCGTCCGCCGTCGTCGTCTCCGGCGAGGAGACGCTCGCCCTGGACATCGCCGCCGAGTTCGAGCGGCGCGGCCGGCGCACCAAGCGGCTCACCGTCAGCCACGCCTTCCACTCCCCGCTCATGGACGGCATGCTCGACGCGTTCCGCGAGGTCGCCGAAACCCTCACCTACCACCCGCCCGTCATCCCCGTCGTCACCAACCTCACCGGCCGCGTCGCCGGCGACGAACTGCGCACCGCCGACCACTGGGTCTCCCACGTCCGCGAAGCGGTCCGCTTCCTCGACGGCATCCGCACCCTGGACGCCGAACACGTCACCACCTACCTCGAACTCGGCCCGCGCGGCGTCCTGTCCGGCCTCGGCCGCGACTGCCTGCCCGACACCACCGACCCGGCCGACGCCGCCGTGTTCGTCCCGGCGCTGCGCCACGACCGCGGCGAGGCCGACGCCCTGACCGCCGCCGTCGCCGCCATCCACACCCGCGGCGTGCCGCTGGACTGGGACGCCTACTTCGCCGGCACCGGCGCCCGCCGCGTCGAGCTGCCCACCTACGCCTTCCAGCGCGAAAGGTTCTGGCTCGAAGCCCCGGAGGGCCACGTCGGCGACGTCGAATCGGCGGGTCTGGGCGCCGCCCACCACCCGCTGCTCGGCGCCTCCGTCGCCCTCGCCGACGGCGAAGGCCTCCTCTTCACCGGCCGCCTCTCCCTGGACACCCACCCCTGGCTGGCCGACCACGCCGTCATGGGCACCGTCCTGCTGCCGGGCACCGCCTTCGTCGAACTCGCCATCCGCGCCGGCGACCAGGCCGGGTGCGACCTCCTCGAAGAGCTCACCCTCGAAGCCCCCCTGGTCCTCGCCCCGCACACCGCGGCACGGCTCCAGATCGTGGTCGGCGCCCCCGACGGGGCCGGCCGCCGCACCCTGGACCTGTACTCCAGCGACCCGGACGCCCCCGCCGACCAGCCCTGGACCCGGCACGCCGGCGGCATCCTCGCCACCGGCGCCCCGCGCCCCGCCTTCGACCTGTCCGCCTGGCCCCCGCCCGGCGCCGAAGCCGTCGGCGTCGACGGCCTCTACGAACACCTCGGCCAGGGCGGCTTCGCCTACGGCCCCCTCTTCCAGGGACTCCGCGCCGCCTGGCTGCACGGCGACGACGTGTACGCCGAGGTCGCCCTGCCCGACGACCGGCAGTCCGACGCCGCCCGCTTCGGCCTCCACCCGGCCCTGCTCGACGCCGCCCTGCACGCCACCTTCGTCCAGCCGTCCCCCGACGGCGACCGGCAGGGCCGGCTGCCGTTCTCCTGGCGCGGGGTGTCCCTGCACGCCGTCGGCGCCGCCGCACTGCGCGTACGCCTCACCCCCGACGGCCCGGACTCGCTCACCCTCCAGGTGGCCGACACCACCGGCGCACCCGTCGCCGCCGTCGACCACCTGATGCTGCGGCCCGTCTCCGCCGACCAGCTCGGCGGCACCCGGCCCGCACACCACGAGTCGCTGTTCCGCGTCGACTGGGCCACCGTGCCGACCGCCCCCGCCGGCCAGGACGCCACCACCGACGACTGGGCCGTCATCGGCGCGCCCACCACCACCCTGCCCGGCCGCACCCACCCCGACCTGGACGGCCTGCGCGCCGCCCTCGACGCGGGCGCCCCGGCACCCGCGTACGTCCTGGTCGACCACACCTCCGGCACCACCGGCGGCACCCTCGCGGACGACGTCCACACCGCCACCCACCAGGCCCTCGGCCTGGTCAAGGCATGGCTCGCCGACGACCGGTTCGCCGCCTCCCGCCTGGTGTTCGTCACCCGGGGCGCCGTCGCCACCCAGGGCGACTGGGACCTCGCCGACCTGACCCACGCACCCGTGTGGGGCCTGGTCCGTACCGCCCAGTCGGAGAACCCCGACCGGTTCGTCCTCGCCGACCTCGACACCGACCCCGCCTCCGCCGACGCCCTCCGCGCGGCCCTCACCGGCGGCGAACCGCAACTCGCCCTCCGCCGCGGCACCGTCCACGCCCCCCGGCTCGCCCGCGTCCCCGCCACCACCCGGCTCACCCCGCCCCAGGACGGGACCGCCTGGCGCATGGACATCGAGGACAAGGGCACCCTCGACAACCTCACCCTCGTCCCCAGCCCCGAGTCCGAAGCACCCCTGGAGCCCGGCCAGGTCCGCGTCGCCGTCCGCGCCGCCGGCCTCAACTTCCGCGACGTCCTCAACGCCCTCGGCATGTACCCCGGCGATCCCGGCCTCATGGGCAGCGAAGGCGCCGGCGTCGTCCTGGAGACCGGACCCGGCGTGACCGACCTCGCCCCCGGCGACCGCGTCATGGGCATGCTGCCCGGCGCGTTCGGCCCGCTCACCGTCGTCGACCGCCGCATGATCGCCCCCATGCCCGAGGGCTGGACCTTCGCCGAGGCCGCCGCCGTACCCATCGTCTTCATGACGGCGTACTACGCGCTCCACGACCTCGCCGGACTGCGCGACGGCGAAGCGCTCCTCGTGCACGCCGCCGCCGGAGGCGTCGGCATGGCCGCCGTCCAGCTCGCCCGCCACTGGGGCGCCGACGTGTACGCCACGGCCAGCCCCGGAAAGTGGGACACCCTCCGCGGCCTCGGACTCACCGACGACCGGATCGCCTCCTCCCGCACCCTCGACTTCGAGGACACCTTCCGCACCGCCACCGGCGGACGCGGCGTCGACGTCGTCCTCGACTCGCTCGCCCGTGAATTCGTCGACGCCTCCCTGCGGCTCCTGCCGCGCGGCGGACGCTTCGTCGAAATGGGCAAGACCGACGTCCGCTCCCCGCAGGACGTCGCCGACGCCCACCCCGGCGTCACCTACCAGGCCTTCGACCTCACCGAGGCCGGCCTGGACCGCATCCAGGAGATGCTCACCGAGCTCCTCGCCCTCTTCCGCACCGGCGCCCTGCGCCCCGTACCGGTCTCCGCCTGGGACCTCAGGCAGGCCCCCGAGGCGTTCCGCTACCTCAGCCAGGCACGCCACGTCGGCAAGATCGTGCTCACCCTGCCCGCCGAGTGGAACCCGGACGGCACCGTCCTCATCACCGGCGGCACCGGCACCCTCGGCGCACTCGTCGCACGGCACGCCGTCACCACCCGGGGCGCCCGCCACCTGCTGCTCACCAGCCGCCGCGGCGAGGCCGCCGCCGGCGCCGCCGAACTCGCCGCCGAACTGCGCGAGCTGGGCGCCGACGTCACGATCGCCGCCTGCGACGCCGCCGACCGCGACGCGCTCGCCGCCCTGATCGACGCCGTACCGGCCGAGCACCCGCTGACCGCCGTCATCCACACCGCCGGCGTCCTCGACGACGGCGTCGTCGACGCCCTCACCCCCGAGCGCGTCGACCACGTCCTCAGGCCCAAGGCCGACGCGGCCCTCCACCTGCACGAACTGACCCGCCACCTCGACCTGGCCGACTTCGTCCTGTTCTCCTCCGCCGCCGGCACCTTCGGCGGCGCCGGCCAGGCCAACTACGCGGCCGCCAACGTCTTCCTCGACGCCCTCGCCCGCCACCGGCAGGCCCACGGCCTCGCCGCCACCTCCCTCGCCTGGGGCCTGTGGGCCGAGGCCAGCGGAATGACCGGCGAACTCGACACCGCCGACAAGGACCGGATGACCCGGTCCGGCGTCCTCGGCCTGTCCAGCGAGGAAGGACTCGCACTCCTCGACACCGCCCGGCACCTCGGCGACGCCCACCTCGTACCCATGCAGCTCGACCTCGCGCCGCTGCGCCAGGCCGACGCGAGCATGGTCCCCGCGCTGCTGCGCGGCCTCGTCCGCACCCCGCTCCGCCGGGCCGTCGAAGCCACCGCCACCGGCGGCGGCACCCCGCTCGTCGAGCAGCTCGTACGCCTCCCCGAGAACGAGCGCGACCCGCTCCTCCTCGACCTCGTACGCAACCAGGTGGCAGCCGTCCTCGGCCACGCCACCCCCGACGCCGTCGAACCCACCCGCGCCTTCAAGGACCTCGGCTTCGACTCGCTCACCGCCGTCGAGTTCCGCAACAGACTCGGCGCGACCGCCGGCATCCGGCTGCCCGCCACCCTGGTCTTCGACTACCCGACCCCCGCCGCACTCGCCGGCCACCTCCTGGACGAACTCCTCGGCTCCGAGGCGGCCGCCGCCCTCCCGCGGGTCGCCGCCACCGCCGTCGAGGCCGACGACCCCATCGCGATCGTCGCCATGAGCTGCCGCTTCCCCGGCGACGTCCGCACCCCCGAGGACCTGTGGGAGCTGCTCGCCGAAGGCCGCGACGGCATCTCCCACCTGCCCGACGACCGCGGCTGGGACACCGAGGCGCTCTACGACCCCGACCCCGACAGCCCCGGCACCTCCTACGCCAGGGAGGGCGGCTTCTTCTACGACGCCCACCACTTCGACCCGGCGTTCTTCGGCATCAACCCGCGCGAAGCCCTCGCCATGGACCCGCAGCAGCGCCTGCTGCTGGAAACCTCCTGGGAGGCCTTCGAGCGGGCCGGGATCGACCCGACCGGCCTGCGCGGCGAACAGGTCGGCGTGTTCGTCGGCCAGATGCACAACGACTACGTGTCCCGGCTGAACACCGTCCCCGAAGGCGTCGAGGGCTACCTCGGCACCGGCGGCTCCAGCAGCATCGCCTCCGGCCGCGTCTCGTACACCTTCGGCTTCGAAGGCCCCGCCGTCACCGTCGACACCGCCTGCTCCTCCTCCCTGGTGGCCCTGCACCTCGCCGCCCAGGCACTGCGCAACGGCGAATGCTCCCTGGCCCTCGCGGGCGGCGTCACCATCATCACCACCCCGGACGTCTTCACCGAGTTCAGCCGCCAGCGCGGCCTCGCGAGCGACGGCCGCTGCAAGCCGTTCGCCGCCGCCGCCGACGGCACCGCCTGGGGCGAGGGCGTCGGCATGCTCCTCGTCGAGCGCCTGTCGGACGCCCGCCGCAACGGCCACCAGGTCCTGGCGGTCGTCCGCGGCACCGCCGTCAACCAGGACGGCGCCAGCAACGGCCTGACCGCCCCCAACGGCCCCTCCCAGCAGCGCGTCATCCGCCAGGCCCTCGCCAACGCGGGCCTGTCGGCCGCCGAGGTCGACGCCGTCGAGGCGCACGGCACCGGCACCCGGCTGGGCGACCCCATCGAGGCCCAGGCCCTGCTCGCCACCTATGGCCAGGACCGGCCCGAGGACAGCCCGCTGTGGCTCGGCTCCATCAAGTCCAACTTCGGCCACACCCAGGCCGCCGCCGGTGTCGCCGGCATCATCAAGATGGTCCAGGCCATGCGCCACGGCGTGCTGCCCAAGACCCTGCACGTCGACGCACCGTCCCCCCACGTGGACTGGTCGGCGGGCGCGGTCTCGCTGCTCACCGAACAGCGCGCCTGGCCCGACACCGGCCGCCCGCGCCGCGCCGGCGTGTCCTCCTTCGGCATGAGCGGTACGAACGCCCACGCCATCATCGAGATCGCCCCCGACGCCGGGGCCGACGCCGGCCCCGACACTCCCGCACCCGCACGCGCCGGCACGGAACAGGCCCCGGCCGCCCTCCCCTGGAACCTCTCCGCCAGGACCCCCGACGCGCTGCGCGCCCAGGCCGCACGCCTGCTGTCCCACCTGGACGCCCACCCCTCGGAGACGCCCGCCGACATCGGCTACTCCCTCGCCACCGGCCGGGCGGTCTTCGACCAGCGCGCGACGGTCGTCGCCCAGGACCGCGACGGCTTCCGGGACGCGCTCACCGCGCTGGCCGAGGACCGCTCGTCGGCCGCCGTCGTCACCGGTTCGCCGGTGGCCGGCAAGGTGGCGTTCCTGTTCACGGGTCAGGGCAGTCAGCGGTTGGGCATGGGTCGTGAGTTGTACGAGGCGTTCCCGGTGTTCGCGGAGGCGCTGGATGCGGTGTGCTCGCACTTGGACCTGCCGCTGAAGGACGTGCTGTTCGGCGCGGACGCGGCTGCTGTCGACCGTACGGAGTTCACCCAGCCCGCGTTGTTCGCGGTCGAGGTGGCGCTGTTCCGGCTCGTCGAGAGCTGGGGCGTGAAGCCCGATTTCCTGGCCGGGCATTCGATCGGTGAGATCGCGGCCGCGCACGTGGCGGGTGTCTTCTCGCTGGAGGACGCGTGCACGCTGGTGGCCGCGCGTGGACGGCTGATGCAGGCGCTGCCGACCGGTGGCGTGATGATCGCCGTCCAGGCGTCGGAGGACGAGGTTCTTCCGCTGCTGACGGACCGGGTCGGCATCGCGGCGATCAACGGTCCGCAGTCGGTCGTGGTCGCGGGCGACGAAGCGGACGCGGTGTCCATCGCCGAGCACTTCGAAGCGCAGGGTCGTAAGACGAAGCGCCTGAGCGTGAGCCATGCGTTCCACTCGCCGCACATGGACGGGATGCTGGAAGCGTTCCGTGCCGTTGCGGAAGGGATCGTGTACGGGTCCCCGCGCATCCCGATCGTCTCGAACCTGACCGGTGCGCTGGTCACGGACGAGATGGGGTCGGCGGACTTCTGGGTACGTCACGTCCGCGAGGCCGTGCGATTCCTGGAGGGTGTCCGGGCCTTGGAGGCGGCCGGGGTCACGACGTACCTGGAACTCGGCCCCGACGGGGTCCTGTCGGCGCTGGCCCAGGAGTGCCTGACCGGCGAGGCGGACGCGGCCGTCTTCGCGCCCGCCCTCCGCGCCGGCCGCGAGGAGGCCGGGACGCTGCTCTCGGCGCTCGCCACGGCGCATGTACGGGGCGTCCCCGTCGACTGGCGGGCGTTCTACGCCCCCACCGGCGCCCGGCGCGTCGACCTGCCGACGTACGCCTTCCAGCGTGCCGTCTACTGGCTCGACGCGGGCCGCTCGCAGGGTGACGTCACCTCGGCCGGACTCGGCGCGACCGACCACCCGCTGCTCGGCGCGGCGGTCGAACTGCCCGACTCGGACGGCTTCCTGTTCACCGGCCGGCTCTCCTTGGCCACGCACCCCTGGCTCGCGGACCACGCCGTCATGGGCTCCGTCCTGCTGCCGGGCACGGCGTTCGTGGAACTGGCGCTGCGCGCCGGTGACCAGGTCGGCTGCGACCGGGTCGACGAACTGACCCTGGAAGCACCGCTGGTGCTGCCCGAGCACACCGCCGTGCAGCTCCGGCTCTCGGTCGGCGCCGCCGATCAGGCGGGACGCCGCAGCCTCGCGCTCCACTCCAGGACCGAGGGCGCGGACACCGAGCTGCCGTGGACCCGCCACGCCACCGGAACGCTCACGACCGGAGCGGAACACGTTCCGCAGGGCCTGACCGCCTGGCCGCCGGCCGGGGCGGAGCAGGTCGCGGTGGAGGGGCTGTACGAGGGCCTTGCCGACGCCGGTTTCGGCTACGGTCCGGTGTTCCAGGGGCTCCGCGCCGCCTGGCGGAAGGACGGTGACGTCTACGCCGAGGTCGCGCTGCCGGAGAGCGCCCAGGCGGAGGGCGGCCGGTTCGGCCTGCACCCCGCCCTGCTGGACGCGGCGCTGCACGCACTGGGGCTCGGCGGCACGGAGGCCGGGGGCGGCGGCGAAGGACGCCTGCCGTTCTCCTGGTCGGGTGTGTCCCTGCACGCCGTCGGCGCCACCGAACTCCGGGTACGCCTCGCGCCCACCCGGGGCGGGGAGGTGGCCCTGACCATCGCCGACGCCGCGGGAGAACCGGTCGCCTCGGTGACCGGCCTGGCGCTGCGAGCCGTGAACCGCGAACAGCTCGACACGACCCAGGACGTCACCCGCGATGCCTTGTTCCGGGTGGAGTGGTCGGTGGTGCCGGTGGATGGTTCGGCCGGTGTGGTCGATGA
>NZ_JBVKAH010000023.1:0-20911 GCF_055598725.1 Streptomyces sp. NPDC039423
GGACCGGCACGACAACCCCGGCACGGCCCGACCCAAGGGCGCGGCACCGGCCCAGTAGCGGCCACCAGCCCGAGCCCGCTGGCCCGCGCGCAGCGATACGCGCGCGGCGGCGGGCAGGGCGGACCGTACGACGCGCTGCGGAGGCAGCGGGTACGCCCCCCCCGGCACGGAGCGGCGGGGCGGACCAGGCGCGCGGCACAACGACCGGCCCGAGCGTGCTGCCGTGAGGCGGCGCGCGGCGGCGGGCAGCGAGGCCGAACAGGACGCGGCCGTACGGGCGGGCGCTAAGCGGCGGCCTGGCGACCCCGGCACGAGCAGGCGGACGGACGGCGGACCGCACGACGGGCGACGGGAAGGCGCAGTCTGTGTCGGCTTCGATCTTCTCCTTGCGGACCTCGCCGGTGACGGTTTCCTCGTCGGTCTGTTCCTCAGTGGTCAGGCGGACGCGTTCCACGGGGACGGCTTCGGTCTCCACGACGGGCTTCTCCTCGTGGAGGGTCACCTCGTGTTCGGCCTCGGTGATGTCAGGGCCGGACATGGCAGCGTCGCGGTTCTCGTCGGTGATCGGTTCGCGTTCAACACGGACCTCTTCATGACGGACGGGGACGGTCTGCTGCACTTCCTCGGTCACGACGTACTTGCGCAAACGGGCCCGGCCGGGCCCGCTTGCGCTCGGTACCGACGTGCATCTCCTCTTCCGAGCGGGTCATGGCGTCGTCGGAGGTATCCACGCCTTCCCCGCTGCGTATGCCGCGCGGTTCGAGGTCCCTGCCCGGCGTCCGGGACCGGCTGCGTGGTGTCCTCGTGATGCCCCCTGCGGGCTCTGGTTCACCGAGTTCCCGAGGTTACGGTTGGCGGATGCGACGAAAGGGCGTGCTGCGCACGCTGATGGTGGGCGACACCGTCTGGCTCTGGGGCCGACGGCATCGGCACCCGAACTGCCAGGAGACCCTGTCCCTGCGTCGGGCCGACGCGCCACAGGCCCAACTCCGCTTGGTCTTCCGCTCCGGCGAGAGCGGCGCGGCGGCGGGCTGGCCCCTGGGCGAGGGCGAGATCATCGGCGCGGGGGGCCGCGTCCTCAACCTCAACGAACCCGGGGTGGTACGCCGTTTCCTGGACGAGGCCATGACTCGCGGTCTGTTTCCCGCCGGGAACGGTGTGCGGGAAGAGGACGGCTGGCCGTTGTTCGAGGCACTCGTGTCGGGCAAGACGCCCCATACGACCTGAATATCTTGGTCGCGAGCGTTGTCGACGCTGCCGGGCCTTGATTCTGCCGAAGTCGCCGGTGTGGTGGAGGTGTCCTTGCCGCCGCCGCTCCGCTTCGTCCCGTGCCGGGGTCGCGCGCCGTCCGGCTCGGCGCTGGCTCCGCCGCCGCGCGCCTGTGACGCCGCGCCGATGAGGTTCCTTGGTCTGAGGGTGTCCATCCGCCAGCCGGAGCCGGCCGGTATTGGCGAGCGGGTTCGCTGCGGCGGGCGACGTGGTGGGTGAGGCCGAACGCGGTCCCCGTGCGCCCGCTGTACGGTCGCCGGGCGCGCCGGGGCCGTTCGCCGTTTCCGCGCGCCGCCGGGCTGCGCCGGCCTTGCGCCTGCCCCAGGTCGGACTGGATGCGTTCGCGGCCTCCGCCGCGCGCCCGCCCCGTGCTGCGGCGCCTCGCCTGCCGCTCACGTCGCTGTGGTGCGGCTCCGCCGTCGCCTGTCGTACGGTCGCCGGCCGAGGTAGTTGTACGGCCTCCGCCGCGTGCCCCGGCCGCCCCCGTCGTACGGGGCAGGCCCCTTCGTTCGCCGCGCTCGCCGTAGGGCCGTGCGCGCCGCCGTCCGTTGCCCGCCGTGCGGCTTCCGCTCGCTGGCCGTGGTCGTCTGTGCTGCTGCCGCGCCGCCCCGTTGGTCGCTGCGCGCGCTGTGCGTCTGCTCGGCCGGCGGCCCCTCGCTCCGAGCGGACTGACGTCTTCGGCGCACCGTCAGCCGACCTCATGTGGCATGGCACGCGGGCCCGCAGGAAGCCACGCCCGCATCGCGTGGTGCATGCACGGCCGCGTCAGTTTCCCCGGAGGCATACGACTCCCGGCTTCCCCCAACGGCCGGGGCCTTCGTGCTGCCCGGCACCGCTGCGTGCGACCCGGGCCGCGGTGGTGGACTGATGGGGTTGCCAGACCGGGGGCCCGCCGCGATGTAGCGGTTCACCGGCTTCCCCCGGGGGCGCGGCCGGTGCCGGGCGCTGCCCCGTCTCCACCGGGCGGGGGTGGGGTTCCTCCAAGTGCGCGCCTCATCTGGCAGGTGCCGTCGGGGTGGGGTTCCTCCAAGTGCGCGCCTCATCTGGCAGGTGCCGTCGATCACGATGAGCCTGAGTTCGGTGTCCTGCACCCGCAGGGACGCGTGTGTCTGGAAGGACTCAGATGTCTGAACGCAACACGGTCATGCGCAGTCTGCATGACATCGGCCTGGCAGCTTGGTTCGGGGGCTCTCTCATGGGGGCCGTCGGCTTGAACGGAGCGGCGCGCAACGCCGTGAAGGAGCCGGTTCTTGCCGCACGGCTCGCCAGCGCCGGCTGGGCCGCCTGGACACCGGTGAACGCGGCCGCGATCGGCGCTCACCTGGTGGGCGGCGCCGGCCTGCTGGGGGCCAACAGTGCCCGGGTGGCCCACCAGAGCGGCGTGGGCGCCTCCACCCTCGCCAAGACGGTCCTCACCGGAGCCGCGCTCGCAGCCACCGCCTACAGCCGCATCCTGGGCAAGAAGATCGAACTCGCTTCGTCCCCCGACTCCGAGGATCAAGAGGCTGCCGCCGACCACCCCGTGGACTTGGACCAGGCTCAGCGCCACCTCGCCATGCTGCAGTGGGCCGTACCCGCTCTGACGGCCGGGATGCTCGTGCTCAACGCCCTGCACGGAGAGCAGCAGCGCCCCGAGCAGCAGCAGGCAGGAATGCTTCGGCGCGCCGCCTCACCCCTGGCCATGGCAGGCGGCAGAAGTATGGCCGCCGTACGCCGTACCTACCACCACGGCCCGATGGCCGGCCACTGCTGAACCCCCAGGCGGCTTGCCCTTCGGCCCTGTGCCGGAGGCTGGTCGGTCAGCTGCTCGTTGGCCCGATCTCGACCCGCCCACCGTACCCGACGTCACTCACGCAAGGAGACAGGCTATGGCCAGAGCTACCACGACCAAAGTAAGGCAGCCCGTTACGGACGACAGCATCAAGGTGCGCCAACTCAGCCACTACCAGTTCAGCTGGGTCGCAGGTGAGCCCGCTGCCCCAGGCACATTCACCCTGCAGCTCGTACTCGACGAAGGGGCCTGGGAAGAGGTCCTGACCGTCGACGCCGACGACGCCGATGCCCTCCAGGACCTCCTGCGCAGCACCCCGACCGTGCACTACGACGTCAGCCGCCGAACCCTCATGTTCGGCGTCACCGCCGTCGGCACCTGAACGACAGACAACCGACCCCACCGATGGCGGGGGGACTGTGAAGAGAACGGTGTAACTCCAATCGTGGAAGAGTGCACCTGTGACCAGCGAGAACATAGCCGAACCGTCTGAGGCAGGGGCTGCGTCGGCGACTGCGGATGACCAGTTCCTGAGCGAGTTCGTGGCCCGAGCCCAGGCTGAGGGCCAGCAGCTGACGGGTGAGGGCGGGCTGCTCCAGCAGCTGACGAAGAGGCTGCTGGAGTCCGCTCAATCCCTTCCTCCCCCGTCTCCGCGTTCCTTGTCCCGACAATCGATGCGAACAAGGACGGGTTAGAGACAGGGTGATCGGGCTGCTGCTCTCCCGTTGGAGAAGTCCGGCCCGCTGACACTGCACCAATAGGTGTACGTTCGAGCCGCGTTGCCAGGCGCTGGCCGGGCCGGGATGTCGGTGGCGACGGTGAACTCGGGGTGTCGGTGGTCGCCGGGCATGGCGTGGTGTCGTCACGCGCCGGGGTGGCTGCGCCTGTCGTGGGTGCGGTCGCGGGCTGCTGAGGCGGCGGCGAGGGCGAGGAGGGTGGCGATGGCGCCGGTGATGAGGTTGCTGGTGATGGAGCGGGTGCGGGCGACGTCTCCGGCGACGACCCAGGGGGCGATGCAGGTCCAGAGGCCGATGGCGGCGGCGGCCCAGGCCATGGAGTGGGTGCGTTCGTAGGAGTTGCCGAGGCCGCCGAGGAGCAGCGTGTAGGCGATGCCGGCGATGAGGTTGGTGACCGCGAGGGTGGTGAAGCCGTTGAAGCCGGCTATCCAGGGGGACGCGGCGAGGTAGAGGCCGGTGAGGAGGGCCAAGGCCTCGATCATCTGGGCTCGGGGGGTGGCGGCGGCACGGTCGTGCCGGGCGTGCAGATCCATCAGGTCGGGGTGCTCTTCGATGGGCGTGCGGTGGGTCGACGCCATGATGACCTCCAAAGGCGGACGCTTACCCGCCATATACCCATAAATATGACGTAAATACCCCAATAGGCACATTCCGCCTGCCACTGTGGAGCATCAAATCTGTACATTCGGTTACTGGGTGATCCCCGAATGCCGCCGGGTCCGCGCACATCGCGGGGCCTGATGGTGCGGCGGGCGTTCTCCAGGTGACTGATCTTGGGCTGGAGACCATGAACTGCTCGGCCACTTCCGGTGCTCTTCAACCCGCTGGCCAGGCGGAGCCGGCGGAGCTCGGCTCCCAGACCGCGTCTCCTGACGGTGGGGTTAATGTTCGCCGTGGGCCCGCATTGACGGGGACCGGAGATCGATCGGACTGGTGCCCAGCCTGGCCCATTGACTGGCAGCGGCCCGACCGCCGCCCGGGACACCACTCTCAGCCGCTGCGCGGGAGCACAAGCCGGCCACACCGCCCTCGCCCACCTAACAGGCTTCCGCACCGGCGACGCCCTCGCCTCCGCCGTCCTCACAGCAGCCGCACCAGACCGCATGGCCATCTACGACCGGCGAGCCCACAGCGGACTGCGCACTCTCGGCATCCCCCTCAGCCACGCACCCGGCCGCTACAGCCGCTACATAGAACGGATCGACCAAATTCTCGCCGCCGCCCCAGCCCCCATCCGCACCTGGACCCCCGCGACATGGACACCGCCCTGTACTGGATGACCGCATAACAGCACTCAACGAACCTGATCAACACACCCGGAACATGACCACACCCGACCAACGGCCGCTCCACCTGACAAAAAAGCAGCTCAGCGTCCCCGGTCCCCATCACCAAACCGTGATGGCTCGGCCCGGAGCCCTATCACCCCCGACACCAAACTGATCAGCCCAGTCCGGCCCACCACACACTGATCAGAAAAACCGCCCCTGGACAATGGAGCATCTGTCCGCGATCGGGATGCGCTGGACATGATAGGCATCGTCGTCACTGCGGCCGCCGCGCTCGCGGCCAGCTATCCGCTCGGGCGACTGCGCCCGTGGCAGCGGCTGGGCGACTGGGCGGCCGATCAGGTCCCCTTCACCGGGGCGTGGGCCCGGGGCGGCTTCGGCCACCAGGCCGTCGTCGTCCTGGTCCACGCCGTCACCGCGCCGCGCACGAGATGGCGCATCATGCGCGCCCCAGCCACCGAGACACAGGCGCCCACGCTCCACTCTCGACACAGATCAGGGTTGCACAGCAACAGCTGCGCAATCCTGCGTCGGTAGGCCGCAGATCCCCCCGGCTGCGGCGAGAGGTCAGGCCGGGTTGATGTTCTCGGCCTGGGGGCCCTTCTGCCCCTGGGTGACGTCGAACGTCACCGTCTGGCCTTCCTGGAGCTCACGGAAGCCCGAGGAGTTGATCGCCGAGTAGTGGGCGAAAACGTCCGGGCCGCCCCCGTCCTGGGCGATGAAGCCGAAGCCCTTCTCCGCGTTGAACCACTTCACAGTTCCCGTAGCCATGTTCCATGCCTTCCAGTCGACGGACGCCTCCCGCACCATGCGGGAAGGCGGAGGTAATCGCCCTGGTTCCTGCGGCACAGCACAGCAAAACGCCCACGCCTTCGGCGTGGGCAAAGGGGAACTTCCGAACCACGACAGCTAACGGAAACGGTACACGCTCGCACACCCCGTCACCAGAGGAACGTACCCGTTGGGTAGGTGCGCGGTATGCGGCGGACGGGGTGCCATCTCAGGCTGCGGCCGGCGGGTGGGACGTGTCGGCGGCGCGGCGGTATTCGGCGTTGATGCGCTGAGCTTCTTCGAGCTGGTCCTCGAGGACGATGATGCGGCAGGCGGCGTCGATGGGGGTGCCCTGGTCGACAAGTTCCCGGGCGCGGGCGGCGATGCGCAGTTGGTAGCGGGAGTAGCGGCGGTGGCCGCCGGCCGAGCGCAGCGGGGTGATCAGGCGGTGTTCGCCCAGGGCGCGCAGGAAGGCGGGGGTGGTGCCGAGCATCTCGGCGGCCCGGCCCATGGTGTAGGCGGGGTAGTCGTCGTCATCGAGACGCCCGCGCGTGTCGTCTGCTGTCATCTGCACCTCTCTCTGGAACGCGTGGAGGGGCCCTGGTGCCGTACGGCACCAGGGCCCCGAAGGAACTGTTACACCATCTGCCGACCCTGATACTGCGCCGGCCTTCTGTGTCCGCGTACCCGACCTGGCTGCTGTCGGGGCTGCGGGGATCGCGGTTGCGTGACCGGAGACCACCTCACTAACGATGTCCTGCGGTACCCGGGCTTCGTACTGCTCACCCGGGCGATCCTGATGGTGCTCGGCTCCTCCGTTCTTCCCTCTGGATCAATCACTTACCAAACGGGAACTGCGAACTGCTTGTACTGCGGGTGATGCGAACTGCTGAACGACCTGTGACAGCGTCGCTCTTCGGCAGCCAGCCCCGTTGCCCATCCTGCGTCTGCTCTGGCTTAGAACCCCACTGCCGAACTTCCCGGTGCGCGCGTCCGCAGCCGACGCCTTCACCAGGGGTACTACTCACTGACTTCACTGCTGGGTACTGCGAACTGCACTCGCGGGTACCGCACATGCCATGACCGCGGTCCCGCTTGCGGCGGCCCCTGATCACTGCGGGCCACCCGGTCCGGCCGTCAGTCCCGGCGCCGTCCTGCAACAACCCTGGCTTCGAGACTCCACCGCCGCACCGTCCTGCGACTACCTGTACTGCTGGTACTGCTTGCCGGCAGTTCGTCTCTGCCAGGCCCTGCTGTCTTTCTGAGCTACGGGAGAAACCATAGCGACGCCACTGCCCAATGTCTACTCCGGCCGATATAGATTTCTGTGTGTCCAGCGACGAGGTAATCGGCCTCGGACAGTTACGCGGGTGGGGGCGCAGGGCGGTCGCACCGGGTTAACCGCCGCTTGTCGGGGCAGATGCGGCGGGCGGGGAAGAACGGGCATGGGCGATCCAAAGACCAGGGGGGACCTGATGGACACGATGAGCGTCGACGTCGCAACCGATCACCCTGCCGGTTCCGTCGCCGTGGCACGCGACAGCGCCCCGTCCTTCCTCGAAGGGCTTGTGCCCGCACTCGCATCCGAGGCCGCCGACACCGTGATCCTGGTGGTCTCGTAGCTCGTCACCAACGCCCTGCGCCACGGCGGCGGCACCTGCACCCTCGACCTGGCCGCCCGCCCGGACGGCATCGAGGTGGCCGTGCGCGACCCCAGCCCCCGTGCCCCGCGCATGCGCACCCCCGACCTCGAAGTCGGCACCGGAGGCTTCGGCTGGCCCCTGGTCAACCGACTCGCCACAGCGACCGCGGTCACTCGCCGGGCAACCGGAGGAAAGACCGTGAGTGCCGTCCTCCCCCGGTAGCACCCGCCCAGCGTTATGGGGAAGAGCTGGCCCTCAACCGCGACTGCGGACCACGTGCATTGGCTCGCCCTGATGTCCGTTACCCGTAGCTGGGAGGAACCGTGTCCCAGCATGCCAACGACTGCCCGCTCTCCCTGGTCTACTACCTGCGCCATGCCATCGAGGTCACCGACGAACTCCTGCAGCTGTTTCCGCCATCGGACGTCGAGAAGATCCACGCCACGCAGCTGCTGCAGGCGCTCGACCACTTCGCAAACCTCCCCAACTGGGACACGGTGACGCTCCGGGACGTGGCCGAGCGCGCCACGCTGATGGACTCCCCCGAGAACCGTGAGCGGTGGAAGCCGTCCTGTATCTGCGACGCCTGGCATCTGTAGGGCTCATGGGGCCGGACTGGCCCCGCTCATGCTCCTCGCCATCTGGTCGTCATCACGGTCCATCCATTCAGCCAGTCCGTCGAACTTCGCCTCGAATGCGAGCCCACCCGGCAAGACGCCTGGGCCGGGGACGGTCTCCCGGACCTGGGCGAGCATCGGCTCCACCGGCGACGCAGGACGACCAGGTCCTCGTTCCTGGCAGGGAGCCGTGCCGCTCGGGGGGTTGGCACGGCTCCCCGACTGTGGGGGCGCAGCCCGTCCGGTCCTGTCGTCGGACGCATCTGCACCTTCTTGTCTACGGCCAGGACGCACTACACGCGACCGACGCCGGGCCAGTCGGTGGCCGCAGTCCCTCATGCGGGTGCTTCCCCAGCGGCCGGCGAACCAGACAACTGGGCGGAGCCGTCGGTGGGAGCATGCAGATCGATGAGCAGCACATCACGGAGCCGGGGCTCGTGGTCCTGGACGTCGTCGCCGCAGACGAGGAGACCGTCGCCGCGGTGATGGAGGGCCTCCAGCAGCAGTGGGCGCCCTCCGGGGTAACCCCGGTGTGGCGGGTTCCCGGCGAGCCTGGGGTCAGGGCTCGGGTGTACGCGGACATCCGACGCCCCTCCACCCCGGGGTGAGAGGCGCGTCTACTCGGTGGTGTGGTCGGGGTCAGGGAGCTCCGGCGGGAAGTGCCGCTCGAGGATTTCGGCCCAGCGGTGCAGGACGACGAAGCCGTCTGTGTCGGCCTGTGCCTGGACCAGCTCGGTCAGGGCGGCGGCGAAGGGATGTGCTGCGCTGCGGCGGGGTATCGCGGCGGCAGCCTGCTTGAGCCGCTCGTGCGCGGCGGGGAAGACGCCCTCCGCCCACTCCTGTTGTTCCTTGACCCGTTTGCTTCCTTCCTCCCAGTTGATCTCCATGATGGTGAGGGCGGGGCACTGCGGGGTATGCCAGGTCTCGCTGATCCCGCCTGCGGCCTTCACGTACGAGATGCGGGTGTTGTCCGGGCCCGGCAGGGCGAAGCAGTCGGTGCAGTCGATGCGTTCCGTCTCCGGCTTGTCGGTCATTGCGGAGCTCCTCGTTCGGGTGGAGGCAGAGCCTGCCATCCCGATCAACCGGCGGCCAGAGGTTTCTCTCAGCGACCCGGCCGCCAAGAACTCGACACCGTCCTCTTCCCCACGGCTATCGCGTGGAGAAGAGGTGTCGGCGTACGAAACCGGCTTGCCCAGCTGGGGTGATCTGCGGAAACGAGGGGTGTCCGATTTGGGGGGTCAGTACCTCCGGCAGTGCCTCCGGTCCCCCGCTGAAACAGCCGTGCAGCCACCTGTGGAGCCCCCTTCCGGTGCAACCCTCTTCCGTGCCGTATGACTGCACAGCGTGGGAGGGCAAGCCCGCGTCAGGACGCCGGGAAGCGCTCGGGTAGGCGCGGCGGCGACCAGGCCGGGTTCCACCGCCAGGCCGACCACGAGGCGGCGTCGGCGAAGGGTCCGGAGCGTTCGGTGAGCATCGCGAGGACCTGGTCGCGGGCGGCGTCCACGGCTTGGTGCTCGGTGTCGGTGACGATGCCGAGCCGCCGCACGTGCGCGTACTCGTCTTCGTCCTTCCACTGCCAGCGGGTCAGGTCGGGATCGACGACCAGGTCCACGGTGAGGTCGAAGGTGTCGAACCCGAACGAGGTGCGGCGGGTGGGATGCTCGAAGTTCACGTACCAGTTCCGCAGCCCGCCGCTCGTGTAGAAGGCGTTGACGCTGAACCACGCCGTCGGTGGCTTCCACAGCAGCAGCTCGGTCTCCTGCCACACCGTGGACGCGAGCTCCCACGTGCCGGTCGCCATCGCGTCGAACGCCTCTGTGCGCACCGAGCGGTCGCCATGGTCGCGGGCCTTGACGTACAGGGCGGGCCAGCGGGTCTCGGCTCCCGGCGGGCAGGCGACCACCAGGGCCTCGCCGGTGTCGGCGACGACGCGCAGCGCGTGCTCGCTCCACACCCGGCCCGTACGGTGCACGTCGCGCCGTACGACCGTCTGGCCCGCCTTGAAGCTCTCCACCGGTTCCTCCTTCCCGCGGCCGGGTCTCAGCGCGCGGTCCCCAGCCCAGCGCCGACGGCGCGGCCTGGGCAAGCCCTCGTTGGGGGGAGGCTTGCCCAGGGTCGCGCACGGCTTGCCCGGCTCAGGTCCGCCGGCGGAACAGACCGCGTCGAGGCTTGCCCGGCTCCTGGCCGGTGGCCGGCGGCCGCGACGGTGCGGCAGCCTGGCGCCGGGCGGCTTCGGCGGCAGCTTCCTGCCGGGCGACGTCGTCGGCATGACAAGTGCCGCACACCGACAGGTCCCCGGCGCTCCAGGCCGTCCGATGCGAGTGGTCTGACACCGCATGCTATATGGCACATCATGAACTCCGCCTTGCCGCAACTACGGTGACTGCATACCGCTCTAGGCTTTGACGTGCGAAGGGAGCCCTGCAACCCCGACTTCGGTTCCTAGGCCATCTGGTCGGGAGGGCTCCCTACGTAGTGATCCGACACGCGATGAAACGGAAGGAAACACCAAATGCAGAGTAACAAGCACAGCGCTCCAGGGGGCAGGCGACGTGGCCGTCTGGCCACCTACCTGCACAAATGGGCCCGCCGACATGGACGCGGTGCCCACACTCACCTCGTCCGCGGCCTGTCATACGGCGTCGGAAGCGGCGCCGTCAGCATCTTGATCATCTGGGCCGAACGCCGCACGTAGCGCGACGACGAGCCGCGCATCGTCAAAGCATGCTCAAATTGCATAGCCAGTGCGACCTGGCGGGCAGCCACTGCTACGAGGCTGCCCGCCTTCACCATGCCCGCCAGTAATTCTGCACGGCGGCGAGCCGCTGCTCGCCGGCCTCGTGCCGGGCCCGACCGCCCTTGTCGGTCCGTACTCCGTGACACCGCAGTACCGAACTCCCGGGAACCGGCGATGTCAGTGCCGCATGCGAGCCTGTACTGGCCCGGCGGCGCCTCACCTGAAGCCGATGCTGCCGCCGGGCACCTGACCAGGGAGAGCGGAGAGCAGCGATGGTGAATCACAGACTGAAGTGGATACGGGACGGGCGCCAGCACACGTCGGCTGCACGTACGACCAGCCGAGCGCCGAAGCCCGCAAAGAGCGCCTCGAAGCGAGTGGGGCGACCGTCGTAGAGATCGTGCCGGTCAAGCCCGGCGAGTAGTCCCCCTGGCTCGCGGCACAGCAGACGTACGGCCAGCGCGTTCCCTGCACGGGCGGTGGAGGCGGCGGGCGGAGCGCCCCGGGCGGGCGCAAGGACAGATCGGCCTCCGCATGGAGCGCGCGGCAGCGGGCGGCGGCACGGTACGACCGGCCCCCCACTGACAGCGGATGGCGAACGGTCCAGGCCCGCAGCGGCGTGCTGTGGCCGCACGACGGAGCGCGAGGAGCAGTCCGGGGGCGCAAACAGAAGGTGCCTCGTTAGGCAGGGGATCTGCTGCCCGGAGGGCCACCGTTGGAGTCGGGCCCCTCCAACGCGGGCGGCGTATCAGGAGAGGACAGAACGTACGTCGGCGGGAGCGGCTCGAGCCCCAACTCGGCTCGCTTCATCTCAGCCTGAGCCCTAGTCAACTCGGCCTGGGCTCGGATGATCGCCGCTTCACCTTCCTTCTCAGCCCGGATGATGTCTGCCCATCCAGTCGACGCGGCACCATCTCCTTCTCCCGTGTCTTTCGCCTTGGCCCCCCATGCACGGATGAGGCGCGGAACGATCGTGACGACTGCCACGAGCAGACCGGGCAGCCCGACCGCGGCGGCGGCAATCGCATTCGCTGAGCCGGGCCCGAAGCCCACCCCCCAATGCCTTTCAAACCAAACATCCCACAGGATGCGTTCGATTCCGTAGTGGGCAAACGCCGCGAGGCTGAGCAGCAGGTACACCTCAAGATCGGGCAGGCGACCACGTGTGATCCGTGTCGCTCCGTGCATCCGCGCCCGCTGCGACTCTCCTGCAGCTGCTGCGCGCAACAACTCCTCGTGCACGCGCCGCTCAGCAAGCCGCAGCTCGAAGGCGGACGGCCTCTGGCCGGTGAAAATGACAATGCCTAGCAGCAGCCAGGCCAGGAGCACTGCATAACCCACCGGCCCCGTGGCCCACCAGACCCCCGGTTGGGGTGCGCCGACTCCCGCCTTGACCGCTTCGGCATACAGCTGGGCGTATTCGGCTCCTGCCCGACAATGGACAACCCACCCCCAGCCTGCAACCGCCAGCGTGGCGCTCAGGCGGATTGCACTCATCCTCCTGCTGACCGCTTTCAGCGCCGCATCATGGAGATCGTCGCCCTCGGGTGCATGCATCTCATCAGAGTGGCGAAGTTCGGGCAGGTATGGCAGGCGTATGTCGGGATTGCCTCTCACGTGTAAAGCATCGGAGCCCGAGCACTGTCAACGCGTTCGAACTAGGGCCTGTCTGACAATTGATCTTGTGGTGGGTCGTGGAGAGCTGACCGATGCAGCATGGGAGCGGATAGCGCCTCTGCTGCCGAGGGTTGAGGGACGGGGTCGTCCATGGCGGGATCACCGGCAGGTGATCAACGGGGTGCTGTGGCGGTTGCGGACAGGTGCGCCGTGGCGTGACCTGCCGGAACGCTACGGACCTTGGCAGACGGTCTACGAGCGGTTCGCCCGTTGGGAGACCGACGGGACCTGGGCTCGTCTGCTCGAGGAGGTCCAGGTCCGCGACGACTCTGTCGGGGCCGTGGAGTGGACGGCGTCGGTCGACTCCACCATCAACCGGGCCCACCAGCACGCCGCCGGCGCCCGCAAAAAGGGGCGCCGACGGGGGACGAACTGGGAGATCCGGCACGCCCGGAAGCTGGCCAGGCGCTCGGCCGCTCCCGCGGCGGGCTGACCACCAAGGTCCATCTCGCCTGCGATGGCCGGGGACTGCCCCTGGCCGTCGTCGTCACGCCGGGCAATGCCCATGACTCCACCGTCTTCGACGCGGTCCTGAACACGGTGCGCGTGCCCCGGATCGGCACCGGGCGGCCGCGCCGCAGGCCCGACACGGTCATCGCGGATAAAGCGTATTCGTCCCGCGCGATCCGCCAGACGCTCCGGCGGCGGGGCATCCGGGCGGTGATCCCGGAGAAGGCCGACCACAAGGCCAACCGGGCACGGCGCGGACGCGCCGGCGGCAGGCCACCGGCCTTCGACCGCGAGCTTTACAAGGCCCGCAACGTCGTCGAACGCTGCTTCAACCGGCTCAAGCAGTTCCGCGCCATCGCGACCCGCTTCGACAAGGTGGCCAGCCGTTACCGGGCCGGACTCCACCTCGCGTCACTCATCCTCTGGCTACGCGAAGCGCGGGATGATTCATCAGTCGCCGACAAACCATAGGTAGCTGCCTTGGGTCTGTGAGCAGGACTGCAGCAGCCTCTCGAGGTCAAGGACGGCCGCCGTCTGCGATGGCCCCGAACACTGCTTCAACAGGTCAGGCACCTCCAGCAGCGCGGCCTGCGCCTGTTGCTCGTTGAACAACGTGTCCCCGTAAGGATCCACACGAGCAAGGTTGCCTTCATGGGTTTCGCCCATGCCAAGCAACACTTCGGCCAGCTCGTCGCCATGCTCGTACGACCCACGGATAAGAGTCCCCCTGGACCGATCCCAGTCCAGGGCGGGCCGGTCGGCATGCAGTTCTATCTCGACGCCCACGATGCTTCCCTCTCGAGTGGCTGCACGAGCAGCCAAATTACTGGCGATCAGTCAAGCAGAAGCAGTCAGCGCCCGTAGATCGTTTGTCAGACAGGTCCTAGGCTCCGAAGGCACCCCTGCCTCCGCCGGCCCCGTTAGGCCGCACGCCCTTCCAGGCGACCTGATCGCCGCCAGCGCCGGGCCGCCGAGCTGCACGCCGACTGGGTGTCTACCGGGCGGTCTCCCCGTGGCCCCTGTGAGCCTCGCGAACCGGCCCGGCGTATCGGCGATGAAGGAGAAGGTGGTCGTGACAGCCTCGAGCCGGGTCCGTCATTGAACCCGGCGTGCACCCCCGCGGGGCCCGGAGCAGTCCACGGTCCCGGGCCCCACCCCAGCCGCAGCGAAACGCCCACCCCGCCCATACGCGAGTGCCACGATGGGTACACACCAGGACGGCGCACCGCACGGCTGGAGGCTCGAGTGACCACCCCTCACGACCCCGATGGCAAATGGCCGCCGTCCTACCCGCCGAAGACGCCTCCGCCGCCGAAACGGCCCGTCGAGCCTCCGCGGCCCGACACGGCAGGAGACCTGCCGGACCCGGGCCGGGCGGTGATGACGCAGACCCGGCTGCGGGCAAGGATCGCGAACCGGCGCGCCGCGAACTGGTCGCTGGACGCGGCGCCGTGGGCCCGCTCGTCGGCCGGCCCGAAAGCCGCTCGGCTGGTGTGCGAGAAGCTCACCCACTGGGGCTACCGCGCACCCGAGGGGCACGAGGCCGGCACGCTCACCGAGCGCCTGGTCGCTGCGGCGCTCGAGGACGGCGGCAGCCGGATCAGCGTGCACCTCGCCGACCAGGAGCAGCAGGCTTTGATCCTCGTCCTGTCCCACCACGCCGGGCCGTCCACCCTGGATGACGTACTGCTGACGGACCTCGCCGCGGTGGGGGTCGTCTCCTGTGGAGTGGACAGCGACCGCGACGGCGCCGGCTGCCGCCGCTGGGCCCTCATCGACCTGTAGACATGCCGTCCGTGCCGCGCCCGGGCGTGCCGGACGGCTACACGACGGTCGCGTCATCGTCCTCGTCCATCGTCTCGTCCAGGTAGCCGCCCATCGCCGCCATAGGCGCCCCAGCGGCCCGCAGCGCGTGGCTGGCGGGCTGAGCCCCACGCCGCTACATGCTGATCCAGCAGTACAACCGGTGACCGCGAGCGGCCGCCCTCTCTGCCGATCTCCAGCAGCATCACCGGCACCCCGGCCGCCGGTGCCCGCACCACCAGGTCCGCCCGCTGGATGTACCCGTCGCCAAGCCGGTGCGGAATCTCGATGGCGAAGCCGAGCCGGTGACCGATCCCGGCGCAGTGGAGTTCGGCGGCCGTCGTGGTGACCGCCGCAGCGTGGTCGTCGTAGCTGGCACCGAGCAGCTCCCCGGTGACCGGGTCGTACTTCTCCTCGCGCAGCGCCGAGACCCGTATGCCCTTCGGCTCCAGCAGCTTCTTCGCCTCGCCGTGTCCTCGCTTCGTCAGCACCCACACCTGCCGCTGGTCCTCCCGGACCGCTTCGATCCTCACCAGGTGGTGGTCCTGAAGATCCAGGAGGGTGTCCCGTACGAGCTTGTCGTGCTGGTTGCCGGGACGGGTCAGCTTCCACAACTGGTCGGGCGTAGCCCTCTGGAAGATCCCCAGCGCCTGCAGCAGCTCCCGGCGTCGAGGCCCGGTCGAGTTCTTCCTGTGCTTGGGGCGTCTTGCTACATCTACATGAGGGTTGTCGGACCTGCGGCGACCCCCTTTCTGCCGTGCCTCACCTGCAGGAACGCCCGGCTGCTGAGCGCGGGCGCGGAGGGGGTGGTGGAGGGGTCCACGGAGGGGTCTGTCCGGGCTGGTCAAGGGGCTGTTCGGGCTCGTCTGCGGTGCTCGCCACAGGGTGCTCCTGAGGGTGGGGCGGGCCTATCCCGCCGGTCACCTGCTACAGGTTCGGTTTTCGGCTCTCGTGTGACGCCAGCCTTGCAGAACCTCTCCGTCGTGACCGCATCGTGATCAACCTGGTGTCCTGTGACAGCGCAGTTGGACCGATTGTCATCCAGGTTGGACCCATGCTGATCGCAGTAGGGTTCCCCGTGCTGCTCTACAGGAGAATGACGTTGTCAGCCTGCGGCCCCTTTTCCCCGCTGGTGACGGTGTACTGGACCCTCTGGCCTTCCGTCAGGCTCTTGAAGCCCTCCCCCTGGACCGACCGGAAGTGGACGAACACGTCCGGACCACCGTCGTCCTGCTGGATGAAGCCGAACCCCTTCTCCGACCACTTCACGGTGCCAGTCGCCATGAGCACAGATCCTTTTTCAAGTGTCTCGCGGGCCGCAGTGCGCGGCCGACCCGATACTCCCCCACCCACGTGCGCCACACTCGTGACTAGCTACGCAGCCTCCAAACTTCGATGTCACTTACTCAAAGTTCGATGGCACAGGACAGCCGGAGTGGGACGACCGGTTCTGCCACTCGTCTGGGTGATGATGCCTGTCGGAAGTGCTTCGGCTGCTGTCGGGCAACCGATACTGCCCCGTTGTGACTACTTCCCCGACACCTTTGGGCCGACGCCAGGTGCTTCGCCAGGCGGCCGCTGCTGCCCTTGCCGGCACGGGACTGCTGCTGGCCAGCGGACCAAACGCCCAAGCGGCTCAGCGCCGAGCCGCCGAGCTGCTGCCGGTCATCGGCCAGACCTTCACCATGCCGATGAATGTCGGCGCCACTTTGGTGGTCCCACTGCCTCCGCCCCTTCCCCGCTTGAACTTCATCGGCGGAATCTCGTTCGAGGTCCTTGCGGGCGGCGCGGACTTCGTCCGACTGCAGACCCTGGACTTCAACATGGTGGCGAGCACGATCTGTTGGGAAGGGTCCGGCTCACCCTTCCCGCCCTCGAAGTGTCGCCCCCGAGCACCCTGCAGGAGGGGCCGGGCGGCCTTGTGCACACGTGGCTGCAGTCGATGGCCATGACCTTCGACCGGTGGGGTGACCTGACCGGTCCGTTCACCTTGGAGACGTCGCAGCCGGCGAAGGCAAGCGGCGATCTGCCTCAGTTCCCGCCCCCGCCCTTGATCGCCAGCACCGACCCCCACCGGCCGCCTACCGGCGGAGCCTTCCTGACAGCGACGGGCCCCATCCACTTCAAGGCCGGTCTGCCTGCCGACGGCCTGCCTGACCTCTCTGCCGTCCAACTGCAGTGGGACGGCATCTACGAAGGACAGCCCACCTAGCCACCGGCCGCCCGGCCGCACGAAGAACTGTCCGCCCCCGCAACCGTGATTGCGGGCCGTTCGGGATACAGGCGACTGGCAGCGGGGCGCCCTCTCCAAACTTCGAGCATCGCCGACAGCGTCCATGACGAGGTGGTCGAACTCCCGTGGGAAACGGTCCAGCTTCGATGTCAGAGGACGACCCGGCCGGAAGAGCGTGGTGCGGTCAGCTGGCGCCGGAGCGGGCGAGGAGCGCGGCGAGGGCACCGGCGGCTTCGGGCTCGGTGGTGGCGAGCCGGGCCGCACAAGCGGCGCGCTGGGCGGAGATCACCACCGCGTACGTCCGCGCCCAGGCCCTCGGCCGCTCCGGGGACGACGCCCTCGGCCGGGCGGTGGTCGCCCTCGGCCTGCTCGCCGACCGGATCGCCGCCGTCGAAACGGCCATTACCCGCGCCACGGACCCCCGCCACCCACTGAGCCGCCCATCCGGCCGACACGCGGCCCGCCCGGAAGGCGTGCCGGACCGGTGACACATGCGATCCGCTGGGTGGGGGCTGGGGGAGCCGGCGTGAGACTGCGGCCCGGCCGCGGTTCAGGTCACCAGGTCCCGCCGCCGCAGGCCGGCCAACCCCGCAGCCACGAGCGCGCCCGTGAGGGCGGCGAGGATCAGCAGCGGCGGCCAGGAGACGGCCGCGCCCGGGAGCTTCGGGAGGTGGCCGAACGGTGAGATGTTCAGGACGGTTTGGGGGAGGTCCAGCGTCGGGCCGATCCAGCCCAGCGCCAGGCACAGCCCGGCGACGCCCCACGCGGCCGGTGCCGCCTTGGGCACGGTGCCGTACAGCAGCACCGCCATGCCGCCGAGCGTCCAGACCGCCGGGAGCTGGGCGAGCACGGCGCCCAGGACGGGTCCGGCTTCCCGGCCGTACGACAGGGTCAGCCCGGCTGCCGCCGCGACCATGAGGAGTACCGCGCCGCCGAAGGCGATGAGCAGGTGGCCCGCGGCCCAGCGCAGGCGGCTCACTGCGTTGGCGAGGACCGGCTCGGCGCGGCCGGAGGTCTCCTCGCCGTACAGGCGCAGAACCGCGCCGACGACGTACAGGGCTGCGACCATGCCGAAGAGGCCGGTCATCGCGGCGAGGAAGGCGTTCTCCAGGCCGGACTGCCCGCCCATCCGCTCGAAGATCTGCCGGGCTTGCTCGTTGTCCCCGACGAGGTCGCTCGCGCCCTCGATCATGCCGCCGAAGACCAGCCCCGCCGTCAGGAAGCCCAGCGTCCAGCCGAGGATGCCGCCGCGCTGGAGCCGCCACGCGAGGGCGCCGGCGGTGGCGAGGCGGCCGGAGGCGGGGCCGGGGCGGGCCGGCAGGAAGCTCATGCCGATGTCGCGCCGTCCGGCGAGCCCGTACGCCACGGCCGTCTGGCCGGCGACCGCCGCCGCCATGAGCAGGAGCGCCCACCAGCGTTCGGCGGCGAAGGCGCGGACGTTCTCGGTCCAGCCGACGGGGGACAGCCAGGTCAGCGCGGACGCGCCACCCGCATCGCCCGCCGCCCGCAGCAGGAACGCCAGGCCGAGTACCGCTGCCGTCAGGCCCTTCGCGAGCCGGGCGCTCTCGGTGAGCTGGGCCACGATCGCCGCCATGGTGGCGAAGACCATGCCGGTGCCACCGACCGCGAGACCGAGGGCGACCGCTCCGGCCGCGCCCTCGCCGGACAGCCCGGCGCAGATGAGGAGCGCGACGGCGGTGTTGGCGACCAGCGCCGCCAGCAGCGCGGCGGTCAGCGGCGCCCGGCGGCCCACCCGCCCCGCCGACAGCATTTCCTGACGCCCCGTCTCCTCCTCCTCCCGTGTGTGCCGTATGACGATGATCAGGCTCATCACGGCTGCCAGTGCCGCTGCGAAGACGCCGAACCGCCACGCCACCAGGGCGCCCGTCGAGTCGCCGAACACCGGCCCGTACAACGACCGGATCGAGCTGTTCGCGTTCATCGACGCGGCGACTTCGGCGCGTGCGGCGGGCGTGTCGTACAGCGCCCCGATCGAGCCGGCTCCGCTCGCCACCATGCCGCCGGTGACCACCGCCCACAGGGGCAGCATCAGCCGGTCGCGACGCAGCGCGAGCCGCACGAGGGTGCTTGTGCCAGTCAATGCGCTCATCGCCCTGCCTCCTCGGCGACGGCGTAGTGCCGCAGGAACAGTTCCTCCAGGGTGGGCGGGGTGCTGGTCAGCGACCGTACGCCGGAGTCGGCGAGGGACGTCAGCACCGCGTTCAGGTGGTCCGTGTCGACCTGGAGGCTGACGCGGTTGCCCTGTACGTCGAGTCCGTGGACGCCCGGGAGGTGCGCGAGCCCGTTGGGCGGTCCGGCGAGTTCGGCGACGACGCTGGTACGGGTGAGATGGCGCAGCTCGGTTAGTGAGCCGGTCTCCACGGTCCGTCCCTTGCGGATGATGCTGACCCGGTCGCAGAGGCTCTCCACCTCGCTGAGGATGTGCGAGGAGAGCAGGATGGTCCGGCCGCGGTCGCGTTCCTCGGCCACGCACCTCTGGAAGACCGCCTCCATGAGTGGGTCGAGACCGCTCGTCGGCTCGTCGAGGATCAGCACGTCGGCGTCCGAGGCGAAGGCCGCGACGAGGGCGACCTTCTGGCGGTTGCCCTTGGAGTACGTGCGGCCCTTCTTGGCGGGGTCGAGCTCGAACCGTTCGATGAGGTCGGCGCGGCGGGCCTTGTCGAGGCCGCCGCGCAGCCGCCCGTACAGGTCGATGACCTCGCCGCCGGAGAGGTTGCGCCACAGCGTGACGTCACCGGGGACGTACGCCACGCGCCGGTGCAGCTCGACGGCGTCGTGCCAGGGGTCGCGGCCCAGCAGCCGCGCCGAGCCGGAGTCGGCGCGCAGCAGGCCGAGCAGGACCCGGATGGCGGTGGACTTCCCGGCGCCGTTGGGGCCGAGAAACCCGTGGACCTCACCGGTCCTGACGGTCAGGTCGAGGCCGTTCAGCGCGTGCGTCCGTCCGAACGACTTGTGCAGTCCGGAGACGGTGATGGCGTGCGTCATGCTTCAGAACGTACGCGTGCTTCACAAATTTGTGAAGTTAAGGAACCGTATAAAGTTGTGGGGTGCGCCGGACGACGGGAGACGATGAGCCCATGGGCAACGAGGAACAGGTGAGCCGCTTCGTGGAGCGCTTCGCGGCCGAACTGACCGAGGCCGGCATGCAGCGCATGGCCTCACGGGTCTTCGCCTCGCTGCTCGCCTCCGAGAGCGGCTCACTGACCTCCGCCGAGCTCTCCGAGCGACTGCGGATCAGCCCGGCCGCCGTCTCGGGCGCCATCCGGTACCTCAATCAGGTCGGCATGGTCAGCCGCGAACGCGAGCCGGGCTCACGGCGGGACCGGTACGTCCTGCACAACGAGCTCTGGTATGAGACCTTCACCCGCCGCGACCAGATCCTCACCCGCTGGGAGGCCATCCTGCGTGACGGCGCGGAGACCCTGGGTCCGGACTCGGTGGCGGGAGCGAGGGTGGCCGAGACGGCGGAGTTCTTCGAGTTCCTCCAGAAGGAGATGCACCAGATGCTGGACCGCTGGCGCGAACACCGCGCGACGCTTTCTCAGCGTGACTGACCGGCGTGCCGCGGCGCCACCGCGATGATGTACCTGGGTAGAGCGGGCCAAGGACCTGTAAGCGGGCCACCGGGGCATGCGATACAGACCAGGCGCGGACCGCTCCACAACACCTGGGACGCAGCCGTCCCCCCGAGCCGGTCGCGGACAGGTGCTCGAACTCGACGCGATGGTCCATCAGCCACGTCAGATAGAACAGGCCCTGGTTGATGACGCTGGCATCGACGCCCCTCTTGTAGACCGGTGTGGAAGCTGCGGACCGGATCGGCTTGGCGTGTGTTGTTCGGAAGTTCAAGCAAAAATCACCGGTTCTTCGCCTTCACACCATGCCCCTCCTTC
>NZ_JBVKAH010000024.1:0-18429 GCF_055598725.1 Streptomyces sp. NPDC039423
GCGCCTTCAGGAGCGCACCCAGGCTGGAGGCCGTCAGGCCCTTCCCGAGGGAGGACGCGACACCCCCGGTGACGAAGATGTGCTTGGTCGTCGTGGATGTGGGCGGCATGGCCAAGAGGGGGCTCCCGTGGTCGCGTTCTGGAGGTGCGTTCCGGCGTCCGGTCCGGAGGGTTCCGGGGGTGCCGTCGCTGCGGTTCGGGGGCCGCCGATTCGAGGTGCGGCGCCCACCGGTCCACGGGCTACCAGGGTATCAGCGACGCGGGACGGCCGCTTCCGGCCGCGCGCGGACCCGGCGCCGGCCGGTCCGCCGGGAGCCCCTTGCGCAACGCGCGGCACACGGCCGAACACGTACCGCATCGCGGCACGCCGGGGGGTTTCGCCCCACCGGTCACCGGTCACTCGTTCTGCTCAACAGCTCTACCAGGACGATCACACAGAGGGCCGGAGCGCGTCGTATCCTGCTCGGACATCCGCTGCCGAGCCCACCCCCCACAACGGCACCACCCCCGCCCGTCACCGGGAACTCGTGCTCGTCGGCGATCCTTGACCCAAGACCCCAGTAAGCGCCCCACGGGGGCGAACGTTGCCGTTCGACTGGAGATTGCACGTGGCCGGGCGCATCGAGGACTACGCACTCATCGGAGACATGCAGACCGCCGCCCTGGTCTGCCGGGACGGCACGGCCGACTGGCTGTGCCTGCCCCGCTTCGATTCGCACGCCGTCTTCGCAGGACTCCTCGGTACCGAGGAGCACGGTTTCTGGCGGATCGGGCCGGCGCACGCCGACGACACCGAACCGCCCGCCGCCGACCGGCGCCGCTACGTCGGTGACTCGCTGATCCTCGAATCCGAGTGGGACACGCTGCGCAACAACGTGCACGGCACGGTGCGCGTGACCGATTTCATGCCACCGCGTGACGGCGCGCCGCAGCTCGTGCGGATCGTGGAAGGCGTCAAGGGCCGGGTGCGGATGCGCTCGGCGCTGCGGATGCGCTTCTCCTACGGGCGTGTGGTGCCCTGGGTGCACCAGGTCGACGGCCGGACGGTGGCCGTCGCCGGCCCCGACTCCATCTGGCTCGACACCGACGTGGAGACCCACGGCGAGGACCTCACCACGTACTCGGACTTCACCATCAAGGAGGGTGACCGGGTCGCCTTCACCATCAGCTGGCAGCCTTCGCACCGCGCGCAGCCGCCGCTGGCGGACCCGATGGGCGCGCTGGAGGCCACGTCCGACTTCTGGCGCGAGTGGGTCGACCACTGCACCTACCGGGGCCCGTACCGGGAGGCCGTGGTCCGCTCCCTGATCACGCTGAAGGCGCTGACGTACGCCCCCACGGGCGGCATCGTCGCCGCGCCCACCACCTCCCTGCCGGAGGACATCGGCGGCGTACGGAACTGGGACTACCGCTACACCTGGCTGCGGGACGCGGCGATCACGCTCTCCTCGCTGCTGCGCACCGGCTACCGCGAGGAGGCGCGCGCCTGGCGCGAGTGGCTGCTGCGCGCGGTCGCGGGCGACCCGGAGAACCTCCAGATCATGTACGGCATCGCGGGCGAGCGGGAGCTCGGCGAGGCGGAGCTGGACTGGCTGCCCGGGTACGAGAACTCCGCCCCCGTGCGGGTCGGCAACGGCGCCGCCAACCAGCTCCAGCTCGACGTGTACGGCGAGGTCACCGAGGCCCTGCACCTGGCGCACATGACGGGCCTGTCCCGCAACGACTACGCCTCGCTGCTCCAGCTGAAGCTGATCCGGTACCTGGAGGACCACTGGGACCAGCCGGACGAGGGCATCTGGGAGGTGCGCGGCCCGCGCCGCCACTTCGTGCACTCCAAGGTGATGGCCTGGGTCGCGGTGGACCGCACGATCAAGCTGATCGAGTCCGGGGACGCGGACGGTCCGCTGGACAAGTGGACCGAGCTGCGCGACACCATCCACCGGGACGTGTGCGAGAAGGGGTACGACCCGGAGCGCAACACCTTCACGCAGTCGTACGGCTCCAAGGAGCTGGACGCCTCACTGCTGCTGATCCCGCAGGTGGGTTTCCTGCCGCCGGACGACAAGCGGGTCATCGGCACCATCGAGGCGATCCAGCGGGAGCTGTCGACGGAGGACGGCTTCATCCTCCGCTACCCGACCGAGGGCGCGGACGAGGGCGTCGACGGCCTGCCCGGTGACGAAGGCGCGTTCCTGGCCTGCTCGTTCTGGATGGCGGACGACCTGGCGATGATCGGCCGGGTCGACGAGGCGCGGAAGCTCTTCGAGAAGCTGCTGGCCCTGCGGAACGACCTGGGGCTGCTCGCGGAGGAGTGGGACCCCCGGTTGCAGCGCCAGGTCGGGAACTTCCCGCAGGCGTTCAGCCACGTGCCGCTGATCGACACGGCGCTGCGGCTGACCGCCTCGGGCGCGTACGGCGGCTGACGCTCCGGCCGCCCGGGGAACGCCCGCCTCCGGCGTGACGTACGCCACACGCGACGGGCGGTCCCGCAAATGGCGCGCGAGGACGACGAGTTGTCGCCCGTCGCCGGGTGTCGTCCTCGTCCGGTGATGTCCTGCGAACACGGACCCGGGTACCGTCCGGCCGTATGAACGAGCAGGGCGGAATCACCGTGCAGCGGGCGCTGGAGCTGCCCGGTCTGCGCGGCGGGCTCCCGGAAGTGGTCGCCGGCGCGGACCGGCTGCACCGGACGGTGCGCTGGGTGCACGCCGGCGAGGTGCCGAACATCGCGTCGCTGCTCAAGGGCGGCGAGCTGCTGCTGACCACCGGGCTGGGCCTCGGTACGCGGCCGGCCGAGCAGCGGGCGTTCGTACGGCGGCTCGCGGAGCGCGGGATCGCCGCGCTGGTGGTGGAGCTGGGGCCGCGCTTCTCCCGGCTGCCCGCGACGATCGTGGAGACGGCGCGGGCGGCCGGGCTGCCGCTGGTCCAGCTCCACCGGGAGGTCCCCTTCGTCTCGGTGACCGAGGAGGTCCACACCGAGATCGTCAACGGGCACTACGCGCTGCTGCGGCAGGCCGAGGACGTGCACCGGCGGTGCACGGAGGCGCTGCTGGGCGGGGGCGGGGTGCCACAGGTGCTGGGCATCCTCTCCGGCTTCGCGGCCAACCCGGTGTTCCTGGAGACCGCGGACGGCCAGTTGCTGTACGCCTCGGGCGGCGGTGACGACGGGCCGGACCCGCTCCAGGTGTGGGAGGGGCTGCGCGGCCAGCGGGAGGCCCGGGAGGCGGGGCCGCCGACCGGGGCCGTGCTGGTGGACGTGCCGGGCGGCGGTCCGGGCGCGGGGGCGGTCCGGGCCCGTCTCGTCCTGCTGGCCGTGTCCGGGCCGCTGCTGCCCGTGCACCGGATGGCGGCGGAGCGGGCGGCGGGCATCCTCGCGGTGGTGTTGATGCAGGCGCGCCAGGAGGAGGAGCTGGCCGCGCGGGGGCGGGGCGACTTCCTCACCGACCTGGCGGAGGGCCGCGTCTCGGCGGAGGACGCCCCCGCGCAGGCCCGGGTGCTGGGCTTCAAGCCCGGCGACGGCCCGCTGCTCCCGGTGGTCATGCGGCTCGCCGCCGACGGGATGCCGTCCGGCGACTGGTCACTGCTGGCCCGCGCGGTGCTGGAGGAGCTGTCGGCCGTCGGCGTTCCCGTCCTGCTGGGCGTGCGGCCCGTGGAGGGCCGGGTGCCGCTGCTGCTGGGGCTGCGCGGCGAGTCGGAGCGCACGGCCGTCGCCGACCGGGTGGCCGCCGCGCTGCGGGCGGGCCTGGCGCGGGCGGGGCTGGCCCGGCCGTCGGGCGGTCATCCGCCGGTCGTCGTGGTGGGCGTCGCGGGCGGCTGGGCGGCGGCGTCGGCGGGGCTGCGGCACGCGGCGGAGACGGCGACCGCCGCCCAGGGCCTGCCCGACCGGCCCTGGTACGACGCCCGGCGCCTGGACATCGACCTGCTGCTGTGGCGGCTGGGCCGGCACGGCGGGGGGTCCGCCCTGGCGGCGTTCGTGGACCGGGCGATCGGCCCGCTGCGCGAGCACGACCGGACGTCACGCCCGCCCCTGCTGCCGACGCTGGAGACGTACCTGGCGCACGCGGGCCGCAAGGCGGAGACGGCGCGTGAACTCCACCTCAACCGCCAGACGCTCTACAACCGGCTGGCCCGCATCGGCGACCTGCTGGGCACGGACCTGGACGACCCGCAGACGGTACTCGCCCTCTCCCTGGCCCTCCGCGCCCGCCGCCACACGCCCTGACCCGTCCGGGGCGACGGGCGCAGGGTGCGGGGGTGCGAGGTGCGGGCTCCCGCCCCGGACGGTCGCGGTGCCGGACGGTCAGCGGCCCCGGGGGCGCGGGCCCCCGAACCGGGAGCCCCCGCACAGTTCGTCGTAGACGCTCAGCACCTGGGCGATGGTGTCGTCCTCCGTGGGCCAGGTCGCCGCCTGCGCCCGCCCCGCCGACGCCAGCGCCGCCCGCCCGGCCGGGTCGGCGAGCAGGGCGGTCACGGCGGCGGCGAGCGCGCCCGCGTCCCCGTACGGCACGAGCACGGCCGCGTCGCCCACCAGCTCCGGCACCCCGCCGACCGCCGTCGCCACCAGCGGTACGCCGAGCCGCAGCGCCTCCTGGGCGAGCGGGGCCCGGGCCTCCCAGCGGCTCGGGAGCACGACCACGTCCGCGGCCGCGAGCAGCGACGTCACGTCGGCCCGCCGCCCGAGCAGCCGTACCGGAAGCCCCTCGGCGTCGATCCGCCGCTGCAACTCCGCGCGCCGGCGCCCCTCCCCCGCCACCGCGACCAGCGGCACCGGGTCGTGCCGGAGCCACAGCCCGGACGCGTCCAGCAGCGTGCCGTACCCGCGGTGCCGCTCCAGGGCGCCGACGGCCACCAGCAACGGCCGGTCCATGGCGCCGAGTTCCGCCCGCGCCTTCCCCGCCTGCGCCTCCGGCACGCCCGTGCGCGGGGGCGGAGTCGAGACGGGCCCGAGCCGGGCGTCCCGGGCGCCCCGCCGCCGCGCGCGGTCGACGAGTTCGGACGACGTACCCAGCACAACGGCCGCCGTCCGTACGGTCCTCCGCTCCATGAGCCGGACCAACCGGCCGCGGGCCCCGTCGGCGTGCGTGCGCGTGTGCCAGGTCACGACCAGCGGGACGCCCAGCGAACCGAGCGCCAGCCCGGCCCGCGCCGAGGCGTGCAGTCCATGGGCGTGCACCACGTCGGCACGCGCGCATGCCGCGCGCAGCGCCCCGATGGCGACCGGGTCACCACGGCGCGGCACGGGCACGAAGCGCGCCCCGGTGCTCAGGAAGTCGTAGGCGTGGTCCAGTTCGGCGGGGGCGCACACGGTCACCCGCACGCCCCTCGCCACGAGCCCGGCCGCCAGGGACCTGACGTGAGCGCTGCTGCCCGCGCTGCCGCCGCCCAGCACCTGGACCGTATGCAGCTGTGTCACGCGCCCAAGGATGCCAGTCCGTACGCACGTTCCGGGACCGTCGGGGCGAATCGGCCGTGTCGCGGCGCGTAAACCGTCATGCGTGATCACTCACGCGGGTGATCCCGCGAGGCGGCTGACGGTGTTCCCGTACGCCGCCGCCAGCAGCGCCCCGGCCGCGTGGACCACCAGTCCCGGCCGCCCGCTGCCGGCGGCGATCGCCGTGCCGAGCGCGGCGCCCAGCGCGTGGGCGCCCGCGTCCCCGAGCATCGTGCGCTCACCGAGGTCGTCGGCGAGGACGGCTGCCGCGGCACCGGCCGGAGCGGCGGCGAGCGGCCCGCGCGGCAGGCCCGGCACGCCGAGCGCGAGCACGGTGAGGGCCGCCCGGCCGGGCCGTACGTCCACCAGGTTCACCGCGTGCGCGGTGCCGGCGATGACGACGCCCGCGAGGACCCTGTCGAGGGGCCGCTCCTTGAGCAGCGCGCCCGCGACGAGCCCGGCGGCGCCGATCCCGAAGAGTTTGACGGCCCCGCTGGTGACCTCGCCCTCCCGCAGGGCGCCCAGGTGCGCCCGGAAGCCCCGCCGGTGGTCGCCCTTGACGTCGTCGTACGCCCCGCACGCCCCGGCCGCGAGCCCGGCCAGCACGGCGGCACCGGCCGCCCGGGGCCCCGCGCCGAGAGCGCCCAGCGCGGCGCCGGCGGCCACCGCGGGCCCGGCGTACAGGTCGACGGTGCGCCCCGCGTAGTTGGTCCGCTCCCACCGCGCGTCACGCCGTCGGCGCCGCAGCCCGGCGTACACGGCACGGGTGCCGGCAGCGGCGATCCCGAAGCCACCCACAGTCCTGATCACCCCGCCACCCTACGCAGCCCCCACCTGCCCGCCCCGTTGTGGGCAGTCGTTCCGCCGGGGCTCTGCCCACCCCCTCGCGCCCACGCCGCCCCGTTGTGGGCAGTCGTTCCGCCGGGCGATGGGGGTCTCCCCTGCTCGAGCGAAGCCGAGAGCTTGGGGGAGGGTGGGCACAACGGAACCGGGCGGCGCCCTTTCCCGTTCCCCCCGGGGCGGTGCGCTTCACCGGTACGCCCAGGCACGGGCGCGACGGTCACCGCCGGTGGGTGGAGGGGCGGGGCCCCTCACCGCCCCAACCGGGGCGGTCAGGCGTCCGCCCGCGCCGTCGCCAGCAGCTCCTCCGCATGCGCCCGCGCCGTCTCCGAGTCCTCCTGGCCCGCGAGCATCCGCGACAGCTCCCGCACCCGGTCCTCGCCCTCCAGAACGGTGACGCCGGACCGGGTCACGGACCCGTCGTTGGTCTTCTCGACCAGCAGTTGCCGGTCCGCGAAGGCCGCGACCTGCGGGAGGTGCGTGACGACGACGACCTGCGCCGACTTGGCGAGCTTCGCCAGCCGCCGCCCGATCTCCACCGCCGCCTTGCCGCCGACGCCCGCGTCGACCTCGTCGAAGAGGTACGTCGGCACCGGGTCCGTACCCGCGAAGACGACCTCGACGGCGAGCATCACGCGCGACAGCTCGCCGCCCGATGCGCCCTTGGCGATCGGCCGGGGCGGCGCGCCCGGGTGGGGGGCGAGGAGCAGTTCGACCTCGTCGGCTCCGGCCGGCCCGTAGGCCACGGTCCGCCCGCCGACCTCCACCCCCTCGGGGTCGTCGGTCTGCCGGATGTCGAAGGACACCCGCGCGTGCGGCATGGCCAGCGACGCCAGCTCGGCGGTGACGGCGTCCGCGAACCGGGCCGCCGCCTCCGTCCTCGCGTCGGTCAGGGCCTGCGCCAGCCCGGACAGCTCGGCGCGCAGGGCGTCCCGCTCGGCGGCCAGCTCGCCGATCCGGTCGTCGTCGCCGTCCAGTTCGGTGAGCCGGGCGGCGCCCTCCTCCGCCCAGGCCAGGACGGCGGCGATGTCGGAGCCGTACTTGCGGGTGAGCCCGGTCAGCGCGGCGCGCCGTTCCTCGACGGCCGCGAGGCGCCGGGGGTCGGCGTCCAGGTCGTCGGCGTACCCGGCGAGTTCGGTGGCCACGTCCGCGAGGAGGATCGAGATCTCGCCCATCCGGTCGGCGAGCGCGGCGAGCGCCGGGTCGTGCGCCCGGACGGCCTCCAGGGCCCGCTGGGCGCCCGCGACGAGGGTGGTGGCGTCCAGGACCTCGGGGTCCTCGGGGTTGCCCGCCAGCGCCCCGTGGGCCAGCGCTGCGGCGGACGCGAGGGCCTCGGCGTGGCCGAGGCGCTCGGCCTCGGCGGCCAGTTCCGCGTCCTCGCCCGCGCGCGGCTCGACCGCCTCGATCTCGGCGAGGCCGAAGCGCAGCAGGTCGGCCTCCTGCGCCCGCTCCCGGGCGCGCGTGGTCAGCTCGTCGAGCTGGGCGGTGACGGCCCGCAGCCGCCGGTAGGCGTCGCCGTACTTGGCCAGCGGTACGGCGACGGCGTCGCCCGCGTACCGGTCGAGCGCACCGCGCTGCCGGGCGGGCTTGAGCAGGCCCTGCTGGTCGGTCTGGCCGTGGACGGCGACGAGCTCGTCGGCCAGCTCGGCCAGCACGCCGACGGGAACGGAGCGTCCGCCCAGGTGGGCCCGGGAGCGGCCCTCCGCCGACACGGTGCGGCTGATGAGCAGCGCGCCGTCGTCCAGCTCGGCGCCCGCCTCCTCGGCCCGTACCGCCGCGGCGGCGCCCGGCGGCACGCTGATCCGGCCCTCGACGACGGCGTTCGGCGAACCGATCCTGACCAGGGCGGGGTCGGCGCGCCCGCCGAGCAGCAGTCCGAGGCTGGTCACCACCATGGTCTTGCCCGCGCCGGTCTCACCGGTCACCGCGGTGAAACCGGGTGACAGCTCGACCACCGCGTCGTCGATGACCCCGAGCGACCGTATCCGCATCTCCTCCAACACGGGGAAGACCTTACGAGGTCGTGGGGCCCCTGTGCGACGGCCCCCGCCCCGCGTCGCCGAAGCCGCAGGTCGCCGGGCGGAACCGGCGGGTCCGTGTCACCCGCGGGAGTGGGCCCCGCGGCCCGTCAGCGCGGGGCGCCCCGCCAGCCGGACACCGGGAGGGCGAACTTGGCCACCAGCCGGTCGGTGAACGACGCGTGGTGCAGCCGGGCCAGCCGGACCGGTACCGCCCCGCGGCGGACCTCCACCCGGGCGCCGGCGGGCAGCTCGACGGTGCGCCGCCCGTCGCACCACAGCACCCCGTCCGGGGTGTGCGGCTCGACCTCCACCGCCAGCACCGAGTCCGGAGTGGTCACCAGCGGCTTGGCGAACAGGGCGTGGGCCCCGATCGGCACCATGAGCAGCGCCTCCACCTCGGGCCAGATCACCGGGCCGCCGGCCGAGAAGGCGTACGCGGTGGATCCGGTCGGGGTGGCGCAGATCACCCCGTCGCAGCCGAAGCCGGTCACGGGCCGGCCGTCGATCGCGAGGACGACCTCCAGCATGCGCTCGGCCGAGACCTTCTGGACGGCGGCCTCGTTGAGCGCCCAGTCGCTGTGCAGCACGTCGCCGTTGTTGTGCACGGTGACGTCCAGGGTCATGCGCTCCTCGACCTCGTACGCCCGGGTCACGACCCGGTCGACGACCTTGTCGAGGTCGTCGCGCTCGGCCTCGGCGAGGAAGCCGACCCGTCCCAGGTTCACGCCGAGCATCGGCACGCCCGAGGCACGGGCGAACTCCGCCCCGCGCAGCAGCGTCCCGTCGCCGCCGAGCACGATGAGCAGCTCGCAGCCGTCCAGGACGTCGGGCGACGCCTCCGGCACGGTCTCGACCGTCGGCGGCAGTGGCAGGTCGGCCGCCTCGGCGGCCAGGACGCGCACCCCGAGGCCGCTGCGCAGCAGGCCGAGCACGACGAGCTCGGCGCTGCGGACCGCCGCCGGGCGGCCGGTGTGCGCGAGCAGGAAGACGGTGCGGGGTGCAGCAGTCGTCGGATGCGCTGTCGATGATGTCAACGGGGTCCCTCCGCCACGGCGCGTTCCACGTCAGCCGGATCCAGCGCGGGCGCGCCGGCCCGCAGCCACAGAAAGTACTCGACGTTGCCCGAGGGGCCGGGGAGCGGACTGGCGGTGACGCCCAGGACGCCCAGGCCGAGTTGGCCGGCCTGCCGTGCCACGCCCCGTACCGCGTCGGCGCGCAGCTCCGGGCTGCGGACGACACCGCCGCTGCCGAGGCGCTCCTTGCCGACCTCGAACTGGGGCTTCACCATCAGCACCAGGTCGGCGTCGGGCGCGGAGACGCCCGCCAGGGCGGGCAGTACCAGTCCCAGCGGGATGAACGACAGGTCGCCCACCACCAGATCCACCGGCTCTCCGTCGATCGCGTCCAGTGTCAGCTCACGTACGTTCGTACGGTCCTTGACGGTCACGCGTTCATCGCTCTGCAACGACCAGGCGAGCTGCCCGTACCCGACGTCGACGGCGACGACGTGCGCCGCCCCGGCGCGCAGCAGCACGTCGGTGAACCCGCCCGTGGAGGCGCCCGCGTCCAGTGCGCGCCGGCCCTCGACCCTCAGCCCGCGCGGGACGAAGGCGGCGAGGGCGCCGGCCAGCTTGTGGCCGCCGCGCGAGACGTAGTCGGGGTCGGCGTCGTCCTGCGCGACCACGATGGCCGCGGCGGTCTCGACCTGGGTGGCGGGCTTGGTGGCGGTGTTGCCGCCGACGGTCACCCGCCCCGCCGCGATCAGCTGGCTCGCGTGCTCGCGCGAGCGGGCGAGCTTCCGGCGCACCAGCTCGGCGTCGAGACGGCGGCGTGCAACTCCTGCCACGTTCGGTTCAGCTCCTGTGGTCGTACGGGGGTGAAGGCTGGGGGCGCGCGTCGAGCGCGGCCAGCGCCTCCCGCAGCCCCCGGTGTACATCCTCGTACACCTCCAGGTGCCCGTCGGCGGGGAGGTGGTCGGCGTCGGCCAGCCGCTCCAGGCCGGCGTCGATCCGCGGGTGCCCGGTGGGCACGCGCTCGACGCCGAGGGGCGCGGGTGCGGCCGGTTCGCGGGTCTCCGGCGGCGCCTCCTCGACGGCCGCCGGGGGCTCGGGCATCACGTCGCTCATGCCCCGACGCTACCGCGAAGCGCTGGGGTACGGTCGGTGCCGATGGCCACGATCGAGGAGTGCCGCAGCGCACTCGACAGACTTTCCGACAACCTCACCCGCGCCGACGGCTCGGTGCGCGGCGCCGCCGCGCTCGACCGCTCGCTGACCTGCCACGTGACGGACCTGGACGTCACCTTCACCGGCCGCCTCTCCGGCGGCCGGATCCTGGTGCTGGACCAGGTGGCCGGGGCGCCGCCGGAGCGGGCCGGGATACGGCTGGCGATGACCGGCGACGACCTGGTGGCGCTGGTGGACGGCGAGCTGGACTTCGCGAAGGCCTGGGCCTCCGGCCGGGTCAGGCTGGAGGCCGGGTTCCGCGACCTGCTGCGCCTGCGGTCACTGCTGTAGGGCGGCGGCCACCCGGGCCTTGCGCGCGGCGGGGATCACCAGCGGCGTGCCCGTCTCGGGGTCGTCGATGACCTGGCAGCGCAGCCCGAAGACGCGTTCCACCAGCTCCGCGGTGACCACCTCGGACGGCGGGCCCTCCGCGACGACCTCCCCGCCCCGTACGGCGATGAGGTGAGTGGCGTACCGGGCGGCGTGGTTGAGGTCGTGCAGGACGGCGACCAGGGTGCGGCCCTGCGTCTCGTGCAGTTCCGCGCACAGGTCGAGCACGTCGATCTGGTGCTGGATGTCCAGGTACGTCGTCGGTTCGTCGAGCAGCAGCAGCGGCGTCTGCTGGGCGAGCGCCATCGCGATCCACACGCGCTGGCGCTGCCCGCCCGACAGTTCGTCGACGTACCGGTCGGCCAGCTCGCCCACGCCCGTGGCGTCCATCGACTCGGTGACGATCCGCTCGTCCTCCGGCGACCACTGGCGCAGCAGCCCCTGGTGGGGGTAGCGGCCACGGGCGACCAGGTCCGCGACGGTGATGCCGTCCGGGGCGATGGACGACTGCGGCAGCAGGCCCAGGGTCCTGGCGACCTTCTTGGCGGGCATCGAGTGGATGGTCTGCCCGTCCAGCAGCACCCGCCCCTCGGTGGGCTTCAGCATCCGGGACAGGGCCCGCAGCAGGGTCGACTTGCCGCACGCGTTGGGGCCGACGATCACCGTGAAGGAGTTGTCGGGTATCTCGACGGACAGGTCGCGGGCGATGATCCGCTGCTCGTAGGCGAGGGTGACCGCCTCCGCGCTCAGGCGCTGCTGCATGGACGTACTCCTGGCGTTCTTCCGGTGGTTCAGGGGGGCGGGGCTCATATCCGGCCCGCCTTGCGTTCCGTCACGAGCAGCCACAGCAGGTACCCGCCGCCGACGACCCCGGTGACCACGCCGACGGGCAGCTCCCGCTCGCCGAACGCGTTGGTGGCGGTCCAGTCGGCGACGAGCAGCAGTGCGGCGCCCATCAGCGCGGAGGCGGCGAGGTTGGGGCCGGGCGAGCGGGTGAGCCGGCGGGCGAGCTGGGGGGCGCTCAGCGACACGAAGGTGATCGGCCCGGCGGCGGCCGTGGCGACGGACACCAGCAGCACCGCGGCCCCCATCAGCACCAGGCGGGTGCGCTCGACCCGCACGCCGAGCGCGTACGCGGCGTCGTCGCCCATCTCCAGCATCCGCAGCGGCCGCCCGTACGCCAGGACCAGCGGTACGAGGACCGCGCACACGCCGAGCAGCGGCCAGAACTGGGCCCAGTCCCGGCCGTCGAGCGTGCCGGTCATCCAGAGCACGGCCCGGGTGGCGTCGATCAGGTTCGCCTTGGTGATCAGGTAGTGGATGACGGCGGTCAGCATGGCGGCCGCGCCGATGCCGACGAGCACCAGCCGGAAGCCGTGCACACCGCGCTTCCAGGCGAGCAGGTAGATCAGGGCGCCCGTCACCACACCGCCCACGACGGCGCCGGCGGCGACGGCCGTGGCGCTGCCCCCGAAGAGCACGATGACGGTGAGCGCGCCGACGGCCGCGCCCTGCCCGAAGCCGATGATGTCGGGGCTGCCCAGCGGGTTGCGGGAGACGGACTGGAAGACCGCGCCGCCCAGGCCGAGCGACGCGCCGACGAGGACGGCCACCAGCACGCGCGGCAGCCGCAGGTCCTGGACGATGAACTCCTGCGCCATGGTGCCGTCGCCGAGCAGGGTGGCGACGACGTCGCCGGGCGCGATGGGGAAGTCGCCGCTGCCGATCAGGACGACGCCGGCCGCCACGGTGACGAGGGCGAGCAGCAGGACGGCGGCCGCCGCACGCGGCTGGTAGCGGACGGACAGGCCCCCGGGGGTGCGGAGGGCCTTCGCGGTACGGGTGCTCACAGCTGGGCCATCCTCTTGCGGCGTACGAGGTGGATGAAGACGGGTCCGCCGACGAGCGCGGTCACGATGCCGACCTGCAACTCGGAGGGCCGCACCATGACCCGCCCCAGCACGTCGGAGCCCAGCAGCAGCACGGGCGAGACCACCGCCGCGTACGGCAGGATCCACCGCATGTCGGGGCCGGTCACGGCACGGACCATGTACGGCACCATCAGGCCGACGAAGACGATGGGTCCGCACGCGGCGGTCGCGGCGCCGCACAGCAGCGTCACCGCCACCATGCCGAGCACGCGCGTCCGGTTGAGGTGGGCGCCCAGCGCCCGGGCGGTGTCGTCGCCCATCTCCATGGCGTTCAGCGGCCGGGCGATCAGCAGCGCGAGGACGACGCCCACCAGGACGAACGGGGCCACGCTGCGGATCGTCGCCATGTCGGCGTTGGCCAGCGAGCCGACGGTCCAGAAGCGCAACCGGTCCAGAGCGGCCGAGTCCAGCAGCTGCACCGCGTTGACGTACCCGTACAGCGCCGCGGTCGCCGCGGTCCCCGCCAGCGCCAGCCGCACGGGCGTGGCGGCGCGGCTGCCGCCGAGGACGTACACGACGACCGAGACGACGGCGGCGCCCAGGAAGGCGAACCACACGTACCCGGTCAGGGAGGTGACGCCCAGGAAGCTGATGGCGGTGACGACGGCGGCCGCGGCCCCCGCGTTCACTCCCAGCAGGCCCGGTTCGGCGAGCGGGTTGCGGGTGAGGGCCTGCATGACCGCGCCCGACAGTCCGAGTGCGACACCGACGATCACTCCCAGCAGGGTCCGGGGCACCCGGAGGTCCTGGATCAGGACGTCGTTGCCCGTACCGGAGTACCGGAACAGGCCGTGCCACACATCGTCCAGCGGAACCGGCTTGGCCCCCACCATGATGCTCGCGACACAGACCAGCAGCAGGACACCGACGGCGACGAGCAGCCCGGCCGCGCGCACCGAACGGCGGCGCCCACGGGGCTGGGCTGCGGCGGAGGGACCCGCGCTCTGTTTGGGAGGACTGTCGACCAACACCCGGTTAGGTTAGCCTACCTTTGCCTGGTGACCAGGGGTGGGCCGCCCGCCCGTCAGCGCCTCACCATCCCAGCCTGGCCAGCGCCTTCCCCGCGTCCAGGGTGCACGCGCCGTCGCCCGCCGCGGTCCACGCCGCCGCGCAGAGCGCCCGCAGCCCGTCCAGCGCCTCCCCGTCCCCGTCCAGGGCCAGGGCGTCCCCCCGGACCGACGCCGTCCACCCGCCGCACCCGAACCCGTCGGCCGCCGTCCCGCTGACCTCCGGCTGCCCGGTGAGCAGGCCCCGAAGATCGGCGTCCACGTACGTCGGCCGGTGCTCCGGCACCGCGGCCAGAAGCCGCGCCGCGTCCGTCACCCCGGTCAGGACGAGCAGCGAGTCCACGCCTCCGTTGAACGCCCCCTCGATGTCGGTGTCCAGCCGGTCGCCCACCACCAACGGCCGCTCCGCACCCGTCCGCAGGATGGTCTCGCGGTGCATGGGCGGCAGCGGCTTCCCCGCCACCTGCGGCTCGGCTCCGGTGGCGATCCGCACGACCTCCACCGCCGCCCCGTTCCCCGGCGCGATCCCCCGCCCGCTCGGGATGGTCAGGTCGGTGTTGGACGCGAACCACGGCACGCCCCGCGCCACCGCGTACGAGGCCTCGGCGAACCGCCCCCAGGGCAGCTCCGGCCCCCCGTACCCCTGCACCACGGCCGCCGGGTCGTCGTCCGCCGACTCCACCGGCTCCAGCCCGCGCTCGCGCAGCGCCACCCGCAGGCCCTCACCACCGATCACCAGCACCCGCGAACCGCCGGGCAACTGCTCGGAGACCAGCCGCGCCACCGCCTGCGCCGAGGTGATCACGTCGGACGCACCGGCCGGCACGCCCAGCTCGGTCAGGTGCTCGGCGACGGCGTCCGGCGTCCGCAGCGCGTTGTTGGTGACGTACGCGAGGTGCATCCCGCCGTCCCGGGCCGTCCCCAGCGCCTCCACGGCGTGCCGGATCGCTTTGCCGCCCGCGTACACCACACCGTCCAGGTCCAGCAGCGCCGTGTCGTACGCCTCGCTGAGCGCGCGCGCACTCCCGCTCGGCCGGTTCCTGCCCCGCTGCCCCATGTCCTGAACCTCTCGCTCCGAAAGCCAACTGCCCCCGATCATCGCGCATACCCGCAATCCACATACGATGCAGGGATGGACACCACAGGTTCTGCGGCCAACGGCGGTCTGCACCTGACACCTTTCCGTGGGCTGCGCTATGTCCCCGAACGGGTCGGGAGCCTTGCCGCGGTGACCTCTCCCCCGTACGACGTGGTCGTACGGCCCGACGGTGTGCACCATCTCCAGTCGGCCGACCCGCACAACATCGTCCGGCTGATCCTGCCGCAAGCGGCCACCAGCGAGGCCCGCCACCGCCAGGCCGCCGACACCCTGCGGGCCTGGGTCTCCGACGGCGTCCTCGCGGCGGACGCCGAACCCGCGCTCTACGTGTACGAGCAGCGCAAGGGCGACCTCCTCCAGCGCGGCCTCATCGGCGCCCTGGAGCTGACCACCCCCGACGAGGGCGTGGTCCTGCCCCACGAGGACGTCATACCCCACGTCGTCGCGGACCGCGCCGCCCTGATGCGCACCACCGCCGCCAACCTGGACCCGCTGCTCCTGACCTACCGCGGCAACGGCACCGCCACCGGAGCGACCGCCGTCATCGAGCGCACGGTGCTGCGGGCGCCCCTGCTGGCGACGACCACCGAGGACGGCATCAGCCACCGCCTCTGGTCCGTCACCGATCCGGCCGCGCTGGCGGAGGTCGCCGCCGACCTCGGCCGCCACCAGGCGCTCATCGCCGACGGCCACCACCGCTGGGCCACCTACCTGCGCCTTCGCGACGAACACCCCGCGCCCGGCCCCTGGAACTACGGCCTGGTCCTCCTGATCGACACCGGCCGCTACCCGCTCCAGGTCCGCGCCATCCACCGGCTGCTCAACCATCTGCCGGTCGCCGACGCCCTCACCGCCCTCGGTGACGCCTTCCGCGTCCGCACCCTCGACGGCCCCCTCCCCGCCGCCCTGGGCGCCCTCGCCTCCGCCGTCCAGGAGGGCAACGCCTTCCTGCTCGCCGGCGACGGCCGCTTCCACCTGGTCGACCGCCCCTCCCCGGAGATCATCGCCCGTACGGTCCGGGCGGACCGCCCCGAGGCCTGGCGCACGCTCGACGCGACGGTGCTGCACGCCACGCTCATCGACCACGTCTGGCACGTACCGGACACCCCCGAGGGCATCACCTACATCCATGACGCGCAGGCTGCCGTCGCCCAGGCCGAACGCCGGGGCGGCACCGCCGTCCTGATGCACCCGGTCCGCGAGGACGTGGTGCGCGACCTGGCCCGCCAGGGCGTCACCATGCCGCGCAAGTCGACCTCCTTCGGCCCGAAGCCGGCCACCGGCCTGGTGCTCCGCAGCCTCGACGTCGACTGACCGCGGACATGCGAAAGGGGCGGCACCCGCACGGGATGCCGCCCCTCGTCACATCGGTCAGCCGCGCGACTCGTCGTCCGACACGGCGGCGTCCGCCTCCTCGTCGTGCTCCGGCTCGTCGTGCTCCGGCTCGTCGTGCTCCTCCGCGGCGGCATCGACGAACTCGACCCCGTCCAGCTCGGCCAGCCGGTCCGACGCGTCGGTCGAACCGTCCTTGTCGGCCTCCAGCGCCTTGGCGAACCACTCCCGCGCCTCGTCCTCGCGCCCCGCCTCCAGCAGCGCGTCGGCGTACGCGTACCGCAGACGGGCCGTCCACGGCTGGACGCTGTTCGACGCCAGCTCCGGGCTCTGGAGGGTCACGATGGCGGCGTCGAGCTGCCCCATGTCCCTGCGCGCCCCGGCGGCGACGAGCCGCATCTCGACCTGGCCGGCCTTGTCGAGCTTCTGCACCTCGGGCTCACCGGCCATCGCCATCGCCCGCTCGGGCCGGCCAAGACCGCGCTCGCAGTCGGCCATCACGGGCCACAGCTCCACGCTGCCCGTCATACGCCGGGCCGCCCGGAACTCGGCCAGCGCCTCGGCGTACTTCTGGGTCGCGTACGCGGCGAAGCCGGCGGCCTCCCGCACGGCCGCCACACGCGAGGCCAGCCGCAGCGCGATGCGCGAGTACGCGTACGCCTTCTCGGGCTCCTCGTCGATGAGCTGGGCGACCATCACCAGGTTCCTGGCGACATCCTCGGCCAGCGTCTTGGGCAGGCTCATCAGCTCCTGCCGCACGTCCTTGTCGATCTCGTCACCGGTGACCTCCGGCGGGATCGGCAGCCGCTTGATGGGCTCCCGGTCCCGGTCACGCCGGTCCCGGTCGTCACGACGGAAGCCGCCGCGGTCGTCCCGACGGTCGTCACGGCCCCGGTAGCCACCGCGGTCGCGGTCGTCCCGGCGGGGCCCGCGCGGCCGGTCGTCACGCCGGTCGTCCCGACGGAACCCGCCCCGGTCGTCACGGCGGTCATCGCGACGGTCGTCACGGCGGGGCGCCCGCTCATCGCGGGGGAACGCACCCCGGTCGTCACGGCGGTCGTCGCGGGGCCGGTAACCGCCCCGGTCGTCGCGCGGGAAGCCACCACGGTCGTCGCGGCGGTCGTCACGGCGGAAACCGCCACGGTCGTCACGGCCACGGTCATCACGACGGGGCCCACGGTCATCCCGGTTGAACGCCGGACGCTCATCACGACGCTCGTCACGCCGGAAACCACCACGGTCGTCGCGGCCACGATCATCACGACGAGGCCCACGGTCATCCCGGTTGAACGCCGGACGCTCATCACGACGCTCATCGCGCCGGAAACCACCACGGTCGTCGCGGCCACGATCATCACGACGAGGCCCACGGTCATCCCGGTTGAACGCCGGACGCTCATCACGACGCTCGTCACGCCGGAAACCACCACGGTCGTCGCCCCGGTCATCACGCCGGAACGCGGGCCGGTCGTCGCGGCGGAAACCGCCGCCACCGCCACGGTTGTCGTCCCGGCGGAAGCCGCCACGGTCGTCACGGTTGTCATCGCGGCGGAAGCCGCCACGGTCGTCACGGTTGTCATCGCGGCGGAAACCGCCGCGGTCGTCACGGCCACGGTCGTCACGCCGGAATCCGCCGCCGGCGCCGCCGGTCCCGGGGCGGCCGCCCCGGTCGTCGCGCCGGAAGCCGCCACCGCTGCCGCCACCTCGGTTGTCGTCACGACGGGGGCCACCACGGTCGTCCCGGCGGAACGCCGGCCTGTCGTCACGACGCTCGTCACGACGGAATCCGCCGCCGGCACCACCGGCCGGGGGACGCCCGCCCCGGTCGTCGCGGCGGTCGTCACGGCGGTCGTCACGGCGGAAACCGCCGCCACCGCCGCCACGGTTGTCGTCACGGCGCGGGCCACGGAAACCGCCCCGCTCACCACCGTCCCTGCGACGCGGCTCGCGCTCCGGACGATCGTCGGAGGAGTTGGTGGACATGGGTAAAGCTCCTGTCTTCGGGTACCGCAGTCATTCTCGCGCAGTCGGTCCTCCGACGCGCTTCGAGAAAAGATCAAGCAAAAACAAAAAGGACCCTTGGTCCCAGCATGCACGCTGGGACCAAGGGTCCTTCAAAGATTGTTCGGCGGCGTCCTACTCTCCCACAGGGTCCCCCCTGCAGTACCATCGGCGCTGAAAGGCTTAGCTTCCGGGTTCGGAATGTAACCGGGC
>NZ_JBVKAH010000025.1:0-10038 GCF_055598725.1 Streptomyces sp. NPDC039423
GTGTTCGGTGGTGCGGGTCAGGCGAACTACGCGGCGGGCAATGTGTTCCTGGACGCGCTGGCGCAGCACCGCCGGGCCGCCGGCCTGGCCGGCACCTCGCTGGCCTGGGGCCTGTGGACCGGTGTGGGCGGCATGGGCGGCGACCTCACGGAAGCCGACCGCGAGCGCATCCGCCGCAGTGGCATCGGCGCGCTGGCGCCCGAGACCGGCCTCGCCCTCTTCGACGCGGCCGGCCGCACCACCGACGCGCTGCTCGTCCCGCTCCCGCTCGACCTGCCCGCCCTCCGGGCCCAGGCCCGCAGCGGCATGCTCCCGGACCTGCTGCGCGGTCTGGTCCGCGTACCGGTGCGCCGGGCCGCCGGGCAGGGCGGTAGCGGTACGGCGGACGGCTCGGCGTTCCGCACCCGCCTGGCGGGCCTGCCCGCCGACGAGCGGGACGCGGCGCTGCTGGAGCTGGTGCGGGGCGAGGTGGCCGCCGTACTGGGCCACGCCTCGACCGACGAGGTACCGGCCGACCGCGCGTTCAAGGAGCTGGGCTTCGACTCCCTGACCTCCGTCGAGCTGCGCAACCGGCTCGGCGCGGCCACCGGTGAACGCCTGCCCGCCACCCTCGTCTTCGACTACCCGACCCCGAACGCGCTCGCGGAGTACCTGCGGACCGAGGTGCTGGGTCTCACCGGGGACGCCGAGGCCGCCGGAGCGGTCACGGGATCGCCCGTGCGCACCGGCACGGCGTTCTCCGACGACCCGATCGCGATCGTCGGCATGAGCTGCCGCTACCCCGGAGGCGTCGAGACCCCCGAGGACCTGTGGCGCCTGGTGCTGGGTGGCGGCGACGCCATCTCCGAGTTCCCCCAGGGACGCGGCTGGGACCTGGAGTCGCTGTACGACCCGGACCCGGACGGCAAGGGCACCAGCTACACGCGCTCGGGCGGCTTCCTGCACGACGCGGGCCGGTTCGACCCGGCGTTCTTCGGGATTTCGCCGCGCGAGGCCGTGGCGATGGACCCGCAGCAGCGGCTGCTGCTGGAGACCTCCTGGGAGGCGTTCGAGCGGGCGGGCATCGACCCGGCGTCCATGCGCGGCAGCCGCACCGGTGTGTTCGCCGGTGTCATGTACCACGACTACGCGACCCGGATCACGGCCGTACCGGACGGTGTGGAGGGCTACCTCGGCACCGGCAACTCCGGCAGCATCGCCTCCGGCCGCGTCTCGTACGCCTTCGGCCTCGAAGGCCCGGCCGTCACCGTCGACACCGCCTGCTCGTCCTCGCTGGTCGCCCTGCACTGGGCCATCCAGGCGCTGCGCAACGGCGAGTGCACGATGGCGCTGGCCGGTGGCGTGACCGTCATGTCCACCCCCGGTACGTTCACCGAGTTCAGCCGCCAGCGCGGTCTGGCCGCCGACGGGCGCATCAAGTCCTTCGCCGCCGCCGCCGACGGCACGAGCTGGGCCGAGGGCGCCGGCATGCTGCTCGTCGAGCGGCTGTCGGACGCCCGCGCCAAGGGCCACCCGGTCCTCGCGGTCGTGCGCGGCTCGGCGATCAACCAGGACGGTGCGAGCAACGGCCTGACCGCCCCCAACGGCCCGTCCCAGCAGCGCGTCATCCGCCAGGCCCTCGCCAGCGCGGGCCTCACCAGCGACGAGATCGACGTGGTGGAGGCTCACGGCACCGGTACGACGCTGGGCGACCCGATCGAGGCGCAGGCGCTGCTGGCCACGTACGGCAGGGAGCGCGAGGCCGACCAGCCGCTGTGGCTCGGCTCGATCAAGTCGAACATGGGTCACACCCAGGCGGCCGCCGGTGTCGCCGGCATCATCAAGATGATCATGGCGATTCGGCACGGCGTGCTGCCCAAGACGCTGCACGTCGACGAGCCGACCCCGCACGTGGACTGGGAGGACGGCGCGGTCGCCCTCCTCACCGATGCCGTGCCGTGGCCGGAGACCGGCCGTCCGCGCCGTGCGGGTGTCTCGTCCTTCGGCATCAGCGGGACGAACGCGCACACGATCATCGAGGAGGCGCCGCCGGTGGCGGTCGGTGCCGAGCCGGTGGCGGGTACGCCGGCCGTGCTGCCGTACGTGTTGTCGGCGAAGTCGCCGGAGGCTCTGCGGGGTCAGGCCGCGCGGCTGCGGGCGCATCTGCTGGACGCCTCGACGGAGACGGCTCCGGCTGCGGTCGATGTGGCGTACTCGCTGGCGACCAGGCGGGTCGGGTTCGACCATCGTGCGGTGGTCGTGGCCGGTGGGCGTGAGGAGCTGCTGCGGGGTCTGGGCGCGCTGGAGTCGGAGGGCGGTACGGCCTCCGGTCTGGTGCGCGGGACGGCGAGCGGCACCGGCAAGCTGGCGTTCCTGTTCACCGGTCAGGGCAGCCAGCGTCCCGGCATGGGCCGGGAGCTGTACGAGGCGTACCCGGCGTTCGCCGACGCACTGGACGCGATCTGCGGGCACCTGGAACTGCCGCTCAAGGACGCGCTGTTCGGTGACAGTGGCGACCTCCTCGACCGGACGGAGTTCACCCAGCCCGCGCTGTTCGCGGTCGAGGTGGCGCTGTTCCGGCTGCTGGAGAGCTGGGGCGTGAAGCCCGACTACCTGGCGGGTCATTCGATCGGTGAGATCGCCGCCGCGCACGTGGCCGGGGTGCTGTCCCTGGAGGACGCCTGCACGCTGGTGGCAGCACGCGGACGTCTGATGCAGGCGCTGCCTGGTGGTGGCGTGATGATCGCGGTGCAGGCGTCGGAGGACGAGGTTCTTCCGCTGCTCAGCGACCGGGTGAGCATCGCGGCGATCAACGGACCGCAGTCGGTCGTGGTCGCCGGTGACGAGGACGCGGCCGTCGCTATCGCCGGGTCCTTCGAAGCGCAGGGTCGTAAGACCAAGCGCCTGACGGTCAGCCACGCGTTCCACTCGCCGCACATGGACGGCATGCTCGCCGACTTCCGCAAGGTCGCCGAGAGCCTGTCGTACGCGTCCCCGCGCATTCCGGTCGTGTCGAACCTGACCGGTGCGCCGGTCACCGACGAGATGGGGTCGGCGGACTTCTGGGTACGTCACGTCCGCGAGGCCGTACGGTTCCTGGACGGCGTCCGCGCGCTGGAGGCCGCCGGGGTCACCACGTACCTCGAACTCGGCCCCGACGGCATCCTGTCGGCCCTCGCCCAGGACTGCCTGACCGGTGACACCGACACGGCCGTCTTCGCGCCCGCCCTCCGCAAGGGCCGCCCCGAGGCCGAGACCGTCACGACCGCCCTCGCCCAGGCGCACGCCCACGGCACGCCCGTCGACTGGGAGACGTACTTCGCGCCGACCCGCGCCACGCAGGTCGAGCTCCCCACGTACGCCTTCCAGCGCGACTGGTACTGGCTGAACTCGGCCGTGGCACCGGCCGGTCCCGGCGACGCGACCGGGTTCGGGCTCGGCACGACGGACCACCCCCTGCTGGGCGCGGCCGTCGAACTGCCCGACTCGGACGGCTTCCTGTTCACCGGCCGGCTGTCCCTGGCCACCCAGCCCTGGCTCGCGGACCACGCCGTCCTCGGCTCGGTCCTCCTCCCGGGCACGGCCTTCGTGGAACTGGCGGTCCGCGCGGGCGACCAGGTCGGCTGCGACATGCTGGAGGAGCTGACGCTGGAGGCACCGCTGGTGCTGCCCGAGCGGGGCGGCGTCCAACTGCGGCTGTCCGTCTCCGCCACCGACGGCTCCGGCCGGCGGAGCCTGGCCCTGTACTCCCGGGACGAGGACGCCCCCGCCGACGAGCCCTGGACGCGGCACGCCGACGGCGTGCTCGCGACGAGCGCGGAGGCCCCCGCCTTCGACCTCACCGCCTGGCCCCCGCCCGGCGCCGAGGCGGTCGACATCGACGGGCTGTACGAGGGCATGGCCGCGGCCGGGTTCGACTACGGACCGGTCTTCCAGGGCCTGCGCTCGGCCTGGCTGCACGGCGACGAGGTGTACGCCGAGGTCGCCCTGGACGAGGCGGCCGTGGAGGCGGCGGAGGGCTTCGGGCTCCACCCGGCCCTCCTGGACGCCACGCTGCACGCGGCCGGTCTCGGCGGCCTGGTGGAGAGCACCGGCCAGGGACGGCTGCCGTTCGCCTGGCGCAACGTGTCCCTCCACGCGGCGGGCGCGTCGGCCGTACGGGTCCGGCTGGCCCCCGCCGGCCGCGACGCGGTGTCGCTGCACCTCGCCGACGCGGCCGGCGTGCCGGTCGCCTCGGTCGAGTCGCTGGTCCTGCGCACGGTCTCGCCCGACCAGATCGGCGCCGCGCGCGGCGGCCGGCAGGAGTCGCTGTTCCACGTGGACTGGACGGCTCTGCCCCTCACCCCCGTGTCCGCCGCCGAACAGCGTCCCTGGGCCCTGCTGGCGGACGACGGCGGCACCGGCGACGCCCGCCACCCGGGACTCGACGCCGTGGGTGTCCGATACGAGGCCCACACCGGGCTCGCGGCGCTCGCCGACGCCGGTCGGGACGGCCGCGACGTACCGGGCGTGGTCTGCGTCCCGCTGATGGCTCCGAAGGCCGCCGATGTGGTGGGGGCTGTGCATGCGGAGTCGGGTCGGGTGTTGTCGCTGCTCCAGGAGTGGGTGGCGGATGCGCGGTTCGAGGGGTCGCGGTTGGTGTTCTTGACCCGGGGTGCGGTGGCTGCCGTGCCGGGTGAGGACGTGACGGATCTGGTGCATGCCCCGGTGTGGGGTCTGGTGCGTTCGGCGCAGTCGGAGAACCCGGGCCGGTTCGTCCTGGCCGACACGGACGGCACCGACGCCTCCTACCGCGCCCTGACCGCCGCGCTCGCCTCGGGCGAGCAGGAGTTCACCGTCCGAGGCGGTGCGGTACGGGTGCCGAGGCTGGCCCGTGCGGCTGTGGCCGATGCCGGTGGTCGTGTGCTTGATCCCGCGGGCACGGTGTTGGTGACGGGTGCGGGTGGCACGTTGGGTGGTTTGTTCGCTCGTCATCTGGTGGCGGAGCGGGGTGTGCGGCATCTGCTGCTGGTCAGCCGTCGTGGCGCTCAGGCCGTTGGTGCGGCTGAGTTGACGGCGGAGTTGGCGGGGCTGGGTGCTGAGGTGTCGTGGGCGGCGTGTGATGTCGCCGACCGGGACGCCCTGGCTGAGGCTTTGTCTCAGGTGTCCGAGGCGCATCCGTTGACGGCCGTGGTCCACACGGCCGGCGTCCTGGATGACGGTGTGGTCGGGTCCCTGACGCCGGAGCGTCTTTCGAGCGTGCTGCGTCCGAAGGTCGACGGCGCCTGGAACCTCCATGAGCTGACCCGGGATCTGGACCTGTCGGCGTTCGTGCTGTTCTCCTCCGCTGCTGGTGTGTTCGGTGGTGCGGGTCAGGCGAACTACGCGGCGGGCAATGTGTTCCTGGACGCGCTGGCGCAGCACCGCCGGGCCGCCGGTCTGGCCGGCACCTCGCTGGCCTGGGGCCTGTGGGCCGCCGATGGAGGCGGCATGGCGGGTGAGCTGGGCGCGGAGGACGTGTCGAGGCTGGGCCGTGGTGGTGTGGCCGCGCTGTCCGCCGAGGAGGGCGTGGCTCTGTTCGACGCCACTTGGGCGTCCGAGCAGGCGGTGTTCGTGCCGGTCAAGCTGGACCTGGCCGCCCTGCGGGCGCAGGCGAGCGGTGGCGGGATGCTCCCGCCGCTGCTCAGCGGACTCGTCCGTACGCCCGTCCGCCGTGCGGCGGGTGCAGCCGAGACCGGTGCCGACGGCGGTACCGCGCTGCGGGAGCGCCTGACCGGGCTCTCGCCGGCCGCGCGGGACGAGGCCCTGCTGGACCTCGTCTGCACGCACGTGGCCGCGGTCCTCGGCTTCGCCGGGCCCGAAGCGGTCGACCCGGCACGGTCGTTCAGCGAGGTCGGCTTCGACTCGCTGACCGCCGTCGAGCTGCGCAACCGGCTCGGCGGAGCGACCGGGGTACGCCTGCCCGCCACGCTCGTCTTCGACTACCCGACACCGGCCGCGCTGGTGGACTACCTGCGGGACGAGCTCTGGCAGGACGGCGCCGCGGCGGTTCCCCCGCTGCTCGCCGAACTGGACCGGCTGGAGAAGACGCTCGTCGCCTCCCTGCCCGACGACGACGGCCGTGACCGGATCACCGAGCGCCTCCAGGCGCTGCTCGCCGCGTGGAGCGAGGCCGGGGACCGGGCGGCCGAGGGCGACGGCGAGGACGACGTGGCCGAGGTCCTCGAGACCGCGACCGACGACGACCTCTTCGACTTCATCGGCAAGGAGTTCGGAATCTCCTGATGCGACGACCGCTCGCGGCTCGGCCCCGCCTTACCGACGGCTCTGTCTTTCTGGCTTCTGTACGAGGGATGCACGCATGAATGAGGAAAAACTCCGGTACTTCCTGAAGCGGGTGACTGCCGATCTCCATGAGACGCGTCGCCGTCTTCAGGAGGTCGAGTCGGAGGAGCAGGAGCCGATCGCGATCATCGGGATGAGCTGCCGCTACCCGGGGGACGTCGAGTCGCCGGAGGACCTGTGGCGACTGGTGTCCGAGGAGACCGACGCCATCACCCCCTTCCCCACCGACCGGGGCTGGGACATGGGGAGCCTCTTCGACGACGACCCGGACGGGCGGGGCACGAGCTACGTGCAGGAAGGCGGCTTCCTGCACGGCGCCAACCGCTTCGACCCGGCGTTCTTCGGGATCTCGCCCCGCGAGGCCGTGGCGATGGACCCGCAGCAGCGGCTGCTCCTCGAAACCTCCTGGGAGGCGTTCGAGCGGGCGGGCATCGACCCCACCTCGGTGCGCGGCAGCCGTACCGGCGTCTTCGCGGGCGTCATGTACCACGACTACGCCTCCCGGCTGCGCGCCGTACCCGAAGAGGTCGAGGGGTACCTGGGCACCGGCGGATCCAGCAGCATCGCCTCCGGCCGGGTCTCGTACACCTTCGGCCTGGAGGGCCCCGCGCTCACCGTCGACACCGCCTGCTCGTCCTCCCTCGTCACGCTCCACCTCGCCATCCAGGCGCTCCGCAAGGGCGAGTGCACCCTCGCCCTCGCGGGCGGCGTCACCGTCATGGCCACGCCCGGCACCTTCACCGAGTTCAGCCGCCAGCGCGGCCTGTCCTTCGACGGCCGCTGCAAGTCCTTCGCGGACTCGGCGGACGGCACCGGCTGGGCCGAGGGCGCGGGCATGCTGCTCGTCGAGCGCCTGTCGGACGCCCGCAAGAACGGCCACCCGGTGCTGGCCGTGGTCCGTGGCTCGGCGGTCAACCAGGACGGCGCCAGCAACGGGCTGACCGCCCCGAACGGTCCGTCCCAGCAGCGCGTCATCCGCCAGGCCCTGGCCGACGCCCGGCTCACGGCCGCCGAGGTCGACGTCGTCGAGGCGCACGGTACGGGGACGACGCTGGGCGACCCGATCGAGGCGCAGGCACTGCTGGCCACGTACGGCCGCGAGCACACCGAGGACAGCCCCCTGTGGCTCGGCTCGGTCAAGTCCAACCTCGGGCACACCCAGGCCGCCGCCGGTGTCGCCGGCATCATCAAGATGGTCATGGCGATCCGCCACGGCCGCATCCCGAAGACCTTGCACGTCGACGAGCCGTCGACCAACGTCGACTGGGCCGCCGGGGCCGTCTCCCTGCTCAGGGAGTCGGTCGACTGGCCGGAGACCGGCCGCCCGCGCCGCGCCGCCGTGTCGTCGTTCGGTATCAGCGGCACCAACGCGCACACCATCATCGAGCAGGCCCCGCTCCCGCCGGACGAGGCCCACCAGCCCTCCGCCCCCGAGGCGGACGGCGAGGAGGCCCCGCGCCCGCTGTCGGTGCCGCCCGTACTGCCCTGGCCCGTCTCGGGCCGTACGGAAGAGGCCCTGCACGCCCAGGCCGGACGTCTGCTCGCCCACCTGCGCGGCCGTCCGGACGGGGCGACCCCGGCCGACGTCGGCTTCTCCCTGGCGACCGGTCGCGCCGCCCTGGAACACCGCGCCGTTGTCCTGGCGGCCGACCCGGACAGCGCCCTCACCGACCTGGCCGCGCTCTCCACGGGCCGGACCACCAACCGCATCGTGCGCGGCGAGGCGGGCGCGCGGGGCAAGCTGGCGTTCCTGTTCACGGGTCAGGGCAGCCAGCGGTTGGGCATGGGTCGTGAGCTGTACGAGGCGTTCCCGGTGTTCGCGGAGGCGCTGGATGCGGTGTGCGCGCACCTGGACCTGCCGCTGAAGGACGTGCTGTTCGGGTCGGACACCGCTGCTCTCGACCGTACGGAGTTCACCCAGCCCGCGCTGTTCGCGGTCGAGGTGGCGCTGTTCCGGCTCGTCGAGAGCTGGGGCGTGAAGCCGGACTTCCTGGCGGGTCATTCGATCGGTGAGATCGCGGCCGCGCATGTGGCCGGGGTGTTCTCGCTGGAGAACGCGTGCAGGCTGGTGGCGGCTCGTGGCCGGTTGATGCAGGCGCTGCCGACCGGTGGCGTGATGATCGCGGTGCAGGCGTCGGAGGACGAGGTCCTTCCGCTGCTCAGCGACCGGGTGAGCATCGCGGCGATCAACGGTCCGCAGTCGGTCGTGGTCGCGGGTGACGAGGCCGACGCGGTGTCCATCGCCGAGCACTTCGAGGAGCAGGGCCGTAAGACGAAGCGGCTGAGCGTGAGCCATGCGTTCCACTCGCCGCACATGGACGGCATGCTGGCCGACTTCCGGCGGATCGTGGAGGGCATCTCCTACGAGGTTCCGCGTATCCCGGTTGTCTCGAACCTGACCGGTGCGCTGGTCACGGACGAGATGGGGTCGGCGGACTTCTGGGTACGTCACGTCCGCGAGGCCGTGCGATTCCTGCACGGTGTCCGGGCCTTGGAGGCCGTCGGGGTCACCACGTACCTCGAACTCGGCCCCGACGGGGTCCTGTCGGCCCTGGCCCAGGACTGCCTGACCGGCGAGGCGGACGCGGCCGTCTTCGCGCCCGCCCTCCGCTCCGGCCGGCCCGAGGCGGAGACGGTCACCGCCGCTCTCGCCCAGGCGCACGTACGCGGCCTCCCGGTCGACTGGCGGGCGTTCTACGCCTCGACCGGCGCCCGGCGCGTCGACCTGCCGACGTACGCCTTCCAACGGGAGCACTACTGGCTCGACGCCGGAACCCTCGGGGGAGACGTCACCACCGCCGGCCTCCGCTCCGCCGACCATCCGCTGCTGGGCGCCTCCGTGGCCCTGGCGGACGCCGAGGGCCTGCTGCTCACGGGCCGGCTGTCGCTGGAGACACATCCGTGGCTCGCCGACCACGCGGTCGCCGGGACGGTGCTGCTGCCGGGCACGGCGTTCGTGGAACTGGCGCTGCGCGCCGGTGACCAGGTCGGCTGCGACCGGGTCGACGAACTGACCCTGGAGGCGCCGCTGGTGCTTCCCGACGACGGCGGGATCGAGCTCCAGATCGCCGTTGCCGCGCCCGACGGGCAGGGACGCCGATCCGTCGTCTTCCACTCGCGCGCCGATCGCGCCCCGGACGACGAGCCCTGGCTGCGCCACGCGACCGCCGTCCTGGCCGAAGGGGCGGAGGCCCCGGCGTTCGAGCTCGGCGTGTGGCCGCCGGCCGGGGCGGAGCCGGTCGCGGTGGAGGGGCTGTACGAGGGCCTCGCCGACGCCGGTTTCGGCTACGGTCCGGTGTTCCAGGGGCTCCGCGCCGCCTGGCGCCGGGGCGAGGAGGTCTTCGCCGAGGTGAGCCTCGGGGAGGACATCGATCCCGGACCGGCGCAGTTCACCCTGCACCCGGCCCTGCTCGACGCCGTCCTGCACGCGGTCGGACTCGGCTCGCTCATCGAGGACACCGGGCAGGGACGCCTTCCGTTCGCCTGGAGCGGTGTCGCGGTCCACGCCGTGGGAGCGGACACGCTGCGCGTGCGGCTCTCCCGCGCGGGGAAGGACGCGGTGGCGCTGGAGATCGCGGACGCCGAGGGCGTGCCGGTCGCCTCCGTGCGCAGCCTGGCGCTGCGGACCTTCTCGCCCGACCAGCTCGACACGACCCAGGACGTCACCCGCGATGCCTTGTTCCGGGTGGAGTGGTCGGTGGTGCCGGTGGATGGTTCGGCCGGTGTGGTCGATGA
>NZ_JBVKAH010000026.1:0-2737 GCF_055598725.1 Streptomyces sp. NPDC039423
CGGCTCGTTTAAGAGACACCCAAGTAGCACGGGGCCCGAGAAATCCCGTGTGAATCTGGCGGGACCACCCGCTAAGCCTAAATATTCCCTGGTGACCGATAGCGGATAGTACCGTGAGGGAATGGTGAAAAGTACCGCGGGAGCGGAGTGAAATAGTACCTGAAACCGTGTGCCTACAAGCCGTGGGAGCGTCGGATGCAAGCTTGCTTGTATCTCGTGACTGCGTGCCTTTTGAAGAATGAGCCTGCGAGTTTGCGGTGTGTTGCGAGGTTAACCCGTGTGGGGAAGCCGTAGCGAAAGCGAGTCCGAACAGGGCGATTCAGTAGCGCGCTCAAGACCCGAAGCGGAGTGATCTAGCCATGGGCAGGTTGAAGCGGAGGTAAGACTTCGTGGAGGACCGAACCCACCAGGGTTGAAAACCTGGGGGATGACCTGTGGTTAGGGGTGAAAGGCCAATCAAACTCCGTGATAGCTGGTTCTCCCCGAAATGCATTTAGGTGCAGCGTCGTGTGTTTCTTGCCGGAGGTAGAGCACTGGATAGGCGATGGGCCCTACCGGGTTACTGACCTTAGCCAAACTCCGAATGCCGGTAAGTGAGAGCGCGGCAGTGAGACTGTGGGGGATAAGCTCCATGGTCGAGAGGGAAACAGCCCAGAGCATCGACTAAGGCCCCTAAGCGTACGCTAAGTGGGAAAGGATGTGGAGTCGCAGAGACAACCAGGAGGTTGGCTTAGAAGCAGCCACCCTTGAAAGAGTGCGTAATAGCTCACTGGTCAAGTGATTCCGCGCCGACAATGTAGCGGGGCTCAAGCGTACCGCCGAAGTCGTGTCATTGCAGTACATACCCCCAACGGGGACTGTGATGGGTAGGGGAGCGTCGTGTGCCGGGTGAAGCAGCCGCGGAAGCGAGTTGTGGACGGTTCACGAGTGAGAATGCAGGCATGAGTAGCGATACACACGTGAGAAACGTGTGCGCCGATTGACTAAGGGTTCCTGGGTCAAGCTGATCTGCCCAGGGTAAGTCGGGACCTAAGGCGAGGCCGACAGGCGTAGTCGATGGACAACCGGTTGATATTCCGGTACCCGCTTTGAAACGCCCAGTATCGAACCAGGCGATGCTAAGTCCGTGAAGCCGTTCCGGACCCTTCGGGGAAAGGAAAGTGGTGGAGCCGACGGACCAGACCTGTAGTAGGTAAGCGATGGGGTGACGCAGGAAGGTAGTCCAGCCCGGGCGGTGGTTGTCCCGGGGTAAGGGTGTAGGCCGTGTGATAGGCAAATCCGTCACACATTAAGGCTGAGACCTGATGCCGAGCCGATTGTGGTGAAGTGGATGATCCTATGCTGTCGAGAAAAGCCTCTAGCGAGTTTCATGGCGGCCCGTACCCTAAACCGACTCAGGTGGTCAGGTAGAGAATACCGAGGCGTTCGGGTGAACTATGGTTAAGGAACTCGGCAAAATGCCCCCGTAACTTCGGGAGAAGGGGGGCCATCACCGGTGATCGGATTTACTCCGTGAGCTGGGGGTGGCCGCAGAGACCAGCGAGAAGCGACTGTTTACTAAAAACACAGGTCCGTGCGAAGCCGTAAGGCGATGTATACGGACTGACGCCTGCCCGGTGCTGGAACGTTAAGGGGACCGGTTAGCTCTGTTTCGACAGGGCGAAGCTGAGAACTTAAGCGCCAGTAAACGGCGGTGGTAACTATAACCATCCTAAGGTAGCGAAATTCCTTGTCGGGTAAGTTCCGACCTGCACGAATGGCGTAACGACTTCTCGACTGTCTCAACCATAGGCCCGGTGAAATTGCACTACGAGTAAAGATGCTCGTTTCGCGCAGCAGGACGGAAAGACCCCGGGACCTTTACTACAGTTTGATATTGGTGTTCGGTTCGGCTTGTGTAGGATAGGTGGGAGACTGTGAAGCTTGGACGCCAGTTCAGGTGGAGTCGCCGTTGAAATACCACTCTGGTCGTGCTGGATGTCTAACCTGGGTCCGTGATCCGGATCAGGGACAGTGTCTGATGGGTAGTTTAACTGGGGCGGTTGCCTCCTAAAGAGTAACGGAGGCGCCCAAAGGTTCCCTCAGCCTGGTTGGCAATCAGGTGTTGAGTGTAAGTGCACAAGGGAGCTTGACTGTGAGACCGACGGGTCGAGCAGGGACGAAAGTCGGGACTAGTGATCCGGCGGTGGCTTGTGGAAGCGCCGTCGCTCAACGGATAAAAGGTACCCCGGGGATAACAGGCTGATCTTCCCCAAGAGTCCATATCGACGGGATGGTTTGGCACCTCGATGTCGGCTCGTCGCATCCTGGGGCTGGAGTCGGTCCCAAGGGTTGGGCTGTTCGCCCATTAAAGCGGTACGCGAGCTGGGTTTAGAACGTCGTGAGACAGTTCGGTCCCTATCCGCTGTGCGCGTAGGAATATTGAGAAGGGCTGTCCCTAGTACGAGAGGACCGGGACGGACGAACCTCTGGTGTGCCAGTTGTCCTGCCAAGGGCATGGCTGGTTGGCTACGTTCGGGAGGGATAACCGCTGAAAGCATCTAAGCGGGAAGCCTGCTTCGAGATGAGTATTCCCACCTCCTTGAGAGGGTAAGGCTCCCAGTAGACGACTGGGTTGATAGGCCGGATATGGAAGCCCAGTAATGGGTGGAGTTGACCGGTACTAATAGGCCGAGGGCTTGTCCTCAGTTGCTCGCGTCCACTGTGTTAGTTCTGAAGTAACGAACTCCCACACCCC
>NZ_JBVKAH010000028.1:0-1278 GCF_055598725.1 Streptomyces sp. NPDC039423
AACTCCGCCCGGGTGCGGAGAGCTGTTACGCGCGGGTTTGTGACTGTGACCGCGGTCGCTTCCGTCACGGCTGTGGCCGCGCCGCAGGCTGCCATCGCCGCTCCGCCGGCCGCTGCGGCTGCGGCGGCGGGGATCGGGACGACCGACACGCAGCGGGTGGATGCCGCGGCGGTGGTGCGTCTGGATCCGAGCCCGGACGTGCTGCTGCTGAGCGACCATGATTTCATCCACGCTCTGTGGCAGAAGGCCCGTGATGGCGGGGAGGTGTTCGACGCGGTGCGGCAGGCCGCGGAGGCCGCGATGATGAGTGAGACGGACGCCGACCACGTCCAGTTCATCGTCACCGGCATCCACGAGGCCTACGCCGTGGACAAGCAGCGGGAGAAGGACAAGGCGGATGCCGCCCGTGCCGCGCGGCTGGCGAAGTCCCAGGCGCTGATCGCGGTCGGTATCCCCAACAGCCCCGACCTGCTGGATCTGAGCGATGACAACTTCATCCGCGCGGTGCTGCGTCACGAGGCCGCCGGGCCCGAGGTGCGTGCCGCGGCCGCGGCGGCTCTGGCCGGGGACGCGGCCGCGTGGCAGGAGTTCATCACCAACGGCGCGCGTGAGGCCCACCAGCGGGATGTGGCCAACGAGCTGAAGGAGCTGGAGGAGAACAACCGCGCGGAGGCCGAGCGCCGCCGGGAGATCGCCGCCCGCACCAACGCCGCCGCGCTGTTCCGCATCACGCCGTCGGAGGCCATGCTGGCGCTGAGCGACGACAACTTCATCCGTGAGCTGCTGCGTCTGGCGCCGGCCGATGCGAAGTCGAGCGAGTTGTTCGCCGCCGCGCAGCGGGCGGTCCTCAGTCCGGATGCGGCGGTGTGGAAGGCTTTCATCCACACCGGTGCGGAGGAGGCGTACAAGAAGGACGACGAGGCGCGTCGCAAGCAGATCGCCGAGGCCAACCGCCGTCTGGCGGTGCAGATCCAGGCCGCCGCGGAGAAGACCGGTGTGCAGCCCAACCTGGTCGCCGCCGCGAAGAAGGCGCTGGCGGGCAGCGACGAGGACGTCGCGCGGTTCCTCATGGAGGGGCAGCACCGGGCCAAGCGGCAGTCGTTGCAGCCGGCGAGTGGGAAGCCGGCCGGTTTCTACCTCCGCCAGTCCACGCCGGACGCGGGTGAGGTGTTCATCGCGCCGCTGTCCGCCGCGTCCAAGCAGGCGGACCGGGAGGACGGCACCTGGATCGTCGTTCCCGCGCTCAACGGCCAGCCCGGCTGCTGGTCCTTCGAGTCC